>CP076021.1:0-1297500 GCA_018622495.1 Mycoplasmatota bacterium
TCGCATCTTTTGCAACAATACGTTGTCCACATGCTTGACACGCTGTAATCGTTGGTGTGAGCGTAATATAATTAATTGGTTTTTTAAATATGTTTTGTAAATAATTTGATAATACTTCAGATTCAATTTTATCTTCAATAAAATGGTGAAGAATAGAACCAGAAGTTGCATATCCTTGGAATTCTGCAGCATTTTCTATTTGTCTTGTGAAATCATCTTCACTAAATGGCAACATACATCCAGATGTTAAAAATACATCGTCATCATGACCTTGTACAAAAATTTCTTTGCCATGTTTTTTAGCAAATTTTACATCAGATCTTGCAAGTTTAATACCAGCATTTTCTGCAGGAGCATATTCAATACCACATGCAACATGATCTCTGACAATAAACTCATTAATAATATCACTCATATATTGCATAAGTTCATGTGCGAATAATTTACCTTCACTATCATCCATGCCATCTTTATAACCAACATTAATTAAACCTTCATGCATACCTGTAACAGCAAAGACATTAAAGTAATTTCTTAAATCATTATTAAATGCAAAGAATGTAGGATATAATTCTTTATGGTTTTCGACCCATGCACGTTTTGCCATGTGTCCTTCTTCCATCACTTCTAGATATTCTCTCATTTTCATTTTTAATAAATTATGATCATGTCCAAATTCAATTAACATACGGTTCATATTTAAATTTAGAACTTGAATAGCACCAACATTACCAACTGATGATCCAAAGATTCCACCACCAGCTTGTGATAAAACTGATAAATCAATATTTAAACGGCAACATAAACTTCTTGAAACACTTGGATCTTTTGGCTTAATGCGTGGATTTAATTCTGTGTAATAATGATCAGTAAAAGGTCTTGTTCTGAAGTTTTCAAAATAAACACCGCCCCATTGATACATCTTTGTTAAAAGATGATGAAATATTTCATTATCATAATTAAAATGATCATCAATTTGAACTGTGATTAATGGGAAAGTTAATGGAATTCCCTTTTTAGTACCTTTCGCCATAGCATTAATAAAAGCTAAATTTATTCTATCAAAATATTCACCTGGAATATCTTTATATTGGTAGTTCATACCTTCGCCACCAATAATAACATACTCATCTTTTATTTCTTCAGAAGGTTTTCCAAACTCTAATGTACAGTTTGAAAAAGCTGATTCTGAACCTGATCTAAGTGGTAAGTTTAATTCATATATAAGTTGATACATCATTTTAGTCAATGTATGTTCAGTATAAAATTGACGATCTAATTCTTCTTGATATAAATAAGATGCTAAAATAGTAGTCATTTGAGATAACATCACAGCACCAGATACTTGTTGACTCATCAGTGTAACAATATTACTAAAGTGACGAATAAGTGTTGGTAATGAAGATGCAGCATCAGATTCTAACATATTTTTTGCAATTGATGGAATACCTTTAGTTGCAATATCTTTACAACTTACTGATTGACAATATGAACTTAATTGTTTGTCATGAATATAAACAACACCATCTTGATATAAATCAACAAGCTTACGTGGAAAAATATGTTTCATTAAATATTCTTCTTCAGCTTTGTTTGATATGTTTTTTCTTAGTAGTGGCAATGAATAAACAAAGTTAGAGTTTTCTCTTTTTAAATAATCTGCTCTTTTGTCATCATCATTTCCAATAAATTTTCCAATTAATTCTTCTGTAGTTTTAAACATTGACATAATTTTGTTCCCCTTTAATATTTATTTGATTTTTAATCCAGTTCTTTACAACACTCACATCACGATCAAATCCTGATGCTTCAAACTTTATAATAAGTGGAATATCATAAATCTGTGCAATCTTATCCCCAGCTGCACCATAATTTTGACCCCAATTACGATTACCCGATACACAAACCCCTTTGACGCGATTTGCATGTGAATCTAAAAAATTTTTAGTTGGTTCAGGAATTTCACCAAAGTTAAATGTCCTGGTGACCAACAAAATCTCATCCTCTGCAGTTGGCCTGTATTGAGAAATATCATAAGATGATAGATTTAATTTTTTAGCGAATTTTTTAGCCTGTCCTGTTAAACTATCAAAGACAATAATCATCAAATTCATCCTCTCTATAATAAAAAATAAAGCATACAAGTATGCTTTAAAGAGTATTTTTAGTTGCTTAAAAAAGAACATAAAAGTCCCTATTTATACATATTCTAAAATCCCCTTTAAATCTCCACCGCGCTGATTTACTATTGCTGTGTTCTTATTATAGGTAATTTTTTTTCAATATGCAAGAACTTTTTTGTAAATAATTATTTCCGAAAATCTTTCATAGAAATTTCAATGGTTGTACCCAGTCCAATAGCAGATGTTAATTTAATATTTCCATCATATTTTATGGTGATATGTTTCACGATAGCTAGACCAAGTCCAGTACCCCCATCTATACGTCCTTTATCAATACGATAGAAGCGTTCGAAAACACGTTGCTGGTGCTCTATACTAATGCCATACCCCTCATCTTTCACACTAAATATAATATTGTTATCATGTGCGTGTAACATGATGATTATTTTCTTTTCAGGTTCACTGTATTTAATTGCATTCTCAATTAAATTTTTGAATAGTTTTTGAATATCTACTGGATCGCAAACCATCATAACTTCATTAGTGTCCATGATGATTTCCATTTTTTTCTTTGTGATCATTGGTTTTAAATTTTTAAAAGTAGAATTTAAAATGTCATTTAAATTTTGTTTTTTGTATTTTTTAGTTTTAACTTGTTCTAATCTAGATAGTGTCAACATATCTTCAACTAATAATGACATGTTAAGTGCTTGATGATGAATAAGATCAGCAGCTTCTTTTAACTCTGCTTCATCTTTTATCATGCCGTGGTATATTAACTCTGCATTTCCACTAATCGCTGTGATTGGTGACTTAAGTTCATGTGAAGCATATGAGAAAAAATCACGCTTCACTTGAGATAATTGTCGTTCTTTTGAAACATCTTTTAAGATCACTAAAACTGTAGGTTGTTTAGATAAAGTCGTAGACTCTTGTAGTTTAAGTGTTTTTGTTTCATAAAGTTTATCTTTGATTTGCATATCAAAGATTAACATCTCACCATTTGTATTCGTTTTATGGATTGCTTCTTTTAAATCGACATCTCTAATCATTTTATATATTTTTTGATCAAGATCATCTTCAGATAAATCGAATAATGCTTTTGCATCGTTATTAAAATAAGTGAGGTTCTCATTTTGATCTAATAATAATACAGCTTGTTGGAGCTGGTCTAATATTATGTTTAATTGCGTTTGATATGATTCAACTTGTTTTAAATGTTTTGATGTTGATAAATTTATAAGATTCATTTCGTATAACATTTCATTAATATCATCATATTTATCAGTTAAACTCATCACTTGGTATTGTCCCTTGTTTAAATCTGACATTCCCTTTTTGATTTTTTCAAAAGGTTTTATAAGATTTTTATTGACTTTGTTAATACCAAAGTAATACCCTATAGCAACAATAATTCCAGTCAAACCTATAATTATAACGATGTTAGTAAATACATGCGTCTGCGTTTCAACTGGCACAGAAATTCTTAAATATTGTCCATCTTCCATTTGTTTTGCAATATATAATAAATTGACATTAACTGTATCTGATGTACGTGAGTATACTTCGCCTAAATTTAATATTTCTGGTCTTTGACTTTTATCTTGCCCTATTTGAGCATCTTTTGAATCGGCTAAGACATAACCATTTTCATCTAAAATCGTAATTCTTGTTTCACTATCAATATATGTATTAACAAATAAAATAGGAGAACCATTAAAATTTTCATATTTAAGTGAAGTTTCTTCAAGTAAATACGACATGAATACTTCTTCATTTCTTTTCTCAAAAATGTATAAAGAAAAAAAAGCAATTACAAAAAACAACATGAGCGAACTTAATAAAAGTATCATATTGTTTCTTACTATAGCTTTTCTCATTGAATATGGTAACCAACACTTCTGACAGTTTTAATTCCTATCTCAGCATCGCATTCTTTTAATTTTTTACGTAAGGATTTAATGTGCATATCTAGCGTGCGTGTTTCTCCAATAAAATCAGTGTCCCAAACACTTTTAAAAATATGTTCTTTTGTAACGACTTCGTTTTCATGTTTCATTAATAATTTAAGAATATCATATTCTTTTTGCGTAAAATATACATCCTGATTATTAATAGAGACTGTATGCTTTTTATCATCTAAAACAACATTATCAATTTGAAATTTACGATCGTCGTGTATTTTTCTTAATTTTGCTTGTATACGTGATGTAAGTTCTAAAATACCAAATGGTTTAGTCATGTAATCATCAGCACCTAAATCAAGTGCTAAAACTTTATCCATTTCGCTTTGTAATGCGGAAACCATCATAATAGGTACATCTTTATCTATTTTACGAATAAGTTTTAATAAATCAAGACCTGAAAAATCAGGTAACATGATATCTAAACAAATCATATCTGGACGTTTCTTTCTAAAAACATCTAAGAATGCTTCCCCAGTTGAAAACCCCATACCATCAATATTTGCATTTTTTAAAGTTTTATCGATGATGTTTGCTATGGCTTGATCATCTTCAACAAAATAAACTAATGACATATGCATCTCTCCTAAAATAATAGTGTGTTTTTATGTGTACCTTTGTCCATAAAAATAATCCATTCAGCAATATTACATGCATGATCGCCAACGCGTTCGAAATACTTTGCGACCATTAAAACATATATAGCTTCATTTGGGTCAATTTTATCATTTTTTAGTTCGCTTGTCATCTTTTGAATTAATTTCTTAAACAACTTATTAACTTCTTGATCTGTATCAATGACTGATTGTGCTTGCACAACATCTACTCTAACGAGTGCTTGTATACTTTCTAATACCATTTTTTCTACGATTTCAGACATTTGAGTAGTGATAGGAAGAACTCTTAAATTTCTTGCTTGATCAAGATGAAGTGTCATTTCAGCAATATCTGTTGCATGATCTCCAATACGCTCTAAATCAGTAATAAGTTTTAATATACCTGTAACTAATCTTAAATCTGAAGCGACAGGTTGTTCTTTCCAAATTATTTTTAATGCTAATTTTGCAATTTCTTCTTCATAATCATCGACTAAATCATCTTTTTTAATAACGCTTTTTGCAAGTACGTGGTCTTCTGTTTTAAAAGCTTTTAATCCTTCTTTTAAATTTTTAAGTGCCATATCTGCCATATCTGCAACATCTTTTTTTAATGCTTCAATCGCTTGTTCTAAACTTTGTCTTAAAGCCATACTATATTTCCTCCTTTATTACCCAAATCTCCCGGTAATATACTCTTCAGTTTTTTTATGTTTTGGTGTAGAAAACATTTTAGCAGTATCATCAAATTCAATTAATTCACCTAATAAGAAGAATGCAGTTTTATCTGATATACGTGCAGCTTGTTGCATGTTATGTGTCACAATAACTATAGTATACTCTTCTTTTAGTTCAATAATCAATTCTTCAATTTTTGCAGTTGCTATAGGATCTAATGCTGAAGTTGGTTCATCCATTAATATCACCTGAGGTTGCATCGCAATCGTTCTTGCAATACATAATCTTTGTTGTTGACCACCTGATAAACTCATTGCGTAACTTTTTAGTCTATCACTAACTTCATCCCATAAAGCAGCTTTTTTTAATGATGATTCTACGATTTCATCTAAAACAGCTTTATTTTTAATGCCTTGGCATTTTGGACCATATGCTATATTCTCATAAATACTCATTGGAAATGGATTTGGTTTTTGAAAAACCATACCTACGTTTGAGCGTAATTCAATCACATCAAAATTTTTTGCATATATATCTTTATTTTCATATATAATTTCTCCTGAAACGCGACAAGATGCTATTAAGTCATTCATACGATTTAAAATACGAATAAATGTTGATTTGCCACAACCTGATGGTCCAATAAAAGCTGTGACTTCATGATAATTGATATCCATTGTTATATTTTTAATCGCTTGAAAATCATTATAAAATAAATCTATATTTTTTAATTTAAAAACTTGGTTTTCTTTTGTTTCATTATTCATAGGTTTAACTCCAATTCATATTTTTTTGTAACTTCTTCGCAAATATTTTTACAATAAAGTTAATAATAAACACAACAACTAACATAATAATCGCGATTGCAGAAGCTAGTTCGAAATTGGGTGCTTCTCCAGCCATAATCACCCATATGTGCACAGCAAGTGTTGATGAACGCTCTGTTAACGTAACTGTATCTTTTGTCACAGCACCAACTGCAAATATTAATGCAGCTGATTCACCCATAATTCTACCAATACCCAATAATACACCTGTTAAAATACCTGGTGTTGCATTAGGAACAACCACTTTAAAAATAGTTTGTGTCTGATTGGCACCAAGAGCAAGTGAACCTCTTCTTAAATCATCAGGGATAATTTTTAATGCTTCTTCTGTACTCTTAATAATCGTTGGTAATAAGATAACTGCCATGGTTAAAGCACCACTTAATATTGAGCCGCCTGCTGTAAGACCTGTATGATTTAATAAAGGAATAAAAACAGCTGCACCTAATAATCCATATATAATCGAAGGTACACCAGTTAACATATCAACAAGTGATCTAATAATATCTGAGAATTTCGTCTTTTTAGAGAACTCATTAAAATATACTGCAGTTGCTACACCAACAGGAATGGCAAGTACCAATGTAATCACAATCATCAATAATGTTGTAATAATTGATCCTCTAATACCACCACCTGTAATTTGTACAGTAACATCATCAATTTGAGTTGCTTGTTCAAATGCATCTCGCATGACTTCAGCACCTTCAGAATAAAAAGCATAAAGTGCAAAATTATTAAATATCGCTGTTTGTACAGACGTATCTTCAGTTAAAGATAATACAACTGAATTACCTGCTTCATCTTCATTATTTTTATCCAATGCATTTAAAAATGGACTATCAGAATGAATATATGCTATTTCAACAATTGAATGCCCTTCGCGATCAGTTTCATCAATAAATCCTATCCCCCAGTTTTCATAATAATAGATATTATCATCTAAATCCATTTCTGCACTATATTGACCTGGTCCTACATCTAAATAAACATTTGTGTTTATATCTTGTGAATCTCCTGTAATCATGTCCCAACTAACAAGAGATGCACCGGTTATTAATACATATATAATGACCATTGCTAAAATAAGCACACCCACAAAACCAAGGCTATATACTGATGTTTTTGCAATACGATCATATCTTTTTTTAAGTTGATTTGTTTTAGTTTTCATCTAAACGACCAACTTTCTTCATAATTGCTTTTAGTCCTATGTTTGTTACAAGAATAACAACCATTAAAACAAGCCCCACTGAAAATCTAATATCATAATCAATACCAGAGGTTTCCTTTATACCTAAAAGCATGCGAGACGTTAATGTTGAAGTTGTTGCTAATAGATTAACTGTCACTCCACTAAATGAATTACCTGATACCATAGAAACCGCCGTAGCTTCCCCTAATGCACGACCTACTCCTAAAATAATACCAGCAAATATACCACTTTTCGCACTTGTTAACACAACTTTAAAATAAGTTTGCATCGGTGTTGCTGACAATGCAAGAGAACCTTCTATAATATCGTTTTTAACTGCTCTAATTGATGTTTCTGCTACTGCAGTGATTGTCGGTAATGTCATCATAAAAAGTACAATAACAGTTGATAGCAATGAAAGTCCTCCAGCAGTTTGATAATTAAAGACTTCACCTATCCAACTTACCATATTCGTAATAACACCTAATCCAATAACCCCATAAATAATAGATGGGATTGAAGCGAGTAGTTCAACAACGGTGCTTAGAAAAGCTGCAATTCTTTTTGGTGCAACTTTTGCGATTAATAAAGCTGTAAGTACTGCAACTGGTACAGTAAGTATAAGTGATAGAAATACTGCAATGATTGTATTAATAATTGAGAATCCAACACCATAATCACTGGATGCCCCTACTGCGCCTTCTAACCATTGTGACTTAACTAAAAATTTAAACGGGTTAACAGGTGACAATAAAATGTCACCTGTTATATTATTATATCCTTCATATGACTTAATAAATGGTGTTATCCCTTTAACGCTAATCACAATAATAACGATAATAACGAACGAAGCTGATAATAAACTTGCTATTCTAAAAATATTTCTAAATATAGCATCTGTACGGTTTTTCTTTCGTATATTTGCTTGTGTTACATATGATTTTACAGATTGCATTATATTCTCCTTTGTCTAAAGCAAAACACCAATCGATTGACTGGTGTTTTACCAAATGGTCTTTAATCAGTAAATGTTTATGAAAAGTCTGACCATGAAGTAACTTGGCCACCATAAATACGTTTTAATGCAGAAGCAGTCATATTTGTGTATGGGTTGTTTAAATTAACGATTGCAACAATTGCATCTACTGCAACAACACCAGTTGTATTTGCTGGTTCAGAATCTTTAAATTCTCTTGAAGCAAATCCTACCATAATTGATAATGCATCATCAACAGCACTGTTTGCGCCATTTAATCCTTTATAAGCATTTGATGATCCTGTGTGGTTATGTTCTGGTGTAAAGTCACCAGCTTTAGGTGCAAAGTCTGCTGATAAAGCAGTTGCTATTTTTTCAACTGAATCAGATCCACCAAATTTTAATGTTAAAGCACTATTGTCTTGATCAACGATTGGATGATCCACTTTTACTGTTGCCCAAGGTGTTCCACTTGTTACATCAACAATGCCACCAGCTGCTTTAATTGTAGCAAGACCTTCACTTGATCCCATATATGCAACAAATGCTTCTGATAATGCTTGATATTCATCAGCTAAATCACCATAGACTGAATAATCATCACGTAACATATAATTAAATTTACGTGCTAATAAATAGTCACCTGATAAAACTGTTTCTTCTGTTGGTTCAACGCCTTCAAAACTTAATCCTTTAAATAATGATGAATCTAATGTAGAAAGTGATACATATCCTATTGCAAATTCATCTTGTTGTACAGCAGCTATAATTTCTGAGTTACCTGCGATAATGAACCCATCGACTAATACTGAATCATCAGCTTCTGCTTCATCAAATCCGATTTTACCCATAAATCCTGCTCTTGTACCGCTTGATGTATCTCTTGTATAAACACTAATATCTTCATCAAAGTCTTGACGTTCAACAAATGATTCCCATGTTGTAACTTCACCTGAATAAATGTCTTTTAAGTCTGATGCACTTAAGTTAGTTACTGGGTTTTCTAAATTAGTAATTGCAACAATTGCATCTACTGCAACAACACCAGTTGTATTTGCTGGTTCTGAATCTTTAAATTCTCTTGAAGCAAAACCTACCATAATTGATAATGCATCATCAACAGCACTGTTTGCACCATTTAATCCTTTATAAGCATTTGATGATCCTGTGTGGTTATGTTCTGGTGTAAAGTCACCAGCTTTAGGTGCAAAGTCTGCAGTTAATGCAGTTGCTATTTTTTCAACTGAATCAGATCCACCAAATTTAACTGTTAAAGCACTATTGTCTTCATCAACAATTGGATAGTTCCCTTTAATATCTGCCCAAGGTTGTCCACTTGTTACATCAACAATACCACCAGCTGCTTTAATTGTAGCAAGACCTTCACTTGATCCCATATATGCAACAAACGCTTCTGATAATGCTTGATATTCATCAGCTAAATCACCATAGACTGAATAATCATCACGTAACATATAATTAAATTTACGTGCTAATTTATATTCTTCTGATAAAACATTTTTCTTCTGTAGGAGAAACTGTATCAAAGTTTAATCCATTAAATAATGAAGTGTCTAATGTAGAAAGTGATACATATCCAATCGCAAATTCATCTTCTTGAACTGCGGCGATAATTTCTGAATTACCTGCGATTACAAATCCATCAACTAATACTGAATCATCAGCTTCTGCTTCATCAAATCCTATTTTGCCCATAAATCCTGCTCTTGTACCACTTGATGTATCTCTTGTGTATACCGTAATTGATGATGTTTCATCAAAATTATCATCATCTTGACCAGCAGTATCATCACATGCACTTAGTGACACTGTTAGTAATAATGCTAATACGAATATTAATTTTTTCATTTATAATCTCCTTATGTTTTTTTATCCAATATCATTATAAACAAAGCGCTATAAATAAAATACCAAGGGTTAGTAATACTTATGTAAAGTTTATGTAAATGAAAAAACGATATCTTATATAAAAAAGATACCGTTTGTTAGTTTATTTAAAACCATTTTTTCTTTTTAAAAAATATAAACATACAACTCATAATGAAAATACATACAATTGTAAATATGATAACACCATAAGGTGCTTCTAACAATCCAAATGTTTTAAAATTCATTCCAAAAAATCCTGTTAAAAACGATAGTGGAATAAATATTGCTGAAAATAGTGTTAATGTAGACATAATTTGATTCATTCTAGTTGATTGGTTATTCATATGAAGATCTAATAATTGACGCATCATATCTCTAGATTGATTTAATTTTAAATCCAATCGCTGCAAGTGATCATTTAAATCTTCAAAATATAATTGATTTTCCTTATGAATCAATCCTATTTTTCTTTGTAGTATTTTTTCGAATTGCTCATTCATTGGTGTAATAATATTTTTTAATTGCAACATTTGTTTTCTAACTAAATAAAAAGATTCTTGTTGCATATCCTTAGATTCTAATATTTCTTCTTCAAAAGCAATCATTTTATCATCTAATTCATCATATATTTCTAAGTGCTCATCAGTAATCATATCAAGAATAAAGTAAAATAATAAATCAGATGTTCCCGTTTTAACTTCTTGATAAGTTTGAAGTAATGGTAATACTGCTTCTAAATATAATGGTTCTGCTTCATGAAACGTTATAATTGTATGATCTAAGTAAAGCATACTCATATAATCTTTTTTTATGATATTTTGATCCATATATATGACATCAAAAGAAGCAAATATAAATTCCTCTGTATACTCGAATTTTGTGCGTTGTCCAACATTAATAATATCTTCCATAATAAATGGTTGGATATTAAACATTGTTTTTAACTTCTCAATTTTATCAATATCATTTAAACCTACAACTTGAATATATCTCTTTTCTTTTTTATCAATATCGATTTCTGCTTTCTTCTTCAAACTTATTTTTATCATAGATATAACTTTTAACGCTTGTTTGATTAGTTTTAAATTCACCCGTATAAACTAATGATTTAGGTTTGAAATATTTATCTAATTTCATTTTAACTCCTTCTTTTTTAACGATTCATTTTTTTGGTCATGCTTCTAAATGCTAAATATAATAATCCCATTGAAAATACGATAATACCAACAAAAATCCAAACCATTGGGATATCAATGCCTAATACACCAATATGATCAAGTCCATAGCTAGTTTCAATGGTTGCCATAATTTGATCATCTTGAACCAAATCGGCAAGTTCATCAATTGGTTTTTTTAATAATAAATTCTTAAGTAGTATCGTCATATGCGTAAATGGCACGAGTGAGGCAATTGATTTAACCGTATCACCTAAAAAGACTAACGGCATATAAATACCACTTACAAAACCTACTAATGTCCCTAGTATCCCAGATAATACACCAAATGCATTCACTGATTTAAGTAATGTTGTAATATATATCATAATTGAAGATGATATAAATGTGAAAAATATAAGTATAAGTATCGTTAATAATATAATATCTAAACTATACCACGAACCACCTGATATTCTTGCATACACTACCGTTAACAACCACATTACTGTTGATAATGTAGATGTTACAATATTTGCTGCTAAATAATAGGAAATAATAATTTTAGATCGTTTAATCGGTGTGACTAAAAATGCATCTAGTGAGTGTTTATCTAAATCTTCAATAAGATTACCCATCATCCCTAATGATAGTGACATTGAATTAATAACTAAAACGCCACCCATCATAACACCAACAACTAAAAATGTTTTTAATTCACCATCTGGCAATGCAGTTAGTCCATCATATGTAGTATATTGTTTACCAATAAATAATATATAGAGCGTTAACAATATAATAACACTTAAAAAAGAAAAGAATACAGCAGCTTTATCTCTTAAATATCTTAATATATGTCTTTTGACGAGTGCTGTTAAATCACCCATTATTTTCAGCTCCTATCACATTAATGAAAACATCATCCATTGTACCTTTGATGACTTCAAAACTTTTAGTATATGGTTTAAATATAGTGAGTAAATCAAATGCTTCATTTGTTTCATTTACACGAATAATAAATTGATCTGAAATTTTTCCATATGAAATCTTTTGTTTATCCAAAAGTGCTTTAAATTCTTTTTTATCATTTGCTTGAATTTTTATACGGTCATAACTATATGCATCTTTTAATGTTGACGGTGTTCCTTGTGCTACTATTTTTCCATGATTAATAATAATCACATGGTCAGCATTTGCAGCTTCTTCCATATAATGTGTAGTTAAAAATATGGTGAGGCCTTTTTCTTTTCTAAGTCTATTAATAACTTTCCACACCACTTGTCTTGTTTCTGGATCAAGTCCTGTTGTTGGTTCATCTAAAAGTAATAATTCTGGATTTGAAAACAATGCTCTTGCAATTTCTACACGTCTTTTTTGTCCACCAGATAATGTCTTAAATTTTTGATCTTCATAATTCTCAAAACCTAGAAAATCTCTGAGCTCATGATATCGCTCTAGTACCTCTTCTTTTGTTTTAATATATAAATATCCTCTAAGTACTAAATTTTCTTTAACAGTCAATAAATCATCTAAAACATTATTTTGAAAAACTACACCAATTTTTTCTCTAAAACAATTTGCTTCATCCAAATCATTTAAATAAATATTTCCTGCATCTCTTGAAAGCATCGTTGTTATCATATTAATGGTTGTTGATTTTCCAGCACCATTAGGTCCCAAAAAAGCAAATAAACTACCACGTTTCACTTCAAATGATATATCTTGAACTGCTTTAATATCTTTATACGATTTAGATAATTGTTCTACTTTTAAAATGCTATCCATAAATTAATCTCCTATTTTTTTATTGATAGTGTCGAAAAATATGTCGGGATATTTAAATCAAACAATCGTCCTTCACTATTTAAATCTTCATATAAATCCATAAGTATAAATCCTGCTTTTAATTGGTCTCCGATTTGTTCTTCTAAGGTATGAGAAAACTGGATGCCACTATCATCTTTTTGTAAAAACTCTAATTGATCTTTATTGATTAAAGGATTAAATGGAAACTGATGAATAATTTGTGTTTCATCATCATTAACCATAAAATTAACACCATTGTCTAATCCTGATAATAAACGACCACCTTCTTTAAGCACTCGATAAGCTTCACGAAAGACATGATCCACTTTTTCTATATATACATTTGATACTGGATGAAATATTAAATCAAATGTTTCATCATCAAAAGGAAATCTCTCTGTCATATCTCCTTTAATCATATTAATCTCATATGATTCTCTTTGACTCACTAATAATTCAGATGCTAATTGTTTATCTGAAATATCAAAGACTGTTACATCTGCACCAAGAGCAGCAAATATAGGCATCTGTTGTCCACCCCCACTCGCAAGTCCTAATATTTTTAATCCTTTTAAAGGTGGGAACCAAGATTTTGGTACTGCTTTATGGGGTGTTAACACAACATCCCAATGCCCCTTTTTTGCATCTAGATAAGTCTCATGTGAAATCGGTGTTCCCCACATCCATCCTTCATCTATCCATTGATCAATTATTTTAGCATTTACTTCAACATATTTTTTCATAAATTACCTCACATATATCGTTATTTTACCATAATAAAATAAGTCTATCTTTAAATATTGCGTAAATATATATCCATTGTTTATGGTATAATTAATATACTTTAGAATAATAAAGAGATAAAGCGAGGTTTCCTATGTCATATAAATCTAAGTTTCAAACTAAATCAATTGATGATCTATTTCAAGTCATAACAACTTTGGAAAATGAAGAAGAGTGTTATCGTTTTTTTGAAGACTTATGCACAATTAAAGAAATCCAAGACATGGCTCAAAGGCTAGAAGTCGCAAAACTTCTTAAAGAAAAAGTTTCATATCAGGAGATTACAGAGAAAACTAAAGCTTCTTCTGCAACCATATCAAGAATCTCTAAATCCCTTATTTATGGCGCAGATGGTTATCAAATAGTACTAGAAAAACTAAAGTCAAAGAAATAAAGACTACGTCTTTTATATTTTCTTTACTTTTTTTACTTTTATACTTTACAACGCTAAAGTAATAAAGTATAATAATTGTACGAGGTGAAGAAAATGAAGAAATTATTAGCAACATTTATATTATTAACAGGTGTTATAACACTTGGAGCATGTCAAAGTGAGGATATCCCTAATACAATGTCAGCGATAGAAGACAGAGGATACTTCATAGTAGGATTGGATGCAACATTTGCGCCAATGGGTTTTAAAGATGAAAATGGTGACATCGTCGGTTTCGATGTTGATTTAGCAAAAGAAGTCGCAAACAGACTTGATCTAGAAATTAAATTTCAACCTATTGATTGGGATTCAAAAGTATTAGAATTAAATGCAGGTAACATCGATATGATCTGGAATGGTCTTACAATTACAGATTCACGTTTAGAAGAAATGAGTTTTTCTGATCCATATTTAGCAAACTCACAAATCATTATGGTTCAAAAAGGTTCTTCTATTGATACAATAAACGACTTAGTTGGTAAATCTGTAGGTATCCAATTATCAAGTGCTGCACAAGATGCGATTGATAATAGTGGTATCGCTGATGATTTAGGAGATCTTATTAAATATGATGATTATAATCAAGCTTTATTAGAACTTAAAAATGGATTGATTGATGCAGTTATCGTTGATGAAATTCTTGGGCGTTATATGATTAGTCAAGATGAAGACGATAGTTATCAAGTAGCGAGCGAAGATTTTGGTGAAGAAAAATACGGTATTGGTTTTAGATTAGAAGCAACTGATATACGTGATGCATTTAATACAACACTTGCGTAAATGATTGCAGATGGTGGTGCAGCGTAAATCTCTACAAATTGGTTTAATGAGGATATCTTATATAAATCATGACATATATATTAGAAATCATACAATACTTATTAACAGGTGCAGGTGTGTCAACATTAATATTTGTTGTCACACTTGTGCTTTCTTTTCCATTAAGTGTCGTATTATCCATATTATTTAGGCAAAATAAAATACTAAAAAAAATAATTTCTTTTTACACATATATATTTAGAGGCACTCCGCTTATGCTTCAACTCTTCTTTTTTATGTATGGTCTACCAGCTATAGGTATTAGAGTTGATCGCATAAGCGTTGCACTAATTACATTTGCTTTAAATTATGCAGCATACTTTACAGAAATACTTCGTGCAGGTATAGAATCTCTTGATAAAGATCAAGAAGAAAGTGCGGCTGTTCTTGGTGCATCTAAATGGCAAACATTTAGATATGTCATTCTCCCACAAGCTATAAGAAGACAATTGCCAACGATTACTAATGAGGTAATCACATTAATTAAAGATACTTCTTTAGTCACTGTGATTGCGATATCAGATTTAATGCGCCAAGTTAAAGAAATTGTCGCAAGAGATTTTACAGTTTCTCCATTTGTCGTAGCTGCAATATTTTATTTATTGTTTAGTTATGTCATTGTCTATGTATTTAGGAAAATTGAAGAAAAAAATGATTTTTTAGATGGTCAAGCCATTGCATCATAAAAAAAGGGTAAGCAAATTTAATTGCTTACCCTTTATCACGTTATTAATATAACTAAGCTGGTACCACTACACTAAGACTAAACATACCTGAATCATATTGTTCGATTTGAAAATTTAAAGTTTCACCTGCTACAAATTCATAGATAAAAACAAAATTTAAACCACTTCCATTATTATCTACAAATTCTATGAAATTTAAATTAACATCATAAACTGTCATTGCTGGGTCTACATCACCTGTTGTATATATTGTATAAAATCCATCTGATGGTGCTGTAAATTGATAGTATACATAATCTTCTGTAAGTTCAAGATTCACAGTTTCTCCAAGACTAATCATTGTTGCATCTTCGAATACATCATCAATAGTTTCTTCTATCAATCCATATTCAATCATAAAGTTTCTTATGTCATCTAAATCATCTTCTGTCATATTATCATAATCAATTTCTGAGAGTTCAGACACATCTGCTACTAATTGAGCAAACATCATTTCTAAATCATCTTGTAAAGATTCAATATCTGTAAATTCCATGCCTGTAAATTCTAAAACATCTTGTAAATATTCAATATATATAGATTCCATGCCTGTAAGTTCTAAGACATCTTCATTACCTAAAATATCTTCAAAAACTGTGCTTGATATATTATTGATTTTTAAGATATTTCCCATTGTGAATAATTGATCTAATAAATCAATACCCATGAGCATGACTGCAACTTCTGGATCATCTCGTATAACCATTTTCACCAAAATATACTGAATAATCTACTGAATCAATATAAGTGACTGCTTGCATTTCAAGATCTAACATATCTACTATAACATCAACCACAAATGGTATTAATGTTTCTGCTATCGTATCCAAATCTTCTATATCTTCTTCATCATATTCAAATGATACACGAACAACAACTGCTATTTTAACAAAACCTAATAGATCATTTAATTGTTCTTCTGTCATTAATGAAACTATATCATCATGATAAGTAACAACTTCATCAATTAAATCAGTCATTGCTTCAAATAATTCTTCATCACTATTTATATCAACTAAACTAAGTGCAATAAATGACTCTATAAGTGCACCTTCTGATTCAACAAAATTATCAATAGAATCCATACCTATAGATAATACTAAATCTCTAAGTGAGATTACTAAATCATAATCACTTGCTAATTCATTAAGTACATAAAGTGTTAATTCTTTATTAAAATACATATTATCCATATTATCAACATACTTAATTAATTCAACAAATATTAAATCATAGATGGTTTCTAAATCTTCACTATCTAGTAATGCAAGTAATTGTGCAACTTCATCAGGATGAGCTGCTTCAAAACTTGTTACATATGTATCAACATATAATATCAAATCAATAACTGCGTCTAATGAATTTACGGGATCACTATCAACCATTTGAATGATATCAAGCATATCAATAATTTCAGTTTCTCCAATGTCTTGAATAAATAGTAAGACTACTTGAGTAAATGCATAATTCGTTTCACCAACTACTGGATAAATGTTTAACAATAATGCTTCAGTTTCTTCATAAGTCATATCAAGTTGACTTGCTAAGCCTAAAGTTAAAGGAATACTTGCAAATGATAGTACTGCAACATATTGTTCTTCTGATAAATCATCAATAAATATTTGTAAATAATCATCTACACTTTCAACTGCATCAATAACTGCTGCAAGTTGTGCTGCTGAATCTTCTGGATCTGCTTCATCGATTGCCATTAATGCATCTACAATTAATCCTTCAGTTTCAACAAATGTTGTAATCATATCTATACCAATGTTTTCAACCATTTGAAGTAACATAACTGCTTCATCATATCTATTAGCTAGTGCATTTAATACAAATATAACTTCATCAGGTACATCTTCTTGTTCTTCTATCATTGAAATAATTTGTTCAAATAATAAATCATAGATTGCTTCTATATTTTCACTACCCATAAGATCAGCTAATGCTTGTACTTCATCAGGATGAGCTGCTTCAAAATCTTCAAGATAACTCATAATAAAGTCTAATATATCAACAATTACTACTGGATCATTAACCATACCATCATTCATGATTGGTTCTAATAAAAGTAATACTCCAGTATAATCTGATACCCCAAAATCTTCAATAAATAATAATGAAACTTCAAGTGAAGCATAGTCAAGATTTCCTAAGAATGAAGCTTGTGCTTCTAAATCTGCTAAATCTAATCCTGATAAAGCTTCTGCAAATGCAATTTCTACTAATCTTAAAGCAATAAATTCATCAACTGAAGGCATTGCTTCTTGAATTACATCAATTAATTCAGCTTTAATTTGGAATATTTCAGTTGTTGTTAAAGATGATTCTTCAAGCATATCATCAAGTAATTCAATAACATCATCAGGCATAGTTGCTTGAACTGTCATTAAGAAATCTACCATCGTTAAGAGCGCTTCTTTATTTTCTTCATCATTTGTATTAATCAATGTTTGAACATCTTCAATTTGCTCTAACGTAGTTGATATACTCATCATATAAGATTGCGCATATTCTAAACTGCTATTTAAAGAAGATAATTCTGATTGAATATTCCATAATCCATTTGAATCCAATAAGATGTCTCTAGCTGCGCTATCATTATTGATTGCAATAACTACATTTGCTAATGCTTCTAAACGAGATGCATCAACATCATAAATATAATATAAATAATTTGTATAATCAATTGCAGTGCCATGATAAGCATCATAACCCATTGTAATAAATGTACTTAGATATTCATATGATGAATAACTTTCGAACATCATCTTAATTTGTTCAATTTCCACACTTGTTGTTGCATGAGCTAATAATATATCATCAACTACATCTGTATATGCTGATGAATTCATATAAGTTGTCACTGCAGCTTCTGCATCATTATAACTTAATTGTGCTTCTGCAAATTCACCTTCAAAATCTTCAAAATTTAATTCAAGAGCAAGTTCCACTAAACCATATAACATATCAACAATACGTTCGTTTGACATATCATAAGTTTCAAAATTATTAAATGCATCCATTAAATCGAATACAGAGTTCATTTCACCATTCATCATTGGTGTATACATATCATCAAAGAATCCAACAGCATCTTCAGTTGACATAGCTGATTGAACTGTCATATCAGCATAAAACTCAACAAGTTGTGCAGTCTCCATGTATACATCAAATTCAACTTCATCTTCAAAATCATCTTCATTCATATCTGGTAAATAGCTAGGGTTAACCACTAATAATACAGCAGCATAAACATCATCACTATTTCCTAAAGCAACAACTTCATAAGTTATTTCAGTTGATAAATCAGATTCTACTGATCCTGCAGTTGCTCTTACTTCAATCACATAATCATCAACTGATAAAAGTAATGTTGATAAATCATATGAGTTTGTAGATACTGCATAATCATCACCATCGATATAAACGATATATCCAAGTGCATCATCAACTGCATCCCAAGATAATACATCATTATTTATAGCTAGGTTAGTAGGTGCATCTAATGTTAATGATACTTCAGTCACTTCATATGACACAGCAGTTGAAGCATTTGATGATTCACTAGCATTATTTGCTTTTACAGTAATACTATATTCACCTACTGCGAGTCCTAATGAAGATAAATCAAATGTATTAGTATTAGCAGTATAAGATTCTGTTCCAATCATCACTGTATAACTAGTTGCATCATCGACAGCATCCCATGTGAGTGTATCTTGTGTAACATCTACATTAGATGGAACATCAAGTGCATCACTTCCTCCACTTTCAGTCACAACAAAAGAAACTGAATTTGATGGCATTGATAAAGAACTTTCTGCAGACGCAACAACATATATTGTATATGTTCCAACTGCTAAATTTTCATCATTTAAATTATAAGATGTTTCAGAAGTTTCCTTCATATCGGTATCTATAAATATCCTATAACTTTCTGCATTCTCTACAGCTTCCCAAGATACGATACCATCACTGATTTCCACAACTGGAGCATCAAGTGCGATATCGCCACATGCAACGAGTAAAACAGAAAAAACCAACACAGTAAAGATTGTAAATATGCGTTTCATAATACCCTCCTATAAGTATGGTGTCGTTTTGGTACAATTATATTTATATTTAAAGCACGAAAATATACTTCTTCGCCCTCATTATATATAATATTATTCAAATAAACAATATTTATCCATCTAAATAGATGCTTTTTACTAAAATGTTCTAATATAATCAATTGTTTTTAAGTTTTTGATACTATGTATTTGATAACTCATCAGCATGACCGCTATAAGGGCGTTTATTACAAACCCTATAAAAATCACATTACGTGTGATTTGTAAATGTTCATATGTATTAAATAACGTAATAAAATCTTCTAGCGCAAAATATAGGGAAAGAAAAACAACTGTTGAAATAATACTTGTAATTACAAATACAATTGCATATTGCATCGTTTCATAAATCATTAATTGTTTTTTGCTTAGTCCTAATGTGAGTATTTTTGCATCATCTGGTGCAATATTTAAATGAAGCATTGTTTGATGATTAAACAAAGATAACATAAAACTTATGAGTAAAACACCGATAATCACAGTTAAATAATTTTTCACTTTATACATTTGAGCGACAAGTGGTGTGATTGTTTGTTCATTAAAATCAAAAATAATAACCATTTGTTTACCATAGTTTTCAATTAATTGATTTTCTAATACATCTTTTTGATCTGCATCAATAATCATTGCGTTTGTATCAATATCTTTATATGCATCAAATGCATAAAAGTTCACAAATGCTAATTCAATAGATTCCTTTTGATAAAAACCAGCAATTTGTAATGGAATGTTTTGATATGTCTGATCTAAAGTTATTTCAATTTCATCACCAATACTTAAATGATATACAGCTTGATATTTTTGAGGCAGTATAATATGTGGTGTTGATAAATCGGTAAAATCTTCAATAGCTGATTGTTCTATATTAAGATTAAAAAATGTTTCAATACTATTAGGGTTTATTGAAATCACTTGTTCAATAAACTGATTTTCAACATTAGTCTCTACAGATTCATAATATGCAATTTGTTCAACTGCAATAACTTCATCCATTTGAGATATTTCTTGATAGATAATTTCTTGATCATTTATCATACGTGTAACAATTAAATCAAATTGATATTCATTTGATACTCTATCAATTCTTTGTTGTAAATGACTAACCGTAAAAACCAAAAGAAAAACAACTAGAAACACCGTTATGTTCATCGCAATAAAATGATAAAATTGTTTTTTATTTAATTTTTGTTTAAACAGCAAATAAAGCATCGTCAATTTTTTTGATTTAACTTTTATATACTTAAATAAATTAAGTACTAAATATGTTAAACCATATAATAATAGAATAGAAATCAACATCATAAAAATAGAACGATATGCACCTATAAGTTGATGGACTATATCTAGTTGTAATAAACAATAACATATGACAAGTATTACACTGCTCACTACTAATGTTGATAATTTAGCGGTTTTATTCTCACCTTCGATATGCATTAGGCTCATATCAGTTTTATGTCTAAATTTAAATATATGAAATCCAATCGAAATAACACAAACAATAGAAAATACAATCAGTGACCATATAAGATTTTTAAAAGACAATTGATATGTAGAAAACGAACCTAAATATGTTAACCCTATATCAAATATTTGATTAACCAAAATAACACCTAAAATAAATGAAAATACTGATATAATCATTAATTCTATAAACAAGATGGTAAGAGAAAAAGATTTTTTCCCTCCTAATAAGTGTATGGTAGAACTCATTTTCTTCTTGTCTGAAAAATAAACAAGTAATGTTGTCTCCAATACAAGTATGATTGCTGCAAAAATAAAAATCAGTATCGCATCAAATAAAGCTGTAGCTTTTTTTACATTTTGATCTATTTGATTTAAATCATAGGTTTGAAAATATGATAAGTTTTCAAAAGCTTCATCATTCATAAATATTGATTGAGCATCAAGAAAATTTTCATCTTCATATAATTCTATATAAACTTTATTATAAAAATTGGTAAGTAAAGATGGTGGCAAGGATTCAAGTGCAGGACTCAAAGACTCAAGAAAAAAAGTGATTGATGTTTGCTTATCAATAAAAATACTTTGTCCACTAAACAAATGACCATCTTCTACAATCTCAATAACTTCAAAGATTTTTTGTGAATCACTTGCTAACAAAGTAAGTTGATCACCTATAATTAAATCATTTCCATCTGCAAAACTCCGTGTAACAATCACTTGATTATCTAAAAGTTCATCTTCTATAATTTCTGCTTTAGATATATGATTTAAACTATCAAGTGAAGATGCATAAACATGTACATATGATTGTGTTTCATCTATATCAACTAAAACATCAAATTCAAAAAATGCATCATATGATTTAATGATATTTGAAATGTTTTGTTCATTAAAATTTCTAATTGAAAAAAACCTTGAATCTCCAGTATCACTAACTTCAATAATCATATCAGTTTCTTGATACTTTTCTTCTATTTGTCCATAAAAATAACTATACATCATTTCATGCATTGATCCAGTTAATAAAATAGTCATTGAAATTCCTAAAAAACCTAATGCTAATAAAATTGTTCTAAGTGGATGATATAACATATTTTTATAAGCAAACTTAAATAAGAAGCCGATTTTATTGAATAACTTTTTCATCTTTAATAATCCTTCCACTTAGCATGTGAAGTGTGCGACTACCATATGAAGTTGTATCGATATTGTGCGTTACCATAAAAATAGTTTTATGATATGTTTGATTTAATTCCTTAAATAATGCCATAATTTTTAGACCACTTTGATAATCTAGATTACCAATAGGTTCATCAGCAAATAAAATTTTAGGATCATTAATCAGTGCTCTAGCAATAGCAACTCTTTGTTGTTGACCACCTGATAATTGTGAAGGATAACTTTTAATTTCATCTTTCATACCAACCATCTCTAATGTATCTATGATTTTTTGATGGCTTACATCTTTTCCAATCACTGAAGCTAATTTTACATTTTCATAAACATTAAGGTTAGGTATAAGATGGTAAAACTGAAAAACAAAACCAATATTCATTGATCTTAAAGTAGCTTTTTCTTTGCTTGTATATGATGATAATTCTTTACTAAAAAGCATTACAGAGCCTTTATCATATGTTTCAAGTCCACTTAAAACATATAGTAATGTAGTCTTTCCTGAACCTGATGGACCAATAATTGATACAAACTCCCCAGGTTCAACAGATAAACTTACATTTTTAAGTACTTCAATCTCTAGATGCCCTTTATGATATATTTTTCCTATATCTGAAACATTAAGTATCGCCATATGTCATCCCTCTTTATTCATATTATATCACTTTATAGCTTTGATATATGTTTCATTTATTTTAATACTTTTTTAACTAACTTTTCTTTTTTATCACTATAAGGCGGATAACCTAATGTCATCTTAAATAAAGTTGTTGATTTAATATATGATTTTTGATGACTAAATATATTAAATGATGTTTGACCATGATAAGATCCAATACCGCTAGTCCCTACACCGCCAAATGGTATATAGGGATTGCTGACATGCATGATTGTATCATTAACAGCACCTCCACCAAATGACAATTGGTTAAAGACTTTTTTAATAACCGCTTTTTGTTTTGTAAATAAATAAAGCGCTAATGGTTTTTCTTTTGTTTTTAACAAATCAATAAGTTCATCTAATTCTTCATAAACTAATATTGGAAGAATTGGACCAAAAATCTCTTCTTTCATGACATTATCATGCCAAGTAACGCGATCAAGAATTGTAGGAGAGATAAATCTTTTATGCTCATTAGAAGAATTTCCATAAACAACTTTATCTAAACTAATTAAGTTTTGTAATCTATGGAAATGTCTATCATTGACAATATAACCCATATCATCAATTTTTGTATACTGTTTATCAATAGCTTTCTTTAATAATTCTAAAAACTGATCATGAACATTTTTATGAACATAAATATAGTCTGGTGCAATACATGTTTGTCCTGCATTTAAAAATTTTCCAAAACTTATTGACGCAGCAGCTTTTTTTAAATCTGCAGTTTCATCAATAATTGTTGGACTCTTACCACCTAATTCTAATGTCACGGGCGTCAAATGTTTACTTGCTTGTTCATATACAATTTGTCCTACTTTTGTCGATCCTGTAAAAAAGATATAATCAAATTTGTGTTCAAGTAAAGATGCAGTTACTTTGTAGTCACCTGTCATAATTTTAATATATGAAGGATCAAACGTACTTGATATTAAATCAACAAGTACCTTTTCAGTTGCTTTAGTGAATTCACTTGGTTTAATAATAACTGTATTCCCAGCTGCTATCGCACCTACAAGTGGTTCTAATACAAGTTGAATGGGATAATTATAAGGACCAATAATAAGTGTTTGACCATAAGGTTCACTCATCACATATGATTTTGATCCAAGCATAAAAATCGGTGTCTTTTTCTTTTTAGGTTTCATCCACTTATGTAGATGCTTTAATGTATGTCTTATAGAATGTAGTGTAAATCCTATTTCAGTTGTATAAGATTCAAATGATGATTTGTGTAGATCTTCAAATAGTGCTTCTTTTAATTGATCCTCATATGCAATCATTGCATCTCTTAATTTTATTAGTTGCATGCGTCTAAAAGTATATGATTTAGTTTGATTCGTTTGAAAAAACTTTTTTTGTTGATTTATAATTTCAATCATGGGTATACCTTCTTTTTGTAAGTTATACTCATATCTTATCATAGATAAAGAGCACTTATCATCGTAATTGATAATATTTAATATATACTTATATTAAATAGGAGGTAGCTACATGAGTGAAAAAAATTGGAAAATCGATGATTATATGGATACTTTATTAATATGGAAACCTGAATTAATGTTATTAAGAGAAATCCTTTTAACCCAAGATTTAATAGAAGAAAGAAAATGGGGCCAACCATGCTATCTATATAAAAACACGATTATAGTTGCTCTTGGAACATTTAAAAAACATGCTACCCTAAGTTTTTTCAAAGGTGCATTATTAAAAGATCCCTATCATCTTTTAGCATCTCCAGGAAAAAATTCAAGACATACCAAATATTTCAAATTTACTTCGGTTGATCAAATCAAAGAACATAGAGAACATATTATATCTTATCTTACAGAAGCAAAATCCTTAGAAGATAAAGGCATAAAGATTGCTCCTCCAAAAGAAATTAAGATTGAAGACTATCCTCAAGAATTACTAGACTATTTCCATGAACTTCCTGATTTTAAAGAAGCCTTTCAAAATCTAACTCCAGGTCGTAGACGTGCTTATATTATGTTTTTTAATGCAGCAAAACAATCAAAAACAAAAATAGCTAGAATTGAAAAATATATGGATCATATTTTCGAAAAAAAAAGGATTAAATGAATAAAAAAACGAGTATTTTCTAAAAAGAAAATGCTCGTTTTACTTTTATTTTATGATTTACTAAATATTTCTTCATCTAAATCCTGTGGTTTACTAGGTTTAGCAAAATAGTATCCTTGAATAAAATCGCTGTTTAATCTTTTTAACAATTGAACTTGAAATGCTTTTTCTGCACCCTCACAAACAACTTTCAATCCTAATTGATGTGCAAGATCAATTACAAATTTTAACATAGGAGAATGATTGTTTTCTTCAGTCACATCTTTAATAAAGCTTTTATCAATTTTTAAAATATCAATGGGTAACTTTCTAAGATATGTTAAAGAAGAATACCCGGTTCCAAAATCATCAAGTGCTATTTTAAAACCTAAATCTCTTATTTCACTAAGTATATAAATTGCTTCATCAAAGTTCTCAATAATTGAAGACTCTGTAATTTCAAAAGTAAACTTAGAAGGATCACAATCCTGAGTTTTAACCATTTCAACTAGCTTATTAACAAACGCTAAATCATTAATGACTTTACTTGATAAATTAATTGAAACATTAATATCATAACCAGATTCCTTCCATTTAACTTGTTGATCGAAAGAAGATTTAATCACAAACCAAGTCATCTCACGAATGTGACTTGTTTTTTCTGCTATTTCAATAAATTCTCCAGGATTCATAAATCCTCTAAATGGATGTTGCCAACGAATAAGTGCTTCTACACTATTTGATTTTAAATCTTTTGTATTTACAATGGGTTGAAAATAAACTTGAAACTCATTGTTTTTTACACCATAATATAATTGTTTTGATATCTCAATTTTATGATAGACTTGCTCTGCATATGTTTTAGAATAAACAACATATCTATTCTTTCCGTGCTGTTTGGCAAGATCTAAAGCTAAATCAGCATTTTTAAATATATCTTGATAGTTTAAAGCATCATTAGGATATACAGTCACACCTGCTGATAATGTAACATAATATTCTTCGTTTTCTATGGTAAAAGTTTTTCTTATTTTGTGTGACATAATTTCTACATAATGTAAGAGTTCTTTTTTTGTTTTAAATCCTTTAAGTAGTAGAATAAACTCATCACCACCAACATGTCCTATTTCATGTGGACTTCCAAAATCACATTTCAAATCCTCAGCAACTAATTTTATCAGTTCGTCACCTGCATTATGTCCTTTAGATTCATTAATTTCTTTTATATTATCTATATCTATGTATGCAAATCCAAGAATCTCGTTTTTATGATTCTTAATGTGTTCATCAACTTTTAACTTAATAAAATTTTTTGAAGATAAACCTGTTAATTGATCATAATAAGCCATATGATATAATTTACTTTCTAGTTTTCTAAGAGATTCATTTGAATTTTCAACTTCTTCAACAACAAGTGTTAAATGTGTAATTGTATCTTCGTACAGGTCCATTCGTGTTTTGATGATTGCATAAAATAAAACAGCTGTTACTATGACATAAAACATACCTTTTATCGTTTGGATACTATCCATAATAGCTGGATCAGTAATAAATAATTGTAAAATACGATCAGATAAAAAAATCCATGAAATACCAATAACTAAATAGATACCTATAATTTCAATCGTGTTCTTTAAAGATTTTTTTTCAATTGTCTTGTGTCTTATTTCGGGATCTCTCATGAAACTTTCCTTTCTTATGTTGCGTACCCCACCAATATTTATATCTTAACATAAGTTTATCAATTTGATAACTGCTTAATTGGTATTGTACACATTTTAAATAGAAAATAAAAACACCTATGTGTATTTTACATGGGTGTCTTTTATTACATCATTTATTGTTTTTATAATTTTATTATATAAACTTCATGTACATAAGACCAATTATATGCTTACTTATATTTATTTTAAAATGTTGTTTGGATTTATTTAATCAAGAATCTCATATATTTCACTACAAGAATTGATTGCCAATTAACTCTAGCTTTCTCAAAATAAGTTTCATATTGTCCCCAATGAAAAGAAATATCCCACATATTTTTATCGTTAATTTCATTTTTAAGGTTTGCTAGTTTTGTTTCAATATATGGTCTTAACACACAATATAATAAACTACTTGGTGAATCAACAAATGTAAGTGCAGAAGGCCCATAACTTTCTTTAGGATCATCTTGGTGTCCTTTTACAACTTCAAGCACTTGCTTTTTTAAGACATCTTCAAAAACAGCAAAGCTTAAAAAATCATCCTTATCTTCATATAAGTATGTATACGCATCAACAAAGCATTTTAACTCATGCATCTCATCACTTGGTGAATCTATAAATGCTGCAAAAGCATCAACAATTAATCTTTTTACTTTAAGCCCTTTTCTATATTTATAAATAAATGCCCATAATGCAATAGATGGATTATAACCCCAATAACTATGTTCTTGATCATAGTTCCACCAAACAGCATGAGGTACTCGATTATTTGAAGGTATCGTTGCTGCATAAAATCCATTTTCATCCATTGAATTTGTTAAATAGTCTAATGTTTTATTTAACATAGGATCTGAAGTTGTTAACTTTAAATCTAGAATATATGGTATTGCTGCCCATGTTTGTATAGCTTGTGGATGAGCATTTAAATTATCTGGCTCCAAGCCAAAAGCAAATCCACCACTTTCAGTTTGAAATCTAGACAACTGATTTAATAATACATCCTTAGATCCATTTTTATATAAATATTTATATTGTGCAAGCTCTAGAGGTCTTGCATTTATTTCCATCCACTTAAATACTTTTTGTTCAATGTTCATAGTTTCTCCCTTCGATGACCTATAAATTTATAACACTAATTATTTTTCAATGAAAGTAATACGATATTTTCAACATGCGTGGAGTATATCTAATTGCTCGAAAATTTGTCGTTTCGTGTACGTCGGAAACATATTTTTGGCCATTTTATGTTTCCCCATTCCAGACTTTTTCCAGTGTGGGAACATATAAACAATACATTTCATTATAGATTGTGAAAACAAGTTCGATATCGCACATTCATTTGCACCGATGAATTTCTGCTTTTTATTAAGAAAATTGAATAATTATTTTGCTTCCATGTCCTATAACACTGTCAATTTGCAAATTTGCTTCCAATTTTCGAACAATATCTTTTACAAATTGAAGACCCAATCCACTACCTTTTTCGTTAAATTTCATTGCCTCTTCTGAACGATAAGGACCTTTTAAGATATTTATAATTGTTTCACTTGTCATACCAATCCCTTCATCACTAACTACCAGTCTTCTTGTTTTATTTTGAACTGAGATTGTAATATTTGATTGTGGATTAGAATAATAAAAAGCATTGAATAAAAGGTGTTCAATTAATCTTTCTAAATCTTTATCTGAAATATTTACAAGTAAAGTCTCTAATTCGAGTGTTATAGAAATCTGTTTACTTTCGAATATTTCTTTGTACTTATGTGCGTATTTGTTAATAAATAAAGAGATATTTTGAAGATATGGTATTTCAACATAATCGAGCTCAATAAACTTAGGAATTAAGTTCATTATTTTAATAGTTTCTACTTGAATATCCAAAAAAACATCTTTAGTTGGATTAAGTTTTTCATTGACTAATGAATCTGCATAGATTCGTATTACTGAAAGAGGGGTTTTGATATCGTGTGCAATACTTTTAATATGAGACTCATAAACAGATCTTTGTTTTTCTCTTTGAACTTGGTTAGTCATGAGTTGAAAGTGCAATTGTTTCATTTCTTTATATACGAAAGTCGAATTTTCAACCTCAATATGTTTTAAGTCCAACCTTATCTTAGTATTTTCATTTCTAAGAAATTTATATAAAATATACATCCCAAAAGCGAACAATGTAATAGAGACTAAATTTAACCCAACAAAGCCGTAAAGAATATCTTTACTTAATTTAGAAGATTCAAAGTCGACTGCTAAATAACCAAGCAGAACATTATCATAATATATAGCTTCAAACTTTATTAATATATCATCAAAATCATTGGTGAAAACGGTTTGTTCTGTAACATTTTTGAAATGAATTGTTACATCATTATTATGTGTATAATGCTCCAAATATACGATTAAACTTTCGAAGTTTTCTTCAGTGGATAGATGAGCAGTCATATTGTATAGTTCATCATATTGTCTTGCAATTTCTTTTTGGAATTGGTTATTTGAAAAAAAATAAAAAGCAATATTCAATAAAAAAATGGTTGATAGAAAAATGATGAGCACTATTTTAAAGATTTGTGATATAAGGAGGTTCTTTATACTATTCATCTTTTACCCCCACAAACTGATATCCAATACCATAATGCGTTTTAATGTATGACTTTTCAGAAGAAAAATTAATTTTTTTTCTGATGTTTTTTATAAAAACATCAATAACGCGGTCATAAGCATCACTATTTGAAAAACACTGCTCAATAATCATATCTCTAGAAAAAACAATGTTAGGATGCGAAAGCAGATGAAATAAAATATCATATTCGTATTGTGTTAAATTGATCAATTGATTGTGAACAAAAACCTCTCTACTTAAGGGTAGAACTTTTAGATGTGAATGATTAAATGTATAGATTGTTGGATGATTAACAACAAGTCTTTTTTCAACATTTTTGAGTTTAGCCATGACCTCATCAATTGAAAAAGGCTTAATCATATAATCATCTGCCCCAAGTGTGATGACATCGACACGGTCTTTGATATCAATTTTAGCTGATAATACGATAATATAGACATCGGATACTTTGCGAATTTGCTTGATGAGTTCTTCACCTTGTATTCCTGGAAGCATTAAATCTAAGAGAATAATTTCAAATCTTTCATTGTGAATCGCTGTAAGTGCATCTTCTCCATTATAAACTTGCTTGACTACATGACCATCTTTGAGTGCGTACATCGCTAATAATTGATTGATCTTCGGATAATCTTCAACAATTAATGTTTTCATTCTTATCACTTCCTATATATCTATTATACAACAACAATAAAATATGGGTGAGTATATACCCACCCACATCCTATTTATTCATTTGGCTGAACAGGATTTAAAAATCGATTAACTATATTTGTCTTAATTTCTTTTATACTTTCAACAATTTCTTGAACTGAAAGATTAGATAAATCTAAATTCATAATATCTTCCGCAAACGATAAATCCAAACTATCTCTTTGGACATCACTCGAATGAATATACAACCATTCATAAGTACTTGCATTATTCTGGTAACCACAATTTGCATATGGTTCATTTCCACCATACCCCATCATGTTACCACCCATCATGCCATATCGATAAGTTGAGTAATCGAATTGAACATCATCTAAAAATTCGGATTTAATCTGATTAATCAATTCAACAATTTGTTCAATATTTTTTTGTTGAACATCTGCGGTTTTTATCTCATTAGCAAAACCAAAATCTATCTTTTCTCGTTCTTCAATGAGTAGATGAAGATAAATTTCTTCCATACTATTATGAATATAGTCAGATTCCATCATGCCATGTTGGCTGTAGTTGAAATTGATAGTATCACTGTTAATATCACGTGAATACGCATTCACTGCACCCATTGATAACGCGACTAAGAACCCAACAGCAATAGTTAGTCCGAAAGCAATCAATCCATATCTCATATTATTTATCCCTCAATTTCTCTATTAATTTTTCATATTCATCAATAGTTATTTCACCTTTCGCAAGGCGCGACTTTAACAACTCAATTGCTCGATCATTTACGCATTCACTGCGATAACTAAAACCATTTACAGCAAAGTAAATCACACCAATCCAAAATATACCCATTGCTAACATACCAAATGGCATACCCCAACTTCCCACCATATGACCATAATACGGATAATCACTATTGTCTGCCCACTGTGGTGCAAAATACCAGAATGCGATAGCAGTTATAACTAATAATCCAATGAAAATCGCTAAAAAAATTCCTTGTTTTTTGTTCATCTTATTCACCTCGACTATATTATATCAATCAATTATGAATACAAAATGAATATGAAAAAATTCTTGCCTTTTTAAATAACCATGATATAATGTAATTGTACACCCCTCCCGTGGTGGGGTGCAAGGAGGAAAACTATGAATCAATCGCATCAACACAACTTAAGACACTTGAATGAGGAAAAAATCAAACAGTTATTAAAAACCGGACGAGGTCAAGTGGAAGGCATACTAAAAATGTATGAAGAAGGAAGATACTGTGTAGATATCTCAAAACAGATACTATCAGTCATTGCTATGCTTCAAAATGCTAATGCTTTAATCTTAAATGATCACATCAGTACATGTGTTACAGAAGCCATTTTCGAACAAAAGGGCAAAGAAAAATTGATGAAATCACTGAAATATTAGTGAAATACTTGAGATGAGGTCTATGATGAAAAAGAAATTACTAATCAGTTTTTCCATATTTATAGCATTTATTGGACTTATTACATTTGCAGCAGCAAATTCACCAAATCGAAATGATTTCTTGGCAAAATATGATTTAGATGGTATGATAGCAAATGATATAGTGAGCTATTTAGAGAATGATTTAAATGAACCTACAAATTTTAGTGCAGCGATTACTGGAACCAAATTGCTTTTAGGTGATGCGACACATCAGGTGGAGTTAGAACTACCTAAAGGTCAGTTTTATCTCTCATTTGCACCCTATGTCAATCAGACTCATCCTTGCGCTAATCATAATTTAGTCACCTGTCGTGGTGAGTTAAAAAGCAAATCTTTTGAAGTTAAGATTGTTGATTCTCAAACAAATACTGTCATCATAGAAAAAACTATTATAAGCAGCTCGAATGGATTTGCTGGTATTTGGTTACCAATAAATAAACGATATCAGATTACTGTTTCATATGAGAATTTTTCGGCAACTGACGAAGTTTCAACTTTTACTACATCAAATACATGTCTTACAACACTTAAACTAGCCTAAAGGAGGCAAATTATGGACAAACATAAACACAATCATCATCACAAAGATAATAAAAATGAGCATATCGACCACAATAAAAAAGCCATGAATCACGAAACGCATGATGACCACATACACCATCATGAAGAAATTCACAACCATAGTCACGGTGAAAGTTACAAAGATACAGAGCATGAAAGTCATGAAGGGCATCACGATCACCATACTATGATGGTTAAAGATTTTAAAAGAAGGTTTTTTATTTCACTAGGATTATTAGTTCCAATTTTAACTCTCTCACCTATGATTCAGGAATTTTTCGATTTGAATCTAAGGTTTTCTGGAGACTTATACATTCTTTTGACACTCAGCACTGTGTTATTTATATACGGAGGATTACCATTTTTTAAAGGTACTTTTGAAGAGTTGAAACAAAAAGCACCAGCTATGATGTCTCTCATTGGCCTTGCTATTGTCGTTGCCTATTTCTATAGTGCCTATACCGTCATATTCCAAACCGGTCAAGATTTTTTCTGCGAATTATCAACACTCATCTCAATCATGCTACTCGGTCACTGGATTGAAATGAAGTCTGTATTAGGTGCATCAAGAGCTTTAGAAGAACTCTTAAAACTGATGCCTGAAGAAGCTCACGTCATTGACCAAGAAGGTCACATTAATGATATATCAGTCACTCAAGTTAAAGTAGGTATGATTTTATTAGTCAGACCTGGAGAAAAAGTTCCGATTGATGGTAAAGTTATCGAGGGAAAGTCATCAGTCAATGAATCCATGTTAACTGGTGAGTCAGTTCCTGTAGATAAATCACCTGGCGACGAATTAATAGGTGGTTCAATTAACGCTGAAGGTTCACTAAAGTATGAGGTGACACGTATTGGTGATGAGACATTCCTCTCACAAGTCATTAAACTTGTCAGAGACGCTCAAAAAACACGTTCAAAAACTCAAAGACTAGCCGATGTTGCGGCAAAATACTTATTCTATGTTGCATTATTAGGCGGTATATCAACATTTGTTATATGGATGTTACTCGGTAAAGATATTGGATTTGCTATGGAAAGAGCTGTAACTGTTGTCATTATTTCATGCCCTCATGCACTTGGATTAGCAACACCACTTGTTACTGCTGTTTCATCAAGCATAGGTGCAAAACACGGGTTACTCATTCGCAATAGAGCTAACTTTGAAAATGCACGCAAAATCAATACCATTGTATTCGATAAAACCGGCACACTCACCAAAGGAGAATTTGGTATTTCAAAAATTGAAGGCCTTAGTCTAAGTGAAAACGAACTTCTCTCTTTAGCATATGCCATCGAAAATGAATCAGAGCATCCCATTGCAAAAGCAATCGTAAGTGCCGCTAAAGATAAAAAAGTTCAACTACTTAAAGCTAAAGATATTAAAGCAATCCCAGGAAAGGGGCTTGTCGGTGTCATTGATCAATCAACCATTGAAATTGTGAGTCCTGGATATATCAAAACACTCGATATCTCCTTTGATCAAACGTCTTATGAAGCATTAGCTTCCCAAGGTAACACGGTCGTTTTTGTACTCAAAGATAAACAATTGATGGGTTATATTGCTTTAAACGATATGATTAGAGAAACCTCAAAAGAGGCTATTGAAACACTGAAAGATATGGGCATTGATTCATATATGCTGACAGGAGATAATCAAAAAGTTGCTGATGAAGTTGCTAAAAAGATTGGTATTCAACATGTATTTGCAGAGGTTTTACCTGATCAAAAATCAGATAAGATTGAATCACTTACAAAAGAAGGGCGTCTTGTAGCCATGACTGGTGATGGCATCAATGATGCACCAGCACTAGCTAAAGCACACCTTGGTATTGCAATTGGTGCAGGTACAGATGTCGCGATTGAAACTGCAGACGTCATCCTTGTTAAGAGTAATCCAATGGATGTCGTAAATATCATAAAACTTTCTAAATCAACCTATAAGAAAATGATTCAAAACCTCATATGGGCAACAGGATATAATATTATAGCTATTCCTTTAGCTGCTGGTGTATTAAGTTCTATTGGTATTCTATTGAGTCCTGCAGTTGGAGCAGTATTAATGTCACTTAGTACAGTCATTGCAGCAATCAACGCCCGTTTGCTAAAAATATAGAATTATCATAAGAGAGTGAGTCTAATAAACTCACTTTTTCTATATAAAAATGCCAGAGAATAATTTTGATCTCTGGCATTTCGTTATTGATTGTTATGATGTTACATTAACTAAATCTACTTGATAGGGAAGATTTTTCATCTTTAGTCTGCTAAAAAACAAATACACTACACCTAGAGCAACAAAAACGAGTGACATTATTATGTTTACCGGAATATCCATAATCATCAGTGCATCTCCATATGCACCATTGACTCTCATCGGCTCAATGATTATTCCTCTACCTAAACCGTACCATATCAAATAAAGTCCAAGATTTTCACCTACTTTGAGCAAACGTTTCTTCTTTAAAATGATCAGTGTGACAAGCATAGATAGGTTCCATAAACCTTCATATAAAAAGGTAGGATGATGAACAACACTACCTAGAGTCATTTGTTCAACAATGAATTTAGGCAATATGTCAATAACCCAGGCTGATTGAATTGCTGGTCCGTAGGCTTCATGGTTCATGAAATTTCCAAATCTACCAACGATTTGTCCAATGAGAAATCCTATCATCAACGTATCTATAAGTGGCAATAATTTAATCTTTTTGATCTTACAAAAAATAGGTACAAAAACTAGAGTGGTAATGATTGCTCCATGAATCGCTAAGCCACCTTTTGAAATATTGATTATGTCTAGAAAAGTCTTATAATGTGGAATTGGATCGAATAACACATAGTAAAGTCTAGCTCCTAAAAGTGCTAAAGGTAACCCAATTAAGAGACCGTCATAGATAATATCCTTAGGATAATTTAAACGATTGAGTTCATTCTGACTATAATATGCCGCTATAAATACTCCTGTCAAAATGAAAATTGCATACCAATAGATTTGAATGCTACCAAAATCAATTGCTACTCTTGAATAGGGGGCGCTACTCTGGCTTCCTATCGCAAGAAACAAGACCATCAAAAAGACGTGAATCATGATCATATACTGATGATGTTGATGTTTTGTATTATGATGAGTGTGCATGGACTAACTCCTTATCAACCTTTAAGAATGACTGTTTTTTTAATCTCAATGAATTATAGATTACATTAAGAGAACTAATTGACATTGCAGCAGCACCAATCATTGGATGTAATAAGCCTAACATCGCAAATGGGATTGCAATCGCATTATAAAACCATGCCCAAAAATAGTTTTGTTTAATCTTTGTAAAGATCGCTTTCGATAACTGAATGGACGTAAGCAGTGTATGTAACTCACCAGAGACCAATGTAACATCTGCTGCTTCTTTTGCAATATCAGTACCTGTTCCAATTGCAATACCCACATTAGCTTGTTTTAGCGCTGGAGCGTCATTAATACCATCACCGACCATTGCAACTAATCCAAACTCGCTTTGTAGTTTTGAAATTTCGCTTACTTTTCCTTCGGGTAAAACATCAGATATAATTCGAGTTATACCAGCTTTTTTCGCAATTGCAAGAGCAGTTCTTGAATTGTCTCCCGTAATCATAGCAGTCGTAATACCAAGATTTTCAATTGCCCGAATAACATATGTAGAATCAGGTTTTAATGCATCTGCAACAGCAATGATACCAAGTATCTCTATATCATCTGCTAGAATCATCACCGTTTTAGCTTCATTTTCAAGTTGTTGCATCATTGATTCTAATCCATCATAAGAATGACCAATCGATTTGATTAGTTTTCTGTTACCAAAATAATATGTCTTATTATCTAGAATACCTTTTATACCCATACCAGATATGGCTTCAAAATCTCTTGGGTTTAATAGCTTTTGATTATTATTTTTCACATCTTCGATAATTGCCATTGCTAATGGATGCTCTGATCCTGTTTCAAGTGATCCAGCGACATGCATCATTTGATGTTCACTTATACCTATAGCATGCTTGTCAGTCACTACGGGTTTCCCATATGTTAACGTGCCAGTTTTATCAAAAGCAATGGCTTTGATATCCTTAAGTGTTTGAACTGCTTCACCGTTGCGAATTAGAATACCTTTTTCTGCGCCAACACCACTACCAACCATTAACGCTGTAGGTGTTCCCAATCCAAGTGCACACGGGCATGCTATAACTAACACAGCAGTCGCAGTAATAAATGCTAAAGTTAATGGAGTTTGATCTGTGTTAATCCATGGTAAAATAGGTTCCATATATTCTAAAATACCCAAATGGAAATTTGTGAAAATTACAAAAGAACTGAATGTGAGCAATGTTAGAACCATGATAGCGGGCACAAAATAGGATGTGATTCTATCGGCAAATTCCTGTATAGGCACTTTGGATCCCTGACAAGCTTCAACCATCTCTATAACTTGAGATAAGAATGTTTCTTTACCGATTTTAGTAACTTCTACTTTGAGCAAACCATCTTTATTGATGGTAGCTCCGATGACATTATCGCCCACATGCTTTTTGACTGGCATCGATTCACCTGTTGCAATCGATTCATCAATTAGGCTTTTACCTTCGATAATCATGCCGTCTGTTGGTATTTTTTCGCCTGGTCTAATAATCATGATATCTTTAACACTGAGTTCATTCGTTAAAACTTCTATCTCATTGCCATCGACTAAAATGCGTGCAGTTTTCGCACCTAGTTCCATTAATTTTTTGATGGCTTGGGATGCTTTTCCTTTAGCCTTACTTTCCAGGAATTTTCCAATCAAGTGAAATGTCATAATTGTTGTTGCCATTTCGATAAATGTTGTGATTGGGAAAAACAATCCTGTGAGACCGATGAGATAGGGTGGAATAGATCCGAGTGACACAAGGACATCCATATTCGGTTTCAATGATTTAAGAGAGTAATAACTTCCTCTGTGCACGTGACGGCCAATGATAAATATGACTGGGAAACCCAGTATGGCAATGATCCAAGTGTATAATGGAATTTCAACAACAAACATGTGAATCAGCATGAGTGACATCATCAAAATAGTTATTGTTGAACTCAATTGAACTCTTTTTTTAGCGGAATTCATCTTGAGTGTATCAGGATCAACCGATTCATCATTTGTTACTTCGAGACTAATCTTATATCCAATGCTTTGGATGCGGTGTTTGATATCACTAAAACGAATGACGCGATCGTCATATTGAATGGTAACTTTCTCCGTAGCGAGATTAACATGAGCATCAATAATCCCATCCATCTTCAACAGTGTATTATCAATACTGTTTGCGCATGTTGCACAACTCATTCCATCAACTCTGGCAGTCACAGTCTTATGATTGTTTTTGATAGTAATGAGTTCATATCCTATCCCCTTAACAGCATTCATTGCAAGATTTGAACTATAACTGTTATCATCAAATTGAATTGTTGCAGTTTCAGTTGCTAAATTCACAGAAACATCAATTATCCCTTCAACTTTTCTTAATGCTTTTTCAACATGGTTGACACACGAAGCACAAGTCATACCATTCACTCGATATTTAATATTACTCGACATTTTATTATTCCTCTTCGATGGTCGTTAAGTATTCGCCTTGATATCCTGTTTGAACAATTGCCTCAAGATACATATTTGAATTGGGTTTTTCCTCTTCAGTCAATACTTTTGCAATATGTGTTGAAAAATTAATATCAACATCGATTGCTCCTACTGATTTTAGTGCTGAAGTAATGCGATTGATGCATCCGATGCAATGGATATCTCCGATTCTATAAATTAGCGTTGCCATAAGTAATTCCTCCTTTTTTACCCCTCCTGTGGGGGGTGTCATCTATACTATATCAAACTATTCATTAGATGTCAATCCTTCATCTTCTATATAGTAGATGTGTCTAATTCCATCTGTGTTTTCTACATAAGCAGTAATATATGTATCCTTTGATAAGATAAGATCATTAACAGTTGTTACAAAACCATTATCATTTAGGGTTTTTGGATAGTTTTTATCTGAACTATTCTTACTTAACCCATATCTGTATGAACGACTTATAAAATCAGTACAGTAGAATTTGTTTTTTGTGTCCATAATGAAAAGGAAATTATATAATGAACGATTTTCTAAATGTTCATTGGCATATGACATAGTTTGATCCAGTTTTTCTTCATCTATATTTTTTACTCTTAATACTACGAATTTTTCTCTGTAATAAGGACCATAATAAGGATATGACAAGTCGTTTTCTCCTCTAAAATATGGCAACATCCAATAATTAGTAGAAGATTGTCTTACACCAACTGAATAATCATGTGTACCATCTGAAGGGTCTTTGATTATATCAAAGATACTTTCATCATCTTTTGGGAAGCCTACAGCTTCAATGAATTGATTGTTACCATTATTCAGTGCAGCGTGTCCTCCAACAAAAAAACTCATCAATTGATGAAAACCGAATATGTTTGGAAAAGGTGATTCCTGAGTCACAAATATATCCCCTTTTTTCCCAATAAATGGTTCATCTTTGGTTGTATAAAAAAGGCTACGTGTATCCGCTTTCTCATATTCATTGATTCTTTCGATTGGGTGATACATTCTTATTTCTTCCATCCCATTATCAAAATAGATGGTTACTGTCTCTCCCTCTATACCTCGTTCTTTAAAATCTCTTATTAACTGATTGACTTTTATATTTTGATTAAGTCCTTGCAAGAATATTGAAACGGATAAAATAAGTACAATTAGAAAAAACCTTTTACGTATTTTTTTTACTTTCATGTTGAATACCTCATAATCAATATACAATAATAATGTGAACGAATTATGAATAAATAATAGTACTTCGACTTAGTTATAGATACCTTGGATTCGGATATACTTAGATCTTTTATTTACAAGATGATTTCAATCAGTCCTGAAGAAGTTGTATTCTGTGTTGCAGGCACTCAAAATTACTCGGATACAGAGTTTGCAGAAAACTGTAAAAAATTCTTAAAACTCAAGCCGATCTATGATGGACACTACATTGATAAAAAATATGATAAGCACATGAATTATAGAGTAATAATCATATGATATGTTCACACATTCAAGATAGAAAAAAACACACTATATGTAATATAAAAATAAGCTATTTCATCAATTCAATGATGGAATAGTTTTTTTTACATTGGGGATTAAAAGCAAATTGAAAAACAGAAAATATACTCAAAAAAAGGTCAAAATAGGCCCTATCATTGAGTGTGTGAACATCAAGTACACTTATGCCCTTTATAGCGCAATTTGATAAATCAATCAAAACAAAAATAGGTGTTAATATATGTTTCCCCAAACAAACCTCGACTATCATTTTCAGTACATTTTAACTAAAAATATGTTTACACAATGATATGCGTATGTTCCCACAATGGCTAGAAAATAAAAAAAAGGCAATATTTACCCTTTGATAGGTAAAATCACCTTTGATTGATATTTATAAATGGCTTTGTTATGCCGTTTTTAATGAAAGCAATACGATAGACTCAACGTGCGTTGAAAAAACCAAATTGCTTGCAAAATCAACCTTGTGTGTATTGAAGTAACATCAAAAACGGCTAAAATATGTTTCCCCTTACATGGTTGAAAACCGTCTATAATACCAAAGAAACATATTTTTTGATTTTTACTATTAAATTATTAGATCAAAGTACCATCGTTGATTTCTACATCAAAAGATTGATTTGTAGGGTATAAATCCCCTTTACTTAACTGTTTAAGGTAATCGATGTTAAAACAATTTAGCACCCTAAAATTATAGCTTTACCAAGAGGATAATCGAAAGCAACTATTGAATAAGTCTTATATATACCAATTCAGTTACGCCTAATTAATGATTAAACTGCACAACAAGATAAATGAGAAACATCTTTTTCAAGCGAGAGGATTGCTAACTTAAGTCCTTCTGACATGGTTAGATATGGAACCATCGTTTCTTTTAAATCTTGAATCGTTAATCCGAATTTGATGGCCAATGTGGCTGAGTAAATGATCTCACCAGCATCCTCAGCCAAAATATGTACACCTATAATTTTGTTAGTTGCTTGATCAACAACAATTTTGAAAAGACCCCTAGTGTCATGATTGACGAGTGCTCTTGGCACCATTTCTAAATCAATTGTTCGTGAAACTGTTGAGTATCCTAGCCTGTTTGCTTCATGTTCAGTGTAGCCAACAGATGCGATTGAGGGCGTCGTGAATATGACACTAGGCACATATCTCAAATCTATCTTCTTTTTAACATTACCAAATGCGTTATCCATAACTACTCCACCTTGATAAGCTGCAACGTATACAAACATAGGACCACCAGTGACATCACCAGCTGCATAAATATTTTTATTGCTAGTTACACCGAAATCGTTAATTAATATCTCGTTTGTATCACCAAGTTTAACTCCAGCTAAATCAAGATTCAAATCTTCTGTACTAGGAGTACGTCCGGCTGCAACGAGTAGTGCTTCACTTTCTAAATATGTTTTCTCGTTGTTTTTTGTGAAATGAATCTGAATCAAATCCTGGTTCTTTTCAACTTTGTCATAAGAAATATCATTGATCAATTCAATACCATCAGTCTTTAGTATTTCCTCCATTTTAATCGATATTTCTGAATCATACTCTTTTAATAAATAATGACTTCTTCTTAAAAAAGTAACTTTTGATCCCAAATTTTTTAACATTTGCCCGAGTTCTAGTGCAATATATCCAGATCCGATAATAACAATACTTTTAGGTGTTTTTTTTAATTCTAGTAATGTAGTACTGGTCAAATAATTAACCTGATCTAACCCCTTTATATTGGGAATCACAGGCTTAGAACCTGTCGCAATCAAGTATTTATCTGCAGTATAAACGTTGTTATTGACTGAAATTTGACTACTATTGATAAATCTTGCGTGTCCTTTAATAAGTTCAATTTGATAAACATCTAGTAAGTTTATATATTTTTTTTGTCTTAACTGGTCAACTAAATGATTCTTTTGGTCAATCAGTTGTTCAAAATTTACCTCGTTTGATGATATATTTAATCCTTGAAAATTGTGGCTCTTTGAAAATTGATTTATATAACCTGCACGAATCATGGTTTTTGATGGCACACATCCAACGTTAACACATGTGCCTCCAATCGTATCCCGTTCTATAATTGCTACCGTCTTACCATATTCTTTAGCCTTAATTGCTGCAGAAAAAGCAGCACTGCCTGATCCAATAATAATTAAATCAAAATCTTTTTTATTGGATGTGCTGTCTTGTGCTATATGATTCTCTTCATGTACAGATTTCAAATAATATGGTGTTTTACTCAATGCCAATTCAAAATCTTTAAAAGAAATGCTTTCAGTTGAGACAAATTGAGCAACTCCTGTTTTATAATCAACATCAATGATTTTAACTTCTATAGACCCTAAAGCTTTTTCTACATGGATTTCACAGGCATCACATGTCATACCTTGAATAACTGCTTCATACTTTTTCATATGTTTTACCTTTCTTATTTTAGTTGTTTAATTCAGTGTACACATTATATCTAATCTAACTGTCAATAATATTGTATCATGTCCCGAGGATGCTTTCTCTTTATATCCACTTTATTGACGTAAATACAAAGTCTTCTTAAAAGATCTAGATATCATGTCAACCATTCAAAGGGTAATTAAATCCACCATCAAAGTCGACGATGTCCAAGGTATAATTGAAAGGTTAACACTAGAAAGAGACGAAAACGAAATAGCATTATCAAATCTAATTGATACAAAAGTAAAAACACCAGATATTCCAGAATCAATATTTAATGCCAAGTATAGAGAATACTCCGATCGTCTTAAAGTTCTAACAGCAGAGATTATCAAGCTTGAACTTGAACACGTAAAAAATTATGACACCAGAAAACGTATGGATAAAATCAATGAGATCTTAGGCAAAAAGAATTTAGTCATCGATGAACTTGATTCAGAGATTTTAAGTACATTCATCTATAAAATGATATCCGTAAGTCCAAATGAGATTGTATGCTAAATTGCCAATACGAACTACACTCATTTTATCACATCACCTAAAGAGTATTCAAAAGGGTTTAAGTCCTCCGTCACTCTACTGTCTAAGGTTCTGAGGTTTAATACAACTTTAGCACCCTAGCCTTCAAATCGTGTAAAAATTTTAGCACCCTAGTGTCATATATATGTAATTTTCTAGCACCCTTAATTTATGGCTTAATGAAGCTGTTTTTATTAGAGACTTGTTAAAAAACATAACCGTAAATTGAATAAACTCTATTAAGTTAGTATAATTTAAGTTAATTATTTATTTTATAGTTATATTTGAGTACCCTCATTGCATTTAGTACTGCTAATAATGACACCCCGACATCAGCAATCACGGCTTCCCACATAGTTGCGATTCCGACAGCTCCTAAGGCTAGAAACAAGAGTTTAACTCCTAATGCGAAGTATATGTTTTGCCATACAATCTTTCTAGTTCTTTTTGCCACAAAGACCGCAGTACCTATCTTAGAAGGTTCATCATTCATAATCACGACATCAGCTACATCGATGGCTGCATCGGCACCGAGTCCACCCATAGCAATTCCAATATCAGCTCTCGCTAATACTGGTGTATCGTTGATACCATCACCTACAAAGAAGAGCTTCCCTCTGCTCGATTTTTGGAGTAATAACTTCTCTACAATATTGAGCTTATCTTCAGGCAACAATTCGCTATGAATTTCATCGATATCTAACTCTTGTCCAACTGCATCAGCAACTAATTTCTTATCACCAGTTAGCATGACAGTTTTTTTAATGCCTAATGATTTCAACATTTTGATAGCTGCTTTTGAGTCTTTCTTTATCTGATCTGAGACAACAATATTTCCAACATATTTTCCATTGATAGCGATGTATATAATTGAACCCAACGAAACAGATTCCTTGAATTCAACACCTTCTCTTTTCATCAATCTAGCATTCCCGATTGCAATGATATCATTTTGATAAGTTGCTTTTACACCGTGTCCAGATATTTCTTCAACATCAGTTATTAAACTTTGATCTATTTCTTTATTGTATTTATTGACGACTGAGACAGCGATAGGATGATTAGAAAAACTTTCCACATAAGCTGCTTTTTCGAGCAACTCTTCTTGTGTTGCACCATTAGCTGTATTGATTTCAGTCACTGTAAACGTTCCCTCAGTCAATGTGCCAGTCTTATCAAAAACTGCAATCTCAATGTTATTTAATGCTTCTAGGTAGTTTCCACCTTTAACTAAGATACCATTTCTTGATGCAGCTCCAATACCACCAAAGAAACCAAGCGGAATCGATACAACGAGTGCACATGGACACGAAATAACTAAGAATATAAGTGCTCTGTAGATCCATTCCTCAAAAGTTGCACCTTGTATAACGAGTGGTGGTATTACCGCAATCAAAACAGCCAACGAAGTGACAATTGGAGTATATACTCGTGCAAATTTAGTGATAAAATTCTCGGTTGGTGCTTTTTTGCTGGTTGCATTTTCAACCATTTCAAGCACCTTAGAAACAGTTGATTCGCTTGCGAGTTTGGTAACTTTAACGGTCAATAAACCATTGATATTAATACAACCAGAGAGTACCATCTCACCTTTTGTAACATTTACAGGCACAGATTCTCCTGTTAGAATTTTTGTGTCAATTGTGGAATCTCCCGACAACACTTCACCATCAAGCGGAATTCTTTCGCCTGGTTTAATGATCATTATCTCTCCAGTTTGAACGTCTTCAACACGCATTTCCACAGAAGTGTTGCCTTTTTTAATCGTTGCGACATCAGGTCTGATTGACATCAATTTTTTTATGGATCTTCTGGATCGATTGACTGCTACGTCTTGGAAAAATTCACCGACCTGATAAAAAATCATAACTGCAACTGCTTCAGGATGCTCTCCAATAGCAAATGCACCCATAGTTGCTATCGTCATTAAGAAGTTTTCATCGAACACCTTACCTCGATATATGTTATTGACTGCCTTCAGTACAACTTCTCCACCGATGATGAAATAACTTAGTATAAGTAATACATAACGAAAAACCGTTCCTTCAGCAATCAATAATCCTCCAATAAATAGTAAGATACCTATACCGAAGATGATTAAATCTTTCGTCATTGATGATTCTTCATCCACGTGATCTTCATTCTTCACATTTGATTGTGCTATCGTTACGCCAGGTTCAATTTTATCAATAATTTTTTGAACCTTTTCTTCTATACGTTTTTGATCTAGCGAATCTTTGAATTGAAGTGTCAGTTTTTTTGCTATAAAATCAACGTTGGCACCTAAAATTCCTTCGGTTTTGTTTAATTTTTCTTCAATCTTAGCCGCACAATTTGCACAGTCTAAACCATCTATTGCATAAATGACATTTGGGGTTAGTTCACATACCTCGACATCACCCTCTTCATCTTTCACAATTTTTTTAATCGTGTCAAATAGTCTTGCAGTATCAGTTGAATCCGCAACTTGTACCTTGATTTCTTTTGTAACAAAGTTTAAATAACCTTCCTCAACTCCGTTTAACTTCTTTATCTTTTGTTCAATCTTATCTGCACAACTCGCACAGCTAATTTCTGATAAACTATATTTAATCTCTTTCATGTTTTTTCTCCATTCTACTTATGTTTTAGATGATTCATTGCTTGAGTTATTAACACGTGGACGTGGTCATCGTCAAGCGAGTAATAAACAACATTCCCCTCTTTTCGGTATTTAACCAAACGATTCTCTCTTAAGGTTTTCAATTGATGTGAGACAGCGGACTGACTGACATTGATCACAGCAGACAGATCGCACACACACAACTCGGTTTCTTTTAATGCCAATATGATTTTCATTCTTGTGGGATCGCTAAATGTTTTGAAGAACAAAGTTAGCAGTGAAATAGATTCATTATCTAGTAAGTTTTTATGGGCTATTTCTATTTTTTCAGGGTGAAGAACATTACATTCACAAAACTCTATTATATCTTTTTGATCCATACTAATCTCCTATCTATATGAGCGCTCATTCATATAGATTTATTATATCACAATAAACTACGGAGTCAATAAAAACAACTTCTTTAGATTGCTTCATCGTTTTTTTATGCATTTTTTTAGCATCAAAACAAATAGATTGTAACGAATATTAGGTGCATTTCAGGTTTTAAGTCATTTTTCCCAACTTATTTCGATGAACAAGAATTTTTTATTATGGTTTTGAGTTAATTATATTGTTTAATCTAAGTAATATTTTCTATGATAGAAAATAAAGACACCTTTAAGGATGAAAAATGCCCATAACCTTGAGCAATGAGCATTTCATATTGAATCTATCTCGGGATCTGTTTTTACTTGTATGCGGAATATTGCCATAACCTAGTGTTATCTGGGAAGCATTTCTATATAATGGGAATCCAAGTACCTTATAGGCAGTTATCTTAAATTATTCTTCATCACTCTTATCTGTTTAATATCACTGGTAACTCTTATCGTATTAAAGATAAACTTAAATACAATAAAACTGAGGAATCTTAACTGCACACAATTGTACATTCTTATGTTGACATTTATAAGATAGAGCTAAGCTACGAATCGGTGAAGATAAGAACCTCTCAAAATATAGTAGAAAGTATCCTTTAACAGCAATGAATATTTGTAGCGAATGTGGTTGAACGCTAAAAAGACGTTATTGGAACTACGGTAAGCCATCACAAAAGGTGATGCAACAGTGTGGTATCTACATTGAGGGTAAGGCAAACTGTAACGCCAAGGCAAGTCGTCAAGATCTTATAGAAGCAACAACAATCCACATGCTAAACAAAGTCTTCTTAAAAGATCTAGATATCATGTCAACCATTCAAAGGGTAATTAAATCAACCATCAAGGTTGATGATGTTGAAAGTATCATTGAAAAGTTAACATTAGAAAGAGACGAAAACGAAATAGCATTATCCAATCTAATTGATACAAAAGTAAAAACACCAGATATTCCAGAATCAATATTTAATACCAAGTATAGAGAATACTCTGATCGCCTTAAAGTTCTAACTGCAGAGATTAACAAGCTTGAACTTGAACACGTAAAAAATTATGATACCAAAAAACGTATGGATAAAATCAATGAGATTCTGGGTAAAAAGAATTTAGTCATCGATGAACTTGATTCAGAGATTTTAAGTACATTCATCTATAAAATGATATCAGTCAGTCCAAATGAGATCGTATACTGTATTGCTGGAACCAAGAATTATTCAGACAATGAGTTCAAAGAACGACGTTTTGAGTTCTTAAAAACAAAACCAATCATTGTGGAAACATATCACACACCCGATGGCTTAGATAAGATGTTATATCGGGTTGTTGTGATATAATTTTTTAGCAAAAAGATGTTCTCACACTCAAGAAAATATATGCTTAAAGCATAGTTTGATGTTTCCACATTGATTTCGATATGTTTCCACATTGGGCAAAAAGTAAAAAAGAAGCATTTAACCCAGTTTTAAAGGGGTAAATGCTTCTTGTTCTATTATACTAACGGCTTTGTTAAGCGGTTTTTAAAGAAAGCAATACGATGTTTTCAACGTGTTCAGTATATGAAAACATATCCACAGGTTGAATTTCTTTAATATAATACATTGAAAGTAGTGACTTAATATCTCTTGCTTGAGTTTCAGGAAAGCATGAGATATAAATAATGTGTTTAGGTTTCATTTTTTTAACTGCATTTAAAAACTTTTCTGTGGTCCCAGTTCTTGTTGGATCAAGCATTAATATATCAACCTTTTTAGAAAAACCATACATAAATTTCTCTACATCATCACAATGAAAGCTTACATTAGTGATATGATTTGTTTTTGCATTAAATTTAGCATCTTTTACAGCTTGACTATTAATTTCTATAGCAATGACTTCTCTAGCTTTTTGTGCTGCTAATAGAGAAATAGTGCCAATGCCAGAATAACAATCCATGACAGTATCAGTGCGACGTATATTTGCCATATCAAGCGCTTTTTCGTATAATTTAATCATTTGTTCTGGATTAACTTGATAAAATGATTTTGCTGATAATCTAAATGTTAACCCATTAAATCCATCTTCAATATAACCTTTACCATAAAGTGTTTTTTCTTCACCATATAAAGCAATCGGTGTATGTTTGTTTTGCATCATTTGAACAACTGTTTTCACTTTTTCAAATGACTTAATTAGATCTTGGGTGATTTTCTTTGCATTTGGAAAGAAATTGCCATCTGTTACAAAGACAACTAATATATCATTATTTAAATATGATTTTCTAATTAAAACATGTTTAATGATCCCTTGTCTTTTTTTAATATCGTAAGCTGAAATTTTATATTTACTCAATAACTTTTCAATTTTATCTAATACATCATTAATCATTTCATCATGAATAAATGATTTAAAACCTGGTACTATTTTATGTGTGTTTTCTAAAAACATACCCAATCTGAGTTTTGGTCTTCGATCAATCATAATTGATGTTGCACTTGCAGTCACTTTATGACGATAATGTTTATCTGAATCATTGGTAATCATCGGATTAATACTTTTTCTGATTTTTGCTTGTTTAAAAATACGTTCAACAGTTTCTTGTTTAAACTTTATTTGTTGATCATATGGAATTTTTTCATAATTTAAATTTGACAAAATATACACCTTTATACTTTCTTGTTTACTTACACTTATTCATATAACTTAGAGCACATCTATTTTAACATGTAACGATACAAAAGATATGAAAAAAACAGGCGTTTGCCTGTTTTAAATATTTTTTATGCGTTCTATATCTTCTTCTGACAACTCAAAATCAAAAATATCAATATTTGATGCTTGATTCACTGGATTATGAGATTTAGGAATGACAATTATTGATTTATTCACTTGATAATTTAAGATCACTTGATTCCATTTTTTATCATATTTAGCACCAATATCACTTAATATTTTTTTAGCTTCATCTGTGACTTTTGTTAGTGATTGATAAGCCTCAGCAGCAACTCCATGTGATTGACAATATTCAATTAATGCTGATTGCTCATGTCCAGGATATGATAAGAATTGATTTACAGTAGGTTTGATTCTTGCATGTTCAAGCAAATATCCCAGTTGTTCTTCATTAAAATTAGATACACCGATACTTCGAATTTGTTTTTTATCAACGGCTTCTTCTAACACTCTCCAAACACGAAGATTTTCTTCTAAGCTCTCAAGTGGAAAATGCATTAAATATAAATCAATATAATCAGTTTGTAAAGCTTTAAGTGATAATGCAATATTTTTTCTAACCAATGTATCAGTGCTACTAAATTCTTCTTTTTCAGGAATTTTTGAAGTGATGAAAAATTCACTACGATCTAGAGGATAGGCTTCGACTGCATCTCCAATAACACTTTCATTACGATAGTAAATTGCAGTATCAATATGTCTATATCCTAAATCAAATGCAGATATTAATTCTTTAGTATCACCATTAATCACACCATAAAAATCTTTGTTTTCTTTACCATATGTGTTAGTTCCTGTGCCTATTTGTGGTATGACCATACCATTATTTAAAGTTAAATACATCATCATATTCACCATACTTTCTTATAAGTTATTATAACATGTCAATCATAGATATGCTTCGTTTTGGTATGTTTCTAAATCGTCTAAATCACCAAAGAAGAAACAAAACCCCCTAAGATCAAGCACATCATCTTGATAGATATTAATGTTTTTACTTTTTCCATTTGCTTTCTTAACATACATATACCTTAAATCATACAATGTGTAAAGATCTTCTTCTTGTTCTATATTTTCAAAAAGTATTTCTACAGTTAGTTTAGTTCCGTCTTGAGTCACTGAATATAAATCTTCTTCATATAATTTCTCGTTTTCTAAGAATATATAATCAAAAGAATAACTATCTTTTCTAAGTTCAATATCAACACTAATAATTACATCGTCTAACTCTTCTACTTCAATTGTATAATAGTTATATATTGGTTGTGCGTAATTCATTTCAACCATACCAACGAGTTTAGTATTTTCATAATTATAATCATATAATATGAAATCGATGATATATTCACCTTCAATTTCATTTTCATCAAGAGCATAGATTCGAATGTTTGTTGATGTTGCAGCATCATTAATAGATAATATATTTGCAGAAAATAAAGATATACCCAAAAATAATACTACCACTATAACTCTAATTGTATAATAAAGTATGCGTCCTGCAGCAAAGCTTGCAACATTACATGCAGCAGATAATTTAATTGACTGATTAAAATCTTTAATCAATAAGTTATATATAACTGCTTCAATTAAAATAACTAACAACTCAAATAAAATTAAATATTTTGTATATTCATTATAAAAGACTAGCACTAATAGTAAATTCATTGTTAAATTTGTAACAGTGTTCATTGCTACAGATAATAAAACTATTTTTCTACCATATTTTCTAAATATCTTAATAACTATGCTTTCTACAATAATAGTAATAATCAAAGCAATAAATATTTCATATTTAGTCCCAATCATATTAAATAAAATTTATATCCCTTCTCTTCTTCTTAACTTACTTTAATCATCCATTTAACTTTTAACAATGTTGTGACAAACATAATAATTTACTAAATAGCCTGTATACTATGATTTACACAATTTCTTCTTATATTTTTTCATTTTAATCGTTTTTGATATGTCATATTATATCACAAACAAAAAAGATGCACATTCCAAGAATGTACATCTTTATATTATTATATCGATTTAATAAATACTTTTTTGCCTTGATAAACTGAACTTTTCTTTTTCAATCTTGATACTGCTGATTTTCTTATACCAAAGACTGTTTGATTACCTTCAAGTTTAATATCACCAATATTCTTTTGGAATATACCAAATGAATCATCCATAAATTTTAAAAGTTTTGGTGGTGTGACTTTATCTTTACGACCAACGTTAATGACAAAATCAACATATGCGTCACTATTTCCTCTACCTCTAGAATTTTTACCTTTATTGCCTTGTTGTTGTGTTCTTGGTTTTTTAGGATTAATCGCTTCTATAGCATCATATTTCTTATTATTTGGAATAACTTTATCTAATAACATATTAATTAATTGATCTTTTGTAGTTATTTCTAATAAATCTTCTATAGACTCTAAGTGATTTTTAACTGGTTGTTTAACCATTGATTTAAGTTCTTCTTTAAATAAAATCATTTGTTGTGTTTTAATGTCTTCAACTGAAGGAAATTCTTGGAATGCTATTTTATCTTTAATAAAATATTCAAGATCTCTTACTTGATTTTGTTTTCTAGGTGTAACAAATGAATATGCTAATCCATTTTTCCCTGCTCTACCAGTTCTACCAATACGGTGAACATAAACTTCTTGCTCGAAAGGTAGATCATAGTTAATTACAAGTTCAACATCATTAACGTCAAGTCCTCTAGCTGCAACATCTGTCCCAACTAAGACTTCTAAGTTTCTATCTCTAAATCTTTTCATCACATCGCTTCTTGAGCGTTGTTTAATATCGCCATGAAGTGCATCTGCTAAATATCCTTGATCTGTTAAGTATTCAGTAATACGATCCACATCAACTTTAGTATTAGAGAATATGATTGTACTCTTTGAGTTAGTCATATCTAAAATTCTAGGGATAAGTGGTAGTTTTTGTTCTCTTTTAACAATATAGTAATATTGTTTGATTTGTTCAACTGTTAGTGCACTACTTTCAATTTTAATGATTTGAGGATTATGCTGATATGTTTTAGCAATCTTTCTGATTGCTGGAGGCATCGTTGCTGAAAACAATAAGATTTGTCTTGTAGCGTTGATATTTGCCATAATGTTTTCCATGTCTTCTTGGAAACCCATTTTTAACATCTCATCAGCTTCATCTAATGCTAATGTTGTTACTGTAGATACATCAATTGTTCCTCTTGTCATATGATCAATAATACGACCTGGTGTAGCAACCACAATTTGTGGATGTCTCTTTAATGCTCTAAATTGTCCTTCATAAGATTCTCCACCAACAATTAATGTTGCGTTAATCTCCTTGTTAAATTTTACAAGTTTTAATATTTCCTTGTATACCTGCGTCGCTAACTCTCGTGTAGGACATATAATCAAACCTTGAGTTAATCGAAGATTTGGATCTATTTTTTCAAGCATCGGTATGCCGAATGCGAAAGTTTTCCCTGTCCCTGTTTGAGCTTGGCCAATAATGTCTTGTCCAGTCATTGCAACTGGTATAGCTTCAGCTTGGATCGGTGTTAATGTTTCAAATCCAAGTGCATTAATAGCCTCTTTAGTTTTGTCTAAAATCGGTAATTCGTTAAATAAAATGGTCATGTTTTTCCTACTATCTTTAATTTACTTTTTTCAAGCCTTATTAAGTATACCACAAATAAGTTTAAACACAACTTTATTAATCTTTGATACGAATTGATCCTGTGTTTGTGTCAGCAGTTAAATAGAAATCCTCGTCAGTCAAGATAAGATTATATGTATCGCCTTGATCATTACCATTGACTTTAACACTTCCTGTATCTGTTGATAGTCTAAGTGTTCTATTAGTTAAGTTGATGCCTTCTACATCTATTGATCCTGTGTTTGTATCAAGATCTATTTTATTCGCAACGACATCATCTATATCTATAGAACCTGTACTAAGATCTACTGATAAAGACTCACATGTCGTATTTTCTATATCAGCACTACCTGTAGATGTATCAAGTGTAATATCTTCATCAGCATTCACATCTTTTACTTTAAGTGAACCGGTATCTGATTCTAGATATAAAGATACAGCATCAATTAATTCAACACTTACACTACCAGTATCTGTAACTAGTGAAATATCACCAAGTGCATCAAAATTTTCTAATGAAATATCACCTGTGTTTGTTTTAACATCTACATCAAAGCTATATGCCTCTGGTATGGTAATAATCACATCTAAATAATTACTTGTTGGTAATGTCCAACTAAACCAATTAAATATACCACTTGGTTCATCTTGTGTGATTTCAAGAACACCCCTATTAAAATCAAATAACCATGTATCGTCTTCTTTTGAATAATAATCTATTGAGATAAAATCATCTGTCGTTGATGTAATCTCAACATTTCTAGTTTCTAAATCCAAAACAATATCCGATAATGTTTCTGAATAAGTTTCAGTATCTTCTAATGTGTAATCATCGTTTGATGAAAGACCAGCAAACACGCTAGTAAAACTTGCACCAATGGCAAATCCAATCGCTATCAATGCAAGTCCTGCAATGACGATAATGACTAATAAACTTTTAAAAATTTTCATGTGTGCCCCTCTTTCTTACAATCATTTTGCTAATCCAAATAGATAGTCTTTGTAATACGACCCATGACACTTTAAGTAACCAATACCCTATGATTGCCATAAGTGCAAATCCTATGATATTAATGCCTAAAGCTAATAATAAATCAGGTGTTGCAAGTCCTGCAAATAGTAACCTTAGTCCGGTGATAATCATACCACCAACAGCTGATATAACTAAAGCAATTCCAGTCACGACCATAGATGAGGCTACTGCCATTAGAGAAACGTAGAGTGCACCTAATGGTATTAAGACCGGTGTAGAGAATAAAACAAGAATAATCAGTTTTGCATTATTATCTAATTTAAGTGATGATGTTTGCCTTTCTGCAATAACACGTGGAATCATTTGTTTCGCGATTTGTTTAGGATCATATGATTTAATGATATCATCGAAATCTTGCCCATCTTCTAATTTATCGTGAATCATTTCATCATAATAATTGATGATTTCAGCTGTTTCTTCTTTATTAAAATATTTAGATAGTTCATCTTTTAATTGATCAAACCATCTTTGTTGTATGTGTGCATAACTCATATATTTACCTCTAATCTTTCGTTAAGATATCATATATTTTTTTGATATCTTTCCATTCATCCATAAATGAATCAATTTGCTCTACGCCTTTTAAAGTAATTTTATAGTATTTACGATTTCTACCATTATAAAGCCTATTATATGTCTTAAGTGATTCCTGTGCTTCTAGTCTTCTTAAAATAGGATATAGTGTTGATTACGTAATACTGATATAAGGTGTTAAATCCGTAATGAGTTTATATCCATAAGAATCATCTTTAGATAACATCGCTAGAACGAAGATTTCTAGTACACCTTTTTTAAGTTGTTGTTTCATAGATACCTCCATTTCAACAATATTATACATTGCATAGTATACAATGTCAACATATAAATAAAAAACACTGTCTCCTAGGAAACAGTGTTTACATCTAAGTTTGTTATATTTAATAATATATTAAATCCTTGTAAGTTTTTTAATCATTTTTTCATGCTTCGGATATTTTTTTAGCAATTCTTTTTGACTATATAGTTTAAAATCTTCATATGTAAATCCTGGAGCAACCGCACAACTAACAAGTGCAAAACCTTTACCTACATAAGATCCAAAGATCCATCCTTTAGGTACTGCATAAAATAATCTTTCACCATTTTCAATGTTTTTCCCAAGCTTCACATCGTGAATATCTCCTTTTAAATCTATCATTGAAATATGAAGACTATCTCCTTCGTGAAAATACCAAAGTTCATCTGATGTAAGTTTATGATAAGCTGAAAAATTATGTTCATCTAATAAAAAATATATTGATGTTAAAATAGCACGATTATTATATTTTAGATCACTTTCATAAACTTCTTTAAACCAGCCACCTTCAATGTGTTTCTCTAATTGTAATTGTTGTATTAATTTTGTTTTCTCCATCATGACCTCATTTATATCATTTATTAGACATTTTAATTTACCATTTATTTTCTACGCGTTCTGCAAAACCAATCATATCTTTTATTTCAATTGTTTCATTCCCCACTTTAAAATATCCTGAAAAATAACCGAATACTTGATGTTGATCAGATTTAATAACAAATACATTAGTATATGACTTTCTATCATAGATGGGTTTAAACTCAAGTGCAATCATATGATTCTTTGATGTTATTTTCCATGGTTTTAAATAATCAAATGTTTTACCTGTTTTAGGAATGTCAAATTTAACATCATCTAGTTTATAAGTCTTATGATCATAAAACAACATATTTTCGCTTGCTTTAGATGTATCTCCAAAACCATAGCCTAAATTAAAACCTATATATTTATCATTTTGTTTTCCAGATAAACTAGACCAATACCATGTATTGTGATAACTCCATGAGCCCCTACCCCAATCAAGTACACCATAGCATTCATTAAAATCAAATGTTTCATTTCCTAAAGAAATATAACCCATTGATTTTAATATATTTATTTTTTGATTATAATAAAATTTTGTTGGTTTATGAAAAGGTGTTGCTATCACCATAGAATCATCTATCGTTTGATCAAGATATAGATCGACAATAAGTGGTTCTTTATTTTTAAAGTTAGGAATATAAGCTTCAATATGTCTCCTATGCTTGTCATGCTTATATGAAATTTTCCAATTTCCTTTTTCTATAATCACATGACCTTGTTTACTCGTTGCTGGCATATTAAAATTTTTAAAAGGTACCCATCCCATCTTGCTTTTAGATATTTCTGATAAAGTATTAAAATCAAGAAGTGTTGCACTTAATAGCCACATATAACCATTATCAGCAATTGTCAATGCAATACCATAATCTTTATTACCTATATAATAATAATCCCATTCTTTTAGTCTAAGTCTTTTATTTTTAACTAAATTTCTATCGTATGTTTTAATCAAAGATGTATGATAACCTGCTTCTAATAATCTCCCTTTATGATCTAGAAGTGGTCCTGATTCTAATTTGTGTTGTTTCATCATGCACCTCCCAAATTATTTATACTTATATTATATCAAATAAAAAGGATTGCCTCCATATGTTTAGAGAGCCAATCCTTATCTTTTATAAAATTATAGTGTTTTATTCTATAACAGATGTTGTTATGGTAATCGTTAAATCACCTGTTATTTTTGTAATACGATATGTATTTTCTAGTTCAGTTTCTTCTGGGTCTTTTAAATTTTTATAATTATCTTCTGATAGAACTGTCACTAAATCTATTTCATATCCTTCATCAACAGTAACAACAAAATTAATTTGTCCATCTCCATTCGTTAATACTTCACCAGTATCAGAATCTTTTGCATATGCTGTTGTTATTACTTCACCGTTTAAATAATCACTCGTTTCATAAACTGTCACTATAACATGTTCATCTAAAAATAAATGTTCCAACAAATTCAGCAATTGTAGATTCTGTACCTTCTTCTTTAGCTGTAATTGTTATAGTAATATCATCTTCAACTTTAGTAATACGATAAGTGTCTAGTAATTCTAGTTCTTCAGAATCTTTTAAATTTTTATAATTATCAGTTGGCGTTACTAATAAAGTATCTAATTCATAACCATCATCAATTGAAATTGTAAAATTTATTTAACCTTCACCATCAGTTAGAACTTCACCAGTATCTGAATCTTTAGCATAAGCTGTTGTAGATTCTGTGCCATCAGTATAATCTTGAGTATCATAGACGGTTACTGTCACATGCTCATCTAATACAAATGTAGCAAGATATCCTTCTACTGTTTCTTGGGTATCATAATCTAAAGTTGCATTATCTGTGTCACAACTTGAAAGCCCAACAACAAGTGATAAAAATATAGTTAATAGTAATATGCTTTTTTTCATTTCAATGTTTCCTTTCATGAATAAATACTTAATATATGCTTATCATACATAGGAAACCTTAAAAGAACCTTAAGTTTCATATTCATAAGATAATTTAACATATTAACCTTATTAATCAATCTAGCGATAAAAAATAAAAGTCTCATAAATTCGAGACCTTTTATTAATTACAATTTTATTTTTTCTTACTTCTATTTGATCGATAATTATGATTACTATTCTTTTTATTTGTATTCTTACTATATTGTTTATTAGACATTCTCTTATTCTTACCAAATTGATTTGATTTTCCTCTTTGAGAACCTTTACCTTTTAATTGTTTTACTTCATTCTTTGTTTGACCAAAACGTATTTCAATATGAAAAGGTTGTTTAGAAACTAAAGGAATCATCATCTTATTATGTTTATGAATGGCTTGTAATAAATGTGCTTCTTCTTGAGAACAAAAAGATAATGCAATGCCGCTTTGTCCTGCTCTACCAGTTCTACCTATTCTATGAACATAAGTTTCTGGTGTTTCTGGTAAATCATAATTAACAACATGTGTTAAATCATCTACATCAATACCACGTGCCGCGATATCAGTTGCAACCAATACTCTTAATTTATTATTCTTAAAGTTTTGTAAAGCTTTAGTTCTTTGATTTTGAGATTTATTCCCATGGATAGCATCAGCTTTAACACCATATGCTAATAATGCTTTAACAAGACGATTAGCACCATTTTTAGTTCTTGTGAAAACTAAAACTCTTCGCATAAATGGATTAACAAGTAAATCAATTAATAAATCAACTTTTTTACTTTTAGCAACATAATAAACTGATTGATCAATTTTATCAATCATTGCTTCTCGTGGTGTGATCTCAATTCTCTTAGGATCATTTAACAATTCATGAGCAAGTGTTAAAATTTCATTTGGCATCGTTGCTGAAAACAGCATCGTTTGTCTTTCTTTTTTAATATATGATACGATTTTTCTCACATCACGAATAAATCCCATGTCAAGCATGCGATCCGCTTCATCTAAGACAAAATATTCTACATGATTTAATTTCACAATCCCTTGATTAACTAAGTCAAGTAGTCTACCTGGCGTAGCCACTAAGATGTCAAGTCCTCTTCTAACAGAGAGTTCTTGTTTATGTTGGCTAACACCACCATAAACAACATCTGTTTTAAGATCCATGCCATGGCTATATAATCTAAAACTATCTTTAATTTGTTCTGCAAGCTCTCTTGTAGGTGCAAGCACCAACGTTCTTATAATTCTTGGTTTAACAAGACTTGGATTTCCATATAATCCTTGAATGATGGGTATCGCAAATGATGCAGTTTTACCTGTACCCGTTTGTGCACTTGCTAATACATCATGTTTTTCCAGTAAAACTGGAATAGACATTTCTTGAATAGGCGTCGGTGTTTCATAACCTTGTCTCTCAAGTGCCTTTAATATAGGGTCAATAATCCCTAGTGATTTAAAATTCATTGTTTCTCCTTATGTTTTTCTTATTTTATGAATGAAAAAGTCCGAACAAAAAGCGTTCTCTAAATCTAGCTAGACAACGCTTTTAACAATTTAATGTTTATCTACATTATGCAACTACAACTTCTCACCTTTACATTCATTCATAAGAAGCACGTATATATTACCACAAACATATAAGTTAAACAAGATATGTATATCTTATGTGCTTGGAAGAATTCTTCTTGCGACATATGAGAACATCTCAGGTCCTGTATGAATACCAAGCACAGGTGTTAATGGTGATAATGTTAACTTTCGAATGTTAAAATCTTTTTTAAGTTTATTTGCAAGTTCAATCGCTTTTTCTTTACCTACACCATAATGAACCGTTAAGTCAATAAGATCTTTATGAAACTTTTCAACAAACAAATCTTTCATCGCGATTAATGCACGATTAAGTCCAAATCCTTTATGAAGTGTCACATATTTACCTTCGTCATCGACAGTAATTACTGGTTTCACATGTAAGATATTACCAATCGTACCTTCAACTTTACCAATACGTCCACCTTTACGTAAATACTTTAATGTATTAATCGTATAAATAGCTAAGCTATCTTCAAAGCGTAATTTCATTAATTTAGGTAAGATATCTTTAGGAGCCATTTGTGCTTCAACAAGTTCAAGTGCATATTCAACAATATAACCAAGACCACCACCAAGCGTTAATGTATCATAATGTGTAATATTTAAACCTTTAACATCTTGAAAAGCTAATCTAAAAGCATTATATGTTCCACTTAATCCAGATGATAAATTCAGCGCTAATATATCTGTGTAACCTTCACTTTTAATCTTTTCAAGAACGACTCTTAAATCATCAATGTTTGGTAGACTAGTTGACATATTATGATCATCAATCATTTCATATGCTTTTTCAGCACTTAACTCAACTTGATCGCGATAATTCACACCATCAATAACGATCATTAATGGTACGACAAATAAATTATGATGTTTTTCTATAAATTCAGGCAATAAATTAGCTGCTGAATCTGTAATAATAGCTGTTTTCATAGTAACTCCCTCTTATTTCTATTTCTTTAAGATGCTTAACATTATCATATATGATGAGATTAATCAAAAGATATATATTAAAACCATCTTATATACAAATTTGTTACATTATATTTATAATTTGTGCAACTCTTTGCATATGATGATTTCTTCCTATTGATAATTACCCCCAGTTAATTTCACTAGGTTTTTTAATATCATTATTATTTTCATCCTTAATAATTTGACCATCATTTATATGAATAATTCGATCAGCAATCACGCCCAAGTCTTCATTTTGCGTAGTGATGATACATGTCATTTGATAAGCTCTTGTTATTTTAACTAAAACATCTAAGACTTGAATCGTAACATTTTTATTAAATGATCCAGTAGGATCATCACAAAATAAGTATTTAGGACGATTGATCACTTCTCTAGCAATAACAACTTTTTGTTGTTCACCGTTTGCTAGTTGAAATGGATATTTATCAACAGCATGTGATAAAACGACATGTCCTAAAATTTCGTCTAAATCAATATACTTACTATCTATTTTTCTTTTCATTAATATATTGTTTTTAATATTTGTTGATTCTAGTAATTTATAATGCTTATATAAAAACCCTATCTCTTTATCTCTAAAATTAATTAAATCTTGTTCACTCATGTTTGTGATCTCTTGATCATCAATCTCAATATGGCCTTCGCTTACTTTCTCAAGGCCACTCAATAAACTTAGTAATGTGGATTTACCACTTCTCGCAGGTCCTATAATTGCAATAATGCCTCCATTATTAATTTCTAGATTAATATGGTCTAATGCATTTAATGCTATACCTGCAGTTACAAACACTTTACTGACATCTTTAATTTTAATTGACATATGGTCTCCCTTAATGCTTAATTATAAACATTAATTACTTTCTTACCTTCATTATACCGCATAAGTCAATATTCTATTAAAAACAAAGAAAGACAAACATGGAATTCATGTTTGTCTTTTTCATTAGAATTTATCAAATAATACATTTTCTTCTTTCATATCATGTTTTGATAAAACATTAATACAAGCATTAATCATCCCTGGAGATCCACATAAATAACCTTCCGCTTCTGATAAATCTTTAGTGTTTCTATCAACAACATCAGTAATCAATCCTACTTCACCTTGCCAATCATCTTCTTCTAAAGGTTCTGATAATGCAGGGATATATTCAAAGTTAGGATATTCTTTAGCAAGTTGTTCAAATTCTTCAGTATAATATAAATCTCTTTTAGATCTTGCCCCAAAGAAATATTTTACTTTTCTTGGCATACCTTCTGCTTTAAGTCTTGCAAGAATTGATCGAATAGGTGCTTTTCCTGAACCACCTGCGATACATATCATATCTCTTTTCGAATCTTCTCTTAAGAAGAAATCACCATATGGACCAGTAATTGTTAATTTATCACCAATCTCTAATGCTTTATGTACAAATGTTGTTGCTTGACCATTTGGTACATATCTTATAAGTAATTCAATATCAGATTTGTTCTTTGGATCACTTGCAATTGAATATGCTCTAATAATTTCAATACCAGGCACTTTTAATTGTACATATTGTCCTGGTTTAAAATCCATAGTTGCAGGATCTATTAAATGAAATCTTACTAATTTAATATCATAAGTTAAATCTTTAACTTCTGTAATTTCTGCTTTTAAATTCTTTTGCAGATAGAAGACCTTTAGGTAATACAATTTTCATATTGTCATAAACTTTTGTTTGACAAGATAAATGCACACCTTCTTTTTCTTCTTCTTTTGAAATAAATGCTTCTTCCGTAGGTTTTAAAGGAGAAATATCATCAATTAATCTCACCTTACAAAATCCACAAGTAGCTTTTCCACCACAAGCACTTGGTACAAATATCTTTTCTTCTGATAATGCATTTAATACTGTATCATTTCCTTGAAAAGGAATATCAGTATCATCATTAATATGAATCGTTTTTTCTTTATCTCCACCCATAGCTTTTTCAACTAAAATAAGAACTCCTGAAATAATTAATAAGAAGCCTACTAATATACCTGGTAAAATTAACCAATCCATCATATACCTCCTATACCAATCCAGTAAAGCCCATAAATGCTAGAGCTAAAATACCTAAAATGAAAAACACAATGGCTTTTCCTCGTAATCCAGCAGGTGGATTAGAAATCTTTTGCATCTTTTCACGAATACCTGCAATCAGAACAATCGCAAGTAACCAACCGACAGACGCACCAAATGCGAAGACACTTGTTTACGCAAAATTATAATCGCGGTTCACAAAGAATAATGAAACAGCAAGCACAACACAGTTCACAGTAATTAACGGTAGATATATACCAAATGCATTATATAGTTTTGGTATAAATTTTTCGATTAATATTTCTAAAATTTGTACAGTTGCTGCAATTGTAATAATAAATACAATTAAACTTACATATTCTGTATTTGTTTTTAATAACAATTGATATATAGGCCAATTAATCATTGCAGTAATTGTAACAACTAAAACAACTGCAAGTCCCATACCTTTAGCATTTTTAACATTTGTAGATATCGCAATTAAAGGACACATACCAAGGATAAATACTAATGCGATATTATTATTTAATATCGATGAAATAAATAATTCAAATAAGTTCATAGTTTATATCCTCCTTATATTGCTTCTTCAAAATTCTTAGTCCATTGGCGTAATCCCCAAATAAACATACCAAGAATAAAGAAACCACCTGGTGCCATAGCCATGACAACCCAATTTGTCCAAGTATCTGGAACAACTTGCATATTTAAGAACGTACCAAACGCTAGTACTTCACGAATAGACGCTGTTAATAATAAAATGATTGTATAACCCATACCACTTGCAAACCCGTCTACAATAGAATATTTAACAGGATTCTTAGATGCAAATGCTTCTTGACGACCCATAACGATACAGTTCGTAATAATTAAACCAACATATGCGCCAAGTGATTCTGCAATTGTTGGAAAATATGCTTCTAAGAATAATTGAACAATAATAACAAATGATGAAATAACAACCATATATGTAATCATTCTTACTTTTGATGGAATGAAATTTCTCATCATAGAAATCATAAGTGATGATGCCATAATAACAAATGTAACACCAAGACCCATTGCTAATGCATTTTCAACTTTATTTGTTACAGCTAATGCTGAACAAATACCTAAGACTGCAATGGCAATCGGATTTTCCATAGAGATACCATTTTTTAAAATGTTATATGTTTTTGTATATTTTAAACGTATCCATTTTTTTGTCATGATAAGTTACCTCCATAGCCTTGTTCATCCCAAACAACCATTGCATATGTATATGCTGAGTTAAGCATATCTTCAAATGCTTTTGATGTACGGGTTGCTCCAGTAATTGTGTCAACTTCATTATCAGCATTTTCACTGTCATCTTTATTAATTTCAAGCATTGGTGTCATTAAGATACCTTCAAATGTTTCTAAGTACTGAGCAGTTGCTACCACACCACCTAATCCAGGTGTTTCAGCTTGTTCTAATACAGCAACCTTTCTAATAGTGACTAAATCAGATTCCAATGTTAAGACACCGTAAATAGTATCCCAAACACCACCACCACTATATTCAAAACTAATTGCACCTGAGATGCTATCTACATAAAATGTGATATCTCCATCAGTGCTCTCATATACAATAACATCAACGTCTTCTTCAAATATTTCATTAATGTTACTTGTTGTATAATCAATACCAAACCCATCAAGCACTGCTGATCTTAATTTAATATCTGCATTTTGTGCAATGCGCTCTTCTGTTAATTTATAAGTGCCAAGCAATAGAACTGAAGTCACTGTGCCAAGGATTAGAATAAATAGCATAAGTTTAAGATTTTTACTCACTTAACTCACCTACTTCACTATTTTTTTCTCCAGAATCAAATAATGCGCCAACAACATTCATTAATACAATTGCAAAGACTGTACCTTCAGGAAATGTTGCGAGATTTCTAATTAAAACAATAAGTAACCCTATACCTACACCATAAATCAATTTACCCAAAGGTTTTGCTGGTGCTGAAACAGGTTCTGTTGCAACAAAGAATGCAGCAAACAATACTGAGCCTGTAAATAATGAGTAATACGGATTAGCAAAAGTATCAGGGAATACATAATAACCTAATAAAGTTAAAACGAATACTGTTGCAAGTAATCCAACAGGTATACGCCAATCAATAGCTTTTACTGCAATAAGTATCACACCTAACGCTAGAATTCCTAATCTAAAAGTTTCACCAATAGATCCTGGTGTATTTCCAAATAACAACTCTGCCCAACTATACGTAAAAGCATTACCACTATTAAGTAGTGATAAAGGTGTTTGTGTTCCTATGATACCTGTAACAGGATCTAGCCATGCTGTTGAAATAAAAGATGGAAAAGATATTGTTACAAATAAAATACCTACAAGTGCTGGATTAAATACAGTTTTTCCTGCACCACCAAATATACTTTTACCAAAAAAGTAACCGAAAAATGAGCCTACACCAGCTATCCATAAAGGTACTGATGGTGGTAGTAATAATGTAAATACCAATGGTGTGATAAACCAATATTGATCAAATGGAAGTTTCCTTACTTTAGAAAATAATAGTTCAACAAGACCAGCGATAACAATTGACACTAAAGCTACTAATAATACATACAATCCGAAGATGAATGTAGCAGCAACTAACAAAATACCAAGTGAGATGGAAAGAATTATGAGATTTCTAGGTGTGCGCATATGTGTATAAGCGTTGGATTTATTCTCTGTCATAAAAATCACCGTTTCCTTAATAAAATTTAATATATAATATATTAATGATATTTTATCATGTGAAAACTGAAAACCCTACCAAAGTGTTTTATAGATTAAAAAATGTAATTTTCTAAACAAAATATAAATAAAAAAGCACAAACAATTACGCCTTCTAATTTTAAATAGATTAATATCCTAAAAATGGATCAAAGATTAATCTTGATTTTTTAATCCCTAAGTTTTTTAACTTTTTAGAAATTGCATCTATAGATGCTTTATTACCACTAATATAATAATAAGCTGTATTTTTATATTGCATCGCTAATGCTGTATAAGCTTTTTCTGTTTCTTCTATCGTTTCTACATAAGAAATATGAATTTGATTGTTATTTTCAACAATTTGATCTATTTCTTTTTTGAATAAATAATAATTAGAAGCATATACAACATTAACTTGTTTTGTCATGTCTTTTGTTTCATTAAGTAATGCTCTAATAGGTGTTACACCAACACCCAAAGCTAATAAAACCATGGGTGATGTTTCATCTTGTTTTGTAAACCATCCAAAAGGACCTCTCATTTTAACTGTATCACCAGCATTTAAAGCAATTAGTGTTTTTTAAAGCTACTAATTTTTTTACCTGTTCTAAATCCCAATAAGACAAAACCTTCTACAGGTGTTGAAGCAATAGAAAATGCACGATATTTTTTATCTTCTATTTTATGATTAGGTAATGTAAAAATAGCATGCTCTCTTGGTTTCCACGTAATATTTTGATGTGCTTTTAATCGCATTTCATAAAAATCTTCATTGTCATTTGCTTATAAAAAAATCACCCTATCTTTTATAGGATGATTTTTATAAACATATTTATTTTTTCTTAATAAACCAAAGTGTTCCTTCGTGTTTTAAAGTATAACTGTTTTTTAATTTATGTTTAAAGAATGGTAATGCTTGCTTATTTTTAGCACCATAGTTTTTAGGACTAAAATCTTTCATTTGATTTTTTAACATATTAACGACATATGAGAAATCAGAATATCCTTCTTCATCATGATTTGAATCAATAATAGTATTAACTCTTTTGACTAAGTGATCAATATATTTATCTTTTGAATTTTTACTTGTTGTTTTTTCTTCAGATGATGGTGTTGATATCTTCTCAACACTAATAAAATCATTAAACACATTCATATATGTGTTACTTGCTTTATTATCACCGGCACCTATGACATATCTATTATTTTTTTGTAATTGATAAACAAGTGGTGTAAAATCACTATCGCTTGTCGCTAAACATATTGAATCTATATAATCTTTACTTAAAAGATTCATTGCTTCTATCGTCATTCTTATATCTACTGCATTTTTCCCTTTGGAATATGCAATTTGACTCATTGGTTCTATACCGTATTTAATAAATTTATCTCTAATTGTACCGTCGTTTAGATTTGAATAAAACGCATATTTTATTAATACATCCCCAATTTCGTTTAATTCATCAAATAATATAGGTAAATATTTTTCTTGATTAAAATTATCGTAATCAATGAGTAATGCTATTTTCTTTTTTGATTCGTCCATGCTTTTCTCCTGTTATTTATTTTAATAAACGTATCTTACACTTTTATTATACATGAATAAACGTTAAAAACTAAATCTTGCTTCTTATCTATTTCTATAAAATATAAACACACAAGTATATCATCTTGTGTGTTTTATTCTTATTTATGATCGTTAATCATTTTACGCAGCAAGCTCTTTTGCTAAACCAACAAGCATTAAGAACTCAGCACGATATCCAAATTCATCTTCACCTAAAACATCTTCAGCACTTTCAAGTACATGATTATAATTTGCTTGACCTTTATACGCTGAATCTCTTAATATCAATCCAAACTCTACAACATTACTTGCAAATACAAAAGATTCACTTGGACTATCTGTATAATCACTTGCAAGCACTTGATGTTCAATAAGCACTGATACATCACCATCAGGTGTTTTATATCGAATTGAAACATTCGCATATTCATCTAAATAGTTTTCACCATCGTATCGAAGTTCATCTGGTATATCAAACTCTTGTGAATCTACTTCTTCCGATGAATCATTTAAAATAAGTTCATAAAATGCAATTACAGTATGACCTGATCCCACATCGCCTGCATCTTTATCATCATCTTCGAAATCTTCATAATTTAACATTCTATTATCATATCCGATTAATCGATAAGCTTTTACAAATTCACTATTAAATTCAATTTGTAATTTAACATCTTTAGCAACCGTAATAATTGAACCACTTAACTCATGTTCAAATACTTTTTCAGCTTCTTTAAGACTATCTATATAAAAGTATATCCCATTTCCACTATTCGTTAATTTTTCCATAATTTCATCATTAATATTACCAGTACCAAATCCTAAAATACTAAAGAATACACCTGTGTCTCTTTTTTCCGCGATGAATTCTTCTAATGTATCAACATCTGATATACCCGCATTGAAATCACCATCTGTAGCCATAATAATGCGGTTGTTTCCGCCTTCAATAAAATGTCTTTCAGCAATTTCATATGCAAGTTCAATACCTTCTGAACCAGCTGTTGATCCCCCCGCTGTTAAATGATTAAGTGCATCTCTGATTTCATCTTCATCATCCGCACCTTCTAAAACAACACCAGCAGCTCCTGCATATACAACAATAGAAATACTATCACTTGGTCTAAGTTGATCAATTAATACACCAAACGCTTCCTTTAATAAAGGTAGTTTATCTGTTGATGACATTGATCCAGATACATCTATTAAAAATACTAAATTCATGCCTTCTGTTTCTTCAAAAATAATATCTTGTGATTTTAAACCAACCATCATTAATTGATGATTTTCATGCCATGGTGTATCACTTAATTCAGTAGACACTTTAATCACTTCATCATCTGATGGACCTTCTATATCATAGTCAAAATAATTAATCATTTCTTCAATACGCACCGCATCAACATTAGGTAGAGAACCATTATTAATCATGCGTCGAACATTTGCATATGATGCAGTATCTACATCTGTTGAAAAAGTGGACACTGGCATATCGGCTGTATTAATATACTCATTTTCTACAATTTCTTCATATGTTTCGCCTTCAGCACTTGGTTCATAACTATAATTTTCATAATACCCATTGTCATAGTCCATAGATCCACTGCATGAAGCTAATAAAAATAAACTTGCAACCATTACTACCGTTAATATTTTTTTCATAAATATTCCCTCTTTTCTCTTACTTGATGCTTATATCATACATATGAGTTGTGACAAACTTTTGAATAACTTATGACAATGTTGTGACAAATGTATAAGTTCCATAAATTCTACACATATTCTATGATAAAATATTGATAAAGAAAATTATTTGAGGTGATTTAATGAAAATCTTAATTGTCGAAGATGAAAAGCATTTAAATGATTTATTATTTGATTATATAAGCGAAGCATATCCGAAAGCTGATATCAATCAAGTCTATGATGGTTTAGTAGCACTTGACCACATCCATCAAACATCATATGATCTACTTTTACTTGATGTTATGTTACCTCACATGAATGGATTTGAAATATGCAAAAGAGTGAGAGAATCTTTTCAAATGCCTATCATTATGCTATCAGCATTAAGTGATGAGGAAAATCAATTAAAAGGTTATAACTTAGGTATTGATGACTATGTAACCAAACCTTATAGCCCAAAAATTGTTATCAAAAAAATAGCTTCCGTGTTATCAAGATATGAAAATCATACACCAAAGCAAGAAAGCACTTATGGTGTTATCACTTATAATTTTGAAAAGTTTGAAATATCAATAAATAAAACCCCCATTTCATTAAATAAAAAAGAATGGGAACTATTTCAATTATTTGTGACACATATCGGACGTGTCTATACACGTGAAGAACTGTTAAACCTTGTTTGGGGTTATGATTACTTTGGCTATGAAAGAACAGTCGACACACATATTAAAAGACTAAGACAAAAGTTATTAGATGCGTCATCATATATTCAAACTGTTTATAAATCAGGTTATAAATTCGAAAAATAAGAAGAAAAATATATAAGGAGGGAATTTTATGAAAATAAGTATATTAATAAAAACTTTTTTAATGCTGCTTATTTCTTTTTCTTTAGTTCTTCTTCTTAATATGTATATATCCTATCAACGGTTTTCACCTTTATACATAGAAAAAAATATTGAGAGTGTAAAATCTTCAATTCTTCTATCAATTGCTGATATTAATAATAACGTTGAACTAAGTAACACTGAACTTAATAGTCTTTCTAGCGAAACCTCGTTTATCCACTATCAAGATGGAAATATCTTAGAGGAAATTGGTCCAGATTTCATTGAAGAATCTGAACTTCTCGGATTTGTGATTTCAATCTTTGATGATGAATCAACCATTAAAGAAGACAATTTAATGTATACCGTTGTATTAAATGATGATATATATGAAATTAACTATATCTACACATTTGAAACGAGTCATTATTTAATTATATCTACCCGCATTCAATCACTTCAAAATATTGATCTTGTTTTAAATGAAATTAATGTGACACAATCTATATTTATGGCGGTTGCGATTATCATATTATCTATTCTCATATCACTTAATATGTCCATGCCTCTTAAAAAAATTAATACTTATGCCAAAAGCATATCACGATTAGATTTTTCAAAAACACTTCATCTCAAAAGACGAGATGAATTTAGAGATTTAAATCGATCACTTAATGAAATGACTTTTAATCTTAAAAAAACTTATGGAAAACTCAATGAAGCGAATAAAAAATTAGCATCTGATATCGATTATGAAAAACAACAAGAAGAGAAAAAGAAACAACTCATCATGACTATCAGTCATGAAATAAAAACACCACTTGCAGTCATGAAAGGCATGATTGAAGCGATGATTGATGGTATTGGAAGATATAAAGATAAAGATAAATATTTAAAAGAACTTTTGATTCAAATATCTTCAATTGAAAATATCACTCAAGATTTAACTTATTCTCTTCGTTTAGAAGATAAGATGAAACTCGATGTTTCAACACATACATCCGTGATCTTAAATCATTTAGAACAAATGGATTTATTTGCTCAACAACATATGATTAAAATTAAAAAACAAATAGCTCTAACACATATAAACTTAAGTGAGGAACTACTTGTGATATTAGTTTCTAATTTAGTTAAAAATGCTATATTATATAGTGAAAGTAAAATCGTACAGGTCGATGGATCAATAGAAAACAATAAATACGTATTAACTATAAATAATAAAGGACATATCCCTGATGAAGCACTCGATAAAATATTTGATTCATTTTATCGTCCAAGTCATCAAAAAAATAAAGTTAATGGTAGTGGTCTTGGTTTAAGTATTGTCAAACAAATATGTGAACTATATCACTACACTTATAAAATATTTAATGACAATGATACTGTTATTGCAAAAATAGAAATTGATTTAAAATAAAAATTGTCACTGTTTTGTCAAAAGTAATTGATACACTATACACAAAGGAGGTGCAAAATGAAAAAATTATATCTACTTACACTACTTATCATCTCGTCTATGATACTTTTTAGCTGCTCAGCAGCGATGGATGCTTATGAACCTGCTAACGTAGATTCTAATCTTATATATTCTTGGTATACACTAACCTATACTGATGTTGATAATTTTGATATCTTTTATCAAGCAGGAGATCCTATTAAAGATTTTGTTATTTTGCATCAAAGAGCCTTTAACGAAAGATTAGATGAGTCAGAACTTAATGCTTATATTGAACTTTTTAATATATTAGATGATATCGCAGATGCACAATCAATATATATAGGACAAACGTTAAATTATAGTTCTACCGAACTTAATACATATGCAAAAAATATAGATTTAAGTCTATCGATTAATGACATTGTTACTTTTAATACCTTTAAGGATATAAAGGATTCGTTAGAAACAGCTTCTATTGTTATTCCAAAAATAGATTATTATGAACTTAGAACAAATCAAAGTTTAACAAATGAACAATACAATAACTTGGAACTACTTCAAGAATTATTTATTGAACTACATCAACAATTACTTTTAACTGATATTTCAAGATACAGTTTTGAATACATTGAAGAACAATCCATGTTGCTATATGTTCCACCAACAGATGAGGAGCTCATGGATATTGAAGAAGGTTATATACTCATTCAATTATTATTAAATCCTGAAACTGAATAGTCAAAAAAAATGGGTCTTTAAAAAATTGTATGGTAAAGACTAAATAGACCTTTCCAAAATTGTATGGTCAATGTGACCTATAAAAAATTGTATGGTAAGTTAAAGGCACTCCCGCGAGTGCCTTTTTTTGCCATAACTCTTATTTTTATTTATTTTTTATTGGTATATCTTTATTTATTGCATACATAATCTTGTTTCTCAATCGATTATAAGATTTAATACCATTAGATGTTTTGATCACAGTCTTTATTTTATTATTCACAGATTCTATAGGACCATTAGATATACGTCTTTTATCATAAACTAAAAATGAATTTTTAATCTCATTTTTCCAGTTATTTAATGTTCTTCCAAATGATCTCATCCCTGCTAATTTATGATTTCTAAATAGATATATTAATTGGTTAAGCTCATCATCACACATCTCATAAGATGCCGTTAAATTAAATTCTCTATATCTTTCTTTTAATAGATATGCATCTTTTAAATCATCATTAACAGATAACAAATAATGAAGAATATCTGATTTATGCCAATATGCATGTAGTTTTTGTATACGTATTTTCCCATCATAGATATCTTCATAGTTTTTAACGAAAAAATAGTGGAATTTCTTGAGCATATAATAATACATATCATCATGCACGGGTGCACTTTTATTTATTTTATATAAATTCATCGTATCAATTCTAATGCGTTTAATGATCTCATTTAATGTCTTAATTAAATGAAATGAATCAACAGCTATTTTTGCGTGAGGTATACATAATTTGATGACATCTCTATAAGTTTGCCACATATCCATAACGACGACTTCTACGCTTGATAACTCAGTTTTAGGGATTCTAGCGAAGTAATCAATTAAATAACGTTTATGTCTTGTTGGTAATACATCAATGATTTTTCTATGCATGAAATCATATAAGACACATGCATATTTGTACTTGTGTGCTCTTGATATAAATACTTCATCGATATTGATCACTTTGGGTAGCTTTCGACGCTTCGCTTCTACATAACGATCAAATATATTGATCACTGTTTGGCTACTAACATAATAGTGATGCGCAGCAGATGTAAATGTATGATTATAATCTTTTAAATAGTTTAAAATAGACATCTTTGTATACAAACTTACATTTTCATTTGAGTCTGATAGTGGATTGGACTCGCTAAAGGTTTTCTTACAAAGCTTACATTGATATCTTCTCATATGCCATCTAATCACGCTTTTTTCATGTGTAGATATTGAATGTATGATTTTTTTATATTTATATTCTAAAAATCTTATATGAGCTGATCCACAGATAGGGCATAATATTTGTTGTTTATAAAACTTTAATTCGATAATCAATACATTTCTTTCAAGCCTTGTTTCTAATAATTCAATCTTGCTTTTAAATTGTTCTAAGTGTAAAATATTTATGGTATCATAAGACATGAAGTCCTCCTATTCTATAGTTATGGCTAATAACTCTATTATAAATGAGGACTTCCTTTTTTATATAAAAAAATAGGCCTTTCAAAAATCGTATGGTATACCATACAATATTTTAAAGCCTATGATTGACCATACGATATTTTAAACATCTAAAAAAATAAGGACTTGGTTACTAAACCAAGTCCTTTTACTTATTTAATCATTTACTTGAATAGCAGATACATCATCAACAAATATCGTGCCATCAGTTCCTTCTTCGATGACTATTTGTATATAATCAACAGATGCTGATATAACAGCTGAATCTGTTTCAATATATACCCATGTGTCAAGTGCAAAGTCAAGGTCTGCTGTTGTATAAGTAATAACAGTTGTAGGTGTTCCAGAAGTAATCTCTTCTAACCTAAATGTATTGCCTGCTACAGATGTATCATTTGTAGAATCAACATATACCCAAAAACCTAATTTAACTTCATCGCCGATTTTTGGATAAGGTAAGCCGTCAAATCCTATACCTAACCAAGCACAACCACTAATCATTTCAAGTGATTTAATACCACCATGCATAATGGTTGTATCATAAGAAACATCACCTGGTGTTGGTTCATAAGTATTCCATATACCTTCATCTTCAAAATCTAGATCTTTACCTATCATTGAATATTGTGGTATCACCTGAGACAGGTGGTAATGAATCTTGTTCAATAAGACGCACAGCATCAACATAAATAGTTGTGTCTGTATTGTTGACTAATATGACTTGTACATAAATTGCATCAACACTAATATCAAAACTTGTTTGAGTTTCAACATATACCCATATAAGCTTTGCCTGTTATCATTTTTAATGAACTTGTACCATTTAAAAATTGTTCACTACTTTGCAGCACATCAGTACCTGATGGCACACCAACATTTTCTAATGCACTATCAAAATTCACATCAGTAGCAGGTGTTGTAAGTGCATTAGTATTTCTACTTCTGCATAAATAATGTATTCATTTTCTGTGCCACCCATAGATGTAACAAGTATTGTTGCATATCCTGGTAGATCACCTTGAGTAATTTCAATACTATCAGTTAGTATGATACTTGAAGCTGTTACTTCTGGAAATTCAGTTGTACCATCTGGTAGCACATAATAATATGCGTTTTGATTAGTATCAAAATCAACAAGTTCAACACCATCTAAAGCGATGGTAGATAACAATGCTGATGAATCACCAATCTGACCATCACTATAATATGTTTCAATATCTATACCATCAGTGACTAACATATAAGCTCTAACAATATCATAAGTATCTGCTGTTACAGATTTTAAGAACTCGTTTGTTTCAGCCATTGCTGAACTTGCTTTTATCACATCTGCTGAGTCTATTGTAATCAGTTCATCAACTGAAACAGTTTTAAATAAGAATCCATATCTACAATTTCATAACCATCAGGTATATATATTTGTCCTAAGAATGAATCATATCCTAAACGAATACCTGAAGCATCAGTGAAACTTATATCGGCACTATGTAAATAAGTAATAGGCAAAACTAAAAGATAAAAATAATGCTAACGGTGACATAATGATTTTTTCATATTTGCTTTTTGATAATAAATTTAATCCTGTGTTTATAAAAAAATACACCATGAATATATATCCGAAAATTATCATAATTAAGTGAGGAGAACTTCCAAATGTATTTCCTATACTCAATAAAACAAACATAGAAAATCCTTGAAAAATAACACTTATACCCACCTGTATTCTAATAGGTGACGGTATTTTCTTGTCATATTTGCCACCCATTGCAAGAAATCCATATGGTGCACCTAGTGCTAATGATATATATAATAGCATCATTAATGCTATGATTGTACAACCTACGATTAATATCATAAACTCACCTATATATCCGTTGTTTAATGAAATGGTGCCGAAAATAGGAATCGAACCTACGACCTGCTGATTACGAGACAACTGCTCTACCAACTGAGCTATTTCGGCACACTATTAAACTGTTTTCTTTTAACTTTAGGATGCATATATACTTTTAAAGCATTAGCGTGTACTTGAATTAACACATCGCCAGTAGCAGCTTGTTCACCATCTGTATTCCATACGACATGATCATCAGTTTTTATATCCAATTTAGATGATGTAATATGATAATCTTCTCTTAGTTTTCTACCACCTCGTAAAAATGATGATAAAAATCTAAATCTTCTAAATCTTCTTTTTCTAGTGAATACTCTCAATTCAAATAAACCGTCATTTAATTTAGAATGACTAAAATTATATAAACGCATGCCGCCTACACGATTACTACTAAGTCCTAAGACCATCATACATTCAGTTAGCAACTGACCTTCATCATGTTTTATATTAACTTTGTAGCTATAATCTTGTGCTAAATCTTTCATACCTTCAAAAACATATGCTAAATAGCCATAACGATTAAGCGCATTTCTTGAGATATCATAACTAATTTTAGATAAAACACCACTAGCTGCTGCATAGACAAAATAACGATCATTCATTTGATTAATATCCATCAGCATAGGTTTTTCTTTAAAATATATTTTTAAAGCACGTTTATAATTCTTAGGTATGCCCAGTATAGCAGCTATATCATTTGCAGTACCACAAGGAATGATTGCGATTGCTGGTTTAATCTCTGATTTCATTACACCATTAATAACTTCATTAATGGTACCATCACCGCCACACACTAAAAAAACATCATATGAAGATGCCATTTTAAACGCATAGTTATTTAAATCATTTTTCCCTTTTGATTCATAAACATCTATGCTTAATTTTTTTCTAAAAAAATATTTTTTATGTGTTCAATTTTTGGTTTAAATTTAGATTTTCCGCTTACTGGATTATACATTAATAAATAAGTCATTTGTTTAATCCCCCTATATATAATATTTTATCACATTATCATATATAAATAAAAGAGCCCTTAAACTCTTTTATTTATATAGTAAATTCTTCTTCAATTTGTTTTAACATACAAGTTTTTTGTTCTTCACAATAAGGTTCATCTTTGTGTTCACATTCACCATTTATACGTATATCAAGCGAGTCTATATTAAAGTTTTTTAATCCTAGTGTTTGTTCTAATGTCGCAATAACTTTTTGTTCTACTAATTCAAGGTCAGCATTAGTTGCATGACAACTAATGTGAACCTTAGTTTTAACGTCATGATCTTGATCATATAAATGATAATATTTTAAATGTCCGTCTAATGTTGTAATAATAATTTGTTCAGTTTCTAAAAAGTTTAAATTATTATATATTGTTTGTACATTGGGATGTCCTAATGATTTCATTTCTTTTTCTAAATCATTAACAGTCATTGCTTTATGATTCAACAATGTTAAAATATCTTTTCTAGCTTTTGTAATGCGATATTTTTTGTTCTTTAATGTAATTAAAAGTTTTTCTATGTCCATAAGTTATTTACTCCTTATTCATATCTTCAATTGCTGCTAGTAAATCAATTTTACCATCGCCATTAATAAATTTACTTGCAGGACACGCACTACATGAACACATATGTCCAGTTTGTTTATGTGTTTGATATAAGTAACCTATAATTGATACAAAAATAACTACTAATACAAATCCGAAAATAATGTCACCCATGAAGTTTCACTCTCCTTATTTTTATACCAACAAAAGATAAAACGACCAAAGCAGACAAGGTAACACTAACAATAAAGCCTTGTCCAAGTTCTTGATAGAATATCAATGTGCCAACTTGATAGATTACCATAGCTACTAAATAACCTATACTTAATTGAAATAATACAGCTAAAATTGTTAATTTTCTAGAACCTAATTCTGTATTCATCGCACCAATAGCTGCAAAGCAAGGTGGTGTAAATAGATTAAATGCCATATAAGCAAATGCAGATACTGCAGTTAGCCCACCTGTTGTCATTAAAACATTTCTTGTTAATTCTATATTTTCTACGGCTAAATCATCAGAAATACCAAATGCAAAAATAACTGCTAATGCACCAACTACTTCTTCTTTAGCAATAAAACCTAAAATGGCTGCTGCTGCTAATCCCCAAACACCAAATCCAAGTGGTGTTAATAAGAAAGCAAGTGGTTGTGCAATAATCTTTAGCATAGAATGATCTGGATTTGAAACTAATGTAAAACTAAAATCAAAATTGGATAATAACCATACAAGGCCATTCATCAGTACAATGATAGTCCCTGCTTTTATAATAAATTCCCATGCTCTATCAAACATTGTTTTAACTGCGTTTTTTAAAGATGGTGTTTGATAGTTTGGAAGTTCTAAAAAATGATATTGATCAAATGTTCTCATATCTTCTTTAATATTAAGAATAAACTTCATAATAAAACCTGCTAATAGAATAACAAGAATTGCAAGAAAATATGTAGATACAGTTAACCATCCTGCACCACCAAAAAATACTGAAATAAATAATGCAATTACAGGAAGTTTTGCACCACAAGGCACAAAAGGCGTAAGCAAAATTGTTAACTTTCTTTGTCTTTCGTTTTTTATCGTTCGACTAGACATAATAGCTGGAATACTACAAGCTGTACCAACATACATCGGTATAATTGATTTACCTGCTAACCCTATTTTTCTGAAATAACGATCCATCACAACAGCTACTCTTGTCATGTAACCAGAATCTTCTAATAATTGTAATAAAAAGAATAATACCATAATAAGTGGTAAAAAGCCGATTACTGCAGCAAATCCACCAATAACACCTTCTAATAATAAGCCTGATACAAAATCAGATGTATCAAGATTTGTCATGATTTGTTCTAATCCACCAGATATCCATCCAATACCCATTAATAGATACTTAGAAACAATTGGACCTATAAAATTTTGAGATAGCGTAAATACAATAAGCATAATACCTGCAAATATAAGTAATCCAAATACAGGATGCATCACAATACTATCTAATTTATCAGTTTTGTTATTTATATGATGTTCTTCTTTTTGTTGAACAATATTAGCAATATCTTTTGCCTTATCTAAATGTGTTTGTTCTTTATGCATGAGATGTACCTAACTTTTCAAGTAATATATTAATAGCATCATCGATACCTTTATTTTTTGACGCTTGCATGACAATGATATCCTCGTTTAGAATGCCTCGCAATTGATCGATATCTATCGTGATTTTATGTTTTTTTGCGACATCTCTTTTGTTTAAAGCAATCACAATCGGAATACCCAAATTTAATAATTCTAATGTAAAAACTAATGATCTTTCTAACTGACTCATATCAATCACATTTAATATAGCATCGACATGATTTTCTTCAATATAGTCAATAGAGACACATTCATCTTTCGTATAACCTTCCATTGTATATGTCCCAGGTAAATCAACGATTTCAATTTTATCATTTAAAGGGTTTAACTTTCTTTTTAAAACTCCATTTTTTGCAGTGACCGTAACGCCCATCCAATTTCCAACACGTTCATTTTTACCAGTAAGATAATTAAATATTGTTGTTTTCCCACTGTTTGGATTTCCAACTAATGCAATTTTAGGCATCGGCTTCTACCATGACATGTGCTGCTAAAGCTTTTTCCATAGCATATCTACTTCCTTTAATATATATAATAAAATGTTTGTTAATTACATTCACTAATTTAAATGTTGACCCTTCATTTATTCCTACATGTTTAAAAAATCTTTTTATATCAGAATCACCCTCAATACCTGTAATTCGATATTGCACATTTGCGTTACATGTGCTAAGTTTTTGTGTCATTTTCAATTGCCTCCGTATCATTCTTAATTTGAATTTATCAAAATAAAGTGAATTTGTCAAGCAATTCTATAGAGATTATCTTATTTTTATAAAAGTAAAAAAAAATACTCTAAAAAGAGCATTTTTTGTTATTGATAAAGAAGCATAGTAATTAACTTTAAATGAGCAACTTTCCTATGTTTAAATCTCAGATCCCCCGACCATTTTGTACCATGCTTCTTACTCCTATATTATATATGAATATAAATGCTTAAAAACAGGGCACATATGTCCTTTTATGTAAATAATATAAAGAAAAACAGGGAAATGTCCCTGTTTTTTAATTTTAAATATGAATTGCTTTATCTACGGCACCATGCGCTACTTCCATCACGATTTCTGATAATGTAGGATGCGCGTGAATTGTATCTGCTATTTCATAAGCAGTACCTTCTAATTTCATTGTTACACCTAATTCAGCAATTAGATCAGATGCATTATATGAAAATATATGTACACCTAATATTTCTTTATACTTTTCACCAACAAGCATTTTAATAAAGCCATCTTTTTCACCATCTGCAACTGATTTACCTACACCTGCAATTGGGAATGTTGAAGCTCTATATTTAATGCCTTCTGCTTTAAGTGCTTTTTCCGTTTTACCAATAGAAGCAACTTCAGGTTGTCCGTAAACAGCATTTGGTACTTGATCGTAATCCATTTTTTTATCATGACCTAAAATATTTTCAATAACGACTAATCCTTCATGAGATGCAACATGTGCTAACATATATTTACCATTTAAATCTCCAATAGCAAACACACCTTTAACACTTGTTTCACATTTATCATTCGTATCTACAGAAGCACGATTCATCTTAAGGTTTAAACCTTCTAGCCCTTTAGAGTTTGCACGCATACCTACTGAGACTAATACTGTATCAGCAAGTACTTTTTCTTCTTTATTATTTAATAAATAAAAAACTTCTTTACCTTTAACAGCTTTGACTTCAGCATTAGCAAATATATTAATACCATCTTTTTTAAGTGTTTTAGTATATGCAGCTCTAACGTCTTCATCCATCATTGGAAGAATACCATCTAATTTTTCAATAATTGTTACATTTGAACCTAAAGCATTAAAGATAGTAGCAAATTCAATACCGATAACTCCACCACCAATAATAACTAAATCTTTTGGTGCTTTTTCAATATTAAGCAGTTCACGACTTGTGACTGCAAAGCCTATATCGTAAGCTTCTTTTAATCCAGGAATTGGCGGAACAATTGGAGATGCTCCTGTTGCAAGAATTAAGTTTTTAGCTTTTAATGTTTCACCATTAACTTTAACTGTTGATTTATCGATAACTTCACCTAAGCCGTTATATACATCAACTTTATTTTTCTTTAATAAGAAACCAACACCTGTTGTTAACTTTTTAACAACACCGTCTTTTCTCTTAAGCATTGCTTGCCAATCATAACCAACTTCACTTGCAAGTAAACCATAGTCTTTTGCATGTAACATTTGTTTATAAACTTTAGCACTTTTAAGTAACGCTTTCGTTGGAATACATCCGTGATTTAAACAAATGCCTCCAACGACTTCTTTTTCAATTAAAGCGGTTTTTAATCCTGATTGTCCAGCCTTTATGGCTGCAACATAACCACCAGGACCACCACCAATAATAACAACATCATAATTATTCATTTAAATACCACCTTTAGTTCACAAGTAATGACAATGGATCACTCATAAGTTTTTTAAAATAAGTTAAGAATCGACCAGCATCTGCACCATCAATCACTCTATGATCAACCGCTAATGATAATGGAAGTGTATAAGATGCTTTGATTTCACCATCTTCAACGACTGCTTTTTGACTGATTTTACCGACACCTAATATAGCAACTTCTGGATGATTAATAATTGGTGTACCAAGAGATACGTTTGCAGCACCAAAGTTAGTAATACTAAAAGTTGTGTTTTGTAATTTATCAAGTGATACATTTCTATTCTTCGTTGCATTTCCTACGCTTTGAATTTCTTTTGCAAGTCCGAATAGTGATAATAAATTAGCATCTTTAATATTTGGTACGATCAAACCATCTGGTGTATCTACAGCCATACCTATATTATAAAACTTTTTAACAACCATTTGTTGATTTTCTTGATCAAAACTTGCATTAAAGTATGGGAATTTTTCTAAAGCCATAACAACAGCTTTAAAAATGAACGCCATATATGTTAATTTAATATCTTCTTCAGCAGCAAGTGGTTTAAGTTTTTGACGTAATTCATATAATTTATCTACTACAATTTCATCCATCATGACTGTATGAGGAATCACTTGCTTAGATAATGTCATTGATTTAACAATCGCTTTTCTAAGTCTAGAAATAGGTACTAATTCTACATCGCCTTGTGTTGATACTGTAACTTGAGGTGCTGATGTAGTTTGTGGCGCTGTCTTTTTATTTGCAAATGTTTCAATATCTTCTCTTAAGACACGTCCATTAAAACCTGAACCTGGTACTAAATTGATATCAACATTTAAATCTTTAGCAAGTTTTCTTGCAACTGGTGTTGCTAATGCTTTTTTATGTGCTGGTTTAGCTTCTGCTTTAGGAGCATGTGATTCATTAGATGATGCCATCACTTCTGATGAAACTTCAATTTCACCAATAACGCCAGCGGCTTTTTCTTCTTCCTCTTCACCTTCACCAACAGCTGCAGTTTCAACTGCATGTGTTTGTCCATCATCAATTGTAACAATCACTTGTCCAACTGTGATTTCTTCGCCTTCTTTAAAGAATATTTTTGAAATGGTTCCATCTACTGGCGATGGTAATTCAGCGTTAACTTTGTCAGTTTCAACAATAACCATTGTATCGCCATCTTTGACTTTATCTCCAACTTTGACTTTCCATTCTAAAATAGTACCTTCATGAACGCCTTCACCAACATCTGCAAATTTAAACTGGTATCCATTTGATCCAGTATTTTGAGTTTTTTCTTTTGTTTCTTTTTTAGTTTCTTCTTTTTCTGGTTTAGCTTCTGCTTTTACTTCAGGTGCTTTTCCAGTACCGTCGTCTATATCAACAACAACTTGTCCGACAGTAATTTCTTCGCCTTCTTTAAAATATATTTTTGAAATGGTACCATCCACTGGTGATGGTAATTCCGCATTTACTTTATCAGTTTCAACAATAACAAGCGTATCGCCATCTTTGACTTTGTCACCGACTTTGACTTTCCATTCTAATATTTGACCTTCGTGAACGCCTTCACCAACGTCTGCAAATTTAAATTGATACATATTAATTTATGCCTCCTTGTTAAAATTCAACGACTTTTTTGATTTCAGCCGCGATTCTCTCTGGTTGAACAAAGTGGAAATGTTCACCTCTTGCTAGTGGCACAGTGATGTCAAAACCTGTCACTCTAGTTGGTGCAGCTTCTAAATGAAGAAAAGCTTTTTCATTTACAAGTGATATAAGTTCAGCACCTGGACCATACGTTTTAACAGCTTCTTGAACAACTAAGAATCGACCAGTTTTCTTAACTGATTCAATAATTGTTTCTTCATCAATTGGATTAATTGTTCTAAGATCAATTAATTCAACACTAATATTTTCGTTTTCTAATAATTTAAGTGCTTTTTGAGTTTCTCTCATCATAGCACCCCATGCAACAACAGTAATGTCGCTACCTTCTTGAACAACTTTTGCTTTACCAATTGGTATACGATACATTTCTTCTGGTACTTCTTGTTTACCTGAACGATAAATACGTTTAGGTTCCATAAAAATAACAGGATCTGGATCTTCTATTGCTGAGATTAATAATCCTTTTGCATCATATGGTGTAGAAGGCATAACAACTTTTAAGCCTGGTACATGTCCAAAGAATGTTTCAAGTGATTCACTATGGTGTTCTAAAGCTCTAATACCGCCGCCTACAGGAAAGCGCACAACGATTGGTAAATTATGTTTTCCTCTTGAACGATTTCTATATCTTGCCATATGTGTAATAATTTCAGTAAATGCTGGGAATGTAAATCCATCAAATTGAATTTACGCAACAGGACGAAGCCCATTAATTGCCATACCAATAGCACTACCTGTAATTGCAGCTTCGGATATAGGTGTATCAAATACTCTGTCTTCACCATATTTCTTTTGTAAACCGGCAGTAACTCTAAAGACACCACCTTCAAAACCAGTATCTTCACCAAATAAAACAACACTTTGGTCATCTTCTAATTTTTGGTCTAATGCTTGATTAATTGCTGATAATAAATTGATAACAGCCATCATTATTTTCCTCCCTCTTCTAAGAACTTCTTATGTGTTTCATATTGTTCTTTTAATTGAGGTGTCATTTCTTCATAAGTATATTTAAAGATATCTTCTAGTTCAACGTTTGCACCTTCATTTTCTACTTTTTTAAATGTTTCAGTAACATACGCTGTTTTTTCATCTTCTATTTTTTGTGCTTTTGCTTCTGTTAAATATTTTTTATCCATTAAATATTTTTTAAATCTAATGAGTGGATCTCTTTTTGCCCATATTTCTTCTTCATCTTTAGAACGATAAATTGATGGATCATCTGATGTTGTATGAGGTCCCATACGATATGTCACTGCTTCAATTAAAACAGGACCTTTACCTGAACGTGCATAATCAACAGCGGTTTTAGTCGCAACATACATTGCTAAAATATCATTACCGTCAACTTGAATACCAGGCACACCAAAGGCAACTGCTTTTTGTGCAAGTGTTTTTGCTTTTGTTGCTTTCTTTCTTGGTGTTGAAATCGCATATTGGTTATTTTGAATAACAACAACCAATGGTGCATCATATGAAGCAGCAAAATTTAAACCTTCATAAAATTCACCATGTGATGTACCACCATCACCAATTGTAGCAAGTGCGACTTCATTCTTCTTTAATATTTTAGAAGCATATGCAAGTCCAGCTGCATGATTAATTTGTGAACCAATAATAATATTAACTGGAAGCACTTTAACACCTTCATCAAAATGACTTCCCCATTCATTACCATACCAGTATAAGTATAGTTGTTCTAGTGTAACACCACGATAAAGCATCAAGTTTAGTTCTCTAAACGCTGGTGATACCCAATCTTGTGGTTCTAAAGCTGCTGCAGCACCTAATTGTGTTGCTTCTTGCCCTCTATTTGGAGCATATGTGAGCATACGCCCTTGACGTTGGTATTGCAGTGCTTTAATATCTGCAACACGCCCTAAAACCATTGTTTCATATAAACTTAATAGTTCTTTTTTTGTGATTTTTGGTTCTAGTTCTTTATTAACAATACTGCCTTTTTCATCTAGTATTTGCAATCTTTCATTTTTAAGTGGATCATAGGAATCAAATAACATGATATCCCTCCTTTTTCACATTGATTATACATTGTAAAGGAAACCCATTCAAAGAAATTGCTTATGAAAGCGCTTATCATTTCGTTTTTAATCTTATATACGAATTAGTTGAGTTTTATTAATAATTTTGTTTAATTTAAGTTAATTTTTCTTAATATTTACAAAAAAGAGAACACATTAAGTGCTCTCTTTTGATGATTTATAACATTTTATTTATGTAATAGCAATATCATTTCTCTAAGTGATTTAGCAGCAACTGCTGTTGACGCTCCACTTGGGTCAATCATCGGTGCAAGTTCTACAATATCAGCACCTACTAAATGGTTTAACTTTTCAAACTGATCAAATGCCCATAGCAAGTCTTTATATTGCATTCCTCCTGGTTCAGGTGTTCCAGTTCCCGGAAACACACCAGGGTCCAATACATCTAAATCGATGGTAATATATACCGGTTTATCTTTAAGTGCTTCAACTGTTTGATCAAGACCTTCAAAATCAAATTTTCTCATATTTATATGCCCACTGTTTGCCCAAACAAATTCCGGTTTTTCTCCACTACGAATACCAAATTGATTGATTTTGCCATCACCAACAAATTTGTGTACTTGTCTCATAAATGTAGCATGAGATAAAGTTCTACCAAAAAAAGTTTCTCTTAAATCTGTATGTGCATCCAAATGTATAATATGTAAATCAGGGTATTTTTCAAAAACTGCTTTAATGACTGGATAACTTACTAAATGTTCTCCACCGATCATCATAGGTGTTTTATCATCATCTAAAATTTGTTTAGTTGTTTGATAAACAATATCTAAAGCATTTTCAACATCGCCTATTGGTAAATCTAAATCACCAATATCAGCAGTTTTATAATCATTTAAATCCTTATCTCTATATGGTGAATACCATTCTACACCAAATGAGTCAACACGAATTGCATTACCAGCGAATCTTGTTCCTGGTCTAAATGATGTTGTTGCATCCATCGGCACACTAAAAATGACAACATCTGCATCCTTATATTCACTTTTACAGCTTTGAAACGATAAATCTACTTTATTCATCATCGTAACCACTCCATTTCATCCATTCTTCTTTATCAATCACTTTAATATAACCATTATCTGCATCACTTAAGATAGTCGAATTATGATTTTTATAAAATTCAAGGTCATCTATAATATCTTGACTAATAATTTCTCCTGGGATTACTATCGGTATACCAGGTGGGTATATCATAATAGACTCAGCAGCTATCTCATCAACTGCATCTTCTAATAGCATATATTTCTTAGGTGCATGATACGCCTCTCTTGGACGTACGTAATAGTCAGGATATCGATAAACAACTTTAGGTTTAATCGCATTTAATTGTTGCAATACATATGTATCGCTTATTTTTTGTAAAGCGAAAACTAATGCATCTAAATCTTCTTGTGTAGTCGCAAGCGATAACACAGCTAAGACAACGTGTGTTTCTGATAATTCTAATTGTATATGATATATGTCAACTAATTCTTGATAAACTTGAAATCCTGATATACCTAAATCAGAAACTTTAATTAATATTTTTGTTTCATCATAATCAAAAGCACCTTGTTTTGTGAAATATGCTTTTGACATTGTTTTTAAACCTGTTATCTTATCTATTTTTTGTCTTGCTTCATCAGCCATCGCAATCACATGATCTATTTTTTCTTGACCATGAAAATATATATATTTTCTTGCAACATCTAAACTCGCTAACAATAAACTACTTGGTGAAGTCGATTGTAACATGTTAATTGTTGATCTTAATCTAATTTGATCAATGCGCGTGCCTTGTGTAATTAAGATAGAACTTTGAGTAAGAGAACCTACTGTTTTATGTAGTGAGCATGATGCAAGATCAGCACCTGCTTGCATTGAGCCTATTGGTAACAATGAAGAAAAAGGGAAATGAGATCCATGTGCTTCATCAACTAATACCTTCATATCGTGTTGATGTGCGTAATCCGTCATTTCTTGTAAATCTGATGTTACACCATAGTAAGTTGGATTTATAATAAATAATGCTTTTGCATCTGGATGTTCATCTATTGTCTTTTTTACTTCAGATAATGCCATATGATTTGCTATCCCTAATTTTTTATCAATATATGGTTTTACAAAAACAGGAACAGCACCACTTAAGATAAGTGCGTTAATTGCTGATTTATGTACATTACGCGGTAAGATGATTTCTTCTTTAGCACGACAAGTAGACATAATCATGGAAAGAATCCCCATAGTTGTGCCACCAGTTAAAAAATATGCTTTTTGTGCACCAAAAGCATCAGCCATTAAAACTGATGATTCCATAATGACACCTCTAGGCTGATTAAGATTATCCAACCCTCTAGGTGCATTTGCATCTAATTTAAACATTTCTAATCCTGCATAATGTGAGATCTCATTATTGATTTGTCCAAGTTTGTGTCCTGGAACATCATGTTTAATAATATCACTTTTTGCATAAGCTTCTAGCTTTGTATAAAACGGTGTTTTTGTGTGATCAATTGACATTTACCATTCCTCCTAAACAAACCATATATATTTTATCACTAAAGATTTCTTTTTAATCTTATTTTTTTAACAAAATGATATTCGTATTACATATATATATTATATCTTATGATAAAATGATTAAGAAAGGATGTGTTTTTATGTTATTAAATGTTTTATTGTCTACTGTTACATTAAATATTATATATACAGTATCTTCAGTTTTAGTATTAATCATTGTTTTTCTTTTATCAAGTTTATTAAATAAAAAATCTAGTGAAAAGCGTAGAGCGCTTGTGATGGGTATAACCTATTTCTTAAGTTTTATTTCATTAGTTGGCGTCACTGCGTTTTTATTATGGATATGGGATTTTGATTTAGTTTCATATTTTAGTGAAGTTGGTAATTCATTACTTGAGAAGTTAACAGACAGTTTTGGTCTCATTGTTTCAAGTATGCTTGTTATTTTTGTTACTTTATTTTTATTAAAGATAGCTAAAATCGGTGTTTCTCGTGTAGGTGCAAAACCATCACCAAACCAAAAAAGAAAAAAAACACTTGGTAAATTACTTCTAAGTGTCATCAAATATGGATTATGGTTGATTTCTATATTAATTGTCTTATCTATTTGGGGTGTTAATGTTGGTCCTGCACTTGCTGGTTTAGGAATTGCTGGATTAGTTATCGGTCTTGGTGCTCAACAATTCATTAACGACCTTATTAGTGGTATGTTTATTATATTTGAACAACACTATGATGTTGGTGACATTATTGAAACAAACGGCTTTAAAGGTGAAGTTATCGATATTGGTCTAAAAACAACAAAAATCAGAAACTGGAAAGGTGAAGTTAAAATACTTGCTAATGGTTCAGTCACTGATTTACTTAACTGTTCTAGAAATTCTTCTTTAGCTATTGTAGATTTCGGTATTGCTTATGGAGAAAACATTTCAGAAGTTCTAGAATTACTTAAACAACATCTTCCTGCATTTAAAGAAGATAGACCAGAAGTTATAGAAGATCCACAGTGTTTAGGTGTAATGGAATTAGCGGGTTCTAGTGTAAATATGCGTGCAATTTGTAAAACACTAAATAATCAACATTACGCAACTGAAAGAGCACTTAGAACATATATTAAGAAAATACTTGATGATAACGGCATTGAAATTCCATTCCCACAAGTTGTTATTCACGAATCTAACACAAATTCATAATACAACCTTAAGGAGTCCTTATGCGTTTAATTAAACACCTTACTTTTCATAAAAATGAAGATCAAAATAACTTCCCATATAATTTAGGCTTCTTTAATCACACAATAGATTTATCAGAAGTCACAATTGTTGTAGGTGACAACGGTAGTGGAAAATCAACGTTATTGGAACTTCTTTCACACGAACTTGAGTTATATCAAATAGGTAATCCTTTAGTTTTACCCAACCCTGTTAAAATATCTTTAAAATATCATTTAACAAAACCTTTAGGATTTTATTTTTCTGCAGAAGATTTTACTTCATATATCCATCATCTTCAACATGAGAAATCAACTTCTATTCAAGCATTAAAACAAATTGATATTGATTATAAACATAAATCTTTATTCGCTAAAAATCAAGCACGTTCAGCGCATGCAAAAACATTGTTTGAGATAAATAAATTATATGATAAAGATCTATTAACATCTTCACATGGAGAATCCTATTTATCATTTTTTAAATCTCGCATCAAACCAAATCAATTGTTTATTTTAGATGAACCAGAGACACCATTATCTTTTGATAATCAACTAGCGTTGATCTATATGATTCATGAAGGCATCAAAGAGGGTGCACAATTCATCATTGCAACGCATTCGCCTATACTATGCGCTTATCCAGACGCGAAAATATATGAATTAAGTACCAATGATATACAAGAAACAACTTATGATCAAATTGATTCAATCAAGTTATTAAAACAATTCATAGATGATCCTAGTCATTTTTATAAACATTTATTTAAATCTTAAACCTCTCAAATGAGAGGTTTTTTTATTTACCTGAATCACCATAGTTTTTTAAGAATCTCGCACTTGGATCATCCACATCACAGCCATCCCATGTTTTATTTGGCATCCAATAATCTTTAATGAGATGATCATGTTTTGGATAATATTTTTCAAATATTTCACGATATAGCAATGCTTCTTTAGTCAATGGCATAGGTTTATATGCTAATCTTCTTTGTTCATAATCATGGTCATCATAATAAGCATTTGCGTATGCTTTTAATATATCAACCATACTGTGCCCTACCGCATCACTAAACGCAGCTTTTTGTCTATATAGAATTTCTTGAGGTAAATAATCTTTTTCATATGCTTTTCTAAGTAGATATTTTCCCATCTTATATGTATTCATTTTTAGTTTTGGATTTATTTTCATTATATAATCAACAAAACTTAAATCTCCAAAAGGTACTCTAGCTTCTAGAGAATGATATGAAATACAACGGTCAGCACGTAAAACATCATAAATGTGAAGTTCTTTCATACGTTTAATCGATTCCTTCTGAAACGCATCAGCAGATGGTGCAAAATCAGTGTATTTATATCCAAACAATTCATCGCTTACTTCTCCAGTAAGTAAAACTTTTATATTTGTATGTTCATGAATATATTTACTAACAATAAACATACCAATAGATGCTCTAATGGTTGTAATATCATACGATTCTAAAGCATAGATGACTTCATCTAATATATTTATGACATCTTCTTTCGTCATCATGATTTCGTGATGTATTGTATTTAAATGTTTTGAAACAATGCGTGCATATTTTAAATCAATAGGATCCGTATCCATACCAACACTAAATGTCACAAGAGGTTTCTTATTATATTTTTGAGCTATCGCACAAACCAAACTGGAATCTAGACCTCCTGATAGTAAGTAACCAATAGGTGCATCACTTTGCATGCGTTTCAATACGCCTTTATTAAGGCGTTTTTCAATTTCAATATAAATTTTTTCTAACGAATCATCATGTGTTTTTATATCATCAAAAATTGAAGTGAAACTAATAAATTTATCATGTATATAAAAATGTCCCGGTGGGAAAACATGCACTTGATCAACTTTAGAAATAATCGCTTTTGCTTCACTTGCGAAAACAATTTTTTTATCTTGCTTCAAATAACCATAAAACATTGGTCTAATACCAATAGGGTCTCTTGCTGCAACTATGTATTTATTTTTTTTATCATATATAACAATCGCAAATTCAGCATCCAATTTTGAAAACATTTGAGTGCCATATTTTTCATATAATGGTAATAGCACTTCACAATCTGATGTTGACTTAAATTGATAATCAACATGTTTTTTTAGCTCACGCTCATTATAAATTTCTGCATTAGCAACAAGCACAGCACTATCATTTTCAAAAGGTTGCATGCCCGTTTCATGCAAATCCATAATCGCTAGTCTATTAAAATAAAACTTATAGCCGTTACCTTCAAACTTTTGTTGTTGATCCGGTCCTCTTCTTACAATGCATTTTGATCCATCATCAAATTCAATTTGATCACTTGTTGATACTAATATACCGCACATATTATCATCCTTTCTTATATAAACAAAAAAGAGCCTCATCCTTTAAACTAAAAGGGACGAATGACTCTTATATCCGCGGTACCACCCAAATTATCAAATGTTATATTTGATCACTTTTAAAGTTCTAACAAACTTATATCTCTATAACGGGAGAACCCGGCTTAGCCTACTATTATTTCGATAAGCACTCATTGGCGTTTTTCAATAAAGGCATCATATAGATTTTCACCAACCATCTACTCTCTTAAATCATGCACATCATTTACTCTTCCAAATCTTCGTTTGTAAAATTGTATCACAACATCAAGAAATTAGCAATCATATTTCAAAAAAATGTAATCAAGCAATCTATAATTTATTGATTTTTTCACTAGTTATGCATATTTTATATGGACCTCATGCTCAAAACATGATAGAATATTCATATAGTAATCGCTTACATTTATACGATTGCTATTATATTAATATAGGGAAGCGAAAAATATGAAAAAATACATTTTATCAATTGATCAAGGAACGACAAGCACACGCGCGATTATATTTGACAAACATAGTCAAATCGTAAGTATTGCTAAAGAGTCTATCAAGCAGTACTATCCTCATCCAGGATGGGTAGAACACAATGCTAATGAAATATGGATTAGTGTACTAACGGTTATGGCGAGAGCCTTAGTACAAGCTAATCTTAAAGCATCTGACATTGCTTCAATCGGTATTACCAATCAAAGAGAAACTACCGTTGTATGGAATAAATTATCAGGTCAACCTATTTACAATGCTGTTGTTTGGCAGTCTAGACAAACAGAGGACATTTGTCAATCTTTAAAAGATGGCGGTTATGAACTACTCATTAGAGAAAAAACAGGTTTAGTCATTGATCCTTATTTCTCAGGTACTAAAATTAAATGGATCTTAGATCATGTGAAAGGTGCACGTGCACAAGCAGAACGCGGTGATTTATGTTTTGGTACAATCGACAGCTTTTTAATATATAAATTAACAGGTTCAGTTCATGCAACTGACTATAGTAATGCTTCTAGAACAATGCTATACAACATTCATACACTTGATTGGGATAAAGAGTTGTGTGATATGTTAGATATACCAATGGCAATGCTTCCAGAAGTCAAGCCTTCTTCTTTCACATTTGGATATACATTACCTTATCATTTTTTTGGAGAACGCACACCAATAAGCGGCGTAGCAGGTGATCAACAAGCAGCTTTATTTGGTCAAAATTGTTATGAAAAAGGTGATGTTAAAAACACCTATGGCACAGGTTGTTTTATGTTAATGAATACTGGTGAAGAAATCATTAATTCTAAACATGGACTTCTTACTACAATTGCATGGGGAATTAATAATAAAGTCACTTATGCACTTGAAGGTAGTGTCTTTATTGCTGGTGCTGCAGCTGAATGGTTACGTGATGGTCTTAATCTTATAGACTCTACTAAAGAAACGGAAACTCTATCAAAGAATCTTTCATCAAATGAAGGTGTTTATATCGTGCCAGCATTTGTTGGATTAGGAACCCCTTATTGGGATTCTCAAGCAAAAGGTGCAATCTTTGGATTAACGCGAGGCACAACTAAAGAACATTTAGCAAGAGCTGTCTTAGAATCTATTGGATATCAATCAATGGATGTATTGGAAGCTATTAAATTAGATTCAAATTTAGATGTTAAATCATTTAAAGTTGATGGTGGTGCATCAATCAATAATTTCTTATTACAGTTCCAATCTGATATTTTAAATCTAGATGTTCATCGTCCTAAAGTTTTAGAAACTACTGCATTAGGTGCAGCATATCTTGCGGGTTTATCAGTTAAATATTGGAAAAACTTAGATGAAATTAAATCTTTATGGAAAATTGATAAAACATATAGTCCTAAAATGACTAACAAAAATAGAAAAGAATATATTAAAAACTGGAAAACTGCTATTGAAGCAACACAAGTTTTTAGATAAATTAAGGCAAAATAAAAGACTTCACTCTAAAATGAAGTCTTTTATTTTATAGTTTTTACAGTATTTTTTTGTTGATACATCATTGAATCAATATGATTAAAGAAATCAATTACAGATGAAAATTTCGTTTCATCATAAAAATCAAAACCATAACTAATTTTTAAATCATATTTATAAGCACTATTTTTATTAAATGTTTCTAAATTCTCATGTATTCTATTGATGATTTGATTTGCTACTTCCGTATCTTCTGCTGGAAAAATAATAGCAAATTCATCTCCACCTATTCGACTAACAAAATCTTTTGCACGTACTGAAGATTTAAAAATTGTCCCCGCTTCAACTAAAGCAAAGTCTCCTTCTCTATGTCCGTACTCATCATTGATTTGTTTAAAATCATCTAAGTCGATAATCATTCCATAAATTTTTTCATTTTTGCGTGAACTATGTTTAATACGGTTTAATTGATATTCAAATTCTCTTTTATTAAATAAACCTGTAAGAAAATCTTTACTCGTGATTTTAATTTGAACAAATGTATAACTAATTAATATTGATACAACAAATGAATTCCATATTAAATTAGATCCATCAAAAACAACAAACATCACTATAGCAAATGTAATTGGCAATGAAAATGATGTCAAAGCTAATAAATCTTTGTTATCTAATGTTTTCTTTTGTTTAGCGGTTATAACAAATGAAATAACCGTTGTTGCAAATACAATGAACACGTAATAATAACTTAAAAATCCTATTTCAACAATATTATCATTTGTTATTTTAAACAAGTAATGACCATCAATACTTAAAATATTAAAAATAATTGAAATCAAAAGTACTATAATATACATAATGTGTTTCTTTTTAAAACTAAATTTTATACCATATATTTCATATTCTAAATAAAACACAGTTAAATAAGCTATGATTGGTGCACAAAAACCATATAACATAAGACTTACTATTAGTATTATGTTAACTAATGATCCACTAATGCCACTGAGTTCTAAAACTATGCTTTCAATAACTAACATTCCAATTGTCATCCACACTAAAATACTAAAGGTGCGACTTACTTGTTCTCTCTGATAGTTTTGGCTTCTTAAACTAAAAAACAAAACAAAGGCAATAATAATTGATAATATATTATTTTGAATTTCATACATAAGCATTACTTCCTTAATATTTAATTAAAATATTTGTTATTATTATAACATATTTATCGTAAAAAACTATAATTCCTCTATGTCCCATGATATACTAAATATATATAAATTAACAGGAGGATTTCAAAATGGGATATCTTAAAGCAGTTGATGGACTACCTTGGATAGTCAAACTTTTACTAGTTATCTTTTTCGATCCAATTGTATACGGTATTTATCGTATTGTAAAAGGTTTAAAAAAGAATAACATCGTAGTGCTTGTCGCTGGTATTTTATATCTATTTACAGGCTTATTTATTATTGGTTGGGTTATAGATGTAGTTACAGTAGCAACATCAGGCAAAGTTACTTTCTTAGCATAATATTTAATTACTCGATGATTAAAAAGGCAATTCACTTTAAATGCGAAGTGAATTGCTTTTTTATTTAAATAAAACTATCTATTAAAATAAGGCTTCAACTGCAAAATATGCAATAAATGCTACTGCTAATACATACATTACTGGATTAACTTCTTTAAATCTTTTTTGAACCATCATCATTAACACGTAAGCGATAAATCCAAAAGCAATACCCATACCAATTGAGTATGTTAAGACCATCATAACAATAATAATGAAAGCTGCACCTAAAGTAGGAAGATCAGAGAAATCAATATTTTTAATTTGTGAGAACATTAAAATCCCAACTAATACAAGCGCCATTGAAGTTAAAGCAAATGAACCAATAAATATGTTAAAGATTGGAAAAGCTACGATAGACACTAAGAATAGTACACCAACAACAACTGATGATAAACCAGTTCTTGCACCAGCTTCGATACCAGCACTTGATTCGACGAATGAAGTTACTGTAGATGTACCAACCATTGCACCAACTGTTGTACCAATAGCATCAGCTAACATAGCTTTATCTACATCTTTTAAGTTACCTTCTTCATCTAATAAACCTGCAGGTTCTGAAACTGCAATTAATGTACCCGCTGTATCAAATATATCTAAATAGATTAATGAGAATAAAACAAACCATAAATCAGTATGACTAAATACTGTTTTAAATCCTTTAGCAAAGCCAAAGAACGTTTCTTTAAATTCTGATAAACTTGAATAGTTGAACTCTCCAAATGTAGGAAGTCCTGCATTTCCAGTCAAACCGAAAATATAAGTCATTGCAATCCCAACTACTGCTGTAACTGCCATTGATAAAATTAATGCAAATTTAGAAATTTTACCTTTCATAACAAAGAATGAAAGTGCAACTACAATACCGAATACAGCAAGCAATACTGCAGGATCTGATAAATCACCTAAGCTAACAGAAACAGCTGCATCAGGCACAATAATACCAGCATTTTGTAAACCAATAAATGCAATAAAGAAACCAATACCTGCACCAATTGCTTTTTTAAGTCCATTAGGAACTGCATTAATTATCCATTTTCTAATTGGTGTAAGAGAAATAACCAAGAAGATAATACCTGAAATAAATACTGCTGCTAATGCTTCTTGCCAAGTATAACCATTACCCCAAGGTGCAATAACTGTATATGCAATAAATGCATTAATACCCATACCTGGAGCAAGTGCAATTGGATAATTTGCAAATAATCCCATAAGAAGTGTAGCTACACCAGCTGCAATTGCAGTTGCTACAAATACTCCACCTGCTGGGAATGCCGCTGCTCCTAATGCATCTGAATCCCCTAATATTCCTGGATTAAGTGCTAAAATATAAGCCATCGCTAAAAATGTTACTAACCCACCAATTAACTCTTGACGAACTGACGTCCCTCGTTCTTCAATCTTAAAAAACTTTTTTACTTTTTCCACTATTCTTTCTCCTTTGTTTTTTTGTATTCAATGATATGTACCCCTTAAAAAAACAAAAAAACCACTTATAATTTGTGGTTTCTACATTATGAAAGCATGAAAAAAGCCTTCATATCGTAGTCGTGCATTTCACGGTTGCACGGTAGAAACTCGATCACCACATTTGATCTATTATACGATATATTGAATACTCTACAATTATAACAAAGGCATAGGTAATTGTAAAGATACAATTTAATTTTTAAATGCTTATTTTATATGTTTTATAAAGTCTCTTGTATTTTATTATCTTGCTTGAAATTCATAATGATCATAAGTATAAATGAAACAGCCAAACCTAAAGCAATAGCTATTAAGAACATAAGCCCATTTGATGTTGTCCAAAACATTAAAATCCCACCATGTGGTACAAATGAGCGTACTTGATAATAACCTATGATGATGGCTGATACGACGCTACCTATCATTGAAGGTATCATTACTTTTTTACCAAATTTAAAATAGAACGGAAGACCTGCTTCTGATACAAAAAACATACCAGATATGAAGACATCACTTCCCTTTATATGAGATAACGCTTCAAACTTATGTTTAAATATCATATGATATAAACCTATTGTCATTGTTGGTAACATGCCACCAATCATAACTGCAGGAATTAAAATATTTTTTTCAATAAGTCCAATTGTTGATATCGTTGATATTGCAAATATATAAGCTAGCTTATTAATAGGGCCTCCTAAGTCATATGCCATCATACATACAAGTACACTTGCTATAATAGCTCCTGAAATCGGTCCTAAACCACTAAAGAATCTTGTATAATAATATGAGAATTGCGGCATAAAAAGCGTAAACACTTCTGATGTTGCATATATAAGTATCACTGATAACAAAGGCATCCACACAATTGTTAAAGTTTGTTTAATTTGTGAAGGACTTTTCTTTATAAGGTATTTCATAACTAATATCATATATCCAGCTAAAAGACCAAGTAATAATGCTGCAATAAATCCTTGATTATATCGAATGGCTAAATAACCACCAAATAAGCCTGGCAACAATGCTAATTTATCTCCAATTGCATATGCTATAAACCCTGCTAAAACAACATATATTAATTGAAAAAGAAAATAACTAGAAAAAGAAAAAAATTCAGAAAATTCTATGTGATTCGGAAATAAATCACTTATTTCTTTTAATAACGTTGCTATGATTATAAATGGAAGGTAGAAAGAAAAACCTTTCATTATATGTCTATATATATCCTTCATATGAAATCCCTCATTTGCCTAATGCATTTAATAAAACCTCTTTAGCATTTCTTATCGCTTGTGTTGTTGAAGTTTTATATATTTTTTTCTCTGAAAATCTAGACTCATCAACTGAAACATCTACAGCTAAAATAACAACATCAGCTAGTTCAATATCAGTCGATGTTAATTCATTTTCTACACCCATTGCTCCTTGAGTCTCTACTTTAATCAAGATGTTTTCTTTTTTGCAGAAATCTCTAACGTTTCCGCTGCCATATATGTATGTGCTATGCCTGTTGGGCATGCTGTTACTGCAACTATTTTTTTCATCTTACTCTACCTTCTTTAATATCTCCATAACTTCATTTTCGTTATTTGCATTTAATAATTCATTTCTAAAACTTTCGTGAATTAATGATCTAGATAACATTGCTAATACTTTTAAATGTAAATTGACACCATCTTCTGGTATACATATAAGAAAAAACAAATGTGCTCTTTCTCCATCTAAACTATCAAAATTAATACCTTCTTCTGAACGACCAAAAACAACCGATGGTTTATCAATATAAGGTGTTTTGGCATGAGGTAATGCTATTTTAAGTCCAATACCAGTTGTATCTAAAGCTTCACGTTTTAATACATCTTTTATTAATAAGTCTAAGTTGTTAATTTGTCCTTTTTTATACATACGATTAGCTAATTCTTTAATTACATCTTGTTTATTCGTTGATGTCAGATTTAATTTAATGTCTTCAATGTCCATGAAATCATTAAGCTTCATCATAAAATCTCCTCTACATTTATATTTTTTAATACTGTTTCTACATCTTTAATACCTATTTGTTCTTGTGCAACAAAAGCATATGATGTTGCATGTCCAAATTTATATGCTTTAAGTATATTTTGATCTTTTTGATATTGATAAGCAAATCCAGCAACGAATGCATCACCAGCACCAACGGTCTTATTTGTTTTTATTTCATCTAATGAAATACGATATACATGTTCTTTTGTAACTAATATTGATCCTTTTTCTCCTAATGATAAAACAATATTTTTAGCACCCTGCTCTATTAATTGTTTACAATAAGGAACATAATCACTTACGTCTTCTTCTAATTTGAAATATGCTTTTAATTCATCTTTATTTGGTTTAACTAGTAATGGTTCATATTTTAATACTTGATCATATAATTCTGCAGGTATATCAATAATAATGTTTTTATTAATTTTATGTGCCTGTGAAATTAAACTATCATATAAATATGGTTCTCCTTTAATGCAGCTTCCACTAAATATTAACATGTCATCCTGTTTGATTTTTTGAAGTTTTTTTCTAATTTCATGGATTTCACATCCAGTTACTTTTTCGAAAGATGTATTTACTTCTGTTTCTTTTTTCCATGAAGTTTAACATTAAATCGTGTGAGCGATTTAGAATTGACAATATCATATTTAATATATGGTGTCTGTCTCATTGTGTTTTTATAAAAAACTTTAAGTTCTTTATTTAAAATTGTAATACTTCTTGACTTACATGCCAGTTGATTAAGTGTTTTAGAAACATTAATACCCTTGCCCCCCAAATCAAATTGATACTTGGTTACTCTATTAAGCTTACCTTTTTCAAATCGATTACTGTATAAATGATAATCAATGGCAGGATTTAAAGTGCATGTTATAATCATTTGTGTCTCTTCTTTCGTTATTATTCTTGCTTTATCTCTTTTGTTTGATTATACCAAAATATGGCCTTTTTACATAACTTTAAATGTATATCTCATGTATTTAAAGTTAATTTGATTTATAATAAATATGAGAAAAGAAAAAAAGGAGTTTAGTAATGAATAAAATGAGAAATTATATCGCTGAAGCGTTTGGTACGTTTGTCTTTGTTTTAATTGGTACAAGTGTTGCAGTCGCTACTGGTAATGCTTTATACACCGCACTAGCTTTTGCACTTGTTGTTGTTGCAATGGCATATAGTATTGGTGGATTATCTGGTGCAATGTTGAATCCATCGGTAACTTTAGGACTTGCAATTAGTAAACGCATTACATGGAAAGAGTTTAGTTTTTATGTATTAAGTGAACTTATTGGTGGTTTTGTAGCATCTGCAACATTATGGTTGGTACTAGGTTCAAATGCCAACTTGGCAGGTAATCAAGTTCAAGCATTAGCTCAAGGAAATCTATGGTTAGGATTACTTGTAGAAATTATTGTCACAGGTGTATTTGTATTTACTGTACTTAAAGTTACAGCAAATAAAGAAAATTCAAAAATCGCTGGATTTATTATCGCATTTACATTAGCAACTATGATTTTAGCATCATTTAGTTTATCAAGTGCTGGGATAAACCCTGCAAGATCATTAGCACCTGCTTTATTTGAAGGTGGCGCATCACTTTCACAATTATGGGTATTTATTGTTGGACCACTTGTTGGTGCAACCCTTGGCTCATTTTTAGCTAAATATTTAAAAGACTAATTTAAAAAATAAAGCACTTCATCAAGATTAATTGATGGAGTGCTTTTTTTATGCAATTGTTTTTCTTTGAAAATTACCAAATACATTTTTTACTGGCGAGGTTACAACAAATGATTGCGGATCCATTTTTTTAGCGAGTGACCTAAGGGCATGTAATTCATATGAAGAAATAATAATATAAACCATTGTTTTTTCATGATGAGAATATGCACCTTCAACTTTTAATAAAGTCACACCACGATATAATTTATTTAGTACTTCATCAACTAGTGCTTTAGGTTCAACAGTAATAATATTTACTGATAAATAATGATAGGCTGTATGCATACGATCTGTAATAACAGTTGATACGATAATTCTAATAATCGTATAAGATGCAATAACGCCTCCAGATACCGCTATACCTGTAGGTGAAGCTTGTCCACCAATAATCAAACCACCTAATATCGCAATCACAACATTCATTGCCATTGAGAAGAAACCAACACTGTGTCCTTTTTTAAAAGCGAGATATTGAGCAACAATATCTAAACCACCAGTTGAGGTTCCGTATTTAAGAGCACCACCAGCGCCAATCCCAATTAACAAACCACCTAATATGGCTGCAGCAAGCGCATGTTCAGTGCTTGCAAGTCCCATATCAACTTGTGGAATCCAACTTAACATAAATGATTGAATAACGACTGAAATAATACTATATATCGTGAATCTATGCGATACACCAAACCATCCAAGCACCAATATAGGAATATTAAATATTAATATAAAGATACCTAAGAAATGTTCAGATATTTCCTGATTAAAGATAGTCACTAAAATATCTCTAACTAATTGGCCTACCCCAGGTATACCACCTGTATAAAGTGGCACGATGGATGCTTCTAAAAACCAAGAAACTCCGATACCATATATGATTGTAAAAACAATGACCGCTAATACTCTTTGAAGATCAGGCATTATTTTTGTTTTGAATTTATCGGATTTAATCCAATCTATCAATCTATTCATCTTGATCTTTAAGTATCTCCTCTAATTTTTTTTGCATGTCATATCTTTCAAATAAAACTTCAGATGTTTCTAATAATGATTTTTCAATATATCCAAAAGTATTTAATGACTCAAAACTATTCTCTTTAACTTTGATTAAATCTAAAATCTTGCTTGATGTTTCAGGTATAAATGGTTCTAGTAAAACACCAACATATCTAATTGTTTCAAGTAATTGATATAAAACATAATCTAATACATCTTGTTTTTCTGGATCTTTAAATAATGCCCATGGTGCAGCTAGGTCAATATATTTATTTGCTGCTCTTGCTAGAACTACAACTTCTTCAAGTGCATCAGCAACTTTAAGTTCATCCATATACGCTTCCATTTTTGGAAGTGTTTCTAACGCTTTATCTTTTAAATTGTATTCAAATGGTTCTTCCATTTCAACTTTTTTAATGATACCTTCGCGATATTTTTTAGCCATACCTATTGTTCTATTAACTAAATTCCCTATGGTATTTGCAAGATCACTGTTATTTCTTTCAATCATTAATTCATATGTGATATTGCCATCTTGCGCAAATGGAATTTCATGTAATACATAATATCTTACTGTATCAACACCAAAATATTTAACTAAGTCGTCAGTATACATAGTGTTACCCACTGACTTACTCATTTTACCTTTATTCACTAAAATCCATGGATGACCAAAAACCTTTTTTGGTAATTCAACACCTAAAGCCATTAAAATGATTGGCCAATAGATGGTGTGGAATCTTAAAATATCTTTACCAATTAAATGAACATCTGCAGGCCAGTATTTTTTAAACTGTTCTATCAATGGTTCATCAGGATGATATCCTAATCCTGTAATATAATTACTTAATGCATCTACCCAAACATAGATCACATGTTTTTTATTAAAGTTTACCGGAATACCCCATTTAAATGAAGTTCTAGAAACTGATAAATCAGGTAATGGTTCTTTAAGGAAATTTTGAATCATTTCGTTTTTTCTAGACTCTGGTGCGATAAACTCTGGGTTTTCTTCAATATGTTTTAATAATTTTTCTTGATATTTTTCTAAACGAAGAAAATATGTTTCTTCTCAAGTCCATACAAGTTCATCACCACTTGGACCTTTCCCATCAACTATATCTTTTTCAAATATAAATGATTCGTCTGCAACTGAATACCATCCTTCATATTTACCTAAATATATGTCACCTTGTTCATATAATTTAGTAAAAATAGCTTGAACTGAACGTTCATGATCCTCATCAGTTGTACGAATAAACTTATCATAACTGATGCCGACTTTATCATAAATACGTTTAATCTCAGAAGAGATATGATCAGCATATGCTTTTGGTGATAATTCATTTAAAGCAGATTTTGTCTCTATTTTTTGGCCATGCTCATCTGTTCCTGTTTGAAATAATACATCATCACCTTTAGCTCTTCTAAAACGAACAATAGCATCTGCTAATATTGCTTCATATACATTGCCAATGTGTGGAACTGCTGAACTATAAGCGATTGCAGTTGTTAAATAAAATTTTTTACCCATGTTTAATTCCTCCATTTTCCATTAAAAAAACGTCCTTTAAAAAACTCTAAGGACGAATAATCGCGGTACCACCTTAGTTCTAGATAAATCATCTAGCACTCTACACCTTAACGCGGTATGACGTTTAATCTACATATCGATTAAAAGGCTCAAAAACCATGTTCATATATAAATTGATTCGTTTCCACCAACCACGAATTCTCTATATCAAATTCATATATTACTCTTTTTATCATTGCCTATTAAAATAATACTTATATTATATATAATAACACTATTTTTTACAATAGTTTTGTTTATTTAATCTTAAAAGATTTATAAACATCACTTTTTGTTATTTTTCTTAATTGAGCAACTTTTTTCATTGCATCTTTTTCATTCATGCCTTCATCTATAAACGATTGTACATGTTCATTGATAGATAAATGGTCATAACTTATTTTTTCACGAGAACCTTCAATGACTATGACATATTCACCTTTTTTAATGTGTTCCATTTCAAGTGCTTCTAGTATAGTCGTTCTTATCCAAGTTTCAAATGTTTTTGTTAGTTCTCTTGCTATTGCAATTCTACGATTACCTAATGATGATTCTAACAATTTTAAAGTGTTTTCAATACGCATAGGCGATTCATAAATAATAAGCGTTGCTTGTTGTTTACTATATGTTTCTAATAATAGTTTAGCTTCATTTTTTTTACGTGGTAAAAAACCAATAAACAAATGAGGTTGCATGGATAAACCAGACCCCACTAATGCAGTTAAACTAGCGCTTGCTCCAGGGATAGGCACAACATAAAAACCATGCAAAATTGCTTTTTGTATAAGTAAGTATCCAGGATCACTTATACCTGGTGTTCCAGCATCAGTAATAACTGCGATATCTTTGCCATTTTCAAGCATACGTATCGCTTCTTCACTTTTTTCTTCTTTATTGAATTCATGATAACTAATCATTTGAGTTTTAATATTAAAATGTTTTAATAGAACACCTGAATTTCTTGTGTCTTCAGCAAAGATAAAATCAACTTGATTTAATATTTCGACTGCTCGATAAGTCATATCACTTAAATTACCAATTGGTGTTGAAACAATATAAATCGTTGGTTTTTTTTCTTTAAAACTACGCTGAATCAATGTTGAACAATCCTTTTCGCACGTTCTCTTAAATCTCTTTCATTATAAACTAATCTGATGAGTTGTTTCTTTTTATAATCATCGATATCAAATTCTAAACGAATATCTTCTAAAAAGAAATGTTCAGTCGTGTTATAAAACTCATCAATCATAGATGTTTTAATTAAATTGAGGAAAACTATATTTTTCACTGCAGTACTTGTGTTTGAAAAAAAAGATATTGTTTCTTCTAAGTCTTTACTTAATTTAAAAGTATATTCAGCAGCAATATCATCACCAACTTCTGCAAGCATTCTGTTTAATAAACGTTTTTCTATCTTTGTCGGTTCTCCATCAACAGCAACCATATGCATCGCTAAATCAAGAAATTTAAGTTTTTCCTTACGATTAAGTAAACTAAGTAACATCTATCTTTCCTCCTATATAATCTTCAAAAGCTTTAGTATATTCATGTTTATCTTTATAAATAATAAGTGGCGGTTCTAAAATCAAAGATTGTCCACCTTGTTTGATACATTGTATTAAGACATGATTTGCAGGTTTATCCATATAAGGATGCACAAACTTAAGTCGTTTAACAACAAGTTGATAACGATCAAGTAAACGCATGATTTCTGTAAAACGATCTGCACGATGAACCATATAAAAATAACCACCAAACTTCAAATCAACACTTACTTTTTTAATAAAATCTTCCAAAGGTAAATTAAGCTCATGTCTTGCAATTCTTGAACCTTCATCTTGACTTAACTTACTTTTTTCAGGTGTATTAAAAAATGGTGGGTTTGAAATAATACAATCTAAATGATGATATGTTTGAGTTAAATAATCTCCTAAAACAATTTCACTTCTATCTTCTAAATGATTAAGTTTCATATTACTGATGGCTAGATTATATCTTATATCTTGAAACTCTATACCCATCAATTTTGCTTTCGTCAACTCTGAGGCATATATTAACAAAGCACCGTTGCCTGTCCCAACATCTAAAACATTTTTTATTTTAGTTGAAAATTTTAAAAACTTAGCTAGTAACACAGTATCTAAATTAAATGAATGTCCTTTTGTTTGTTCAATCAGCAAAGGAGATCCAATCAATGCTCTTTTGATCAATGTTTTAGCCTAGATACTTTATCAACTTTAAACCAAGTATCAGGTTCATCATTTTGAAAACGAACTTTAACTCTTTGCGATAAAATATTTAAATCAATAACTTTCCCTTGACCTACTTCAGTATCAACAATTTCATGAATGTCCGGTAAAATCTTTTAAGTTCAGTATAAGTTGCATCTTCATATCTAATACAGCATAAAAGCTTACCACATACACCAGATATCTTTTGTGGATTAAGTGCTAGGTTTTGATTCTTAGCCATTTTAATTGAAACAGTATCAAACTCACCTATAAACGTTGTACAACATAAAATGAGTCCACAAGGACCAATACCACCAATCATCTTCGCTGCATCTCGTGGTCCGATTTGTCTTAATTCAATTCTTGTATGAAAAATCTTATTTAAATCTTTTACCAAGTTTCTAAAATCAACACGATCTTCAGCTTCAAAATAAATAAGTAATCTTTTTCGATCTAGAGTATATTCCGCGCCAAGAACTTTCATTGATAAATCATGTTTCTTAACAAGTTTTTTTGTTTCATCGATAACTTGCTCTTCTAATGATTGATTATATTTATCTGTTTTAACATCATCATCAGATGCGACTCTTAATACAGGTTTTAATTCACTGACTAAATCAGATTGATTAACTTCTTTAATCATGTAAACAGTACCTATTTCAACACCACGTGCTGTTTCAACAACAACTTTTTGGTCTTGTTCTATATCTAAATTTGGATATGAAAAATAATATTTCTTACCAGCTTCTTTAAATTTTATTAAAGCAACCTGCATGACGTCACCTCTTCTTTTCTAATATATATGCAAGTTCATCTAAAGCAAGTTCTAAATTAATGTAATAACTTTGCTTTTTAAATATCTCTTGCATTTGTTCAATTAAATCTTGTATCTCAAAAACATCCATGGCATCACTTTGTTCTAATATATGTTCTCTTAAAAATTCATAAATAATAGGTTGATTAGAACGGTAGTGAATAAGGTCCATAAAATATAGCATTAATAGTTCTAAAAATTGGCTAAATAATGTTCTATCTTGTAATAAAAATCTACCATATTTTGAAAAATATATAGGGTATATTACATCTCTTAGTTTCCATTGTCTTACAACTGATGTAATAAATGTCACTAAAGATTCAATATTTGGATCCTCACAAAGTATAACTGCTTCATCTAAATCTTTTGTTATATATGGAAGTAATGTTGCCATTTCTTCTTTTACACCTTGAGATATTAATTGTTCTTTTAAACTAATTTCATCTAAGGCATTTAAATGTATAATTTGTGATCTTGATTTGATCGTTAAAATAACATCATCTATATTTTCAGTTAATAGAAATCCTGTCACTTGATGATTCGATGGTTCTTCCATAAACTTTAATAGAGAATTGGATGCACTTTGATTCATACGTTCAACATTTTTAATCACATAAATTCTTGGTCCGCTCACTAAACCTGTTTTAGAGAATTCGCTTTGAAGATCTAAAATTTGTTCTTTTTTTATATTTAAACCCTGAGGTTCAACAATCATTAAGTTTGTATGTGTATGTGAACTAATTAAATGTTTAAGTAATGTGTCTTCTTCTGATGAACCGTTTTGATTAAAAATCAAATAACATATATCTTCAACTAATTTAGATTTCCCGCTACCTTTAGGTCCACTAATAAGATATAAATGAGAAAGTCTATTTTTTTTGATCGCTTGCTCAAAAAAACTAAGTGCTTTATTCATAGTCTTTCCTTTATGATTGTTATAATTTCATTTGCGATTTCTTCAATTGTTCTATCGCCATCAATTCTAACAACACGATTTGGATAAGTTTCTAATACTTTGTTATACCCTTGTCTTACGCGATCATGAAAATTTATTGATTCTTGATCTAAGCGGTCTAAATCTTGTCTATGATTAATGCGTGATAATCCTAATTTAGGATCAATATCAATATAAAAAGTTAAATCTGGCATATGAAATAATGCATATTGATTAATACTTAATACAAAATCAAATCCCAAATCTCTAGCATATCCTTGATATGCAAGTGAACTATCTATATATCTATCACATAAAACTAATTTATTAGCTTTAATTGCTGGAATAACAACTTCATCTAAGTGTTGTGCTCTAGATGCAGCATATAATAGTGCTTCAGTATATGGTGTAACACCTTCATATTTAGGATTTAAAACAACATCTCTAATCGCTTCTGCAACCATTGAACCCCCAGGTTCACGTGTTGAAACAATATCATATGTAGACAAAGCATTAGTAATATATTTAATTAAAGAAGTTTTACCTGAACCTTCTCCGCCTTCAAATGTAATAAACATATATATATTCTCCTTTGTCTTATATTATAACATTACTTGTAATATACTTGAAGTAAATACAAGCCTCTTGACTCAGCTGTTTTACCAGCTAAACTTCTTTCTTGTGTTAAAAGTATTTGATTAATCACTTCAGGTTCTTTTTTATGTAATCCAATTTCAATTAATGTACCCATCATTGAACGTACCATGTACTTTAAAAAACTGTTCCCGTGAAAAATAAATATATAATGATCTTTTGTTTCTTTAAGCGTCACTTCATATATTGTCTTTATCGTAGGTTTACCTTTAACATATTGACAAAATCCTTTAAAGTCATGCGTACCTTCAAATAATTTATATGCTTTCTTTATAGGTCTTATATCTAAGTTTTTAATATATACTTCATAATTTTTATGAAACACTGAACTTTCTTTTTTAGCAATGATGTATTTATATTTTTTAGATTTCGCGTTATGTCTTGCGTGAAAATCATCAGCTACTAAAACTACTTTTTTAATACGTATATCTAGAGGTAATCGATCATTTACTCTTACCCAATCTATATTAAGGTCACTATCGAAATGAAACTTTTGATTAATAGCGTGAACACCTTTATCAGTTCTACCGGATGCATGTATTTTAATCACCGTTTGTGTCATAAGTCTAAAACTTTTTTCTATGACTTCTTGGATACCTAATGCATTTTTTTGAGATTGAAATCCATGATATTTTGTACCATCATAACTGACAGTCGCTAAATATCTCATAACATCACCTTCAAGCCTATCATAGACCCTAAGAGCAATAAACTCATTACCATTGTAAAGTAATCATTAAATCCCATGTGATATTGATCAATCTTACTACGCTTAGCGCCAATCACATATCCTTTGACTTCCATTGCATTCGCTAAATCTTCATAACGATTAAACGAAATAACAAATACTGGTATAAGTAGTGAAATAATTTGAACAACTTTTTCTTTTAAAGATGATTCATTAAAATCTACACCTCTAGAAGCTTGGGCTTTCATAATTTTTTCTGTTTCAATAAGTAGTGTTGGTATATAACGCAAAGTTAATGATAATAACATCGCAAATATATCAACTGGTACTTTAATGTACGTAAGTGGTTTTAATAAAGATTCAACACCATAGTTCAAATCAGTTGTCATTGTTGTAAATGTTAATAACGATGTTGTGATAATGATGGTTGTTATTCTTAAAAATATAAGTCCAGATCTTAATAGACCCACATCATAAATTTCTAATTCATAATTTGTGAATTCAACATATGGCAAGAATGATTGTACGTAAAATGCTAAAAATACAATGACAAAAAAGTATAATATTCTAAATTTAATATATTTTTTAGTCACTTGATACATCACAATTAAAGCGATGATTGCTGCTATACTACTTAATGAAATACTCATGGTCACAGGTGGCATCACTAGACTTCCTGTTTTAACACTAAATAGTTGAATAATAAAAGTAAACGTTAATAATACTATAATAGATTTCAGACCTTTTAACATCTGCATAATAGAAATATTCGCACTTTTTGTTATGACTAAAATAATGACTAACAATGCACTTAATCCAATAAGTGAATATATCAATTCAGTTTTTTCCTGTGATAATGGCACTAAGAAAATAGTAACCAAATACAAAACAATCGATAATAACTTAATTCTCGGATCTAATTTGTGGAGCCAAGAAGTCCCAGGGATATAACGACCAATCATAATTTGATTCATAGTTTAACCCCCTTTAAATGTTGATATAAACTATCAAAATCATAAAAAGGTTGATAAGGTATACCTAAAGTTTTTTCTAGATGCTTCATAATCTTTAATGGTGTTGGCAAATCTAAATGGAAATTAGGGAAATTAGGATGCGTAAAAAGATCTTCTTTTTTCCCATCATATACAATTTTTGCATGATCGATAACAACAACACGTTTCGCATATTTAGAAACAATATCCATATCATGCGTAATTAGAATAACAGATTGATTTTTTTCTTCATGAAGTTTAACAAATATATCCATAAGGTCATTCTTACCTTTAGGATCAAGACCTCTTGTAGGTTCATCTAAAACTAAAATATCAGGTTGCATTGCTAATATACCAGCAACTGCAACTCTTCTCATTTGACCACCGCTAATTCTAAATGGTGATTGTTCAAATAAATCATCGGATATACCAACAGTATGAGCTGCTTCAGCAGATCTGTTATAGGCTTCTTCATCGTAAATCTTAAAGTTTTTAGGACCAAACATAATATCTTTTATAATTGTTTCTTCAAATAATTGATATTCTGGAAATTGAAAAACTAAACCAACTTTTTTTCGTAAATGGTTTATTTTATCTTTCTTTTTAGGTGGAAGTTTTTGATCAAAAACAATCATTTCCCCTGATGTTGGCAATAATAATGCATTCATATGTTGAACCAATGTAGATTTACCAGATCCGGTATGTCCAACAATTGCTATAAATTCATTCTTACCTTCTATATTTAAATTAATATCTTCAAGCGCTTTATACTTAGTTTTAATACCTTGATAAGCATATCCTACTTGTTTGAATTGAATGCCCATAGCGCCTCCGTTATTTTAGGATCGATTGCTTTATCTTTAGAAGCTCTAAGGTATAACTTTACTTCAAAAGGCAATTCTAAATGTGATGATTTTAATAACTCTTCATGGCTAAAAACTTCTTCAGGTTTACCTTCCAAAATAATTTCTCCATCTTTTAAAACTATAAGTTCATCTCAATCCGCAGCAAAAGACAAATCATGTGTAATTGTAATAATCGTTTTGTTTAATTCTTTATTTAAAACTTTAATCAATTCAACAATTTCTTCTCGACCTTCAGGATCTAACATTGAAGTTGCTTCATCTAAAATAAGAATATCTTGTTCCATTGCAAGTGCACCAGCAATAGCAACACGTTGCTTTTGACCGCCAGATAATTGATGTGGCTCTTTAGACAAAAAATCTTGCATACCTACAAGGTTTGCATAGTATTTAACTTTCTCTTCCATTTCTTCTGGGGTCTTACATTGATTTTCTAATCCAAAAGCTATGTCATGTCTTACAGTAACCCCAACAAATTGGTTATCAGGATTTTGAAATACAATCCCTATTTTTTGTCGTATATCAATTAAATTTTCTCCATTTAAAGGTAGACCATCTATTTCTATTTCGCCTTGTGAAGGAGAAAGCAAACCCACTAAACATTTTGATAGTGTTGATTTACCAGACCCATTATGTCCTAAAATAGAAACCCAAGTTCCTTTTTTTATATCTAAATTTATATGATTAAGTGCTTTCGTTTTCCCATCATAGGAAAAACTTAAATCGCTGACTTTTAGCATGTATATTCACCTACGTTTCATCTATAACATTATATCATGTATCTATTTGTTTATAAAGCGTTTGAATTGATAATAAAGCGTATTTTTTTTCGTATATCCCTTTATATTTTGAACTATTTTCATTATAATGATAGTGTTACTGAAAGGATATGAAAAACATGATTATACAACTAACTAACGAAAATTTTGAAGAAATCGTATTAAAGAATGATTTACCTGTTCTTGTCGACTTTTGGGCTTCATGGTGTGGGCCTTGTAAAAGAATTGCTCCTATTTTAGAATCACTTGCTGATGAGGTTGAAGGAAAAGCTATTATTGCTAAACTTGAAGTAGATGATGAACCAGCGATTGCTGACTCTTATCAAATTATGAGTATTCCTACAATTTTAATATTTAAAGATGGGAAAATAACAAAACAACTTATAGGACTACATGGTAAAGACACACTTAAGAAACATTTAGGCTTATGAAAAACATTGTCATTATAGGGCATGGACCAGCAGGTATATCAGCAGCTATTTATTTAAAACGTGCAGGTTTTGATCCTATCGTTATAGGAAAAGGATATGGTCTTTTTTCCTATGATAATATTCAAATTGAAAACTATTATGGTTTTGCAAACCCTATTAAAGGAAAAGATTTAGTAGACGCGGGCCTCGCTCAAGCTAAAAGATTGGGTGTTCATATTATATATGATGCAGTTTTAGACCTAGTTGATCTTGGTGATGGTTTTATAGTAAAGACTAAAAAAAACTCATATGAAGCTTCTGCTATATTGCTTGCTACAGGGAAAAAACGGTTATCGCTAAATATACCAGGTTTTAAAAAATATCGTGGTAAAGGTATTAGTTTTTGTGCAACTTGCGATGGTTATTTTTATCGAAAGAAAAAACTTGCTTTAATTGGATGCGGACCTTATATGCAACAAGAACTAAAAGATTTAGAAAATCTAAGTTCTGATATTACTGTATTTACAAATGGTAAAGCATTATTAAGTGAAGTTAATCATCCTGTCGTTACATCTAAAATTAAGGCTTTTGAGGGTGACACAAAAATCTCATCAATTAAAACTGAGGATCAAACCTACGCAGTTGATGGTGTATTTGTAGCAATCGGTACACCTAGTTCTCTTGATTTCGCTGAAAAACTTGGTGTCATTGTTGAATCCAATAATATTTATGTAGATAAAGATTATCAAACCAATGTTGAAGGATTATTTGCTGCTGGTGATGTTATTGGTGGTAAACTTCAAATTGCTAAAGCTGTATATGATGGTATGATGGTATCAGATAGTATTCAAAAATATTTAAAAACAAAAGTGTGAATAAAATTCACACTTTTTTTATATTACAATTTTGTATCATCCACATGACTTAAATATTGATTAATAGGTTTAATAATCTCTTTAACAGTACCCGGTTTAAATGGGTTTTTTAAATTTGCAGATTTAACTAAATCAACAAAACTCTTAGAACCACCTAATTTACATAATGCAATATAATCAGTCACAGCTTTTTTATGATCTTCTTGACTCTTAACCCAAAATTGGAAAGCACACACTTGAGCTAATGTATAGTCAATATAATAGAACGGTGCCCCAAAAATATGACCTTGTCTAAACCAATAAGTTCCTTTATCTAAGAATTTATCATCATCATAGTCTTTAAATGGCAAATATTTCTTTTCAATATTTCTCCATAAAGTCTTTCTTTCTGCCGGTGTCATATCTGGATTTTCATAAATACCATGTTGAAATTCATCCACTGTTACACCATAAGGTAAAAATGATAATGAACCAGCTAAATGATTAAACTTATATTTAGGTGTATCTTCTTCAAAGAATTGATCAACCCAAGGCCAAGCAAGAAATTCCATACTCATTGAATGAATTTCAGCTGCTTCCATCGTTGGCCAACGATATTCAGGAATATGACCTCGACTAGAAAAGATTTGGAATGCATGTCCAGCTTCATGTGTTAAAACATCAACATCATGAGAAGTACCATTAAAATTAGCAAATATAAATGGTGAATCATAATTTGCAATATATGTACAATAGCCACCACCTTGTTTACCAGGTTTTGCATCTAAATCTAATAATTCTCTTTCAACCATGAAATCAATAAACTTACCTGTAGGTTCGCTCATTTCATGATACATTTTAATAGCGCGTTCCATCATCCAATCTCTATCACCTTTAGGTGTTGGATTACCTGATAAAAATGAAAGTGCTAAATCATAAGATTTAGGTTCTTTGATCCCTAATCTTTTAGCTTTACGTTTTGTAAGTTCATTAACTACTGGAACAACTTCTTTATATATTTGTTCTCTATAACCTGCAACATCTTTAGCATCGTAATCAGTTCTACCGAAACGGTCATAACCTAGTTGAACAAAGTTTTCATAACCTAGCTTTTTAGCAATGTCAGTTCTCACATGAACCATATCATCATAAATGCGGTCAAGTTGCGCTTCATTATCTTCAAAGAATTTTGAAACAGCTAATTGTGCACGATGTCTTATATCACGATCTTTACTTTGAACAAATGGTGCCATTTGACTTAAGTTATATGTGCCGCCATCAAATTCAATTTTAGCAGATGCTATTAATTTTGAATATTCGGTTGATAACTTATTCTCTTTTTGTAAATCTCGAATAATTTCAGGTTTAAAAGTTTTTCTTGCAAGATCCCCTCTTTTAAAAATAAGATCTCCAAATTTTTCTTCAAGTGCCTTACGATTTTTTGAATTCAATAATTTGTCATTAAACGTATGTGAATATTGACTAATCACAGGCCCATTTTCATCAAAAAATGCTTGTTCTTCTTCATAAAACTTATCTGTTGTGTCTACACTATTTCTAATTGACACTAATACCATTTGAGTTTCTATTTCATCGAAAACTTTAAATAGACGGTTGATAGCTTCCAACTCTTCTTCAAATGATACATCACTACCAATCACTTTTAGATCGTTTTCTAATTTATCTTTTAGTGCATCTAAGTCAGGTCTTTGATATTTGTAATCACTAAATTTCATTATAATGCCTCTTTTCCTATTTATTATTTCTAGTATAACACAGCAAATCTTAATTTATAATAAAAAAATATATATTACACCATATCTCCATGATATAATATAATTATATCAAACACAGGAGGGAACAAATGTTAAGTAACAAAGAAATACGCGCTTTATCTTGGAAACAACTTAAATCATCATACTGGATGATATTCGTTATGTTAATACTTTTTGGTGTCATTATGGGAGCTTTATCTTCTATTGGCGTCGGCTTTATATTAATGGGGCCTGGACTTGTTGGATTATCTGCTTATCTATTAGATGTAATCACAAATAAAGAAAATAGTGATGGTTCAAAATTTGATGTTATCGTTGATGGTTTTAAAGATAGTTTTGTTAACTCACTTGTTGCTTATTTATTATCAAATATCTTTTTATTCTTATGGGGATTGTTATTAGTTATTCCTGGGATTATTAAATCTTACTCATATAGTCAAATTTACTATATTATAAGAGAAAATCCAGAAATCGGTCCAATGGAAGCAATTGATAAAAGTCGTGAAATGATGGATGGCAAAAAAGGTAAATTATTTATGCTTGACTTAAGTTTTATAGGTTGGTATCTATTAGGATTACTTGCTTTTGGTGTTGGTGTTATATTCGTTGTACCTTATCACCGTTTAGCAAGAGCTAACTTCTATAATGAATTAAGAGAAAAACCTACACCAACATGGAATGAAGAATTTCAAGAAGAATTTTAATCAAAATAAGGGTCTTTAAAAAATTGTATGGTAAAGACTAAATAGACCTTTCCAAAATTGTATGGTCAATGTGACCTATAAAAAATTGTATGGTAAGTTAAAGGCACTCGCGGGAGTGCCTTTTTTTGCCATAACTCTTATTTTATTTGTTTTTTATAGGTATATCTTTATTAATTGCATACATAATCTTGTTTCTCAATCGATTATAAGATTTAATACCATTAGATGTTTTGATCACAGTCTTTATTTTATTATTGACAGATTCAATAGGACCATTGGATATTCGTCTTTTATCATAAACTAAAAAAGAATTTTTAATCTCATCTCTCCAGTTATTTAACGTTCTTCCAAATGATCTCATCCCTGCTAACTTATGATTTCTAAATAGATCTATGAGTTGGTTAAGCTCATCATCACACGTATCATAAGAGGCTGTTAGATTAAATGATCTATACCTTTCTTTTAAAAGATATGCATCTTTTAAATCATCATTAGTAGATAACAAATAATGAAGAATATCCGATTTATGCCAATATGCATGTAGTTTTTGTATACGTATTTTCCCATCATAGATATCTTCATAGTTCTTGAGAAAGAAGTAATGAAATTTCTTTAACATGTAATAATACATATCATCATGAACTGGTGCACTTTTGTGTTGCTTGTATTTATTCATTGTATCAATTCTTATACGTTTGATGATTTCATTTAATGTCCTAATTAAATGAAATGAATCAACAGCTATTTTCGCTTGAGGTATACATAATTTGATGACATCTCTATAAGTTTGCCACATGTCCATCACGACGACTTCTACGCTTGATAACTCAGTTTTAGGGATTCTAGCGAAGTAATCAATTAAATAACGTTTATGTCTTGTTGGTAATACATCAATGATTTTTCTATGCATGAAATCATATAAGATACATGCATATTTGTACTTGTGTGCTCTTGATATAAATACTTCATCGATATTGATCACTTTGGGTAGCTTTCGACGCTTCGCTTCTACATAACGATCAAATATATTGATCACTGTTTGGATACTAACATAATAGTGATGCGCAGCAGATGTAAATGTATGATTATAATCTTTTAAATAGTTTAAAATAGACATCTTTGTATACAAACTTACATTTTCATTTGAGTCTCGATAGTGGATTGGACTCGCTAAAGGTTTTCTTACAAAGCTTACATTGATATCTTCTCATATGCCATCTAATCACGCTTTTTTCATGTGTAGATATTGAATGTATGATTTTTTTATATTTATATTCTAAAAATCTTATATGAGCTGATCCACGATAGGGCATAATATTTGTTGTTTATAAAACTTTAATTCGATAATCAATACATTTCTTTCAAGCCTTGTTTCTAATAATTCAATCTTGCTTTTAAATTGTTCTAAGTGTAAAATATTTATGGTATCATAAGACATGAAGTCCTCCTATTCTATAGTTATGGCTAATAACTCTATTATAAATGAGGACTTCCTTTTTTATATAAAAAAATAGGCCTTTCAAAAATCGTATGGTATACCATACAATATTTTAAAGCCTATGATTGACCATACGATATTTTAAACATCTCAAAATAAAACCAGTTCAATTTGAACTGGTTTTTTTATTAGTTATATATTTTATCTACAAATTCTCGATGATCTATAAATGGATTTCGATTACCTTGATATGAATAAATTACATTATTTCTATTTAATTCAAATTCATCAACTGGATCTAATTCATGCCAAATGATAAAAGTTTGTAATGTTCCAATTGCATCCAAATCAGTTTCATCGCCCCATCTTATATCCATATAGAATATAATCCTTGCAACATCACCAATGTAATCATCGCCTGGATACCATTTAGTTCCATCATAACCATATTCACCTAATAAAGTTGTAGAAGATGAAAATAATGCATTACTTCTTGAACTATTTACACTTACGTCTGATGCTCTTAAATTATGTGCGTCTGCAGCAACACCTGTTGTATTGTTATCGCTACTATATCCATTTCCAATTAAAGATTTTGCCCAAACATGTTCTCTATTCCATGTTGCTCCACTATCCCATGTTGCTTTAGCATAATTTCCTGATTTCATTGTTAGCGAATATATAAGATTTAATTTGGTAGAATCATTTACAAGTGTATCACTTTCTTCTAAAACATCTCTAGCGTCACCATACGTTATATTATTGTCTGTCTCACTTAAAAGATTTTCTAAAAAATTTGATAATGATTGTCCTACTAAAGTATCTGCACCTTCATAGTACCCTTCATAAGAAACTGCTTCACGCCATCTTGCATATAATACGAGATTACCATAAGGCATATAAGCAATTTGATAAGCATAAACTAAATCTTGATCACTATACCAACCAGCAAATTCAAATCCTTCTTTTGTAGGCTCAGCAGGTGCACTAATACTAACACCACCATTTTCACTTAATGGATCAACTGCACTACCACCATTAGTATCAAATGTGATTGTATAAATGTTTTCATCAATATAATTCCATTTAGCATATACTGTCGTATCACCACTAGGCATAACATCAAAATCGAAAGTTCTTGTGAAATTATCAGTCGTATACCAACCAACAAATTGATAACCATCTTTTATAGGATCATCTGGTTCAGTCACCAAATCACCTTCATAGACGATCATACTTTCTACTTCACTACCGCCTTGTGAATCAAAACTAATTTTATATGTACTACTGTCATTTAACCCAATGACAGTTAAAGTGATGTTCCCATATAAAACATCATCACCATCACTGATCGTATATGTTAAAACGACACTTCTATCGCTTTCACCTCTAGTAACACTACCTTCTATAGATATAACAGAAGGATATAAACTATACCATTCTATCGTAACATCTTCACTAACTGATGATGTCGTAGGTAGTACAACATTTTGTGTCACATAATTTGCTTGATCACCATCGCCATAAGTAATGACTATTTGATCTTCAACTTCTTCTAATGTATATGATTTCTCAGTTTTACCACAACTTGCTAAAATCATAAGAACACTAAAGAAGATACTTAACATAAGAATTTTATTTCTCATTTTCTTCTCCTGATACTCATATTTTTAAACTAACAAAGAAAAAAACAAGCATTAAGCTTGTTAATTTTTTTAATTATACGAATTCAATAATTGCCATTGGCGCAGCATCGCCGCGTCTTGGAACAGTTTTGATAATTCTTGTATATCCGCCTGTACGATCAGCGTATCTTGGACCGATTTCATCAAATAATTTTTGAATAGCATTTTGGCCTTCTTTAACATCTTCAAAACGTACAGTTTGTGCTGCTTGTCTGCGTGCTGCTAAAGTTCCAGCTTTTGCTAAAGTAACCATTTTATCAGCTAATTTTCTTAATTCTTTTGCTTTAGCTTCTGTTGTAACTATTCTTTCATTAATAATAATATCAGTGACTAAGTCGCGTAATAATGCTTTTCTTTGATCGCTATTGCGTCCTAATTTAGAATAACCCATGGTATTTACTCCTTACCTTCATCATCAAAAGAAAAGTTACTATCTTTATTTGATGTATTTTCAAATTCAAGACCATGTTCAAGTAATTTTTCTTTTAATTCTTTAAAAGATTTTCTACCTAAACTACGTAGTCTCATAACGTCTTCTTCTGTCATTTTAATAATTTGTGCAACTGTATAGATACCATAACGTTTTAAACTATTAAATAGTCTTACTGATAAATCAAGTTGTTCAATTTTCATTTCAAGCTTTTTATTAACAGGCTCTTCTTCTTGTTCATAAATAAAATCAGTATCTTTAGCTTGTTCACTAATTTCGCTAATTACATTGAAATAATCAATTAACATTTTAGAAGCTAACCCAAGTGCTTCTTTTGCTTCTATAGCGCCATTAGTTTCTATTTCCATTGATAGTTCATCTTCGTCTCCACGTGTCTTTTCAACATGATAAGATACGCGTTCAACTGGTGTGTAAATTGAATCAATAGGAATAACGCTTTTTTCATTTTTGCTATATGCTTTATTTAAGTTTGCATTAACATAACCTACACCACGTCTTACAGTAACAACCATTGATAAAGATCCATTTTCGTAAAGTCTTGCGATTTCTTGTGTTGGATTTACAACTTCGATACCATCAACATGATTAAAATCAGCGGCAGTAACACTTCCTGCACCTACAGCATATAATTCTAATTGTTGTTCATAATCTGGATCATCTGATTCAACTTTGAAATTTACTTTTTTCAAGTTTAATATGATACCCATAACATCTTCATAAACGCCTTCGATTGTAGAAAATTCGTGTTCAACACCATCAATTTTAATATTGACAATTGCTGCGCCTGGAAGTGATGATAATAAAACGCGTCTTAAAGCATTTCCTAATGTAATGCCATAACCACGTTCTAATGGTTTAATGACGAACTTACCTTTTGTGCCATCAATTGAAACTTCTTCAACTGCAGTTGGTTTTTCAAATTTTAAGTCTTTCATTCGTTATCCCTCCTTCTAATTATCCACGTGGACGTTTTGGTGGTCTACATCCATTGTGTGGTACAGGTGTTACATCTTTAATTGCTGTAATTTCTAAACCAGCAGATTGTAGTGAACGGATCGCTGCTTCACGACCAGGACCTGGACCCTTAACATATACTTCAACTTTAATCATACCTTGATCCATTGCACCTTTTGCAGCAGCTTCTGCAGAGTTTTGTGCAGCAAATGGAGTAGATTTTCTACTACCTTTAAAACCAAGTGCTCCAGCGCTACTCCATGCAACAGCATTACCGTCAACGTCTGTAATTGTTACAATTGTATTATTAAATGTTGTATGAATATGTGCAATACCAAGGGGAATATTCTTTTTTACTCTACGTTTCGTAGTTTTTTTACGTGCCATTTTCTATTCCTCCTTATTTTTTCTTACCGGCAACAGCCTTAGTTTTACCTTTACGTGTACGTGCATTATTTCTAGTGTTTTGTCCACGAGTTGGTAAACCTCTACGATGTCTCATACCTCTGTATGAGCCGATTTCCATTAATCTTTTAATGTTCATAGTGACTTCTCTTCTTAAGTCACCTTCAGTTGTAAAATTTTTAACTTCAGTACGAATCTTTGATAGTTCGTCTTCAGTTAACGCACTTACGCGAGTGTCTTCTGAAACACCTGCGTCTTTAAGTATTTGTTTAGATGTTGCTAAACCAATACCATAAACGTATGTTAACGAAACCACGACACGTTTGTTACGTGGAATGTCAATACCTGATATTCTAGCCATAGTTCCTCCTATTAACCTTGTCTTTGGTTATGTCTTCTATTTTTTTTATTAATAACGTAAACTCTTCCTTTACGTCTTACGATGATGTCGTCTTCGCTGCGTTTTTTTACGGATGCTTTAACTTTCATAATAATCCTCCTTATTTACGACGATACGTAATTCGGCCTCTAGTTAAATCGTATGGTGATAATTCTACTGTAACTTTATCACCAGGTAAAATGCGTATGTTATGCATGCGGATTTTACCAGATACATGGGCTAATACGATATGTCCATTTTGTATAAGTTCAACTTTGAATTTCGTGTTAGGTAATACTTCTATTACACGAGCTTCTACTTCAATTAAATCTTGTCTTGCCATACATTCACTCCTTTTTTAAAGATGTCAAAATTTCATATCCAGTTTCTGTAATTAATATCATATGTTCAAAATGTGCACTGGCTTTTCGATCTGTTGTTATTGTTGTCCAATTATCTTTTAAAACACGTACATGTTTTGTGCCTAAATTCAGCATTGGTTCAACACACATGGTCATACCTGGTTTTAAAATAGGTCCTAAATGCGGTTTACCAAAATTGGGAATAAATGGATCTTCATGTAGTTCACGGCCTATACCATGTCCAGTAAATTCTTCTACAATGCCATATCCATAAGGTTTAACAAATGTTTCAATAGCATGTGATATATCTGATACACGATTGCCGGGCTTAGCATATTTCAATCCTTCGTATAGTGACGCTTCGGTCACTTCTAAAAGTTTCTTAATATCGTTGCTAACTTCGCCAACTGGATAAGTTGTTGCTGAATCTGCATGATACCCTTTATAGTTTACACCAAAATCTAATGTAACGATGTCTCCATCTTTAAGAATTACTTTTTTTGATGGAATACCATGTACAACAACTTCATTCACTGAAGCACAAATTGTTCCTGGAAATCCTTGATATCCTTTAAATGAAGGTATACCTCCAAGACTCTTAATATGTGTTTCGGCAAGTTGATCGAGGTGATGTGTAGAAATACCAGGGCGAACGTGATCTTTAACCATTTGTCTGGTTAATTCTAAGATGCGTCCGGCTTCTTTCATCAACTCAATCTCTCTTTTTGATTTTATTTGAATCAATTGATCTCACCTAAAACTTTCATGATTTGTTCATTTGTATGATTTATGTCTTTTGACCCATCAATATGAACTAATAAATTTTTGTCTTCATACCAACTAATCACTGGTTTAGTTTGTTGTTGGTATATCTTAATACGATGTGAAATAGTTTCTTCACGATCGTCAACTCTTTGTATTAATTTTCCACCATCTAAATCACAGATGCCTTCTACTTTAGGTTTGTTGTTTTCAATATGATACACAGCACCACATGTTTTACAAACACGTCGCCCGCTAATACGTTTAACAAGAATATTATCATCGGCTTGAACATTAAATACTGCATCAATTTTCCAGCCTTTGTCTTTCATGAATTGTTCTAATGCTTCTGCTTGTTCAATATTTCTTGGATACCCATCAAATAGGAATCCTTTTTGAACATCAGCTTGATTAAGTCGTTGTCGCACGATTTCATTTGTAATATCATCAGGTACGAGTGCGCCACGATCGACATATGATTTAGCGATTTTTCCAATTTCATAATCACCGCTAAACAATTCTCTAAATATATCACCAGTAGAAATGTGTGGAATTTGATATTGCTTAATTAATAACTTAGATTTCGCACCTTTACCAACACCTGGAGGGCCCATAATAATTAAACGCATTCCATTCATCTCCTAATTATCTAAATATTGAACCATATTCATTTTGACTTGCATCTGTTTCAACTTGTTGTGTTGTTTCAATAGCAACCCCAACAATAATCAATAAACTTGTACCACCTAAGCGAATTATACTTGCTTCAGATGAAGTAAATCCAAAGATTGCTGCTGTGAATATTGGAAGTGATGCAAGTAATACTAAGTAAGTTGTACCAATAACTGATATCTTAAATAATAAACTCGCAATATAATCTTGTGTATCAATACCAGGTCTTACACCTGGAATATAAGAGTTAGATTTTGATAAATTATCTGACATTTTTTGAGGATTAATTTGTAAGAATGCATAAAAGAATGCAAAGATAACAATTAATACTACATATAAAATATAACCAATTGGTTCACTTGAGCTAAAGATTGCGTAAAACCAGCTTGATAAGCTAGATGTTCCATCAGAATCAATCGCACCAATAATTGATAGTGGAATACTCATAATTGTTTGAGCAAAGATGACAGGAATCACACCACCAACATTAAGTTTCATTGGAATATTTGAATCAGATTTACCTTGACGATTTGCATATTGAATAGGAATTTTACGTTGTGCAATTTGCATAAATACAACACCAAATAAAATACCGAAGTATAATAATATAATGATTGCAAACCATACATATGACCAGCCACCAGTTGCGCCAATAATATATTTTTCCCATAATACAGTCATCATGGTTGGTAAGCTTGTTACAATCCCTGCCACAATAAGCATTGATGTACCATTACCTACACCTTTTTTAGTAATAAGACTTGCAAACCACATCGCTAATGCAGTACCAGATGCCATAACTAATGCCATGTAGACATAGAATAAGTAACGATATTGATCAGCAACTGAAGCTTCTAAACTAGTCACTAATAAACTACCTCTAGTTGATAGACCCATAATAAGTGCTAACGCTTGAATAAACGCAAGACCTAAAGCCATATAACGTGTAATTTTGTTTAATTTTTGTTTACCAGTTTCGCCTTGTTCACTAAATTCTTTTAATTTAGGTATAACCATTTGTAATAATTGAACAGCAATAGATGCTGTAATATATGGTGTAACACCTAATGACATAATAGATAGATTTTGAAGTGATTGTCCACTAAAACTATTTAAAATCGCGAAATAGTCACTTGATTGAATATAATCAACAACTGCACCGACTTCAACAAGTGGAATAGTCGTATTAGCTAAAATTCTAACAAATAATAAGATCATTAGCGTAAACGCTATACGTAACATTATTGTTTTATTACTTAGAACTCTTTTTATACGTGTCCACACTTTAAATCACCTCTACTGTTCCACCAGCTTTAGTAATAGCTGCTTCAGCAGCTTTTGAGAATAAATTAGCTTTTACAGTTAATTTCTTTTCAAGTTCACCACTTGCTAGTACTTTTATACCTGATTTTACATCTTTAACTAAGTGAGATGAAATTAACACTTCTGGTGTTACAACATCTCCATCATTAAATTGATTTAAATCTTTTAAATTAACGACAGCATATTCTTTTCTATTAATGTTTTTAAAACCTCTTTTAGGAAGTCTTTGGAAGAATGGAAGTTGTCCACCTTCAAAGCCTGGACGAGTCCCACCACCTGAGCGAGCAAGTTGACCTTTGTGACCTTTACCTGAAGTTTTACCAGTACCACTACCAGTTCCACGACCAATACGCTTTCTGTTCTTGCGAGCACCAGCAACTGGTTTTAATTCGTTTAACATGTCATACCTCCTTACTCAACTTCGCTTACTGAAACTAAATGAGCGATTGTTCTAATCATGCCATTTAAGGCTTCATTAGCTTCTTTAACGACTACTTGATTAACTTTTCTTAATCCTAATGCATGTGCTGTTTTTACTTGATTAGGTTTGTGGCCAATGAGGCTTCTTGTTAGTTTAATTTGAACTTTCATATTAACCTAACTCCGCTACATCAATACCACGTAATGCGGCAACTTGTTCTGCAGTTCTAAGAGATTTTAGACCTTCAAATGTTGCACGTACCATGTTAATTGGTGTACTTGTTCCAATTGATTTTGATAAGATGTCATTAATACCAGCGAGTTCGAAAACAGCACGAACAGGCCCACCAGCGATAACACCAGTACCTTCTGATGCAGGTTTTAAGAATACTCTACCAGCACCAAATACTCCTGTAACTTCATGAGGGATCGTAGATCCTACTGAAGGTATAGTAATTAAGTTTGCTTTTGCATTTTCAATTGCTTTTTTGATTGCGTCAGGTACTTCTGAAGCTTTACCAGTTCCAAAACCTACTTGACCTTTTTTATTACCGATAACGACAAGAGCTGCAAAACGGAAGCGACGTCCACCTTTAACAACTTTGGTGACACGGTTGATAGAAACAACGCGTTCTTCGAATTGTTTTTCTTGAGGTCTTTTTCTAAATCTAGCCATATGCTTCCTCCTTAAAACTCTAATCCAGCGCTACGAGCAGCATCTGCTAGTTCTTTTGATACGTCCATGATATAAATAACCACTACGATCAAAAACTACATTTTTGATACCACCTGTAATCGCCTTCTCAGCAATTAATTTTCCAACTGCCTTAGCTGATTCAATATTTGAATGCTTAAGACCTAATTCTTGACTACGTGCGTAAAACAATGTTGTTTGATTTACATCATCTATAAGTTGAGCATAAACTGCTGTATTCGAACGATAAACACTTAATCTTGGTCTATCTGCTGTTCCTTGAACAATTTTACGAATACGAAGATGACGTTTTTTACGACTAACATTTTTTGAAATTTTCTTAATCATTTTTTATCATCCTCTCTTATTTAGCAGTTTTACCAGCTTTACGAGGAACATATTCGCCAACATAACGAATACCTTTTCCTAAGTAAGGTTCTGGTTTCTTTGTGCTTCTGATTTTTGCTGCAAATTCTCCAACTGCTTGTTTATCAGCACCTGAAATAATAACTTGTGTATTTTTAGGAATTTCAGCTTTCACACCTGCAGGAACTTCTAGTTCTACTGGATGTGAGAAACCCATACTTAAAACGACTTTATTACCTTGCAATGAAGCACGATAACCAACACCGCGTATTTCTAATTCCTTCTTGAATCCTTGTGAAACACCGAGCACCATATTATTAATTAATGCACGTGTAGTTCCATGGATTTTCTTACTAAACATTTCATCATTAGGACGTTTAACACTAAGTTCTGCGCCTTCTAATGTAATATCTAACATTTTATTAAATTGATATTCAAGTTCGCCTTGTGCTCCTTTAACTACAACGTAGTTTTCAGGGCTTACTGTTACAGTAACACCAGCAGGAACTTGAATCACTTTATTACCAATACGTGACATAGTTTCCTCCTTATATTACCAAACGTATGCTAACACTTCGCCACCAACTTGGGCTAAGCGTGCTTCTCTATCTATCATGATACCTTTTGATGTAGAGATTAATGCAATCCCTAATCCATTTAAAACTTTTGGTAATTCATCTACTGATGTATATACTCGAAGTCCTGGTTTCGATATCCTTTTTAAACCTTTAATTACACGTTCTTTAGAGTCAGTGTATTTTAAAGTAACAACAATTTTACCTTGAACGCCATCTTTAGCAGCCACAAAGTCAACAATGAATCCTTCTTTCTTTAAAACTGATAAGATATCAGATTTAAGTCTTGAAGCAGGCATTTCAACTTTGGCATGACGCATATGATTAGCGTTACGAATACGTGTTAACATATCCGCGATTGGATCAGTCATAACCATTTTAATTCCTCCTTAATTACCAACTAGCTTTTTTGACACCAGGTAATTCACCTTTGTGTGCCAATTCACGAAATTTTAAACGTGATAAGCCAAACTTGCGCATATATCCTCTTGGACGTCCATCAAGTGAATCACGATTTCTTAAACGAGTTGCAGATGCATTTCTAGGTAATTTTTGAAGTGCTTCATAATCACCAGCAGCTTTTAATTCAGCAACTTTATTTCAGTATCGTTCAACAATGACTTTACGTTGTTCGTTTTTAACGATCTTTGATTTCTTAGCCATATTGCGCCTCCTATTTCTTAAACGGCATACCTAAGCCACGTAATAACTCACGAGCTTCTTGGTCTGTTTTAGCCGTTGTCACAATAACAATGTCCATCCCACGAACCTTCTTAACTTTATCTAAGCTAATTTCTGGGAAAATGATTTGTTCTTTAACACCTACAGTATAGTTACCTCTACCATCAAATGAATTTGCAGAGATACCTCTAAAGTCACGTACACGAGGAAGAGCAACTGCAATTAATTTCTCTAAGAAATAATACATTCTGTCTCCACGTAGTGTTACTTTAGCACCAATAGGCATACCTTCTCTCAACTTAAAGTTTGAGATTGAGTTTTTTGCTTTAGTCGTTACTGGTTTTTGACCAGTTAATAATTCTAATTCTGCCACAGCATCATCTAATACTTTAGGATTGAATACTGCATCACCAACACCCATGTTCACAACAATTTTATCAATTCTTGGAACTTCCATGACTGATGAATAATTAAAGGCTTTGATGAGTTCAGGTGTTACGACATTTTGATATTTATCTTGAATTACGCTCATTTGTGTCCTCCTTAGTCATCTAGGCTTGCGCCTGATTTTTTAGCATAACGTACTTTAACGGGTTTACCGTTAGTACCTAATACTAATCTGCCATTTTTATCAGTCTTCAAACGGTAACCAACACGAGTTGGTTCTCCAGTTTTAGGATCAATAATAGCAACATTAGAAGCACGTAATGGAGCTTCTACTTCCATAATTCCGCCTTTATCGTTTTGAGTTTTAGGTCTTTCATGTTTTTTAACCATGTTAACACCTTCAACTAAAACTTTTTCTAATTTAGGATACACTTTTAAGACACGGCCAGTCTTACGTGTTTTATTTCCTTTTTTGTCAGTTACAAATTGATCACGTCCTGAAATCACTGCAACTGTATCTCCAGTTTTTATATACATAGACGAGACCTCCTTATAGTACTTCTGGAGCTAGAGAAACAATCTTCATAAAGTTCTTGTCTCTTAACTCTCTTGCCACTGGGCCGAAAATACGTGTCCCACGTGGATTCATATCATCTTTAATAATAACTGCTGCATTTTCATCAAATTTAATGTATGAGCCATCTGCACGACGGAGACCTTTTTTAGTTCTTACGATAACAGCTTTTAAAACTTCACCTTTTTTAACCATTCCGGCTGGTGCAGCTTTTTTAACTGTAACGACAACTACATCTCCAATATTCGCATAACGACGACGAGTTCCACCCAATACTTTGATGACAAGTACTTCTTTAGCACCTGTATTATCAGCAATAGCCATACGACTTTCTTGTTGAATCATATTTTTCGTCCTCCTTATACTAACTCAGCTTTAGCAGTAACTTTTAAGAGACGGAATCTCTTAGTTTTTGATAATGGTCTTGTTTCCATAATGGTTACAGTATCACCAATACCTGCTAAGCCTTGTTCATCATGCACATGAAATTTCTTTGAAACCTTTATACGTTTCCCGTATAAAGGAGATTTTTTATATGTACTTACAATCACGGTAATCGTCTTATCCATTTTGTCAGATACAACTGTTCCCGTATATATTTTTCTTACTTTACGTTCCATGGTATCCTCCTTATTCTGTACGTTCACTAATGATTGTTTTCATTTGTGCAATTGTTTTTTTAACACTACCAATTCGAGCTGTGTTTTCGAGTTGACCTACTGCAAGTTGAAAGCGTAAGTTGAATAACTCTTTTTTTAGCTCGACAATACGTTTTTCTAAATCAGCTGTTGTAGCTTTTCTGATTTCTTTTGCCTTCACGCTTGCTCACCTCTTTTAACGATTTTACATTTAATAGGTAATTTATGTGATGCAAGACGTAATGCTTCTCTAGCGATTTCATCAGAGACACCATTGATTTCAAACATAATTTTACCTTGTTTAACGACTGCCACCCAGTGATCAGGAGCACCTTTACCGGAACCCATACGCACTTCAAGTGGTTTTTTAGTTTTTGCTAAGTGAGGGAAAATATTAATCCAAACTTTCCCTAATCTTTTCATATGTCTAGTCATAGCAATTCTGGCAGCTTCTATTTGGCGGTTAGTGATCCATGCACCTTCTTGTGCAACTAAAGCATAATCACCATTTAGTATTTCATTTCTACCTTTTGCTTTTCCTTCATAACTTACACGATGAGGACGACGATATTTTGTTCTTTTAGGCATCAACATAATTATCTTCCTCCTTTAGCGTTTGGGTTATTATTGTTTCTACGATTATTATTTCGTCTTGAACGATTGTTGCGTGAACCTCTTTCGAATTCTTTCTTAAGGTTTTCTTCTCTGGTTTGTCCTGGTAATACTTCACCATTATAAATCCAAACTTTAACGCCTAAGATGCCATAAGTTGTGTGTGCTTCTGCAACCGCATAATCGATATCAGCACGAAGTGTATGTAGAGGTACTTGACCTTCTGAATAACCTTCACTTCTTGCCATTTCAGCTCCACCTAAACGTCCTGATACTAAAGTTCTTGCTCCTTTAGCGCCGCATTTAAGGGCTCTTGAAATTGCGATTTTTTGAACACGTCTAAATGATGCACGGTTTTCTAATTGTTGTGCAACACTTTGTGCAACTAAAGTTGCAACACGTTCAGGTCTTCTTACTTCAACAACATTGAAAATAATTTCTTTTGCTGTCAACTTTTCTAATTTTCCTACTACGATTTTCTTAGTCACCGCATCACGTCCGATAACGACACCTGGTTTAGCTGTGTGAACAGTTAATTTCACACGGTCTTTACCGCCTTTACCTTTAACGCGTTCGATTTCAATGTGAGAAACAGCAGCATTTTTGTAATATTCGTTTAAGAATTGACGAATTAGTGCGTCTTCTTTTACAAGTGCTGGTACTTTGCTCTTATCAGCATACCATCTTGAATCCCAATTACGGATGACGCCAACACGCATTCCTACTGGATTAACTTTTTGTCCCATGTTGTCTCACCTCTACTCTTTCTCAGCCACAACAACTGTGATGTGACTAGTTCTCTTTTGAATGATGTCGCCTTGACCTTTTGCACGTGGCAATAATCTTTTTAAGCGAGCACCCTCATTTACAAATATTTCTTTAACAAATAAATCATCAACATTTAAGTTAAGATTATTTTCTGCGTTTGCTATTGCACTGTTTAAAACCTTAGATATAATTGGTGAGGCAGCACGAGGTGTAAACATTAAAATCGCTAAAGCTTCTTTAACATCCTTACCGCGGACTAGATCAGCAACTAATCTTGCTTTACGTGGTGCAACGCGAACTGTTTTAACTATTGCTTTTGCTTCCATGTGATCTCCTCCAATTATTTCTTCTTAGCTTTTTTATCTTCTTTACCATGTCCATGGTAAGTACGTGTCGGTGCAAATTCACCGAATTTATGTCCAACCATGTCTTCTGTAACATATACAGGTACATGTGCTTTACCATTATAAACAGCGACAGTATGTCCAACGAAATCTGGGAAAATTGTTGAACGACGTGACCATGTTTGAATCACTCTTTTTTCATTAGCTGCATTTTGCTTACGCACTTTTTCTAATAAGTGTAAGTCACAAAATGGGCCTTTTTTAATTGAACGTGCCATAAATTTCCTCCTACTTCGTGCGACGACGAACGATTAAATCGCTTGACGCTTTCTTAGAATCACGTGTTTTAACACCGCGAGCTTTTTTACCCCAAGGTGTCATTGGTGATTTTCTACCAATTGGTGTTCTACCTTCACCACCACCATGTGGATGGTCATTAGGATTCATTACTGAACCTCTAACTGTAGGTTTAACACCCATATGTCTTTTTCTACCAGCTTTACCGATATTGACAAGCTCCCAAGATTCATTACCAACAACACCAATAGTTGCACGGCAAGTTCCTAAGATCTTTCTCACTTCTCCTGATTGAAGACGAACAAGTACATATTTTTCTTCACGACCTAAGATTTGAGCAGATGCACCAGCACTACGTGCGATTTGTCCACCTTTACCAGGACTTAATTCAATGTTATGTACAATTGTACCAACTGGGATATTCATAATAGGCATTGCGTTACCTACTTTAATATCTGCATGTTGGCTTGAAATGATTTGCATACCAACTTCTAATCCTTTAGGAGCTAGAATATATCTTTTTTCACCATCTAAATAGTGGATAAGAGCAATGTTTGCAGTACGATTTGGATCGTATTCAATTGTTGCTACTTTACCGATGATATCATCTTTATTACGCTTAAAATCAATTACACGATATTTTCTTTTTGCACCACCACCGATATGTCTAACGGTGATCTTTCCTTGGGAATTTCTTCCGCCGGTGCGAGAAAATGGCTCAAGTAGTGATTTTTCAGGAGTAGATGTTGTTATTTCTTCGAATGTTAATACACTCATGTTACGGCGACCATTGGTCGTCGGTTTGTATTTTTTAACCGCCATTATGGTTAATCCTCCTCTAATATTTCACTTATACTGTAAAGGCATCGATTTTTTGTCCCTCAGGGAGTAAAACGATGGCTTTCTTGTATGCTGGTTTGAAACCTTCATATTTACCAACTTTTTTAGCTTTTGGTAAAACGTTGATTGTGTTTACTTTAATCACATCAACTTTGAAGATTTTTTCAATTGCATTCTTAATTTCAATCTTGTTTGCTTTTTTATCAACTTTGAAAGTATATTTATTTTCAGCATCGATTAATTTCATAGATTGTTCTGTAATAATAGGTGCTTTAATAATTTCATAATATTTAGTCATTACTTAATACCTCCTCTAAAGTTGCAATTGCATCTTTAGTCACGACTAAGTTTTTACAATTTAATAAATCATAAACACTTACGTGGTTTGCTGAAGCTAATGCTACATTAGGTAAATTTCTAGATGCTAATAATGCGTCATCTTCAAAAGTGTTTGCAACAACTAATGTTTTACCTTCAACACCTAATCCATTTAAGAATTCAACAAAGAATTTTGTTTTTGGTGCTTCAAGATTAATTGCGTCAACTACTTTTAATTGATTTTCTTTTAATTGGTATGATAATGCAGATCTAAATGCTAGTTGTCTAACTTTTTTGTTTAATTTCACTGCATAGCTTCTTGGTGTTGGACCGAATACAACACCACCGTGTCTCCATTGTGGAGAACGAGTTGAACCTTGACGGGCACGACCTGTACCTTTTTGACGCCATGGTTTTCTACCACCACCTGATACTTCACTACGGTTTTTAACTGAGTGTGTACCTTGTCTCATTGCTGCTCTTTGTGCATTTACGACATCATAGAGTGCTTGTTGATGTGGTTCAATTCCGAATACGTAATCTGATAAAGTTAAGTCGGCAACTTTTTTACCAGATTGACTTACTATTTCTACTTTTGGCATATTTAAGTTCCTCCTAATTAGTTAACTTTAACAGCAGACTTGACAATCACTAAACCTTTGTTAGGTCCTGGAACGCTACCGCTGATTAATAATAATTGGTTTTCAACATCTACTTTGACGATTTCTAAGTTTTGGATAGTGACTTGAACATGTCCCATTTGACCAGGAAGGTTTTTACCTTTCATGTTACCTTTCACTGCACCCATTGAACCCGGACGTCTGTGATATCTCGAACCGTGTGCCATAGGTCCACGAGATTGATTGTGTCTCTTAATACTACCTGCGAAACCTTTACCTTTTGATGTACCAGTGACATCAATTGCTTCGCCATCTTTAAATAATTCTATACTGACAGGTGCTCCTACCGCTAATGCTGCAAGTTCATTGTTTCCTAGCTCTTCTCTAAAGCGGATCTCTTTAACGAAGCGCTTAGGTGCTGTGTCAGCTTTTGCAACATGTCCCATTTCAGGTTTGTTGCTTAATTTTTCTCTTTTAGTTTCGAAACCAACTTGAGTTGCTACATAACCGTCTGTTTCAACAGTCTTTTGTTGTAGTACTACATTGTCAGCCACGTCTACAAGAGTTACTGGAACTAACTTTCCATTTTCATCGAAAATTTGAGTCATTCCAACTTTTCTACCTAAGATTCCTTTGGCCATACCTGTTTACCTCTTTCTTAATTATTTTTTCAATACGATATCGATACCTGATGGTAAATCAATATCCATTAACGCACTAATCGTTTTAGGATTTGGATCAACGATTTGAATTAAACGCTTATGAGTTCTACGTTCGAATTGTTCACGTGAATCTTTGTTAACGTGTGGTGAACGAAGAATTGTAAAGATTTCTTTTTGAGTTGGTAGTGGAATAGGACCTTGTACTGTAGCCCCTGTTCTTAAAGCACTATCAACAATCTTTTTAGCAGCTTCATCAATTAATCTATGATCATAAGCCTTTAAACGTATTTTAATTATATCTTTTGCCATTTTTATTGCTCCTTCCGCCTATATTCGCTGTTATAGACTTGCTCCTTGGAAAAACCCGACTCCGTAGACAACGGCTATCCGTGTGCCGGCAACCTTCCATTTCACAGCCTTTTCGTGCTTTCACACGAGCGTATTAATTATATATTAAAAGAGGCATAAATGCAACCATTTTCTACCTCTTTTTTGTATTATTTTAATTTATTATTTTTTTCTTCTTCTTTACGTTTTTTATCTTCTCTTCTTTTTTGTGCAACACCTATAAATCTACCACGTGTTTTCTCATAATTATCTAATATATCTTCTGCAATATACATGAGTGTAATCGGCACAATAAAGTGAGTAAATCCGCCAACAAAGTACTTTTTAAAGATCTTGTCGTTTCTCATGATATTACCGTAAATCAAATGTTTCATTCTTATACCCGTTCTTCTCATGTGCTGATGTGCAATTTGAATATAATAATATAAGTTATCCATCATATACTCTTTTGGTATTTTATCATATCTACTATAGTCCGTTAATACTTCATCCTAAAGTGTATCTAATCCAATAATATTAAAATCTGTTTTAACAAAATCTTCGATATAATCAACTGAAGTTTCAGTTTCAAGTTGAAACCCAAATAGAGGTTGAATATCCTTAGGTAAATTACTAAAAAGATCTTTTATTCTTTCTTTCCAAGGTATAACTTCTATTCTATCCCTGATCATCGGAACAACCAAATGAATTTGTTTCTGCCTCTCTTTAATCACTGCATTTAAAGCACTGAAAAATACATTAAATACAATACCGTGACCATAAATAAAATTTTTGATATATGCATTAATATTTGGAAGAAAATCAAGAGTCTTCATATCGCCTATATCTGGTGTTTGAATATAAATTTCACCATCACTAAACGCATCGAAAATCTCTCTGAAAATATGTATAAATTCTTCTTCTGTCGGTAGCATTCCTTTTGTCATAAACAAGTATTCAGGACGATAGGTTGCCATACCTGCATAAAAACTACTATTTTTAATTAATGATAAATATCTTAAATCAACCATCGGTGCGTAATATCGATGAAGTTTCATTTTATATTTTGCTTCTTGATTTGGTTTAATTAGCAATTGATCAATCTTTTCATTATATAAACGTTGAATCTTTCGCTTAGGATTGATATAAAAATTTTTGTTAATATTATCAATGATTATTTTGTTATGATGCTTGATTATATCTTGTGATTCAATCATTGGTATTTCATAAGCATGCGCAAACTCTACGATTTCATCTTTATTATGAGCATCCCTTATAACAAACCCTTTAACTTGTTTAGATATTTGATATAAATATTCGATATGAAAAGTTTCTAAAACTACAATTACTGGTGAATTATATTTTTCTAATAATTCATTTAGTAGTTCTCTTTTTATAATACGTATGATTGCAGATTCATTATCTAAGATAATTTCTTTTGCTCTTTGTATTGCTTCAACACTTTCTATCGTTGAAATAAAACTATTTTCTAATGCTATAAGTAATTGTTCAATAGTTAATTTATAAAGCTTAATAAATGAAACTTTGTTGTTTTTGCGACATTCATGCATCATCTCAGGAAATCCTGGACGTGTAAAAACATGCTCCATAACTTCTGTAGCACCAAGTTTATAATCTTTTGTTTCTAACTCGTAGGCATTCATCCCCACCGTCAGATAATAATTATTTACTGCATTATATATCCGTTCAATAATGTTACTAATTCTTTTTTTGCTTGAAAACCTATATGTTTTCTCACCATTAAATACAACTGCCCTCCCAAGGCCAACAAATTCAAAAAATATATCTTTTGAATAAGTGAACTCACTTCTAATCATTACTACTTTAGATTGATCAATTTATTTAATGTGTTGATATGCGTGATAATATGAACCAATCATACCTGCATCATTTCCTGTATGAGCTAAAATAAACTTAATGTCGCCAGTATTAAACCTTGCATGTTTTTTGAAATAATGAACAATAAGGTCTAATAAAAAATCTCCAGCTTTTGAAACCCCTCCACCAATAATAAATACATCAGGTTCAATTGTAATAGCTAAATTCACTGTCGCAATCGCTAAATACTCAGCAACCCTATGTACTGTATTTAATGCTGCTTTATCATTTTGTTTTGCTGCATCAAATACATCTTTTACTGTAAAGCCTTCTTTTAACACTGAACCCATTTTATTTTTTTGTTCTAAAGCGTTATTTAAAATACCTTTTGTGCCACATACTTGTTCTAAGCAACCATGCGCCCCACAACCACACACTTCATCTGTATCGAAGACTTTAATATGACCAATCTCTCCTCCTAATCCTGTTTTTCCTTCGATTATATTAGAATTGAGGATAATCCCCCCCCCAACACCAGTACCTAATGTAATTAAAACTGCATTTTCATAAGGTGTTTCTAAACTGTTATTTTCACCCAATGCAGCAAGTGTTGCATCATTTCCAACTGTAACAACAATATGATTTGGTAATAATGCTTTAAACGATTGAACCAAATCAATATGGCAAAAATCTAAATTTGCACATGTTGAAACATAGCCATTTTTTGTTGGACAAGGAATAGCAAGTCCAATACCTAAAACGTCATTCATATCAATGCCATGATCTATATTAATAATATTAATTGTTTTTATAATTTCTTGGAATATACTGATTTCATGATTTTCTTGAGGTGTTTCTACTGCTTTACTATCTAATAATTGATGATTGTTAACTGCAAAAAGACCAATTTTAAGAAATGTTCCACCAACATCGACACCATAAATATATTTATCCATATTATTTCTCTCTTTTCGTTATATAAACGCCTCTGTAACCGAAAATATTATAACATAGTGCGTAAAATTTCACAATTAAACCTTAAAAAAACGAAATAACTAATATTTCGTTTTTAATATTTATTTTTAAAGTAATCTGTAATATTTTCCAATGATTTTATCAGCACTTTATCTTCATCAAGTTTTAAATCATCCATGATTGAAGATATCATATCTTCATGAAATGAGTCGTGTACTTTTAATGCTTCTTTTGCTGATGTGTTTAGCTTTAAATACACTTTTCTACGATCATGTTCTTCTCGATATCTTGTCACAAATTCTTTTTTCACTAAAACATTCACAGATGTTGTTAGTGTCCCAAGTGTTATTCTAAGTCGATGCGCAATATTACCCATAGTAGGAACATCAGTATTTCTAATCGCTTCTAATACATGAATTTCAGTCATAGATAATTTAACGCCTTTTTCTTTTAAGACATCTGCTTCTATATTTAAAATTTGATTGAAAACTTCTACTAAAAGTTCATTAATTAATTCTTTAGCGTGTGCCATAGTGCCTCCTATGATAAAGTGATATAGCCTACACCTAATGTTCCAGGTCCAGCATGTGCTCCGACAACAGGTGTCAACGGCACAAGATTAATCTCTAAGTCTGGATAATTTACTAGAATATGATTTTTAAATGCTTCAGCTTTATCTAAATTATTAGTATATACTATAAACATTATAACACTTTTATCTCTAATTTCATCGTTTATTATTTCTAATAAACGGCTTTGAGCCTTATTTGTTGTTCTAATTTTCTCAAGTGGAACCAATGCCCCATCACTTTGAATATGAAGAAGTGGCTTAATCTTTAACAGCGTTCCAATAAAACCGTTTGCTGCTGATAACCTTCCGTTCTTCACTAAATATTTAAGTGTATCCACTAAAACATAAATCTTAATATGATCTCTAATGCGCTCTAAATAATCAATAATATCAACAACTGTTTTATTATCCTTAATCATTTCTACTGCTTTTAATACCATATATGCTTCCCCATAAGAAACTGTTCTAGAATCAAAAACATATACATTTAAATTCTCTACCATTTCTTTAGCTAATACTGCACCTTGATATGTACCACTTAATTTTGATGAGATTACAATAACAAGAACATCTTTATAACCTTCAGCTTTTAACTCTTCATAAACATGTGCGATTTTACCTGTAGATGTTTGTGATGTTGAAACATCTATATCTGGGTTATTTACAATAGTGTCATAGAATTCTTTTGCAGTAATATCAACAAAATCTTCATACTCTTTTCCAGCAAGATTTAAAGTAGATCTAATTACTTTTACCGGATAATCTACTTTCATATAATCAATACCTGAATTACCACAAACCACAATGCCAATCTTATTCATATTTTATTTTCTCCTTCAAATATTTTGAATATCAAATGTTATATAAATATACTATCATATTTTGATACATATTCAAAGGAATTTAGCTATTTTCTCCAGTTGAAAAATCGCTTTATGTTCATCTTCCATCATCAAATGATGGTGTAAGAAATTTTCAAGCTTTGAGATTTCAAGTTTATTATATTTAATATTATCCTCAAGACGTTTATTATATGTTCTATGATATTCAGGTTTATATATCATTACATAATTTATTACTTTAATCTCTTTTGGAATTACATTAGATAATATTTGTCTATAACTGATTGATTCCTGTAGTTTTTTTGTATATCTTTCTGTGCTTCTTCTTTCATCTTGATTGAACATACCAAATTCTAATACTATAATTAAACGATCATAAACTAAAATATAATCTGTACGCATGTGATTTCCAAAAACAACAGGATACTCCATAATAATAGTGATGTTTTCTGTCCTTAACCCTTTCTCATACAACCTTAAAAATAACCTTCTCATTAGTTTAGTAGTATCAAACCATGTAATAATCTCTTCACTTTTTAAAGGAAATATAGAAATATTGTTTTTATTAAAAGTATTTTTAAAATTAATAAACTGATCCAATTCTTGATACATATTTACCCTTGTCTTTAATAATTCTTTTTCAATCTCCCAATTAAGAGTTTTAATAAATTCTGAATATTTTAAATATTCACTAAAACTATTGAACTGATTCATACACTTAATAGCCATTTTTTCACCTCTATATATAATAGAGTAGGAATAATTATATTACTAATAAAAATTCCCAACATATAAAGACTTAATAATAATTTACTTATATTATCTCCTTATATCGGAAATATCAACGTTTTCAATTATAGATAAATATAAAAAAATAACACATAATGGCAAACTAATGACCAATTATATGTCTATGTGTTTCAACAATTAAAATCAACAATCCTGATTTTATATATTTAATTACTAGATGGTGGCTCCGGGCCGAATCGAACTGCCGACACAAGGATTTTCAGTCCTTTGCTCTACCGACTGAGCTACAGAGCCATAATTATGGCGGTCCGGACGGGAGTTGAACCCGCGATCTCCTGCGTGACAGGCAGGCATGTTAACCACTACACCACCGGACCTAATTTTTGGTTGCGGGAGAGGGATTTGAACCCACGGCCTCCGGGTTATGAGCCCGACGAGCTACCAGACTGCTCTATCCCGCGATATAAAAAATATCTTAAATTAGTATTATACTCAAATGGCGGAGGAAGAGGGATTCGAACCCCCGCGCCTTTGACAGCCTGCTGGTTTTCAAGACCAGTCCCTTCAGCCAGACTTGGGTATTCCTCCACTATTATAACATATTGTATTAAATTTTTTAATAAAAATATGGTGGACCCGGTAGGACTCGAACCTACGGCCGACCGGTTATGAGCCGGTAGCTCTAACCAACTGAGCTACGGGTCCTAGTTGGTAGCGGCGGGGGGAATCGAACCCTCGACCTCACGGGTATGAGCCGTGCACTCTAACCAGCTGAGCTACGCCGCCATAAAACCTTTGTTATAAAGATCATGTCTATTGCTCAACTAAAGCTAAATAAACAATATAATTATAAAAATTTGGTGGAGCCTAGGGGAATCGAACCCCTGACCTCCTGCGTGCAAAGCAGGCGCTCTCCCATCTGAGCTAAGGCCCCTAGTGGTACCTCGAGTCGGACTTGAACCGACACGGATTCATCATCCATGGGATTTTAAGTCCCACGTGTCTACCAATTTCACCATCGAGGCATATCATGGTGACCCGTGAAGGATTCGAACCTTCGACACCTTGATTAAAAGTCAAGTGCTCTACCACCTGAGCTAACGGGTCAAATACTGGTGCCGAAAACAGGAATTGAACCCGCAACCCCCTGATTACAAGTCAGGTGCTCTACCAATTGAGCTATTTCGGCAAAAAATGGTGGGAGTTAACGGGCTCGAACCGCTGACCCTCTGCTTGTAAGGCAGATGCTCTCCCAACTGAGCTAAACTCCCATTTTTAGAGATATGCCTGGCAACTTCCTATCTTCGCTCCTTAGAACTATTTTCGGCGTAGAAGTGCTTAACTGCTGTGTTCGGGATGGGAACAGGTGTGACCACTTCGCTATCGTCACCAGACGTCTCTCAAAACTAGATAAAAGTTATGTCAAAAGTTATGAATCAAAATTGTATATATTAGGTAAAGTCCTCGACCTATTAGTACTAGTCAGCTTCACACATCACTGTGCTTCCACACCTAGCCTATCAACCTCATCGTCTATAAGGGGTCTTACTAAATTGGGAGATCTCATCTTAAGGGGGCTTCACGCTTAGATGCTTTCAGCGTTTATCCCGTCCATACTTAGCTACCCAGCTGTGGCCCTGGCAGGCCAACTGGTACACCAGTGGTATGTCCACCCCGGTCTTCTCATACTAGGGGCAGCTCCCTTCAAATCTCCAACGCCCACGACGGATAGAGACCGAACTGTCTCACGACGTTCAACCCAGCTCGCGTGCCGCTTTAATGGGCGAACAGCCCAACCCTTGGAACCTTCTCCAGCTCCAGGATGCGACGAGCCGACATCGAGGTGCCAAACCGCTTCGTCGCTGTGAACGCTTGGAAGCGATAAGCCTGTTATCCCCAGGGTAGCTTTTATCCGTTGAGTCTCGGCCATTCCATACTGCACCGAGAGATCACTAAATCCGACTTTCGTCCCTGCTCGACTTGTAGGTCTCGCAGTCAAGCACCCTTATGCTTTTGCACTCTACGAATGATTTCCAACCATTCTCGAGGGTACCTTCGAGCGCCTCCGTTACTCTTTAGGAGGCGACCGCCCCAGTCAAACTGCCCACGAGACACTGTCCCCCGTAATCCACTTACGCGGGTTAGACATCAAATGCACGAAGGGTGGTATCCCAAGGTCGACTCCTCCGAAACTAGCGTCCCGCATTCTACGTCTCCCACCTATCCTGTACATCTTACACCCAATGTCAATATCAAGTTACAGTAAAGCTCCATGGGGTCTTTTCGTCCTGTCGCGGGTAGCCGGCGTTTTCACCGGCAGCTTGATTTCACCGAGTCTCTTGTTGAGACAGTGCCCAAATCGTTACGCCTTTCGTGCGGGTCGGAACTTACCCGACAAGGAATTTCGCTACCTTAGGACCGTTATAGTTACGGCCGCCGTTTACTGGGACTTCAATTCAATGCTTCGTTACCTAACATCTCCTCTTAATCTTCCAGCACCGGGCAGGCGTCAGCCCCTATACTTCACCTTACGGTTTTGCAGAGACCTGTGTTTTTGATAAACAGTCGCTTGGGCCTATTCTCTGCGACTTCTTTTTTCATTAAAAGTCCTCCTTATCCCGAAGTTACGGAGTCATTTTGCCGAGTTCCTTAACAAGAGTTTTCTCGCGCGTCTTAGTATACTCTACCCACCCACCTGTGTCGGTTTACGGTACGGGCAGTCTATAAATTATCCCTAGAAGCTTTTCTAGAAAGTTTGACATCATCATCCTTTACCTACCGGATCTCACTCTTTATAGCGTGCGGATTTGCCTACACGCTAAGCTCGATCCCTTGTCCCTCATCCACTGAGAGGGCGGACGTTAGCCTCCTTTGTCACTCCATCAGTTCATAAACTGGTGCAGGAATCTCTACCTGCTATCCATCGGCTACGCTTTTCAGCCTCACCTTAGGACCCGACTAACCCAGGGCGGACGAACCTTCCCCTGGAAACCTTGGGTTTTCGACGGATAGGATTCTCACCTATCTTTTCGTTACTTACACCGGCATTCTCACTTCTAAGCGCTCCACATGTCCTTACGATCATGCTTCTCCGCCCTTAGAACGCTCTCCTACCACTGACAATCTAATTGTCAATCCGTAGATTCGGTATTATGCTTAGCCCCGGTACATTTTCGGCGCAGAGTCACTCGACTAGTGAGCTTTTACGCACTCTTTAAAGGATGGCTGCTTCTAAGCCAACCTCCTAGTTGTTTGTGCATCTTCACTTCCTTTTCCACTTAGCATAAATTTTGGGACCTTATCTGACGGTGCGGGCTCTTTCCCTTTTGACCACGAACCTTATCACCCGTAGTCTGACTGCTAACTATATTTTATGACATTCGTAGTTTGATTGAGTTCAGTACCCCGAGGTGGGGCCATTACACATTCAGTGCTCTACCTTCATAAAACTTCACGTTAACGCTAGCCCTAAAGCTATTTCGGAGAGAACCAGCTATCTCTCGAGTTCGATTGGAATTTCACCCCTAGCCACAAGTCATCCAAACACTTTTTAACGTGTCCTGGTTCGGTCCTCCATTTGGTCTTACCCAAACTTCAACCTGCTCATGGCTAGCTCACTCAGTTTCGGGTCTACAGCATCTAACTTATTCGCCCTATTCGACTCGCTTTCGCTTCGGCTCCACGCCCTCACGCTTAACCTTGCTAGATACCGTAACTCGCCGGTTCATTCTACAAAAGGCATGCCATCACTCCTTAACGAGCTCGACTAATTGTAAGCACACAGTTTCAGGTTCTCTTTCACTCCCCTCCCGGGGTTCTTTTCACCTTTCCCTCACGGTACTGGTTCACTATCGGTCACTAAGTAGTATTTAGCCTTATGAGATGGTCCTCACATCTTCAAACAGGATTTCTCGTGTCCCGCCCTACTTCTTGATACTCTAGTCCTCTAAATTTTAAATACAGGGCTCTCACCTTCTGCGGCCGGCTTTCCCACACCGTTCTTCTATTTAGTGGTTTTGTAACTATTATAGTATCTGGCTACTCCGCGTTCGCTCGTCGCTACTAGCGGAATCGTTTTTACTTTCTTTTCCTGCAGGTACTTAGATATTTCAGTTCCCTGCGTGTCGCCTCGTATAAATACGATACCATGTCTTCTACATGGTGGGTTTCCCCATTCGGATACCCACGGTTCGTCGCGTACTTACTGCTCGCCGTGGTATTTCGCTGTTAGTCGCGTCCTTCGTCGCCTCTTAGTGCCTAGGCATTCACTGTGTGCCCTTGTTTCCTTTACCTTACAATTTGTTTCTTTTTGCTTTTGACAGCTTTTATCTACTTTTCAAAGATCTCTTGGTGGAGCTTAGGGGAATCGAACCCCTGACCTCCTGCGTGCAAAGCAGGCGCTCTCCCATCTGAGCTAAAGCCCCATATAAATACGGTATTAAAATAAAATGGTGGGCCTAAATGGACTTGAACCATCGACCTCACGCTTATCAGGCGTGCGCTCTAACCACCTGAGCTATAGGCCCACGAGATTTGTAAACAAGTCCCTGAAAACTGAATATGATGAGTGATTTGTGAGAATAATATATATACTGTTTATAAGTATATGCCTTTCTCCTTAGAAAGGAGGTGATCCATCCCCACGTTCCCGTAGGGATACCTTGTTACGACTTAACCCCAATCATCAACCCTACCTTAAACGGCTCCCTCCTTACGGTTAGGCCACCGGCTTTGGGTATTGTCGACTTTCGTGGTTTGACGGGCGGTGTGTACAAACCCCGAGAACGTATTCACCGTGACATTCTGATTCACGATTACTAGCGATTCCAACTTCATGAAGTCGAGTTGCAGACTTCAATCCGAACTGAGACTGTTTTTTTGGGTTTCGCTTCACATCACTGCTTCGCTGCCCTTTGTTCCAGCCATTGTATCACGTTTGTAGCCCAGGTCATAAGGGGCATGATGATTTGACGTCATCCCCACCTTCCTCCAGTTTGTCACTGGCAGTCTCGCTAGAGTCCCCAACTTAATGATGGTAACTAGCAATAAGGGTTGCGCTCGTTGCGGGACTTAACCCAACATCTCACGACACGAGCTGACGACAACCATGCACCACCTGTATCCATGATAACCTCCACTATATCTCTATAGCTTTGCATGGTATGTCAAGACCTGGTAAGGTTTTTCGCGTATCATCGAATTAAACAACATGATCCACCGCTTGTGCGGGGTCCCGTCAATTCCTTTGAGTTTCATGCTTGCGCACGTACTACTCAGGCGGAGTACTTATTGCGTTAACTACAGCACTGAATTTCTCCAACACTTAGTACTCATCGTTTACGGCGTGGACTACCAGGGTATCTAATCCTGTTTGCTCCCCACGCTTTCGTGCCTCAGTGTCAGTTGTGGCCCAGTAAGCCGCCTTCGCCACTGGTATTCCTCCATATATTTACGCATTTTACCGCTACACATGGAATTCTACTTACCTCTACCACACTCAAGCCTGCCAGTTTCTAAAGCATCACAGCGTTAAGCACTGCACTTACACCTCGGACTTAACAGGCCACCTACGCACCCTTTACGCCCAATAATTCCGGATAACGCTTGCCCCCTATGTATTACCGCGGCTGCTGGCACATAGTTAGCCGGGGCTTATTCATCAAGTACCGTCACACTTATTTTTCCATAAGTCATTCTTCCTTGATAAAAGAACTTTACATACCGAAGTACTTCGTCATTCACGCGGCGTTGCTCGGTCAGGGTTTCCCCCATTGCCGAAAATTCCCTACTGCTGCCTCCCGTAGGAGTTTGGGCCGTGTCTCAGTCCCAATGTGGCCGTTCAACCTCTCAGTCCGGCTACGCATCATCGTCTTGGTAGTCCATTACACTACCAACTAACTAATGCGCCGCAGGTTCCTCCTTAAGCATACCTATTACTAGGTCTTTTAAAACATCAAAGATGCCTTTAATGTTCCTATCCAGTCTTAGCCATCGTTTCCAACGGTTATCCTCGTCTTAAGGGCAGATTACCTACGTGTTACTCACCCGTTCGCCACTCACTAGTAAACTAGTGCGTTCGACTTGCATGTATTAGGCACGCCGCCAGCGTTCATCCTGAGCCAGGATCAAACTCTCCATAAAATTTATTTTATCGTTTGTTTGTTAATAGCTCTTTTTTAAATCTTTTTAATTCTTTTATACACTCATCATCATTCAGTTTTCAAAGACTTTTTACTCGCACACGTTTTCGCGTGCTTTATAATTCTATCATTATAAAATAACCTTGTCAATAACTATTTTTAATTTCATATATAATATGAAAACAAGGTACTTATAATAGATGGTGGAGGGGGGCCGATTCGAACTGCCGAACCGTTAGGAACAGATTTACAGTCTGCCGCGTTTAGCCACTTCGCTACCCCTCCGTTTTTAGGCTTGCCTATATATTCTAACTTATCACGTTTTAAAATGCAAGAGTTTTATGCTTCTTTTTTTTACATTTTTTTAAAACGTGTTAAATAGATATGTTTTTATTGTATATATAGTATATATATATCATTTAATATGAGCACTATTTTCTACCTTTTTTATTTTTAAAGCTAATTCTGGTTTGAATATCATTAATTCTCTACCACAATTCACACATTTAATTCTTACCTCAGCACCAATGCGAAGAACTTCCCATTGATGTGATCCACAAGCATGCGGTTTTTTTAATACTAATACATCGCCTACATTATATTTCATTTTTTTATTATCCATTTGATTAATTCATCAATACTTTCTTCTTCTTGTAAATAGATTGTTATTTTTTTATCATTAATTGACACTTTATGTTCATTAAAATATTTTTTCAATTGTTTTTCTTCTTTGCTATATTTATTTTGTGCTTTTCTGATAATCTTATTGGTTTTTTGTTCTTTTTTAGTGAGTTCTTCTACTTGTCTTACACTCAAACCCTGACGCATAATTTTATTAGCAATACGTACAATTAAATCTTGATCTTTTAATTTACTTAGCGCTCTTGCATGCCCCATATTAATTTTATTATTTAATATATATGATTGTACTTCTTCAGGTAAGTTCAATAATCCCAAAATATTTGTTACATGTGATCTACTTTTACCAATTCTTTCAGCAAGCTGCGCTTGTGTTAAATTAAGATTTCTCATCATCACACGATAAGCTTCCGCTTCTTCAATCGGCGATAAATCTTCTCTTTGAAGATTTTCAGCAAGTGCGATTTCAGCAATTTTTATTTCTTCATATTGTCTTACAATCGCAGGAATAGATGCTAGTCCCACTTGTTTTGTTGCTCTATATCTTCTTTCACCAGATACAATAAGATACCCATCCATTGTTTTTTTTACAATAATAGGTTGAAAAACACCATGTTCACGAATAGACTGAGCAAGTTCATCAATTTTATCCTGGTCAAAATTCCTTCTCGGTTGAAAAGGATTTGGTTTAATCTCAGATAAACTTATTTCATCGATGACTTCACCTTCTAAAACATCATCCACATGATGTTCTTTTAGCAAGTCAACAAATGTTCTTGCTTTATTTTCTTCCTTCATTTTGCTTCAAAATCTCCTTTGCTAAAGACTTGTAAAGTTTTGATGCTGGTGACTTAGGTGCATATGTAATCACTGGTAATCCGAAAGTTGGTGCAACCTGAGCTGCAACATTACTTGTTATGATGGTATCAAAAACACCTTCATTAAAATAATTTTTAATTTCATGAACAATTTCCCAACCATTTTTAGTACGACGATCTAACATCGTTAACAAAACACCTTCAATCATTAAATTTTTATTGTTAAGCTTCATATTCTTTTGAACAATTCTTATAGTGTTTAATAATTGTGTGAGTCCATCAATAGCCAAGAATTGACATTGCACCGGTATAAGCACTGAATTTGATGCATATAATGCACTCAATGTTAATAATCCTAAAGAAGGCGGGCAATCGATTAATATATAATCATATAAATCTGATATTTCTTTTATTCTATAACCTAAAATTTGTTCTCTATCAACATCATTCATTTTAACTTCTATATGTGCAAGTTCAATAGTTGCTGGTAAAACATCAATATTTAATTCTTTTAAGTGAATAAGTGCATTACCAATATACTTTTCTCCTAATAAAACATCAGTCACTGTTGAATAAAGCATTGAGCGATTAATACCAAGACTTGTTGTTGTACTCGCTTGAGGGTCTAAATCTATTAATAGTACCTTTTTGCCTAATAAACCAAGAGCTGCTGAAAGATTCACACTAGTTGTTGTTTTACCAACTCCACCTTTTTGATTTGAAATTGCTATAACTTTTCCCATTGTATTCCCTTCTATAATGGTTTTTTCTTCATGATTGCGTATAATCTTGGATATCCATTAATATGTTTTTCTTTTTCAATGACTAATAACGCTCTAAACCCCATGTCATTAGGCAAATCAATTTTAACTGTTTTTTGTATTTTTGCATTTAATATATGTAACGCATTTTTAGCATCGTTAATCTCGTGATCATAATTCGATCCTTTATACGCTATAAAATACTTCCCTTCTTTTACCATTGGGATCCCTAACTCTAAAATCAACTGTAACGATCCTAAAGCTCTTGCAGTAACTATATCATATTGATTTTGATGTTTAATCGCGTAAGTTTCAATTCTATCGTATATTAATTCTACATCATTTATGTGTAATGCTTCAAGTAATTTTTCTAAAAAGGTAATCCTTTTGCCCAAAGAATCAACAATAGTCACTTTTAGGTGAGGAAATATGATTTTTAAAGGAATGGATGGAAATCCAGCACCTGCACCCATGTCGCATATTGTTTTTTGCGATAAAAGATCAATAGCTTTCGCCATTGTTAAAGAATCATAAAAGTGTTTAAAATATACTTCCATTTCATCTGTGATACGCGTTAAATTAACTTTTTTATTATATTCAATAAGTATTTGATAATAAGTTTTAAATTGTTCTTTTTGTTTATCTGAAACTTTGATTTGATAGTCTTGATTTAATTGTTGTATAAATTTATCAAACATTTTTATAGTTTCCTGATTCTATATATATAAGTAGAATTGAAATATCAGCAGGATTAACACCAGAAATCCTAGACGCTTGACCTAGTGTTAAAGGTCGTATCTTATTTAACTTTTCTCTACTTTCAGATGAAATGTTTTTAATAAGGTCATAATTGATTATTTCTGGTATTTCTTTTTGTTCTAAACGTTGCATTTTTTTTGCTTCACGCATAGCCTTTTGGATATAACCTTGATATTTAACTGTAATTTCCACTTGTTCTAATACATCTTGATGATATTCGGTTTTAATGAAATGTTTAATATCTTCTTTATTAATTTCTGGACGTTTTAATAAATTAGCTAAAGTATAAGCTTCAAAAATACGTGCAGAGTTTCTAGATGCTAAATATGCATTATTTTCTTCATTAGGCATCACACGATATGTTTCAAGTTCTTTTAATAACTTATTAATTTGTCTTTCTTTTTCTAAAAACTTTTGATATTTGGATTCATCAATCATTTGATGTTCATATCCATAACGCATTAATCTTAAATCCGCATTATCATTTCTTAATAGTAAACGATGCTCTGCACGAGACGTTAATAAGCGATAAGGATCTAATACACCCTTCGTTACCAAATCATCAATTAAAACACCAATATATGCTTCATGTCGCTCTAAAATAAAAGGTTTTTTATGATCAAGTTTTAGGCTTGCATTTACACCTGCCATTAATCCTTGACATGCGGCTTCTTCATAACCGCTAGTTCCATTAATTTGCCCAGCACAAAATAAATTTTTAACACGTTTAGTTTCAAGTGTTAATTTTAACTGTATTGGATTAATTGCATCATATTCGATTGCATATGCATATCTTATGATTTTTGCATTTTCAAGTCCTGGAATAGTTTTTATCATTTCTTCTTGCACATATTGTGGTAACGAGGTAGAAAATCCTTGGACATAAAGTTCATCAATAGATAACGATTCTGGTTCAATAAAAATTTGATGTCTTGGTTTATCATTAAAACGAACAACTTTATCTTCTATAGATGGGCAATATCTTGGTCCAACACCTTCAACAACACCACCATACATCGCTGATTCATCTAAATGTTGATTAATGATTTCATGTGTTTCGCTACCTGTGTGTGTTAGATAACAAAATTCTTGAGGATTCTCATGGTAGTACACATTGTCATAACTAAATGTATATGCCATACCATCACCTGGTTGTATTGCCATTTTAAGTGGATTAATACTATCTTTAGCAATACGAGGTGGTGTTCCTGTTTTTAATCTGATAACTTCAAACCCTAAATCTTTTAATTGCTCACTTAACCCGAATGTTGTAGGTTCACCACTTGGTCCATTTGAAGTTTTATTTTTCCCAATAAGTATATTACTACTTAAATAAGTTCCTGTAGTTAAAATAACAGTCTTACCTAAAATTTCACGTCCATCATTTAAAACAACACCTTTGACCTCATTGTTTTCAATGATCATATGATCAACTAAACCTTCAAGTACTGTTAAAAGCTCGGTATTTTGTAATACTTCAAGCATTTCTTTAGGATATGCAGCTTTATCAATTTGTGCACGAAGTGCTCTTACAGCTGGCCCTTTAGAAGCGTTTAACATCTTCATTTGAATTTGTGTCTTATCTGCACTTCTTGCCATTTGACCACCAAGTGCATCTATTTCTCTAACAACGATACCTTTTGCAGGACCACCAATTGATGGATTACAAGGTAAAGAAGCAACCTTATTCAGGTTGCCTGTTATCACAATCGTATTTTTATTCATGCGTGCCATCGCAAGTGCGGCTTCTACGCCTGCATGTCCTGCGCCAACAACGATACCATCATAAATCATATTATCACTTCTTTATTATTTGTTATTTACGCTTTGAGTACCTTTTCTATATATACTTCTAGCGCTTCTTTTGTAAAACCTAGCGCTTCTAATGCTTGATTAATCGGTGCACTAACACCAAATCTATCAATACCAAAAACATTTTTGCTATATTTATACCATGGCATTGAACTACCCATTTCTATAGCTATCTTTTTAGCACGACCTGGTAATACTGATTTTTGATATTTTTTAGAAGATTGATCAAACATAAACATAGAAGGCATGCTTACAACTCTTAAATCATAACCTTTAGTTTTTAATGATTTTTGCGCTTCTAATGCTAGTCCAACCTCAGATCCTGCAGCTATGAGTATACCATGAAGTTCATTTTCTTCATATTGACATACATAAGCACCATTTTCTAGTCCTTCAAATGATGTATTTTCTTGATTTTTAACACCTTGTCTTGTTAAAACAATTACTGTTGGAGTTGTTTTTGATTCTATAGCAACTTTCCAAGCAGCTATAGTTTCACGTGCATCTGCTGGTCTAATAACATTTAAATTAGGTATCGCACGTAATCCTGCTAATTGTTCTATAGGTTGATGAGTTGGTCCGTCTTCACCAACACCAACTGAATCATGTGTAAATACAAAAATTGATGGGATGTTCATAATAGCAGCTAATCGTATAGATGGTTTCATGTAATCACTAAATACAAAGAATCCTCCAGAGAATGCTTTTAAACCACCATGCAATACGATACCATTTGTAATTGCAGCCATCGCATGCTCTCTAACACCAAAATTAATATTTCTACCAATTCTATGTTCAGCTGAAAAATCTCCATCTGCACCTTTAGCTTTCGTAGATGATGTTAAATCTGCTGAACCACCAATTATATTTGGATAAGTTTTAGATAATATATTTAATGTTTTACCACTGACACTACGTGTTGCTTCTTTATCAGCAAGTACTAAATCGCTAAATAATGATAAATCCACATGAATATCTTGATCATAATATTGAGATAATAAATCAAAATCATTAGGATATTGTTCTTTATAAGCTGCAAGTAAATTATTCCATTTTCTTCTAACTCTCTGTCCTCGTAAGAAGACACGTTTACGATAATAACTATAAGCTTCTTGAGGTACTTCAAATGGTGCATAATCCCAATTCAATCTATCTTTTAATATATCACGTTGCGCTTCACCAATAGGAGCGCCATGTGCTTTAGATGTACCTTCAAGTTCAGTACCAAATCCAATTTGTGTTTTAACTTCAATAATTGTTGGTCTATTTATATCTTTTTTAGCTTTATTTAAAGCTTTTTGAACACTAGCAATATCATTTCCATCAGCAACTTTTAAATATTGCCAATGCATTGATCCAAATTTAGATTTAATGTCGTCACTATTTGCTAAAGATACTTTTCCATCTAATTGAATATCGTTAGAATCAAATAATACAATAAGTTTACCAAGTCCTAAATGTCCTGCTAAACTTGCAGACTCCATAGCAACGCCTTCTTGAAGGTCGCCATCACCACAAATAACATATGTGTGGTGGTTAATAATTGGAAATCCTTCTTTATTAAACACTGCTGCTAAATGAGATTCAGCTAATGCCATACCAACTGCATTTGAAATACCTTGTCCAAGTGGACCAGAAGTTGTTTCAACACCTGCAGTATGTCCATATTCAGGATGTCCTGGTGTAATACCAATTTGTCTAAAGTTTTTTAAATCCTCTAAAGATATTGGATATCCAGATAAATGATTTAATGCATATAAAAGCATAGAACCATGACCTGCAGATAATATAAATCTATCGCGGTTGATCCAATCTTCTTTTTTAATGTCTATATTAAGATTTTCAGTAAATAGTTGAAATGCCATTGGTGCAGCCCCTAAAACAATACCAGGATGCCCGCTGTTAGCCCTATTAATCGCATCAACACCTAAAAATCTGACTGCATTAATTGCTAAATTTTTCATATCTATTTATCCTCTTTTTTGTTTTCAATTTCTTTTGCTTCTAACTCAATTGTTTCTTCATCAGATGCTTCTTCTTGTTCTTCAAATTTAAAATAAGTTTTATAGTGTTCTTCTTGAGCTTGAATAAGCGCATCAAATTCTGCAGCACCAAGAGATTCTCTTATTTGTTCTTGTGCTTTAAAGTTCGCTTCTTTAATTTTTTTAGATGTTAATCTAGTTTGTACAATATTACTTGCAAATACTACAACAATAAGTCCTAATAAAACTTGTAATACTATATCTGGTAAAAAGATAGTCGCTAGCAGTGCTACAATCACATATAAAGATAGGGTAGGTACAAGGAACCAAAAATTAATTTTTCTTGAAATGCCACTTGCACTAGTTAAAAAATCTAACCAAATTTTATTAACATTATATTCATAAAAAGGTTGGAGTGCTTCATAATATGATTTTTCAATAAGCACCTTATAGTCATCTCCACCATTTGTTGTCCAAATAGCAAATTTCCCACGACCTGCATATTGTGTTAAGTAAGAAGTTTCATTCATATCATAAAAAGATACTTTTTGTCCTTCAATATCTTGTTCTAAAAATGGTTCGCCAGTTAAGTTTTTATAAATTTTTTGATTTAATTTCATTATATAATACCTCCGTTATTTTTATTATATCATTATATATTTCTAACTAATTAGATTATGTTAATTTCTATACATTATAAAAATCCCCATCAAGCATCACCACCCACATAATAGACTACGCTTATGGCTGCTTCAATCAAGACCTGACCAGGTTCACAAGCTACTATTGAGTGATGATGCTTGATGGGGACTTATTTATTTCTAAGTTTTTTAAAGAAACTTTTTAGTAAAAGTTCACTTTCGCTGCTTAATACGTTACCTTCAGATAAAACTTGATGGTTAAATTTAACATCGAAAAGATTAGTTAAACTGTCAGTAACACCTGATTTTGGATCTTTTGCACCATAATATACTTTTCGAATCCTTGATTGTATCATTGCACCAGCACACATTGGACACGGTTCTAGTGTAACATAAACATCACAATCTTCCAATCTCCATGTTCCCATTTTTTTAGCAGCTTTCATCATTGCCAAAAATTCTGCGTGACTATGGAAATGCTGATTCGTTTCTCTTAAATTATGAGCCCTCGCAATAATCTTATCTTCATATACGACAACCGCTCCAACAGGCACTTCGTTTTTATCAAATGCTTTTTGCGCTTCTTTTAAAGCGGCTTTCATATATTTATATTTTTTTGGGTTTTCCAGGGACTTCATGAAAATGTCTCGATCTTGGCTCATATGATTCATTTGCGCCAACTAGAATGGTAGGATCGCTATAATTGGCTGGTTTGCCATTAATTATACGTTGAGTTCTAGTTGCTGGCAATCCACTTTTTACACAAATTGCAGTTAGTTTCGTCACAAATTCAGCTCTTGCAAGTAACTCAGGCATTGGTCCAAAGGGTTCACCTCTAAAGTCTCTATCAAGTCCTCCAACAATTACACGGACACCTTGATCAGCCAAATTTTCAGCGATTTGAATAATACCATTATCAAAAAACTGTACTTCGTCAATAACAACAGCATCAACTTCTTTATTGATATGCGTTAACACTTCTTCGCTTTTTTCAATAATGATAGAAGGTTTTTTACTGAGGTTATGAGAAACAATTTCCTCTTTTGCATATCTATCATCAATTGCAGGTTTAAAAACCAAAACATTTTGTTTGGCGTACTCTAATCTTTTAATACGTCTAATAAGTTCTTCAGTTTTGCCAGCAAACATAGGTCCACAAACAACTTCTATGAATCCATTTTTATATGTATGATACATTGCAATTCCCCTTTTATTGTACTTTTTAATAAAAAACGTGATTAATCATCACGTTATTCATTATCTTCGTTTTTTGGTTTATTTTCTTTATTGTTTGCATTAATACCGTAACGTTTATTGAATCTTTCAACACGTCCAGCTGCTTGAATAAATGATTGTTGTCCTGTATAGAATGGATGGCAATTTGAGCAAGTATCAATTCTGAATTCTTTTGCTGTAGTTCCCACTTCGTGTTCATGTCCACATGTTGAACATTTAACCTTAATTACTCTATAATCTGGATGAATACCTTTTTTCATACTGATTTCTCCTTCCGCCATAGCGCTAGCCATAGTAAGTTTTAGCGAATACATTATATCATTAAGTTTTTTGAATAACAAGTGTTAACCATAAAAATAACATATTTAATTATGCTCGTTGTGTGTTGCACGCCAAACACCTAAAAACTTTGTTGAAATCGCTCCTGTTAAAAATCCTGCTGGCACACTAATGAGTAACATGACCGGTAGCCAGTAAACAATCGCGCTAGAGCCTAAAACAGGAATACCTATAAGCACTTGGCCAACTGCGTGAAATACAGAACCTAAGACACTGACGCCAATAATACCAAAAAAATTTAGTTTGCTTAATATTATCATTGCAGTAATCGACATTAAAGCTCCACCTAATCCTAGATAAAAAGTAGGCCCTAAAAATGTACCAATGAGTACTGAAACCAAAAATATACGTAAAAGCGTCAGAATAAACGCTTCTTTTGGTCCATATAAATAAATCACAATAAGTGTCACAATATTTGCGAACCCTATTTTAGCGCCAGGCACTGGTGATATATGGATATATAAAGATTCAATTATATTAAGTACAATACCAATAGCAAGCAAATTAGCTAATAGTACCATCTTTTGCGTCTGTTTTCTTTTCATATATAACCTACTGAATAATATCTATATCAGATGTATTCGTATCAAATTCAACACGGACTCTATTAGGTAAACATATTAATGGTACTGCTGTTGACCATCCTTGTTTACTACATACGTTAAGTGGGCTTTGTTCTTCAACAACTCTCACTCTATTTTGTTCAAAATCGACTTGGATAATAACAACTTGTCTAATACCATCAATATCAAAATCTCCTAATAACGTAATTTCAATATATCCATTATCATCATTTTCAGCAATAACGGGATATGCTATATCAATATCTTCAGGAACCGTTTGATCAAAATGACGTTCAACTTCATCTTTTGAAAAATCAATAGATACAATAGGGTCATCTAAACCATAATATACATAAGCATATGTAGCATCACCTGCATACCAAACATACTGAAACATTAAAAATAGTGCCGCAAAAAAGACAAGTAAAATACCAATCATATAAAGATCTCTTTTTTGCATTGTTTTCTTATCTTTCATTATGAAGCCTCTTCAAAAACCAAACTTCCTTTTAAGGATTGGCTTATTGTATCATCTGTATTATATCTTACATAACTTATATTATATATATCTTGATACTCAGTCATCCACGCATCAAATGTTTGTTCATCCATAGAGAAAAGTGCTGTTGAAAGTGCATCTAGTAAACCAGCATCATCTGCAGCAAGTGTCACAGTATGATAATAATGTGAAGGCATTTTCGTAATAGGTGAAATAATATGGTGATATCTTTGATCATTATATAACACATATTTTTCATAATCTCCTGATGTTGTTACAGATAAATTTTGAGCATTTTTCAAAGTACCATAAGATGCACTAACACTGCAAACAGGACAGGTTAAACCAATATTAAAATAGTCTCTTTCAGTGTTTGAATTATTTGCTAAATATAGTGAACTAGATCCAGCACTAATATAATAATATATTACACCTTGTTCTTCTAAATAATCAGAAACTTTTTGTGTCGCATAGCCTTTAGAGAATGCACCTAAATCTAATTTAAGATCTTCACCTTGCGTTTCTATATAATACTTACCATCATTTTGACTTAAATTAATCATTTGATTCGTAAAATCTAATGCATTAATCATTTCGATGGCACTTTGATAATTTGTTTCTGGTATTGTATTGTTTTCGTAATCGGCTTCAATAAGCGATTTCCATACATCAATAGCTTTACCTGTTGAAATATCAAAATAACCATCAGTTAAAGTTTTTATTTCTTCAGCGTCAACTAACAATTCATACAAAGGTTCATCTATTTCTAAAGTCTGCCCAATTTTTTGATTAATTGTATAAATATTTTCTAAATATGTTTGATCTGAAGATAAAGCTTTATAGTTATTTGTTAATTCATGATACATACTAAAAATATCTTCTATATCATCTTTATATGTCTCATAAGTTTCATCATCATAAGCCATTAAATTGATTGTAATAAAAGTATCCATATATTCATAATAACTAAATGTATAAGATTCTAAACTATCTTTGCAAGCTATAAGACTTAAAGATAAACTTAAAGCAGTTATTATCATGATTATTTTTTTAAACATAAAATCACCTTTTCTAAGTAAAGAAAAGGACATAAATATGCCCTAAATCTTAACATCTACAATTGAACCATCGTTATTCGGATGATCTTTTAAATATTCTAAAATAGGATTGTAATTTTTGTCGGGTTTACCTGGTTTACATCTTGATAGTTTTTTAACTTCTCCGTTAACAATACCTTCAGCAAACGCATGACAACCCGGTGTGCCACAAGCGCCACAATTATAATTTGGTAATAATTTTTCAACATCATTAATTCTTGGGTCTTCTATCACAATTAAATATTTATTAGCTAATGATAAAATCACTCCTAATACAATACCAATCGCTCCTAAAATCGCAGCAACGATTAAAATTTGAAATAATATATCCATCATACTTTAACCTCCTTCATAAACTCTATAGCTTCTTTAAACATGTCATCGCTGTTTGCTGGACATGCATCACTTCCAGCAATATTACATGATTCGCATTCTTGTGCTTCTAAATATGCTTGTTCACAGCCTTCAGGAACACCAGCATTATCATTTAATATCATTGTGCCTACATATAAGAACACAATAATAATGACTGAAATAACAGCTAATAGAATTGGCATTAAATAATACCCGCCAATCCCATAAATGCTAATGCCATAAGACTTGCTGTGATAAGTGCTATTGGCATACCTTTTAATGCTTTTGGAGTATTTGCTGCATTAAGTTTAATACGAATACCAGCAAATGCAATAATTACTAAAGAGTAACCTAAAGCTGAACCAAGTGCATAAACTAATGCTTCTGGATAAGTTGTTTCAGTTGCAACATTTGTTAATGCTACACCTAAAACAGCACAGTTAGTTGCAATTAATGGTAAATATACACCAAGTGCTTTATATAAACTTTTACTTACTTTTTTAATCACTAATTCTGTTAATTGAACCAATGCTGCGATAATTAAAATAAATGCAATTGTATTAATGTATTCAATACCGTTCGGTTCTAATATACTGTGATAGATTGGATAAGTAATCGCAGCCGATAAGAATATAACAACGATAACTGCTAAACTCATACCAATCACCGATTTCATCTTTGTTGAAACACCAAAGAATGAACATAGCCCTAAGAATTGCATTAACACGATATTATTAATAAGAAGTGATGAAACTAAAATAGCTAATAAATCCATTATGCTTCAACTCCTTTCGCTGCTTGTGCTTGTTTTGCAGCTGCTGCTTTAGCTTTTGCTTCTGCAGCTTTTTTAATCTTGCTTCTTTTGCCTTAATAGCATCTTTGATTTTTTTATTATTTTTATGTGCAGTAATAATTGCAAGCATAATACCAATCACTAAGAACCCGCCAGGAGGCGCAGTAAGAATACTAAGCCCATAAGTTGATAATCCTAAGTTTGCAAATAATTCTGTTTCAAATCCTAAAGGTAATATAAAACCTAATTTAATTATACCTGTTCCAAAGAACTCACGTACTAAACCAATCATTACTAATGATAGTGTGAAACCAAGTGCTACACCCATACCATCTAAAATTGAAGGTAATACTTTGTTTTTAGATGCAAATGCTTCAGCACGACCTAAGATAATACAGTTAACAACAATTAATGCTAGATAGACACCTAATGTTGCACTTAAATCAGGTGCAACTGCATCAACGATCATTTGTAATGCTGTAACTTCTGTCGCAATCACAATAACATAAGAAGGAATACGTACTGTTGAAGGTACAAAATTTCTAATAAGTGAAACAATTAAATTACTAATTGTAAGAATAATGAACACTAAGATACCCATACCTAATCCAGCTTCAAAGGTACTTGTCACAGCTAACGCAGGACACATACCTAAAACCATCATAAATATACTATTTTCTTTCCAAATACCTTTTGTGAATGTATCCATTAATGATAATTCATCATCGCCTTTTTTCTTTGCGGGTGCTTTTTTAGCTACCTTTTTAACAGGTGCCTTTTTTGTTTGTTCATTCATATTATGCCACCTCACTTACTATGAAGCCTAACAATTCATCAAGAAGTGTTTTTGAATAAGTCGCTCCAGTTTTTAAATCGTCATTTCCGTTGATTGTTGTTGTTAAGTCATCTATAGATACACCTGTGTATGTTGCTAAATAATCAACATTATTATTTGTATGGAAACTATAAGTATGTCCATAACTTTCTTCTCGTACATAAATACTTACAATTTCATCATCACTATTAAAGATAACTAAGATAGTAATCGAACCAGTTTCAACACCATCATAACCTACATAATCACCTTCACCGGTGACTGTATAAATATAACCATTTGGTACTTCAGTTGATGAAACTAGATTTTGTTTAGCAGTTACATGTGCTGTTGCAGTAAATGAATCATCTACTTCTAACACATAATCTTCACCAAGATATTCAGCTAAAGGATCCGCAACTTCTAATCCATAATGCATTTGAATAGCTTTCCAAACTAATGAACGAATACTTGTTGTTGAAGTACTTGCTGTAGAACCAGCTGCTGTATCTTCTTCTGTCGCTGCATTATAATCAGGAATATTTTCTACTGATAAATAAGGAACACCATCATAAAATTCATAAATATATTTTTGAATACCATTAATATAACTACTACTTTGTTCAAGTGAAACTATTTCAAGTGACACAAGTCCATCTTTTAATCCAACTAACAATTCAATGTAACCATATCCTCTATCAGATGTACTTAAGTTAAATGAATTTCTAATTTTAATATTATAAACAGTACCAACTTCTTTTCCTGAGTTATCAACTGCTGTAGCTCTGTAATCCACAATTGCATAACTTGTGCCACTTGCATTTTCAATACTTGTTTGATTATTTAAATCAACCATTTGATTAAATAATTTATCTTCAGGATCTTGAGGTACAAAACTCTTGATACTAATCATTACGATAACACCTATAAGTACCATAATGACTGCGTTAATTATTAAATAAAGCGTTTGTTTTTTCATGAAACAGTCACCTCACTTACTAAAGCTTCTAACAGTTCATCAATAAGCGCTCTAGAACCTGATGCTCCAGTTTCTAAATCTGTATTATCATTTACTACAGATGATATTTCTAATAATGTCTTACCTATAAAGGCATCTAAATAATCAAAATTATTATCCATAAAATTAATTGTGTGTCCATAAACATCTTCAGGCATATATATAGCATCAATTTGATTATTTTCATCCATGATAACTTTTAATGTAATTGAACCAGTTGCAGTACCATCATAACTTTCATAATCACCTTCACCAGTGACTGTATAGATATAACCATTTGGTACTTCAGTTGAAGAAGTAATGTTTTCTAATGAAGAAACATGCTCTTTTGCAACAAAATTATCATTAGTTTCTAAAACATAACCTTCACCTAAATATGCAACTAATGGATCTGAATTAACAGGTTCTGCAGTATTCTCAAATGAAGTTGCAATTTCTGTTAATATTTCAATCATTGTTGTTCTACTAAATGATGCACCACCTTGTAAATCTCCATCAGGTGCTAACGCTGTTATGTTTGTACCAATGTATAATGCTAAATTCGATCTTGTACGATCTAAATATAGTGTTTGATTTAATGTTAAGAACTCTGCTCCTAAGATTTCTCCATCAGGTGCAATCGCTATAACAATGGTCATATCACCATATCCGTTTGTTTTACTTGCTTTATAAATATATCCGATTAAGTTGCCACTAGCATCAAAACCTTCAACTTTTTCAGAGATTGTATCACCATCATTATCAATTGATAATGCTGTATAATCAGATAATCCATTAAGTACTGCTTGATAAGACTCAACAGTAGCTAATCTTTCATTTTCTTCAATAATAGGTTCTGTCCACGCATTTATTGAACCAATAAAAATACCACATGCAATCGCAATTAATGTTAATACGTAAGTATAATGAAGCATTGGATATTTACTAAATAGATTTTTCATGCGAATACACCTCCTGCAGCTAATGACACAAAGACTGCAATAAGAACGAAGACGCCTGCGAAGATTCCAGCAAATTTCCATGTGTATTTATTTTTTGCCCAACTTGGATAATCAATAAGTGGTACAAATATATTTGCAAATAATAATGATGATGCAACACCTTCAGCATATGAGCCCCAAGTTCTTATTAATACAACAAATGTCCCAATGATTAAACCATATATCAAACGACCAGGTCTTGTTACTGGTGCAGTTACTGGATCAGTAGCCATAAATGTTACACCAAATAATAATCCACCTGAGAATAAGTTGTATAAAACAAAGTTAAACCAATTATCATCATATTTAAATATACCAACTAATGATATTAACACTAAGAATGTTAATGCAGTTGATAAGACAATACGATAATCAGCAGTTTTTCTAATCAATAGATACGCTAACCCAATTAAAATAGGTATAGCACTAACTTCACCCATTGTCCCTGGTATAAATCCAAAGAATAAATCACTAATTGGATAACTATTTAATACATCAGGGAAACCTGCACCGCTTTTCAATGCTGATAATGCAGTTGCTCCAGCAACCATATCAACATCAGCATATGCAGATGCAAACATACCAGCTAATGCAATTGAAATAAAACGACGTCCAGCAGCAGCAATATTAAATATATTACTTCCTAAACCACCAAACAACATCTTAACAACAACAATAGCAAACACCGCACCAACAACAACAGCATATATCGGTAACTTAGATGGTATAACCATCGTATAGATAACCGCACTAACTGCAGGTGCTGTTACATTATTAATTGTGTAAGTTTGAAATCTTGATTTTAATTTTTCTTTACGTGTATTACCCTTAGCTTTATGCATCATGCCAAAAGCAACCGCTTCTAGTCCAATCATAATCACTAAGTTTAATGCAAGACGAATGACTGCATCCCAACCGAATCTATAAAATGCAAATATCACAACAGGTGATAATGCAATTAAGACGTCAATCATCATGCGTTTTGTATTTGAGTCTTCCTTACGTATGTAAGGGCTCGTTTGTTTAACGAATTCCATATTACCTCCTATTTACTCGCAAAGCGTTTTGCGAGGCGCATATAATCTGTTAAATGAATCTTAGAAGGACATACGTAAGAGCATAATCCACATTCGATACATTTATTGACTTCTAATGTGTTTATCATATCTTTATCTCTTGACTTGTAAGCATTCATGATTTGAGTCGGTTGAATATCTACAGGACAAGAATATACACAAGATGCACAGTGAATACATGGTTCTTACGTATATACATCAGCGTTATTAGCAATTAAACTTGTTGTTGTATGTGTCATTACAATATCATCTTGAGTTACATTAACACCCATCATAGGGCCACCTAAAATAAGTACTTTGTTTTGATCAAGATCTTTGTAACCACCAGCTATTTTTATTAAATCAGATACAAGTGTACCAATACGCGCTCTAAAGTTTTTATTATGAATACCATTACCACTAATTGTAAATAATCTTTCAAAGACTGGTAAACCGTTTTTAACAGCTTCGTAAACACTTGCTAGTGTTGAAACGTTAAAATTTAATACACCATAATTTGCAAGAATTTCACCTTGAGGGATTTTAATGCCAGCAGCATTTTCAATCATTTCAAGTTCCCATCCTTGTGGATAGTGATTACCAACTTCAACAACTTCGATATCATAATTTGAAAATTGTCTTAAGCAAAAATTAAGTCTTTCTTTGATTTCTTTATACTTTTCTTTAATTGCGATAATACCTTTAGGTGCACCGCTTGCTTTCATTGTATAAATTAAACCTTGAATAATTTTTGAAGGTTCGTGAAGCATTAATCCATAGTCAGCAATTAAATAAGGTTCACATTCAACACCATTTGCAAAAACAATGTCAATTTTCTTATCCGTTTGTAATTTAATGTATGTTGGAAAAGCACTTCCTCCTAATCCAACTAACCCTGCTTCTTTAACTATCTCAACAAATTCAGATTTAGTTAATGCATCAATTTCTTCATCAGTTCTTTCTTTAATTGATTCATGCAATTCATACTTTTTATCATTTTTAACAATTAAACAATCGACTAATTTCCCACTTTGATCGATATGTTTTTCATAACCTACAACTTCCCCACTTACTGTTGAGTGAATTGGTTGCTCAAAAAATGCACCTTTTCTTGTTCCAATTTCTTCACCGACTTTTATAAATTGTCCACCAATAACACAAGTCTCGCCTTCTGGGCATCTTGCACTTGTTACAGGATAATATAAGTATTCTGCATCTAAATAGTGTTCAATTGGTAAAGCTTTTAATTCTTTTTTGCCATCAGGAATATATTTTGTTTTAGCAATCATTCAACTGCTCCTTTCTCATATAGCGGATAGTTTTCAGTAAGTTTAATCACTTCATCTTTAATCGCCATTAATTTTTTATTGTCATTTCTATATTTTAAAGCATCATCAATAAGATGAGCGACTTTAATCATATCTTGTTCATTTAATCCTCTTGTTGTTACAGCAGGAGTTCCAAGTCTTATACCACTTCCATATGCAGGTTTTTCTTTGTCATATGGAATCGTATTTTTATTACATGTTATATTAACACTTCCTAAAACATCTTCAGCGATATTTCCGGTTATGTTATATTTATCTTTTACATTGACTAAAACAATATGGTTGTCAGTACCATCAGATATAATCTTATATCCTAAACTTTTAAGTGTTTCTGCTAATCTTTTCGCGTTTTTTACCACTTGTTGTTGATAATCAATAAATGCAGGCTCTAAAGCTTCTTTAAAAGCAACACCTTTCGCAGCAATCACATGAACTAATGGTCCACCTTGAATGCCTGGGAAGATTGCTTTATCTATTTTTTTAGAAATTTTTTCATCATTTGTTAAAATGATTCCACCTCTAGGGCCTCTTAATGTCTTATGTGTTGTTGAAGTAACAACATGTGCATAAGGCAATGGTGATGGATGACATTTAGCAGCAACTAATCCTGCGATATGCGCCATATCAACTAATAAGTAAGCACCAACTTCATCAGCAATTTCTCTAAACTTCTTAAAATCAATAATTCTTGCATATGCACTTGCACCTGCAATAATTAATTGTGGTTTAACTTCTAAAGCGATTTTTCTAACTTGCTCATAATCTATACATTCAGTTTCTCGATCAACACCGTAAAAATGTGAATGATAAATTTTACCTGAGAAATTCAAGCTAAATCCATGCGTTAAATGACCGCCCTCACTTAAAGACATACCTAATATAGTATCTCCTGGTTTAATTAACGCTTGATATGCAGCCATATTTGCTTGTGAACCAGAATGTGGCTGTACATTAACAAACTTTGCATCAAATAGTTTTTTTAATCTGCTTCTTGTTAATTCTTCAATTTCATCAACAAATTCACATCCACCATAATAGCGATGTTTAGGATATCCTTCAGCATATTTATTTGTCAATATTGAGCCTTGTGCTTCCAAAACAGCTTCTGAAGCAAAATTTTCAGAAGCAATGAGTTCTAAGTGCGATTCTTGTCTATGTTTTTCTCTCATAATGTATTGATTTATGTCTACATCATATTTATTTAGTTTCATAGCGTGACTCCTCGATTATCTCTGGTTTATTATAACATAATAGATTTCAAAATAAAAGATAAGTCATAATCTTTTATGACCTATCTTTTCTATTAATTATAAGGGTTATAATTTAACATTGTGATAGACATCTTGAACATCATCTAAGTTATCTAATAAACTCATTAATCTATCATATTTTTCTTTATCTGCTTCGCTTAATTCCGCATCAATCATCGCCATCCACATGATTTCATCTGTATCAAATTCTAATTCAGGATATTGATCTAAAAATGCAGTTTTAATCGCATTATAATTTGATGCTTCACTAAGTACAGTAACACCATCTTCATCTGCTTCAATTTCATCAGCATCTAAATCATTTAATACTAAAACTTCTAATACTTCTTCTTCAGACAATCCTGGAATTGTAAATACAGCTTGATGATTATATTGATGAACCACAGAGCCAGTTACACCAAGTTTACCACCAGTCTTTGTGAAGCAGTTTCTAACTTCAGCAATTGTTCGATTCACGTTATCCGTTAAGCATTCAACTATAAATGTTGAACTTCCAGGTCCAAAGCCTTCATAACGGGCTTCGGTATAGTTATCATCACTTCCGCCTTTCGCTTTATCAATAGCTCTTGATATAACATCAGCAGTGACTTGTTCTTTTTTCGCTTTTTGAATGATACGTTTTAAGTTAGCGTTCAATTCAGGATCTGGAACACCTGACTTTGCAGCCATATAAATTTCTTTTCCATATTTTGCATATAACTTACTTTTAGCAGCTGCAGTTTTTTCCATTGCAACTTTTCTTACTTCATGTGCTCTACCCATTTATATTCACCTATCTTATTATTTATTAAATTTTTCATTATATGTTTGTATACATTGTGAAATAATTTTTCTTGCAGATTCTGGACCTTCAACATCCAAGATATATGTTTTCTTACCTTCAAGTGATTTATACACTTCAAAGAAATGTCCCATTTCAGTTAATAAATGACTTGGAAGTTCACTAATATCTTTATATTGTGTAAGTGATGGATCACCAAATGGAATCGCAATAATCTTTTCATCAATTTCATCTGAATCAATCATTTTCATTACGCCAATCGGATATACTTCAACAATACTTAATGGTTCTATGTCTTCTTGACATAAAACTAAAACATCAAGTGGATCATTATCTCCAGCATATGTTCTAGGAATAAATCCATAATTTGCAGGATAATGCGTTGATGTAAATAATATACGATCTAAAATAATCATTCCTGTTTCTTTGTCTAATTCATATTTTTTCTTTGAACCTTTAGATATCTCAATACACGCAACAAATTTTTCTGGTGTAATTCTTTTGGGATTAATGTCGTGCCAAATATTCATTATATAATTCACCTTTTTCCTTTACATATCTATTTTAGCAAAATAGCCACGAAAAAAACACCCCCAAAAGTGGATGCTTTTTTCTATAGCAATCGAAAATGTTACTTACCCCTCTTGCCCTTGTTAGTATTTTAACTATCGTTTGGATACGTTATAAATCCCACTTCATAATCGTAGTCATGATGTTACGGCACCATGGTAGATACGTCATCACCCCTATTAGATGACTTATACGACAATTAAATACACTTTTATTATAACAATTTTTCAAGTATAAAGTAAAGGTCAAAAAGATTTAATTTTACTTTCTTGATGTTCTAAATAAAGTTCAAAGGTATTTTCTAATAATCCATAGATTGTCATTGGCCCGACACCGCCTGGTACAGGTGTAATCATTGAAGCTATTTTGCTAACTTCATCAAAATCAACATCTCCAATTAATTTACCATCAACACGGTTAATACCGACATCAACAACAATGACACCAGACTTAACCATTTCTTTTGTTAGTATATGAGGTCGCCCGGTTGCAACGACAATAATATCAGCATTTATTGTATGTGATTTTAAATCTTTAGTTTTAGAATGACACACTGTAATCGTTGCTCCTCTGTCCATCAACATTCTTGCAACAGGAAAGCCAACAATATTTGATCGACCAATAATAGTTGCATTCATACCTTCAACATTAATTTGATAAAAATCTAATAGTCCAATAATTCCTTTTGGTGTAGCTGGATATATCGTTTTCTTGTGCTGATATAAATACCCTTGGTTAACCACATGAAATCCATCAGCATCTTTTTCTCTAGAAATTAAATCAATTAAATAATTTTCATCTAAATGTTTAGGTATTGGTAATTGTAATATCATAGCATCTATTTGTTCATCTTGATTTAATTCTACAATAAGCGTCTCTAGTTCAAATTGACTAACGTCTTCTTTTAAATGATAGAGCTTATAATCTATACCAACAAGCTCACACGCTTTCTTCTTACCTTTAATATATGAAAGACTTGCTGGGTTATCCCCTACAAGTATAACCGCTAAACTAGGCGATTTACTATATTTTTCGGATGCTTTAACTATTTTATTTTTCAATGTTTCTTTTAATGCTTTAGATGCTTTTCTTCCGCTTAATAACATCATATATATATCACTCCTTAGATTAATTCTCCATTTTGATCAACTTTCATTTTTAAGGCTCTTGGTTCTTTATTTAAACCGGGCATCGTCATAATACCTTTTGTTAATGCAACAAAGAACCCTGCACCTAGAGATGGTTTAATTGATGATATTTCTAAAATGAAATTTTTTGGTCTACCAATCATTTTCTTATCACCTGACAATGATAAGTGTGTCTTTGCCATACATACTGGTAATACCCAACCTTGTTCTTCATATGATTTTAATTGTTCAAATGCGCGTTTTGAAAATGATACTGAAGCAGCACCATAAATAGAAGTTGCTACTTTTTCTATTTTCTCTTTTGTGCTAAGTGATTGTTCATATGTAGATTTAAAATTTGATGGTTTCTTAACTTCTTCTTTAACTAAATTTGCAAGTTCAACCATACCTTTTGCCCCATGAATAAATCCATCTGCAAATGCTAATTGATGTCCATTATCTTTTGCCCATTTTTTCATGTATTTGACTTCAGCTTGTGAATCTTCACTAAAATGATTTAGTGCGATAACATAATTTAATCCAAAATTTTCTATATTTTCAATATGTTTTTCTAAATGGGGCATACCTCTTTTTAAAGCTTCTAAATCTTCTTTATGATAATCCATAGATTGCCCATGTGACTTAAGCGCTCTAATGGTTGCAACTAGTACAACTAAGTCTGGTGATTTAGGTAAATGCGGCACTTTAAGATTTAAAAATTTTTCCATACCAAGATCAGCACCAAATCCGGCTTCTGTAATCGCATAGTCCCCAAGTTTTAAAGCCATCTTAGTTGCATTAATGGAATTGCATCCATGTGCAATATTTGCAAACGGACCTGCATGAACAAAAGCGGGTACACCATCAATTGTTTGTACTAAATTTGGTTTAATTGCTTCTTTTAGTAATAAAACCATTGCATCCGCACAACCAATATCTTTAACAAATAATGCTTTTTTATCTTCATCATATGCAACTAATATATGATTTATGCGATATTTTAGATCTTCTAAATCCTTAGCAAGTGCTAATATTGCCATGATTTCACTTGCAGCAGTAATCATAAAACCATCTTTTCGTGTAGTTGTTTCAATCTTTCTTAATGCACGATCGTTCATATCTAATGCACGTTTCCACACAACACGTTTAATACGGAGTTCATTACCTTGATATATATGATTGTCAATGACTGCACTTAATAAATTATGTGCAGCAGTTATTGCATGTAAATCACCTGTAAAATGCAAGTTGATTGCTTCTTCTGGAATAATAATAGATTCCCCCCCACCAGTTGCTCCACCTTTTAGTCCAAAAACAGGTCCTAAACTAGGTTCACGAAGTGCGAGTATTGGTTTTTCTCCAATTTCATTTAATCCTTGTGCTAAACCAATTGAAATAGTTGTTTTTCCCTCACCTGCAGGTGTTGGATTTATTGCAGTAACAAGTATAAGATATCCTTCTTTTTCATGTTTTAATCTTTTTAACACATCCAAAGAAACTTTAGCTTTATCGTTGCCATAAGGTTCAAGTTCGGTATCTAAAATACCAGCTTTTTTAGCCACATCAATAATTTGGTTCATCAATATCCTCCTAAAAGAAAAAGTACCGTATAAGGTACTTTTATTATATCATATTATTTCTTGTAAAAATTGTAGTTCTCTTTAAGTATTTTTTCTGCAATTGCAATTGATTCTTCTAAAGGTTCAGGTGTATCTTTTAATGGATATGTAAGTCCCATTTGTTCCCATTTCATGCGGCCTTTTGTATGATAAGGTAAAACCTCTATTTTTTCAACATAGGTTAATTGATCAATAAATTGACGTAATTTTATTAAATCTCTTGAATCATCAGTTAGCCCTGGTACTAAAACATGTCTTATTACCATTGGTATACATAACTCGTCTAATAAAGTAGCGAATTCAATGACATGTTGATTAGAAAACCCTGTAATTGTTTTATGCTTTTTTTCATCAATGTGTTTTATATCAAGTAGTACGAGATCTGTCACACTTAAAAGTTTTTCTATCTTTTCTCTTTGATTAGGATGATAGCATGAAGCAGCTGTATCAAGACAAGTGTGAATACCTTTTAATTTAGCTTCAGTAAAAAGTTCTATCAAAAAATCAGTTTGCAACATAGGATCACCACCACTTGCAGTAATACCACCGTGCTTATAAAATTTTTCATATCTTTGATAATCATTTAATAGATCTTCAACTGACATTAATTGATTTTTTGTATTTGTCCATGTATCCCTATTATGACAATACTGACATTGAAAAGGACATCCTTGAAAAAATATGACATATCTTACACCAGGCCCATCAAATGTTCCCAGCGTTTCTATTGAATGAATATTTCCTAAATTAGACTTTATCATGGAATGTTCTTGCAATAACTTCTCGTTTTTGTTCATTTGTTAAATTAGCAAAGTTTACCGCATAGCCTGAAACTCTAATCGTTAGATTAGGATATTTTTCAGGATGATCATAAGCATCTTGTAAAGTTTTTCTATTCATAATATTAACATTTAAGTGATACCCTTGATTGATAAAATATCCATCTAGTATTGAAACTAAATTTTCAGCTTTAATTTCACCTTCATATGTAAATCCATCAGCCGATTCTAAATCTTTTCCTAATGCTTGTGGTACTAGTGTAAATGTATTCGAAATACCATCTTGACAGCTTTCGCATGGAATTTTAGCAACACTTAATAATGATTTTAATGCACCTGATTTATCACGACCATGCATTGGATTTGCTCCTGGTGCGAAAGGTTCCCCTTTTCTTCTACCATCTGGAGTGTTTCCAGTTTTTTTACCGTAAACAACATTTGAAGTAATCGTTAAAATACTCATAGTTGGTGTTGATTCTCTATATGTGTATAATGCTCTAATTTTATTCATAAAACGATTAACAATATCAACTGCTAACATATCAACGCGATCATCATTATTTCCATAACATGGAAAATCTCCATTAATCTCAAAATCATAAATTAATCCGCGATCATCATATAAAGGTTTAACCTGTGCATATTTAATTGCTGACAATGAATCTGCAACAACTGATAATCCAGCAATACCTGTCGCAAAGTTTCTTTTAACTTCTGCATCATGAAATGCCATTTGAATAGCTTCATATGCATATTTATCATGCATGTAATGAATAATATTTAATGCACTTACATATGTTTTTGCTAACCAAGTAAGCATATTATCAAATTTTTCCATTACTTCATCAAAATCTAAAATCTTTTCTTTTAAGACTTCGCCTTTTGGACCAACTTGAGCACCACTAATTTCATCTTGTCCGCCATTCATCGCATACAATAATGCTTTTGCTAAGTTAGCTCTTGCTCCAAAAAATTGCATTTCTTTACCAATTGCCATAGGTGATACACAACAAGCAATACCATAGTCATCACTGTGCTCCGGTCTCATTTGCTCATCATTCTCATATTGAATACTACTTGTATCAATAGAAACTTTTGCACAAAATTTCTTAAAGTTTTCTGGTAACCCTTCGCTCCATAATACTGTTAGATTTGGTTCAGCTGAAGTCCCTAAATTATATAACGTTTGTAAATATCTAAAGGTTGTTTTAGTTACCCAAGATCTTCCATCGTTCGTCATACCTGCTAAACTCTCAGTTACCCATGTTGGATCGCCTGTAAATAAATCATTATATTCGGGTGTTCTAGCAAAACGTATCATACGTAATTTCATAATAAAATGGTCAATTAATTCTTGTGCTTCTATTTACGTAATAAGACCTTCATTTAAGTCACGTTCAATAAATATATCTAAAAATGTTGCCGTTCTTCCTAAACTCATTGCTGCACCATTTTGATCTTTGACAGCAGCTAAATAACCAAAATATGTCCATTGCACTGCTTCATATGAATTTTGCGCTGGTTTTCTTAAATCAAATCCGTAGATGTCACCCATTTCTATAAATGCATTTAACGCTTTAATTTGATCTTGTATCTCTTCACACATGCGAATATTTTTTTCGTTCATTTCAAGTGAAGTGTAATATGCTTTTTGATCTTGCTTATCCTTGATAAGTGCATCAACGCCATATAATGCAACACGTCTATAATCACCTATTATTCTTCCTCTACCATAACCATCTGGAAGTCCTGTAATAATTCCAGTACGTCTAGCGCTTCTGATTTCGGTGAATATACATCAAAAACACCTTGATTATGTGTTTTTCTATAGGTATTAAAAATATGTAGCATTTCTTCATCAATTTCATAACCATAAGCTTTTGCTGCTTTATAAGCAACATTAATACCACCATATGGATGAAATGCTCTCTTAAATGGTGCGTCTGTTTGCAGCCCAACTATTTTTTCTAAGTCTTTATCGATATATCCTGCTTGATGACTTGTCATTGATGAAACAACTTTAGTGTCCATATCAATTGCGCCACCTAATGATTTTTCTTTTTTTAGTAGTGTAGCAAACTTTTCATTAAGTACTTCACTGCTTTTTGTAGCACCAACCAAAAATGATGATTCTCCTAAATACTCTTTATAATTTAGAATCATAAAATCTCTAACATCGATTTTTTCATTCCAAGTCCCAGTTTTAAATCTTCTCCATGCGTTCATGCTAAAAAACCTCCTGTTTTATATTTAATTATGATCGTCTCTTGTTAGATTGATTATATTTCTTTTTAAAATAAAAAACTAGCAATACTATAATATTTTTTATTGAAAACGTTTTAATAAATGTTATCATATATTTATGGTGGTGATATGATGGATCAAGCAATACTAGTCGGTATAGACATTGAACAAGGACAAATCAATATTAAAAGCAACTTAGATGAATTAGAACAATTAGCACTTGCAGTAAACATTCAAACCAAAGATAAAGTTGTTCAAAAAGCAAAAACTATATCGCCACGTTTTTTTATCGGTAGCGGTAAAGTTGAAGAACTCAAACAAATTATAGATGTTTTAGATATTGATGTAGTTATTTTTGACGATACACTTTCATCATCTCAATTATCTAATTTAGAAAAAGCACTGGATGTGCAGGTTATAGATCGTAGTTTCTTAATTCTTTCTATTTTTGCAGAACGTGCTCAAACAAAACAAGCTATTTTAGAAGTTTCACTTGCTCAAAAACTTTATATGTTACCAAGACTCTCTGGTATTGGTAAAACGCTATCTAGACAAGGTGGTGGTTCATATAATGCTAAAGGGCCTGGTGAAACCAAATTAGAACTTGATAGACGAAAAATACTTAGAGAAATTTCTTTAATTAAACAACAACTTCTTAAAATAGAAAAAGAACAACTCATCGCAACTAAAAGACGTAGAGATAATGATATCCCTGTTGTTGCACTTGTTGGTTACACTAATGCTGGTAAATCTTCTTTAATGAATGGACTTACTTCATATTTAAATCAGATACAAGAACCTGTCTTTGAAAAAGATATGTTATTTGCAACACTTGATACAAAAGCAAGACGTATCCAACAAGAAAATAAACCACCTTTTATACTTATTGATACAGTTGGTTTTATTTCTAAACTACCCCATGAACTCATTCGTTCTTTTCAAACAACTTTAAGTGATGTGTTACATGCAGATTTATTATTGCATGTCGTTGATGCGACGAATCAATATGAACATGAAATGGCTGTAACTAAAAATGTTTTAAAAGAAATTGGTGCAGATACTATCGAACGTATATTAGTAATGACTAAAAAAGATTTAACTATAAAACCTTTAACTATATTTGAAGATTATTTATATATTTCAAATAAAACAAAAGAAAACTATCACGAACTCATTTCAGCAATTTATGGTCACATCTATAAAAATCATCGCATTTCTCATTTGCTTATTCCATTTACTGATGGCCAATTATTTAATTACTTAAAGGAACATGCTACAGTTTTAGATACAAAATATTTAGATGAAGGTATCTTAGTTTCTGTGATTCTATCTCCGGAACAAATACAAAAATATCAATTATATGCAAAAAAATAGGGTCTGTAAATAAATAAAAGCCCATAAACAAAAACTGGATCTCGTTAGAGACCCAGTTTTTTGGTATAATTGAAGTATGAAAAGCACTCAATTAACACATAATTATTTTAACGCAAAACAATTAAAATTACCACTATCTTTAGACATTTTAATACCTTTTGATAGTGAAGTGAGAACATTTGACGAAGTATTTTCAAAATTGGAGGTAGGGAAATACTTAAAAACCGAAAAAGATCCAAGAGGAAGAATCGGATATCATAAAGTCAACATGTTAAAATTGATATTGTTTTGTCGAGATGGAAAAAATTCAAAGTTTAAGAGCGATGGAAAAAGCTGCAAGACATGATATTAGAATCATGTGGCTAACAGATGAACTTAAACCAAGTCATCAAGCGATTAAAGATTTCATCGACAGACATTTAGTTGAAGGTATCAAAGACATCTTCTATGAACTTTCAAAATATCTCGTTGACAAAGAAAACATCAATACTGATATCATATATATTGATGGAACAAAAATAGAATCAAGTGCGAACAAATATACATTTGTATGGAAAAAATCAATCCTCAAGTTTAGAGATAAACTATATAAGAAAATAACAAAAACGCTTAAAACACTTAATGATCGTTATCAATTAGAAGGCATCTACTTTCCAATTGATGAAAGCTATGAGCTATCATATTTAGAACGTATCAAGAGATTTTTAGAAAAAGAGATTCATAAACATTCAATTAAATTTGTTTATGGTAAAGGAAGACGAAAAACAGCATTACAAAGAGATCATGAACACATTGATACGTATATAGAGAAATTAAAACAATACACCAAAGACTTAAAGATTATGGGTAATGATAGAAACTCATATGCAAAAACAGATGTAGACGCTACATTTATGCATATGAAAGAAGATCATATGAGAAATAGTCAATTAAAACCAGGCTATAACATTCAAATCGGTGTATCGGATGAATATATATGTCATCTTGATATATTTAGTGAACGCAGTGATTATAAAACACTGATACCCTTTTTAGAAGGATATAAAGATAGATATGGTTATTATCCAACCTATCCAGTAGCGAGATGCTGGATATGGTGGGCTAATGAATTATCGGTATTTGAAGTTTAATGATATGAAACTTTATCAAAAATATGGGATGTATAGTAAAGATACGCATGACAAGAAACGTATCAATGATCCATATTTCACGCATAAACTTATAAAAAATGGTGATGATTATGTGGGTACCAATGGTGATAGACTTAAATACCTTTATAAAAATAATAGGGGCAACGATGTCTATCTTCTACCAAGCGGTAAACGTAAAGAGATAAACAAAGAAAATATAGGTTATCAAAAAGAAGTGATTAAAAATCTATCATCACCATTAGGTATAGAACTTCGCATGCAAAGATCGATACAAGTTGAAGGTGCATTTGGTGTACTTAAAACTGCATTTGGATTTAGAAGATTTAGAAGACGACATACTCAAAATGTAAGATTAGAGTTATTTTTGGTAGCCATAGGGTATAATCTATCAAAATATCACAATAAAAGGTATAGAATTACACATTAGATATCCACAAAAAAGCATAAGATTTATAGAAATCTTTTTTGAATATGCCTAAAAACAGGTGTTTTTTTATATTTATCCACATTAGATAAAAGAAAAAGGACCGATAGGTCCATGAAGTGGTTATAACTTCATTTCTTTACAGTCCCTTTTATTTGAAAAATTCATTAATATGTTCAACAAACTCATCTCTTGTTTGTGTTCTACTTAATTTGTATCTTAATTCTTTCGCATGCGCTATACCTTTCAAATACCAAGGACCATGACCTCGCATCTCTAAACAAGCAATCTTTTCACCTTTTAATTCAATAAGTGCATCTAAATGAAGTATCATCATTTCTTTAATTTCTTCATTTGATGGTTTATCAACCATTGTGCCATCTTTTAAATATGCATCTATTTCTCTGAATACCCAAGGATTACCCAACGCACCTCGACCAATCATAACTGCATCACATCCTGTATACTCTAACATGCGTTTAGCTGAAGGTCCATCTGTAACATCCCCATTCCCAATAACAGGAATTTTAACCGCTTCTTTAACTGCTTTAATAATTTCTAAATCAGCAAATCCACTATAACCTTGAGATCTTGTTCTTCCATGTACTGCAATAGCTTTCGCACCTGCAGCTTCGGCTTTTTGAGCAACTTCAACAGCATTTTTACTATTATCATCCCAACCAGCTCTAATTTTAATTGTCACAGGTTTTGTAACATGCTTTACAATTTCACTCACAATATCATATATCTTATCAGGATCTTTTAATAGGCTTGCTCCTGCTTGAGCTTTAATCGCTACTTTTGGCACAGGACAACCCATATTAATATCGATAATATCACAATTACTATGTTTATCAATATATAGTGCGGCTTCAACCATAGTATCTTTATCAGATCCAAAGATTTGTTGTGCCATCGGTTTTTCAACATCGGTCATATATAATAATTTCAATGTCTTTTCGTTACTATGAAGTAAACCTTTATCTGATACCATTTCAGCATAAACAAGCCCTGCACCATACTTTCTTGCAAGTATTCTAAAAGGACTATTTGATACACCAGCCATTGGGGCTAATATGATTTTATTTTTTACTTCTATATTTCCTATATAAAACGACATTTTTATCACCTGATTTATTGTATCATGTTCCTACTTTACATGCAATTATGCTACAATATGAATTGAGGTAGATAGATATGAAAAATTATGCAATCATAAGTTATGCTTATGACAAAACAGTAAGAATATACGCATCTCTTACAACTGAACTTGTTGAAGAAGCAAGAAAAATACATCAAACTTGGCCAACAGCATCAGCAGCCTTCGGTCGATTTTTAACCGCATCAGCGATGATAGGTTTAATGTATAAAAAAGGTGAACGTATCACATTAAGAATTAAAGGTGATGGGCCTATTGGTTCAATGCTTGTTGAATCCAATCCAAATGGAGAAGTTAGAGGAGAAATCCAAAACCCTAATGTCTATTTGAAATATAACAGTGGTCCTAAAAAAGGAAAACTTAATGTAGGTGCAGCCGTAGGCAAAGGATTTTTATTTATTACTAAAGATCTAAAAATGAAAAATAATTTCACATCATCAACACAACTTCAATCTGGAGAAATTGCTGATGACTTTACTTATTATTTCGCTTCATCTGAACAAGTACCTTCATCCGTTGGTTTAGGTGTATTAGTTAATACAGATCAAAGCATTTTAGCAAGTGGTGGATATATCCTCCAACTGATGCCCGGTGTCACTGAAGAAACAATTACAAAAATTGAAAAAGTCATTAAAACAATTAAACCTATGAGTACACTTATACATGAAGGTAAAACACCTGAAGATATTACGGACATATTATCTAATCATCAATATCAAGTATTATCAAAACATGAACTTAAATATCATTGTCCATGTTCTAAAGATGGCTTTGCTAGAAGTTTATCCGTTCTAGAGAAAAAAGACTTAGATGAATTAATTGCTGATGGTAAAGCTGAAATCGAATGTCATTTTTGTCACAAAAAATATCTTTATTCCAAACAAGAATTAGAAGATATTAAAAACAGCAGATAATTGTAGTAAACCCCAAAAGTTGTAGTTTTAATTAAATATTTAAATGTAAGGATTGATTTACGTATTGTAGAGGAGTCAATCCTTTTAAATGAGACTTTATGCGTTTTTGATTATAGTAAACCATGTACATATGAATCTCGTTTTGAAGATCATCTAGATTTTTAAATGTTTCTCCATAAAACATCTCAACTTTCATTCTTCCAAAGAAATTCTCCATCACTGAATTATCAAGACAGTTACCTTTTCTGCTCATTGATTGAACCATACCTTGGTTTTTTATCATATCTTGAATTTTTTTATGTTGATATGGCCACCCTTGATCAGAGTGTAAAATAGGGTGTTCATCCTTATCTAATGTTTTAAACGCTTTATCTAACATACTCTTGTTTGATATAGATTAAGCGATGAAGATAGGTCATATGATACGATATATCCACCATGTAAATCTAATATAGGAGATAAATAGAGTTTGTCCTCGCCTAATTTAAATTCACTGACATCAGTGACCCATTTTTGATTTGCTTTTGTTGTATTAAAGTCTCTATTTAAATAATTAGGACATATCTTACCAACAGTGCCCTTATATGATCTATATTTAGATTTTCTTATCCTACCCTTAAGTCCAAGTTCTCTCATGAGTTTTTGGACTTTTTTATGGTTTATCACGTAGTGATGGTCATTTCTTAGGACCAACAAGACTCTTCTATAACCATATCTTCCTTTATATTCATCATAGATACTTTGAATAAGTTCATTGATTTTTCTATCTTTATCTTTATGATGATAGTTTACATAGTAGTAATATGTTGATGCAGGGATACCTGCGTAAGCTAATAAATCTTTTAATCTGTATTTATTCCTTAGTTCATAGACTACTTGTGCGATTTCTTTTCTTTTTGCTCGCGCTCTATAACTAAGGCTTTCAACTTTTTTAGAAACTCATTTTCCATTCTTAGTCTTTGATTTTCTGCGATTAAATCTTCTTCACCCTTTTTATTTAGTTTCGGTTTTGAACCTTTGCCTAATCTTGCGCGTCCTCTGGTTTCAATGAAAAAGCTATCCTTACCTTTTTCAAGATATTGTCTTTGCCATCTTTTAAGTATATTATGCGCTGGATATTGATACCCATTGACTAGTTTATATAGGTTATATTTCCTTGCAGTTTCACTATAGCCCAGTTGATTTTTTCTCATATCTTCTACGACTTTAATCTTAAACTCTGGTTCATATCTTTTATTTGTTCTTGGCATATAAAAAGCACCCCTTTCTTAAATTATACATAATTATTTTTATGTACAACTTTTGGGGTGCAGTTCAAATTAAATCTGCTGTTTTTTTTATGTATATTAAGCTTCTTCTGATTTTACTTCACTTCTACTTAATAAATCTGTAGTAATTTGACTATATAACTTATCATCAATTTTATAGAAGCGATGATAAACGACATACGATAAGACGATGAGCACTAATGGAATACCTAACATAGAAATTCTTAAATCTAATAACATTTCAGGTGTTGTTAGACTTGATATTAATGCTCTGACCTGCTCATTTGTCATATCAGGGTTATTCTCTTTTGCTGTTGTTACTGGATTAATGACTACACTATTTAAACCAGAAGTTGCTAGCGTTATAGAAACAACCAATGTTTGAATTGCTGTTGCCATCTTAGTCACAAAAGGATTTATACTAAATACAATACTTTCATTTCTTGTACCAAGTTTCCACTGACCATATTCAATCGTATCAGCTAACATAACAAGCACTAATACTTGAATTAACCCTTGACCAAAGAATAAAACAAATCCAGCAATACCAATCACTAACATACTAAGTTCAAACACATAACCAGCACTAAAGAATACTGCATATCCAATCACTACTAAAATGGTTGCTGTTAAAAATATTCTCTTTCTTCCAAATTTTTTAACAATTGCAGGAAATAATCCTATCGCCATTAATTGACTGAATGCTAAAATAACTGTAAATATTGTAAACTCAGTGCCACCATATCGATTAAAATCATAATCAAAGAAATATAATCCAAGCGCAGTTGTAATAAAATATCCTGCATTAAATAATAAAATAGCAACAATAATAACCACAAGTTGATCATTTTTAATAATAATACCTAATAAATCTTTAAATTTGGTTTTATCTTGTTTAACATGTGTTATTACATTTCTAGGTTCTTTAACACCGAAAAATACCATGATCTGAGATCCAATAAAAATCAAACCAATCACTAATGCCAAAACAGAAAATGCTAATTTAGGCCCTCCTGGAAAGTTTGGATAAATAAGTGGTACACCACCAACAACAATGAACATACCTAGACTTGCAAATATTCTTGCAAGTGATGCAATACCTTCACGTTCTTTTGGATCTGTTGTAAAACTTGGATACATTGACCAATAACTAATATCATTCATTGTAAAAGTCATACCTGACAATACATAAAGAATACCAAAGACGATAACAAATGGTGCACCAGATAAACCATAGTCTTGGAATAATGCGAAGAATACAATCGCTGAAGTGATTGCACCTATAATAAGCCAAGGTTTAAATTTACCCCATTTAGATTTCGTGTTATCAATAATAAATCCCATAAATGTATCATTAACAGCATCCCAAACTCTTGCTACTGCCATCACAATACCTACTGCAACTAATTCGGCATCAGTCACGCCTACTGCGTTTGTCAAAAAGATAAGTAAAAAGTTAGCATAAAAGGCATACATCATGTCTCTACCTATAGCTGCTGTTGTATACATATACTTAGACTTTTTGTCAAACTTTTGAATTGCTTCCATATTTTTCCCCTATTTTTTATTTAATTTTTTTATACCTTTAATGAATCGTAGATTTAAAATATCTATAATACCTTCTGCTTGATACATTGATAACTGATTATTGCTAAATAGTGATATCATTCTCATCGGTGTTTCTGATAATGTTCTTTTCATCACTTCTTTTAACCAAAGTTCTTCACTATCTTTTAATTCTTTTGTTGCTATTTTCATAATCTGTCTTTTAATTATTTTACCAATGATTAAATGATTAACTTCGTTTAATGTGATTGATAAATCAAATGGACGTTTTCGTTTTATATTTCTTGGTGGTAATGGGGATTGATATATTTTAGCAAAATCATTTGGATTATATTCATATTGATTATAACTTGTCATCGGATGTTTGACATGCTTACCTTTAATATCTATTTGAATTTCTTCAATTGATTCACCAGCATGTTTTCCTAACTCGATAACATATGTGCCTTCTTCAACAATAAACTTTTTAAGATATACATCATAAAAACTAAAGTCATCTTTTGTTAATAAAAATTGAACATTTTTACTTTCTCCCGGTTTTAATTCAATTTTATCGAAAGCTTTTAATTCTCTTTTTGCCCGATATACAGAACTTTCAGGATGCCCTATAAAAATCATAACAACTTCTTTAGCTACCATCTGACCGATGTTTCTTACACAAACAGAAACTTTATAACCCTCAGTTACTTCTTCAACTTCAAAATTAGTATAAGCAAATTTCGCATAACTTAAGCCATGGCCGAAATGATATCTAACAGGTTTTCTAAATGATTCATAATACCTATAACCAACAAATATTGATTCATCATAATACGTTGCATGATTATCATTTGTTATTTTTACATTACAAGAATTCTCGTCATCAATCCATGTTTCTGCAAGTCTTCCTGATGGACTTACTTTCCCATATAAAATATCCATCATCGCTTGTGAAGACGCTTGTCCTCCTAAATATGCGATAAGTACACCTTTAGATTTTTTAAATGGTGCTAAATTTACAACTGAACCTCCAACAACAACGATCACTATATTTTGATTAATTTCATATATTTTTTCAAATAATGCAATTTGATTTTGAGGTAGATTAAGTGTTTTTCTATCAAAGCCTTCAGTTTCAAGGACTTCTGGTATACCTACAACATAAACAACCTTTTTAACTTGGTTTGCAATCTCTAATGCTTCATTTTCTAATTTATGATCACTTTTAATATATTTATTAATATCGAATCCTTTAGCCACTTTAATATTTTTAGAATAATTAGGTGCTATATCAACAAGTTGACTAACTTCAAAAGCATTGACATGAGAAGAGCCTCCACCTTGAAATCTCATATCATATGCAAAACCTGAGATGATTGCTACATTTTCTAAAGTTTGCAGTGGTAAAATGTTTTCATTATTTTTAGCAAGTACCATTGATTCTCTAGCAATCATACGTGCTTGTTCATGTTGTTTATTAAAATCAATAGTTTCTGCTGATTCATCTACTTTATATTTTTCTGATAGTTCTATAACGCGTTGTGCTGCTGCTGTAATTGCTCTTGGTAATGCTTTATCATTTGCACTAGCTTCTCTTAGTTTCTTTTCTGAATAACCGTATGATGAAGGCATTTCTAAGTCACAACTAGCTTTCACTGATGCAACTCTATCATTGATTGCTCCCCAGTCACTTACGATTAATCCTTTATATTTCCAAGCTTTACGAAGCACATCTTTTAATATAGGGTGTTCTGTTAAGTAATGCCCATTCATTTTATTATAACTGGCCATAACACTTGCTGGATTTTCATCAATAACACGTTTGAAATTTTTATAATAGATTTCATGTAATGCACGTTCACCAACTATACTATCAATTGTAAAACGATTCGTTTCTTGATTATTTGCAATAAAGTGTTTAACTGAAGTCCCAACACCTTGATCTTCAACAGTTCTTACGAAACTTGCAGCAAGTTCTCCTGATAATAAAGGATCTTCACTAAAATATTCAAAGTTTCTACCATTTAAAGGATTACGTTTAATATTTAAACCTGGTCCTAATATCATTTGCACACCATAATATTTGCATTCTTTTGCTAGTGCTGTACCTAATTTTTTTAACACTTGACGATCAAAACTACATGCAGTTAGACTTGCAGTAGGAAAACAGGTTGCTACGACGCTACCTTCTTTACCTGTGTTATCATGGTTACTTATTTGCTTTCTTACACCATGTGGTCCATCTGTCATTAAAATACCAGGTGCTTCTTCTATAGACTTTGTATGCCAACCATCTAAACCATCTAATAATTTAATTTGTTCATCAAATGCTAGAATCTTCATTTCACTTCAACCTCTTTAATAATTTCTTGGTCTCTTACTTTTATAATGACTTTAGCTTTGCCTTTTCCTTTGGATTTAATCCAGAAAGCAAGTTGACCACCTTCAACAACTTGTTGAGCAGGGCCTATAAGTTCAATAGGTCCTTTTGTATTAATCTCTATAATATCTCTACTATAGCGATAAATTTGATTAACACCATTAACAATTTTTAATTCAAACCTTATGACATCATATGTATGACCATGTATCATTGTTTGTTTTTTTGATGTTACATCACAAATGAATTCATCATCATGTGTGATTGTTTTTTTCATCATGATCATATCATTTTTATAACCTTCATATCGATAGACTGGCGCTTTTGCACCCCATCCACTCATATATTTATAATATAATGCAATACTTTCTATCATCGATAAATGATATTTTTTAGATAAATACACTAATGTTAATTTATGTTTAAATGATATTTTATTTCCTTTGATGGTGATTGCTTTAAATATTGCTTTTGTTCTTTCAGCATCTTTATGTGTCATTTTCTCTTGATTTTTAAGCGTATCTCCAATAAAGTCTTTAATGACAATAGGTGCATGTTTTAAATGCGGGTATTGTTTTTTATCTGGTTTAAATGTATTCACATAAACATCATCTTTATATAAACGAATAAAATCCATATTTGTAAATACATTAACTTCTTTTAAATACCCTCCTGGATAATCACCAATGTCCATCGTAGATAGAATTTCCATCACAGGTTCTTTGTCTTGTTGTGAACGATAACTATATGCAGCATATTTAGGCATACGGTACATATCTAGTACACCGTGATAACAAATTACATCCCCACTCCCAAAAGATGGATGTGTATGATAATCACTCATCACCCAACCAATAGCTCCTGATATGCCATTATGAGGCTCTCTCATATCATTGATTACTTTTAGATGTCTTTTAGCATGATCTACACGTCGTCCTTCTTGATCAAATGATTTCGTTGGAAACATATGTCCGTTATATTCTGAAACTAAATATGGATAACTTGATTTAGTAATTTCTTTTTTCTTTGAGACACCTGGATTATTTCCAACATGTGAAAAATCATTATATGTATAAACATCTTCTAAAAATTCACTGTTAGCTAAATTTCTAATACCTCCAGTTTGTCTTGTAGGATCTAATAAGTGCGCTATTTCATTTGTTTTAGTATAAAAATCATGATCATCTTGTGATTCATTAATACGTACACCCCATAAACATATAGAAGCATGATTTCTATCTCTTTTTATCATACGCTCAAGTGATTCATATGTTAAATTTTTAAAATTTTCATCACCAATATATTGCCATCCAGGAATTTCTTCTAAGACTAAAAGTCCTCTTTCATCACAACGATTTAAAAAGTGAGTTGAGCATGGATAGTGTGATGATCTTACCATATCTACGCCTAGAAAATCTTTTAATATATCAACATCATCTTCTTGTGCCTGTTTAGGCATTGCATATCCAACATATGGATAACTTTGGTGTCTATTTAGTCCACTTATTTTTCTTAACTTACCATTTAAATAAAAACCATCAGATTTAAATGCAATATCTCTAAATCCAAAACGCACTTTATGCTCGTCATAAACAGTTTGATTAACACTATATTTTATTAAAACATCATATAAAACAGGGTCTTCTAGACTCCAAAGTTTTTTATCTGTTACTTCAAGTTTGACCAAAGATTCATCGCCATCTTTACTTACAGACTGATTAACAACTAACTCATTATTTTTATATATTTCTATATCGATGTTACCACCTTTTGAATTGGTTTTTACTTCAATTGATAATTCATCGTTTTCTAGTGGTTTTTCACTATATAAAAATACATTTTCTATTTCATGTTCATCTACAACTTCAACAAAGACTTCACGATAAATACCTACGTAACCAAGGTAATCAACAATCGCACCAAATGGAGGTACATTTTTTCTTTCAATTCCAGAAACTATCACTTTGATTTCTTGTTGTTGTTCTTTTTTTAATTGCTTAGTAATATCAACGCGATAAGGTGTATACCCACTCGCATGGTGCCCTACTTTAACTTGGTTAACATATATTTCAGATTCAATAGCAACTCCATCAAATCTTAAATATACTTTTTGATTTTTATTAATTTTAGGTTCATCTAAATAATATATATATGTATATTTTTGTTGAATATTTTTTAAATTAAAATTATTAACTTCTAATTCAAAAGGTTGATTTGGTATATCGACTTGTTTAAAAAGATTTAAATTAGTCTCTTTTAAATCCTTTTCATCATATGCTTTCACATACCAATTAAAATTTATCCCTGTTGTTTTTTTCATATTATAACCTTCTTATTTTATATATTTGTGAACCAAAGTCTCCAAGTAATCTTGTCTGTTCATTATATTCTGTTCCCATAAATTGTTGTTTCATTTTATAGCCTTGTAAAAGCATTTCCCCTGATGATTCAAAACACTCATTTGCTTGATCAAGTTGTTTATATTTATTAATCAATCTGAATAAAAATTTATTTGGATTAAGTTTAATCGGTAGAGCATGTGCAATTAAATGACCAAATCTATCAATCGTTAATTTTTGAGGTCTAGTTTCTACTGCGTAATTTCTATTTTCTTCTAACCCTTTAAATTTTAAAAGTTCAACATTAGGGCTAGGTTCAGCTAATATATTATAATTACCAACAAATCCAATGTCCTCGTTTAATACTTCAAAATTCATGCGTAGATGTTCTACTTCATTATAACGATAAAATGTTCCATATTGTAAAACTTTTCGATGTTTTTTGTAGTATTCTATTTGTTTTTTTACTTCTTTTATTTCAAATGATGTTAACATTTTAAAATCAAGTTCATAACCTAAAACACCAAACATTGCAACATTAAATCTTGTGTCTAGCAATGTTTTTCTTAGTGTTTGTGGATGTGGTGATAAAGAAACATGATTACTCATGGTTGATGGTGGGTATAAATAACTTATACCTTTTTGAATTGATAATCTTGAAATAGGGTCGGTATTATCAGATGTCCATATTTGAGGACCAAACGATAACATGCCTAAATCAAAACGGTTTCCACCACTAGAACAGGTTTCTAATAAAACGTGATCATACTTAACAAATATACGGCGAAGCACATCATACAATCCTAATATATATTGATGAAAAAATGCACCTTGATGATGAAGTTTTTGGCTATAAAAATCTGACATGTGACGATTCATATCCCATTTAATATAATCTAAGTTTGTACGTTCTATGATTTGACTTATTTCATTCACAATATAATCTCTAACTTCGCTTCTGCACAAATCTAGAACTAACTGGTGTCTTCCCATTGATGGTTCTCTACCTTCGATTGCAACAACATATTCAGGATGAGCACGATATAGTTTAGAATCTATATTCACCATTTCAGGTTCAAACCATAATCCAAATTTCATTCCCATTTGATGCACTTTTTTTGATAATCCAACAAGACCTGATCTTAATTTTTTTCGATTAACATCATAATCTCCTAATCCTTTTGTATCATCGTCTCTTACAGAAAACCAACCATCATCTAATACAAATAATTCGACACCTAGATCCCTAGCTTTTTTAGCTAATTTTAAAAGTCTACTTTCATTAAAGTCAAAAAAGAAACCTTCCCATGAATTAATCGCAACCGGTCTTAATTCATGTTCAAATTTCTTTGGTATAATATGATGCTCAATAAAACGATGCATGTTTTGGCTTAACTCATTAAATCCATTTTTTGCATATGTCATAACACTCATCGGTGTTTCAAATGATTGGGTTTTTTCTAAATTAAATTCAAACATTTCTGGATTTATGCCTTGCATTAAACGTAGTATGCCATGATTAGATTGATCAATAGCGGTATAATGATTTCCGCTATACACTAAATTAACGCCGTAACAAGAACCGAAATCTTCATGTGTACCCTTTTGATATAAAATAACGCCTGGATTATGCTTGTTAGAACTACTTCCTGTATTTGATGCATTAATATATGTGCCTTTTGATATTTCAACACGATTAGCTTTACCTTCTTTAATCCATCCACCATCAAGCGTTAGTAATTCATAATCCGTACCATATATATCTAACATCATACTCATAAGTTTTCTTATTTGAATTTGACTATCAGTTTCATTTCTTAATATCGTTCTTCTTGATATAACATTTGTATCATAAAAAACGCTATAGACTAAATCTATATATAAATCATACTTCATATCTTTTAAAGTCACAATCAATGTTTGTGCTTCATCATTATTAACATGTCCTACAGGTAAATCTTTGCTTGCTAAAATACCATTAATAATTTTATGTGAGTCATATACAAAATCAGAGACATACGAGTGATTAGGCATATTTAATATCAGTGGTGTTAATTTAAAATCACCCTTCCCATAACTAGAATACTCTAAAGGCATAAGATCGAGCGGTATATCTTTTCCTTTTTCTTCCAAGTAATCTACCATCGATCCTGCTTTTGCTGTTAATTTAATATGTGCTGACATAAGATCTTGATCTGGAATTTTTGATCCGAAATATATATGTTCTAAATGTTTAGTTTTTAATATATAAAAAGCATAAGTTAACGATTTTGTTTCTAAAACAAAATGTTCGTCTACAAATCTTATCATTTATTAAATCTCCTTTAAATATATGCGAGCTTCATATGGTTTTAATTTTAAATTACTCATTTCTTGATAATTAGTCATTAGTAATTTCCCATGATGCTGATTTAAAAATTTTCTATCTGTATCATTCATATTGCATACAATCACTAATGTTTTTTTCGCATAAGTTCTTTCAAAAACTAACACATTTTTTTTCATACTGATGAATTGATAGTCACCATGCACTAAAGTTTCTTCATGATTTCTAAGTTCTATCATCTTTTTATAATAATTTAAAATAGAATTTTGATCAGCTTCTTGTGCTTCAACATTAATAGTTTTTGTATTACTATTTTGTTTTAACCAAGGCGTACCTTGAGTAAATCCACCATCTTTAGTCCATTGCATTGGTGTTCTATTATTATCTCTTGAACTTTTTAACATCATTTTAAAACGTCGTTTTTTAGAAAAACCTAATTTTTTTGCAAGTGCATAAATATTATGTGTTTCAACATCCATAAATTCACTCATCTCTTTAAAGTCACCATTTGTCATACCAATTTCTTGTCCTTGATAGATATATGGTGTTCCCTTTAATCCAATAAGTAAGGTTGCAAACATTTTAGCACTATACTTTCTAAATGCTTCATTTGCAAATCTAGAAACAATACGTTGTTGATCATGATTTTCAAAATAATTTGCATTCCAATATACTTCGTTTTGCCATTTAGTTATAACTTTCATAAATTTCTTAGGTTTAAATTTCGTTCTAAACCATTTATTATTAAATTGATCAGTTTCCATATGCTCAAAACTAAAAATCATATCAAGTTCCGTTTTTTCTGGATAGATAAGATCATTAGCTTGTTTAGGTGTGACCATGACAGTTTCACCAACTGTAAATGTCTCATACTTATTCAACACTTCTTGTCTTAATGTTTTTAATATTTGATGCATACCTTCTTGTTGATGATAGTGTTCTCTACCTGTTAATATAATTCTTTTTCTACCATTGTCTAAAGAAGATTTAAATATAATATTAATCACATCACATCTAAAACCAAAAATGCCTTTATCAAGCCAATATTTCATAATTTTTTGAACTTCATCCATCACCTTAGGATGATGCCAGTTTAAATCTACTTGTTCTTTAGCAAATAAATGAAGGTAGTATTGATCTCCATATTTATCCCAAGCTTTTCCACCAAAAAAACTTGTCCAGTTGTTTGGTTTATCTTTCCAAATATAATAATCTCTATATACTGGATCATTCTCGCAACTTTTTTTAAACCATTCATGTTCACTCGATGTATGGTTAATCACTAGATCCATAATTATTTTTAAGTCTCTCTTTTCAGCTTCTTTTAAAAGTAAATCCATATCTTCCATCGTGCCATAGTCCGGGTTAATGGCTTCATAATCGCTAATATCGTAACCATTATCATAATTAGGTGATTGATAGACAGGTGATAACCAGATGATATCTACACCTAGACTTTTTACATAGTCTAACTTTGAAATAATTCCATGGATATCCCCAATACCATCACCATTTGAATCCATAAAACTTCTTGGATATATTTGATATACAATATAGTCTTTCCATGACTTATTATTCATAAGTTTCTCCCAAATAAACTTTTTTTAATTAAATGTATTTAAGTTTGCAATAACATCTTTTAAAGGTAATCCTACTATCGTAAAGAAATCTCCTTGATATCTTTCAACAAGTTTTGATCCTAAACCTTGAATACCATAAGCACCTGCTTTATCTAAAGGTTCTTTAGTTTGTATATACTCTTTAATTTCTAAATCTGATAATTGTTTCATAAGAACATCTGCTCTCGTATAAAAACTATTTATTTTTTCACCTTTTTGAATAGCCACACCTGTGTAAACTTGGTGTTGCTCTGAAGAAAGCATCTTTAACATTTCATATGCATGAGCTTCATCTTTTGGTTTTCCTAAAATCTCGCGATTAAAAACAACAATTGTATCTGCTGCAATCACTATATCGTCTGGGTGTTTCAATGAAACTGCTTGTGCTTTTTGTTTTGCTAAATCGATGACAATGTCTTTAGGTTCTAAATGTTCGTCTATAACTTCTTCAATATCACTAGGCTCTACAACAAACTCAATACCCGCATCTTTTAACAGCTTTGCGCGTCTTGGTGAACTACTTGCTAAAATAATCATTTTCAACTCCCCTTTGCTGTTCTTAATTATAACACGTTATCATTGAAAAATATGGCATTTTTTATAATTACACATGATATAATATGATTGTAAGGAGTGAGACCTATGAAACAAATTATTGATTTATTAAATCAATCTATCAATAACATTAAAAATCAAAAACTTATCGTATCAGTCAGCGGTGGCATAGATTCAATGGCATTGCTCCATTTATTGCATGCTCAAAAATATCAGCTTATTGTTGTTCATTTTAATCATTTAAAAAGAGAACAATCCGTTCATGAAGCTGAAATGGTACAAACATATTGCGCATCAAATAAGATACCTTTTCACTATTTCACAATTGATGTTGAAGAAAATGGTAACTTTCATCATCAAGCCCATGTACTAAGACATCATTATTTGCTTGATGTTGCTAAGGAAACTAAATCAACATATATTTTAACTGCTCATCATTTAGACGACTTATTAGAATCAATTCTCATTAAATTAACACGAGGATCTAATCTTTTAGGTTATGCAGGTATGCAATACATTTATGAAAAGAATCACATTCATTATGTTAAACCTTTTTTATACACTTCAAAAGAAACCTTAATTGACTATGTTAAACAAGAAAAAATACCTTTTATGCAAGATGAATCAAACGAAGAAAATGCTTATCTGAGAAATAGATATCGCCATGCAGTTGTTCCTATTATGAAACAAGAAAATTCGCAATTGCTTGAAAGTATAAAGCAATATCATGAACAAGTATCAGATGCATTTCATTTCATAAGAAAAACCTCTATTACCTATATTAAAGATGGCTTTATTCATCTTGATGTTTATAAGACTTTAGACAAATCAATTCAACAAGATATAGTTGCATATTTATTAGAAAAAAACATGATTGACACAACCTATGAAAAAATTATTGATATTACACAAATGCTTCAATCAAATGCACCAAATCAATCATATCGCTTAAATGATAAATATGTCTTTATAAAGGCATATGACAAAGCTAATATTGAAGTTTTCAAATCTATTGAACCTGAATTTTTTCAACTCTCAATTGGTAAGAATAAACTTAAAAATGTGGAGTTTTTCACATTTTTAGATGATTCTTCCATCATTACTGAAGAATTTACAAAATTATGTTATAATGAATTAGCGTTTCCATTGTGGATTAGACATCGTTTAAATGGCGATATTCTGACCTATGATTACGGTCATAAAAAGTTAAAAAAATTGCTTATTGACAAAAAGATTCCTATGAAAAAAAGAAATGAATTATGGGTACTTACAGACAATAACAATCAAATACTTTGGGTTCAAGATCTATATTTAAACAAAACGCTTGGTACCACAAAAACACTATACTTTAAGTCAAAAGGAGACTAACCATGCATAAAGACATTTCAGAAATCTTAGTGTCACAACAAGAAATTGATGATATTTGTACAACCTTAGGAAAACAACTCACAAAAGACTATGAAGGTAAAAACCCATTACTTGTTGGTTTATTAAAAGGATGCGTTCCTTTTATGTCAGATCTATCTAAAAAAATAGATTTAAAACTAGAACAAGCATACATGTCAGTTAGTAGCTATCATGGTGGTATTAGTTCATCAGGAAATGTGAACATAAAAATGGACTTAGATATATCTATCCAAGATCGAGATGTAATTATTGTTGAAGACATCGTAGACACAGCAAATACGATTGTCACCATCATAAATTTATTCAAACATCGTGGTGCAAAATCAGTTAAAGTGGCAACATTGCTTGACAAGCCTGCTGGTAGAACACAAACATATGAACCAGAATATGTCGGAAAAACTATTCCAAAAGCTTTCGTTGTCGGCTATGGGCTAGACTTTGACGAGTATTATAGAAATCTACCTTATGTAGGTATTCTTAAACCAGAAGTCTACAAAAAATAATTAGAGGTGAAAAATAAATGAATCAAAAACCAAAAACTCCAAATAAAAAAATAAATTTTAAAAGAAAACCAGATTATTTAATCATGATTTTCACCATCATTGTGGTGGTTGCAGTTTTCATTTTTATGAGAAATGCATTTAGTGGTCAAACAATTGAATTATCTACAACAGAATTAACTACTGCTGCTCAAGCAGGTGACATATCATCATTTTATTATGAAGCTGTTGGTGGAGATAATCTTGATATTGTAGAAATCACCGGTACATTCTTTGAAGATGCTATTTCAAATTATGGCGATATTCAAAATTTCACAGGTACTATGCGTATTGATCAAGCAAATACTATTATGGGTATTGTTGAATCGCAAAGCACACTTGCTGAAACAGGTATACTCATTCAATCAGGATTCAGTATATTAACCATATTAATTTATGTAGTTCCTATTTTATTAATGGTTGTCTTTTTATTCATTATCTTTAAAAATGCGAATAACCAAAATAGTAAAGCATTTGATTTTGCTAAAAATAGAGCTAAACTTAACCGTGAAAAGACAATTACTTTTAAAGATGTTGCTGGCTTAGATGAAGAAAAAGAGGAAATGGAAGAATTAATTGATTTCCTTAAAACTCCTAAAAAATATGTTGATATGGGTGCTAGAATTCCAAAAGGTGTACTTCTTGTTGGACAACCTGGTACTGGTAAAACATTAATTGCTAAAGCAGTTGCAGGTGAAGCAAGCGTACCATTCTTCTCAATTTCAGGTCTGACTTTGTAGAAATGTTTGTTGGTGTTGGTGCTTCTCGTGTTCGTGACTTATTTAAAGTAGCTAAAGAAAACTCTCCATGTATCATCTTTATTGATGAAATCGATGCTGTTGGTCGTCAACGTGGTGCTGGTGTTGGTGGTGGTCACGATGAACGTGAACAAACACTTAACCAATTACTTGTTGAAATGGATGGATTTAGCGGCAATATGGGTATTATCATTATGGCTGCAACCAATCGTCCTGATGTATTAGACCCTGCATTACTTCGTCCAGGTAGATTTGATCGTCAAATCACAATCAGTTTACCAGATGTTAGTGCACGTGAAGCTATTTTAAAAGTACATGCTAGAAACAAAAAAATTGATCCAAATGTTAAATTAGAAGATTTCGCTAAACGTATCCCTGGATTTAGTGGTGCTGATATCGAAAACTTATTAAATGAATCTGCACTTCTTGCAGCAAGAGACAATAGAACAATGGTTACAGCTCCTGATTTAGATGAAGCAATTGACCGTGTCATGATGGGACCTGCTAAGAAGAGTAAAAAATATTCACCAGAAGAAAAGAAAACTGTTGCGTATCATGAAGCTGGACATGCTGTTATAGGTATTAAAGTAAAAGACGCAAATGTTGTCCAAAAAGTCACGATTATTCCTCGTGGTCAAGCAGGTGGTTATAATTTAATGACACCTGAAAAAGAAACGATGCTAGATACTGAAAAACAGCTAAGAGCTAAAATAACAAGTTTCTTAGGTGGTCGTGTTGCTGAAGAATTAGTCTTTGATTCAATTACAACTGGTGCTTATAATGATTTCCAAAATGCTACTGCTATCGCAAGAGCAATGGTTACTGAATATGGTATGAGTGATTTAGGTCCTATTCAATATGAATCTAGAAGTGGTAATGTCTTCTTAGGTCGTGATTATCTTAAAGAGAAAAATTTCTCAGATCAAGTAGCACATGAAATTGATAGTGCTGTAAGACATATTATTACATCTTGTTATGAAGAAGCAAAAACAATTATTAGTTCAAACCGTAAATTACTTGATGATATAGCTCACTACTTACAAACTGTTGAAACCCTTAATAAACAAGATATTAAGGAAATTACAGAGACTGGTAAGCTTGCTTGGTGGGATGAAAAAACAAATCTGAACCATCAGTACAATTAGAACCAAATGCGTCTTGATAAATATTTAAAGGTGTCTCGTATCATTAAAAGACGAACACTTGCAAAAGATGCAGCTACGCATAACAAAGTAGAGGTTAACGGTAAGATAGCAAAACCTTCTACTGACGTATCTATTGGTGATAAATTAACACTTCGCTTAGGTAAAAAAACAATCGAAGTTGAAGTCACTAGCCTAACTTTACTCAAAGATGTATTAATGTATAAATTACTAAATGAAGAAAAAAGGCCATAACTATTATTATGGCTTTTTCTATGATATAATAATCAACGATTAGGAGGTTCTTAACATGAATCTAGAAAACTTAACTGAACAAGAAATAGTAAGACGCGAAAAAGCAAAAACCTTAAAGGAAATGGGTGTTGATCCTTTTGGTCATAAATTTATTAGATCACATAAATCTATTGAAATTAAAAATGCTTATGAAGCGTTTGATCACGATACTTTAGAAGAAAAACATATAGAAGTATCTATAGCTGGTCGTATTGTTTTAAAAAGAAGACAAGGTAAAGCTGGCTTTATGCAAATTCAAGATCGTGATGGACGTATACAAGTCTATGTTAGAAAAGATCGTATCGGTGATGATCCATATGAAATTTTTAAACTTTCTGATTTAGGCGATATTGTTGGTATTAAAGGTTATGTATTTAAAACAAAAACTGGTGAATTAACGATAAAAGCTGATGTTTATACACATCTATCAAAAGCGCTTAGACCTCTACCTGATAAATTTCATGGTCTCCAAGATAAAGAGGAAGCTAGACGTCGTCGTTATTTAGATTTAATAGTCAATGATGATGCAAAACGTGTCGCAATGACAAGACCAAAAATTATCCGTGGTATTCAAAACTATTTTGATTCACGTGGGTTTATAGAAGTTGAAACTCCAGTATTACAATCAATACTTGGCGGTGCAGCAGCAAGACCGTTTACAACACATCATAATGCACTAGATATGGACTTCTACTTACGCATAGCAACCGAATTACCGCTTAAGAGACTCATTGTCGGTGGTATGGAAGCTGTTTATGAAATTGGTCGATTATTTAGAAATGAAGGTATGGATGCAAAACATAATCCTGAATTCACAACTATTGAAGCATATTTAGCTTACGCTGATATGGGTGATATGATGGATGTCATTGAGGGTTGTATTTCAACCGTAACTTTTGAAACATTAAATACTTATGACATTTCATTTAATGATCAAATTATTCATATGAATGCACCATTTAAACGTCTACATATGGTAGATGCTATTAAGGAAATTACAGGTGTTGATTTCTGGCAAACCATGTCAGATGATGATGCTAAAAAAATAGCTAAAGAACATGACATTGAAATTCAAAAACATTGGCGATTTGGACATGTTGTTGAAGCGTTCTTTGATAAATATGTAGAAGATACAATTATTCAACCAACATTTATCTATGGTCATCCATTAGAAATCTCACCGCTTGCTAAAAAGAATGAAGATGATCCAAGATTTACAGATCGTTTTGAATTATTTATTATGCGTGCGTAATATGCAAATGCATTTAGTGAATTAAATGATCCAATCGATCAAAAAGAAAGATTTGAAAATCAATTAAAAGAAAAAGATCTAGGAAATGATGAAGCTTCAGAAATGGATATTGATTTTGTTGAAGCACTTGAATATGGAATGCCACCTACTGGTGGTCTTGGTATTGGAATTGATAGACTAGTTATGCTACTTACCAACACACCAAACATTAGAGATGTCATTTTATTTCCACATCTAAAAAATAAATAAAGGGACTGTAAAGAAATGAAGTTATAACCACTTCATGGACCTATCGGTCCTTTTTCTTTTATCTAATGTGGATAAATATAAAAAAACACCTGTTTTTAGGCATATTCAAAAAAGATTTCTATAAATCTTATGCTTTTTTGTGGATATCTAATGTGTAATTCTATACCTTTTATTGTGATATTTTGATAGATTATACCCTATGGCTACCAAAAATAACTCTAATCTTACATTTTGAGTATGTCGTCTTCTAAATCTTCTAAATCCAAATGCAGTTTTAAGTACACCAAATGCACCTTCAACTTGTATCGATCTTTGCATGCGAAGTTCTATACCTAATGGTGATGATAGATTTTTAATAACTTCTTTTTGATAACCTATATTTTCTTCGTTTATCTCTTTACGTTTACCGCTTGGTAGAAGATAGACATCGTTGCCCCTATTATTTTTATAAAGGTATTTAAGTCTATCACCATTGGTACCCACATAATCATCACCATTTTTTATAAGTTTATGCGTGAAATATGGATCATTGATACGTTTCTTGTCATGCGTATCTTTACTATACATCCCATATTTTTGATAAAGTTTCATATCATTAAACTTCAAATACCGATAATTCATTAGCCCACCATATCCAGCATCTGCTACTGGATAGGTTGGATAATAACCATATCTATCTTTATATCCTTCTAAAAAGGGTATCAGTGTTTTATAATCACTGCGTTCACTAAATATATCAAGATGACATATATATTCATCTCGATACACCGATTTGAATGTTATAGCCTGGTTTTAATTGACTATTTCTCATATGATCTTCTTTCATATGCATAAATGTAGCGTCTACATCTGTTTTTGCATATGAGTTTCTATCATTACCCATAATCTTTAAGTCTTTGGTGTATTGTTTTAATTTCTCTATATACGTATCAATGTGTTCATGATCTCTTTGTAATGCTGTTTTTCGTCTTCCTTTACCATAAACAAATTTAATTGAATGTTTATGAATCTCTTTTTCTAAAAATCTCTTGATACGTTCTAAATATGATAGCTCATAGCTTTCATCAATTGGAAAGTAGATGCCTTCTAATTGATAACGATCATTAAGTGTTTTAAGCGTTTTTGTTATTTTCTTATATAGTTTATCTCTAAACTTGAGGATTGATTTTTTCCATACAAATGTATATTTGTTCGCACTTGATTCTATTTTTGTTCCATCAATATATATGATATCAGTATTGATGTTTTCTTTGTCAACGAGATATTTTGAAAGTTCATAGAAGATGTCTTTGATACCTTCAACTAAATGTCTGTCGATGAAATCTTTAATCGCTTGATGACTTGGTTTAAGTTCATCTCATAGCCACATGATTCTAATATCATGTCTTGCAGCTTTTTCCATCGCTCTTAAACTTTGAATTTTTTCCATCTCGACAAAACAATATCAATTTTAACATGTTGACTTTATGATATCCGATTCTTCCTCTTGGATCTTTTTCGGTTTTTAAGTATTTCCCTACCTCCAATTTTGAAAATACTTCGTCAAATGTTCTCACTTCACTATCAAAAGGTATTAAAATGTCTAAAGATAGTGGTAATTTTAATTGTTTTGCGTTAAAATAATTATGTGTTAATTGAGTGCTTTTCATACTTCAACTATACCAAAAAACTGGGTCTCTAACGAGATCCAGTTTTTGTTTATGGGCTTTTATTTATTTACAGTCCCTTTTTATTTTATTCTATAAAACCACTTAATATGTCTTCAATACCATTGATTTTATTATAATTATCAAAATCATCTGGAAATTCTGGCATCTCATCTACCATGTCAATAACAACTGTAATTTCAACATAAGATTGATTTTCATCATTTAATATAATTGATAGTCTAAATCCACTTTGTATAACCTTATTATCTTTAAAAGCTAAAACATATGACATATTAAATTCATCTATATCTTCATTAAGAAATCTATCCAACTCAATCACAGAACCTAAATCAATTATATCAGTTAAATCTAGATTATCAAATGCTTCTTGATCAAATGATAATTCTACATAGTCTACTTAACCCTTTTTATACATGATTGCTGATTCAAATTCACCAAACGTATCTTGAATCAATGCTTCATTGTTAATGAACTCAGTAGTAGTATCTACTATATCCATTTTTTGTTTACTACTGATTTCGGTATTAACGCCTTCTATTGATGTTGCTAAATTTGTATCCATATACATAGTCTCATCAAGTAAGTATATATTTAGATCGGCATTATAATCCATATCAAGTGTTTCGCCTTCGCTTCTTTGATACATATTCATATCAAATGTGATTGAAGCATTAACTTCTTCTAACTCATAATCATCTTCACTTATTTTAAAATATGCAGCACTCTCAAATTCTCCGCTCATACGATGTGTCGTATTTACGGTGTCATAATAACCTGACCATATGTCACCTACAAATGACATTTGTGTATACTCATAATCCATATCCATATCAACTTTAAGCGATAAAGTGTTTTCCATATCAAGTGATGCTTCATCCATGTAATCCATAATTTCTTGTTGAGACATTTCAACCACTTTCATATTTTCTAAATCTGGGTATTCCCCTTCATTTACTTGGCTACAACTACTTAATAGTATGATAAAACATACAGTGAGTATGCTTAAATATATTTTTTTCATAAAACCCTCCCAAGGTCATTGTATATGCTTATATTATATCGCAACAAAATAAATAAAAAAAGTCCCCTGAGGGGACTTTTACAATATACCTAATTCATCAGCAATTTCTAAAAAGATATCTTGAATAGGATAAAAATCAACTTCCATTTCCTGAAACATTTTATATGTCATATCATCAAGTTTTTTATACATGTCTTTTGGAATTTCCTCTTTATGTTTTAATTTATCCATCACATCATATTCAAAATCTAATAATGCATTCATATATTTAACATCATATTCATCTGCACTTAATAATTCATTTTGAAAATCAATGGTACTCAGTAATAAATTAACTTCTTTAGAAAATTTTTCTAATGTTTTAACATTGTTTTGATATGAGTCTTTTAGTATTTCTTGGATTTTTTCCATTTGATCAAACAAATAATAAAATCCAGTAACAAAAATCTCATGTTGCTCATCTGTATATTTAGGTGCGTCGATTAATTGATCATATAAATAATCAACTACTTCAAATATATGCTTAAATCTTATGATCAGATTAGAATCTTGCTCACGTAAATATTTAATTAGTTCATCGTTCTCTAATTTCCAGTTCGCATATTGATTATAAATCGTTTCATCGTGCATATGATCACCTCAATTTTGATTCTTATTATGCTTTATTAATTGAACCAAAAATTTCAAATTTTTCTTTAATAATATCTTTCATTGCTTGATAACCTGGAGCAAGTAATTTTCTAGGATCATAACCTTTACCTTGATTATCTTTACCTTCTTCAATGTATTTACGAGTAGCTGCAGCAAATACTAATTGTAATTCTGTATTAACATTAATTTTTGATACACCTAATGAAATAGCTTTTTTAACTTGTTCAGCAGGGATACCAGTACCACCATGTAATACTAAAGGAATACCATTAGTTACATCTTGTACTTCTTTTAATGTTTCAAAGTTTAGACCTTGCCAGTTAGCAGGATATTTACCATGAATATTACCAATACCAGCAGCAAACATATCTACACCAGTTTCAGCAATAGTTTTACATTCTACAGGATCAGCAATTTCACCCATACCAATAACGCCATCTTCTTCGCCACCAATTGAACCAACTTCCGCTTCAACTGAAACACCTTTTGCATGACAAGCAGCAACAACTTCTTTAGTTTTCGCTAAGTTTTCTTCAAATGGGTAATGTGAACCATCAAACATAATTGAAGTAAATCCAGCTTCTAAAGCCTTGAAAGAACCTTCATAACTACCATGATCTAAATGGATTGCTACAGGAACTGTAACACCATAAAATTCATCTAATGCTTTCACCATAGCAACTACAGTTTTGTAGCCACCCATATATTTTGCTGCACCTTCTGATACACCTAAAATAACTGGAGATTGTAATTCTTGAACTGTTGTTAAAACAGCTTTTGTCCATTCTAAATTGTTGATGTTAATTTGGGCAACACCATACCCTTCTTTGTGTGCTTTAATAAGCATGTCTCTTGCAGACACTAACATATTCGATTTCCTCCTTGAATTTAGTCAGTTATATTATATTACAAACATAGTTTGTAAGCAATCTATAATCATTTGTAACCGTTCTTATTTTGAATTTTGTGAAATAATGGCACCTATAAAGTCCCTAAACAATGGATGCGGTCTTAGTGGTCTTGATAAAAACTCTGGATGAAACTGAACAGCTACGAACCATGGATGGTTTTTAAGTTCTATCATTTCAACTAAATGATATTTTGTATTAAATCCTGAAATCACCATATCACTTTTTTCAAATGCCTCTAAATATTGGTTGTTAAACTCATAGCGATGACGGTGTCTTTCGCTAATATTATTTTTTTGATATGCTGCAAATGCTTTTGTATCTTCTTTTATTTCACAGTCATATAAACCTAATCTAAGTGTTCCACCCATATCTTCAGTTGTTAATCTTCCTCTTTGAAGTGATATCACAGGATTACTTGTATCAGGATCAATTTCAGTTGAATTAGCATCTTTAATATTTAAAACATTTTTTGCATATTCTATCGCAGCAAGTTGCATGCCATAACATAAACCTAAAAATGGGATATTGTTTTCTCTTGCATAAGTGATTGCCGCTAGTTTACCTTCTGTAGCGCGTTGACCAAAACCACCAGGCACTAAAATACCATCGCAATCTTTAACTGCTTCTTTAATATTTTCTAAATTAACATCTTCAGCATCAATCCATTCAATAGAAACATTTACATAATGGAAATATCCTGCATGACTTAAAGATTCACTAACAGATAAATACGCATCATGAAGTTTAACATACTTTCCAACAAGTCCAATACGTATATTACCTTCTAAATGTCTAATGCGATCAATAAGTTCAATCCACGGTGTAACGTTTGCTGGAGGTTGATTAGAAAATTCAAAATGTTCAAGAATTGTTTCATCAATTTTTTGTTTATGCATTTCTGTAATCACTTCATATAACACTTCAACATCTGTTGATTCAAATACATTTTTTGTATCTATATCACAAAATAAAGCAATTTTCTCTTTATTTTCTTTACTTATTTCTTTTTCACTTCTCAATACAATAATATCTGGATGAATACCTAAGCTCATAAGTTCTTTAACTGAATGCTGTGTTGGCTTCGTTTTATATTCGTTAGCTGCTTGTAAATAGGGTACTAACGTATTATGGATATACAACGTATTATGATGTCCAAAGTCTCTTCTTGCTTGTCTAATCGCTTCTAAAAAAGGAAGTGATTCTATATCACCAACAGTACCACCTATTTCAGTAATGACAATGTCTGGTTTAGAATGTCTTGCAACATCAATCAATTTCTTTTTAATTTGATTTGTAATATGTGGAATAACTTGAACGGTTGCGCCCAAGTAATCTCCTCTTCTTTCTCTATTAATTACTGATTGATAGATTTTACCTGTTGTCACACTTGAGTGTCTATTTAAGTTTTCATCGATAAATCTTTCATAATGTCCTAAATCTAAATCAGTTTCTGCACCATCATCAGTCACAAAAACTTCTCCGTGTTGAAGCGGACTCATTGTGCCAGGATCAATATTAATATATGGATCAAATTTTTGCATAAATACTTTTAATCCACGACTCTTTAATAATTGTCCAACAGCTGATGCAGTAATGCCTTTACCTAAACTAGAAACAACGCCTCCGGTGACGAATATATATTTTGTCATATGATCCTCCTTATCTAATAAAAAGAGCCTCCGCGAAGAGACTCTCGTATGTGCTCTTAATCATTATATCAAAAAGCTATTCTATAAACAATGTTTTTTTTATGCTTGTTTATCGATAAGTTTTTCCATAACAATTTGGTTGTTTTTTTCAATTGAAACAAAACCCATTTTTTCTAAATAAGAACGGTGCTTTGAAGATCCCGGTTTTGCTGATAAATATGTAACACCTAAGTTTCCACAAAAATCATTTGCATGACTATATAAATGTTTCCCTACTTTATAATCTCTATACATTGGTATTGTATAATCAATTAATATTTCTAATTTGTGCGCATTTAATTTAGCAATAAATAGTCCAGCAGGTACAGCGTTTCTCGTCACAAAATATTTTTTTAGATTTTCATCATTAAAATCTATATCTGTATTCATGAATGTTTTCATATCATTTTTATACGTTTCTATGAAATCAGTATATAATTCTGACTCAGACTCAATCTCAACCATATGATAATTATCTTTAGCTTTATGTAAATTAACTAAAAAATAAATGTTAATAAAAACAATACCTAGATTCATAACTGCAGTAGGATATGAAGGTATTAAAAATGCATAAACAGCAAATATAGTGGAACCTATTAAATTTATAACTCTTAATTTTTTCACTGAAGTCATTAATAATGAAATTAAAACAACTAGTGAGGCAATGTAACCTAATGTATCTAACATCTAATCATCCTCTCTTTTTTAGGAAAAAAATGGCCTACAATGTAGGCCTCATCATCAATTATTTATCGTACATATCTTCATAGTCATCCATGATTTCGTTATAATCATCTTCATCATAATCGTTACCATCGAATTCTATTTCAACATCATCATCTACATCATCATCAGTTGATTTAATTGGTAATTCAACTTCAATATATGCTTTTTCTTCTTTAAGTGCTTCTTTTTCAGTTTCATCAATGACTTCTTCAGCTTCTTCTTCGTCTTCATCAGCTTCGACTTCTTCTTCTTGGATGTCTTCTAAATTAAATTCTGTGAATTCTAATTCTTCATCATCATCGGCTTCTTCAACATCATCATGATTTTCAAGTTTCACAAAAGCATAGCCATCTTTGTCCCAAAGTTCTAAATTTCTTTCTTTAAGATCCCATTTTTCTTCACCACAGAAAACAAATTTACCACTTTGTGTAATATCCATATATAATTGAGTGATTTTTTCAAAGTCATTTTCTGAAATCTTTTTGATTTCAACAACTTTTTTAATGATTTCCTTTATTTCTAAAGGTTCATTACTTTCTTTTAAAATAATTTCTGCAATATCTATCATTGCTAGTAATTCCAAATTTTGATTCATACATGCCCTCCTAAAACCGTATATATTGTATACGAAAGCTTTTCATTTTGCAAGTCTTTTTTATCCAAGTTGCGTTACAGCAAGTACAATCACAAGAATAACTGCAATTACTATAAATAATTTTAATAACTTTTTAACAAAGCTAATTGTTCCAAAAACGATAAGCACACCTAAGAATACAGCTCCTAAAATTTTAATAAGTTCAGGAAGTGGTGTGACAAAATCAGTATATAATCCTAAAATTTTTCCATCAAAATCTAATGTATCTTGTAGATATCCATTAAAGTTTTCATATTGATTTATAAAAAATTCTTTTACTGCTTCCCACATCCATAATTCCTCCTTAGTATTTCAAACGATTTTGAACCGCTTTTGCTAAAGTCAATTCATCAGCATATTTCAAATCTGCACCCACAGGTAACCCAGATGCTAATCTAGTAATCTCTAAACCATCTTGTGTAAATAATTGTTTAAGAAACTTCGCGGTCATCTCGCCTTCTACTGTACCATTCGTTGCTATAATAAGCTCTTTCATATTTTTCATACGTTCTTCTAGTGTGTCAATGTTTAAGTCTTTATCTGTAATGCCTCTAGAAAAATCTATTAAACCACCCAACACATGGTATAGCCCGTGATAAGTTGCCATTTTTTCCATAACAAATACATCTTTAGCATCAGCAACAACCATCAATGTTTGTTGATCTCTTGTATGATCTTGACATATATCGCATACTTCATGATCTGTTAGCATATGACATTTCTTGCAAGTAGTTATTTCTTCTTTTAATTTTCTTAAATGATCAGAGAAGTCAATAACTGATGCATCATCTAATTCACTAATCATATGAAGAGCAAGTCTTTCAGCTGTTTTTTCACCAATACCTGGTAATTTTTGTAAATCTTCAATCACAAGTTTTAAACTCTTGGGATACATTAAAAACCTAATCCTCCACCCATACCACCGGTGAATTGTCCCATTGTTTCTTCTTGTTCTTTTTCAATTTGTTTTAAAGCATCATTAGTTGCAAGTAATATGGCATCTTGTAACATTTCAGCTTCTTCTAACATTTCAGGATTTATTTGAACATCAACAACTTGACGTGTCCCTTGAACAACAACCATAACACCACTTGCTTTACCAAAAAACTCTTTAGCTTCAAGTGCTTCTTGTGCTTCCATCATTTGTTTTTGCATTTTCTTTAATTTGTTTAACATATTTGGATTCATATCTTTACTCCTTAATCATTGCCTTATCACCAAAATATTCTTTTGCCATTTTGATAATTTCGGGTTCTTTTTGTTCTTTTTGTTTTTTATATAATTTCAAATCTTGAGGTGGCAGTTTAGGTTTCTTAATGCCTTGTTGCCATTGGCTTTTAAAAACTTGAAGAATAACAAGCCAATCACTTCTCAAAATCGCATAATAATTATTAATTAATGTTTGTTTATGGTTAAGAATTTCTAAAACTTGTTTTTTCATTTCATCATCCATGATTTGTTCACATGAATGAAGATCATCATAAACCAGTAACATAGCATTCGAAGATACTGCTTCTAATTCTGCTTGGGATAATAAGTATGCTGCCATTTTTAAATGTGGCTTAGGATAATTTTTTAAATGTGGCCATCCTTTTAACATAAGTTCTTTTTTATCTTTATCACTATCATGCAGTATTTTTTCCACTTGTTTAATTGTAACGAGTGGTTCAGCTTTTACTTTTTTAGTTTTAGTTTCAACAATTACAGGTTGATTTTCAATTTGGTTTTTAAATTGATATAACTCTGCTTTGATATCTGCAATGGCGATATCATAATCTATTTGTTTTAATGTTTCATGTTCCATCATTTTAATCATTGCAAGTTCTATATATGCACGTTTTTGATGCGTCCATTTCATATCTTGTTGCAATTGATTTAATACTTCTAAATAATAATATATTTTTTGAGATGGTATTGCACTTGATAAAGCTTCATATTGAGGATTTTTTACAGCAGTTGTCTTTTCAAGCAATATATCTCTTAGTGCAATAATTAAATCATTAACTATTCTACTAGCTTCTTTACCTTCTGAAAGTAATGTTTTTAATAACACTAAAGTATTTGTAATTTCTTTTTTGGAAATCGCGAGTAAAATATTTGATAATGCTTTTTTAGAAACACTACCTGCAACTTCATGTACATCTTCTTCACTAATCTTTTGTTCAGAAAAACTAATCGCTTGATCCAATAAACTAATTGCATCTCTTAATCCACCTTCAGCATTTTCAGCAATCGCTCTAATGGCTGACGGTTCAATATCGATTTGTTCATGATCAATGATTTCTTGTAATTTAGTAACGATATCATCGATTTCAATATTTTTAAAATCATATCTTTGGCATCTTGATAATATCGTAGAAGGTATTTTATACACTTCTGTTGTTGCTAAAATAAAGATCACATGTTTTGGTGGTTCTTCTAAAGTTTTTAATAGTGCATTAAATGCTCCTTGTGTTAACATATGTACTTCATCAATAATGTATACTTTATACTTACCAACACTTGGCATGTATTTTACTTTATCTCTTAAGTCACGAATTTCATCAACACCATTATTAGATGCTGCATCTATTTCAATAACATCTGCAATATCACCACGATCAATGCCTTTACATACATCGCACTTATTGCAAGGTGAACCATTTTCAGGATGCAAACAATTTACTGCTTTTGCAAATATTTTAGCAACACTCGTTTTACCTGTACCTCTAGGTCCACTAAATAAATAAGCGTGTTGAATCTTATCGTGAATTAAAGCATTCTTTAATGTTCGTATAACGACTTTTTGTCCTGCAACTTCTTCAAATGACTTGGGTCTATATGTACGATATAAAGCAACATATGCCATAGCGATTCAACCTCCTTTTTTATACTTACTTATCTTTTTTTATTATAACATATATACTATATGATTCTTCTATTTTCCTAAGCAAAATTTAGAGAATAACTCATTCAGTAAATCATCTTGATAGTATTCTCCTAAAATTTGTCCTAACAATTTCCAAGCTTCAGTTAAATCTATTGCATAAACATCAACAGGCATATCAAGATTAATTGATTCTAATACATTGCTTAATGCTGTTAACGCATCTCTAACTTTTTGGATATGTCTAGCATTAGATAGATAATTCATATCTCTTGTATCTATATTTTCTAATGAGAGTTTCTTTAAAATTGCATTTTCTAAATCCTTTAGTCCTGTTTTGTTTAATGCTGATATAGAAACGACCTCATCAATACCTAATTTATTCTTTAAATCTGCTTTGTTTCCGATGATAATTCGTTGATAATCTTTAGTGATATCTAGTAGTTTTTTATCCTCTAAAGACAACTGTTTACTTTGGTCAAGTACTAATAATATTAAGTCAGCACTGTGCAATGCCTTCATTGAGCGATCAACACCTATTTTTTCTACAAAATCCTTTGTTTCTCTAATACCAGCGGTATCGATTAAGTTTAATGTAACACCTGCAATATTAATATAAGATTCAATAGTGTCTCTAGTTGTTCCTTCAATGTCAGTAACAATCGCCTTTTCTTCGTTTAGTAAGGCGTTTAATAAACTACTCTTACCAACGTTAGGTTTACCTACAATGACTGTTTTTATGCCTTCTTTTATGAGCTGATTTTTTTCAGATTCTTTTAAAACTACTTTCATTTTATCTATAAGTTGTATGACTTCAGGATAGATGATTTCTTTACTCATAACAACTGCATCATCATATTCTGGGTAATCAATATTGACTTCTATTTGAGCAATAATTGTTAATAATTCTGAACGTAGATTTTTAATGAGTTGAGAAGTCTCTTTTTGAATACCTAAACTTGCTATTTTAAGGGCTTGTTCATTTTTAGCATGAATAAAATCCATAATAGATTCCGCTTCTACTAAATCAATTCTGCCACTCAAATATGCGCGTTCACTAAATTCACCTGGTTCAGCTAATCTGATATCAAGTGTTAATATGCGTTGTAATACTTTTTGAACAATTAAGATACCACCATGTGTTGATACTTCCACCATATCCTCTGTTGTAAAAGTTTTTGGTGCTTTTAAAACTGTTACCATAACTTCATCTAAAAATTGTCCATCTTCATCAATAATATGTCCGTAGTGAACTGTATGTGATTTAACCTTTTCTAAATTTCTTCCCTTAAAGATTTTATTAAATTCTTGAATCGCTATTTGTCCACTAATTCTAATGACCGCAATGCCAGCTGTTCCATAAGCAGTTGAAATCGCAGCTATTGTATCATTCGTTATCATGATGCTTTCCTTGGCTTTTTGCAGATTTAAGTGGATTAAATCCACGCTTGAAATCTCTAAATAAAATAAGCGTCACCATCACGAATCCTATCATAGAGCCTAAAATAATATATCCTGATCCTAAGATTAACCCAACCATCGCAGTCACCCAAACGGTTGCTGCTGTGGTAATACCTTGAATACCAATTGAACTTTTTTTCATAATTGCACCAGCACCAATAAAACCAATACCAGTAACAACTTGAGCAATAATACGTTGCCCTTCAGGATTTGTAAAATTACCTGATTCAATTTGTGCTTCATACATAAGTCTTTGCATAATCGCAATACCTACGCTCCCAAGTGCAACCAATACATGTGAAGATAATCCTGCAGATTTACCAACATTTTGTCTTTCAAGACCAACAAAAGTTGCTACTGCTACAGTAAGGATAATAGGTAATGCCATTTTTAAAAGGATGTCATTCCAACCCATACCTAAATCTAGTATTGCGCTTGCATTAATTAATGAATTTATCATTCTTTTTTACTCCTTTCATTATAAATATCATTGAAATGTGTCTTTTTATTATTGTATGTGAATCCTAAAATTGTTTCCAAATTTACATTCGTTGCAGAATGATAAATTGATTTATCAATATCAGGATTAACTTTTCTAAGTGATTCAATAAGATTTTTTATTTCTTTTCTTTTTGATGCTGTTTTTTCTGCAGCAACCGTGCATCCACAATTCATTGATTGGATACCACTGTTTTTTAACCATCGAATAATATCTCTTTCTTTAACCATCATCATAGGTCTAATAAGTTCAATATCATCAAAGTTTTGTGCTTTAATTTTTGGAACCATTGTTTTAAACTGTCCGTTATAAAATAAATTTAACATCGTTGTTTCTATAACATCATCAAAATGATGTCCTAATGCGAGTTTATTACATCCTAGTTGTTTTGCTTCATTATATAAAAATCCACGGCGCATTCTTGCACACATATAACATGGATTTTCTTTTGCTATTTTTTCAACAACATTAAAAATTTCAGATTCTCTCACTTCTAGAGGTATATCTAAATATTTACAATTTGTTTCTAATAATTTTCTATTGATTTCATTAAATCCAGGATCCATTGATAGAAATACTATTTCAAATGGAATCTTATTATGTCTTTTGAGTTCTTGAAATAACTTAGCAAGTACTAAACTATCTTTCCCACCTGAAATACCAATGGCAATTTTATCACCTGGTTCAACAAGGTTAAACTCATTAATAGTTTTAACAAATGGTCTAAATATATCTTTCTTGTAAGTAGTGATTAAGCTTTTTTCTATATCTTGCAAAGGTTTAGTCGGTTCTGTAACTATAATTGCTTCACACTCTTGTAACATGTTTAGTTTCCTTTTATGTAAGCTGTTGCTACTTCATTAGCTTTTTCTGCAAAACCTTTTAAGTCATCCCAACTATTCAATCTTGCGCCTGATGCTTTTGCATGCCCGCCGCCTTCGTATTGATTAGCTAATGTAGATATGACTGGTCCGTTTGAACGCAATCTAATTCTTATCTCACTTGGATATTCAATAAATAACGCCCATACAGGAAAACCATTAATACCTGATAAAGCATTAACAACTGATGCTGCTTGTTCATCAGTGACACCATATTTATTAATTACATCTCTTGTCATTTTAATATAGATAAAATGTCCTTCAATTTCATAATTAGATAATACATATCCTTTAAGTGCAACCATTTCTAATGTTTCTTTTGAAAGTTGTTGATCAATAAATTCAACATCAACGCCTTTTTCTATAAGAAGCCCTGCAAGTTGATGTGTTAATTTGGATACACCACGATATCTAAAACGACCTGTATCAGTGACGATACCTGTATATAATGCAATCGCGCCAGTTTTAGTTAATGTTAATTCATTTCTAAATTTATAATAAAAGTAGGTAATCATTTGTGCACAAGATGGAAAGTTTGTGTCAACCCATCTTAAATCACCATAATCATCAACAGGAATATGATGATCTATTTTAATAACATATTCTCCCAATGTATAACGTGGTTCACTAATTCTTGATTCAGTTGCTGTATCAACAACGATTGATAATGCACCTTTATAGACATCATCAGTAATCGTATCAACTTCTCCTACATATGAGACATAATCACTTGTGCCTCCAACAACATATATTTTCTTATTTGGAAAAGAAGATACTAATATATCTTTTAATCCAAATTGTGATCCTAAACAATCTCCATCTGGTCTTTTGTGTCCGTGAATAATAATGGTATCATAAGCTTTAATTTTATCTAATATTCTTTTCATGTTCTTTTGCCCTTTCGTCTAAATCTTTTAGTATTTTTTCAACTTCATCCCAATTTTGTAGTGTTGCACCACAAGCTTCGTTGTGTCCACCACCACCATATTTTTTAGCAATATCGACAATTGTAATGCCTCTTGCTCTAAATTCACCAATAATTGCATCTTTTTCTATATCTTCAGTAAAGTTTGCCCAAATAGGTACTTCTTTAATACCAGCCATTTGATTAACCATACCTCTTGAAACCGATTGAAAATCAAGTCCACTATCTAGAATGGTTTGATGTGTGTTCTTTCTGTAAGCTACATTGTGCTTTGTTAATTCAAAATGTGAAAACATATTTTTAACTTTTCTTTTTTTAAGTGGTTCTGTATAGATATAATTATAAAAGTCTTTAATATTTGGATTAAATTTTGTGATATAAGCAGCTAGCTTAAATGTTTTTGTTGCTTCTTTTAAAAACATGAATCTTCCTGTATCAGTTACCATACCTCCATAAAGGTAGGTTGCTGCTTCGCTCGAGATATCATATTTAGCACTTTTAGCTAAATCAATAATCATCTCACATGCTGAAGCAAAACTATCATCTCTATAAAAGATTTTGACATCTTCTACATTTGTCTCATTTGTATGATGATCAATAATGATACGTTCTTTAGCTAATGCATATCTTTCATCTGATATCATATGTGTTACTGCAACATCAGTAATAATCGCAAGTGCATCATCATAAATTTCATTTGAAATATTATCCATCGTTGCTTTATAACTCATGTCATTTAAATCACCAACGACATAGATATTTTTACTTGGATAATTTTCTTTTAGTAATGTGGATAATCCCACTTGTGAGCCAATAGCATCCATATCAGGTCTTGCATGTCTGTGGATAATAATTGTTTCATACGATTCAATTGTTTTAAGTATTTCTTTTTTTATATTCATATAAAAACCTTTCCTATGCGGATTATAATAGTATAACATATTTTAGTGATTTTTAATAATGTATTACGGTTATCTAAACGAATAAATAAGAGCTTATTCAGCTCTTATTTATTCCCATTCAATGGTTCCAGGAGGTTTAGATGTAATATCATATACAACTCTACCTACACCAGATACTTCATTTGTTATTCTTGATGATATATTTGAAAGTATCTCATAAGGTATATATGCAAAATCTGCAGTCATACCATCTATAGAAGATACAGCTCTTATAGCAAGCACGTATTCATAACTTCTTTGATCACCTTTAACGCCTACAGTTTGAACAGATGTTAAAACTGTAAAGTATTGCCATATGGTTTCATTAAGTTTTTCTTGCTTAAATACTTCTCTTAATATTGCATCACTTTCTTGGACAATACGTATTTTATCTTCAGTAATATCTCCAATAATTCTAATCGCTAAACCAGGACCAGGAAATGGTTGTCTATAGACAAGCGCATGCTCTAAATTTAGTTCAAGTCCTAACACTCTTACTTCATCTTTAAATAAAGTATTAAGTGGTTCAATTAAACTTAGTTTCATATGCTCTGGTAATCCACCAACATTATGGTGTGATTTAATCTTTTGTGCGCTTTTAGTACCAGATTCTATTAAGTCTGTATATAGTGTACCTTGTGCAAGAAAATCAACATCTGTTAATTTCTTAACTTCTTCATCAAACACTTCTATAAATGTGTTTCCAATAATTTTTCTTTTTTCCTCTGGATCACTTACACCTTTTAATTTCTTTAAAAATAACGCTTTAGCATCAACTCTAATAAAATTTAAATTAAAGTTTCTTCTAAAGTATGACTCAACTTCATCACCTTCATTTAATCTTAATAATCCCTGATCAACAAATATACAGGTTAACTGCTTACCTATCGCCTTATCAAGTAATGCTGCAGCAACGCTTGAATCAACGCCACCCGATAGTCCAAGAATAACATCTTTATCTAAAACTTTAGTTTTAATATCATCAATTTTTTGATCAATGAAATGTTTCATATCCCATGTACGATTTGCATGTGTAAGATTAACAAAAGCATCAAGCATCTTCATGCCTTCTGGTGTATGTGAAACTTCTGGATGAAATTGTATACCATATAATGGTTTATTTAAATGTTTAACCATCACATATGGTGTAGATGTTGATGTTGCTGTTTCGATGAAATCTTTTCCAAGCTTCTCAACAATATCTCCATGACTCATCCATACTAATAGATTTTGATTTAATCCATTTGTTAATGGATGATCAAGTGTGACATGAATTGTTGTTTTTCCATATTCTTGATGATTACCTTTTTTTACTTTCCCACCTAAAGTATGCATCATGAGTTGCATCCCATAGCATATACCTAAAACAGGTATATCTAAATTAAATATATCAGCATCTATTTGAAAACTATCTTCTTCGTAAACAGCGTGTGGTCCACCAGATAAAATGATACCTTTAATTGATGGATCTTTTTGTATCTCTTTAGCAAGTATTGTATGTGAAACAAGTTCACTATAGACACCAAGTTCTCTCATGCGTCTAACAATCAGTTGATTATATTGACTACCATAGTCTAATACGATAATTTTATCATTCATGATAATTAGGTGCTTTCTTTATATGTTTTACATCATGGGGATGTGACTCTTTTAATCCTGCATTTGTAATTTTCATAAATTGTGCATTTAATTTCATATCTTCTATATATTTACATCCACAATATCCCATACCTGAGCGTAGACCACCCATCATTTGATAGATGACATCTTTAATTAGTCCTTTATAAGGGACGGTTGCTTCGATGCCTTCAGGAACAAGTTTATTTAATTCTTTAACGCCACCTTGAAAATAACGATCACTTGACCCTCTTTGCATGGCTGTAAGTGATCCCATACCAATATATGTTTTATATTTAACACCGTCAATTTCAAACACTTCTCCAGGAGATTCTTCACATCCTGCAAGAAGCCCACCTAACATCACACAATCTGCACCTGCAGCTAATGCTTTAGGAATATCTCCTGATAGTTTAATACCACCATCAGCGATAATACCTATTTTATATTGTTTCGTTACTTGATAAACATCATTGATTGCTGTAAGTTGTGGTACGCCAACTCCAGAGACAACTCTAGTTGTACAAATTGATCCTGGACCAACGCCTACTTTTAAACAAGTTGCACCTGCATAAATTAAATCAATAGCTGCTTGAGCAGAAACGATATTTCCACCAATAATATCCAAGTCAGGATATTTTGCTTTAATTGATTTAATCGTATCAATAACACCTTTTGAATGTCCATGTGCGCTATCAACTGCGATAATATCAACACCTGCAGTTACTAATGCGTCTATACGTTCCATAGTGTTTTTAGCAACCCCTACTGCTGCACCAACTCTTAAATGACCCGACTCATCAACACATGCTGATGACAATTCGCATTTTGTACTTTTAACTTTTTTCACTTCTGCTGCTTGCGTTTCAATTGATAGATTTTTATGAATAATACCTAGTCCGCCTAATTGTGCTAAACGCACTGCCATTTTCGATTCAGTTACTGTGTCCATAGCTGCTGATAATACCGGAATATTTAATGTGATATTTTTCGTTAATTGTGTTTTTAATTTAACATCAACTGGTACCACTTTAGAATACGCTGGTACCAATAATAAATCATCAAAAGTAAACCCCTCTTTGATTACTTTTCCATTCATCATTTTACTCATCCTCCTAATGTTGCTATTTTAACATAATAAAAAGACTTATGGAAGATAAATTTCCATAAGTCTTACGATTATTTTTTATGATATGCTAAATCAGATTTTATCATATCTTCTAATGTTAATTTAGGTTCCCAACCCAATACTTTTTTTGCTTGATCATTAGATGCAACTAGTAATGCAGGGTCACCATCTCTTCTTGGTGCATATGCATATTTAACAGGCGTTATTTTTTCTAATGTTTTAACAACTTCTAATACACTAAAGCCTTTGTTAGAACCTAAGTTCATTGTTTTAGATGCTCCACCTTTTTCTAAATATTCAACACCTAAAACATGTGCTTGTGCTAAATCAGTCACATGTACATAATCTCTAATGCATGTGCCATCTTCAGTATCATAATCATTTCCATAAATATTTAATTGATCTCTGATGCCTAATGCTGCTTCATTTGCTATAGGTATTAAATGTGTCGCTTTATTATTTTTATATCCGATTTCTAAAGTCTTATCTGCACCAGCAACGTTGAAATATCTAAAGACTACATAAGATAGATCATATGCATTTGCTGTCCATTTAATCATTTTTTCTACTGCTAATTTAGTTTCTCCATATGGGTTAATTGGTGCTAATACATCATCTTCATGACAAACACCTTTTGCATCGCCATAAACTGCAGCAGTTGATGAGAATACAAATCGTTTAATACCGTGTTCTACAACACATTCTAATAAGACGCGTACACCTTCAACATTATTATAATAATAATCAAGGGGTTTTCCCACACTTTCAGGAACAACTATCTTTGCAGCAAAATGCATCACTGCATCAATTTTTTCATTTTTAAATACTTTTTCGATATCTTCTTTTTTTGTTATATCGCCTTCATAAAATTTAACTTGACTTGGAACAAATGAACGATGTCCTGTAGATAAGTTATCTAATACAACAACTTCATGATTTGCTCTTAGTAATTCATAAACTGTATGGCTTCCTATATAACCTGCGCCACCAACAACTAATACTTTCATATATCCTCCTTATATGCGGTGTGTGCCTTCTTCGGCACTCACTTGATAGAATGTGGGTTTATACCCCATTACTTCTTCATACATTGCTTCTGTCTTGTCCATATATTGATTCACTTGATCTTTTCCCACAAGTGCAACAATACATCCACCAAATCCAGCACCTGTCATACGTGCTCCAATGGCACCAGCTTTTCTTGAACTATCAACTAATACATCAAGTGCTTTCCCAGTAACTTCAAAATCATTTTTAAGTGACTCATGTGATTGATCCATATATTTCGCAAATGATTTCATGTCGTTTTCTTTTAAAGCTTTTGCTGATAACATCACACGTTCTTGTTCACTTACAACATGTTTAACTCTTTTAAATACATTAGGTGCTAATAGTTTTTCTATATTTTTTAATTCTTTTGTATTTAAATCACATAAATGATTGATTTGATATAGTGGTTTTAATACATCAAGTGCTGTCATACATTCATTAAATCTTTCATTATATTTTGATTCAGTTAATCCTCTTGATTTATTAGTATTAACAATGATTAGTTGATATTCAGTAAGTTTAAATGGTAATTGATCAAATTTAAGTGTTTTAGTATCTAATAATAAAGCGTGATCTTTTTTAGCATGTATCACAGAAAATTGATCCATAATACCACTTTTTAGCCCCACATAAACATTTTCAGAATACTGACCTATAAGTGCTAATTCTGTTTTTTCTAATTTAAATCCAAGTTGATCATTTAGCATATAAGCAATTAGCATCTCAAGTGAAGCACTTGAAGATAAGCCTGCGCCTGCTGGCATATTTCCGAATAAATAAATGTCAAATCCTCTTGTAAATACAACACCTTTTTCTTCCATGCCTTCTATAACGCCTTTGATGTAATCGCACCATGATGCGTTTTTATCTTTTCTATAAGATAATAAATTAAATGTATATATCTCTTTTGAAAAATGTTCTGAATATACATTAACAATCATATCATCTCTAAGTGCAATCATACCATACGTTCCAAATTCTAAACCACATGGAAATACATAACCTCCATTAAAGTCTGTGTATTCACCAATAAGGTTTACACGCCCTGGAGAAAAATATGCAGCACCATCGTTTCTATCAAATATTTCTTTAAATTTATGTTCTATAAATTTTTTCATTTTAAAGCCTCCTTAACAAAGCTTATCATTTCTTTTTCGTCTTTATTTAATTTAAACACACCACAATCAGCAAGCACTCTTTCAAATTTTAATCCGACTTGTTCTTCTATAAATGTGTCTATATTTTGTTCTTTTTTATAAATTGTCTTTAAAGATTTTGCCCATATGTCATGTTTTTTATATGCATCATTTAATGCAAGATCATTTAATATATACGCTTTAACAGCATCTAATTCTTCTACTAATCTTTTAGGCAATATAGCAAGACCAATAGCTTCTATAAGACCTATATTTTCTTTCTTGATATGCCAAACATCTTCATGTGGATGAAATACACCTAAAGGATGTTTTTCTGAAGTGTGATTATCTCTTAGAATTAAATACATATGATATATATTATTTTCTTTTCGTACAACGGGTGTAATAGTATGATGTCTTGTTTTATCTGTATAAGCTATAATATCTAAATCTTCATTTTGATAAGATTTCCATGCTTCTAATATGTGAGTTGCTTGTTCAACTAAAACATCTTTATGCTTAGATGATAGTTTTATTGTTGAGAGTGGCCAATTTAATAGTGACAACTTAAATGAATCTCTATTTTCTTCATAGAAAGTCGTTGCATCTTGAATAGGAAAGTCATGATGCCCTCCTTGATAATGATTATGACTTAATATTGAACCACCAACGATTGGCAAATCAGCATTTGATCCAAAGAAATAGCCTTCAAATCGATTTGTTAAATCTATTAAGTTCTTAAAGGTCATTGTGCTAATTTTCATAGGCACATGTTCTTCTTGGATTACAATTGCATGCTCATTGTAATAAATATATGGAGAGTATTGGAAATACCAGTTATATCTATTCATTTCAAATTTAAGGAGTCTATGTTGATTTCTTGAATCTCTAGTCGCATGACCAGCAAAACCTTCATTTTCAACACATAAGACACATTTAGGATATGATGTTGCTTGTTGTTTAGCTTGCATCATAATTGATTTTGGATCTTTTTCTGGTTTTGATAAATTGATAGTGATTTGTAAATCCCCTGATGGAGTTTTCGCTTTAAATGCTTGATTTTTTGCGATACGATCCATTCTAATATAATTTAAGCTTTGTGCGTATGTATAATACCAAAGCATTGCGTCTCTTGGACTTGATTTATATTTTTTATGATAGATAGATTCTATAACAGATGGCTTATCAGCAAAAATATTCATAATTTGTGAATCAAATAAATCTCTTGCTATAAAAGATCCATCCAAAATATTTCTTTTTTCTAAATCATCTAAAATTGGATTAAGTGCATCTGATGGATATTTTATGTCATTTGCTTCATACTTTTGATTTTCATCTATAGTTAAATCTAGAAGTTTATATATTTGGTTTTTAACATATACTTTATCTCTATTTGTGATAACACCTTGTTTGATTTCATATGCTATAAGATCAGCAATTCCTTGTTTAATCATATTTTTGTCTCCCTTGTTGAATGTCTTACCATTAATTTAGTCGAAACTATAATTTTTTTAGAAATATCTCTACCTTTGATTCTTTCTAATAAAAGTTCTATCGCTGTATGTCCCATATATTTTTGATGTATTTTAACGGTCGTTAATGATGGTATTGTAAACTTTGCTTGAGGGATATCATTAAAACTTACAAAAGAAATTTCTTCAGGTACTTTTACATGTGCTTCATAGCACGCACGTAGTGCACCAATAGCAAGTGGATCACTCGCTATAATATATGCTTCAGCTCTTTCTTTATGTGCTAATGCTTCTTTCATCATTAAATATCCACTTTGAATACTAAACTTACCTACATGCATAAATTTATCAAATGTATGGTTAAAATATGATCTAAAATACTGTTCTCTGCGTTCACCAATTGGTTGTCCACTATTTGTATATTCTCTACCACCAATATACCCTATCGTTTTAACACCTACAGAAAGTAAGTGTTCAATCGCTTGATTCATGGCTTGTTCAAAATCAATGACGACACAATCATAGTTTGATTCATCTGGTGATGAATCTACAAAAACGATATGTTTTCCTAATTTTTTCATTGTATCTATTTCATCTGATCCAAATTTACCTAAAGCAATCACACCATCATACGCACTATGTTTAGGTGTTTGTTCGTCTTTAAAGATTTTATCAAGTTGAATGCCATGCTCATGACATGCGTTTTCTATACCTAAACGAATCGCTAAATAATAGTCGTCTTCTAATTCTTGTTCACGTGTAAACCAATGAACAAGCACCATGCGATATGTTTGTTTGATTTTTTTCTTAACTGGAATATATTGATTTTCTTTTGCAATATCTAAAATTCTTTGTCTTGTTTCTTCTTGCACAGATAGTGTGGGATCTTCGTTTAATACTCTAGAAACTGTAGAAGTTGAAACATTTGAAAGTTTTGCAATATCTTTTAACGTCATATAATCACCCTTTACTTATATTATAACTTTACTTTAGTAAATATACAAGTAAATGTTTACTAAATAACAATAAATAATATAAAAAGTCTAAAGGTTTTCTTTAGACTTTAGTTATATCATTTATTGATTATGCCCAAGGTAACTCTAAGTGTGGTTCCCAAACAGGATCTTGTGTTGTATATGTATTAGAACTATAATTCCAATCAGGAGCTTTCTCACCATCGGGGTCGGTTGGATAACCATGCATTCCCCAACTATTCTCTTTTGCTCTTTGCTCCGCAAATCTTAAAAAAGTTAAATATGGCACATTTTTATATGTCAATATATAATCGTACGCTTCATAAGAAATAGGTACACTAGACGTAAGACCTTCTGAAGTAATTAAAAATTGAGATAAATATCCATTAACCCATACAAGTCCTAAATATCTACCATAACCCTCGTCAATACTAGTATTTGGAATTGATTGTATATAAATTTCTTTATCATTTGCATCATTTAATAAATACTGTTTGTTATATTTACTAGCAACATATCCCCAAGGTGCGGCATCGACATATGCTCCATTTACCTCAGGTGTATCAATATAATAATATCTTAAACTTCCGCCACCTTCAAAATCTCCAGATGCAGTAAACGTTGCGGTATCTCCGTCAGCAATATTTTCAACTGTTGTTAACACAACACCTCCGCCACCTAAATTACTATCATCTTCACTAACATATGACATAGACTTAAATCTGTCTTCAAGTTGTGGGCCTGCATAAATATCTTCAAGTGTTTTAATTTCATAATCATTATTTTTTAAATATTGAAAAGCATCTGGAATATAATTAATAAAATCAAACAAATCATAATCTGTTGTTGGTTTAAAAGTTGATAATTCACCAAGTCTGATTAAAGTCAAATCACGACCATACATAAAGTCAGCTCCAATTGTCCCTACACGATCGCTTGCTTCATCCTTATATGCCAATTCAATAACATCATCACCATTAAACGGTAACGATCCATCTTCATAAATAAAATCGAATTCATCTTCAATATCATCATTTAATACATTAACACTTCCAACTGCATAATATTCATTTGCTTCAATTGTTCGAGAAAGGTTTATTTCTTTAGAATAGCTTTCTTCACCATTTGAATAAAAACGCAATGTATAATCGGATAATGCTATGTCTTCGCTTGATGTATTATATAACTCAATGACATTATTTGCTTGAGATTTTGCATCAAACACTTTTGAAATCACAACATATGTTTCCTTTGAGCCACAGGCTGCAAGTGTTAAAAAACTCATCATAAACATCGCTAATAAAAATACTTTTTTCATAAATATACCTCTTCTATATAATATAAATAATTATTTATCATTATTTCTAAAACTATTTTTTGTTTCTTCAAATTTTAATTTTTTTAACGTTTGTTTTTTTCTATATTTAATCATGACATACTTATGGAAATATAAAAAATATGTAGCAACACCAATCACAAAAACAGCGATGCTTATATTTTTAACTAAAATACCATTATAACTTTGATATATAGCGATTAAATTTTCGTCAAAATATATAGCTTCATTATCTTTATAGTTCGTTAAGTCATACTGACTATATAAATCTAAAGCATCCTTATTTACATCTTTAATATCATAATTTAAACTCTCATCAAAGAGATCCGATAAAACTACTTCATTATATGTTGAGTTTGTAAGTTTAACGATATGACTTTCTCTATCACTATTTAATTCATATGATAATGAAATATATGTGAAATCCACATATTTATCATCATCAGTCATTAAAGCATCTCTTTTAATAATCATGATTCTCATATCGTTTGAAAAAGTTTCGGTGAAAGGTTCACTAACAGATTCAACCGTTTCATCACCTAATTTAATTTCTTCACTAAAAGATAAACTTAAATTAACAACATTAAAGCCATTATCACTTAACAATGCACTATCATCATCAATAGATAAATCAGTAATAACAAACGCAATTGAATTTAAAGCTTGCTTATTTTTAAATTCAACAAGCGGATAAATAGAAAACGTTAGATTAATATCTTCCGAACTAAAACTTTCTTCATATAGCGGATTATTTAATACATATGCCTGACTACCATCATGATTATTGGCAATCACAGTAGTACTAATTAAAGCAAGAGGATCATCTGCTATTTCACTTTCTTGATCTTGTAAAAATGTTATTGCTTTTGATACTTCACTAAACGAAGCAACCATATATATAATCAAACCTATAAGTAAGAAATAGCCACCAAAAATTATCCATCTTTTCATATTATAAAACCTATGCTTTCATTAATCATGTTATATAAGTATTATAACTTATATATGACTTTTATTCAATTTATAGCCATAAAAAAGGACTGCTAAGTCCAAGAAGAAATTTCTTCTTTATTTAGCAATCCTTTTATTAAAGTTTATTGTTTAATAATTATTCTGCATCAACAGTGTGTGAACCTAAAGTTGTAACAGAACCATCAACATATGCTGCAACCGCAGTCCATTGTGTTGCATCCCAAATTTCAGAAGGACGATCAACATCAGCATTTCTAGTAATCACATAATCTTTAGTATTGCCATCGCCAACTGCCCAGCTTGATCCTGGATCTTCACCAAACACACCAAAAATATCAATTAATGCATCATTTTTAAACAATCCAATTGCATCATCACCATTGAAGTTCAAATCAGAAGTTTCAACATCTCCATAAGTTCCTAACATATCATTATTTGTAGAATCATCATAATAAATAACTAAAGTTTCTCCTGCGCCGATTGTTCCTGTTAAGTCAATAACTAAATCCCAATAATCGTATGCATTTACATTTTTAAACAATGAATAAACATCATCTAACACTATATCTGCATCTGTTGGATTATAAATTTCAATTGCTTTTCTATTTCCAGGAGTCCCTTCGATATATTCAGAGATGAATAAATCTGGTTCAGGCATTCCTACAGTAACTGTAAATTCCTTAGTAATAGATGCATCACCTTTAACGATTGTAGCTGTTAATTTAGCTGATTCAGTTGTATCACCAACTGTAACTGAAGCAACACCATCAGTGATTACGATTGCTGCATTGTCTGAAGCCCAAGTGATTGTAGTACCATTTGCCCCAGCAACTGTTAAATCTATATCTTGTGAAGCAGTAACGGCTGTTCTAAAAGTTAAAGCTTCTTTATCCATTTCAGCAGCTCTTGTATCATCCAAAGGATTAATAACTACTTGAGATACATCAGAGAATCCTAAAGCAGCACCATCATACCAGTTCACTGGTGCACCAACAATATCTACAGTATCACCATTTTCAACATAATCTAAAGGACTTACGCCATCTACTGATACTCTAGAATCCCATTTAAAGTTAATTGAAAGTTCTCCTAAAGTAAGTGTCATTTCAACATTACCATATGTTTCATCAATTTCTAAATTAGATACTGTCGCACCTGTAATACTCACTGGCATTGATTGATATGCTAATAATGTATCAGCATCCCATGCAGCAAATGCTGAAATATCTGTAGGTGTTGTATCAATTGAATTACTCCAATCCATGCCAACATATACAGCTGAACCGAGTTGTACTAATCCATGATATGAAGTTGTAACACCAGTAATCTTAACTGCTTTACCTGTTGCTAAAGCACTTGTAATTTCACTATCAGGTCCATAAATTGCAATACCACCAGTAGCATCTTGTAATGTATATGTTTTATTTGCTGACATACCAGTATAAACAACTGATATAGTCACATATGTTCCTTCTTCCATTGCTTTTATTTCAGCAACTGTGCTTACTACTGGAACACCAATATGTAATGTATAATCTTTAGAATCTGATGCCTCTCCTTTAGTACCAGTTAATGTAATATCAACTTCTACTTGACCACTTTACGGAAGTGTAACAGCTCCGGTAGTAAGATCTACATAACTATTATCTGCATCTTCACTATCTTTAAAACTCCATACAAGTGTAGTATCATTATCAGTTGTAATATTTGCAACATCTGCAAATGATCCGGCTTCATAGAAAACATCTTCTACATTCACTGTGCCAAGATCTGCTGTTACTGCTTCTTCGTCAGATAATTCAGGTTTTGAACCAGCTGTAATTTGATCAACATTTGTAATTGCTAATTGCGGATCATTATACCAACTCATTACTGCTCCAGTAAATGTTACATAATCTCCTTCTTCAACAGCTTCTAAGAATGTTGTATCCCCAATTGAAACTCTATCTTCATATCTAAAGTTAAGTTCTTGATCTAATGTTACATCTTTAACTGTTAATAAAATCGCTTCATAGCCACTACTTGTACTTACATATGAATCAACAACTGTTACTAATACATTATTAAGGGTAACTAATTGCATTTGCGTACTGATTAAATTTTCAGCATCCCATGTAGCAATTGTTGAAAGATCAACTGGTGTAGGAAGTGTAGAAGCTCCTAAATCTTCTAAACTTGAAACATTAGCTAATTCAAATAATCCAGAATAAGGGCTAACTTCACCGGTCACTTGAACTTTATGACCAACTAAACCTCTTAATTCATCAACATAATTGAAATCATAGATACCAACGCCATCTGTTTCATCTTGAATAGCAACAAGTCCGTTTCCAGATTGTCCTAAAACAACACCTTCGACTGTGACAACTGTACCAGAAGTCATTTCACGTGCTTCAGCAATAGTAACTGCTGTAGATGCAGGTTTTTCAACAACTGTAATCACTATTGACCATTCATCAGTAACAACTTCATCATCAGCATTTGTTACTGATAATGTAGCAGTAAGTGTAACACTAGCATCCCCTACACCGTTTTCTGGTCTGTTAATAGATATTGTTATTAAACCAGAATCATTTGCAGTACCTACAGAAGCAACTCCTGGTTCACTTGATACCCATGAAGCACTTACGTCATTACCAAGTCCACTTGGGACTGTAATATCATTTGTAACATTATCAGGGTCTGAAATGACTGCGTTTAATGAAACACCGGCAGCATCTAGATAAGCTTGATAATCTTCAGTGTCATCGCCACCACATGCGACCAAGACAACACCTAAAAATAAAACTGATATACCTAATAAAATCTTTTTCATTTTTATATCTCCTTTTAATTAGTTATGAAATCATAACTTTCTTGATATTGAGTTTCCATATAATTTCTGAAATCTGCTGCTTTTGCTTCTTACGTATCACCTTGTGGATCATATGTTAAAACTTTAATTAATAAATTCCCTGTTTCAGTACGTGTTTTAGAACTTAAGTTAAATACTGCTGATGTAAAGAATACATCACCATTTTGTCTAAACATGTCAATAGCTTCATAAATCAATTTATCAATTGCATCATCTATTGTAGTTGGATTTTCAGGAACTGTTGCTTCATATGTTTCCCAAGTATCTGTTTCATATGCTGAATAACGTACTGGCGCATATCCAGATTCAACACCTAATTCAGCTGATACTTCTGGAGAAACTAAATATTTAGCAAACAACCAAGAAGCGATCATTTGTTGTTCATCATCTTTTGCAAACAAGTTAATATTTGGTCCTTGTTGGATTTGTGCTTTATTATTTGCATCAAATGAAGGCACTGTAGTCACACCTACACGATATCCATCATCAGTAAATACAGATTCGGACATAGAATCATATGCATACTTCGTACCACCAGTAGATCCAACATACATATAAGTTGTATCTCCAGCTTTCATAGCATCTGAAGAATAAGCGCCTGTTAACCCTTGAGTTCCCATTAAGCCTTTATCTACTTTATCTTTGAAATATGCTAACATATCCATTGAATCATCATTATTAAATAAGACATTACCTTGTAATGATTCGCTACCATCTGCATTTTCTACTTTAGTTAATGAAGTATAGTCTGCAGGATATTGTTCAGACGCTGTAATAAATAAGTTTTCATCTGAATCATATCCGAATGGAAGTGAATCTGGTTCATCTGCTTTAATTAATTCAGCAATCGCAAACACTTCATCCCAAGTTGTAGGTACATCATATCCTTTTTCTTCAAAGTAATCAGCTCTATAGAATAAAGCTTCACTTGATTTAGTAAATGGTAATGATAAGAATGTTCCTTCTGTATCATAACTTGAACCTTCAGCCCATAATGATGGTAAGAAATCGTTGATTTCTTCTTCAGTAAATCCAAAATTTGGATTACTTATAAAATCATTTAAAGCTAATGGTGCTTTTGCACTTGCATATCTAGCAACATGGTCAGGATAACTTTGAACGATGTCCGGTTCATTACCTGCTGCAATTGCTAAAGCTACATTATCAGCTAAACCTGAATAATCTCCCACAGATGTAGGTACTTGGTTAACTGTAATATTTGGATACATTTCTTCAAAATCAGAAATCCATCCCTCTAAAAGTCCTTCATTTACTTCACCCATTGAGTGCCAAAATGTAACTGTGAATTCTTTCGATGTATCAAATTCAACATCTTCAGATAGCTCATACCAATCAACGAGTTTTGCACTTGCATTAACTGTTCTATCTTTATTACAAGACATAAGTGATATTGTTAATACAAAAGCTAGCATTACTAATACTAATTTTTTCATCCTCTAATCTCCTTTTTCATCCATTTTTATATATATAACCATAAATTAACCCTTAACGCCACTTCTTGAAACACCACTCATAATATATTTTCTAAAGAAAATAAACATAAGAAGTAACGGAACGGTTACGATAACTGTCGCTGCCATTTGATAATTGATAAGTAAACGTCCACCACCAGCTGCCTGATCGGTAAACGATGATCTTAACCATGTTGTTACAAGTTTGAATTTTTCATTTGCAACAATATCAGGCCAAATATATGCATTCCATGCACCCATAAGTTTTAGTATAACAATTGTGATAATACTACTTTTTGCCATTGGAACCATAACTTTCCATAAATATTTAGAATCTTTACACCCATCAACTTTCGCTGCATAATACAACTCATTTGGAATTTGTCTAAATGTTTGTCTTAATAAATATATATGAAATATTGAAACTAAGAACGGAAATATCATTGCATAGTATGATCCCAATCCATCTGCTCTCGTCCAATTTAAACGTGATACGGTAATATAATTTGTAATAACCATCATTTCTCCAGGAATCATCATAGTCGCAAGTAAAATAGCAAATATCAAATCTCTACCTTTAAAGTTTAATCTTGCTAGTGCAAAAGCAACCATAATTGAGAAAATAGTACCACCTAGCGTTGAAAATCCTGCAACAACTAGTGTATTTAATAAATATCTAGAAAATGTAATATCTCCTTGTGATGAAGAAGAAAATAAGAATACATTAACATAATTACTTGGTGAAAAGGTTTACGGGAAAAAATTAATTGTTAAAGAATTTAATACTTCACCAGTACTTTGAAATGAAATATTTAACATCCAATAAAACGGAATAATAACAATTAACGCCATAATTGAAAGGAAAATGTAAACACCAGTTTTTCCTAAAAGTTTTGCTGTTTTTTGTCTTACTAATTTCGTATTCTCGCTATAGTCAGCGACAATTTTAAGTTCTTTATTCATGTGCGCCTCCTAATAGTGTACTCGACGTTTACTAATTTGTAAATTAATAATCGTGAATATCAATATAATAATAAATAATACAACCGCTGCCGCTGCACCTCGTGAATAATAAGATACATAATTCGAATCTAGTCCAGCTGTACCGATTTTGTCATATACATATGCCACAACTGTCCATCTACTACGATCGAGTGATCTACCAGTTGTACCAACAACAGCTAAAACTGATTCATATGCTTTAAATGCACCAATAAACGATGTAATTAATATATAGCTAATAAGGGGTGATAAAAGTGGAATAGTAATCTTTGTAAGTACTCTTGGTGCAGGTGTTGAGTCAATTTTTGCTGCATCATAATATTGTTTAGAAATATTTTGCAATCCACCAACAAATACAAGTATTTTAAACGGGAGTCCCTTCCAAATTGTATAGATTAGCACAACCGTAAGCCAGTTACTGCGTTCGGCACTTGCGCCTACCCAGTCTTGATCAAGTCCAAAGACCGTATTAATTAACCCTTCAGGTGCTAATCCAGAAATATATGGATGAGCAAACATTACCGCGAACACCATACCAATCGCTAAAGCATTTGTAACATAAGGTATAAAGAATATAGTTTGAAATATTCTTTGAAGCGGCTTAATTGAATTTAATCCTACTGCGATGAGTAACGCTAAAATCGTAGATACCGGCAGAGATACAAACACCAAAATCAACGTATTACCGAGTGCCGTTAAAAAGGTTGAATCTCTAAAAATAGTTGCATATGCTTCAAAATCAAAAAATCCACCAAATGTATCAGATATTGAGTCATATTGTGAAAATAGCGATATTAAAATAGTTTTTATTAACGGATAAAACGTGAAAACCGACAATAAAAATAATGGTAATAAAAGGTATAACCACGCTTTTAAGTCCTTTTTATTTTCTAACATTAAGCAAGTCTCCTACCATTTTCTTTGTCAAAAATAAAAGTTTTATCTTTCTTAATTGAAAATTTGACTTTCTCCTTATTATGCAATTTTGCATTTTCACTTGATAATATAATTCTAAATGATTTAGTAATCGCGTGTGTATGAGTTGACACTAGCGATAAATCTCTACCTATTGTTTCAACAAATTGCGGATCTATGGTAAGTGGCCCTTGATCATCAAGGATATACCCTTCTGGTCGTATGCCAACAACAACTGAATGATTCTTTTCTTTTTTAAGTGATTCATCTTCAAAAATAACTTTATTATCTATTAAAACTTTGCCATCTTTTAATTCAGCATCATAAAGACCAATAGGTGGCGTACCTAAGAATTTAGCAACAAATAAATTACTTGGTTCATCATAAACGTGTTGTGGAACACCTTTTTGTTGTTCTTCACCAAAGTTCATTAAGACGATTTCATCAGAAATTGACATAGCTTCTTCTTGGTCATGTGTAACAAATATTGTTGTAATTCCTGTTTCTCTTTGAATACGTTTGATTTCTTCTCTTGTTTGAAGTCTTAAACGTGCATCTAAGTTAGAAAGTGGTTCATCTAGTAATAAAACTTTAGGTTTCTTAACTAATGCTCTCGCAATAGCAACTCTTTGTTGTTGCCCACCTGATAATTGTGCAGGGGTTTTTTCTAGTTGATCTTCAATCCCAACTAATTTTGCCATTTCAACCGCTCTTTCATTCATCAGTTTGCGATAATTAATAGCTTTAGCATCTTCTATTAATTTTATACTTTCAGGTATGATTTTTTCTAATTCAACACTTAATTTAGCTTCAAATTTAAGTTTATCCTTGCTAAATTCAGTAGAAGTTTTTTCAGTAACTTCTTTTTTCTTTAATTCATATGCAACTTCGGCTTCTTTTAATTTTGCTTTCATAATTGGAAGCAATTCTGCAAGATTTGCAGGTGTCATATTTTTTCTTGCTTCGATATATTCAGCATCATATTTGCTCACAGCTGCTTTCATTTCTGCTTTTAGATCAACAAGAGCTTTTTTATGTAGTGCTTTAACTTCAGCAATATCACCTTTTTCAGCTTTAATTGCTTTGCTCTTTTTCTTAAATGATGCTTTTTCAGCAATAACACTGTTTTGATAAAGTGTTTTTGCTTCTGTTTCTAATTTTCTAAATTTATTTTTTAAAGATTCTAGTTTTTCTGTATATGCATAATAACTAGCTGCTTCTTGAGGACTTTCAATTAAATATGCTTGTTTATAAGCTTCGTTAATTGATGTTTCTCTTAATCGCATGTTTTCTAATGGGAAAAGGATGTTTTTTCTCACTGTCATGTGAGGATAAAGTGCATAGTTTTGGAATACTAATCCTATACCTCTTTTTTCAGGTGATAGTTGAGTAACATCTTCATCACCAAAAAATATTTTACCTTCTGTTGGATCTAATAACCCAGCAATCATGTACAGTGTTGTAGATTTCCCACAGCCAGATGGTCCTAATAAACCAACAAGCTTTCCACTTGGAATAGTAATATCCATATGGTCTACAGCAACTGTATCATTGTTCCCTTTTTTGTCTAAAAAAACTTTGGTAAGATTCTCTAATTTAATCTCCATAATCTTCATTACTCCTTCATTTTGCGCAAAATAAAAGTGCTACCTGAATATATAGTGCACTTAGTGTTTTTTATATATGAAAAAAAGTTCCGTATTGGTTGTACTAATGGTTGTAGAAACTGCAACTAATAAATACATACTCTTTCACCTCAATATGAGTTTATTATATAATAATATTTTTTAAAATTCAAACAATATCGATGCTTTAAATAATGAATTTTACACGGATTTTTCAAATATACATTTTGTAAGCGCTTATATTGTATTTGTATTATATGCTCATATCATAATTTTGTCAATTCTATCTTTTTTTAAACTTAAAAAAAGCACCTTTGAATTAGTTCCTTAAAAACGGACACTAATAAAAAAGAGACTGAAGAGCTTGATTCCTATATTCAATAGGAGCGAGCTCTTTTATTTTTTCTTGTAAACGCTCGTTGTTATAATAACACATATAATTTTCAATAACAGCATATACATTTGATTTATATAAATGTTTTTCTCTGTATATACATTCTGTTTTGACAATTGCGAAAAATGATTCAATTGGTGCGTTATCTACACTGCTACCTTTAGCTGATATAGATTGGGTAACACCTTCAGATAATAATTTTTCTTGATAAATATGATGCGTAAAATGCCACCCTTGATCAGAATGCATAATCAGTGTCATTCTTTGTTCATAAGGTATTTTCATAAATGCTTCATCTAATGTATCTAATACGAGTTTTAAATCAATATGGTCAGATAACTGCCAAGCAATAATAGATTTATCGTATAGATCTTTGATGGCACATAGATAGCTAAGTCCATCTCTACGAAAGATATAGGATATATCAATTGACCATTTCTCATTAGGTTTATTTGTGGTAAAATCTCTTTGTACAACATTGGGTATATTGTGGTTGCTAGCCTTTGGATATGACCTTTGTTTTACACGAACAGTGGCTTTAAAGTCATTGATTCTCATATAGCGGTGTACGGTTCTATTGGTTAAAATGATACCGTATGCCGCTTTTATATGCATTCTTACAGATCTAATACCTCTACGATCATCTGCTTCATACATTTCTTTAACCATTTGATTAATTACTTCATTAAACGCCTTATGTTTTGGCCTACCTAATTTTATCCAATCATAATATCCACTTCTAGAACAGCCTAATGTCTTACATAAGAGCTTAACTGAATATTTTTCTCTCTTCATTTCAATGATTTGATAGTATGCTTTGGTTAACCTTTCTTTAGGTAGGCTAGGCATTTTTTTATATCTTCATATAACCTCACTTTTTCGATCAACGCTTCCTTGCTTAATGATTCTAAATCTTCCTCATATTTTTTGGGTCTTCCTTTTCTTGGGTTATCAGCTTTGGTTGCTTTCCCTCTAAGATCAATCACTGTCCCATATGTTTGATATTGTTTGACCCATTTGTATATTTGTGACTTGCTTCCAATATCATAGCGACGTACAATATCTGCTATACCTATATGATCATCTAGATATAATAATACGATTTGATTTTTTTCTTCGATACTATAACTTGTATGTTTCTCATTCTTTCTCATCTAATTCCTCCTCTAATACTGTTTTTAGTATATCAAAAAAGACATACTAGATTGATTTCTAATATGTCTCTTTTTTTATCGTGTCCGTTTTAAGGTAACGGATTCTGTTGGTGCTTTTATCTTTATTTTAAAATTCGCAGTTTTTTGGTGTTCTAGGAAAAGGTATAACGTCTCTAATATTTTCAACGCCTGTAAGATACATAATAAGTCTTTCAAATCCTAATCCAAAGCCTGCATGTTTACATCCACCATATCTTCTAAGATCTAAATACCAATTAAGTTCTTCTTTTGGCACATGCATTTCATCCATACGTTTGATGAGAAGATCTAATCTTTCTTCTCTTTGTGAACCCCCAATAAGTTCACCACTACCTGGTACTAATAAATCCATCGCAGCAACCGTTTGACCGTCATCATTTTGTCTCATATAAAAAGCTTTAATATCTTTTGGCCAATCTGTAACAAACACAGGGCGTTTAAAGTGTACGTCTGTTAAGTATTTTTCGTGTTACGTATTTAAATCTTGACCTTGTACAGGTTTATTTTCAAATTTTGAACTTGCTTTTAATAAAATATCAATTGCTTCTTTGTGTGTGACACGTGCAAATGGTTGTTCTAATACATTTTCTAATCGTTCTTTTAATCCTTTTTCAACAAATCTATTAAAAAATGCCATTTCTTCTGGTAGTTTATCAAATATATATTTGATAATATATTTAACCATCTTTTCAGCAATTTCCATATCTCTTGTTAAATCACAAAATGCCATTTCAGGTTCAATCATCCAAAATTCAGATGCATGACGTTGTGTATTTGAATTTTCAGCTCTAAAAGTTGGTCCAAATGTATAAACATTTCTAAATGAAAGTGCATAAGCTTCAGCTTCTAATTGACCTGTCACTGTTAAGTTTGTTTTTTTACCAAAAAAGTCTTTTTTATAATCTATATTTCCTTCATCGTCTCTTGGCAATTTTTCAGGATCAAGTGTTGATACGCTAAATGTTTGACCAGCACCTTCACCGTCGTTACCTGTGATAATTGGCGTATGTGTATAGACGAAGTTTTCTTTTTGGAAAAAATCATGAATGGCAAATGCTGCAACACTTCTTAATCTAAACACTGCATGAAATAAGTTCGTACGTGTTCTTAAGTGAGCAACCTCTCTTAAAAACTCTCTTGTATGTCTTTTAGGTTGGATCGGATAGTTTTCTTCTGAATCACCTAATAACATGATGTTGGTTGCTTTTAATTCAAAAGGTTGTTTTCTCTCTGGTGTGAGTAATAGAACACCTTGAACTTGAATAGAACTACCTACTCTTAATTTTTGGATTTCAGCGAAATTCGAGAGCTTTTCTTCTTCATATACAACTTGAAGCTGTTCGAAAAAACTACCATCGTGAAAATTAATAAATCCGAATGTTTTTTGTGCACGATGGTTACGTACCCATCCGTGTAAAGTGATCTCTTTATTTTCATACGTTTTAGTGTCTCTAAATATTTGTTTTACAGTTGCTTCCATATTATACCTTCTTCCTTTTATAAGGCGATTTTTATATAAAAAAACGCCCTTAAATAATAAATATCTAAGGACGATTGTCATCGCGGTACCACCTTAGTTCTAGAAATACTCTAGCCCTCTTTATCTTTAACGCAGATATACGGATGATTCTACTCTCATTAAATGATTTCTTTCATCTCTCAAAGTGTTAACTTAAATGGTCTTATGGTCAGTCTTTCACCTTCACTGACTCGCTATATCATATGTTTCCAATAAGCCTTGTCTTCTCAACGATTTATACCTTATTATAAGTGATTATTCTTTTGTTGTCAACGATTGATCATCAATCGATTCATAGACTTCTAATTCATCAAATTTAGCGTCTTCAATATATTCAAATTTTTTTCTGATTTTACCTGAAGATATGCTCACATCTTTAGCTTCTTTTGACAATTTATCAATTGATTTATTTAATGCATCCCATCTAGAAGCATAACGCTTAAATTCTATGCCTAATTTCTTTAATTCATCTAATATAACAGATGTTTGTTTATCTCTTTCAATGTTTTTAACAACCGTTAAAATTGTTGTTAATGTTGATATAAGTGTTGTTGGTGAAACAATCCAAACCTTTTTCTTTTGAGCATATAAGATAACATCCTCGTGATAAGCTGTAATTTCTGCGAAAATTGCTTCAGCAGGTATAAACATAAATGCTTGTTCTGAGGTTTCATCTTCAATAATATATTTACTTGCAATAGCGTCAATATGTTTTTTAACGTCTTGTTTAAAACTTTTTTCAGCATTTGCTCTTTCTAAATCACTTAGTTTTTTATCAACCATGCGTTGATAGTTTTCTAATGGGAATTTTGAGTCAACTGCAATGTCTCCGAGTGGTTTTGGTGCATGTAATAAAGCATCTACCATTGTGCCATTAGACATTTTCTTTTGCAGTTCATATAATTGTTTGTTATTCCCCATGACAGATTGTAATATTTGTGTGAGTTGTACCTCACCAAATGTACCTCTAGACTTCTTATCAGTGAGTATATTATTTAACTGAACAACTTCAGTCGATAGTGATTCAATTTTCTTTTGTGCAACATCAATTTTAGCAAGTCTTTCGATTACATCATTAAACGTTTTATTCGTTTTTTCAAACCCTTGGCCTAGACGATTTTCTACTTTCTCATTAATGCTTTTCATTTGTGTGTTTATATGTTCCATCATATGCTCTTTAAATTTGTTTAGGTCTTCATGGTTCACTTTGTTTGCATCACCAAAAAGCTGTGTCATCTCAACACGTAAATCAGCATATTCTTTTTGAAAGTATAGTTTAAGATCAATATCATCTTGTGTTTTTGTATTTTTATTACTTACTTTAGTAAGTAAATAGATGACTAAAATTAAAATTAAGCCATTTAATCCTATGATAAAATAATCTAACATTTTAATATCCCTTCTAGGCTATATCTTCTAAATGATAGATATGTACAACCTCATCAATGATTTCTACATACGTTGTGATATATGTATCCTTTGATAAAATAAGATCGTTTACTGATGTAATAAATCCATCATCATTTAAGACTGTTGAATAGTTTTTTTGATCTTCAGGTTCAGCCATGACATGTTGATATGCTCTACTGATTAAATCGGTACAATAATACTTATATTCCATATCGAGAAAAAATAAATAATTATATAACGCTTGATTTGCTAACGTATCACCAAAATCACTAAGATTGTCAAGCTGCTCTTCCGTCACATCTTTAACTCTTAATCCTATAAATTCTGATCTATAATATGACCCATATGTTTCATAAGCAGGATCACTTTCGCTACGATACTCAGGATTTAACCAAATGTTTGTTGATTTTTCTTGTGCGGTTAATCTAGTCCCATGATCACCATCTCCTGGTGCTTTAATTACTTCTATAATCTCATCTATTCCATTTGCTAGTCCGATAGCTTCGTAGAATGTATTATGATCTGATGCAAACATAGCATGTCCACCAAAATAGTATGTAATAAATTGATGAATACCAAAAACATGTGGAAATGGAGAATCTTGTGTCAATATAATATCCCCTGATTGGCCTAAATATTTTTGATCATCATCATAAAATACACTTCTTGTATCGTTCAATTCATAAGATGTTTCACGTGGAACTATGTGGTATACGCGCTGTTGTATAACACCATCTCTATATTCAAAATCAACACTAACCTCTGAAGTTGCTCTATCTTTAAACGCTTCAATATCAGCATCAACTTGTATGTTTTCATATGTAGAAACACCAAAACTATATACAATGCCACCTAAAACAAGCAATAAGAACATATTAAGTATTCTCACAACTAATCTTTTTTTGCGTTTTTTTATTTTATTTTTCTTGTTTTTCTTATTTATTTGTGTGAATATCATCATTATTATATCCTTTTGTATTTTAATTGAATTATATCATAAAAAAGTAGTCAATGACTACTTTTTAGGTTTAATAACGAGTGCGCGGTTTTCACCTTCGCCTTCTGATTCAGTTGTAACATCGCGCCATTCGCTAAGTTTAGTGTGAACGATGCGTCGATCATATGCATTCATAGGATCTAATTTAACAGCAATTCTTGTTCTAGCGACTTCTTTTGCGGTTTTAGTAGCTAGAATTTCAAGTTGTCGTTTATGATTTTCAAAATAATTGCCAATATCAAGTGTAATCACAAGGTGCCCATCAACAAAAGTGTTTAAATAGTTTCTTAATAAATATTGAAGAGATCTTAAAGTACGTCCATCTCTACCAATAAGTAACGCATTTTCGTCACTTTCAACTAAATAACTTAATTCTTGACCATCATTTTTTGTTCTTGCTTCCATACGACAATCTACTTCTAGAGATTGTAATATATTTTCTAAGAACATTTTACCTTCGGTAACTAAGACAACATTAGGTGTTGCAGCATAGAATACAGTTGCTCCTATACCTAATAAACCTTTTTTCTCTTTAATGACTTCAAGTTTTATTTTATCACTTTGTATTCTTAACATTTCTGAAGCTTTTTTAATGCTTCATTTTCTGTTTTAGCTTCGAATTCAACTCTCTTTAACATCAAATCACCCCAACAATTCTTTTTCTTTTAACAGTTCGTGTTTTCTTTCATTAAGTCTTCTATTAACTAATGTTTGACCAATAGAATAAATGTTACCTATCACCCAATATAACGCTAAGGCGTTACTGTTGTAAGCGAAAGATGCCATCATAATAACCATAAAGTAACTAACCATTTTCATTGTTTGTTCTGTATTAGCACCTTGAGCTGCTTTATTATGTGTTGCTGTTTTTTTAGCATAACTTGGTTTCTTTTGTGAGATTCTTTGTAAAAAGAACATTGAAGCACCAACGATAACTGCTAAAATAGCACTTGCTGATAATAAACCTTGTCCACCAAGGGATAAATCAATTCCTAAAAACATTGTGTTAGATACTTTATCTGTATACATACCGCCTTCTAATGTAATACGTCTAACAACGCGATACATCGCGATGAAGATTGGCATTTGAAGGAATGGCATTAAACATCCGAGTGCACTAATCTTATGTTTTTTATAAATTTGCATTGTTTCCATCTGCATCATTTGTTGTGACTGCTGATCTTTACGTGTTGCATATTTTGCTTGTAATTTTTGTAATTCTGGTTGAGCAAGTGACATTCTAAGTGTCATATCATTACTTTTTGCATAAATTGGCCATGCTAATGTTCTTACAATGATAGTTGTAAGTATAATACCGACAGCAAATGAGTTACCAAATAACCCAGCAAAGAATTGCATAACGAATGCTACAGGAATAATTAATACATAATCAAACCAACCAGCAGCATCAGCTGATATTGGTGATTCACCACTTGCAACATATGCATCAAATGATGTTGTATAGCCTTCGTAATTAAAATTAACTGTAAATAATTCTTCTTCAGCAAATTCATCATCTCTTAAAGGTACATAATCAGTTGTAAATAAATCTTCAAATGCTAAATCAGATAATGTGTCATGTAATGCAACAATATCTCCATCTGCTTCAACTGCATATGCTTCGATACCTTCAGGTTTAAATGTTTCTCCAATGTTGTAAACAACATTGCTTACGTCTTCATATCTAAATACAACTAAGACTACTTCATCACTATCAACAACAACTTCAGGTAAGATATAGACTTGATAGCTTGGATCAAATGAACGATCATCAGCTGTAGCACCATATGTATATGTTCTAATTTCTCCACCATTAGTAGTTGCTTCACTTGTATAAGTATCGTGAATCGTTGTATCATCAGAAGAAGAAGTATATAAAGTTGTCGCTCCACTTTCTGTGATTCTCCAATATGAATATTCACCGCGAACAGAAACACTGTCGCTTTCTGAAAAATCATATACTAAACTTTCGCCAACAGGATTGTTTGTTACAATTAAAGTAGTTGGATCATCTCCACTACAACTCGACAACATAACAACGCTGAATAAAATAACGAAAGCAAATAAAATCTTTTTAATCTGTTTCATGTTAATTCTCCATTATTCTTATTTTTTTTAATAATTCAAGTATATTCATTCTCATAGATTGAAAATCCAACTTACTTGATGCTGGTTTAATCACAATAACAAAATCATATGTTTTGTTAAATTTTTCATTAAATTCTAAAACGATCATTCTGATGCGTCTTTTCGCTAGATTTCTTTCTACGGCGTTGCCATATTTTTTACCGATTGAAACTGCATATCTAAAATGACTGTTTTTTTTGTTGATTTTAAAATGTATACCGTAATATTGATTGTTTTTTGATTTTCTAGATTTAAAAACCGCATCGATTTCGCTACTTTTTTTTATGCGATATTCTTTTTTCATCTATTTTATTTATAAAAATAGGACTACTCAAAAATAAATAAATTTATTTTAATCGAGTAGTCCGGGTTTTTTAAAATAATCAATATTATACAGTTAATTGAGCGCGGCCTTTTGCTCTTCTACGAGCAAGTACGCGACGTCCGGCTGGTGTAGCCATTCTAGCTCTAAAACCATGAGTTTTTTGACGTTTTTGCTTATTTGGTTGATAAGTTCTTTTCACAATAAAACCACCTTTCCTTGCGAAACCATGCTTTTATATTATATATAAATATATATGGATTGTCAATATAAATTATTCTTATTTTTTTTATCACGTAAATCAATCGTTAATTATTTACAAAACTAATTTTTTTCAACATTAAAATGTGGATAACTTTCCCACTTTTTTCGTCACTTTGTGGATAACTGGAAAAACTCCTTTAAAACCTTTATAAAGCCACTTATTATTTATTTTTTTCCACAAAGAGTCCACAATTGATAAGATTTATGTATTGACTTATCCACAAAAAATGTGGGTAAATTATTTTCTCAATTTTTACATAGCATGATATCATATCATTACATGATTACTAAAAGGGGTACACTATGAGCAGTTATGATGAATTATGGCAAAAAATACGATATGATTTAGAACACATTTTCTCAGAAGAGACTTTTAATGATGTGTTTGAACCTATTAAAGAAACATTAAAGTACTCAAACAATCACGTTTACGTACTTGTCCCTAATGAATTTATTAAAAATCGTATCAATCGTTTTTATTTGAATAAAATTAACGATTTAGCAAACAAATACAATGGAAAACCAATACGATTCAAGTTTGTTATAGAAAATGAACTTGTTCCAGAAGAAACACTTGTATCACCAGAAAGAAACCTTGATCTTAAATATAGACCTGGAAATTTAAACGCGACTTATACATTTGACAATTTTGTTGTTGGTAAAAGTAACAATTTCGCTTTTAGAATGTCTATGAAAGTAGCAGATCAACCAGGTACAGTTGCTAATCCTCTCTATATTTTTGGAGATGTTGGATTAGGTAAAACTCACTTGATGCAAGCTATTGGTAATTATGTCATGGATAATGATGTTAATCAAAAGGTTTTATATATAAAAGCTGATGGTTTTATTGAAGACTTCGCAAACTTATTAAAACGTCAACAAATGGATGATTTTAACAATAAATATCGTGATTTAGATGTCCTTTTAGTCGATGATATTCAAATCCTTGGTGGGGCAACTAAAACTCAAATGGAATTTTTCAAACTCTTTGATTATTTATATCATCACAATAAACAAATTGTTATTACGAGTGATAAACCAGCATCTGCTTTAAAAATATTATGACACGTTTAACAACACGTTTTGAAGTTGGTTTAACAGTTGATATTCAAGTACCAGATTTAGAACATCGTATTGAAATTTTAAAACGTAAACTTGTTACTGAATCTTCTGATATTCATGACATCCCAACTGAAGTTTTAGAATTTATTGCATCTTCATTTGTCACAAACATTAGAGAATTAGAAGGCGCACTTAAGCGTGTATTATTTTATTGCTTAGCAAATAATCTAGATTTGACTCTAGATACAGTTAACGAGGCACTAGAGCCATTGTTGAAGACAAAACGCAAGAGCGATTCTTTAAATGAAAACAATTATGATCGCATTCAATCTATTGTAAGTGACTTCTATGGTATTACTTTAGATGACCTTATTGGAAAGAAAAGACACTCAAAATATATTCTACCTAGACATATCTCAATGTATCTTATAAAAAACAAATATAATATTCCATATAAAACCATTGGTATGCTATTTGGAAACAGAGATCATTCAACTGTTTTAGCTGCTTGCGAAAAAATAGAAAATGAATTAAAACAAAACGAATCTCTTAAAATTGCTGTTGATACAATCGTCAAAAAAATAGATAATAACAACAAAAAATAATGTTTATTAATAGTGGAAAACATGGTATAATAATAGGTAGATAGAGCCTTTTTAAAGGTTTTCCACAAACCCACACTGACTAACAACAATAATTAATAATTAAATTAAAGAAATAAAGGAGTCCACTTATGATTTTCAGTATTGAAAGAGACACATTGTTAAACCATTTACTAAATGTCCAAAAAGGTTTACCTCATAAAACACCATTACCTATTCTTTATGCTATTAAATTTGAAGTTCACGAAGATCACATGATATTAACATCTAGTAATACTGATGTTGCTATTCAAGTTTTTGTTGATGCTACTGATTTAAAAATTAAACAAACAGGTAAAGTTGCTATTCCTGGACGTTATTTAATTGAAATTATGCGTAAAATCACTTCTAGTATTGTAGAATTTGCGTTAATTGAAGAAAAGATCATTGTTATTAAAGCTGATCGTTCTGAATTTAAGTTACGTTTAATGGATGTTGAAGATTATCCTGAAGTTGATTTCTTAGATTTAGATAATCCTGTAATTTTAGATAGTCAATTATTAAAAACAGTCATTAAAGAAACTAATTTTGCAACAGCAACAAGTGAAAAAAGACCTATACTAACAGGTGTTAACTTTAAATATCAAGATAAGGAACTATATTGTGTAGCAACAGATAGTTATCGTTTAAGTCAAAAAAGCATGAAACTTAAAACAAATAGTAAAAATTTTGACATTGTGTTACCAAATAAGAGCTTAGATGAATTAAGTCGTATCTTAGATAACTACAATGATGAATTAGAATTATACATTAATCCTAATAAAGTACTATTTAAAATGAAAAATATATTATTTCAAACAAGATTACTCGAAGGTAATTATCCAGACACACTAAGAATTATCCCTAAAGAGTTTCCAGTTGAAATACCTTTTAACAAAGAAGCATTATTAAAAGCTGTTGAAAGAGTTTCTCTATTGTCACCAAAAGATCGTGAAACTAACTACAACATTATTAAATTAAGTTTAAGAGCTGATCACGTTGTTGAAATGAGTTCTACGAATCATGAAATCGGGGATGCATTTGAAGAAATTATTCCTTCTGGTGATGCAATTGGTCCAGTGATTAAAATAGCTTTTAGTTCTAAATATTTAGTAGAAGCACTTAAGTCTTTTTCTTCAAATGAAGTTGTTATTTCATTTGCAGGTGAAGTAAAACCATTTATTATTAAAGGTGAATTAGATGCTAATTTACTCCACCTTATCTTACCAGTTAGAATTGAATAAAATAACGAATACAAAAAACACTTAAAGCCGAAAAATTAGATTTCCGGCTTTTTTGATATCTTATAGACCAAATACCCTTTATTGACGCTAAAAAACGCTTAAAACGCTATATTTTTGCTTTATATTATGTTATAATATAAGTGTAGATAAAGGGGATTTAAAGATGAAAGCATTTAAAATTAATTCAGAATATATAACATTAGGTCAATTATTAAAAGCTGAAGCCTATATCAGCTCCGGTGGTGAGGCTAAGTTTTTTTTATGGGAAAATGATATATTTGTAAACGATGAACGTCGAACAGAACGTGGAAAAAAATTACGACATGGCGATATTATAAAAATCGATGAAGATATATTTAAAATTGTTTATGATTCAAAAAATTAAATTAAAAAATTTTCGTAATCATGAAAAATATGAATTGGATATTGAAAAACCATTTATATATATTCATGGAGAAAACGGAAGTGGAAAAACAAGTATTTTAGAAAGTATATATTTTTGTGCAACAACTAAATCTCATCGAACGATTGATGATAAACAAATGATTCAAAAAGATAAACCGTTTGCTCAAGTAAAATTAGAAGCAGATCAACATCAATATGAAATCACTATTTCTAAAACAGGAAAGAGAACATTTATTGATGGTGTAGAAAAAAGAAAACTAAGTGAATTTGTTGGACATTTAAGCGTTGTCTTATTTTCTCCAAAAGATATGGATTTAATTTCTGGATCTCCAAGTGGAAGAAGACAATTTATGGATTTGGAAATGATGCAAATTGATAAAAAATACTTAAGTCAGCTTAATCGTTATAAAAAAATATTAAAACAACGAAACAGTTTATTGAAAAAAATTAAAATAGATGACGATTATACATTTTTAAACATTTTAGGTGATCAACTGTTTGAAGTTGGTCTAGAATTAATTAAACAAAGAACTGTTTTTGTAGAAGAAATGAATCAATATTTAACAGATGTTTATAAAAAAATTAGTAAACATCAAATAAAAATGATTTATAAACCAGATGTTGATGAGCAAAGTTTCAAAAAACATTTAAAAACTCATCAAAAACAAGAAATACTATATCAAACTACCCTAGCAGGACCGCATAGAGACGACTTATCGTTCGAATTTAACGGTTTTGAAGCAAAAAACTATACTTCACAAGGGGAGCAACGTCTAATCGTTATATCGTTGAAATTAGCGTTATTAGCATGGATAGAAAATAAAACAAATAGGCAAGTCGTTTTATGTTTAGATGATGTGTTAAGTGAACTCGATTTAGATAAACAACAAATCTTAATTGAAAATTTACCTAAAAAACATCAAATAATCATGAATAGTGCAATACCTATCGAACATAGTAAAATACAAAGCATTGAACTTAAAAAGGAGATCACGTATGTCAAATTATGATGCATCGAACATTCAAATATTAGAAGGATTAGAAGCCGTTAGAAAAAGACCAGGGATGTATATTGGTTCTACTGGATCAAGAGGACTTCATCATTTAGTTTGGGAAATTGTTGATAATGCCATCGATGAAGCTTTAGGTGGATATGCAACTCATATTAAATTAGAACTATTACCAGGAGAACTTATTAGAGTGACTGATGATGGTCGTGGGATTCCAGTTGATGTTCATCCAAAAACCGGAAGACCAGCAGTTGAAACAATTTTAACAACACTTCATTCAGGTGGTAAGTTTGATGGACAATCTTATAAAGTGTCCGGGGGACTTCATGGTGTTGGTGCTTCAGTTGTTAATGCACTATCAGAATGGTATTTAGTTGAAATTCATAGAAATAATAAAAGTTATCAACAACGCTATGAAAGAGGGTTTCCTGTGACAGGCGTTGAAGAAATAGGAACAAGCGATCATACAGGAACAGTTGTTACTTTTAAATTTGATCATAAAGTATTTACTGAAACTCAAGTATATGATTATGAAACACTTAGAAACAGAGTTCAAGAATTAGCTTTCTTAAATAAAGGTTTAGGTATAACCATTGTTGATTTAAGAAAGGAAGAACCTGTTGAAAACTATTATCACTATGATGGTGGTGTTGTTGAATATGTTAAATTCTTAAATAAAAATAAAGGTCGCGTGAATCAAGAAATTGTATATATCGAAAAAGAAGTTGATGGTATTACAATTGAAATTGCAATGCAATACAATGATTCATATACATCAAATATTAATTCATTTGCAAATAACATTCACACACATGAAGGTGGGATGCATGAAGATGGGTTTAAACTTGCATTAACACGTGTGATTAATAAATATGGGAATGAAAACAATATCTTTAAAAAAGATGAATCACTTATCGGTGATGATACAAGAGAAGGTTTAACAGCTATTATTTCTGTTAAACACCCTGACCCACAATTTGAAGGACAAACAAAAACTAAATTAGGTAATCCTGAAGTGAGACAAATAGCATCTCAAATTACAGGTGAAGGATTAGAAAGATATTTATTAGAAAATCCAAATGATGCAAAATTAATTATTGAAAAATGTATTTTAGCATCACGTGCAAGACAAGCTGCGAAAAAAGCAAGAGAAGCAACCAGAAGAAAATCACCTTTAGACACATTAGGTTTCGCATCTAAATTAGCTGATTGTAGAAGTAAAGATCCTTCAATATCAGAAATATATATTGTCGAAGGGGACTCGCGGGTGGTTCTGCTAAACAAGGTAGAGAATCGGAGTATCAAGCGATTTTACCACTTCGTGGGAAAGTTTTAAATGTTGAAAAAGCAAGATTAGATAAAATATTAAGCAATAAAGAAATATTATCAATGATTCAAGCATTTGGTACAGGTATTGGTGAAGAATTTGATGTCACAAAAGCGAGATATCATAAAGTTGTTATTATGACCGATGCTGATATCGATGGTGCGCATATTAGAACGTTGTTATTAACATTCTTCTTTAGATATATGAAACCATTAATTGACTTAGGTTATGTATATATTGCACAACCTCCGCTATATAAAGTACAACAAGGTAGACGTGTTGAATACTTATATGCTGAAGAGGAATTAGATAAATTATTAAAAGAGTTAAATGGTAGACCAAGTATCCAAAGATATAAAGGTTTAGGTGAAATGAATGCGGAACAGTTATGGGATACAACAATGGATCCTGAAACGAGAACATTACTTCAAGTTTCCCTTAAAGATGCAATGGATGCAGATATGGTATTTAGTATGCTTATGGGTGAAGAAGTTGAACCAAGAAAGCAATTTATTCAAGAAAACGCAATTTACGCGGATAATATTGATGCATAGGAGATAAGAAATATGGATGATCAAAAAACAGAGAGAAATCACGGATTAATAAAAGAAATAAATATTTCATCTGAAATGAAAACCTCGTTTCTAAACTATGCGATGAGTGTTATTGTTTCAAGAGCTTTACCAGATGTAAGAGATGGCTTAAAGCCAGTTCAAAGACGCATATTATTTGGCATGTCAGCTTTAGGCATGACTGCAGATAAAGCACATAAAAAATCAGCGAGAATCGTTGGGGAAGTTATGGGGAAATTTCACCCTCATGGTGACTCAAGTATCTATGATGCAATGGTTCGTATGGCACAACCTTTTAGTTATAGAATGCCATTAATTGATGGTCATGGTAACTTTGGTTCTGTTGATGGTGATGGCGCAGCTGCCATGCGTTATACAGAAGCAAGAATGAGTAAAATTGCTGGAGAATTAGTTGCAGATATTGATAAAAACACAGTTGATTTTATTGATAACTATGATGGTTCTGAACAAGAACCAGCAGTATTACCTGCGAGAATCCCTAACTTATTAGTTAATGGATCAACAGGGATTGCAGTTGGTATGGCAACAAATATTCCACCACATAATTTAGGTGAAGTTATTGATGGTTTATTAGCGTATATGGATAACGAAGATATATCAGTGACTGAACTTATGGACTATATCCAAGGACCTGATTTTCCAACAGGTGGACAAATCTTAGGTTTAACAGGACTTAGACAAGCATATGAAACAGGTCGTGGTATTATTGCGATGCGTGCATCAAGTGAAATTGTAAGACATAAAAATAAGAGTAGTCTTATCATTACAGCTATACCATATCAAGTAAATAAATCTACATTAATTGAAAAAATAGCGGATGTAGTTAAAAATAAAGTTGTAGATGGTATTACAGATTTAAGAGATGAATCAAATAGAAAAGGTATGCGCATTGTTATTGAATTACGTCGCGATGTTGAACCTGAAATCGTATTAAATAATTTATATAAATATACACAACTTCAATCAACTTTTGGTATTAATATGATTACCCTTGTCAAAGGGCAACCAATGATGGTTGGATTAAGAGATATTTTAAAATATTATATTGAACATCAAGTTGAAGTTGTTCAAAGAATGACACAATATAACTTAGAAAAAGCTGAAGCAAGACAACATATATTAGAAGGTTTACTTAAAGCACTTCATGATATTGATGATGCAATTAAAATTATTAAAAGCGCATCAACACCTGAAGAAGCTAGAAATGGCTTAATTGAAGCGTTTGATTTAACTGAAATTCAAGCACGTGCCATTTTGGATATGAGACTTCAAACATTAACTGGTTTACAAATCGAAAGAATTGAAAACGAATCAGAAGAGTTAATTGTTAAAATAACTGACTTTAAAGATATTATAGGTTCACATGAAAGAAAAATATCAATTATTAAATCTGATTTACTTACAGTCAAAGAAAAATATAATAATGATCGTTTATCTGTTATTAATCTTTCTGAAGATTTAAGTATTGAAAATGAAGACTTAATTCCAGTTGAAGATGTGATTATTACAGTGACTAATAATGGCTATATCAAGCGCATGAACGTTGATCACTATAAGACTCAAAACCGTGGTGGTGTTGGTATGTCTGGTATAAAAGTTCATGAAGATGATTATGTTGAACACATCTTAATGACATCAACACATGATTATCATTTATTCTTTACAAATAAAGGTAGAGTTTATAAGATAAAAGGATATCAAATTCCTAAATTATCAAGACAAGCAAAAGGTCTTCCTATTGTTAATTTATTACAATTTGATGATGATGAAAAACTTGCAAACTTTACATGTGTTAAAGATTTTGAAGATGAAAATCAATATTTAACATTTATTACGAAAAAAGGTATTATTAAACGTACACCAGTTTCAGCATTCAAACATATTAGAACTAATGGTATTATTGCCATTGGTCTAAAAGATGATGATGAATTATTAAATGTACGTACAACAGATGGCAATAGAGAAATCTTATTAGGAGCTTCAAATGGTAAAGCTATCCGATTTAGAGAATCTGATGTAAGACCTGTTGGTCGTACTGCAGTAGGTGTTCGTGGTATGTCAATTGGTGCTGATGATGAAGTTGTTGGTATAGCAATCGTTGAAGATCCAAATGAAGAAATCTTAGTCATTACTGAAAAAGGATATGGTAAACGTACAAATGTTGAAGAATATAGACTTCAAAATCGTGGTGGTAAAGGTGTCAAAACTATAAACATTACTGATAAAAACGGAAAATTATCAACACTGAGATCTGTTACAAATGATGATGATTTGATCGTCATTTCTGATAAAGGTGTTGTGATGCGTACACATATCGATCAAATTTCACAAACTAAACGTGCAACTCAAGGTGTACGTATTATCAAGTTGAGACCTGATCATAAAGTATCAACAATAGCATTAGTACCAAAACATGAAGATGAAGTTGATGAAGAAAACGGTGAACAATTCACTCAAGAAGCACTTGATGTAAAAGAAAACGTTAAAGTTGTTGAATCAGTTGAAATGAAACCTGAAGAAGCTGAATCAGAAAAAGAAGAAATTATTTCAAAAGATAGTTTATTTGATGAAGTAAAATAATATAAAAGCACATCTTTTGATGTGCCTTTTATTCATTGAAGGAGAGAAACATGAACGGTTATAAAAAAACATTATCTATTATTGGTATTGTCATTGGTGTGTTGTTAAGTTTTTATTTATTAAATCTTCTAAATGCGACATATCCACAAAATATCATCAGTCGTATTATTAATGGTATACACATTGTTTTAGTACCTGTATTAATTGCATTAATGATTACATACTTAATGAATCCTTTTACGATTAGAATGATCAACCATAAAGTACCTAAATGGTTAGCGGTTGTTATCACCATGGTGATTTCGATTGGTCTTATCGTAGGATTAATTGTGTTTATTATTGCCTTTATGATTGAAGAAGGAGCAAACATTTATGAGAGTATCATGACTTCAAATATTATTTCTGTGATAGAAACATGGGCAAATCAAAATAATTTAGATTCAGTTTATGATTATGTGTATCAAACGATTTATAATTATGATTACACCTTATTGGTAGGATCATTTGGAAATATTATCATTGCTGTATTCCAAGGTATTACAACGATTGTATTAGTCCCTATATTTTTATGGTTTTTCCTTAATGAAAAAGATAGAATATTCACTGCACTTAATAAAATGTTACCTAATAAATGGCAAGGTCATTTTGAATATATTGGTGCTGAATCAAATCAAGCAGTAGTTGCTTACTTTAAAAGCAAACTTATTTCAATGTTATTATTATTTATTGTATTTTCCGGTATATTTATATGTTTTAATATACCTATAGGATATGCTATATTCTTTGCATTTGTATTAGCTGCATTTGATCTAGTTCCTTATTTAGGGCCAATCTTAGGGTTATTACTACCGATTGTGTATTTCTTTTCTGAAGGTAGTGTTAGGTTATTATGGATTGATTCATTTACGGTTAATGCATTTTGGGCATCACTTATATTATTAATATTAAATATGGTTATTCAATTCGTTCAAAATAACATTGTGATTCCAAAACTTGCTGGAGAAGCAATGAACATTAATCCTTTATTGATATTGGTTGCGATGTTATTCTTTGGAAGTATCTTAGGTGTTTGGGGTATTATATTTGCTATTCCATTATGTGGTATTGGTGTTATCTTAGTTGATTATTTAAAAACTGAGAATAAAAAAGAAAAACAGAGTTCCAAAAAGAACCCTGTAATTGAAAAGAAATAGTATAGTTAACAGCGGGATTATCTTCCGCTGTTTTTTAATGATGTTTTTTTTCGTGAATGATTTGATCTAGTAATACAACAATAAATAAAGATAGTGCAGGATCATAAGCATCCGTTACATTAATCTCATAAGTGTCTCCCCAAGAAATAATTCTTTTTTGGATAGAAGCGATTAATTCATCACCATCTTCAATAACAAATGAATGTGCAAAGATGCTGCCTGATACTTTTAACATTTTGTTTTCTAACTGAAGACTAAATTTTGGACGTAGGCCAAATATTCTTTTAATGACAGCTAGTTGTTGCTTGTTCTCATCTTCAATATAATACTTTGCAAGCAATGAGATAACTGGTTTGTGTGCGTGTAAAAGAACTCGATTATGTTCATCTGAAAAGGTTAATTTATTAGTTAAACTCAAAACTTTTCCTTCAACATGATATTTAGCAACTTGTTGATCATCATAAATACTAAATTTGTCTCTAAATGAAAAAACTTTTTGTCTCATATAAAACTTCATTTTTACACCTCTTTATTATTTTTTGAATATTTTAAACTATATCCTATAAGTATAGATACGATTTGAACAGGTATCGCTATAATAAAAAATAAATAACTAGAACTTGTGGGTACTAATAAGGTAAGCATTAATGCTAATGTCCATATAAGATAAGAGATTGATAGAAATATATAAGGTCTCTTAGACCAAAGAGATGTAAAAACTAATAAAACTATTGCAGAAAAAGGCAATGCAACAATATATATTTTCCATAGTTCAAAACCATCAAAATTAAGCATTTTTAAAATACTAAATGTTGTCACAGCAATAAACCAAACTAAAACAAACGCAGCAAGCGCAATCGTTAAATGTTTTTTATGTCTTACTGATTGAGGTGTATAAGCAGTATGTTTTTTATAAATGAGTTCATCTAGGGTCACTTCAAATAATTGACATAGTTTGTTGATCACAAAAATATCTGGTGCACTTTCTGCACGTTCCCATTTAGAAACTGCCTTATCTGAATAATTCAAATATTCTGCAAGTTCTAATTGAGTCATTAGTTTTTGTTTTCTATAAAATTGTATGTTTTCGGCGAGTCTTGCCTTTATAAGTTCATTTTCCATGAATATATTTTATCACTAATCGCTATAAAATGCACGATTCTACTGTGAGTAGAGTTGTTTTTTTAAATTCTACTGACCTAATTTATTTGGTATAGTTCAAATAATGTGTGGTAGATAGGAAAATTTATATAAGGCATATAAAATATATGTATAGATTGGAGGTATGTATTTTATGAAAAATGTTGCAATATTTGGAGATTCAGTTTCAAAAGGTGTTATTTATGATTCTGATTTAAAACGTTATAGATTTGCTAAAGGCATTGATTGGCAAAATATAGAACAAAGATTAAATATTAAAATAGAAAACCATTCTAAAATGGGAGCTACTATTACATATGGTTATCATAAATTATTGAAATTTCTTGAAACAAATCCAAATGTTGATACCATTCTTTTAGAATATGGTGGAAATGATTGTGATTACAATTGGGAAGAAGTTGCTCAAAGTGCTTCAAAAGATTATCAACCAAACACGACCATAGAAACATTTAGAAATACATTAGTTAAAATGATAAAGCTTATAGAATCATATCACATAAAACCAATCGTATTAACACTACCTTCGATTCATGCACAAAAGTATTATAAGTGGATTGCAAGAAAAAACATTAATATGGAAAATGTTTTATATTTTTTAGGAGATATTGAACATATATATAGACATCATGAATTATATAATATGACAATCTTAGAAGTAGCAATACAATGTCGTGTTGAACATATAGACATTAGAAAAGTATTTTTAACAGATGGAAATCCTGATGCATATATCTGTGAAGATGGTATACACCCAACAATTATGGCTGAACAAAAAATAGTCGAACATATTATTGAACAAGTCAATGGGCGATATAGAAAACAAATCATCTCACTACCTAAAATAACAAAACCGGCACTTAATTTATATCAAAAGGAATACATAGGGTGATCACATGAAAGAAAAAAAACTAAGTAAAAGATTAGAACAAATCAAACAAACACATGTTTTTATACCAGAATATGTAGAAAATTATACATTAATTAATACAGGAAATCGCGATGATATGAATCACTACGATTTAAAATTAAAGGATAATGATCATAATGAATTAGTGATTAGAAAAACATTAAGAGGCGATAATAGTGTTGATGTTTTTGTGATGATGAAAACAAAAAATCAAATATATATGAATAAACAAAGAACATATATGGCAGATAAAGACCCTCTTAAAATATTTTGTATGAAGTCAGAAAAAGAATGGATGTTTTCTTTTGAAGGTTTGATGATATCAAAAGAAAAAGAAATGATCAATACAGCTTTCAAAATAAACTTTACATCAAATGAACCTATTGAAGACTTAATAAGTCGTTTAAAAACTAATGAATCAAGCAAACAAGTATTAAACCATAGAGTAGATCAAACAATGATTAAAGATCCTGAAATGACCCAGATAGTTGCATATCAACAAAAAGGTAGTGTTCAAGGTGTAATTAAGTTAAATGATAAAACGATAACACTTAATACAATAGGCATACGTCATCATAAATTCGGTAAGCATGCATATCAAAGCTTATTTAACATTCTACAACGCACATTATAATATGAGTTATTCAAATTAAATGAGAGATATACTTAAGAGTATATCTTTTTTGTAGTATAATAGTACATAGATATTAAAAATGGGTGGAAATAAATAATGAACATAAAAAGAAAAACATATCTTATATTTATCGCATTGTTTTTTATGTTAAATATATATAATACATACTACTTAACCTCTGTTAGTCTTAATCGCTATATTGCGCCATTTAAACATACCCTTATAGGTGAAATAAATGCGTTTATTGGTAATTTTGCTATCTTATTTTTATTGTTGATTATAGGTATGGCAATATTTAAAAAAGCGAAATCGAGAATGATATATTTAACTAGTGTGACGTTTATACTTAATATCTTTATATTTTTATTAGGTGTATTTACTTTATTTTTTGGAACTGCTTTTTCCGTAGAGGGACTTGTTATTTTTAACAATCCCGCAGAAGGATTTGCAGCATCAACAGCTAGAGAAGTATTTCATGAACTCTATTATTATTACCGCATTGTTGTCTTTTTACCTTCAATGATATTACTAGGGTTAACCATTTGGTTTACTAGAAAAAAATATAATCAAGTTATTTTTAAATATAGTTTAAAAACTTATATTATTGGCATATTAAGTGTTGCTATTTTATTAGTCTCAAGTTCAACTATTTTTATTTATAGATTTATTCAAACATTACCGGTTGAATCAACATTACCTTCATTTGCAACACGTAACTATGGTGTTTATCCATATTATTTAGGAGAATTATTCGGTATCGAATATACATTGGATCTAGAAAGTATATTAGATGTTGATAGCGATGATGATCTTGCTGCAATGTATGGACAATATAATAAAAACCAAGATAGTTATATTAATTATTTTGATGGACAAACATACTCAAATATATTAACGACGAGTCAAACTGTTGAAGATCTTTATATTGATAGTGAACTTTCAACATCAACAACACTTAACGGTATGTTAGAAAATAAGAATCTTGTATTAATTCATTTAGAATCTTTTAACTATTTCCTAATTGATTTTATGGAAAAAGAGACAGCTAAAGGAAATTCTGATATTGTTGAAGAAGCATATACGTTTTTAATGAATATGTTTAATGAAAGTTTTGTTTTTGAAAATATGTATAACAATGTCGGTATGGGAGTTTCTTCAGATGCAGAACTCGCAGTATTAAGCGGCATTAATCCAACAGGGAATCAAACGTTATATTGGGATTATGATGAAACCCCATATGAACTTGATACACTTGTCTCATATTTTAACAATGAAGGATATTATACAGAAGCTATTCATGGTGATGTTGCTGAATTTTATAATCGTGATGTTATTTATGAACAAATGTATGGTTTTGATGGTTATTATTCGATTGATGATTTTGTTTTAGATGGATCTCAATTAGATTTAGGGTACTTATATAATATGGAAGAAGAGTTATTTCATGTGAGTCCTTGGATTAGTGATTATGAATTAGCTGACTACACATATGAGTTAGGTTCTAGTTTGACAGATCCATTCTTTTTATTCCCAATCACAATGATGGGACACACACCTTATGATTTTGGACCATATGAAGAAGATAATCTTTATCCAGATTATACGAGTGTTGCTAATGGTGATATTTTTGGTATTACTGATCGTTATATTAAATATGCACCATACTACTCTAATATTATTCAAAGGTTTTTTATTGGTGATGGGAATACAGATCAGACACTAGATGATACCGTATATATCTTTTATAGTGATCATGGATCAGATTTGAAGAACGGGGATATATCAACAATATTTGATACAAAGTTAGATCTTATGCAAGAAAGACAAATGCTTCAACAAATTGTATCCTTTATCTATGTGCCAAGTTCAACGACTTATGTAGATTATGGAGATTACCAATTAAGAAAAGGACTTTTAACAGGTACACAAGAACTCGTAAGATCAGAAATAGATTTATATCGTACTATTGTGGAACTTTTCGGATTGGATGCTGATGAAGATATATACTTTGGCGTTAACGGATTAAGCGTTGAACCAACGTTTGCTTTGGAAAATAGAGTAGAAGATGTCGTCTTAGATGATTATATTTATTCAATGAGAAACGCTAATAAGATTTATCCAGCCTCACAAACAGTCGATGATAACATTTATGACTATATTTTAAAATATAAATTGTTAAGTGATTACATGCTTACTCGAAGCGATTTACAAAATCAAATTAAGGAGGCAATTAATGCTACTTGATCGTGTTTATAAAGAAAAGTTTTACTTATCTGCACTCATAAGTTATATGGTACTTACAGTATTTACGGGAAGCATATTAAACAATGGACTTATATTGTTTTTAACAATTAATATGTTTTTAGCTGGCGTTTCATGGATATTGTCAATTGGTGTTTCATGTTTAAAAGACAAAGGCTATAAATTGTGGATTGTTTTGATTTTAACTATTGTATGGATATTATTTTTTCCAAATGCTATGTATATAACCACCGATTTTATTCACCTACAAAATTATGAATTTTTTGGTATTTATAGTCAAACATATGTGTTTATACTAGAAGATTGGATTGTGTTATTTCTTATCTTTTTAGGAGCAATGATAAGTGCTAAATTAGGTGTTGAAAGCATAAAAAATGTATTTTCATCATGGAAACTATTTAATAGTAAATGGTTAATTATATATTTATCAGGGTTATTTGTTATTTCAAGTATAGGTATTTATATTGGAAGGTTTATTCGATTGAACTCTTGGGATTTTTATCGATTAGATATTATATTTGAACATATATGGCAACACTTCGAATTTTTTATAGGATTTGTTTTGCTGTTTACAGCGATTCATTTCATTTATTACGTATTATTTAAACAGTCAAAAAAATAATAAAAAAGGGTCGCTTCTAAATGAAGCAACCCTTTTGTTTATATATTTTATTAAAATATCCAAATACTTAATATAACAGAAGCTATACCTGCGATAAAGCAATAAATAGAAAAATAATTTAAATTTCTTACTCTAACATAACGATATAATAAGCGCACTGATATTAAACTGAAAATAAAACTCATGATAAATGCGAGTGTATAACCTAAATAATCAATGGCTTCAACAGCATGATATGCTTCATAAAAGCCTAAAATCATAACAGGTACTGATACGATAATATAACTAAGAAAAGAGAATTTAAGAACTTTCTTTAATTCTATTTTTTGAGTTAAACCACCAATCATTGTAATGCCACTTCTTGATATACCTGGAATGACACCGAATGCTTGGAATGTACCAATAATTAAAGCATTTTTCCAAGTGATGTTGCGTTGCCAATTTGCGTTTCTTGTATAAAAAACATAGAATAATAACGCACCTGTTAAAATTAGTGAAAATCCTACAGTTAAGAGATCATCAGGTAATATGTCTTTTACAAAAAAACCGACAATACCAATAGGAACAACTGCAATTAACAGTTTTAAAACATATTGAAAATCTTCTTTAAATAAAGCATCTCTTTTTGTAACATATTTCCAAGTGCCTGTGATTAAATCAAGAATATCCCGTCTAAAATAAAAAAATAGAGCTAGGAAAGATCCGGTATTTGTAATCATTAAAAATATAGTTAAGTTTGATAAATCCATACCCAAGAAATGACTAAATATAGTTAAATGTCCACTGCTTGAAACAGGAAATATTTCAGTTATACCTTGTATAATACCTAATATAATAAATTTTAAAATTTCTATTAATCTGTCCATGTTATCACCACACATATTATAGCATATTAAATATGTCTTTAATATGATAAAATATGATTAGAGTTAAAATTAAACAAACATGAAAAGAGAACTTTATGAAATCCATGATAAAAATTATTAAAGGTGGACTCATTGGTATTGGTAATATTTTACCAGGTGTAAGTGGATCAATGATTGCAGTTATATTAAATATTTATAATGAATTAATTGAAGCGTTAAATAGCTTATTTACACATCCTATTAAGGCAATTAAATCTATTTGGAAATATATAGTTGGAGCAGTTATTGGTATCTTAATCGGACTTATTATTATTGATTATCTATTAGAGATTGCACCACTACCTATTACAATATTATTTGTAGGATTCATTATAGGTGCGATTCCTACACTTTATAAACAAATTCATAAGAAGACATTGAAATGGCATCACTTTGTTGTTTTTGGAGTTGCTGCTTTGATGATGTTAAGTGTTTTGTTTCTTAAAGAAAACGAAGGAGACTTTAACAATTTTTGGTATCATGTATCAGTTGTATTAGTCGGTATTATATATGCGATCGCAATGATTATCCCTGGTCTATCTGGAGCAACGATGTTAATTGCATTTGGGTTTTATCAAATATTGCTTGATATGGTTTCTAGTTTTAAAGATGCTTTGATTTCATTAGACTTTGATGCATTTTTCTCACAAATGCCATTATTACTATTATTAGCACTAGGTGCTGTGATTGGACTCATCGTTATGGGAAAGATTATGGCAGCGTTTATGAAAAAATATCCAGAGCATTTTATTGCAGCTGTATTAGGCATTGTTGTTGTTTCTCCAATAAATGTATTAGTATTATTACAAAAAGAAACAACATCAAATGTGTTTGATGTTTCATGGTATATGTATGTGTTAAGTTTTATTGCATTTGCTGTTGGTGTTATACTAACATTAGCACTTGCTAAAACAAATGATAAAGAAGAGGGGAAAACCAATGATTAAAAAAGCAGTTATTCCGGCAGCAGGATATGGGACAAGATTCTTACCAGTCACTAAAGCTTTACCTAAAGAAATGTTACCAATTATTGATCGACCTACATTAGAATATATTGTAAATGAAGCAATCGATAGTGGTATTACAGATATTTTATTAGTTGTTAGTGGAAATAAGAATTCAATTGTTGATTACTTTGATAGAAATTTAGAATTAGAATACAAATTGTTAGAACGTAAAAAAGATTATGAATATGGACTTGTAACAAATATTGCAGTAGGTGCAAATTTATATTTCATTCGACAAAAAGAACAATTAGGCTTAGGTCACGCGGTTTTACAAGGTGAAACATTTGTGGGTCAAGATGATTTTGCAGTTCTTTTAGGTGATGATGTTTATGTTAATGATGACTATCCAGCAACAAAACAAATGATTGATGCATATGATAAAGTTAAAAGTTCTATTTTAGGAACCATTGAAGTCTCATTAGAAGATACTAAAAAATATGGTATTTGTGATCCTATCAAACAAAGTAGCGATCAACTTAAAGTTTTAAAAAGTGTTGTTGAAAAACCAGAACCGAAAAATGCACCATCTAGAAGTGCAATCGGTGGTAGATATATTTTAACTTCTACAATATTTAAATATTTACGTAGCCAATCAAAAGGTAAAGGTAATGAAATTCAATTAACAGATGCTATATTACGATTAATGAACGAAGAAAAAGTTTATAGTTTTGATGTAGATGCTAGACGCTATGATGTAGGTAAAAAAATTGACTATATAGAAGCTATTATTGACTTTGGATTAAAAAGAGATGACTTAAAAGATGACATCCAAGCATTAATCAATAAGAAATCAAAATAATCGCTTTACTTTTAATATAGATATACATATAATATAGGTAACACGAAGAAGGAAATAAGTAATTAAATATATTTATTTAGAGAGAACATGGTTGGTGGAAGTGTTTTAAATATATTAATGAAATCTATTCTGGAGTGGTGCTAATCACACCCGCTAATCAGCGTTAAAGATTTGATGAGGGCTAGAAGAAATTCTAGAACTAAGGTGGTACCGCGAAATTTTCGTCCTTAGACTAATAAGTCTAGGGACTTTTTTATTCAAAAAATGGAGGTTATTATTATGTTAGATTTAAAATATGTTGTTGAACATATCGATGAAGTTATTGAAAAACTAGAAACCAGAAACGGTGATTTTAGTTATTTAAGAGAATTAACTGTATTACAAGATGATAGAAAACAAGTTATTCTAGATGTTGAATCTTTAAAAGCGAAAAGAAATGAAGCATCTAAGCAAATTGGGATGCTAAAAAGAAATAAACAAGATGCTACAGAAGTGTTAAATGAAGTGGCACATATTGGAGAAGACATAAAAACACTTGATCAAAAATTAAGAGATATTGAAACCAAGATCAAGTATATTTTAGATACAACACCAAATATACCGCATGAATCTACACCAGTTGGTGCAGATGAAAATGATAATGTTGTGATTAAGACTGTTGGAGAACCACGCGCATTTGATTTTGAGATTAAAGATCATGTTGAACTTGCACAACAACTAGATATACTAGATTTTGAAAGAGCTGCGAAAGTTACAGGCACAAGATTTGTATATGATAAAGGATTAGGTGCACGTTTAGAAAGATCGCTTATTCAATTTATGATGGATATGCATGCATTTGATCATGGCTATACGTAAATCATTCCACCTTATATTGTTAATGGTGAAAGTATGTATGGTACAGGTCAATTCCCTAAATTTAGAGAAGATGCATTTAGATTAGATTTAGAAGGTCAAGATTACTATTTAAATCCAACAGCTGAAGTACCTACGATTAATATGCATAGAAATGAAATATTAGATGGTGAACAGCTACCTATTAAATATTGTTCATATTCTACAGCTTTTAGATCAGAAGCAGGATCTGCAGGTAGAGATACGAAAGGTATTTTAAGACAACATCAATTTCATAAAGTAGAATTAATTAAATTTAGTAAACCAGAAGATTCATATGATGAATTAGAAAAAATGCTTATTAATTCTGAAGAAGTTTTAAAACAATTGAAAATACCTTATCGCGTGGTTGCCCTATGCTCAGGTGATATTGGATTTGGTTCAACTAAAACATATGATATTGAAGTGTGGTTGCCAGGACAAGATAAATATCGTGAAATTGGATCTATTTCAAATGATGAAGATTTTCAAGCACGTCGTGCAAATATAAGATTTAAACGTTCAAAAGATGCTAAAACTGAGTATCTACATACACTAAACGGTTCAGGTCTAGCAGTTGGTAGAACAATGATAGCAATCATAGAAAACTATCAAAATGCTGATGGTAGTATTACAGTGCCAGAAGTATTAAAACCATATATGAGAGTCGATGTTATTAAATAACATAATTTCACACGGAAAAAACATTGATATCACATACTGTTTTGCTATACTCTAGGTACTTCATTTTTTCTCTCGTTTTAACTCTCTATGATATAATAAGTGTGCGAAAGCGCACTTATTTGTTTAATGAAAGGTGAAAAGTTTATGAAAATTTATTATGTAGAAGATGAAAAAGATTTAGCTGAGATAATACGTAAATATTTAGCACGCGAAGGTTTTGATGTTGAAGTTTTCCATGACGGAGAAACTGCAATGAAACAAATCGATGATGCTGTTGATTTATGGATACTAGATATTATGCTAACTGGTGACATCAGTGGATATGATTTAATTAAAGCACTTAAAGAAAGAAACAGTGCTGCATCTGTTATTTTCACATCCGCAAGAGATCAAGATTTAGATAAAATTATGGGTCTTGAATTAGGTAGTGATGATTACTTAGCAAAACCTTATTCACCTAGAGAACTTATTTTACGCGTTAAAGCTGTTCTAAGAAGAAGAGAGCAAGGGCAAACTGCTGAAGCTATTGTTTATGAACCATATGAAATTAATTTAGCAAAACGTGAAATTAGTTTTGATGGCCAAATGATTGAATTAACAAATAAAGAATTTGAATTATTATTATTCTTTATTAAAAATACAAATGTTGCATTTGCACGTGAAGAAATATTGAAACACGTATGGGGAGACAACTACTATGGTAGCGATCGTGTCGTAGACGATTTATTAAGAAGACTACGCCATAAAATGCCACAATTAAAAATTGAAACTATTTATGGATATGGTTATAGATTGTTATGAAACATATGAAGTTAGCGACACAAATCAATATTATCTTTACAATTGTGACGTTGCTAACAAGCGCGATTTTTTTAGTTGCATTAAATCGGGTCATGAAAGATGTAAGAGAACAACAAAATTTAGTACAACTTGAAATATATTTTGATGAAGTTAAACAAAAAGGATCACTTGCAGAAAGTGAATACAATGGATATATGGTGTTTGAATCTGAAACATTGATGTATGTTGATAATATATCTGTGATTAGTGATGTATTTAGCTTTGATGAATTATATACTTATTATGAAATATATTGGGAACCTTCTCCTTTTGAAATTGCGAGAAGTCCTGTTTTACAAACTGTCACCTATGAAACAAATGATACAAAATATACGTTTATTATTGAAACAGTTGCTAATCGTGTAACATTTGTGTTCACTGAATATGCATATTTAACACAAACAACAAACCAATTTTCAACATTATTACAAATTAGTTTTATTGCGTTAATCGCCTTAGGAAACGTTATTATCTTAACTTGGTCAAGACTGACTGTAGACCGCGTCCATAATTTACAAAGTGATGTTGGAAACCTTATAAAATATAATTATCAAGTACCAATTAAAATTACTGGTAGAGATGAAATTACAGAACTTGCTAGAGCTATTGAAAAGATGCGTCAAGAAATTGAAGTTAATGAGCGTACAAAAAAAGAGATGCTTCAAAACGTATCTCATGATTTTAAAACACCGATAGCGGTTATTAAATCTTACGCAGAGGCAATCTCTGATGGTATTTCTGATCCAAGCGAAGCAGAAGTTATTATTAAACAAATTGATATATTAAACCAAAAAGTAAGACAATTATTAGAATTTAATAAACTTGAATATTTAAAAGATTCATCAATATTTGAAATGGTTTCAATTAAAGAAGTTATTATGAATCTTATTAACAATTATAAATACCGATCAAATATTAAGTTTGTATCAGATTTAGATGATTCTAAATATTATGGTATATATGAAAACTTTAATATTATTTTTTCTAATATTGTTGATAATGCACTTAGATATGCAGAAACAACTATAATCATTACCTTGAAAAATAGAAAGTTAACGATTTATAATGATGGACCTTCAATTAGTGAGAAATTTATTAATCGCATGTTTAAACCTTATGAAAAAGGCCACAAGGGCCAATTTGGATTAGGGATGAGTATTGCACAAAAAACATGTGAACATTTTAATTTATCATTGTCTGTTAGAAATATAAATAATGGTGTAGAATTTTCAATAGAACCCTTATAAAAAGGGTTCTATTTTTTTTATTTTTAATTGTAGTATAATATACTTAAAACTAAGATGATCAATAGGAGGGAAAAATGCCAACAGAAGTATTATTTGGATTTTTAGGTTTAGTTTTAGGGGCTATTATTGGTTTTGGTGGAGATGTATATATCAATAATAGAAAAATGAAGTTTGAAGCGTATAAGGATGTGAGAACAACACTTAACGAAATGTATGTTGAATTAGTGGGACTACATTCTGAGATCATGAAATATTATAGCGATCATTTATCAGAAGAACCAAGAACCAAAGTCATTAATTTAAAAATATATCACTGGAAAGTAATGCAAATATATAATGAATACAAAATATATTTTGGAGAATCAAAAACTTACGAATTACAAAGCGTCGTTTATAACTATTACTATGAATTAGCAAGAGATGAATCGTATCAATCTGAGTTCAAGGATTATTTTAATGCAGCGTATACAGCACTTAAAGATGCATATGGTTTATTTATAAGTGAAGTTAAATTAGGTTTGGTGAGCGTTAAGTTTATAAAAAATGCTGATGAAAAACTTAAGACAAACAAAAAGAAAGAATATAAAAAATATGCTAACCGTCTTAATGAAACTTTGGAAAAGTATCTTAAAGAATTAGATATTGATACTTCGAACAATTTAGAAGTTCTAGAAGCAGCAAACAAAATAAAAGAAAGAACTCTACCTTTTAAATCTGAATACCAACAAAAGATTAAATGAATATCCTTATATGATAATGGATTTAGAATAATGTAAAGTTCTTAATGAGGTTTTATAGTAAGTTTTTTTTGATGATAGCAGCTCTTTGTTTAAATTCATCTGAAGACAAATCGTTCATATGATTTTCGAATTTAAATCCAACGTCATTTTTTGTATATCTAGGAATGATATGGATATGAAAATGAAATACTGTTTGTCCAGCAATTTCATTTGTATTATTTAAGATATTTAGACCTTCAGGTTGAAATGCAAGATCAACAGCTTTTGAAACCTTTTGAGTAACAACGATTACTTTAGCAAGTAAGTCTTGAGGCATTTCATAAATGTTTTTATATGCCTTTTTAGGAACGACTAATGTGTGTCCTTTAGTTGCTTGAGAAATATCTAGAAATGAAATCACATCATCATCTTCATAGACAATATATGCAGGAATTTCTCTTTCAATAATTTTTTCAAATATAGTCATGATACGTAGCCTTCTTTCTTGGCTTTATTCTAACATAATTAAATTGAAATAAATATCATAAAATGCTATAATTAGTCCGTATATAGGAGGTTTATAACATGAAAAAAATACCAGTAGGAATTTCTGGACGCCATCTCCATGTAACACGAGAGGATTTAGAAACATTATTCGGGAAGGGTTATGAATTAAAACCCTTGAAAGATTTAAGCCAACCTGGACAATTTGCTGCAGAAGAAAAAGTAGACATTATTAGTCCAAGTGGAAGAGAATTAAAAGGTGTACGCATTTTAGGTCCAGTTAGACCTGCCTCACAAGTTGAGATTTCAAAAAGCGACGCTATTCGCGGGAAATTTGTTGCTCCTGTAAGATCATCTGGTGATGTAAAAGGATCAGGTCCTGCTACATTAGTTGGTCCTAAAGGAAGAGTTGAACTTAAAGAAGGCGTTATTATTGCCGATCGTCACATTCACTTCAATTTAGAAGAAGCTGAAGAGTTTGGCGTTACAAATGGTGATATTGTTAACATTAAAGTGTCAGGTATTAAACCTGGGATATTAGGTAATGTTTTATGTCGTGTGAGTCCAAAATACGCATTAGATTGTCATCTAGATACTGATGACGGTAGCGCATTTATGTTATCAAATGGCGATACAGCAGAACTTGTAAAATCTTACACAATTAATGAATAAGTGCCTATTAAGGCACTTTTTTACCTTTTGGAGGATTTATGAAAAAACTAGAAAGACAACAAGTTTTAAAAGATCCAATTTATGGATATATCCATATTGATTATCAAGTGATTAAAGATATTTTAAATACACCTGTTTTTCAAAGACTTAGACGTATCAGACAACTTAGTGGTGTACAAATGGTATTCCACGGTGCTGAACATTCAAGATTTAGTCATAGTTTAGGTGTATATGAGGTAGCTTATCGCTTTTTAAGTGTGCCTGATATTGATAAAACATTTAGTGAAAGAGAAAAAGGATTATTTTTAGCAACAGCGATGTTACATGATGTTGGTCATGGTGCATATTCTCATGCGTTTGAAGATATCGTAGGAACAAATCATGAACATGTTGGTGCACGTTTAATTTTAGAAAACAAAAGATTAAGAGAAGCACTTGATCGAGTTGATTTAGATTTTGCTAAAGATGTTTCTGATATTCTTTTAAAAAATAAAAGATTTCCGTTAATTGAGCAATTAGTCTCTAGTCAGTTAGATGTTGATCGTCTTGACTATTTAGAACGAGATACTTATTTTACAGGGACTGCTTATGGACATATTGATTTAGACCGAATGATTAGAGTTTGTCACATAAGAGATGGACATATAGTTTTTAAATATAGTGGGATTGGTGCGATAGAGAATTATCTCATTGGACGTTATCACATGTATTTTCAAGTATATTATCATCCTGTTTCACGAGCATATGAAATTGTATTAGAAAAAATATATAATCGTATAAAATATTTATGTCTTAATAATTATGCATTTAAATCAAATATAACACCACTTAAAAAAGTGATTGAAAATCCAAATGATTTGGAACAATATTTACTTATTGATGACTATTATATCAATGGGTTAATTGCTAGTTTTTTACATAGTGATGATGATATCTTAAGACATTTATCACAAGACTTCTTAAATCGTCAAATATGGGCGTATGTTGATGATATACCTCAAAACAAAAAGATGATTGAATCTATTAAAGCAACTTTCAATAAAGAAGAACAAGCATATTTTACTGCAAGAAAATCTGTATCTAATTTAACTTATGTGGATGGAGGTAAGAATTTTGGTGATAAAATTTATATTTTAATGCCTGACGGAACCATAAAAACTCTAATAGACGCTTCACAAATTATTAAAAGTTTAGTGGATTCAGGTAAACGTAGTGATCCGAAATTCTTCTATAGAAAATCATGAGAACAAAAGTATTTGTCGTAGAAGGTAAAAATGATGCATCAAGATTATATCAAATACTTGGAGATGTTAAAGTTGTAACAACCAACGGTAGTGAGATTAGTCAAGAAACGATAGATTTACTTATTGCGCTTGATCAACAGCACGATTTAATTTTATTTTTAGATCCTGACTATCCTGGCCATCGTATTCGTTCAAAATTAGAACATGTATTAACACATGTTGCACATGCACATATTGAAAAAAAAGATGGTATAAGTAAAAATAGAAAAAAAGTAGGCATTGAGCATGCTACAGATGAAATTATATTAGAAGCACTAAAACATATTCAGTACCACAACGAAGAGATGAAAAGTGACATAGATATATATTTCTTATATCAAGAAGGGCTTATTGGAGCGAAAAACAGTAAACAAGCAAGAATAGACATAGCACACAAAATGCATTTAGGACACGTGAATGGGAAAACATTATTATACCGATTAAGAATGTTTGGTATGATGAAAAAAGATGTTATAGAGGTATTAAATGGCACATCAAGCTAAAAAAAGATTTGGGCAAAACTTTCTAACAGATAAAAACTTATTAGAAAAAATTGTCAGATTATCAAAAATCAAATCATTACATGTGATTGAAATAGGTCCTGGGCAAGGTGCACTGACCTCTTTTTTAGCGCGTGATGCAAAAGATGTTATAGCATATGAGATTGATTATTCATTAAAAAAATATTTAGACCCATTAGAAAATAAATTTGATAATCTAAATATTGTTTATGAAGATTTTATGAAAATAGAATTAGATATTAAAGAAGTTTCTCATATAGTTGCTAATGTACCTTATTACATTACAACACCGATTATATTTAAATTTTTAGAAACTGAAAATATTCAAACAGCAACGATGATGATTCAAAAGGAAGTTGCAGATCGTTTAAATGCAACACCAAATCAAAAAGCATATAATAGCTTATCAGTATTAATTCAATATTATACAAAAATCGAAAAACTAATGCAGGTTAATAGACACATGTTTCATCCTGCACCAAACGTTGATAGCATTGTAATTCGTATGGAGAAAAGAACAGATCGGTTATTAGATGAAAATGAAGAGAAAAAATTTATAGATTTTGTTAAAAGATCTTTTACACAAAAACGTAAAACATTAGTGAATAATTTATCAACATATCCAAATGTTATTAAACAAGATATTATTAACTATTTAAATGATTTAGGATATGATGAACGTATTAGAGCTGAGCAGTTAACTATTGATGATTTTATTAAATTATCAAAAGGATGGACACTATGATTACGGAGAATGCATACGCTAAAATAAATTTAGCATTAGATGTGGTTGGTCAAAGAGAAGATGGTTATCATGAACTTAAAATGATTATGCTTCCGATTGAACTACACGATGTTATAGTTTTTGAAAAAAGTGATCACATTGAATTAAAATCAAATATAGACATTGAAAATAATGCTATCTTAAAAACAGTGCATTATATGAAAGATAAATATAGAGTGAATCAAGGTGTTTCAATTAAACTTGATAAACGAATTCCCATAGGTGCAGGTCTTGGTGGAGGTTCCGCTGATATCTCAGCGACCTTAAGAGGACTAAATCAATTATGGGGATTAAATCTAGACTTAAAAGCACTAGAAATAGATGCTAATTACCTAGGATCAGACACGTTATTTTGCTTATATAATCGATGTGCATATGTGTTTGGTAGAGGCGATAAATTAAAATTTTTAGAGACGCCACCGATTAAGCACATTTATCTGTTTAATCCCGGTATTGAGGTATCAACAAAGGTTATTTTTAACGCATATAAAGCGCTACCAAAATATAGAAAATTTGAAAATTTGCTTAAATATTTTACAGATAAAAACTATGAAAAATTTTTCAAATACACATATAATGATTTATCTAAAACTGTCGAAAATACTTACGAAAACGTCAAAAAATACAAAAAAATAATTGATAAAATCGATAAAAACGCATACATGACGGGTAGTGGCTCAACCTATTTTTTATTAGAATTTAACGAAAATTCAGCAGATTTTTATGATAAATTACGAAAAAGTGAAATAAAATACATTAAAACCACACCTAAACTCTAAAATATCTTTAATATTTAAGCCCAATATGCTATAATTTAGGTAATAAACATACAGAAATTGAGCGTCTTGGAGGGCCATATGAAAATTACAGATGTAAGAGTCAAAATTGTAAACAGTGAAAGTAGATTAAGGGGAGTGGCTACGATAACTTTTGATGAAAGTTTCGTCGTCCATGACATTCATGGAGAAATGCGAAAAAACGGATTATTTGTTGCTATGCCAAGTAAAAAAACACCAAATGGTACATTTAGAGATATCGCACATCCAATTCATGGAGAAATGCGAAAAATGATTGAAGATGCAATTGCGGCAGCATATAAAGAAGAACTAAAAAATGTCGTAAAAGAAGAAGCATAATATCGTTTATAAGTAACAAGCTCTTTTATAGGGCTTTTTATTTTGAAAAAAATTAAAAAACTATACCCTTTAGCATTTAATTATCCTAAAAATCATGTATAATAAAAGTAATAATATCGAGGAGCGTACGTTATGTCTGTAGTCTATGGGAAAAAAATTAAATTATTCGCATTAAGTTCAAATAAACATCTAGCTGAAGAGGTATCTAGAACTTCTGGCATAGAAATCAGTAAAGTAGACGTTGTTCGCTTTGCAGACGGAGAATTATCAATAAATATTGAAAATAGTGTGAGAGGAAATGATGTTTTTGTTATTCAATCAACATCTAATCCTGCAAATGATCACATTATGGAGTTACTTATATTTGCAGATGCAGTTAAAAGAGCATCAGCTAAATCAGTTACAGTGATTATGCCTTATTATGGTTATTCTAGACAAGATAGAAAATCTAAATCTAGACATCCTATCACTGCTAAATTAGTTGCAGATATGCTTACAACCGCTGGTGTAGACCGCGTGATATCAATTGATTTACATGCAGCACAGATTCAAGGATTTTTTAACATCCCGATTGATAACTTTCCAGCAGGACCATTACTTGCTGATTATTTCTCACATGTTAAAGGATTTAAAGACAATATTGTTGTTGTATCACCGGATCATGGTGGTGTGACACGCGCCAGAGGATTTGCGAAAGCTTTTGAAGCACCGCTTGCGATTATTGATAAAAGAAGACCTGAAGCAAATAAAGCAGTTGTTCAAAATATCATTGGTTCAGTTGAAGGAAAAATTGCGATTATGATTGATGATATCATTGATACAGCAGGTACACTTTGTGCCGGTGCTGAAGCGTTGATGAAAGCTGGAGCAAAAGAAGTATATGCAGCAGCAACCCATCCAGTATTTTCTAGAAATGCGCTTGAGCGTATTGAAGAATCTCCTATTAAAGAAGTTATAGTAAGAGATACAATTCAAATAAATAGTGATTTCCCATCTTCTAAAATTAAACAAATTTCAATTGGACCTTTATTAGGACAATCTATTACGCACGTCATTAAAGATGAACCGATTAGTCAAATCTTTGATCAAATTCATCATGATGAGGATAGTAGATGAAATTATTTGTTGGTTTAGGAAATCCGGGGCAAAAATATCGATTTACTAGACATAACGTTGGTTTCATGGTGATGGATACTTTCGCCAATAGATATCACCATAGTTTCAAACTTGAAACTAAGTTTAATGCAGAAGTTGCTATATTTAATCATCAACAAGAAAAAATCATTTTGTGTAAGCCGACAACCTATATGAACTTATCTGGCGATGCGATTATAAAGCTTATGAATTATTATCATATACCCATTGAAGACGTCTTTGTTTTTGTAGATGATATTAATTTAGATGTTAGTCGTCTTCGTTTAAGAGAAAAAGGTGGACACGGTGGACATAATGGATTAAGAGATATCATATTAAAAACACAAACAAAATCATTTAAACGTATAAGAATTGGTATTGGAGAAAACACTTCAAAACAATTAGATCATTATGTTTTAGGTGAATTTTCAAAAGATGATTTAATCTCAATTAAATACAGCGTAGACCTTTGTATCGATATGATGAATGAGATTATTGATGGAAAGAGTTATTTAGATGTAATGACTAAATTTAACACCCAAACTTAAGTTTGGGTTTTCATTTATTTTGGAGGATATATGTTAGAGTTATTAAACCTACATCCTGGCTTTTTAGAAAATAAAAAAACTGTTTATTTAAAACACAGCCACGATGTATATGATGTATATATGGCAACAAAACTGTTTCATGAAGTTCATGAAACAATTTTTGTCGTTTGTCCCAATTTATATGAAGCTCAAAAATATTATGATTTATTTAATCAAATAAATGATGAACAAGATATATTATTTTATCCAACTGATGAAACATTAACATTTATGATGGCTTTAGGCAGTCCAGAGTTTAGAAGTGAAAGATTATATACGATTAAACAGCTTATGACTCAAAAGCCTTTTATTGTTGTTTTAACACAACACGGCTTATCCCAAAGACAATTAACACCTCAAGATTATCAAGAAAGTGTTAAAACACTAAAAAAAGGGGAAACAGCATCATTAGAAGGATTAGTACGCTATTTAATATATAGTGGTTATGATAGAGTCTATACTGTTGAAAAACCTGGAGAATTTAGTGTAAGAGGGCATATTGTTGATATATATTCATTAAATGATGAACATCCATTTCGTCTAGATTTTTTTGGTGATGAAATAGATGAAATCAAACATTTCAATGTTGAAACACAAAGAAGTTTCAAACAGCTAGAGTATATAGAGATTGCTCCAATGCATGAACTCTTTTATACAGATGAAATGAAAGAACTTGCGATTAAACGTATAAATAAATTCTTTTCAAAAAAGACTTTATCACTTAGAGAAGAAGCTAAATTAGACGAGGACATTGAACATATAGCGCAAAGAAATCAACTTGATGGACTTGGCATATATATGAGTTTCTTTAATGTGGAGAAAACAAATATATTAAGTTTTTCTAACAAGCATCGACTTATATACGTTGATGTAGAAAAGATGAAACTTAATCAAGAACAAACAGAAGAAGATTTAAAGACGTATGCAATGACAATGAGCGGTAGTGCATTTTTAAAACTACCCTTTAGACTTGAATTTAGTGAACTTATTGCATTAAAGCATATTGAAATTGATCATTTAGGATTTAACCAAGATAAAGGTATTGATTTAAAGGTTAGTAAAATTAACGAATATCAAGGGAACCTTTTATTGTTTTATCATGATATGGTGACGTATTCAAAAACATATCGTATATATATTTTATGTAAAACCAAATCTTTTGAGATGGAAATAAAATCATTTTTAATAAATCAAAAAGAAAAGGTATATAACAAAATAGGTAATGAACCTGGTTTTTATGTACTAGGTATAGAAGGTTATGGATCATTTATAGCACATCAAGAGAAAATTGTTATTTTAGATGAAGTGCAGATTTTCTCTAGACGCATGAGAAAAGCGATTAAGTATAGAAGTGTATTAAACCAATCAAGTAAAATTAGAACCACAGATGATTTAAATGTTGGTGATTATGTTGTTCATTATGATTATGGTATTGGGCGATATGTTGGTTTAAAAACCATGGAGCTTAGTGGAGAAAAAAGAGACTACCTTCAAATTGTATATTTAAATGAAGAATCTTTATATGTACCTATGGATCAAATCGATATGGTATTAAAATATGCAACACATGATGGTATGAAACCTAAGTTATCAAAAATGGGTGGAAAAACTTGGAATAAAACAAAAACAAATGTACGCATGAAAATTAAAGATCTAAGTGATCGTTTAATTAAACTTTATGCGACTAGGGAAAAAACTGAAGGGTTTAAATTTGAACCTGATAATGAAATGCAATTACAATTTGAGCGAGATTTCTTATATGAACCGACAAGAGATCAAGTTAAAACAATCATAGAAACAAAATCAGATATGGAAACCCAAAAACCCATGGACCGATTAATATGTGGGGATGTTGGGTTTGGAAAAAGCGAAGTTGCGATGCGTGCAGCCTTTAAGGCAGTACTTAATCAAAAACAAGTGCTTTATTTAGTACCAACTACCGTATTAGCAAGACAACATTACTATACATTTAAAGATAGATTTGAAAAATATGGTGCGAATATCGCGTTAATGAGTCGTTTTGTGACGACAAAACAACAAAACGAAACATTAAAAAAACTTTCAAAAGGATACGTAGATGTAGTCATAGGTACACATCGTCTTCTATCTAAAGATATCGTATTTAAAGACCTCGGATTATTAATTGTTGATGAAGAACAAAGATTTGGTGTTGAACATAAAGAACGTATTCGTGAAATAAAACAAAATGTAGATACGTTAACACTGAGTGCAACACCTATTCCTAGAACATTACAAATGTCTTTATTAGGATTGAAAGATTTATCAATGATTGAAACACCACCTATGAACAGATATCCAGTACAAACATATGTGGTTGAAAGACATGATGCATTAGTTAAAGAAGCAATTATGCGTGAAATAGCAAGAGGTGGACAAGTCTTTTATTTATTTAATCGTGTTCAAGGTATGGAAGGCATGGTTAAAAGATTACAAAGATTAGTACCTGAAGCGCGTATAGGATATGCACACGGAAAGATGAATAGAACACAATTAGAATCAACATTAAGTGATTTTATTGAACATGAATTTGATGTTTTAGTGTCAACAACTATTATTGAAACCGGTGTTGATATTCCTAATACAAACACATTGATTATTCATGAAGCTGATCGTTTGGGGCTTTCTCAACTTTATCAGATTAGAGGACGTGTGGGAAGAAGTGACCGCATTGCGTATGCTTATCTATTATATGATCCAGGTAAACTCATTAATGATGAAGCTAAAAAGAGACTTTCAGCAATAAAAGACTTTACAGCGTTAGGTAGTGGGTATAAAATCGCATTAAGAGATTTGTCTATTCGAGGTGCTGGCGATATATTAGGTGCAGAACAATCAGGATTTGTTGATAGTGTTGGTGTAGAATTATATATGAAATTGCTTGAAGAAGCGATTACTGGCGAAACAATGGATCAGAAAAAGCCTACACAAATTGATGAAGTGTTTGCTGCAAGACATGTTGATCAATCATATGTTTCTGAAGATTCGCGAGAATCGAGATACATAAACGCATTAGTGAACTTAATCATATTGAAGATGTTGAAGATTTAAAAGACGAATTAACAGATCGCTATGGCACATTAGATGTAGATTTGATATTATATATGTATGAAAAATTATATAAAAAATTAGCATATAAGTTTGGTGTTCAAAAAACAATGGTAGGTGCATATACAACAACATTGATGTTATCACAAGAAGCCTCTCAACAATTAAACGGACAATCACTTTTTAGAAAAGCGAGTGCATTTGATCCTAAGATTGATTTAAAATATGAACGAAGACATATTTATTTAACAATGAATACTCAAAAGACTAAGGCACACTGGTTGTATTTATTTGCTAAATTTTTAGATGAATACTTTCAAGAAAAGGTGGAATCATAAATGAGCGTTGATATTCTCCATTTAGCTAAAGAAGCACAAAAGAAAAAAGAAAAAAATCCTCAAGTCATCAATGCTACCGTGGGTATGTATTATGATGAAAATGGATTTATTGGAGGTATGCCTTCAGTTTTTCAAGGATTAAGACAATTAGATGAAGAGCATATGTTACCATATCCCGCAGTTGATGGAGGAGAACCTTTTAAATCAAATGTTATTTCATGGGTATTAGGTTCATATGAAGCGAAATTAAGAAAGAATTTATATACGGCTGCTTGTGCAACACCAGGCGGTGGCGGTGCGATTGCTGGAACATTAGCTATATATGCAAATCCTCAAGATTATGTTTTTGTATCTGATATTCGTTGGCAATATGATCGTTATGCTGAACGTGCACATTTAAGATTATTTGAATATAACACATTTATTGATGGTCATTTTGATTTAGATAGTTTTGAAAAAAAATTATTTGAACTATCTCAAAAACAAAAACAAATCATTATCATTGTTAATGATCCTTGTCATAATCCGACTGGATATACATTATCAATTGATGAATGGAAAAAATTGCTTGTTATATTAAATAAATTTATTAAAAATGATCTTGTATTCTTATATGATTTAGCATATTTAGAATATACTTCTGAAGAAGATCCAAGATTAAAAATTTCTTATTTAGATGTTTTAGGGCCACATGTATTAACTATGATTACATTTAGTGGGTCAAAAACATTTGGTGCTTATGGTTTAAGATTAGGTGCTGCAATTGCTTTGTCTAAAAATGAGCATAAAATCATTCATTTTAAAAAAGCATTTGCAAATGAGGCTAGAGGTTCTTGGTCTACAACACCAACACCTGCAATTGAGTTATTAAATCATTTTTCAAATAAAGATAATCAAATAGAGTTTTTTAAAGATTTAAATCAAATGAAACAAGTCATTCAAAAGCGTTGTTCAATTTTTAGTGAACAGGCAAAAACTATTGGATTAAAGACACATCCATTTAAAAGCGGATTCTATACAATTGTTCTTGCTGATGATGAAGAAAAAGCATTTAAACAATTGCTGGATCACGATATTTACACGATTCCAATGTCAGGTGGAATTCGTATTGCTTTATGCAGTCTTCCAATTAACGAAGTGGATGGACTTGCTCAACGTATACAAAAAATTTTATTTACTTAATATGATATAATCATATTGTAAAAGGAGCGATAAACTTATGATCTGGGGTATGCCAATTTGGAAATTCATCATTGAATTATATGTTGTATTTGTTATCGTATTATTTTTAATTAAAGCGTTGATAAGTCATCGAAAAATATTAAGTCTAGGTATTATTTATTTAGTCATTTTTATATTGTATCAAATACTCGAGTATGTTGATATTACTCATGCAGCAAGTATTATGAAAAGTGTTGTCTCATGGTTGCCTATTGCAGTCATTATTATTATGGCACCTGAAATAAGAAGAGGATTGGATTTAATTTGGAAAAAAGAATTAAAACCGATGTTTTTAATTGGTAGTGATCAAACAAAAGAAAATATTGTAAATGCCACCTTTGAATTATCTAAACAAAATATTGGCGCGCTAATTACAATTGAAAAACATAATACATTGGATCAATATGCTGAAAAAGCTATTACAATGAATAGTGAAGTATCAAAAGAACTACTCGTAAATATTTTTACACCGTTAACACCACTTCATGATGGTGCTGTCATCATCAGAGGTGATAAAATTTTATGTGCTGGTGCATATTTTGTTTTAACTGAAAATGATAACTATGATAAATCAATGGGTTCTAGACATAGAGCTGGGTTAGGTATTAGCGAAGTCACAGATAGTTTAACAATTTTAGTTTCAGAAGAAACTGGAGATGTGTCTATTGCAGTTGAAGGCATTTTATTAAAAATGAATGACCGAGAAAAACTTTCCGAATATATTAATATGTTTATGAAGTAAGGAGAAACCTTTAATGAAAAACTTTTTTAGAGCAATATTTGAACCATTTTACTATTTATATCAAAGAAAAATATCAGATAAGATTATTTTATTTTTAAAGAAACATCCTATTTGGCAATATATTATTGCATTTATTATATCTTTAGGTGTTTTGTATTTTTTAGAAATGATGTAAGACTGATTGTGAGGGTTTAACATGTTGCAACATCCAATATATCCATTAATTATTTCAATATTTACACTAGTGCTTGTTGTGATGCAAAGTATCCAAAATGAAAAAGTACTAAAATTTAGAATGGTGATTGCTTTTTTTAATTTAGCAGTTTCCGTTTTTGCGGTTACTATTTACGAATCAATGATTTTAACTAATAGTTTATATGAAGAAATATATTTAGTGTTTAATTTTGTTGTGTACGGATTCTTTATGCTTGTCATGTATGCGACATTTAAAACATCAGTTTTAAAAGCTAATCATTACCAACTGTTTGTTAAATCAATTAAAAATAGTCGTTGGAATGCTTATTATGTCGTAGATAAAAGAGAACGTATTAAAGATATTTCTTCTAGTTTATTAATTGAGTTAAATATGGAAAAAGATGAAGTAATTGGTAAAAAATTATTTAGTATTTTTAATCAAACAATAAGATTTACAAAATTTAATCAAACAGAAGTTAATAATAGACAATTAGAAAACTATTATTTAGAGTATAGAAAAACTGCTAAAATAGGGGATCAAGAGATTCAAGAACTTTCATTATTAAATAATGAAGGAGATCCTGTATTTCTTCATATGGTGATGCAACCAGTATTTGTGATGAGCAAATATAAAGGGCGTATTTGTGTAGGTGAAAAGAAAGCAGATTTTGATTTACTTGCTGTTGAAAAAGAACTTAATGCAAGTAATACTGAATTGGAGAGTATTAGACATAAGTTTATTGCGACTCTTGATTTAAGTGAAGAGGGTTTATTTTATATTGATTTAGATGAAAGAAGTATATGGGCTAGTGATTATTTAGTACAATCTCTGCACTTACCAGGTAATTCTTTAGACCTTACTGATTTTAGAAGACTTATTGAAGCTGAAGATTTAAAGAAATATTTAGCTTTATTAGGTGAACTTAGCATGAATAAAAGACAATACCAAACTTCTTATCGTATTATGGTAGAAGGTCGTTATTTATGGTTTAAAGAAAAAGGGATTAGAATTTTTGAAGATCAAAATACGTCAACGATTATGGGGACGCTTAAACCTCAAAAAACGAGACATTTTCAATCATCTAATATTGATGAACTTGATCTCTTAAAAGATCATAACGAATATATGTTACAAATGCATCAATTATTTAAAGATGGTAGATATTTCCAATGTATGGTTTTTAGATTAAAGAATATGCCTTATATTAATGAAACATATGGTCGTGAAGTTGGTAATATGCTCATGGCTGAATATATTAAAAAGATGCGTGTTAATTTTGTGACTGAAAGTGGCGGTATTTTTAGAATATCAGGTATAGAGTTTGCAGTCGTACTAACTGATCCTAGAAAAATAGATGTATTGGAAAACGGTACTGCATCAAATGATAAGTTCCTTAATCTAGATATGCAATATGGCTCTATTCATGCAGAACTTGAAGTATTTGCAGGTATTGCTGTTGGTGGAAGTGATGCTTCTGAAGAACATGAATTACATCAATGTGCTTTGCAAGCTATTAAAGTTTCTGAAAATCCAAAATATAGTGCACAGGTTTGTTATTATAAAGATATTACAATATGAAAAATAGCATAAGACAAAAAATGAAACTGTTAAGAAAAAGTCTTAACCATAAGGATAAGGATTTATTAGATCAATCTATTTTAAATAAAATTAAAAAAGATCAAGATTTTATAAATGCAAAGACAGTAGCATTTTATATACCAATGTCACAAGAGATCAATCTATTACCTCTATATAGTGAAAATAAAATATTCTTAGTGCCTCGTATGGATGGAGATCACATGGTATTTATTAAATATGATCCAACGATGATTTTAATACCTTCTAAATTTGGTGTATTAGAGCCAAATAAGCAGGAAAAAGCATATGATGAGATTATTGATTATATGTTGATACCAGCACTTGCGATAGACTTGGATATGCACCGTATCGGATATGGTAAAGCTTATTATGATCAATATATTTTAAAACAAAGACCTCATAAAATTGTTGGTGTTATCTATCCGTTTCAAGAAATTAAGACATTTAATCATGAGGCTCATGATCAAAGGCTTGATGGATATATTAAAGGTGAATTATGAATACAGCATTAATTGTAGCCGCTGGTTTAGGTGCGCGCTCAGGATTAAAAGAATCTAAAATATTATATAAAGTTAACGAGAAACCTGTATTTATGTATAGTGTTGAAACGTTTTTAAGTTTAGCATTTGATGTTATTTTAGTTGTTTCTGCTAAAGACCATGATGAAATTAAAGCATATGTTGACCAAAGAGTGACATTAGTCGTTGGCGGAAAAACAAGAGCTGAAAGTGTTCTTAATGGACTTAAACTTGTAAAAACACCATATGTGTTTATACATGATGCAGCTAGACCCCTTCTTCATCAAGAAGATATTAAAAAATTATCAAAAGCTCTAGAACTAAAAGATGCAGCGTGTTTATTTGAAAAAGTTACACAAGCACTTAAATATTATGATGGTAAACATATAGAAACAAGACAAAGAGATCAGCATTTACTTGCACAAACGCCTCAAGCTTTCTTAACGGAAAAAATAAGATATGCAAGTATAAGAAATAATGAAACTTTTGATGATGATATTTCTTTATATCAACATTTTTATCAAGAAGATGATATAGGTATTATCATCAACGAACATGAAAATCCAAAATTAACTTATTATGATGATTTTCTTTATTTTAAATACAAAGTAGAAGGTAATGATATGCGTATAGGACATAGTTTTGATCTTCATCAATTAGTAGAAGATAGACCACTTATATTAGCGGGTATCCACATACCTTTTGAAAAAGGGTTATTGGGACACAGTGATGCAGATGTAGTTTGTCATGTGATTGCAGAAGCTTTATTAGGGTCGTTAGCATTGGGAGATCTTGGCACACACTTTCCTGATGATGATAAAAAATATAAAGATATGGATTCAACACAATTATTAAAACAAGTCTATGCGTTAATCAAAAACAAAGGTTATAAACTTGTGAATTTGGATGTCATGATTTATGCTGAAATGCCTAAATTAAATCCATATATAAAAGATATGAGACAAAAAATAAGTAAGTTGCTTGAAGTTCATATAGATTTAATTAGTATTAAAGCAACCACGTATGAAAAATTAGATGCAATAGGAAAAGGATTAGCGATTGCTTCAGAAGCAACGTTACTTGTAAAGAAGGTATAATATGATTATAGAAACAGAGTATGGAAAATTTGAATTACTAAAAGATTATAGAGAAGCATTTGATCTTGTTAAATTTCAAGAACGATATGTAAAAGTCGCTTTTGATAAGTATACATATATTGTTGGTGATATGTCTTCAGAGAAACTAAGACTAAAAGGATTTAGTACAGATCCTAAAAATAAAAAAGGATATAAACGTATCCCAGACTATTTAAATGAATCATGTAGTTTCAACGGTGCTTATTACATCTTAAAACGAATTAAAGAATAAATATGTGAAATAGATTAAATGAATTGCAAGTCAAATTGATTTGATATATACTATATACGCATAAAGGGTAGGTGAATTTAATGACAGAAACAAGAGCTCAAGTAGATAGCTTAATCACAAAAGTAAGACCGTATCTTCAAAGAGATGGCGGCGATATAGAAGTCGTAAGTATAGAAGACGGCATCGTCTATGTGAAAATGTTTGGTGCATGTGATGGATGTCACGCATTAGATGTCACTTTGAAACAAGGTATAGAAACAATGTTACTAGAAAATGTCCCTGGCGTCATTGCAGTTGTAACAGTAGATTAAATATAAAATGGGGGCGATAGTTTTTCGCCTTTTTTAGTAGGAGTATGATATAGATATGGAAAGAAAAGTAGGGCTTGTTGTTGATTCAACATTTGGATTATCAGAATCATTTCTTAAAGAAAATAATATAGGTTTAGCTTCGCTGAATGTCATGATTGGTGATCAGAATATATTGATGGTCAATTTGATCCTGCACTTGTTGTTGAAGCACTTCAAAAAGGGATTAAAGTCAAAACAAGTCAACCTTCACCGGATTTGTTTATTGAAGCATATAAAAAACAATTAGAGACATATAGTGAAGTCATTTGTTTAACAATGTCTAAAACACTAAGTGGTACATTTAATAGTGCTATGTTAGCTCAAACAATACTTGAAGATGAACGAGTTGTTGTTATTGATACAGAATCTACTATTAATGGTAGTGCGTATTTAGCTGAAAAAACATTACAATACTTAAATGAAGGACATGATTCAAGTGAAGCAGCGGTATATTTAGAAGCATTAAAAGATCAAGGGTCTTTGGTGTTTACGGTCGATAATTTAAAAACTTTATTTGATAATGGACGTTTAAGTCGTTTACAAGCAACCATTGGTAACATTTTAAGAATTAAACCAATCTTAAGATTTAAACGTGGTGTACTAGATGTAGAACATAAAGTTAGAGGCTTTCAAAAAGCAGCAAAATATTTAGTTGATGAAGCAAAAAATATGATTGATATGGGTAAAAAAGCAATTATAAGAATTGCATTTGTTGATCGTAGTATTGAAGCTAAAGAATTAGAACATGAAATGTTTCAATTAGGTGAAAACATAGAAGTTAAGATTACAGGTGTTATTTCTCCAGTTGTATCAGCACATGTTGGACTTGGTGGATTAGGTATTTATTTAGCATTTGAATAAACTTTTAAAAGCCTCCAAGAGTTGGTGGCTTTTTTTAAGAGTTCCTTTGGTAAACCGCTTAAAATACACTTGAATATGTGATATAATCTACTAGAGGTTATCCATATGAAAGTAAATGATCAAATCACATGTAAGGTGACAGGAATTCAACCATATGGCATATTTGTATCTTATGAAGGATATGTGGGCTTAATTCATATATCTGAGATATCAGATCAATTTGTACAATCACTAGAAACATTCACCAATATAGGTGATCAAATTAGAACGGTTATATTAGCGATTGATGAAGCAAACAAACGATTGAAATTAAGCTATAAAAAAGCAAATCCTGTTCATCCGAGAATTCAAAAAATTGTAAAAATAAAAATTGGTTTTCACTCTCTTTCAAAAGCATTGCCTTTTTGGATAGAGAAATCAAAAAAATAGAGGTGTAAAGAAATGGCACATTTAAAATTAGTGTTAGAGGACGCACGTTCCTTTTTAGACGCGCAACCAGAATCTCTTCAAGACAGAGTTAATGAGATTCACCAAATGATTCATGAAAAAACTGGTAAAGGTAATGACTTTTTAGGGTGGTTAGATTTACCAAATGATTATGACAAAAATGAATTTAAAAGAGTATTAGCATCAGCAAAAAAGATTAGAGAACAAAGTGATGTTTTAGTAGTTATTGGTATCGGTGGTTCTTATTTAGGATCTAAAGCAGGTATTGAATTTTTAAAAGAACCTTTCGCGAAAGAGGATTTTGAAATTGTTTATGCAGGTCACCAAATGTCAGGTAGTTATTTAAAACGCTTGGTTGATTATTTAGCAGATAAGTCTTTTAGTATAAATGTTATTTCTAAATCTGGAACAACAACTGAACCTGCCATCTCATTTAGAGTATTAAAAGCTTTATTAGAAGAAAAAGTAGGAAAAGAAGAAGCAAAAGAAAGAATTTATGCAACAACTGATAAAGCACGCGGTGCACTATATTCAGTTGCAAAAGAAAATGGATATGAAATGTTTGTTATTCCTGATGATGTGGGTGGTCGCTTTAGTGTTTTAACACCTGTTGGTTTATTACCACTTGCTGCATCTGGTGCGAATGTTCAAGATATATTAAAAGGTGCACAAGACGCTTTAGCGCGTTTTAGTAACTCTGATTTAGCAAATAATGAAGCATATCTTTATGCAGCTACTCGTTATTTATTATATAATCAAGCAGGAAAGAAAATTGAAATGCTTGTTGGTTATGAACCAAGACTGTTATATTTAAATGAATGGTGGAAACAACTATTTGGAGAATCTGAAGGTAAAGAAAACAAAGGTATCTTTGTTGCTAGTGCTGGATTTTCTACAGATCTTCACTCACTTGGACAATATATCCAAGAAGGTGAAAGACATTTATATGAAACAGTTTTAAAAGTTAATGCATTAAATGAAGATATGGTTATCCCAAGTGATGAAAAAGATTTAGATCAATTAAATTATATTGCTGGTAAAAAATTATCTTACGTTAATGATCAAGCATTAAAAGGTACAATGATGGCACACAAAGATGGTAATGTTCCTAATATGTTATTAGAACTTCCTACACTTGATAGCTACACATTCGGTTACCTTGTATACTTCTTTGAAAAAGCATGCGCAATGTCTGCTTATTTATTAGAAGTCAATCCATTTAATCAACCAGGTGTTGAAGCATATAAGAAAAATATGTTTGCATTACTTGGCAAAAAAGGATACGAAAATATATTAAAGTAGGGTTTAGATGAAAGTTAAACAAACAAACACAGTTGAAGAAACAAAATTCCTTGGATATGAATTAGGATTACTATTAAAAGATGAACCTCATATTGTTATTTTATTAGATGGCGATTTAGGTGCTGGTAAAACAACATTCACGCAAGGATTAGCAGACGGGTTGGGTATTAAACAAATTGTTAATTCACCAACTTATACCATTATGAAAAAATATGCAACACCAGATCGTTTTAGATTCTTGTATCATCTTGATCTCTACCGCTTGCAAGAAGCTGGTAGTGATTTTGATTTAGAAGAATATATTGACGGTATGGGTATGGTTGTTATAGAGTGGCCATTTCAAGTCAAAGAGTTTATGCCACAAGACCACTTAAGAGTAGGGATTAAAAAATTAAGTGAAACTGGTAGAGAATTTACGATTGAATGCCATGGTTATCCATGTAAGAGAGCGATTGAATCTATATGAAAACAATAATTTTTGATGTTTCAACACAAGTTATGTATGTCGGTTATGTAAAAGATGATCAATTAGTTGATTTTAGCATACGCATCGCCATTAGAGACCACGCAAAATATTTAGTTGATCGTATTGATCAAGTCATTAAAAGAAATAAATTAACAATTGATGATATTGATCAAATGATTGTAGGTATTGGTCCTGGATCATATACAGGTCTAAGAGTTGCAGTGATGGTTGCTAAAATGATAGGTTATGCAAAAGAAATACCGATTAAAACAGTTAGTAGTCTATATTTTTTAACAAGCGGATATGAAGGCAGAGTTGCTGCACTTATTGATGCTAGAAGAGGCTATGTTTTTTCTGCTGTTTATGAAAATGGTAAAGCTTTATTAAAAGATGATTATCGTTTTTTTAAGGATTTACAAGAAAACGAAACATATAAAAAAGCAAGAACTGTCTTTATTGATGATAGAACATATGAAGTATCTGCAAAACGTATTATAGAAAAAGCTGTAGATGTATCAAACATCCATGATTTGATTCCTAAGTATTTAAGAAAAACAGAAGCGGAAAATAATTATGATAAGATGCGCAGAGACTAAAGATATTTTAAGTATAGTAAAAATAGAAAAAGCAGCATTAAAAGAAACGCTTGGAGAAAAATTTCTATATCAAGAAATCAATGATAATCCGTTAGCTTTATATTATGTATATGAGTTAAACCGTGAAATTATTGGTTATATAGGTTTTAGATTAGATTTAGAAATTGCTGAAATGATGAACTTTGTTGTTCTTAAGCTTTATCAAAATGAAGGATATGGACAAGAACTTATTATGTATGCACTTAATCAGTTGATTAAAATGCATACAAAATCAATTTCGCTTGAAGTAAGACAAAGCAATTTAAGAGCACAATATATTTATGAAAAATTAGGATTTAAAAAATCGCATTTAAGAAAAAAGTATTATAAAAACGAAGATGCGATTGTTTATATTAAGGAAGTGTAATGATGAGAATACTTGCAGTAGAATCAAGCTGTGATGAAACAAGTGTTGCAATTGTAGAAGATGGAAAAAATGTGATTTCACATGTTGTATTATCACAAATTGATATTCACACTGTTTTTGGTGGTGTGGTTCCAGAAATTGCATCAAGAAATCATATCGTTCATATGACACGTGTTTTTGATAAAGCATTATCAGAAGCAAATATGAGCGCAAAAGATATTGATTTAGTTGCTGTCACAAGAGGACCTGGGCTTATTGGATCATTACTTGTTGGTATTAATGCAGCAACAACATTCGCATTTGTTAATGATTTACCAATTATGGGTGTTAATCATTTAATTGGACATATATATGCAGCGGGCATAGAACATGAAATGAAATTTCCAGCGCTAGCATTATTAATAAGTGGTGGACATACTGAATTATTATATATGAAAGATCATATGGATATTAAAATGTTAGGCACAACATTAGATGATGCTGTTGGTGAGGCATACGATAAAGTTGCGAGAACTCTAGGATTAGCATATCCTGGTGGACCAGTAGTTGATAAGCTTGCTAAAAAAGGTACGGATACATATCATTTACCGAGACCTTTAATGGATGCGGAAACATTTAATTTTAGTTTTTCAGGATTAAAAAGCGCAGTTATAAATTTAGTACATAATGAACAACAACGTGGGCATGATATTCATATCAATGACATGTGTGCATCATTTCAATCAAGTGTATTAGATGTTTTAATTAGTAAAACGAAAAAAGCTGCCGATTTTTTAGATGTTAAACAAATTATAGTTGCTGGTGGTGTTGCAGCAAACAAAGGGTTAAGAGAACGCATTTTTGCTGAAATTCCCGATAAAGAGATTATTATTCCTTCCATGGAGTATTGTACAGATAATGCAGCGATGATTGGTGCAGCAGCATACTATCAATATTTAAAAGAAGGCGCAAAGAAAAAATATTTAATTGGTGGAGAATCAACAATTGCATTCGATCAATATGAATTTAATGAAAAATAAAGTATAAGTCGCCTAAAAAGGCGATTTATTTTTAATATCAAAATAAATGATTTGTGTTTTTTGTAAAAAAAATATATGATTAAGATATTACAAGGAGGAAATAATATGAAATTTCTTTTTAAACATTTAATTTTACCAATTTTAATTATACTTGCTATTCCTGCAGCTATACTTGCGTTTATGTATAGCGATGTCAGTTTACCTGTTGATGATTATGAAGCATCTTCAAGTGTAGATTTAACAAGTATGATATCTGATGAAATGAATTTATTTTTAACAAATCCAACCACTGACTCAGCTTTATCGATTGGCGTAGCGCAAGCGGATGCTAATACGATGATAAAAGATCAGTTATTACTTAATTTAAATGAAAATTTTCTTGAGGGTTCAGGTGGAGATAATGATGAATATGTAATTAAAGAAGATTTTTTTGGTTATCAAGGTTCTTGGGTAAGATTTAAAGATGATATTGTTGAAATTGAATCTGGCGCACATATCTTTGTTGGAGGATTTACATATAAAACAAGTTTACTTATTACATTCAAATTAGAAGTCGATACTGAAGAAGTAACATTAACACTTGATAAGATTAATATCGGACATATGCCATTTGCATGGATTTTCGGTGTTGCTGACTGGGCAGTTGAAACTGCAACAGGTAATGATATCGAAGGTATGATCAATGATCAGCTTAATGGTCTTGCTACTTTTGATCCAGGCACAAGAGAAATTAAGTTTGCTGTGCAAGAATTAATTGATCAACAAATTGGACAAGATGATCCACAAAGTGCATCAATGATTAATGCGTTACTTACATTTTTAGGACAAAACGAATTATTAGATATTGGATTTAATGATAGTAGCTTTGATGTTGATTTACAATTAGGTAAATTATTAGATCAAAGTACACCTGTTTCAATTGATGCAGCAGATCAAATTGCAGATGAAGCAGATTTTCAATCTATTTTAGAAGCAAAAGCAACTTCAATCGCGATTAGTGTACTTACAACAAATACTGATCCTTTTATTGATTTAGATGAATTTACGCTTAATAGAATGATGGATTATATGATGAGAAATACTGCAAGTTCACCAGGTGTATTATTTGAAACAACATTCTTGGATCAATATATATTAACCGCAGGTATGTTATATGTGGAAATGGATGATAACTTTGTTGTTAACATTCCATTAGAAATTGTTGATAACACCGATGCTAATAAATCATTCCAAACGATTATTAAAATAGATGCGACACCTTCAATTGAAAATGAATCAGATTTTGTGATTCAACTAAATAGTTTAATTGCAGGTGAAGTAACACTTGATGGTGAAAACATGGATGCTATTTTAGCACTCATTGGAGATAATGATTTTATTCAAGATGGTAATATAGTGATTGAAGATTTCGATCAACAAATGCAACAAGCAGGTATGTCAATTAATGATGTCGAAGTCAGTGGAACAAACTTAAGACTTTATGTCGGTTTAAATGAGGCTATTGATTTAGCTGGATTACAAGATGAAATTGGAACTATATTAGAAGATAATATTGCAGTTGATTATCCAACTGTTGGTGATGAAATTGATGCATTACTTGATATTTTAGATGGAACATCTACTGATGATCCTGAAGAAGCAGCACAAGCTTTAATAGAAGCTATTGGAGAATTAGATGATGCTGATCAACAAGCATTATTTGATGATTTAGCTGAAGATTTAGAAGACACACCTTATTCATTTGATGATATATTGGGGATAATGCCTTAATAAAAACGTTTTAAATACACTGGGGGCATTTTGATATGCTCCCTTTTTTATAAATTTATGTTGCTTATTGTCATTATTTTTAATAAAATATATATGTTGCAAAAACTGAAAGTAGAAATGTATATGGATGATTTTGTTGTTGGTTATAACCGTTCAGCAATGAAAAAAGATGATATTTCACACGGGTATGCACTCGTTCATCGTTTTTCCTATATTTTAGATTGTAGCGTGACTGTACTTTTTGTTTCTCTTGCATCAATTATTGCACTTAATTTTCACAATATTGATAGTAATTTAAAATTTATATATTTCTTTGTGATTTTTATTGCCTTTACCGTATATTTCATCATTAGAATAAAGAATGTTATTTTCACACAACAAATGATAAATACTCAATTTGAAGTAATTCCTGAAATTGTTTCTCATTATACGTTTTATACTAAGATGATGCATATAAACAGTTCTTCAATAGATTTAACAAAAACTAAAACATTAAAATATGTAGATATTATTGAAATAATATTTGATAAAACAATGATTGTTGTAAAAAATAAAGAAAACAGACGATTGGTTTGTATTAATCCTATGTTTTTAAAAAATATCTCGATTGATAAATTTATTGAATATGTTAAAAATGAAAATCCAAAAGTAAAAATAACAAGAATGATTGATTAATTCTTGTTTTTTATATGATATTAGAAAGTGTATAATAAATATACAAAAATAAGTAGATAAACAGGTAGATGAAATGAAGAATTTTTTAATAAGCATTGTTGTCATATTTTTTATACTATTTTTAGGGTCTTGTGATCTTATTGATATAACAGAAACAAATGCATATTATCAAATTAGTTTTGACACTAATGGTGGTTCTGAAATTGATGCTGTTTCAGTAGAAACAGCTGATTTTAATATAGATAATTATGTAACAACAAAAGAAGGATATAGATTTGATGGATGGTATGATTCAAACGAGTTAAGCAGCTTGTTTGATGAGTCTTTAGTAAGTGATGTAACATTATATGCGCGCTGGATGAAAACTTATACAATTACTTTTGAAAATTTAGACGGTACTTTGTTACAAAGTTATCAAGTAGATGAAGGAACAATGCCGGTGTTTGATGAAACACCTACATATGATACATATACATTTGATGGATCAATAAACTCAAATGTAACAAGTGCAAATGGAATAATAGCGATGGCAAAAGGTATCATTGAACCTATGTAACCCCAAGCATACCAGGCTGAACTTACTTCATCCATACGATCATCATCAGTTACGTCCATTAAGAATGCATCATAGATGACATTCGTTACTGAATAACCAATACTAGATATCGCAAAGAATGCAAGTAGTGCAACAACGCTAAGACCGGGAATAACAAGACCGAAACCACCAACAATCCCAATGGTTAAAAATATAATAAAGAATTTCTTTTTATTACCTTTATAATTTGAAAGTGAACCAATGACAGGTGATAGTAATGCAATAAGTAAAGCTATACCAGCTGTTACAAATTTAAAAATTGATTAAGCATTAGATACATCTGATGAAACACTACCGTAATATAAAGGAAATAAAACAGTAACGATTGTTAAGATATAAGCTGAGTTCGCAATATCATATAAGACCCAACTTCTTTCTTTTTTTGTTAATCCTTTAAGTTTAAACATATAAACTCTCTTTCCTTGGTGTTGCTATGATTAATAAATCAATAGACACACTCTAAATTCATTATATAAAATTACTTAAAGGATAAAGGTTTATTTACTGCGTTTTTACATTTATAGCATGCTATAATTGAAATATAAGAAGAAGGTGAGCATTTATGTGTGGTAGATTTACTTTAGCCGTTTCAGCAAAACAGTTATCAGATTATGTATTAGATAGATATCATATCGATGATTTTTCATCTAAAGAGAAATTACCTAAATTTAATGTTGCACCAGGTAGTGAGATTATATCTATATTACATGATACAAAAAAATATCGCATAGGTTCATTAAAATGGGGATTTGTGCCTAGCTTTGCTAAAGATGATGTTTCTTTTCAAATGATAAACGCTAAAGCTGAAACATTATTTGATAAACCATCATTTAAGAAAGCATCTTTGTCACAAAGATGCGTTGTTTTAGCTGATAGTTTTTATGAATGGGATAAAACTGATAAGAACGAGCCACCTCGAAGAATACTTACAACAGATCAAAAGATATTTCCAATGGCTGCGATATGGAATACGTTTATTAAAGATGATGGGACAAAAGTTCATACGGTTGCTATAGTAACAACTAAATCAAATGACATGATGTCTCAAATTCATGACCGCATGCCTGTGATTTTAAATAAAAAGGGTGAAGATGTTTGGTTAAATCCAATGAATCAAAACCCGAAGGATTTAAAAAAGATTCTTATACCTTATCAATCACATAAGATGAAGATGTATAAAGTGTCTAAAAAAATAAATGCATCTTCATATGATTTTGAAGATGCACTCATTGAAATTGAAGATGATGAAACATTATTTGATTAACGAAGAGCTATATGCTCTTTTTTTATGCAGGGATAACTGTTCCTTGGTACTCTGTTTCAATAAATGTTTTAATTGTATCAGATGTTAAGACTTCGATAAGTGCTTGAATTTTAGGAAGATTCTCTCTACCTTCTAATACAGCAAGCACATTAACATAAGGATTATCATCAGGAGATTCTAAAACTAGTACATCTTCAAGTGGATTGAGACCACCAGATAATGCGAAGTTGCCATTGATAAAAATTAAATCTCCTTGGTCATTATTATATGCACTAAATAAAAGTTCAGGATTTACTTGTTCAAATGAAAGATTTTTAGGATTGGTTTCGATATCTTCTAAAGTTGCAGTTAATACATCGACAGCATCTTTTAATGTGATAAGTCCTTCATTTGCTAGTACTGATAGAAAACGCCCGTGATCTGAGGTTGAGTTACTGATAATGATGGTTGCATTATTTGGAAGCTCATCTAGAGAACTATAGCGTTTTGAGTATAAACCAAGAGGTTCAATATGAATGTTTGCAACATTTAGTAATTGAGCATCATCATCTGCACTTTCATTATATAAATCTAGGTATGGAATATGTTGGAAGAAGTTTGCATCTGCTGAGCCATTAGCAACTGCTGGATTAGGTGTTGCATAATCGCTGACAACAGTAACATCTAAGTCATAGCCTAGATCTTCCAATAAAGGTCTAGCTTGTTCCAATATTTCTGCATGAGGTACTGCGGTTGCAACCACATAAATGGTTGATTCATCATCGATACTGTTTTGATTACATGAAGCGAGTCCTAAAATTAAAATTGTTGATATGATTAAAGTTAATAATTTTTTCATTGTTTTTCTCTCTTTTCTATTTATGGTTTATTTTTTTTATAAGTAAATCTGAAGATATTTGAATCATGAATACAATAAGTAAAATAATAGCAACAGAAATATATCCCGCGAGTTGTTTAGAAGAACCATTATGGATTAAGAAAATAACTGCTTGATCACTTAATCCGCCACCGCCAATGGCGTTGGCTGCAGATATAAATCCAATAAGTGTAATGATGGTAACTGTGAGTCCTGATAAAAGTGAAGGAAGTGCTTCACGAAATAGTGTTGATGTAATCTTTAAGTTAGATGCGCCTAAAGCTAGAAGCGCTTCAGCGCGTCCTTTTGGAATATCCAATAAGGCATTATAGACAATTCTTGCATAAAAAGGTGTGGCACTTACTATAAGTGGTGGAAGTGCACCATTTGAACCAAGCATTTGTCCATTGGTTAATATGAGTGTGACAGGAATCATAATCACAATTAAAATAACAAAAGGAATTGATCTAAAGATATTAACAATAGCTGAAAGTATTTGATTTAATAATCTTAGATATTTATTTGTTGTTTGGTCAGGGTGTGTAAAATATAGGATAAATCCTATTATCAGACCAAAAACTAAAATAAATAATGTTGAAATAAATATCATATATAATGTTTCTAATAAACCATCTTTGATGAGTTCAATATCATATGCTGTCATAGCGATTCACCTGAATACCTTTCGATTTAATATATGTGAGTGCGTGGGCTATATCTTTACCTGTTATTTTTATATAAAGATAGCCGATATGTTGATCAATGATATCTAAAACTTGTGCATGTAAGATATTCATATCAACATTATATTTTTTAATTACCTCACTCAATGTAGAAGCGTCATCTGCATTTGTTTGATAGATGAGTTCATAGACATTGGTTAAAGTATCATCTAAATGAATGCTTTGTTTCACAAGTGATTTAGTGACAGCGTGTTTTGGATTCATAAATAAGTCAATGACATTATTTTGTTCAACAATAAGGCCTTCATCCATAACAACAACATCTCTACATAGTTTTTTGATTGATTCAATTTGATGTGTAATAAATATAATAGTGATACCTGTTTTCTTTTGGATGTCCTTAAGTAGATTTAAAATATCATCGGTTGTTTTTAAATCAAGTGCGTAAGTCGCTTCATCGCATAATAAATATTTAGGGTTATTCGATAATGCTCTAGCGATTGCGACTCTTTGTTTTTGCCCACCTGATAATTGTTTTGGATAAGCATTTATTTTATCTTGCAAACCGACAAGTTCTAAAAGATCTATAATTTTTTGCTTGTGATATTCAGTTTGACCAGATATATCAAGTGCTAATTTAATGTTTTGATATACAGTCAGTTGATCAAATAAATTAAAGTCTTGAAAAATCATACCGATTTGCTGGCGCATTCGATTTAAAGCTTTTTTATTTAAGGTAAGTATATCTATGCCATCAATGATAATTTGACCGGTAGTAGGTGTGATTAGTTTGTTAATTAGTCTAATTAATGTAGACTTACCAGCACCGCTATATCCAACAACCCCTAAAATATCACCATCATTTATGGTTAGATTAATATGATCTAATGCATTTAAGGTGTTATTTTTTAATTGATAGGTTTTAGATACTTGTTTTAGTTCAATCATATATGCCTCTTTCTAAAATAAAAAATAGTCTTATCGATTTACGATAAGACTACATGAATGTTTAAGCATCTAACTTATCGTTTATAGCATTACCACCTTGCATATGAGCAGGTTGGTAGACGATCATAGAGCTATATCTCTCCCGTCTTCTTGATAATTATTTTAAGTTTTCTCTAGTGTAACATGGAAATGAAAAGTTGTAAAGAAAAATATGAAATAAAATTATCTCAATATTTTTTCTAATAACTTTCCTTTGTAAAGTTCATCGATGAGTTTATCCAAATATCTGATGTTTTGAACAAGAGAATCTTCGATATCTTCCACGCGTAATCCACAAATCACACCTTTAATTAATGATCTGTTAGGATGCATGTGAGGCGCATTATTGAAAAATGTTTCAAATGTAGCATTTGTTTGTGCGTAGTATGCAATATCTTTTTGATCATACCCCGTAAACCAACTCACAATTTGATCGACTTCATCTTTAGTATGATCTTTTCTTGATACTTTAGCAATGTATAAAAGATATATTTTACTAAAGGTCATTTTATAGTAAGGTGCAGTATTCATTAAATACCTCCTTATGTGTCAAGTGCTAAATCCATAATAATTGATAATGGGAATGCAATATGATCCACATATACTAGCTTGAGTATAGCATCAAGATCAGTAACCTGTCCATATATCTGCTTAATATATCCACCTTGAAAATAAGAGAGATATATCGAGCATTTTTCATTTAATGCTTTCTTTAGGTTTATATCCATTTCGTATAATTGGTCCTCTGATAAAATAGGCTTTTCAGTCTTATTTAAACGGTATTTGAGTTCTTTATATAAGTTGTTAAAACCAGCTAAACCATCAAATGGTGCCCATTTGATAATGCCACGATCAACATAAGTATTATTCATGATGACCACCTACAAAACTATTTCTTTTAATAATGGTTGAATGTTCTTCAAGTGATTCAGCACGATTCACTGCATTTTTACCATAACGAGATTTAATAGCATCTACAGAAGAAAGTAACTGGTATTCTTTTTCTATAGCTTCAGCATCCTCAAAAAGAGAATACTGATAAACCTTAGAGTCTGTTAAACCGCTTAATGATACGGATACTGAACGCATAAGGCTACCATCATAATGATTATGGAATATTTGAAGACAAGTGTGATAAATTTCTTTAAATGATGAAGTGGGTTGTTCTAAAGTGATTTGTTGGTGGAGTCCTCCTCCAGTTGAAAGAGAATAACCAACACTGAAATGAACAGTGCGACAACGTTTTTTACTCATGCGTAATCGTCTTGTGATTTCATCAGCCATTTCTAAGATGATTGTATAAATTTCAGGTACTTGATAGTCATGGAATAATACTTGACTAATACCAAAACTTTTACTGCGATTGCGCAGTTTATCTTTATCTTGTATAAGACTCATATCAATACCATGACAATGATAGTAGAGTTCTTCTCCAAGCACACCAAAATGATCTTTTAGAATATTTACATCGTAATTAGCAATATCTCCAATAGATTGCATACCTAAAAAATTTAAGTTTCTTTCCATGCGATAACCAATGCCCCACATTTCTGATAAAGGTGTTATTGGCCAAAGCTTTTGAGGAATATCCTCATAAGTCCATTTTGCAATTGATTCTTTTTGGTGTTTAGAATCTAGATCCATGGCAAGTTTTGATATAAGCATATTAGGACCAACGCCGCAACTTGCATGTAGATGGAGTTTATCTTTAATATCATTAACAATTTTTTTACCAAGTTCAATATCAGTCATCTGATATAAAGATAAGTAGTGTGTTACATCTAAAAATGCTTCATCAATAGAATAGACATATAAGTCTTCATCTGAGACATAAGATAAATAGATTTCAATGATTTTCATTGTAAACTCTAAATAAGTTTGCATTTGAGGTTTAGCATAAATGATATAAGGCTTTATATCATCAGGGATATCGAATAGACGTGCACGCGAAGATATACCAAGAGATTTCAAATAAGGTGTTACAGCTAAGCATAAAGCACCATTGCCGCGTGATTGATCAGCAACCACTAAAGGTGTGGTAAATGGATCTAAGCCACGCAGTGCACATTCAACGGAAGCATAAAAACTTTTTAAATCGATGCATATGATATGTTTATGTATTTGATATTGTTTCATCATTTTATGCCTCCTTTGTTTTGGTATTATAATCTATAAGCGCTATGAATTACAAGGGCAAATTTAATGAAAACGTATGAAAATTTTTTCCAAGCATTTTTATTTATAATCATTCTTTTTCAAGGCTAAATTTAAATAGACTGCTTGACCTTATTAAGTTAGCATGATAAATTAAATTTATTATATGTAATGAAGTGTGGAGGAATTTTATGTTAGATTTGAAATCGAAAAAAGCAGGGTCAATGGTTGATCGTAAAAGAGCTAAAATATTTATTGTTAAATATAAAAGAAAAGAAAAAGTTATTTTAGGACAAATTAATGACTTTACTGGGTATGCTAACTTAATGATGATTAGAGTAGAAGAAAATCAAATGGTTGATGTTAAATATCGTGTGCTTGAAGGAAGTTGTGCACTAGGATATACACAAAAGAAACAATTCCATGTTATTACTGAAGAAGATTGTGAAAAACAAATTAAACTAGATGCACATAAAGGATTTATAAGATTTAGAGTTATTGGAGAAAAAGCTTCTGTTCATTTAGAAATTAAAATGATTAATAAAGACATATGATCAATTCATATGTCTTTATTTTATAGATGGTTATAATACTTTTTAGGCATATATATATAGATAAGTGGTTTATTTAAAAAATATATTAAAGATCTAAGTTTCTATAAATCTAAATGATAAATGAGTCATCAAAAGAGTATAATATTAAATAGAGATAGATTAAAAGATGGTGATAATATGCAAGAAATAAAACAATTTAAAGAAATCATTAAAAAGTCTAAACACATTGTATTTTTTGGTGGTGCAGGCGTATCAGTACCTTCTGGCATTCAGCATTTTAGATCAGCTTCGGGTATATATCAAGAAAAACTTAATCAGACATATACACCAGAACAAATGGTATCACATTCATTTTTTATGCATCACACGAAAGCATTCTTTAAATTCTATTTTGATAAGATGATATATCCACATGCAAAACCTAATGCATGTCATATAAAGTTGGCTAAACTTGAAGAAAATGGAAAGATAGAAGCGATTATTACACAAAATATTGATGGACTTCATCAAATGGCTGGGAGTCGAAGAGTTATAGAACTGCATGGTTCAGTTCATCGAAACTATTGTATGAAGTGTGGAAAGTTCTATGATTTAACAGCATTAGATCAAACAAGTGTACCATATTGTACTTGTGGTGGCATTATTAAACCAGATGTTGTTTTATATGAAGAACAACTTGATCAAAAAATGTTAGCAAGTGCTATTTTAGCATTACGTAAAGCAGACACTTTAATTATCGGTGGAACATCACTAGTTGTTTATCCTGCAGCAGGGCTTGTAAGTTATTTTGAAGGCAAACATATTATTGTGATTAATCTTGATCAATCACAAAACATACAAACATATAATCATATGCATATATTAAACATATATGATGATATTGCACATGTGTTTAAACAATTAGATGAGGAAACTATAAAGTGAAAGCTAAAACAACATACTATTTAAATAGAAGCATCATGGGTTTAGCGTTTAATATGATGTTTACTGCGACAGCCTTATATCGTATCGATATTGCACAATTAGAAATATACCAATTGATTCTTATTGGTACAGCTATGGAGCTTGCTATATTCTTTTTTGAAATACCAACAGGTGTGGTTGCTGATGTTAAAAGTAGACGCACATCGATTATTATGGGGATATTTATCATTGGTATAGCAACCATCGTAGAAGCACTCACACCATATTTTTTGATGATTTTTGTCGCACAAGTGATTTGGGGATTTGGTTATACTTTTATTAGTGGTGCGCTACAATCATGGGTAAGTGATGAAACACAAGAAAAAAATTTAAATAAGACAATCATTACTGGTAGTCAATTTTATACGGTGGCTTCAATTATAGGTATTTTAGGAGCAGCGCTGATAGGAAAAACAGATATTCGTATAGCACTTTATGGATCGGCAGGTATTGTCATGATATTAGGTGTTATTAATATGTTTTTTATGACTGAAAAACATTTTATAAAGACACCACATCAAGAAACTATGTGGAAAACATATATCCACCAGTTTTCTAAAGGGTTAAAACATATAAGAAGACATCGTGTATTAAGCGTGATGATGGTGATTCTATTGTTTTTTGGTTTATATAGCGAAGGTATTGATAGAACCTATGAAATTCATATCCTAAATGATTTAGATTTTAGAACACTTATTGATTTATCGCCTATTTGGATACTTTCTATTATTAATGCATTAATTGTTGTTTTAGGATTTATATTAATGCAATTAACTAAAAGATATATAAAAGAAGACTATCATATGATCTCATGGCTAATGGTATTTACAATGACTATGATTATCGGTATATTATTATTTGGCTTCTTACCATTACCATATTTAGCAGTCGGTGGTTTCTTAATATTTCATATGGCAAGAGAAGCAAGTTCACCTTTACTAGATATTGTAGTGATTAAACATACACCATCACAAATTAAAGCAACCGTGCTTTCGACCTTTGGTCAAATAGATGCGATTGGTCAAATATTATCTGGTGGTATTATGGTTATCATTGGATTAACACTTGATATTAAAATGTTATATTTAGCATCAGCGCTCTTACTTGTAGTACCTGTGGTGTTGTTTCCAAAAACAAAAGAGATAAAATATTCTTAAAAAAGGATGATAACGGTTTAGTAAAAATTATATATTCAAATATAGAAACAAAACATATAAACAGTGTTATAATAGTTCAAGAAATTGGGTGATACATATGGCGAAATTAGAAAAAAACTTATTTAAGATTTCATGGCCAATATTTCTTGAACTATTATTTTTTACATTATTAGGTACAATTGACACAATCATGTTATCAAATTATTCTGATACTGCAGTAGGTAGTGTTGGTGTTTCAAATAGAATTCTATTTTTATTTGCCATAGTCATTAATGTATTAGCGCTTGGTATAGGCGTTGTCGTCGCACAATACTTAGGTGCTGGAGATACTAAAAAAGCAAAAGATGCAACCGTAACTGGTATATTCGGAAATGTCATTATTGGATTTGTGATTACTGTGTTAGTTGTATATTTTGGTAAAGAAGTTATTATATTACTAGGCACGAATGCAGTCTTTATAGATGATGCTGTCACTTATATTAAAATAGTTGGATTTTCACTTATTTTTGTATCTATGAGAATTAGTTTATCAACAGCATTTAGAAGTTTTAGTCATCCAAGAGTTGTGATGTATATCATGGGTGTGGGTAACTTGGTTAATATCATCATTAATGCTGTATTAATCTATGGATTGTTTGGTGCACCATCTCTTGGTGTAAAAGGTGCAGCTATTGGAACTTTAGTTGCACGTATTGTGATGGTTGTACTTTTAGTTATTTATACATATAAAATATTACACATTAAATTACATGTCGTTAGACTTTATAGAGAACACCTTAAGAAAATATTGTATGTAGGTTTACCTGCAGCAGCAGAAAACATCACTTATAATATTGCACAAATCGTGATTTTATATTTTATTAATCAGATGCGACCAGAAGCGGTGATTGCACAATCTTATATTACGTTAATTTTATCCTTTGTGTTTATTTTCAGTTTTGCATTTGCGAGCGGCAACTCTATTATTGTAGGTTATCACATTGGAGAAAAACAATTAGATGATGGTTATAAACAAACACTAAAAGCGGTGAAAGCATCATTTATTACGATTATTATTGTCACGATGTTATTAAATATTTTTGCATATCCCATTATTTCAATTTTCACAAATGATCAAGTGATTGTTGAGATGGTAAGAAAAGTTATTTATATATCTATATTTATTGAGATAGGGCGTTCATTGAATCTAATTTATATTTCTGCACTAAGATCTGCAGGCGATACGATATTCCCTGTTATTATGGCGGTTGCTTCAATGTTTGGTGTATCTGTTTTATTCACATATGTTTTAGGTATTCGATTAGAATGGGGTATTATAGGTGTATTTGTAGCATCTGCTTTTGATGAATTAATAAGAGGTGGCGCTATGGCTTATAGATGGTATAAAAGAAGATGGATGGATATAAGACTTATTGAGGATTAAAAAATCATAGATATAAACAAAAAACAATAAACTTAACAATGAATTTGCCTTGTTGTTTTTTGTTTTTTCTTATATAATAAGAACAACTTGAGGTGATACAATGGAAAATCAATCAAACTTTATAAAAACAATTATGGAACATGATTTAGAAACAAAGAAACATGATGGTATTGTTACGCGTTTTCCACCAGAACCTAATGGCTTTCTACATATTGGACATGCAAGAGCAATTATTACTAATTTTGAGCTTGCGAAAGCATTTGGTGGATATACAAATTTAAGATATGATGATACAAATCCTGAAAAAGAGGATGATGTTTATGTACAAGCAATTAAAAATGACATTAAATGGTTAGGATATGATCCTAAGGCTATTTATTTTGCGTCTGACTATTTTGATGAAATGTATGAACGTGCACTTGTTTTAATTAAAAAAGGTCTAGCATATGTAGATTTTCAAACAGCAGAAGAAATGGGAAAAAACAGAGGTGATGTAAATTCACCAGGCGTTAATTCACCATATAGAAATACATCAGTCGAAGAAAATCTAAAAATATTTAGAGATATGAAAGATGGTAAGTATAAAGAAGGCGAATGTGTACTTCGTGCAAAGATTGATATGGCTTCTCCTAATATGAATATGAGAGATCCTGCAATTTATCGTATTGTATATGCACATCATCACCGCCAAGGTGATAAATGGTGCATTTATCCTATGTATGATTATGCGCATCCACTAGAAGATGCATTAGAAGGTATTACACACTCTCTATGTTCTTTAGAATTTGAAGATCATAGACCTTTATACGATTGGGTTGTTAGAGAAACTGAAATGCCTAGTATACCTAGACAAATTGAATTTGGTCGTTTAAATGTAGAAAATACTGTATTAAGTAAAAGATTTTTAAGAGCACTTGTTGAAAACCATAAAGTAAGTGGTTGGGATGATCCTAGAATGCCAACCGTATCTGGTATGAGACGTAGAGGTTATACACCAGAAGCTATTAGAAATTTTATTTTATCAACAGGATTATCAAAAGTGAACTCAACAGTAAGTGCTGATATGCTAGAAGCTTCTGTAAGAGGTGATCTTCAAGATAGAGCAGGAAGAGTCATGGGTGTGATTAAACCTTTAAAAGTGACAATTACAAATTATCCTGAAGATAAGATTGAATATATAGATATTCCATATCATCCAGAAAAAGAAGATATGGGTTCTAGAAAGATTGCTTTTTCTAAACATTTATATATTGAAAAAGATGATTTTGTTTTACAAAAGCCAAATAAAAAATATAAAAGATTAGCATTAGGTATTGAAGTGAGATTATTTCATGCATACTTTATTAAAGCAAATGAAGTTAAATATGATGAAGATGGCAATATCATTGAAATACTTGCAACATATGATGTTGAAACTAAAAGTGGTTCAGGATTTAATGAAAGAAAACCTAACGGAACTATTCATTTTGTTGAAGCAACCACAGCAAAAAAAGCACAATTTAACTTTTATGATAGTATGCTTCTTAATGATGAATCACTAGATTTAATGAATCGATTTAATCAAGATTCATTACATGTTACTCATGGTTATGTAGAATCAGCTTTAGCAGATACATTACCAGAAGACAAATATCAATTGATTAGAGTAGGTTATTTCAATGTTGATTTAGCATCAACAAAAGAAAATCTTATCTTTAATGAAATCGTGCCACTAAAGAGTAGTTACAAAAAATAAGTAGAAAGCAGGCAAGATCATGGAAAATTATCTAGCTAGCTTAAATGAATCTCAATTAAAGGCGGTCATTCACCCAGGTGGACCGCTTTTTGTTGTCGCTGGTGCGGGTACAGGAAAAACAAAGACACTGACCACTAGAATTGCATATCTTATTATGAATGGTGTGCCATCTAAAAAGATATTAGCAGTGACGTTTACCAATAAAGCTGCGCGTGAAATGAAACAAAGAGTCATTGATATGACAGGACCATACGCTTCAGATATATGGTTATATACATTCCATGCATTTGGACTTCAAATATTAAGAAGACATATTGCGTAACTCCCATATGGTTATAAAACAACATTTACTGTTATTGATGAAGATGACGGTAAAAAGATTATTACTGATATTATTAAAGGGAAAGGTTTAGATATTAAGCAATTTTCAATTAAACAATTGAAAAATCTAATCTCTTTATTTAAGACACAAAGACTTCCGGAGTTTGAAAGATCAACAGAGGAAGAAATATATAGTGCATATGTAAGATATTTAAGAGAAAATCAATTGGTAGATTTTGATGATTTACTTATTTATACATTAGAACTATTAACTGATTATCCACATATTAAACAAAGATATCAAAGTGAATTTGAACATGTCTTAGTAGATGAGTTTCAAGATACGGATATCGTACAATATAAAATCCTTCGCATTTTAGGAAACCTTCATAAAAATGTATTTGTTGTAGGTGATCCTGATCAATCCATCTATTCATTTAGAGGTGCAAGCTATCAGAATAGCGAAAGATTTATTAAAGATTATCAAGCGGAAACAGTTGTTTTAGATAAAAATTATCGTTCGACAAATCAAATATTAAAAGCAGCAAACAAATTAATCGCGAATAACTTCAATCGACCTACAGCTAAAAACTTAGAAAGTGATTTAGGCCTTGGAGAGCCAATTACCTATTATGCAGCAGATAGTGATTATAATGAAACGTTTTATGTAATTAATGAAATAGAACGATTAGTGAGATATGAAAATTATCGTTATGATGATTTTGCGATACTCTATCGCAATAATGCATTATCAAGATTATTTGAAGATACGTTAATTAAAGAAAGTATTTCATATATTATTTATGGCGGTGTTTCTTTCTATCAAAGAAAAGAAATTAAAGATGCACTTGCATATATTAGACTTGGATTAGATCCTCATCAAGACTTCTTCTTTAAAAGAGTTGTTAATGTACCTAAACGCTCAATAGGCAAGGTAAGTATTCAAAAGCTCGAAGATAAAGCAAGAGAACTTGGTATATCTTTATTTGCAGCCATTGATTACGTTGAGCTTAGACCACAAGCCTTATCAGGTTTAAGAGGATTTAAGAAACTTATTGAAGATATAAAAGATGCGTTTTTTGATATGGCTGATTTGCAAGAAATCATGCCAATATTAATGCATTTAACTGGTTATGTGGATATGCTTAAAGCGGAAAATACAGAACAAGCAGATGATCGTGTGAATAATTTAAGAGAATTACAATCTGTTTTTGTTCGTGGTGATATGTATTACGAAGGAAACTTTTATGAAAAAATAAAAGAACAACTTGATCAAATATCTTTATTTAGTGATCTTGATCAAGATGTTGATGAAGAGTCACGTGTGAAACTCGCGACTTATCATCAAGTGAAAGGATTAGAATTTAAAGTTGTCTTTATGGTGGCTTTAGAAGAAGGTTTATTTCCAAATAATAATGCGATGATGAGTTCTATTGAATTAGAAGAAGAAAGACGTGTCGCATATGTCGGTATGACAAGAGCAAAAGAAAAACTTTATATGACACACGCGAATAGACGTATGCAATACGGTGAATTAAAAATTGGTTATCCTTCAAGATTTATTAAAGAATCAAGACCATATGAAGAAGCACAGCCAAGAAAGTATTATCAACCAAAAACTATTCAAAGTGGACATATTTTAAAGAGTGGCGACAAAGTAGAACATAAAGTATTTGGTATTGGCGTGGTTGTATCAGTAAATGAAGATATTGCTAAAATCGCATTTAGTATGCCACATGGCATAAAAAACATTTTAGAGAGTCACCCAGCAATTAAAAAAATACGATAATTATATAATTCGGTAAATAATACGAAATATATTTTATTCGCATAAATATACGAATATATTGTATAATAAATATATGAGGTGATCTTTATGTATTATGCAATCATTGGCGATATTAGAAACTCTAGAAAATTAACAAATAGAGCAGAAATTCAAAATCAATTAATTCAAACAATTCAAAAAATTAATCAAAAATATCATACGAGTATAGAAAAAGATATGGCAATCATGCAAGGTGATGATTTTCAGGTTCTTTTAAATAAGCCTGATCATATATTTATGATCATGCATGAAATTATGATGGGTATTCCTGAAATTGATATTAGATTTGGTATAGGTATTGGAGACTTAGCGTTTAACTATAATGATGGTAGTAGCGATGGCAAAGTATGGTGGCATGCAAGAGATGCACTTGACATACTTAAAAAGAATCAGAAATATCATGTACTTATGATGATTCATGGACAAGATAAGACAATTTCTAAATTATGCAATCAACTATTAATCAATAACGCGATTATTCATGATCAATGGACGAAATCTCAAAAAAGATTTATTTATCAGATGATTTACAATTTCGGATTAAGTGATAAAATGATTCAAAAGGAAGTTGCTAAAACATTAGGATATAGCAACTCAACGATTAGTGAAAAATTAAGTAGTACACATTATTATGCATATATAAAAAATATCGAAGTTATTATGGAAACAATTGAGGAGGGGTAATTGATGATATATTTATTTTTATGTTTATATGTTTTATTTGAATTTGTGATTCAAAGAAAAAAACAAACAAATATTGAAAACGAATTTAAACCTAAAACTGTATTTGTTTATGTAGCTGCACAATTTATTGGAAGTCTTGTTTTTCTATTGTGGGTATTGCCGCCAGAAGCAAGCGAGTTTACCTACATCGGTATCGCTGTATTGATAAAATTATTGACGACTGTATTAAGATTATTTCTTGATTCAAGAATTACACAGTTTAGGAAATATCAGTTATGCGAAAATGAAGAAGATAAAAATAAGTTTATTTCAAAATATATTAAAATAAGATTTTTATCGTATCATTTTATAGAACTTTTTGCAACACTTGCTATTTGGTCTAGTGTTAATTATACCGATAGCAAAGAATCAATACTACCTTTTTATGATTTTGAGACATCGTTTTATATCACTTTATTTATCGTATTAACGATCGTTGCAAATCTAGTGTTTAAAATATATTTTAGTCAATATAATCCTCAAAAGGATATTAAAGATGATCAAGTTAAGTCTGGTGCTTTAATTGGTTCAATGGAACGCATTGTTATGATGATATTATTGATCGCTGGTCAATGGATAGGATTAACGATTATTGTGGCTGCTAAATCTATTGCTCGATTTAAGCAATTAGATGACAAGGGTTTTTCTGAATATTATTTAATTGGTACACTTTATAGTATTATTTTTGTGATCATCACATATTATGCATTCGTTCAAAGTGTTTTTATTTAAAGAAAAATAGCATGAACTAACATATGATATATTAGGGTGATTACATATGTTATTAAATGAAAAACAAAAGAAAGTGGTTTATACCAATAAACGCTTTCTTTTTTTGTTAGCTGGTGCAGGCAGCGGTAAAACAAGAGTTGTAGTTGAAAGAATAAAATATTTATTATCTATCAATGTGAAAGAAGATGCAATATTAGCCTTAACATTTACTAAAAAAGCAGCTATTGAGATGAAACAGCGTATTAATCATGAAACATTAGAGGTCCATACATTTCATGGGTTTGCATTAAAATGTTTAAAAGAAAGAAGCCAATATGATTATAATATTATAAATCCTGATCAGTTGGACATAAGTCATAAAGATGTATTAAATATAACCATATATAAAAATAGTTTATATAAAACACAAAAACCTAAAGCATATGATCATTATCAAGAACAATTAAAAAAACTAAATGGAAAAGATTTTGATGACATACTACTTGATTTTTATTGGTATCTTAAAAACCATGATCTGTTTTATCTGTATATATTTATTGATGAATTTCAAGATACAAATGAATTGCAATATCTTATTTTAAAAAAACTGATTTACAATAAAACATCTGTTTTGGCAGTTGGTGATCCTGATCAGTCGATTTATCAGTTTAGAGGAGCAAATGTAAATATTATTAATCGATATATTAAAGATTATCAAGCAGGTATAGATATTCTTGATTTAAATTATAGATCATCTCCACAAATCATTAAAATTGCGAATCGTTTTATTAAACAAAACTTAAGAACATTCAAGAAAAAGCTCATACCTTATCACCAAGAGGATTATGAAGTTAAAAAAGTTATATTCAATGATTTGAATGAAGAAGCTGACTATATAATTAAACATTACAGATTATTCGTTTCAAATGGTGTGCTACCTAAACATATTGCTGTGTTATTTAGAAATAATCAAAGAAGCTATGCTTTAAAACAATATATTAAAAAAGCATATATCGATCTATATGAAGGCATTCAACTCATGACGATGCATCAAGCAAAAGGCTTAGAATTTGAAGTTGTTTTTATTCTAGGTTTAGAACAAGGAGAAATCCCATCTTCATATACATCTAAATATATGACATTAGAAGAAGAGCGAAGATTGATGTATGTTGCTATGACTAGAGCAAAGAAATATTTATATTTATCGTATGTGAAACATACGCGTAGTTATAAAAGAAAATCAATATTTTTTAAAAATGTTAAATTGTAGAATCAAGAGCGTTAAACTTTAGAAATAAACTGTTGAGGTATATAGTATACATACAAAGAAGTGATTAGATGAAACACGTGTATAAAGCAACAGCAACTAAATTACCTGAAGGTTTACAAGTAGAAACAAGTTCAAGAAATTTTAAAATTTTATATGATGAACCCAAACCTATGGGTGGTACAGATAAAGGGATTAATCCCGTTGAAGCATTATTAACATCACTTGGCGCATGTCAAGCGATTGTGGTTGCTGCATTTGCAGATTTTCATGATTTCAAGTATGAAGGATTTCATGTTGAAATTGAAGGTGACTTAGACCCTGATGGATTTACAGGAAGAAATCCTGAAGCTAGAAAGGATTTACTGAAATTAGATACAAAATGTATTTTAAAACAAACGAATCAGAAGAAAAAACTGAAAAGTTTGCAGATTTTGTAGAAAAGACTTGTCCAGTAACAGACACGTTAGTTAATGGTGTTGATATTGTAAGAACTGGTATTGTCATAGAATAGAATTAAAATAAACAGTAAGAAAAGAGATAACATTTAATAGGTGTTATCTCTTTTTGTGAAATTATATCTAAAAATCGATGTAAAATGATGAAAAAATTATATATATGTATATCGTGATATAGGTTCTCTACTTAAGTAGAGAAACTGTTATAGATTTAAATGGGAATATTTACACGTTAGAACCTATTAAATATTCTATTTAATGGTATAATAAACCTAGGTGATTTTATGAATGAAAAACTTAGAATTAAAGAACTTATTCAATTAATTAACAAAGCTAATTATGAATATCATACATTGGATAAACCTACAATTTCTGATTATGATTATGATCATTATTTTAAAGAGCTTGTTGAATTAGAAGAAAAGTATCCTGAATTAAAACAAGAAGATTCTCCAACACAAAAAGTAGGAGGTTCTGTTTTAGAAGGATTTAATAAAATAACACATCAAGTGCCTATGATGAGCTTATCTAATGTATTTGATGAAACTGAACTACGCCAATTTGATGAACGTATTTTTAATGTAGCAAGCGGTTATTCATATGTAACAGAATTAAAGATTGATGGGCTTGCTGTTTCAATTATTTATGAAAAAGGTTTATTTAAACAAGCAGCAACCCGTGGTAATGGAGTTGTTGGTGAAGATATTACAGAAAATGTTAAAACAATTAAGAGTCTTCCTTTGAAACTAAATGAAGCTATAGATATAGAAGTTCGTGGTGAAATCTTTATGCCGCATAAGAGTTTTGAAAAAGCGAATGAAGAACGTATGTCAAATGATGAAGCGTTATTTGCGAACCCTAGAAATGCTGCTGCAGGTACTATTAGACAACTTGATTCTAAAGTGGTTGCAAAAAGAGCATTGGATATTTTTTTATATACAATCGTTGATGCACAAAATTATGTGAACTCACAAAAAGAAGCATTAGATTACTTACAAACATTAGGGTTTAAGGTAAACCCTTACTATAAACAATGTCATGATATTGATGAGGTTCATCAACAAATTCAATTGTTTGATGATAAGAGAAAAACACTTAAATATGACACTGATGGTGTCGTTATTAAAGTTAATGAATTTTCTTTACATGACAAAATAGGATATACTGCAAAATCTCCTAAATGGGCAACGGCTTATAAGTTTGCACCTGAAGTAGCTGAAACTAAATTATTAGATATTACTTATCAAATCGGTAGAACAGGGAAACTTACACCGGTTGCTGAATTAGAACCTGTCTTTTTATCAGGATCAACTATTAGTCGTGCAACACTGCATAATGAGGATTTTATTGTTGATCGTGATGTGCGTGTTGGTGATATTGTACGTATCCATAAAGCAGGAGAGATTATTCCTGAAGTAATTGAAGTTGTTTTAGAACAAAGAACTAATCAAACACCTTTTGAAATTATTAAAGATTGTCCAGTTTGTGGACATCCTTTAATTAGAAAAGAAGGAGAAGCTGATTATTATTGTTCAAATGATGATTGTCCTGCTAAAAATATTCACGGACTCATTCATTTTGCTTCACGTGTCGCCATGGATATTGACACACTTGGAGAAAAGGTTGTTGAAACTTTTCATGAATTAGGATTTTTAAATACGATTTACGATATTTATCGCTTAGAAACATTTGCAGAAGAATTAAAACTTATTCCTGGTTTTGGAAATAAGAAGGTTAATAAATTATTAGATGCGATTGACGCATCTAAAAACCAATCGTTTGATAAATTCTTATTTGGATTAGGTATTAAACATGTAGGCGCTAAAGTTGCTAAAAATATTGTTAAATATTATCCAACGATTGATTTATTAAAAGAAGCGGAAATAGAAGCGTTAATTGATATTCCAGATATTGGGGAAATGATTGCACAATCAATTGTTTCTTATTTTAGTGACGAACAAAATTTAAAATTAATTGATGAACTTAAATCATTTGGATTAAATATGACTTATGAACAAGAAGAAACGATTGAACATGAATTTACAGGTAAAACATTTGTATTAACTGGGAAACTAGAATCATTTTCAAGAGACCAAGCAAAAGCTATCATTGAAAAACTTGGTGGTAAAACAAGTTCATCAGTAAGTAAGAAAACAGATTATGTACTTGCAGGAAGTGATGCAGGATCAAAACTTAAAAAAGCGAATGATCTTGGTGTAACAGTGTTAGATGAACAGACATTTATGGAGAAAACAAATGGATTATATTAAAGTACATGGAGCAAGAGAAAACAACTTGCAAAATATAGATATCGATATTCCTAAAAATAAACTTGTCGTTATGACAGGTATTTACGGTAGTGGTAAATCATCACTTGCGTTTGATACATTATATCAAGAAGGACAAAGAAGATATATGGAAAGTCTTTCTTCTTATGCACGTCAATTTTTGGGTAATTTTGAAAAACCAGACGTTGATCGTATTGAGGGACTTAGTCCTTCAATTAGTATTGATCAAAAAACAACATCAAATAATCCTAGATCTACAGTGGGAACTGTGACTGAAATCTATGATTATTTACGTTTATTGTATGCACGTGTAGGTACACCTTATTGTCCAGGTACCGATGAACCACTATCTAAACAAACGATTGAAGAAATGACTGTACGTATACAATCTCTTGAAGAAAAAAGTAAGGTCATTATTATGAGTCCTGTTGTTGAAAGGCAAAAAGGAACACATAAAAAATTAGCAGCACAGTATTTGAAAGAAGGATTCACACGAGCATATGTTGATGGTATGCAAGTTGAACTTGATGATTTTCCTGATCTTGATAAAAATATGAATCACGATGTATATATCGTCATTGATCGTTTAATTATTAAAGAAGGTATTCGTTCTAGATTATATGATGCATTAGAACTTGCTGCAAGACTTTCTAATGGGAAAACTAAAGTATTAGTCAATAGTGATCAAATCTTATCATTTAATCAAAACTATGCATGTATTGATTCTGATTTTTCTATTCCTGATTTAGAGCCACGCTTATTTTCATTTAATACACCCATCGGTGCATGTCCGCATTGTAATGGATTAGGGCTTAATTTAGAAGTTGCTGAATCACTTGTCGTTAATCCTGATAAAAGCATCTTAGAAGGCGGTATTATACCTTATAAGAACAACTTTGAAGAAAATTTATCAAGCCAAATGCTTGAACAACTTTGTAAACATTACAAAATTGATATGTCAGCTGCGATGCGTGATTTATCAAGAGAAGAATTAGATATTATTTTATTTGGGTCACCAGATAAAATTCATTTCAAATTAACATCTTCATCAGGTAATCATCATGCTTCATTTGATTATTATGAAGGTATTATTAATAATTTAACAAGAAGATATAGAGAAACAACTTCTGAATGGATACGTACATGGATTGAAAATTTCATGACTGAATCAGTATGTCCTGTTTGTCACGGTGCACGTTTAAATGAACAAGCGCTTAGTGTTAAAATAGGTGGAAAGAATATTGATGAAGTGACACGTTTAGCAATTGATGATGAAATTGTATTTTTAGAAAATCTTGAGCTAGGTGTTGAACAAAAACAAATCGCACATCTTGCATTACAAGAAATCATCAACCGTTTAACTTTCTTAAAAGATGTAGGACTTGGTTATCTTGCACTTTATCGTCAAGCAGGTACACTTTCGGGTGGTGAAGCACAACGTATAAGACTTGCGACTCAGATAGGTTCTAAATTGACAGGTGTTTTATATGTCTTAGATGAACCATCGATTGGTCTTCATCAAAAAGATAATGATCGACTTATTGAAACACTAAAGAAAATGAGAGACTTAGGTAATACTTTAGTTGTTGTTGAACATGATCATGAAACCATGCTTGCAAGTGACTATTTAATAGACATTGGACCTAAAGCTGGTAAGTTTGGTGGAAAAGTTGTTGCTTATGGTACACCAGCAGAAGTGATGAAAAATAAAGATAGTATTACAGGTAAATATTTAAATGGTGAACTATCTATTCCTGTCCCTAAAAAAAGAAGAGAAGGACATGATGAAGATATTTTAGTGATTGGTGCGAAAGCAAACAATCTTAAAGATTTAGATGTTTCTTTTCCTATGGGTAAACTGACAGTTGTTACAGGTGTATCTGGTAGTGGTAAATCAACACTTGTAAATGATATTTTATTAAAAGGTCTTCAACAAAAATATTATAAAACAAAAGAAAAACCTGGAGAACATACATTTATCGATGATCATCAAATCATTGAACGCGTTATTGAAATATCACAATCACCGATTGGGAGAACACCAAGATCTAATCCTGCAACATATACAGGTGTATTTGATGATATTAGAGATTTATATGCACAAACAAATGATGCGAAAGCAAGAGGTTATAAAAAAGGAAGATTTTCATTTAATGTTAAAGGCGGAAGATGTGAAGCATGTCGTGGTGATGGATTAAAGAAAATATCAATGCACTTTCTTCCAGATGTTTATGTACCTTGTGAGGTATGTGGTGGTGCACGATATAATCATGAAACACTACAAATTAAATATCGCGGGCTACATATTGCAGATGTCTTAGATTTAACGATTGATGATGCATTAGAGTTTTTTAAGAATCATCCTAAAATTTATGGTAAATTAAAGACGATACATGATGTTGGTCTTGGCTATATTACATTAGGTCAATCAGCAACCACACTTTACGGTGGTGAAGCTCAACGTGTAAAACTTGCAAGTGAATTATATAGACGTATTACACAACGTTCTATTTATATATTAGATGAACCAACCACAGGTCTACATACAGATGATGTTAAACGTTTATTAGAAGTATTCCATCGCATTGTTGATGAAGGAGCAACTATGGTTGTCATTGAACATAATTTAGATGTGATTAAAAATGCTGACTATATTATAGACTTAGGTCCAGAAGGCGGAGACGCTGGTGGACAAGTGATTGCCAAAGGGACACCTGAAGAAGTCGCGAAAGTTAAAGAAAGTTATACAGGACAGTATTTAAAAAAAGTTTTAAAATGACGAAAACTAAACTATTATGTTATGATAGGAAGTGAATGAATTGAACGAAGATCCAAAAGATCCTAAGAAGGATAAGGATGATGAGTTAGAAAAATTAATCAAAGAACTAGAACAATATCATGGTCAACGTAAAAACGCCATCAGTTATGCATTTTTACTCCATAAAAATTATATTGTTCATTTGATATTATCATTTTTAGTGAATCTTACGATGGCCATGACAGTCATTGGAATTTCGCTTGCTTTTGATTATCGCATCGTAGAAATTGAAATAGTTGGATTTATACTCGCCATTGCATTATTAACAGTCATTGAGAACTTTGTTAAAATCTTATTATTTAAATATGCAATACGCGTGATTATCTATAGTTTAGGTATTCTATCGTGGTTAGTACAAGTTATTATATGGTATTTAATTACTGTATTAATACCACAAGGATTCATATTCTTTAGTGCATGGGACCTTATTGTATTTTCAATTATGTTTACATTAATGAGATTTATTATTTCAGTATATTTAAGAAGATGGTTATATCAAAAAGATCACTTATTCAAGGGAGGTAAAAAATGAAACTTAAAGTAAAACATTTAGTTAAAGATCTACATTTAGAACTATTAACTGCAGAAGAAGCATTGGAAAATGAAGTAAAAGCAGAAATGTTATCACGTCCAGGTGTAGAACTTGCTGGATTTCTTGATTTCTTTGATGCTGATCGAATGATTCTAATTGGATCAAAAGAAGATTCATTTATGAAATTATTACCATATGATATTATGAAGACGAGAGTTGAGGATATCATGATGAAACATCCACCAGGATTTATATTTTCGGTTAATGTTGAAGTTAATGAATTTTTTCTTGAATTAGGAAATCAATATAACGTTGCTATTTTAAAAAGTCCCGTGAGAACAACCCCTTTATCGAGTCAGCTTTATGCATACTTACATGCTAAGTTGGCACCGAGACAAACAGCACATGGTGTTTTATTAGATATCCATGGGATGGGGACACTCATTATGGGTAAAAGCGGTATTGGTAAAAGTGAAACAGCACTTGAACTAATTAAACGCGGGCATATACTCATTAGTGATGACCGTGTAGATATATTTGAAACAGCACCTGGTGTATTAGTGGGTAGCGCACCAAAGCTTATTGAAAAATATATTGAAATTAGAGGTATTGGTATTGTTGATGTTGTTCAGATGTTTGGCGCAGGTGCTTATAGAGAAAACAAAAAGATAAGACTTGTTGTTGAACTTGAAAGATGGCAAGAAAATAAACAATATGATCGCCTTGGTGTTGAAAATGAAACAATGACATTTTTTAATACACCAATAACAAAAGTTACAATTCCTATTTTACCTGGTAGAAATGTTGCAACACTTGTTGAAAGTGCAGCCATGAACATCAAGTTAAAATATTTAGGATATAATGCAGCGCTTGACTTAACAGAAGCGGTCGCGAGAAAAGCAGGAGGATTTGGAAGAGATGATGAAGACGATGAATGAGTTTTGGCAAAAACATAAGCAAGGTATTATCCTTTATGGGACTATGGCTTTTGTATTTATATTAATTGTTATATTAGCGACTGCAACACAAGATGGTTATCCATATAATAATTTAGCCATTGATACAGATATCAAAGTTGGTAATTTTGAATTTGATGTAGCTTGGTATGCAGTATTTATTTTAACGGGTATTATGTTTGGTGCAGCACTTGCATATTTTGAGTTTAAACGTTTTAAAATTGATACAGATATATTATTTGATGGACTGTTATATACAGTGCCACTAGCGATTATAGGTGCACGTTTATGGTGGGTATTATTTAATTTAGGATCTATTCATTCGTTTGGTGATATATTTGCTATCCAAGATGGTGGATTAGCCATTCATGGTGCGATTATCGTTGTTTTCTTATTCCTTATTGTATTTACTAAATGGAAAAAGATTTCTTATTGGTGGATGTTAGATTTAGTTGCACCTGGATTCTTAATTGGTCAAACATTAGGACGCTGGGGTAACTTTATGAATGGTGAGTTATATGGCCCTGCTGTTGATCACTTAAACTTTTTACCAGATTTTATTAGTGAGCAAATGTATATTGGTGGTTCATATCATGCTCCAACATTCTTGTATGAAAGTTTATGGAATTTTACAGGTCTTATTGTATTACTGATTATTAGACGTAAGAAAATCCTAAAAGTTGGAGACGCGATTGGTCTATACTTTATGTGGTATGGATTAATTAGAATACCTATGGAATTATTAAGATTCCAAGGGGATCCATCAGATCCACTTCCACTTCCTTGGTTAGATCAAGTAACTGCGTGGTATGAAATGGCATCACTTTGGACATCAGTCTTATTAGTATTGGGTGGATTAAGTATTCTAGTCTTTAAGAGAATATTTAAAAAAGATTTACCTTATTATAATGAATTAGCACTTGGGAACAAATAATATGAAGCTAATATTATTCGACTTAGATGGAACACTCATTCAATCAACAGATATTATCTTAAGTGTTTTTGAACAAATGATACACAAATACTTTCCAAAAGTAGAGTTAGAACAAAAAACATTAACAAGCTTTTTAGGACAAACACTACAACAAACATTTGGTATGTATACAAGTGATGATCATTTGATTGAAGACATTATCAAAGATTATCGTATTGAAACAGAAAAAGCTTTACATCAAGGACTTGAAAGTTATCCACATGCAAAAGAAACCATTGAATATTTTAGATCAAAAAATATTTTAGTGGGTATTGTCACATCTAAAATGAATCAAGTGGCACTTAGCCATTTGAAACTTGTTGGACTTGATCATTTAATTGATCATCTTGTGGGGCATGATGATGTGAAAAACCATAAGCCTCACGCGGAACCCATTGAAAAAGCACTTGCTTATTTTGATGTGAAACCTGAAGACGCTATTTATGTGGGTGATCATGAAAATGATATCAAATCAGCACATCACGCAAATGTTTTATCATGTGCAGTTACTTACTCTAATCGATTAAGTGAAATGTTAATGGAAAAACCAACTTACGTGATTGATGATTTAGAAAATTTAAAAGATTTAATATAAAAGGAGATATTTATAATGTATGATATTTTAATTATTGGAACAGGACCTGCTGGTATAACTGCAGGTATATATGCAAAAAGAGCAAACTTAAAAGTTGCCATGTTTGAAAAAGACACACCTGGTGGTCAACTATCTAAATATAACGAAATAGAAAACTATACGGGTGCTAAAAAAGTTGCTGGTTATGAACTTGCTACGATGATGATTGATCATGCTTATGACTTAGGCGTAGAAGTATTATATGAAGAAGTAACTAAAGTAGAAGTTGATGGTAATATTAAAAAAGTTATTACACCAGATAAAACTTATGAAGCAAAAGCAGTTATTATTGCAACTGGTAATGTACCAAGAAGATTAGGTGTTGAAAACGAAGATGCACTTGCTATGAATGGTATTAGTTGGTGTGCAATTTGTGACGGTCCTTTATACAAAGGTAGAAAAGTAGTTGTTATTGGTGGTGGGAATTCTGCAGTTGAAGAAGCAGCATATCTTGCAACACTTGCAACACACGTGACAGTTGTTCAAAACTTAGCTGAACTTACTGCTGATCCTAAAGCTCAAGATATCTTATTAAAACAAAAAAATGTTGATATTCATTATTCAACAGTTGTTGATAAGTTTGAAATGGATGATAAAGGATTAACTGGTGTTGTCTTAAAAGATGATAAAGGTAATAAACAAACAGTATCTGCTGATGGTGTATTTGAATATGTTGGTTTAATTCCAGTGACTGATATGGTTAAAGACTTAGGTGTAACAAACAAATACGGATATATTGAAGCAAATGAAAAGATGGAAACTAAAGTTGCTGGCGTTTATGGTGCTGGTGATGTTATTACTAAACAAATTAGACAAGTTGTTACTGCAACAGCAGATGGAGCAATTGCAGTTCAAAATGCATTAAAATATTTAGAAACTTGGAGCTAAGATGAGTTTTGCTAAAACTGTAAAAGAGGAACTTGTAACAATTCCGATTGAGTTAGAAGAACAGCTTGCTGAATTTGCAGCGTTCTTAAACTTGAGCACAGAATTTCATATTGAAAACAAGCAAAAAATGCTTGATTTCAAAACAAACAATCCAACCGTTGCAAAACGGTTTTTACAGTTGGTAAGAACACTTTACCAAGCAGAAACTTCACTTTTAACCCAACAACAAACAAAGCTTAATAAAAGACAAACGGTTATCGTTCGTGTACTTTCAAAAGTAGAAGATATTATTAGTGAACATAATCTATTAGAAAATGAAATAGAAGCACAAGCGTTACTCACACCAACGGATTTAGCGAAAAGAGCATTCTTAAGAGCATGCTTTTTAGCATCAGGATCTGTTAATCATCCGAAGACTGCAGAATATCATTTAGAAATATTTTGTAGGAATTCTGATGAAATTATTCTTATTCAAAAAATGATGAATCATTTTGAATTAAACGCTAAGATTACAAAAAGAAGAACAGGTTATATTGCATATTTAAAAGATGCGGAAGCTATTAGTTTATTCTTACAGTTAGTCGGTGCACAAAATGCATTATTCCAATATGAAGATATTAGAATTAAAAGAGATTTTAATAACTCTATTAATCGCGTGATGAATTGTGAAATTGCTAACGAAAAAAAAGCAATCGTTGCAGCAAATCAACAATTAAAAGATATTGCACTTATTACAAGATATTATCCAAAAGATCAACTTGATAGTAAACTAAAACAAATTATGGATTTAAGAGAAGAACACTCTGACATGAGTTTAAGAGAACTATCTAGTTTATATGAGGATACGTATCATGAAACATTAAGTAAATCTGGATTAAATCATCGATTGAAAAAGATAAAAGAACTTGCGGATAAGATTAGAGAAAGTGGGTATGACCAATGATTAAAGGTATGGGTATTGATCTTGTTGATTTAGATCGTATTAGAGAAATTGCAGACGATAGATTTATCCATCGAATTTTGAGTAAGGATGAATATAAAATCTATGAAAATATTGCTGATGAAACGACTAAAATTACTTTTTTAGGTGGTAGATTTGCAGCGAAAGAAGCCATATTCAAAGCTATTTCAAAAGGTGAAGGAACGGCTTACTACACCGATTTCTCAGTATTGTCTGATGATCATGGTAAACCTTATGTCGTATCTGAGTTTTTTGGTGAAGATGATATAGTTCATATAACGATTACGCATACAGCAACACATGCTATTTGTTATGCATTAATAGAAGGATAAAACATATTTATCCATAATGTTGTAATTTTTGAAATATTTCGGTATAATTTTGTATGGATAGGATGTGACCACATGGCAAAAAAGAAAAAATCAACTTATAATAAAAAGCCAGTTCAACAAATAAAAAAAGAACCTAAAAAAGGTTTATTAGAAGAACAAAAACAACCAAGTAAAAATGAGATATTATTTTTTAGAATTGGTATGATTGTTATTTCAGCTGTTGTTATAGGATTAGTTGTATTATTTTTAATTAATCATTTTACAAGTGATGAAGAAGAATCCTATGAAGATCATCTTCATATTGCACACACAAGCCTAAGTGCAATGGTTCAAGATAATGGCGACAATACTTATGGTGATTTTACATATTTCAATGGTGTTGATAGTTATGAAGATTTAAGATCATTAATTAATAATAATGATATTATTTATTTCTATTTCTATTATAGTTCTAATGTTAATGAAGATATTGAAGAAGCAATCAATAATCAAAGCGCAGTTGGTGGTATACCAACACAAACTTTATTAGATGATAATGAAGATGAAGCTTTTGCAGCATTTTTATTCATTGATTTAGATTCAGCACTTAATGGTGAACTTATGAGTGACACTGAGTTATCAATGTTAGAATTAGATGCGGATGCAGATGAAATGTTAGTGACATTTGATATTTATAATCCAGATGGAGAATTCTTCTCTATGGAAGATGATGCAGATGACATGATAGATATCATTAATCAAATAGGATAAACTTAAAAAAGGGCTTTGCCCTTTTGTGTTATATAAAGGAGTGAGAAAATGAATGAACAAATTATTAAAGACATTAAAGCTACACTAGGTATTGCGACTAAACAAATTACGACTGTGTTAGGTTTGTTAGATGAAGGTAATACAATTCCATTTATTGCGAGATATCGTAAGGAAGCAACTGGTGGCCTTGATGAAGAACAAATTAATGAGATTTATAAGACTTGGAACTATCAATTAAACTTACTTGAAAGAAAAGAAGCAGTGATTCGATTAATTGATGAAAAAGGTATGTTAACTGATGAGTTAAAACAAACAATTTTAAGTGCTGAAAAACTTATTGAAGTAGAAGATTTATATAGACCGTTTAAAGAAAAGAAAAAAACAAAAGCAACCGAAGCTATTAAGAAAGGTTTAGAACCTCTTGCTACATGGCTAATGATGTTTCCTAAAGAAGATGTTAACGCATATGCTAAACAGTTTCTAAATGATGATGTAGCATCTGTTGATGAAGCATTAGAAGGTGCTAAATATATTATTGCGTAAACTATTTCTGATAATGCTGATTATCGTAAGGTTTTAAGACAATCAGTTGTTGATGATGGTAAAGCAGTAACAAGCGTTAAAAAGAATGCAGTTGATGAACGTAAGGTTTATGAAATGTATTATGATTATTCAGAACCTGTAAGTCAAATGAAACCTCATCGTATTTTAGCGATGAATCGTGCAGAAAAAGAAAAAGTGATTTCAGTTAAAATTGATGTTGATAAAGAAATGTTAACAAATTATTTAATATTTCAAGTCATTAAAGATGAAGCATCTCCAGCAACACCTTTCATTAAAGAAGCTATTGATGATGCATTAAAACGTCTTATTTATCCAAGTATTGAAAGAGAAGTTAGATCAGAACTTACTGAAAGAGCTGAAGAACAAGCAATTGAAGTATTTGGTGATAATCTTCAAAAATTATTACTTCAACCACCACTAAAAGGTAAAGTTGTTTTAGGTGTGGATCCAGCGTTTAGAACTGGATGTAAATTAAGTGTTTGTGATGAACAAGGTAAAGTCTTAGAAAAAGGTGTGATTTATCCACATGAGAAAACTAAAGGTGGAAGAATCACTGATGAACAAATTAAAGATGCACAAAGAAAACTTATTGTTTTAATACGTAAATATAAAGTAGAATTAATTGCTATTGGTAATGGGACTGCTTCAAGAGAAACTGAAAGTTTTATTGCAGATCTTTTAAAAGCAACTGGTATGAGTGCTCAATATGTGATTGTTAATGAAGCAGGAGCGTCAGTTTATTCTGCAAGTGAACTTGCAAGAGAAGAATTCCCTGACTTTTCAGTTGAAGAAAGATCAGCAGCATCTATTGCTAGACGCTTACAAGATCCGCTTGCGGAACTTGTTAAAATAGATCCTAAGAGTATTGGTGTTGGTCAATATCAACATGATGTTGCACCTAAGAAATTAAATGAATCACTTGATTTTGTGGTTACACAAGCTGTTAATAGTGTCGGTGTTAATGTAAACACTGCATCTAAATCACTTTTAATGCATGTCTCAGGATTAAACAAAACAAGTGCAAACAATATTGTTAAATATAGACAAGCAAACGGTAGATTTAATTCACGTAAAGATATGCTTAAAGTGCCTCGCCTTGGCGGTAAAACATATGAACAAGCTGTTGGTTTCTTAAGAATACCTGATGGTGATGAAGCACTTGATATGACTGCAGTTCACCCTGAGAGTTATGATGCTGCTAAGAAAATTATGGCACTATATAACATTACAGGTGATATGTTTGGTAAACCTGAAGTAAAACTTATCGTTGGTAACATGGATAGAAGTCAGTTACAAAAAGAATTAAATATCGATAAATATACATTAACAGATATCTTAGATGCATTTGTTGCACCACTTAGAGATCCAAGAGATCAATTTGCACAACCTATCTTAAGATCAGATATTTTAAAAATAGATGATTTAAATGTAGGTATGGAACTAGAAGGTACAGTTAGAAATGTTGTAGATTTTGGTGCATTTATTGATGTAGGACTTAAAAATGATGGGTTATTACACATCTCAAAAATATCAAAATCATACATTAAACATCCTAAAGATGTGTTAAATGTTGGTGATATTGTTAAAGTCTTTGTTTTAAACGTTGATAAAGAAAGAGGAAAAGTCGGACTTACAATGTTAAAAGACTAAAATTGGTTGACAATTTAGTAAAAATACGATATCCTATATAGGCGCGAAAGCGCAAAAAAGATGACGGTTGGGGAAGTACTCAAGTGGCTTAAGAGGTGCCCCTGCTAAGGGTATAGACCGGGTGACCGGTGCGAGGGTTCAAATCCCTCCTTCTCCGCCATCTATGGCCCGTTGGAGAAACGGTTAACTCACATGCCTTTCACGCATGCACTCACGGGTTCGAATCCCGTACGGGTCACCATCGCTATCAGTGTCCTTATCTCATGTAGAGATAAGGGCTTTTTTTGTCTACACAAAGATATTAAAAGGGTTGAAAGTTAAGGATACTTGTTGATATAAAATCATTGATTTGAGCAAGCAAAAAACCAAAAATGAATCTCATTTTTCTTAATTTAGAGAGTCAACGCCTGTTTTTACAAAACTTATGACAACATAAGCAAAATTGCAACCCAAAAAAGGAAGTCAATCTTAAGTCTTAAAAATAGTGTAAAAATGCAAACTTATGTTGATATAAATTTTAGGGGCTTTCCCTTTTTTTATGCGTGGTATTCGTGGTAAAGTCATTTTTTAAGTGAAAAATGGTATAATGATGTCAAAGTAAAAATACAAATTATTTATATTGGGGCTAGCATATGGGAACTATTTTGGTAAGATTAAGTTTGCGAAAAGAAAAGCTAAAAAGAGAATATTAGCATTAACAGAATTTGGCGGTTATAGTTATAGAATTAAAGAACACAGTTATAACCTAGGTGATATTTTTGGATATAAAATATTTGAAACTAAAGAAGCACTTGAAGAAGCAATCAAAAAATTATATGAACAACAAATATATCCATATATAAGTAAAGGACTTAGTGTACTTGTTTACACGCAATTATCAGATGTAGAAGACGAAGTCAATGGATTTATAACATATGATAGAAAAGTAGATAAGATAGATAAAAATATGATGATCAACATCAATAAAGAAATGATAGAAATATTTAAAGAAACATGTAATTAAATCATGTAATGATTGCTTATAGATTTTTTTAGTGTTAGACTAATAAAAAGGGGAAGACTTATGGCAATCAAAAGAGACAAACTACTAGACACTCTAGATATACTTAGAGATCAAATAATTAAAGATGAGTTCCTACAAACAGGTAAGAAAATTACTGTTTGTTCTGATGAAACATTAAAAGAAATCGCTTTGAAGAAACCACTCAAGACAAGCGATTTTTTAGCGATATCTGGCGTTAATAAGAATTTTATGAATAAGTATACCTCTTTGTTCTTACAAGTCATTCTGCAGGATAAAAATAAGACTATATCTGAAGTGAATGTATCAAAGAATGCGTATAAGACATTAGACCATTATAAGGATAGATTAACAAATATTTCAAAGAGAAACACAAATCTTTATATGGGAAAAATTCAAAAGAAGCGAACACTTGATCTAGCATCTTTTGATTTAAGAGATGGTTTAGTTGAGTTTCTAATAAATAATAGAGTATCTACGTTAAAACTTAATCCATCCGGTACTGAAATTAAAGATGAGTTAATCTCAGATATAACGAGTCTATATCGTGAAATCAATAAAGGACAAAAAGAAACAGGTTCATATGATTTATATATCGCCTATCCTTTTATTGAAACTGCAAGAGTTAAGGATAACTTTATTATTAAAGCACCACTTTTGTATTTCCCAGTGAAGTTAACAAGAACAAAGAAAGAATTTACATTAAGAAAAGATAAAGAAAAAGATATTCAATACAATAGAGATTTATTATTAGCATTATCTAAGTTCGAAAAACAGTCTATTGATTCAAAGACTGCATTTTTAGATGACTTCACAATAAAGAATTTAAATAACATTGTATTACCTTTCTATGAACAATATGGATTGCAGATTAAACATACAACACTTCATATGAATTTTGAATCATTTCAAAATGCATTAAAGAAAGATTTTATTAAAAAGACAAAAAATAAAATTGAGATTAAAGAATATATTACATTAGGAAGATATAAATTATATTCATCTATGATTCAAAAAGATATTAATCAAATATTAGTATCTCATAAATATAATGATTTACTTGAAGGCCTTATTGATGAGAGCGGATTATATGCACAAGAAGATACTGAATTCAGCATTAACAATCAAACAGTTAAAGAATCATCATTATCTTATATTTCAGATCTAAATTACTCCCAAGAAAAAGTCATTGATATTTTAAATAAAGAAAAGAAGCTTGTGATTTGGGGACCTCCAGGAACTGGTAAATCTCAAACCATTACAAACCTCATAGCTGCGAGTGTTTTAAAAGGCGAGAGAGTATTAGTCATCAGTGAGAAGAAAGTAGCACTTGATGTTATTTATTCAAGATTAAAAGACGCATCTAAATATGCAATGTTTATCGATGATGCAGAAAACAAACAACAATTCTATGATAAATTAAAAGATTTTATAGATCCTATCCCACCACAAAGAACAATGAACAATGACGTCTATGACAGTGAGGAAGAAATAGAATCTATTTTAAGTACGTTTGATGAATCATTAAAACTTATGTATAAAGAAAAGATTCAAGAGAGACCCATCTATCAACTATATAAAAGATATGTTAAAGATAAAGATGTTAATTCAAAATTAATACCTCTAGATGTTCATAACATGTTTAAAAATTATTTTAAACCACTTGATTTTGATGTATTAGAAGATGTTGAAAAAACATTTGAAAAGAAAAAGCATTTAGATGAATATCTTGATTATCATCAGATGATCAAGAAATATCCTATCCTTAATCAAATAGAAACAAAGATTACAAGAAGTAACAAACTCATATTCCAAGAATTCACACAAGCATTAGATACTTATTACATGAGATATGAAAAAGCTTGGTTTTTTGGTAAGAGAAAATTAACAAAAACATTCTTAAAACGTCATCAAGAAGATTTAGTTTTTTTAACAGCTAAGAAAAAACACTATAAAAAATATATTAAAACAATCATGAAGAATCGAACACTTCATGATTATATCAATGCACATTTAAGTGATATCAATCGTATTAAAACAAAATATGTTGCCTTGTCACAATATGATCTTAAATTCTTAAATATGTGTCTTCATGATCCATTACTAAAAGATATTGAAGATGTATCAAATGAGAGAACATATTTATTTGATGCATTCTATACTGGATATTTAGAAAGTTTTGCTGCGAAACATCAACAGTACTTATACATTATTGATAAGTATCAAGAAAAGATTGATGAGTTAAATAACTTAATTGATAACAAACGTAAAGTCAATTCTGAATCCTTTGAAATGGCTCTATATCGCCATGCGCTTGATTTCTCAAATACGAAACGTATCATGGATATTAAACGTGTCTTAGATAGTCCTAAACGTATGAGTGTTAAAGCGTTTATTGATGTGTTCCAATTAGAATTAATTAATCATATACGTGTATGGATGATGACACCGTAAGTTGTCTCAGCCATTGTGCCACTTGTTTATGGTCTATTTGATTTAGTCATTTTTGATGAGGCATCACAGATGTTTGTTGAAAAAGGTATACCAGCCATTTATAGAGCTAAGAAAGTTGTTATCGCAGGCGATACAAAACAGCTTCGTCCATCAAGTTTAGGTATTGGTAGAGTTGATGAAGAAGATGAGTTCTATGAAGATGATGAATTAAAAGACATCACAAGAGATGCAAAGAGTCTATTAGACCTTGCAAGATATAGATATCAAGAAACAGTATTAAATTATCACTATCGTTCAATATATGAAGAGTTAATCGCATTTTCTAATCATGCATTTTATGAGGGTAAACTCATTGTTTCACCAAATCAAAGTCTATCTGATAAACCTCCGATTGAATATGTCTATGTTAAAGATGGTGTGTTCGAAAATAGACGAAACAGAAAAGAAGCAGAAAAAGTTGTTTTATTATTAAGAAGTATTTTAGGTAACAGAAAAAATAATGAGACCATTGGTGTCATTACATTTAATAGTACCCAAAGAGATATGATCGAAAACTTAATCGATGAACAACTCTTTAAAGCAGGGAAATATCAAAAACTATTTGAAAAAGAAATGTTTAGAACTGAAGATGGAGAAGACAAGAGTTTATTTGTCAAAAATATTGAAAATGTCCAAGGTGATGAAAGAGATATTATCATTTTCTCTATGGGATATGCTAGAGATCCACAAGGTATTGTTAGAAGACAATTTGGGTGGTTAAATAATGATGGTGGACAAAACAGATTAAATGTTGCCATTAGTAGAGCAAAACAAAAAATCTATTTTGTAAGTTCCTTATATCCTGAAGAGTTTAAAGTAGAAGACTTAAAGAGTGTAGGTCCTAAACTATTAAAAGACTATATGAGATATTGTTATTATGTATCTGAACATAAACCAGATCAAGCAGCAACGATTCTAAAACAATTAAATGATAGACAAAAGAGGGAACAACCGACAGCATTAAGTTCTTTAAAATCAGATATTAGACAAAGACTGGAAAGAAATAATTATACAGTCAAGACTGATGTTGGTATTGGTGGATATAATATAGATTTAGCTATTTATGATGAAGCAAATAAAGTTTATCAATTAGGTATCATTTTAGATGTATCTGATGCATCGATATTGATGCCAGAAAAGATTTACTTCACTTAGAGAAATACTTAAAAGCAAGACATTGGAAACTTTATAGAGTATTTTCAATGAATTGGTATAAAGATTCAAATAAGGAATTAAGAAACATAAGAAGTTTATTAAAATAATTATGATGGGGGTATCATATGATATTTAAGATTATTGGAGCATTTATTGTTGGAGTATTTTTGTTTGCACAGTATCAATATATTAGACAAGTATTCTTTAAAAAGGAAGTTAATCTTAGACCTTGGTTTATAGTGTCACTATTAACAACGACTTTAGGTACATATTTAATGTTTCTATTTATTGTGAATTTAGATGCTGGAATGGATTTATCATTTTCATATATATTTGAGGAATTACTAAGCATCATTCTCTATATTTATGGGATCATTATGCTTGCAAGTATAGCACTTGAAGTTGTTAAGGATATTAAACTTGAAAAAAGAAGTGATTTATATTTTGATGGCTTTACAATTACTAAAATTCTAGGCTTTTTCTTATTAATGAGTTTTCTTGTTTTACTGACTGTGTAGGAGAAAAATATGATTAAAATAGATGAAGGTAAAACAGAAAGTATATACAGTTAAGAGAAGTGTGAAACAATTAGATAAAAGTTCAAAATAAAATAGAAGATTAAACCAACATAAAAAATCTGTAAGTACTTATATTATTTTTTAAGATGATACGCAGAAATATTTGCTAACCACACTTAGATATGATGATTAAGTACACAGTGAGGAAAATCAATCTGAATTCTTAACAAATTTTTTTAGTAACATTTAAAATTTTCAAGTTATATGGTATAATTATGGTATAAAAAGGAGATAATAATATGCCCAAAATTATACCAATCAGAGAATTAAAAAATACTGCTAGTATTTCAAAATTTGTTGAAGAATGCAATGAACCGGTTTTTATAACTAAAAACGGTTATGGTTCCATGGTCATCATGAATATAGAAGTGTATGAAAGAGAAATTGCAAAAAGACATGTCGTAGAATTAATTAACGAATCTTTAAAAGATATTGATAATTATGATATTAAAACTGAGGGTTCGCTTTTTTTAAATGAAATGAAAAAAAAGTATGGAAAATAGAATCAAAATTTTACTGTTAATAATATTGGATACACAGTTTAAAACCTAAGATGTATAAAGCTTCGATGGTCACCAAACCTGGGCGTGAAATATAGATATCCATATCAGTCTAGTCTGATAAACACTGAAAAAAATGTGAACCCCTACGGGTCACCAACAATTTTAGTGTCGTCCATCTCATTCATGAGATGGACATTTTTTATTCTTGTTAAGCGATTATTGAATTTAAAATTGAAGTGATTTCTCACAGTACAGAACTATATATTGAAATACTTAAAAGTATTAATTTGAAACAAGAATCTCCAAATAAGGAATCAACGCTTATTTTTGCAAAACTTATAATGATATAAGCAAAATTTAATCGTATCTTTGGAAGTTAATATATGATTTCAAAAATACAGCATAAATGTCAACTTATGTTGATATAAGTTTTTGGAGCTTTTATTAAAATATGCTGTGTAAACGTGGTATGTGTTATAAATTGTAGCGTTCGATAGAAAAGAAAGATAGAATTTGTCACAAAATAGTTAGTTTAACAAATCTAGATTTATAGAATTTTATTTCTTTGATCAATGATTGAAAATCCATGTGCTGAATGTTAAGTTTTAACTAGAGCAATCACGAAATTTATAAAAAACAATTCATGATGGCTTTTCCTTTTATTATTTGTTATACTAAAAATACAGAATTACAATTTGGAGGGAATATGAAAAAAATTATTATTGGGGGAGTTTTCTTTTTATCTGGTTTTTTTTCAGTCTTATTGATTAAACTTTCTAGCATCGATAATCCGGTTGGCAGTTGGAGTGATCAAACAAGGTTTGAAGCGTTTCTTGAAGAATGGAATCTTGGAATCTTATATCAATTAAGTATTTGGCTTGTGGCTATTGGATTACTTCTTATATTAATTGAACCAGTTTTGGCTATTTATAGATATATAAAACAAAATGCAAAAAAGTAAATAATATACTTATAAATTAGACAGTATCTCTTCGCATCTCTTTATAAGATTAATCAAATCAATATACATAAAGTAAACAGATTTATCATTCGATATGAAATTCTACATATTAAAACTTAGGGATTCGAAACCGTTACGGGTCACCAATATTAATATGAAACGCTCTTCTCACCCGTGGGAAGGGCTTTTTTTCTTGATATTCATCTATTTTCTGAACTATAAATTAGACATCTATTTTATACATAAATAAAGAGTATAACTGATTTTGATTAGCTGAAATAAAATTCTAAAAACTTATGTGCGCATAAGTAAAAATAAAACCCAAATATAGTAAGTCCATGATAAGTTTTGGAATTTGTTCAAAAAAGACGACTTATGTTAAGATAAATTCTAGTATTTTTTCACATTAAGGTATTACCTTATGATTAATGACAAATAAAGCCATTGAGATTCAATAATTCTTTCTTATAATATGACAAATACATAGGGTTTTCTAGCTGAAAAAGAACTCTCCAAAATGTATACATGAAAAAATAGTAGATCATACTTTAAAATGATACAATAGTTATTGAAGAGGTGGGAGATATGGCAATATCTGATAATATTAGAATATGTCGAATACAAAAGAAACTGACACAAAAACAACTTGGAGATTTGCTGTATGTTAGCGACAAAACGATTAGCAAGTGGGAAAGCGGTAGAAGTATACCAGATATAATCACAATTAAGAAAATTGCTGATATTTTAGAAGTAGATTATGGATTACTCATAGATGGAGAACACTATCGTGATGGTAAAAAAACTATATGGGACAAAATAAAATCATTTTATAACTACCAAAAGCAGCTATCAGTCTTTTCAATCATTTTATTTATTGGGTTGATTTTTATATTGTTTGCACCCGTCAAAGTGACTTATTTTATTATCATGTTTTCTCTATTTTTCTATACTATATACCTAGCAATCAAATGTTCAAGATGGTATGTCATAAATGTCCTTGTCATTGTAATTGCATTAATGACCATAATCAGTATGTTGATCCAATTTGAATTGAGTTATTTAATCATCGTATTATTTTTTATAGCATTGATAACAATGATTATATATATCACAAAGCAAAGTAAATCGAAGGACGATGTATTTTTGGTAAATTTTTTAGGAAATTGGAATCTATTACTTGCTACTTTTATCTATTTAAGTTCATTTACAATAAAATACACTACGATTAATAGTGAAACTGTCATACTGGTAAATAAACAACCAGGGTTTATCATTTATGTTTTTTGTTTGATACTGTTATTGTTTTTACAACAATATTTATATGTAAATAAAAATTATCAGGATAAAGTTGTGAAGAACATTAAAGGTAAACTTTTAAGTGTTTCTGGAGTTTCCATTTTAGTACTCTTATTAAGTGTAATTACTGCTACAAGTATTAAATTAACTGTTGGACATATTGACATGAGTAGTGTATATGTATGGAAATCTTACTACGATGACTCTTTTACTGATGAACAAACAAATGCAATTATAGATCTTTATGGCAAAGAAAATGTAACTTTAAGTAGATATGTAGAAATCACATCAGAGCTTCAAATTTATGCGTACACTTCGAATTTTATTGAAAACGGAGTTGTTGTAAACACGGGTTCTAGTCTCAATCATATAGAACAAGTATCACTTTTATATGGAGAAGTTTGGGAAGAAGATTCAACCAAAAAAGTTATAGTCATTGATAAAGATACAGCTTTAAACACTTTTGGTAAAGTTGATGCTGTAGGAGAATTCATCTCTATAAATCAAGAGCAATGGAAGGTCATAGGAGTGGTATCAAATACAAAAGCAGCTGAAAGTTTTTTAGAAAGAGCAGTTTCAAACGGTGTTGGTCCAAATGAATTACAGCTAGACTCTTATGTGTATATTCCATTTTATTTTAAAGATTATCCATCATTTGAAATAGCACATGAAGAATATGACTTTTATGTTATTCAAACACAAAAATTTATATCAGGCGATGCAGATGAAAAAAAGATCACTGATATATTGGTTGATGGCAATAATTATGATAATTTTTATGGGGATAGACTTATAAAAATTGGGACAGTCACAGGAAGTGATATACTTTTAGAATATTTAGATATAAAAGTCGGTCTATTGATTAGTTCTAGTCTATTAGTTATTGCTATTTCAGCAAGTGAGTTGTTTCGATACGTCAAAAAGTCTAAAAAAGAGTTTGAGAGATAGAGAATTATCAAGGAGCACCAAAACTATCCGTGAAATTTAGATTTCTATATCAGTCTAGTCTGTTGGTCACTGAAAAAAACGTGAAGCCCTACGGGTCACCATAATTAACCGAATAGTCATTCTCAATTAAGAGAGTGATTTTTGTCTTTGTAGAGCTGACAAGTAGATGGAATATCATGCTAAATTGAAGTCTTTTTAGCTGATATTTGCACAATCTATTTTCACATTTTACGTATCTTTTTAGTCATTTAGGGTCTACACTCATGTTTGAAATAAACTTATTTGCAGATAAACAAAATCGTTGCACAATAATGAAAACTTATAGCAAGTTTGCGAAAAGAATAAAAAACATCAACTTATGTACAGATAAGTTTTGGGGTAAACCTTTGTTTTTGTGTGGTACGCATGGTAAACGTGGTAAATTTTGGAATCTTAAAAAATAAGAATTCAAACTGTGTTAGAATATAAAGAAGGAGGATGACATCATGCAACATATTTTATGGTTTAAAAAAGATTTAAGAGTGTTTGATCATCAACCTCTCTTTACTGCCAGTAAGGAAGCCTCGATTCTTCCAATCTATATCTTAGAACCATCAATCTGGAATTATGGCGATTTGAGCAATAGGCATTTAAAGTTTGTTATGGAGAGTTTAATAGATCTACAAGACGCCTTTAAACAAAAAGGTGCAGATTTATTTGTTACTGTAGGTGAAATGGAAGATGTTTTTGAGCATCTTTTTAAGACATATGGACGGTTCAAACTATATAGCCATAGAGAACATGGCTTAAAGCATACCTATGACCGAGATATTCGAGTCAAAAAGTGGATTAGTGATCATCATTGTGAGTGGTTAGAATTTCCTAGTTTTGCTGTGGCTCGCTATTCGAGCGAACACCCAAGAAAGAACTTTAAGGAAGAGTTACTAAAACAGAAAATATATCCAGCACCCAAAAAAATATGCTTACCCGAGGTAATCTCATCGATTTTATCTAACCAACTAAAAGATATTGAGCATTTTCATATTCAAGGAGATTTGCCTCTAAATGGACTTCATGGTGGAGAAAAGGAAGCCATATTAAAAGCCAATGCATTTTTTAAATCACGTTATAAAAAATACAACGTTTATATCAACAAGCCTTATTATTCAATTCAATCTTCTAGTCTATTGTCGCCATATCTCACATGGGGAAATATCTCCATCAAAGCTTTACAAATATCTACAAAAAGACATTTACTTGAACTTGAACAATCAAATGAATTTAATCATTCACAACTCAAAGCATTTCATCAGAGAATTCAATGGCATTGCAGTTTTGTTCAAGCAGTTGAAAACGATCCCTTATTACATATTAATTCAAGAGATATTAGATTTGAAGGTATGAGAATTCATGATTATGAAAAACTTGAAGCTTTTAGAACAGGAAAGACAGGTATTCCATTTATTGATGCGTGTATGATTGCCTTAAATCAAACAGGTTGGATTAACTTTAAACAACGTGCTACGGTAGCTTCTTTTGCATGTAATACGCTTTTACTGGATTGGAGAGATGTTGGTTATGTGTTAGCTAATCTTTGGTTTGACTATGAACCAGGTATTCATTGGCTGCAGATGCAAACTCAGGCAGGACTCATCCCTCACAGCCACATCCCACTCTATGATGTTATAAAGCAGAGTAAAATGCACGATCCAGATGGGTTATTCATTAAAAAATATATTCCTCAGTTATCCACAGCGCCAATTCATTTGATCCATGAACCATGGTTGATTGAAAATAATCCGTATATCTCACCCATCATCTCCTATAGAGAAATGTTTAATATGACAAAAGAGAGACTATATAAAATAAAATCATCGAAGTAGCGGAGGTTATAAAATGAAAAAGTTATTAGATCATCAAAAATTGACCTTGATTTATCAACCTGGATTTGGATCATGGACATATCATTTGGTTATACCAAAGACAGCAAGCATCAAAGGCACATGGGGCTCTCTTAGAGTCATCGGCAAAATCGATGACTATGTCCTACATGAGCATAATCTCGCACCAAGAAAAGATGAAGATAAAATTATCTCAATCAATAAAAAAATTAGATCAACAATCAATAAATCTGGTGGAGATTTGGTTACAGTCACGCTCTATTTGCTTGAATGGTTTGACACGGATGAGGAAATCAGTAAAGTATTTAAGACCATCATGTAATGATGCATTTGTGTTAAGATAAAAAGTTAAAATATAATTAAAATTTAATAATATACACGGGCAAGTATTCCGTTACGGTCACCAATATAATCATAAAACAGCTCATTTAAGGCAATAAATGGGATTTTTATATGGAGTTTTATATATGTTCAATAATTCTTTAAATCAAAACTTTATAGATTTTTGGATAGTTTGTATTAAATTTCCTAGAAATTAGACAAAAGTCCTTAAACTTGTAAAACTTATAACAACATAAGCGAAATCATCACCAGGCTAAGTAAGTTCATATCAAGTCTGTAAAAAAATGCTTAAAAATGCAACTTATATTGATATAAGTTTTGTTAATTTTTCACTAATAGTTTGAAATGAAATAAATATGATATAACATATGTTAGATTTTATTTAAAATACATTGAGTAACATGATATAATTTTAGTAATTTCTAATTTTTTTGGGGTATATAAGAATTATACGTTATAAACATATGGGAATAGAAAAATCCATGACACGTGGATATTATCTCTTACCCATAGGTTTAAAGTTTCTTATTAAGATGATAGTGTAAAGATGAGGTGATATGATGGATCCAAAAAAAACCGGAAAGTTTATACAAGAATTAAGAAAAGCAAAAAAATTAACCCAAAATGATTTAGCGGATTTGCTACAAGTTACAAACAAAGCCGTCTCAAGATGGGAAACTGGAGAAGGATTTCCAGATATTGTTCTTTTGCCTAGACTTAGCGAAGTCTTAAGTGTTACTATTGATGATATTCTAAAAGGCGAGAGAATTGAAAAAATAGAACGCTATCACTCTTTAGAAAAACAGAAGTTTTTAAATGTGTACAAAATATGCCTTGCAATTATCTCATTATCTTTTATTCTTTTCTTAGGGTTAACCTATACAACTTTTAAAGTATGGATTGGATTTATGGCTTATGTTATTCCAGCTACATTAGCGTTGGTTTGGATTTTGATTGCTCGCAGTAACTATATGATTGCTTGCGAGTATGATGATGCTGATCAAAAGATTTTATTTAATACATTTCGAACACCTATTATTATATATGCTACTTTGTTTACTGTGATGCTCATACAATTCTTATTTCTTGGCAGTGAAAACATACTTGACAGGACAGGTTTTCAATATACTATTTTAATTTCAATTGTTGCCGGAGGACTAGTTTTTTTCGGTACTAGCTGGTATTTCTATAGCATTGATATAAACCATGATAAAAGAAAAATAGTTTTATACAAAAAAATCACAATGTATTTTACTATGATTGTAATAGTAGTTTTGAGTACTTTCTTGTTATATCCTCTGAATAATATACTTCCATATGAAGGAATTCCGTTAATATCAATTATATTTGTGTGATTTCTAGTGTATTTATTTTTTGGTATGTATTATCTGATTAAAAAGCAGAAACCATTAAATTATTTCTTCTTCAGATAGTTATAATAATGGCTTTAATTTTTATCAATTCACCCTCTAGCTTCATTGGTGGAAACTCCGCATTTTTACAAGCATTACCTATTGTAATCTATTTCATTATATTATTTATATCAATTACTGGTTTTATTTTAAAATTTACTCATAATAAAAATGATTCATTGTTTAGATTCTATTTTCAAAACATTTTTTTACTAGTATATATGTTTTTCTATATCTTTGGAGTAACAATGTTGGCAGTTATCATTATAATTTTTGGAGCTCTTGATATATTCATTAATAAAAAAATTGATTCAAAATCTTCAATTAATTTAAATATGAACCAAAAGTAATTATTTTCAAATATTTACAGCAGCAAATTTTTGCTATAGTATGTCATTATAAAGCATCACCAAATCTATCCATGTAATTTAGATTTCTATACCAGTCTAGTCAGATAGACACTAATGAAAGTGTGAACCCCTACGGGTCACCAATATATACGAAATGCTCTTCTCATCCGCGAGAAGAGTTTTTTTAAGATGAAAAACTAAGCATCTACGAACTTTCTGAAGAAATTTAATCACCGCATTTTTCCTTTTTGGAAGAAAGAATAAGATAAATACTTACCTCGAATCCTTGACGTGTAAAAAAATATATGATATCATAACTTCAAGGAAAGAAAAAGTAAAAAAGTTTCTTCGAAGAAAGAATGTGATAAAATGAAAAAATTACCATTTGATATTAATTTAGATACTATTGAGATTTTAAAGGCATTAAATAACGCAAATCATAGTATAGGAGAACTAAAAGGGGTTATGAACTTGTTACCTAATCCTAATATTATTTTGAGCTTACTTTCGATTGGTGAATCAAAAGACTCTTCAGCAATAGAGAACATCATCACAACATATGAAGATATTTATAAAGAAATGATTACAAAAAAACCTATCAATAAATCTGCAAAAGAAGTTAATGCATACAAAAAAGCAATAGATTTAGGATTTGAAAAACTAAAAGCAAAAGGATTTATTAGTACAAATATATTAGTAGAAATACAAAAACTAATTGAACCAAATAAAGGCGGAATTAGAAAATTGCCAGGTACAATTATTAAAAATATGGAAACGAATCAAATTGTGCATACACCTCCACAATCAGAAAGTGAAATTAGAAATTTACTTCATAATTTGGAACAGTTTATAAATGAAGATAACTCATATGATCCGCTTGTAAATCTAGCACTTATCCATTTTCAATTTGAAAGCATTCATCCATTTTATGATGGGAATGGCAGAACTGGAAGAATCTTAAACATTTTATATCTAGTACTACAAAATAAAATTGATCAGCCAATACTATACTTAAGCAAGTATATCATTGAAAATAAAAATGAATATTATGATTTATTAAAATCATGTAATCAAAATATTAAAAATATTCCACAATTTGTTTTGTTTTTATTAAAGGGAATATATGAAACTTCAAAATATACTATATCAATGATTTTACGCATTAATGAATTGATTAACTTAACAAAAGAAGAAATGAAATCGAGAGTAAAAGATATATACTCTGATCAAATTGTCATTCATATATTTAGTTATTTATATACAAAAAATGAGTTTTTTAGAGAGCAATTAAATATTTCCAGACCAACTGCAACTAAATACTTGAAAGCACTAGAAGCTAATGGCTTCTTAGTATCAGAGCGTGTTGGCAAAGAAGTTGTATATAAAAATATCCAATTAGTAAATATTTTTAATTAGATGATGAATAAGTGGTATATGCTAAATTAGAAGATACAACTTACAAATACTATAAAGTTTTTATCATAAATCACTGTAACTTATTCACATTAGTGTTTATAATCAGTATACTGCTCCTTTCAGAGTTTTAAATTTTCAGGAAGTCTATGCGATAGTTTAGAATGATTCATGTTTAATGATCGCTAGGTCAAAAAGTCATTTGGTATACGTTCTAAATCTGTGGAAATAGAAAATCCACGACACGTGGATAATATCTTTATACCACAGGTTTACAACGCTTTATAGTGCTGATAGTCTAAAGATGAGGTGAAATTATGAATGCAAAAAAAACCGGGAAGTTTATACAAGAATTAAGAAAAGCAAAAAAATTAACACAAAATGATTTAGCTGATTTGCTTCAAATCACAAACAAAGCGGTCTCAAGATGGGAAACCGGAGAAGGATTTCCTGATATAGTTCTTTTACCTAGACTCAGTGAAGTTTTAGGTGTTACTATCGATGATATTTTAAAAGGTGAACAAATTGAAAAAGTAGAAAGACGAAATGATTTAGATAAACAAAAACTTAAAAATATATATATGATATGTCTTGCTATTATTTCATTATCATTTGTGCTCTTTTTGGGGTTAACTTATACAACATTGAAAGTATGGATTGGATTTATGGCATATGTTATACCTGCGACATTAGCATTAGTGTGGATTTTGATTGCGCGTAGTAATTATATGATTAATTGCACGTATGATGAAAATGATCAAAAGATTTTATTTAATACACTTAGAACATCAATTATCTTATATGTTGTTTTATTTGTTATTATGCTTGCTCAAGTCTTAATGCTTAGTAGTGATAACATACTTACTCTATTTAGCGCTGAATACTTTATTTTAATATCACTTGTTGCTGGGGTATTAGTGTTTTTAGGTCTTTTTTGGTATTTTTATAGTATTGATGTAAATCGAAACACTAATAAATTAGGTTTATATAAGAAAATCACGACGTATTTTGTTATTATAGCGATAGTAGCTTTACCTATATTTCCCATCATAGTTCCAAATAACTGGAATTCAATCATATTATTAATACCTGTTGAATTTATACTTATTTATATGTTTTTCGGCATTTATTATCTTATCAAAAAAACAGAATCACTTAAAATGTTTTCTCTTCGCCTCGTTCTCATATTAGTTTCAATTTTTATCTATACACCTGAGAGCTTCATTGGCGGAGATTCTGCATTTGTTCAAGTATTACCTGAATTTATCTATTTTAGTGTATTGTTGATGTCAATTGTTGGATTTATTTATAAATTTGTACACAGTACAAATGATGCATTATATAATATCTATTTTCAAAATATATTTTTCCTTATAGTTATTTTTTTCTATAACTTTGGATCTATAATAGTTATTATAATTATTAGCATTCTTGGAACACTTGATATATACTTTAATAAGAAAATAAGTGCAAAATCAGTAGTGAATCTTAATCAGAAATGAAAATAAGTATCTTAAAAATAACAAAAAATTATGGATCATTATGGAAAAGAAGAAGCCTATGGTATTTTAGAATCTATTAGACTTATATCATTTGGGAATGACTATGGTATTAATTATGGCAATTTTGGGCATAGATTTACAAAAAAAGGTAGAGGAGCAAACTCTAAACTTGTTAACTATCTCTTTATTTGTATATCGGCCATAATCTTATTTAATGTAACACTACTAATTAATTTGTTTAAAAAGAAACAATATGTATAGAGTTGAACAATTTATAATTGATGAAAACTAATTCAGTGATAGATTATAAATTGCTTTGATTCTATTTAACATATATAAATATAAACTGAGAGGGTTTACTTATGGGGAAAGAAAAAATAGATACTGATACACTAAATGAGATTGAAAAGAAGAGACTAAAACAGATAGTTATAAAGACACAAATATTTGTGAGTATAACAACATTAACTTCTATACTAATGATATTAGTAACTCTTTCACTACAGCTAGAAAAGCTAACATTAAAGTTTTATATAGCTGTACTTGTAGCATGGGTTATAATCATTTTAATAATGATCTGGCAATTTATTAAAATAAGAAGAGAAGCGAATGGTTTCTTAAATGATTTATCTAAGCATAAATAAAAATATTAAATAAACACACATATATATATATATATAAGAATAGGGTGAGCACATGAGTTTTAGTATAGGATTTATAGGTGTCGGCAATATGGCGAGTGCCATATTTGAATCATTTGTAGAAAAAAAGATTCAACAACCAAAATCAATATATATTTATGATATTGATTTAAATAAAACAAAAAAACTTAAAGAACAATATCATATTAATATATCGAAAAATATTACAGATCTAGGATTAAATAGTGATGTTATCGTGCTTGGTATTACACCGGATAAATTAGACATTGTTTTTAGAGAGTTATCAAAAGTGTTAACAAATCAAATGATATTTTCTATTGCTGTGGGTATCACTTTAGATAAATTAGGTATGCTTGCTAAAAAGGATTTAACGATTGTGAGAACGATGCCAAATATAGGTGCGAAGGTTTCTAAATCCATGACATCTTATTGTGTAAATAAAAAACCAAGTGCTTATGAATTAGATGTTATTGATACATTTTTAAATTCATTTGGTAAAGCCATAGAAATTAAAGAAGATAAGTTTGATGAGTTTACAGCTTTATGTGGTTCATCACCTGCATTTTATTTAGAAATGATGCATACGATGATTCAGTATGGACTAAACAATGGTTTTAGTTATGATGATTCAGTGGAAATGGTATCTGAATCAATGATAGCTTCAGCGTTATTGTTACAATCATCATATCTAAAAGCTAAGGAACTTGTTGATAAAATTTCGACAAAAGGTGGAACGACTGAAGCAGGATTAAAAGTTCTAGAAAAACATAAATTTGATGAAATCGTGATGGAGACACTTGTTGCGACTGCAAATGAATCTAAAAAAACAAAATAAATACATATAAATAATGCTTAAGGCATGCACATACAAACACCCCCTTTTTATGCTAAAAAGAGGGTGTTTTTTAATATGATAAAAAATTATAATGCTTATATTAATATTGTTGTAATATCAGACTTATATTTTAAAATCAAACTGAAGAAGCTTTTCACTTTGTTCCCAAAGTGTTGTAGAAATCTCCTTATTATTAACCAATTTTTTAGGTGTTCTTTTTTAGGGAAACCTTTAAAACTAAATAAACCTCTAGGCCCATAATACTCGCCTGATTTAGCATTTGGATCAATACTTGCTCTTATACCGGGTAAACAACCTTTATATTGATTTTGAGAGATTAGCATCATCAAATTAAATTTACTTGTTGGTCCAAATAAATTAGTTCTAGATATACCTGGATGAGCAGATAAAACAAGTGTGTCTAGGTGATGCGCTTCGATTCTTCTTGCTAATTCTTTTGTAAAGAATATATTTGCTATTTTTGATTGTGCATAAGCTTTCGATTTATTATATGCGTTTTCTTTTTGATAGACAAAAGTATTAAGATCAATTTGTCCAAAACGATGTGCGATACTACTAATGTTTATAATTCTTGCATTTTTTGTTTTCTTAATGATTGGAAAAAGCAATCCAGTCAAATAAAAATGACCTAAATAATTAACACCAATTTGAGACTCAAATCCATCAGTCGTACTTTCGTATGGTGGTGCCATAATGCCAGCATTATTAAGCAAGATATCTAATTGATTATATTTTTGTTTAAAATTTGCAACAAACTGCTCAATACTGTTTTTGCTTCCTAAATCTAATAACATTAATTCGATGTTTCCTTTTGGGAATTCTTGTTTAATTTGATTTAATGCTTTTGTGCCACGACTTTCTTTTCTAGATGCTAAAATTACAGTTGCTCCATACTTGGTATATAGTCTAGAACTTTCGTATCCTAGACCACTATTACCACCAGTTACGATAATTGTTTTACCTTTAAGATCACCAATGTTATTTTCTATCCATTTCATAGTTTTCCTCCATCGATTGATTTTCAATCATTTAAATATGTATATATAAGTGTTCACACTTTAAGTATATCAATAATGAATCATGTTGTGTTGTTTTTTGGAAAACCAAAAACTTTATATAAGGCGAGGATGAGCCAAAATATATGTTAAAATATAAATAATCAATAAAATATGCTAATATCTTAGCATATATAATTGATAACAATTAAAACAATAAGGTAGATTAAAAGGTGAGATTAAATGATACTAATCGGTTATGAAAAATGTTCAACAAGTCAAAAAGCAAAAAAATGGTTAAAAGATCATCAAATGATATTTGATATAAGAAGCATCAAAGATGATAATCCAAGCTTTGATGAATTAAAACAGTGGCATCAACAATCTGGTATGAGCATCAATAAACTTTTTAATACCAGTGGAAGACTCTATAGAGAACAAGGTATTAAAGATATTATAAAAACTGCAACACATGATGAGTTACTCTCCATTTTGGCTTCTGATGGTATGCTTGTGAAAAGGCCATTACTTATTAGTGATGAATTTGTATTAGTGGGATTTAATGAAGATTCATGGGAAAAAGCTTTTAAACTATCATAAATAAAATATAGAATAATCCGGTTTAAAAACAAGTTATAAAACTTATATTCATTACATGAAGAGATGCAGAATATAAAGGTAAAGTTGTTAAAAAGATACAAGATGAGAAGAATAAATAAAGAAATTAATTAAATAAAAGACCCTCATTAAATTAAGGGTCTTTTCTATTGCCATCTTTTCCATGTGGAGGCTTGTATTTTATACTTTTCTCACACCAAACTCAATATAGTCTATTCTTTTATTGAAGAGAGAGACTGTTGTTTGTTTATCTAAGCCTTCAGTTTCAGCTTTTAAGAAAGTATTAACCATCAAAAGAAGAACCACTTCAAATAAATCTAGAAATTCTTGTTCATTGATATTGAATGATTTAATATCAAATATGTCTATAAAGTCGACGCCTTTGTTTTTTAAAGTAGTAATTAAATCAAGAATCATATTGTCTTTTAAGTTTCCGGCTTTGTTTGATTGAAGATAGTATATATAGTTTTTGAACAATGAATACTTACCACTTTCACTAAATGCATCATAATCATTAGCAAATACTTTTCTAACTAATGTGAAAAAATTGTTATCACATGATTCTAATAAGGTCATCGCATATTGAAACCTTTTATCTCGAAGATCTTTTATGATATATGTAAAACAAGCATCTAAATTATCGAAGTAAGTATAAAAAGATCCTCGACTAATACCTGCTCTTTTAACAATTGTATTAACACTTACTTCCATAAAAGATTTATGTGTGAATTCTGCTCTAGCAGCATTTAAAAACCTTTCTCTTTTATCATCACTAATATTAAAAAATAATGGTTTTGGCATTTAATGACCTCTTTTCTTAAAGATAAATGGTAATAATGTTAGTGTTAAAACAACACTAACAATCATACTTACCCACATAAGAATGCTCACATTAAAATGAATGGTAAGTGGTGAAAACATGAGTGCAGTTAAACCAAGAGATATCCCAAGAGCGTTTGCGATAATCGGTCTTGATGAATGTCCGTATGCTTCTTTAATGGCGAGATTGTTGTCATGTGTTTCACTTAGATATGTTTTATAGACACTAGAAAAATGAACTGCATAATCGATACCTACACCAATCGTGATAGAAAATATAATCACGGTTGTAATATTTAAAGGTATTTGTGATATACCTAAGAATCCATATAAACTTAATACAGTGACTAAAATAGGTATTAAACTATAAAAAGCAATCTTTAATGATTTAAGTGTAATGATCAACATAACAAAGACAACAGCGAAAGCTAATAGGATACTTTGTAGTTGCATTAATGAAATAGAATCATTTAAGTCTTTCATTAAGTATTGAACACCAGTCACACTTGTGTCTAGTTGCATCGCATCTACAGTATCTTCTATGTTTTCTAAGGTGCTATTATTTAAATCTATTGGAAATACGAGGATTCTAATCGTATTTGAATCTATATCCATAAGATTATGTATGGTACTATTTTCATCACTAGATACCATTTGATAAATCATAGAAACAGATTGATCGCTATTGATTTCTTGTTGTAGTTTATTTGTTGAAATGATATTGAGTAAACGATAAGGACTCACTGGTTTAGAGACATCATTAAGTTGATTTAACGATAAGACTAAAGTGTTAACCTCATTTAGTGCATCAAGCGTTAAAACGTCTGATTTCGGCGTTATGGTGACATAAAGCGGAATACTTCCACCATTGACTTCTGCAACTTTTGATGCATTTTACGCAACAATCGTTGAATCTTTATAAACCATTAACATATTAAATTCATTATTGATTTTTCCATAATTTAATGAAGACACTATCACGATGATTAAAACAAGAAGTAAAGAAGGTAACCCGATTAATTTCTTAAGTGATTTAGCCGGATTAAATTTCGCTTCCTTATTGTTTTTTCTAGATATATTAATACCAGTAGATAATATGAGAGGTAGGACATACCAAGTAGCAATACCTGCTAACAAAATACCAACACCCGAATAAACACTTAAATCTTTAATACTTTCAGTGTCAATGGTTAGTAGTGATAAAAATCCAGCAATAGATGTGAGGGTAGTGACTATCATAGGGATACCAACAAGTTTAAGGGTAGATAATAAAGCTTCTTTAGTTGGTTTTCCTTCAGCTATTGAATCCTGATAATGAGACATGAAGTGAAGTCCATCAGCACTACCAATCACAATAATAAATATTGGAACGATAGCAGTTAATATAGAGACCTCATTACCAATCCATCCAATAATCCCAAATGTCCAAAGTGCGCCGATACCCGCAGGTAGGACACTTAAGAGTGTAGGTTTTATGGCACCCATTTGCCATCTAAAGACTAAAAAGATAATGATAAGAGCAAGTGGAGGTAGTAGAAGTAATATTTTAATGATATAATCTGTAATTTTCAATTGATTATATGTATCTCCAGAGATATATGAGTCATAACTATATGTATCAAGGATATCCTCTATTGCAGTAATATTACTTGCAGTAAAATCATCAGTAATAAATAGAGTGTAAACATATGTATATTGATCTCCTTCTATTTTTAAAGGTGAAAAATCTTCAAATACAGCATAGTAGTTGATGATTTGTTCTTTTGATAGAGATGCATAAGGCACTAAAGTGCCATTGATTAATAATTCATCTGGAGCAGCACCTTCAACATAAGTTACACTACCTAATGCACTTAGTTGACTTTGAATGGCATGTACATCTTCTAAAACAGTATCAGTTAAATCATTAACCTCTGTAACAATGACTAATTGATTTAATTCTCCAAATATAGATTCTAAATCATCTAGTCTATCTTGATAAATAGATGATGTTGGTGAAAAACTAGAAAAGTTAGTGTCTAGTTTAATTTGTGTGATACCAATTAATGCAGATATATTTAATAGCATAAATAAAATGAATAAGATTTTTTTGTTTGAAAATATAAAGTTGGTATATTTTTTCATGGTTTTTGATCTCCTTGTGTGTCAAAGGTATTATAATTGACAGGGTGTCAATTAGTCAAATAAAAAGTTGATATTTTATTTATTGTATAAGTATACTAAGAAGTTATATAAGTAGATTAAAGATTGTAAATTATAATAACATAGGTGAAGTTCAAAATATGAAAAAAAGTTTAAAACAGTTCTATAAATAAGATTCGGAAATATAATTAATGCTGACAATCTCTTCTAGTCTATATATAAATTTTAAGCACATACCAACACGAAAAAAATATTTTAGAGTAAAAAAAATAAATTTACTGCACTATAGGTTTCTAAGTTTATGTATTTTAAGAAGATTTTTGTTATTTTATTAAATATGTAGTATTATGTAAGTAATTAAAAAAATCAACGGAGCATTGTGAAATTAGGGGAATGATTACACTTATATGTAGGAAATTAGTGACATTATAGTGTTGCTTTTTTGTTTTTAAAGCTTTTAATAAGTTATGAAAATAGATCTTATAGATGAGTGTAAATGAGAAAATAATTGAGAATCAATAAACTATAACTGAACAATTCAATTCAAATTATAGAGTTGTTTCATATCAAATAATTATAAGGAGGAAAGTATGAAATTTAACGAAGAATTTTATGAGAAACTAGCTACGCCAGTTTCTCAGAGTGAGGATGAAAAATGTAGGAAAGCGATAGATGATGTGGTAGATGCTTTAAAAAGAGGAGGGTGGTCTAGAATTAATAAAAAGGACAAATATGATTTTATAGGTGAATCGAATACCGCATATAAGACAACATTGAATCTGGATGATAAGAAAGTAAGAATAATTATACAAGGCTCATATGCTAACAGTACAAATGTTCGTCGCGAATCTGATGTAGATGTAGCAGTAATATTATTATCAACTTTCAGAACTAAATATAGAGATGGTATATCTGATGAGAATTATGGATTTTACACAGCAACATATGGACTTGATCAATTTAGAGAAGATATATTCAATATTCTTAATATTCAACTACCTAAAACAATAGATAAAAAATGTAAGAGCATAAAAATTGAGGAAAGCAATAATACAGTTCCAACAGACGTTGTCCCAGCCATTCAAAAAAGAGATTATACAAGAGATTATAAAAGTGATGAAACTAATTATATAGGAAGTATTGTAATTAAAGATTTACGTAATGATTATGAGATAACAAATTATCCCGAACAGCATATAATTGAAGGAGTTAAGAAGAATTCTAAAACGCATAAAAGATACAAGAAAATAGTTAGGATATTTAAACAACTAAAAATTAAAGCTGCAGATTTTGGATATCCTCTAGGTGAAAACACATCATCATTTCTAATTGAATCAATGGTATTTAATGTACCCGATGTAAATTTCAAAAATACTAACTCATTAAAAAGTATAGTTGAAAATGTTATTAAATATTGGAATAATAATATAACTGCAATGGAGAAAGAATTTGTTGAAGCTAATAACATAAAAAAATTATTTCAAAGTGATTCTAGAATAAATGGGAAAAATAGATTTATTAGTGCTATAAATTCTTGGCTAGAGGTATAAGAAATGTATTTCACAAAAAAAGTATTGATAACTTTATGGGTTATTGGAACATTTACTATTTCAATAATAATTGCATATGTATTTAAAAAAGATTTGGGAAAAATATATGATTGGTTTGTTGTTATTCCTAATGTTGTTACTGTCGAACTTTTAATATATTGGATATTTACTCAATATCTGTGGAAATGGAAGAGATTATATCCACGGGTAGTACCGTTTCCTAATTTAACCGGAACATGGATTGGCAAGTTGAATACAAGTTTTAGTGACCCAGAAAAAAATTCTAGAATTAAAGAAATAAATTGTATGTTAGTAATTATACATAAGTATAGAAGTATACATATAACTTTTATTACTAAAGAATCTAAAAGTCACTCATATTCTGAAAAATTGATCTTTGACAATACGTTAAATTATAAGCAAATCACTTATAATTATGCCAATAACCCTAAATTATTGCTTGATAAAAGAAGTTCAAATCATAGAGGAACTGCTATACTTTCGTTGATTGATAAAAATATATTGGAAGGAGAATACTATACAGATAGAGAAACAAAAGGGGAAATATATTTTGAGTTTAAGTGTAAGGAGAGTTTATCTAAACTACCCAATGAAGTGAATAAACATCCTATGGACAAAATGTGAAATTATTAAAAATCAATAAGTTATATTGATTTAATAGATAAAATACTCATGTAAAACTTCATAAAAAAATGGTATGGAGATAAATGTTTTAGTATAAAAGGAGAATATTTTATGGAAATAAAAAGTTTAAAAGAATATATAAATGAGATTAAAAAAAAACTAAAAGATGAATATAGTAATGATGAATACAGAATATATTTTAGAGGAGAAGATTCTAATTATCAGCCTCCAATAGAAGATGATGGTCTTGACACAAGGTGTTTACCCAAAGCATTTAGAGGAATAGATGAAAAAAAAGTTTTTTATAAATTTATTAGACATCATCCAGAAGAATTTTCAGGATTGGGTAATCTTGAAATACTATCAAAAATGCAACATTTTGGTATACCAACAAGATTACTTGATATAACTACCAATCCGTTGGTTGCATTATTTTTTGCATGTGGTGGAGCAGATAAAAATTTATTTGATGATAATAAAAGTAACAAAAAAGGTAAATGGAAAGATAATAAAGGATATGTATACATATTTAAAGCTAGAACTAAAACTGATAATAATCTAAATAATATTTTAGCATATGATTCAGATAGAGCACTTTTACTATCAACTTTAGCAAAAATGTCTAGTGATGAGAAAATAGCAATAAGTGAGTACATTGAGTATTGTATCGGACATGAGATTAAAGAAATAACAAATAATGTACTTGAACAAAGCAAAGTCATAACTCAGGAACAATACAAAGTCATAACTCAGGAACAAAACAAAGTCATAACTCAGGAACAAAACAAAGTCATAACTCAGGAACAAAACAAAGCTTTTGGCAAATTTATATACGAATGCGAAAGAGAAAGAGATGCTTTTAAAGAACACAGAGTTAATCCAGATGATTTAACAAACATATTTTACGTTAAATCATCATTTAACAGTCTGAGAATAAAACTACAAAGTGGACTATTCATTATATTCGGATTAAAGTATAATGATAAAAAAAGTATAGATATAAAACATTTTAGAGAAAAAGTTATTTATGAAAAAGGTAAACTAAGCCCAATAGTTATCTCAGAAAATCATAAAAAACAGATATTAGGAGAATTAAAATTTTTGTGTGGAATTAGTTACTCAACACTATATGGAGATATAGATGCATCATTAGTAGAGTCAAAAGAAAAATTATTTGATGCTTTTAAGGATACATTTATAAAATAACTGATTTAAACTTAAATTTAGCTTAAACTAGGCTTTTCTTCTATTATGCCTTTAAGTTGAGAAACTGAATATTTAAAAGAAGACATAATAATATCTTTTTTAGTTGTTCATCCAAAATGCAATAGAACTGTAGAAAACGAATTGAAATTTAGGAGGGAAATATGATATCGAATAAAGAGATTGGGAAAAGATTTAAAAACATTCGAGAAAATAGAGGTAAAACTGTAGAACAATTTGCATCCATTGTTGGTACTAATAAATCAACATGGAGTAGAATTGAAAATGGACAAAAAAAGACTTTAGGTTATGAAGAAATTTCAATATATTGTCAAAAATTAATTATCAATATTGCTGAAATACATGGGACGAATTATGAAACTTTTACTAATAATCAAACAAAAAGTATTAAAGCATTAGAAAATAACGGTAATATAAAAAAAGATTTTATTAAATATTTAAGTGTTCTTGTTGTTTTTAGCAGTATATATGCTGCATTATATACGACAACGTACACCGTTACATCAACTATAATTATTTGGATATTTTTCATTATTAGTTATATCTTTAGTACGATAATGAAAGACGAATCTATTGTACCTACAATAAATTACTCGATAACAGAATATCCTTTTTTAATTAATTCACTTAGTGAAATAGATTTGAAAAAGAAACTTAGAATATTTAGATATACAAATATATATACCACACTTATATTTTCATTTGTTTTTGTTTTCTTAATAGGAAGATTAAATGAATTAATACAAGCCGATGAACAAATGTTTTTAGTTTCTTTGTTTTTGTGGTCAATAGCATGGGAGCTTGCAATAGTATTTGATTTCAATACAAGCAAGTTTTTTACAAAGTCTGTATTTTATGAGGGATCAGAGAAAAACTTTGGATTTTCTAAAATAAGATTATCTATAATAAATAATGGTGCAGTCTTATTTTCTTATTTTATGTTAGAAACGAAATATAGTGATGGACAATTATATCTAAAATTTATAACATCCATTTTAATTTTTGTACTATGTTTATTAAATTGGTTCAGATGCGAAGTTAAATACGGTGTCATATCTAAATATTCTCTAAGTTTTAATTCTAATACATCCCTAAAGTAGGGATGAGGACCCTATAGTAGGAACAAAGAACATTTCTTTTATTTTTTGATTTACAATGAGAATTGAAAGGAGGTGTTCGTATGTGGGAAGAAATATTTAAATTGATATTTTTTATTGAACCAGCATCGGGGAATATCATTATTGATTTATTTTTACCAATTGTCTTAACGGGAACTTTATATAGGATATCATATAGAACAGTAGGAGAGATGTATAGTGACGGTTTGATTTCTAGTTCGATCGCGGGAAGTTTCTTTCATTGGTTTATTAGAATGGGTTTGGTATATATAGTTATTTTTGCATTTAACTTGATAGTGAATCACATAACATCATTTTTACCTGTAATAGCAATCGGTATTTTGATTTACTTATATAAGAAATACATTTGAATTAAAACAGGCTTACTCTATTATGATAGAAAATGAAACAAATACCCCTAAAACTTATCTAGTATAAGTTGTATATAGGGGTATTTGTTTATACATAGGAAATTCAGGATGGGCAATATCACTAAAATATTCAATTCATTGTCATTTTTTAATTATGACAAAAAACATTTGACAAATCATTTTTCTCATGCTATAATTCTGTTATAATCAAAAAATGACAATAGGAGGCGAAATGATGGGTAATTTTATTGAATTGCAAAAAGCTTGTGATATTAGTGCTGGTTTAGTTCCTAAAAGAAAAGAAGCACGAAGTGATGATAAAGTTGCAAAAATTTACAAACTGATTACTTTGAAAAGTTTTGATGTTGATGGTTGGATTGATTTGAAATACTTAGATAATTTTAAAAGTATAGAAATACTTGATGAACGCTATTTAACAAAAGAAAACGATATTCTTATACGCTTAAGTAATCCATATACAGCAATCAAAATAACTGATGAATATATAGGTTTTGTAATACCGTCATTGTTTGCGGTGATTAGAATTAAAAAAGATATCATTGATCCTGATTATTTGACTTTTATGCTTAATAAAGAAAGCATTAAGCGATCGTATTTTAAAAATTCCATGGGATTAACCATTCCAATGATTAGGATGCAAACTATTCGAGAAACAAAAATTCCATTAATTTTAAGCAATAAACAACTTATAGTATCTAAAATATATAATTTAATGATTAAAGAAAAAATGCTATATCAACAACTACATTTAGAAAAAGAAAAATATAATAAAGAAATAACGAAAAGAATAGTTATTGGAGGGAATAAAAATGCAAAATAAACAATGGACTCAAAAAGAAGTAAATGAAACATTATGGCGTGCATGTGATACGTTTAGAGGAAAAATCGATTCATCAATTTATAAAGACTATATATTAGTTATATTATTTATGAAATACATTAGTGATGTTTATAAAGAACATTACGAAAAGCTATTAATAAAGTATGATGGTGATAAAGAAATGGTTAATCGCCAAATAAAATTAGACAGATTCACACTGAATGATACATCGTCTTTTGATAATTTATATCAAAATCGTAATGCTTCTAATATTGGTGAAATCATAAATAAAGCGTTAGCGGATGTAGAAGAAACTAACAAAACAAAGTTACGTGGTGTATTTAAGAATATTGATTTTAATTCAGAATCAATATTAGGAAATACAAAAGAACGTAATACAATGTTAAAAGATTTACTAGAAGATTTTAGCAAGCTTGATTTACGACCTTCTCGTTTATTAGGAGAAGATGTCATTGGGAATGCATATGAGTATTTGATCTCAAACTTTGCATCTGATGCTGGTAAAAAAGGAGGGGAATTTTTCACCCCGTCCGAAGTATCAGAACTTTTGTCAAGACTTGTTAAACCAGAAGAAAATGATAGAATTTATGATCCTACATGTGGATCAGGTTCGTTATTAATTAAAGCATTTGATAAAGTACCTTCAAAAAAAGCTCAAATTTATGGTCAAGAGCGAAATGGTCAAACTCAGTCTCTAGCCAGAATGAATATGTTCTTACATGGAATCGATGATGCAAAAATTGCATGGGGAGATACAATTGCTAATCCGTTACATATAGAAAATGATAAATTAATGAAGTTTCAGGTAGTTGTAGCAAACCCACCATTCTCACTGGATAAATGGTCATCAGGATTTTCAGGTGATTCAAATGGAGATTTCAAGATGGAATCATCATTAGATCCTTATAAAAGATTTGAATGGGGAGTACCTCCTAAATCAAAAGGTGATTATGCGTTTGTAGAACATATGCTTCATTCGCTTGCTGAAGGTGGACGTATGGGTGTTGTTTTACCACATGGTGTTTTATTTCGTGGAGCAAGTGAAAAGAAAATCAGAAAAGCAATTATTGATTTAAACTTACTTGATGCAGTGATTGGATTACCAGCTAATTTATTCTTTGGAACAAGTATTCCTGCAACAATATTAATATTTAAACAAAATAGAAATAGAGATGATATATTATTTATTGATGCATCTCAAGATGGTATGTATGAAAAAGGTAAAAACCAAAATAAACTTAGAGAAGAAGATATCAAACGTATTGTTGATGCATATGATAAATATAAAACAGAAGATAAATATAGTTATGTAGCGACTAAGAAAGAAATTGAAGAAAATGAATATAATCTTAACATTCCTAGATATGTTGATACTTTTGAAGAAGAAGAATTGGTTGATTTGAAAGAAGTGAAGAAAAATATTGAGTCTATTAAAACTGAACTTGAAGAAGTTGAAGCTGAGATGGAAAAATATTTAGAAGAACTAGGGTTGTAGGTGAATTTAATGGATGAAGTAAAATTACCCCATCAATGGAAAAAGAGATATTTAGGAGAATTAGGATATATAAAAGGGAGAATTGGGTGGAGAGGATTAGCACAATCAGAATATACTGAATATGGTCCATTTTTAATAGCTGGGAAACATATTAAAAATGGGAAAATAGATTGGTTAAGAGCTGATCATATTACAAAAGACAGATATGAAGAATCTTTAGAAATCGCACTAGAAATTGGAGACATCATTTTCAGTAAAGATGGAACACTTGGAAATCCAGCATTCATTGATTATCTTCCTGATAAAGCAACAATTAATGGGACAATGATGTTAGTTAGAAGTTTAAACAAGTATGATTTATATCCAAAGTTTTTATATTATAGTATAGATAGTAGACAATTTAAAAAACTAATATATGAAAAAGTTTCGGGTAGTTCAATTCCGCATTTATTTCAACGAGATATGAAAAACTTTAAGATTGTTTTACCACCACTAAATGAACAGAAGAAAATAGCAAACGTCTTATCTACTTGGGATCAGGCAATAGATTTAAATGAAAAAAAACTGCAAGTAGAAAAAAGAGTTCTTGCACAAATAATTAACACTTTAACAAAAAAGAATAATTTCATTAATACGAAGTATGATCCAATATCTATCGATAAATGCGCATTATTTGTAAATGGATACGCATTTCAAAGTGATTGCTATGAAGATCAAGGAGAATATAATATTGTAACAATAGGGAATGTTCAAGATGGAGAACTAAATATTAATTCTCAAACTAAAAAAGTTTCGAAATTACCAGTGAATATAAATAAACATCAAATATTGTCGAAAGACGATATCATAATTTCTATGACAGGAAATGTAGGTAGGGTTTGTGTAGTAAATAAATCCAATTTGCTCTTAAACCAAAGAGTTGGGAAATTTATAGTCGAACCAAACATTGATAAAAGTTATTTTTATTATTCTTTGAGAAGCAAAAGATTTTTGTCAAAGATGATTGCTAAAGCTCAAGGTGGAGCACAACCAAATTTATCAACAAAAGATATAAAGAATTATTATATTAATATACCTGAATATAAAAAACAAGTAATTATTGGTAAATACTTAAATTTATTAGATAAAAAGATTAATTTATTAAAAAATGAAGTTGATTTACTTAAGGTTCAGAAAAAAGGTCTCATGCAACAACTATTAATCGGAAAGATAAGAGTACAGCCATGATGCTGTACTCTACTTCCAATTGAGGTGAAATGAATGAATAAACAAGGTTACGATGAATTAAATATTTCTCAAATACCGGCATTAGAATTATTAGATAGCATAGGTTATAAGATTATTAAACCAGAAGATGCAGAACTTATGCGTGGTAATTTATACAGTGTGATATTAAAACCAATATTAAAAGAACGACTTCAAAAAATAAATTCATATGAATACAAAGGTCAAACTCATCCTTTTTCAGAAAAGAATATTCAAAAAGCGATGCGTGATATTGATATTTCTTTATCAGATGGACTTATAAAAACTAATGAAAAAGTATATGATGTATTAACATTAGGGAAAAGTTATCAAGAAGTTGTTTCTAAAGTTGATGGTATTCGTTCTTTTAATTTAAACTATATTGATTATGAGCATCCTGATCGTAATGTTTTTCATGCTGTAGAAGAGTTTACAGTAGAAAGAGAAGATGGACAAGGGCATGTTCGTCCTGATATTGTTCTTTTTATCAATGGTCTTCCTTTTGGTGTAATTGAGTGTAAAAAAGCTTCTGTTTCAATTAATCAAGGTATTAGTCAAATGCTTAGAAATCAATCAATTCAATATGTGCCACAACTTTTTAAATTTATACAAATTGTAATGTCTACAAATAAAAATGAAACTAAATATGCAACAGTTGGAACACCAGCTAAATTTTGGAGTCTATGGAAAGAAGATAAACAATCAGATGAATATGATTGGTTTGAACAAACATTATCAGAGGCTGTAACTAATAGAATACCTTCTATTCAAGATAAAAATATACTTTCTCTATTTCATCCAAAACGTGCACTTGATATTATTCGCTATTTCTTGTTATTTGATCGAAATGAGAAAAAAATAGCAAGATATCAACAATTTTTTGCTATTAAAGAAATAATGAAAACGATTAATGAGACTGATAAAGATGGAAATAGACAATCAGGTGTTATATGGCATACACAAGGATCTGGTAAATCCCTTACTATGGTCATGCTTGCTAAATATATATTAAGCGAATTAGCTATAGAACATTCACGTTTAGTGGTTGTTACTGATAGAATTGAGCTAGATTCTCAAATACATAAGACTTTTAATCATTCGAGATTAAAAGCAGCACGTGCGACAAGTGGAAAAAATTTAGTTTATTTAATTGAAAACAAAAAAGCAGATGTTATTACAACATTAGTACATAAGTTTGACACAGCTTCTAAAAATAAAAAACCAGTTAAAGATAAAAATGTTTTTGTTTTAGTAGATGAATCTCATCGAACTCAATATGGTGAACTTCATATCAAAATGAAACAAGTATTTCCAAATGCTTGTTATTTAGGCTTTACTGGAACGCCACTTATGAAAAAAGAAAAGAGCACCATGCGTAAATTTGGTCGTATGATTCATAAATATACGATTAAAGATGGTGTAAATGATGGAACGATTGTCCCACTATTATATGAAGGACGTTTTGTTGATCAAACAGTTAACAGACTTGCTATTGATAAACGTATAGAAATGATTACGAGAAATCTAAATGATAAACAAAAAATCCTATTAAAACAAAAATGGGCTAAATTTGAAAACATTGCTTCAAGTGAACAACGTATCAGATTAATTGCTGATGATATATACATGCATTTTATTAAATTTTATAAAGGAACTCCTTATAAAGCGATGTTAGCGACTAATTCTAAATTTGATGCGATAAGATATAAAGAAGCTTTTGATGAATATCATGATATTCATACAGCTGTTGTTATATCTCCTCCGGATCAAAGAGAAGGTTACGAGGACTTAGAAGGTGAACCCAAAGATAGAGTTCTTAAGTTTTGGCATAAAATGCTTGAAGGCTATTCAGATGCTCAACGATATGAAGATATGACTAAGGATGAGTTCGTCAATGGTGATGAATTAGATATTATTATTGTTGTAGATAAATTACTTACTGGGTTTGATGCACCTAGAGCGAGTGTATTATATGTGGATAAACCAATGAAAGAACATACTTTACTTCAAGCTATTGCACGTGTTAATCGCTTATATGAAGGAAAAGATTATGGACTTATTGTAGATTATCGTGGACTTATTGATGAATTAGATAGTGCGATGGAAACATATTCTGGATCAGGGCTTGAAAACTATGATTCAGAAGACATTCAAGGTGCACTAGTTGATGTGATTAGTGTGATTGGAAAATTACGTGAAGCATATTCACAACTTCTTGATATTTTTAAACCAGTTAAAAATCAAAAAGATAATGAAGAATATGAAATATTACTTGAAGATGATGAGATAAGAACTGACTTTTATAATACACTTTCGCTATTTGGTAAATATTTAGGTATTTCATTAGAATCAGAACACGTGTATAACGCTTTAGGAGAATATGAATTGAATAAATTTAAACGCGAACTCAAATTTTTTCAAGAACTAAGAGCTTCTGTTAAACTTCGTTATAGTGATTCAATTGACCACAAAGAGTATGAACCTAAAATGCGTAATTTAATGGATAATTACATTGCTGCAGAAAATGTTTATAAGATTACTGCACCTGTTGACATATTAAACGAGGAAAAATTTGAATATGAAGTAGGACAACTAGGAACAAGTAGATCTAAAGCTGATGCTATACGTACACGCATGACGAAACGTATATCTGAGAAATATGATGAAAATCCAGCATACTATAGAAAGTTTTCAGAACGTATTCAAGAAATTTTAGACTTATATAAAGAAAAACGTATTACAGATGGTGATTACTTTGATAGACTTAATAAAGTTAAAACTGACTTTAGACAAGGTTATTCAGGTGCAAGTTTTCCTAAAATTATAAAAAACCATCCAAATGCTCAAGCTTTTTTTGGTGTTGTCAAAGATGAAATAGATAAAATAAGTGATATTGTTTCTCTATTTGATACTGAAGATTATGAAGATATCATTGGTGAACTTTCAATAAAAATAGAAGATGTAATTGATAAGAATAGTAAAATAGACTGGCATGATAATCAAGAAGTTCATAATAAAATATCTAGAGACTTAAATGAAATCTTTTATGAATATAAGAAAAAATATTTTAAGTCACTTACATATTCTAAGATAGATGTGATAATCTATGATTTAAAAACAGTTGCACTTAGAAGATATTAGGCAATAACTATGGAAAAACATAAAGTTATATATTCAAAAAAAGATATTTGGTTTAATCTTGAATATAAAAATATAAAGAACTTAAACTTAAGTGTTAAACCAGATCAAAGCGTACATGTTTCAGCACCGCTAAATACACCAATAGTAACAATTGAGGTGTTTGTTAAATCAAAAGCTGATTGGATTTTGAAAAAGATTAGAGGATTTAATCTAACAAAATCAGTACTTAATGGAGAAAAAGATTATGTAAGTGGAGAAACGTTTAAATATCTTGGGAGACAATATCGTTTAAAGATTGAGACTGCAACTAAAAAAGAGTACGTTACAATGAAACATGGATACATCGTGATATTTGTAAAAAATAAAGAAATAAAAAAGCGTAAACAAAATCTTTTAAATGAATGGTTTAGAAATCGAGCTCAGATTGTTTTCCAAGATGTTATTGATGAGACATACTTATTAGTTGAGAATATAGTTAAATCGAAACCATCATTAGAAATAAAGGCAATGACAAAAAGATGGGGATCATGTCTTAAAAGCAAAAATACAGTACTTTTAAATTATGAGCTCATTAAAGCACCGAAACATTGTATTTCATATGTGACATTACATGAACTTATACATTTTGCACATAGAAATCACGACTCAAAGTTTTATAATTTACTAACAGTATTAATGCCTGATTGGAAAGAACGAAAAGCTATATTAGATGAAGAAGTTATTTTATATATATAGATTCAGCTAATATTAGTGTTGTTATCTTAAACGTTATTATTAATATGCCTTATTTTAGTTTAAATGTATATGTTATAATAGAAGAAGACAATATGGATATGTTGCTAAATGGCAGTTTAGGGGGAATAAAATGCTAAATGAAATATTTAAAAAATTTTTAGAATCAAAAAAAACTAATAAAAAAAATATTCTATATATTATTAAAGGTGGCGAATTTAACAACTTAGATAACTTTTATTCAAAAGTTTTTAACACTACTGTTATAGACATTGAGAAAAATAATCAAAATCAATTGTTAAATTCAATATTAGATTTAACAAATAACAATGATACTATATGTTTACATTATTATGAATTTTGTTATATTAAAAAAATTAATTTGGAAGGTATTTTTACTGCAAAGGGATATAAAGTGATAGTCATTGACTTCAATGTTTTTAATGACTACTATGTAGTATCAAGAAAAAATGAAACAGCTCAACAAATGTATAGTATTTTAGATAGTGATAAAGAATGTTTTATGCAAGAAGTGTATTCTAATATAGGAATTTCTGATAATTATTATATATATAGTTATAACGACAACGATATTTCTAAAAATACTATATCTTGGAAAAAAGATATTTTTGATACGGATATTGACAGAAGTACCATGAGAATTAAAGGGGTTGACTATATACCTACAAGCATAAATGATTTTGATTTGATTGAAAAATCTTTAAGTTATGTTAACGGTAAAAATACGTTCTATTATTCTAGTGTAAATACACATAAACCAAATGCATTTTTTAATTTTAATTTACAAAGTTTAACTCAATTAGGTATTAAGTGTGTTGCAGTTAAACCGATTGAATCCAATGACAATCATAATACCGATGAGAAATATTTAGATATATTACAAAGATTAAACTCTACGGCCAAGTTTAGAGAATTAAATATTTATAAAAATCCAGAATATGGTGATAGAGATTTAACTAAAATATCTCAATCAGTTATTATTCATGAAATTTATAATAATGCAGTTAATGCAAATTATAAAAAACCTTATAATGATACATTTATGATTGCTTCAACTGGAGCTGGAAAATCAATAATTTTTCAAATCCCAGCTATAAAATTAGCAGAAGAACTTAATCTAGTTACTTTAGTAATAACACCATTAATTGGATTAATGAATGATCAGATTTCTAATATTAGAAAACTTACAAATAAAGCAGCTACGATAAATTCAGAATATACACCGATCGAAAAAGAAAAAATCAAACAACAAATTAATGATGGCGAAAAATCGATTCTATATATTTCTCCAGAAACATTGTTATCAAATACTGATATAAAAACTTTAATTGGGGATAGAAAAATAGGTTTACTTGTAATTGATGAAGCACACACGGTATCAACATGGGGAAAGAGCTTTAGACCAGATTATTGGTATTTGGGTGATTATTTAAAAAAAATTAAAAAATATAATAGTGATATGTCTTTCCCAACAGCTGCATTTACGGCAACAGCAACTTTAGGTGGAGTTGACGATATGTATTATGATATTATTCAAGATTTGTCATTAAATATAAAGAAACCGTATATTGGGAAAATTGTTAGAGATGATATAGTATTCAATATTAATTTAGTTAAAAAAGAAAGAGATTATAGGCAAGAAAAAGATCAATTAGTTGCTAAACGAATGAATAAATTTTTAACCACAAACAAAAAGACGTTAGTATATTTTCCATTTGTTTCTCAAATTAAGAAAACTTATAAAAATATTTTAGTTAATAAAATAAATAAAGTTGGTAAATATTATGGAAGAGTCGATAAATTAGAAAAAAATGAAACTCTTGAAGATTTTAAAACAGGAAAAAGAAAAATGGTTCTTGCTACCAAAGCATTCGGTATGGGGATAGACATTGACGACATTGATAATGTTTATCATTATGCACCATCAGGTAATTTAGCTGATTATGTGCAGGAAATTGGAAGAATAGCTAGAAAAAAAGAAATGATAGGAACGGCTTATACAGATTATTTTGAGGAAGATTTAAGATATATAAAACAGCTGCATGGACTTTCTTCAATAAAAAACTATGAAGTTATTGGTGTAGTTCAAAAAATACTGCAGATTTATGAAACTAAAAAAACAAGAAACTTTTTAGTTTCACCAGAAGATTTCTCTCATGTTTTTAGAGAAAGCAATGATGAAAATATTGATAATCGATTAAAAACTGTGTTATTGGTTATTAGAAAAGATTTAGAATCAAATCTTAATTTACAAAAATATGCACTTATATTCAAACCTAGGAGTATGTTTACAAAAGGGTTATATATGATTTTTGATGAAGATATTGTATTTTTTGAAAAAATCGAATGGATGAAGTATTTGAGTAAATTTAGAAATAAGTCTCAATTATCTAGAGAAGATGTTAACGGTGACATAGTCACATATAAAGGTGATGTATATGAAATGGATTTTAAACAGTTGTGGAGCGATAAATATAAAGATCTAAGTTTTGCTCAATTTAAAAGAGCTATATTTCAAGGTAAAATAGGTGATATATATTTAGGAAATAAGTTAAAAAGTAAGGTATGGTTGGAGATAAAAAATAACAATAATCTAACATTTAAAGAAACTGTTGACGTATATTCGCAATTTTTAGAAATAATTGTGAAAATGCTAAATACATATAATAATAGTAAGAAACACTTTACAATGAATATGTTTTCTAATAAATTATATAGTGATCATGGAAATATTTTTAAATCTAAGACTCAGTGTGAGTTGATTTCTAATGTTGTGCTATATTTGATGAATAATTTAAGATCCAGTCATCATTTTAATTCTAGTAATTTTATGAATTATAATAGTAATACTGAGATGTATTCTATTATTAATAACAAATATTTAGGTAAACGAGATGTATTAATAAGAACCGCAAGAAGGGAATTGAGAAATTCTATGGGGAAAAAAGAAGAGTTGTTTTTAAGAAATAATGCAGCTTCTGGTATTAATAAGAGTTCAGATAAAATGCGATCTGATACTTTAATTGTTATGGCTCAAATTTTTGAGTTACTTGGCATAGCGAAATATAGTATCAAATCTGGTGATAGACCTGAATTCTTTATGCGTGTTAACGGTGCTGATGTTCTTGAAAGAATGGCCACACAGGAATATAAATCAGTTACTGTTGAAAATATAAATGATTTACATAATAATTCAATTAGGATAATGAATCACTTTTTCACTAAGCTTACTTCTGATGAGGAGCGTTGGGACTTGATTGAAAAATATTTTTTGGGTGATGAAATATCAACTGAATAGTACAAAATTTACAGACAAAATGTTTTTATACTTTTCATGTATATGAGGTAATTATATGATTTGTTTTTTTGATATAGAAACAAAAAATAAGACAAATAAAATTGTAGACTTAGCAGCATATAAAGAAGATAAAAGTTACATCCATGAAAACAACATCAAGAAATTTAGAAAATTCATTAATAAGGCTGATTTTTTTGCTGGGCATAATATCATGCAACATGATATTCCAATACTTCAAAATCAGTTAAGAGGTTTTAATTTTAATAAGGATAATGCAATTGATACACTTTTGATATCTGTATTAGTTTTTCCTGATAAACCATATCATAAATTAATAAAAAATGATAAATTGAAGCCTGAAGATTCTAATAACCCACTAAATGATTCAAAAAATTCATTTGCACTATTTAAAGATGAACATGAAAAATTTATAAGTCTAGATAAAAATTTAAAAACAATATATTATACATTACTTAGAAATACGCCAGGATTCTCTGGCTTTTTTCGCTATATAGGTTTCGAAAAATTAGCAAACAATTTAAGTGATTTGATAAGAAAGATATTTTTTGATAAAATTTGCGAAAATGCATCTTTAGATATATGGGTTGATAAATATCCTGTCGAACTTGCATATACACTTGCTTTAATTACAACTGAAAATGTAGAATCGAAATTTCCTGCATGGTTGCTTATAAATTACCCAATGGTAGAACAAATAATAAAATCACTTAGAAGCACGCCGTGTGTAGAAAACTGTCATTATTGTGCGCACGCTTTAAATGCAAATAAAAGTCTTAAAGATTTCTTTAATTATGACTCTTTTAGAACATATGATGGAGAAGTACTGCAGGAAAAAGCGGTTGATTTAGCATTAAACAATAAATCTATGATTGTTGTTTTTCCCACAGGTGGAGGAAAATCTGTCACATATCAATTACCAGCACTTATGTCTGGTGTTAATTCAAGATCATTAACAGTTGTGATTTCACCATTACAGTCTTTAATGAAAGATCAAGTAGATGGTTTAGAAAAAAAGACTATTAATATGTCAGGAACAATTAACGGATTACTTGATCCTATTGAACGATCAAAAGTTATTGAAAGAGTTAGAGACGGAAGAATTAGTTTATTATATTTAGCTCCAGAATCACTACGTTCAAGAACAATAGAAAATTTATTATTAGAAAGAGATATCGCAAGATTTGTTATTGATGAAGCACATTGTTTTTCAACATGGGGACATGATTTTAGAGTAGATTATTTATATATTGGTAAATTTATTAAACTTCTACAAGACAAAAAAGGAAATCATAAACAAATTCCTATTTCTTGTTTCACAGCAACTGCAAAACAAGATGTTATTAAAGATATAGAAGATTACTTTAATAAAACACTTGATTTAAACATGGAAAAAATCGTTACTAGAAGTGCTAGAAAAAATCTTAAATATAAAGTGATTGGTGTAGAAGATGACACTGAAAAATATAAAGAGATGAGAACACTCATTAATCATCATGATTGTTCAACAATCATTTATGCATCAAGAACGAAAAGCATTGATCAATTATATAACAGATTAAAGCAAGATGGTTATTCAGTATCCAAATTCCATGGGAAAATGGAAAAAGATGAGAAGGTTCTTGAACAAAATAAATTTATGTCAGGTGAAACAAATATTATGGTTGCCACATCTGCTTTTGGTATGGGCGTTGATAAGAGTGATGTTGAAATGGTCATCCATTATGACATATCAAATTCAATCGAAAACTATATTCAAGAAGCAGGTAGAGCTGGACGCGATCAAAATATCCAAGCTGATTGTTATATTTTATATAACGAAAAAGATTTAGATAAACACTTTAGATTATTAAGTCAAACTAAACTTAATCAAAAAGAAATACAACAAGTATGGTCTGGTATTAAAAACATTACAAAAACAAGAAAATCTGTGACTAAATCAGCTTTAGAAATTGCTAGAAGTGCTGGTTGGGATGAAGAAGTTAGAGATGTTCAAACACGTATTACGACAGCAATTGCTACGCTTGAAGATTCAGGATATTTAATTAGAAAACAAAATGCACCAAGAGTGTTTGCTGATGGTATATTAGTAGAAACACAAATTGAAGCAGCAAAACGTATCGATGAAAGTAAAATCATCCTTGATAATGACAAAGAGGTTGCCAAACGCATTACTAAATCTCTTATTTCAAGTAAATATACTAAGCGTGGTGTAAATGATCAAGCAGAAGCAAGAGTAGATTATATATCAGATAATTTAGGTATTGAATTAAAAGAAGTGATGCGTATACTTAGATTACTTAGAGAAGAACAAATACTTGCAGATGTTAAAGATTTAAGATGTACTATAAAGAAAAACCTTAAAATTAATTCATCTAAGATTAAACTAGATCAGATGGTAAAACTTGAACGTGTTTTACTTGATCAGTTTAAAGAAGATATTTATAATTATAATCTTAAAGAAATTAATGAAAGTGCTCAAGAAAAAGAAATCAAATCTAATATGAACATGGTTAAACTTCTTATTAATTATATGGATATCAGTCATATCATCATTGTTTCAAGAAGAGCTAATGCTAATATATCTTTAAAACTAGAAGACCGTTATGATATCATTGTTGAAAAATTAAATCGAATGCATTTGGTATCTTCAATGATTGTCGACTATTTATTTAATAAGTCCTTTAAGAAAAATGAAGAAGTTAAACCTCTCGATGAAGAAAATGAAGTTAGTTTTTCTATAGAAGAATTAAAGAAGCATGTAGAGAATCAAATGGGATTAATGGATAAAGAAGTACATTCTAATGAGATTGAAGATTGTTTGTTCTATCTTAAAAAAATAGAAGCATTAAATATTGAAGGTGGGTTTTTAGTCATATATAACCCGATGACTATTGAAAGAATACAAAATACTTCAAAAAGATATGTTAAAGCTGATTATCAAAAATTAGAAAACTTTTATCAAAATAAAACACAACAAATTCATATTGTTGGTGAATATGCAACAACTATTTTGCAAAATTATGATAACGCATTGAACTTTGTTAATGATTATTTTGTGATGGAATATGATGAGTTTTTAAGAAAACATTTTAATAAGCGAAAATCAGAAATTAGTAGGAACATGAGCAAAGCTAAGTTTAAAGAAATATATGAGAACTTATCAACGGATCAAGTTACTATTGTTAAAGATATGGAAAATGAATCTATTGTAGTTGCTGCCGGTCCTGGTAGTGGGAAAACAAGATTACTTGTACACAAACTTGCATCTATTTTCTATACAGAAGATATCAGACACGAGCAATTGCTTATGCTTACTTTCTCACGTGCGGCGGTTGATGAATTTAAAGAACGTATTGTAAAAATGATTGGTAGTCAAGCATATTTTTTTGAAATTAAAACATTTCATTCATTCTGCTTTGAATTGTTAGGGAAAATGGGAGATATCGAAAAATCTGAATATATTATTAAAGAAGCTGTTGAATTAATAAGAAATGATGAGGTTGAACGTTCCAGAATAACTAAAATGATTATAGTGATTGATGAAGCACAAGATATGAGAGAAGAAGAGTTTGAATTAATTCAATTACTAGTGGAAAAAAATGAGAATGTTAAACTTATTGCTGTCGGTGATGATGATCAGAATATTTATAGTTTTAGAGGTTCGTCAAATGAATATTTAAAAACATTAAGTAAACGATCTAAAGTATATGAATTAACAAAAAATTACAGATCCAAGAAAAATATAGTTACTTTTGCAAATGCTTTTGTTAAAAGCATTGCAAATAGATTAAAACAAAGACCTATACAAGCTAATCAAGAGGATAATGGCCAAATATCAGTTTTTCAATATCAATATGATAATTTAATTACACCCCTAGTTAATCAAGTAATAAATACCAAACTAAAAGGTAAAACTTGTGTATTAACTAAAACAAATATGGAAGCAAACTATATTGCAGGTTTATTAAATAAAAAAGGTTATCCAGCACAATTAATCCAGGATAATAATCATTTAGTATTATATAATTTCTTAGAGATTAGAGAATTTTTCGCTATATTGTATGGTGAAAATATAACTATATCTTCCATTAATCAAAGCCAATGGGAACAAGGTTTAGTTAAACTTGCAAATAAATATCAAAATACTTTAAATTATCCTGTATTTTTAAAAGCATTGAAAGAATTTGATAAGATTAGTGGCAAACTGAAGTTTTCTTCAGATTTTAAAGAATTTATGAAAACTGCATTGTTTGATGATTATATAGAGACAAACCAAATGATGGTATCTACACTTCATAAAGCTAAAGGTAGAGAGTTTGATAATTTATTTATTTTATATGACAACAAATATATAAATAATGATGAAGAAAGACGATTATTATATGTTGGTATAACTAGAGCTAAGAAAAATTTATTTATTCATTATAAAGGAGATTTTTTCAAATTTAACCAGATAGAAAATTTTACATATCAAATTGATGAAAATATGTATGATGAACCCGAATACCTTGTGTTTACATTAACACATAAAGATTTAAATCTCGGGTATTTTTCATTTACTCAAGATATGTGTAAAAGAATCGAGTTAGATACCAAACTTGAATTCGAAGAAAAAAATAAATTTAGTTATCAAGATAGAAAAATACTTCAATTCTCAAAGGCATATGCACAAAAATATATTGATATTATCAATAAAGGATATATACATTTAGAGACAATTGTTAGACATAAAATTATTTGGTATGACAGTCAAAATGAAAAAGAATCTATTATTGTATTACCTCAGATAACTTTTGTAAAAGATAGTAATAATCATATAGAAAAAGAAGGAATTAAGGGCATTAAATTAGATAAAAATAATGAAGATGAAATTATAAAAATAAGAGAGCAAATGCATGAATATATTTCCAAGCATATAAAAGAAAATGTTTATGCAAAAATTAAAAATCATAAATCGCTAAAAGATGGAAAATATTTAGTTAAGTTTATTTCAGATTTTTATGGTGGTACACATGAAGGAAAGAATTACTTTGGTATAACAGTGCTACATAAGGACAAAAGTGTTCAAGTTGGATGTAAATCGATTTATGAAGTTAATTGAAAGAAAATCAAATTGTAAAATGTAAAGAAATTTTTCATGTGGTAAAATTAATATAGCAACTATTCACTAAAACTAAGAGGTATCTTTATGAGACTTATTCAATTAAAATATTTTGTTGAAATATGTGATCAAGGATCACTTAGTGTAGCAAGTAAATTCTTGTTTGTTACACAACCTGCACTCTCATCAGCAATCAACAATTTAGAAAAAGAATTTAATCTAAAACTTTTTGATAGAAAAGCTCATGGCCTAGAACTTACTAAAGAAGGCGAGTTCTTTTATGAGAAAGCTAAAGGTATTTTAGAACAATTAGAAATATTTGAGAAAGATTTAAAAGATTTAGCTGATAAACAAACAACAATAAGAATTGGTGTTCCACCAATGATTGGATCGTTTTTATTTCCCATGATATATGAAAGATACATGTTAGAACATATTGATGCTAAGTTTGAAATTTGGGAAGAAGGATCACTTAGTATTAGAAATAAAATTATGAATAACACGCTAGATTTAGGGTTTTCTATCTTAAATGAATCAGAACAAGAGAGATATCAAAAAGAAGTTATTTTAGAAACAGAATTAGTTTATTGTGTTTCAAAAGATAATCCATTAGCACATAAAGAGTTTGTTACTATTGAAGATATAAAATCTGAACCAGTAATATTAATGAAAGAAGGGTTCTTTCAAACAAGACTTATTAAAGATATGTATAGTCAAATTGGATTAGTACCTAATATAGTTTTAGTATCTTCGCAAATACTCGTGATTAGAAATTTTATTAAAATAAACGCGGGAGGAGCATTTCTTATTAAAGAACTTGTTGATGCGGATGATGAACATATTATAGGTATTCCATTCAAAGAAAAACTAAATCTAAAAATCGGCCTTATATGGCGAAAAAATGTAGAACTACATCAAGGAGCGATTGAATTTGTCAAATATATTACAAATTCTAGATAACCCTATAAATTAAATTTATACCCTATAAAAAAACGGATTAAGATGCTTATAGATTAAAGCATCTTTTTTTGATATGATACATATAGAGAACGCTTACATTTTATAAGGGAGAAAAAGATGAAAGAAAAATTTAAAAGACTCAATCAAATACTAGATAAATCGGGTAGGTGGGTTTTAATACTCATGGTAGTTATATTAACTGCCTCATTGTTTGCTAGTTTAATTCAAAACAGTTGGGGAACAGTGACGATTGAAACAGTCTATCAAGACACTAGAGATGATCAAACACTTGCTTATGATATTTATATACCTGATGGTGTATCAGAAACAAACAAAGTACCTGTGATTATTGAAATCGCAGGATTTCAAAGATCAAGAGAAACTCAAGGGCATGTCGCATTAGAGTTTGCAAAAAGAGGATTTGTTGTTATTAACATTGATCCATACTCTCAAGGTGATTCATCATCAAGTTCAGGAGTACAAGGTACAGCCATTGCAACATATGAAGGATATGGGGCTTTTGATTTAATCGATTATATATATGATAACGATGATGTTTATCCTTTTATTGATAAAGACCGTATCGGTGTGACTGGACATTCAGCTGGAGGTAATGCTGCTTATCAAGCAGCAGTACACTTTGGAAAAGATGCAGTTAATAATGATGGTGTAAGTAAAGTACATTCTGTATTTATAAGTGGATATGTATTATCAATTCAATCTGATATAGCATATTCTAAAAGTAATATGGGCATGGACTATGCTTTATATGATGAAGGTGCATTTAGAAACGAAATAAATGATCAAGCACCAGAAGATGAATTCACAAAATCTAATGCAGTATGGATGATTGAAACACACGATTTTGTTAATTCAGGATTAGCACAAGAAAATCTTGAAACTATATCTTATGGTACTGCTATTGAAGTAGGTAAAATATATGGTAATCCTACTTTAAGAAATATGAGACAAGTATTTAATACGTAAACCATTCATGCATTCCAACCTTATAGTGTAGAAGCAACTTCTAATACAATTCGATTCTTTGAAGTTGCGATGGATTTTGCAAATACTGAAATTGCAACAACTAATCAAGTGTGGATGTATAAAGAAGCACTTACAACGATATCATTAATTGCTTCACTTGCGATGATCGTCCCACTCGCTTCATTACTATATCGTATACCATTTTTCAAATCATCAAAAAGAGATCCAATTATTATTAAAGAAAAACGTTCAAGAAAAAGACTTATTGTTTATTTAGTTGTCTTTGCTATATCAGCATCATTTGCAGCACTTACGTATTTACCAAGTAGCAAATTAACATTAACACTATTTGCAGATGCGAGTTCCTCAGTACCAACATGGTTCTTTCCACAACGCATGACTAATGCAGTGATGGTTTGGGCAGTATTCAGTGGATTATTCTCAGCAATGATGTTTATATTAAGTCACTTAATATTTATGAAAAATAAAAATGATGCAATTAATGAAGGCATAGGATTCAAAGAAGAAATGAAAAGATGGGGTATTAATATTCCATTTAAAGATGTTTTAAAAACATTATTATTAGGATTAATTGTCGCATGTACTTATTTTCTTATTTTAATGTTTGTTTATGGTCTATTTCATGTGGATTATCGATTTATATTTGTGATGGCAGCTAGACGCGTTAACTTTAAAGTTATTTTACAAGCACTTATGTATGTACCATTATTCTTTATTTTCTATTTTTCAAATTCTATAAGAGTCAATGGTTCACAAATGCATGGCAAATTATCAGAAGGATGGAAGATGTTTATTGCATCTCTTATGAACATTACAGGATTAGCGATTATTTTATTAATACAATATGTTGTATTTGCATCAACAGGAACAATCGCATTCACAGAATTAGCAGATGGCACAACACAATGGTTATATATCAATATATTATTTACATTATTACCAGTGATGTTCTTAATGCCTTTATTTAACAGATGGTTTTATAAACTATCAGGAAATTCTTATTTAGGACCAGTAGTCATTACAATTATCTTTATCGTAATGGCATTAAGTAATTCAGTAGCATATATTCCAAACTAGAACAAAGGAGAAAAATATGAAAAAAATATTATTAACAGTAACATTCTTATTAGCAGTTGTGTTATTAGTAGGTTGTAATGGAAATACATCTCCATTAACATATACTGTAACATTTGATTCTGATGGAGGTTCTCAAGTAGAATCACAAGATATATTAAACGGTGGAAAAGTCACTCAACCAGAAGATCCAACAAAAGATGGATATGTATTCTCGGGTGAATGGAAAAATGATACATTTGTGTGGGACTTTGATGTAGATATCGTTACAGAAGATATCACATTGGTTGCTACTTGGATTGAAGTATCCACGGTACCTACAAATATATCAATAGAAGATGCATTATTTTCATCTAATATAACATGGCTTCAACAAGATGCTGATTTACAAACATTTACAGTATCAGTTAAAGCAGAAGATGCTTCAGCTTATACTGAAATTCCAGGCGAAATAAGCATTGAAGATAATGAAGTCTTAGATGTTGTTACATTTATGCCAACTCAAGTACCACAAGGTGGATACTATACAGTTAAAATTGATACAGTAGGTGATGAAGTCACAAGTGAATTATTATTATTTGGTGGAGAAGGTACAACAGAAAATCCTTATCGTGTGAGCAAACAAAGCGATGTACTCGCATTACTTGATCAAGAAGACTTACAAGATAAGAACTTTATACAAGTTGCTGATATATTATCAACATTAACTTCTCCAATTGAAATTAATAATGATAGAAAAATTACATTTACTGGTACATATGATGGACAAGATTATGCATTATCATTTACTGGTAATGGTGGATTATTCCATGAAATATCATCTGAAGGTGTTGTTTCAAATTTAGTTATTGATGAAGGTACGGTATTAAGTGCAGCGTAAGAAAATTTATATGCGATTGGTTCAATCGCTGATGATAATTTTGGTACTATATCAAATATAGAATCAAGAGCAAAATTAACAAATGCTAGATTACAAGGTGAATTACCAGTCTTTGATGGTACGGTTGACACAACTGATTTATCAACTGGTGCTGGTGGTATTGTTGGAGTAAATAGAGCAAGTGGTACAATTTCTAATGTTAACGTTGGTGGATCTGGTGCCATTAAGGCAGGTAGAGGAAACGGTGGCGTAGCAGCTTATAACTTTGGTCTTATTCAAGAAGCAACTGTAACAGCAACATTACCGGCAGGTAATCAAGCAAATAGTGGTAAAAGTTCTAATACTTATTCATATAGTGGTGGTATTGCAGGATTTAATTTTGGAACAATTACATTGAGTCAAGTGAGCGGACGTGTATTTGCACAAAGTGCATATAGCACTTCAGGCGATGGCAATGAAGGTAAAAATATTGCTATCGGTGGTATTACAGGTTATAACGAAGGTACTATTTCATTAAGTTCATTTGCAAGATCAATGAGCTCAAAAGAATTTATTGATAAATCAATGGCAACTGCATTAGATGATTCAGCAAATAATTTAGGTGTTGCATCAATTCATGGTGATTTATATGTTGGTGGTATTACAGGTATTAATGCAGGTACTATTACCGATACATATGTTGGTGGCGCTTTAATTGGTGGTAGAGATTATGTTGGTGGTGTTGCAGGTTTAACATTAGATGGTGGAGAAATCAGTCAAACATATGTCTTTGCGTAAATTGCAATTAAAGATGATGGTGGATTAAAAATTACCGAAGCTAATGAAAAAACAACAGCAACTACTTATGATATTGCACCTAGTGGATATGATGCATCATCTACAACATATAAACCATTATTAAATTCTATTAGTGGTTTAACATGGGTTCCTGGTGATGAAGATCTACCAACATTACCTTCATTTGATTCAGCTGATTTATTAGTTGTTGGCGATGCATTTGTTGAAAGTGGCGTTTTAAGTTGGCAATCAGGTGCCGTCACAGGTGTTGATATTGTACTTGAAGAAGTTGCTATTCCTTATTTAGATACTGTTATTTTAGAATATAACATAACACCTTCAAGCGCTCCTGATTTAATGACAACTTGGACATCAAGCGATGAAACGATAGTTGAAATATTAGGTGATGGAGAAATTAAAGGATTAAATCCTGGAACTGCAACAGTGACAGTGACAACAAGAGATGGTGGATACATAGATACTATTTTAGTCACTGTAGAAGATTATGAACAAGTAACATCATACGAAGTAACTACTGATACATTAGTTTTACCAGAAGCAAACAATGCAGATATAAGAGATGAAGTTACCATTGGTACAGTTGCTACATTTACCGTGACAATATTACCTGAGAATGCAGATTATCCTGGATATACCATTACGACATCTAATTCAAGAGCTGAAGTAGAAGGTAATACTGTGACATTCGTTTATGGAAGTACTGGGCCTGGGAACGTCTCAGTTTATGTGACATTTGAAGACTCAAGTGTTGAAACGTTAAACTATAGATTTAAAACAGTAGAATCAGTACAAGATATTCCAATTGAAAGTGTTACGATAACAACAGATACAATTGCTTTACCAGAAGCAAATAATGCCGATATAAGAGATGAAGTAAATATTGGAACAGTCGCAGTCTTTAGTGTTGATATTGATCCAGTAAGTGCATCAAATCAAAATTATACTATTACAACTTCAAACTCAAGAGCTGAAGTTGATGGGCATACTGTTACATTCGTTTTAGGATCAGGTGCTGGAAGTGTTTCAGTATATGTTACATTTGAAGATCCTGCAATTGGTGAATTAAACTATAGATTTACAACAGTAGAAGTTGTTGATGCAACCAGTTATACTGTCGATACTGATGGATTAGTTTTACCAGAACCAAATAATTCAGATGATAGAGATACTGTTGATATTGATACAGTAGTGACATTTAGTGTTTTAGTATTACCTGAAGGTGCTACCTATAGTGGTTATACAATTACTACATCTAATTCAAGAGCTGTAGTAGATGGCGACACAGTTACATTTGTTTATGGTAATACTGGCCCAGGTAGTGTTTCCGTTTATATTACATTTGATGACCCAAATTTAGGAGAATTAAATTATAGATTTACAACTGTTGATCCAAGCGCTTAAAAGAAAGGATACATAACATATGGACATCATGAAAGAATCATTAGCATTACATAAAAAATTAAAAGGAAAAATAACCATAGCAAACAAAATAGATATTAAGGATAAAAGTGATTTAGCACTCATATATACACCGGGTGTAGCAAGTGCTTGTTTACATATTAAAGATCATCAAGAAAGTGCATATGAGTTAACAGGTAAACAAAATACAGTGGCTGTTATATCTGATGGTACAGCGGTTTTAGGGCTAGGAGACATTGGCCCTTTAGCTGCCATGCCTGTTATGGAAGGTAAATGTGCAATCTTTAAAAAATTTGCAGGTATAGACGCAATTCCTATTGTATTAAATACAAAAGATACTGAAGAAATCATTCAAACTGTAGCAGCTATTTCACCATCGTTTGGCGGTATTAATTTAGAAGATATTAGTGCACCACGTTGTTTTGAGATAGAAAGAAGATTAAATGAAATGCTAGATATTCCAGTATTTCACGATGATCAATATGGTACAGCGATAGTTTCAGGTGCAGCATTGTTAAACGCACTTAGATTAGTTGGGAAAAATATTGATGAAATTAAAGTTGTATTAAATGGTCCTGGATCTGCTGGTATCGCGATTACTAATTTTTTAACTGAACTTGGCGTTAAAGATATGGTACTATGTGGTATTGATGGTATTTTAGAACCAGATGATAAAAGATTAAATGATACACAAAAATTATATGCGTAAAAAACAAACCCAAGAAAATTAAAAGGATTATTAAAAGATGCTTTAGAAGGTGCAGATGTATTTATTGGTGTTAGTGCCGGTGGTGCACTCAAAAAAGATATGGTGCATGTTATGGCAAAAGACGCGATAGTATTTGCTATGGCAAATCCTATACCCGAAATATCTAGGGACGATGCATTAGATGCAGGTGCTAGAGTTTATGGTGCAGGTATATCTAATACACCTAATCAAATTAATAATGCATTAGTTTTCCCGGGCATTTTTAAAGGTGCATTACAATCACGCGTTCAAGATATAGATATGCATATGAAAATCACAGCTTGCAATGCATTAGCAGCTATCATACCACAAAATGAATTACATGAAGATCATATTATTCCTGATGTGTTTAATGAAAAAGTTGCAATTGCAATTAGTCAGGCTATAAGAAAAGATGTTGCATCTACATGAAAAAAATAATAATGTTGATGTTAATGAGTCTACTTGTTGTATTAAATGCATGTCAAATTGAAGAAGATACTTTGGTTGATGATCCTGATAAAGTTGATCAACTAAGTCAAGATTTATTATCAGATGCATATATTGAGTGGTATGGAAGAACTGAGTATAAAAACGACAACATGTATTTTTATTACACTGCAACAGGATTTAAAGTGGAATTTTATGGACGTATTGTAGAATTTTCATTAGGTTTAGAAGATAAAAACAATGATATATATTTCTCAGTAGCAAAAGATGGGGAATTACTTACTGATTGTGATGTTATAGTTTTAGAAGATGATGAACAAACATTTCAAATCACTTATGATTCATATGATACACATACATTAGAAGTCGTTAAAAGAAGTGAACCAGAAGATGGCATAACATATCTATCTAGTATTAAAACAAATGGTGAGTTTTTAGAAGTAGAAGAAACAGATCAAATGCATTTTTTAATGATTGGTGCATCTGGTATTTCAGGTCACGGATCTTTAGGTACAGAAGGACAATCAAGAACTACGGAAAATTCTTCATCACTTCATGCTTTTGGATATTTAGTTGCACAACATTATAATGGTTCATTTGAATTTGTTTCTAATTCTGGATGGGGCCTTAAATATGGTTTTAATGATCGTTTAGGAGAAGTTAATATTTATGAAGCTTATGATTATATAGGTATTGATCCTAATCAAGATATTATTATGACATCATATGATCATGAAAAAACACCAGATGTCATTATTGTTAATATTGGAGGAAATGATTACACTTCAGTGATTAATAACTATACAGGTTTCGAAAAACAAGAAAAAATAGAAGAGTTTAAAACCCAAGTCGCAAACTTTCTTTTAAAATTAAGAGCAGATGCTCCTGATGCACATATTATATGGACAATGACTTCAGGTTCTCAAAATGGAACTGCAGCTGGCGAAGTAATTAATTTACTTGATGCAGCTGATAAAGCATATGTACATTTAGTGATAATTAAACAAGTGGGTGAAGATGGAGATCCAGTTGGGGCACATAATCATGCTTCATATGTGACACATCAAAAATCAGCACAAAACATTATTGATGCATTAGAACTGGTATTAGATTAAAGATAGAGAAACATTCAAATGATTATCATTGCTTAAGTATTAAAATTGATAAAATAAATTATAAAACCCTCATTCTTAATTGAAATGAGGGTTTTGATTTTATAGATAGAAATAATACTTCTAAGTTCATGTTGATAGTAATTTGTTAAAGTGCTATAATAGTGTGGCTGAAAGAGGTTATCACATATGCACGAAACATCTAACAAACATTTTTATCAAACATTAATAAAAATAGCGATTCCTATCTTTTTCTCACAACTTATGGGATCCATATTAGGTATTATTGATACGTTTATGGTTACTGAACTTGGTGATGATGCACTTAGTGCTGTTGGTATTGGTAGTCAATTTTTGTTTTTATCAAGTATTTTCCAATTTGGATTATTTTCAGGACTTAGTATATTTATCGCTCAGTTTTATGGTGCTAAATCTTATAAAGATATATATCGTGTCTTTTGGATGATGTTGTTCATAGGTTTATTTATATCATCTATATTTCTAGGTCTTGTTTTGTGGATACCAGAACCATTAATACATATATTTAATTTAAGTGATACACCAAATCAACATGTCATTGATTTAGGTATATCATATTTAAGTTTTATTGGGTATACATTTATCACATCAACTATTGGGTTTGCTATTAGTATGCTCGCAAGAAATGTAGGAAAAGTCTTATGGCCTTCCATATTTCAAATCTTTGGTGTTATTCTAAATACATTTTTAAATTACGGATTAATTAATGGATATATGGGTTTCCCAGAGCTAGGTGTTAAAGGTGCTGCACTTGCGACTCTTATTTCATCAAGTGTGATCGCTATAGCTTCTATTATATATTTAATGATAAGCAAAGAAAAAGCCCTTAAAGTTAAATTAAGTGCTTTAAAAGGCATGACTAAATCATTGATGAGTAAACTTATAAAGACTGCTCTACCGGTATTACTTAATGAGGGATTTTGGGGATTAGGTATGACCGTATATCTTATTGCTTATGGCTTTATAGGAGATAAAGCAGTGGGGTCTGTTTATTTATCAAATCAGATAAATAATATCTTTTGGGTAGCAACCATTGCTATTGCTAATGCAGCAGCAGTGATGTTGGGAAATAAACTTGGTGAAAACAAACTAGAAACTGCTAGACTTTGGGAGAAGAAGTTTAGGAAACTAGGTTTTATATTAGGGATTGTATTAGGTGTGATATTATTTACACTTGCACCTGTGATTGTCCCACTATTTGGAAATCTAACAGATGAAGTTACACAAATGGTCGTTTTAATCTTAAGAGTCTATGCAGTGTATGCACCAATTAAATTCTTAAATGCGATTACAATTGTTGGAACACTTAGATCTGGTGGAGATACAAAGTTTGCATTGTTTGCTGAAATATTAGGTCTTTGGGGTGTTGGTGTTCCATTAGCATTTATCTTATCTTATTTTACAAACCTAGATTTATATGTGATTATTATATTTGTTAATTTTGAAGAAATTATGAAATTTATCATTACATATAGAAGAGCAACCTCAGGTAAATGGATTAATAATTTGACTCACATACATATATAAATAACATGATGATCAAAGAGACTAAAATAAACAATGTTTTAGTCTCTTTTTATTTAATAAGAAATATAATAAAATAAGAGTAAATATGAATCGTTATTTTTTGTCTTTCATATTTGAATTAAAAAAATATGTTATACTCAAATTATTTAAATAACATAATAATTTTGCTTAAAGGATAAAAGTATGAAAACATTTATAGAAGGAAATATAAATTTCATCACTAAAATAATCTTAAAATTTGGATCTTCAAATAAAGATTTTTTAGTGACCGCGCGTAAACAAAAACAAGAAAAATTTCCAAAACTCATGTTGCAAAAATATAAAGTAGATGACGATGAAGTGATGGGACATGCATTATATACAATGAATGCTGATTCAAATAGTCATACACACATCTTATATTTTCATGGAGGCTCTTTATGCCTTAATGGGACGATTGCACACCATTTGTTATTAGACAAGATTATCAAAGAAACAGATGTAAAAACAACTTATATGGTTTATTCTTTAATGCCTCAACATAAATCAAATGAGATTTATCACATCTCATATCAAATGATAAAAAAAGTGATGGAAAAGTTTCCAAATGATCACTTTATCTTAATGGGTGATAGTGCAGGTGGTTTAGTGTTATTATCAGCATTTCAATTACTTAATGATCACGAAAAGAAACGTATTAAACATATGATATTATTATCACCTTGGTTAGACTTTTCATTATCTAATCCTGATATGGAACCATTAGAGAAACATGATTTCATTTTATCTATTAATCAGTTTAAAGGTTTAAAAGCTTATGATGATATTCATAAAACAAATGAAATCGTATCTCCAATGATTTTTGATTATCAAAAACCAATCGATATTTATGTAGGCACTTATGATATTTTATATCCAGATACATGTATATTTGAAGAAAGAAATAAACATGTTGATTTAATGATATTTGATAAACACCCACATGTGTTTGCGTTACTTCCTATGAAAAAATCAAAGATTGTCACGCAAAGTATGATTAAAACGATAAAAGAAGTATCATTAACAAATTAAATTTTAGGGGAGTATCATGAAAAAGATTGTTTTAACTTTATTAAGTATTGTTTTTATCAGTGGTTTTATTAGATTTTTATTTACATCTAATCAATCAATGATAGATTACCTATATTTTTATATAGGCTTAGGTACAATGGTGATTTATATATTAAACAAATTTATCGCAAAAACGGTTTTAAAGTATATTCAAATAGGACTTATGATCATTAATGTGTTATTTATAGCAGGGATATATATATTTGGACAAATAACTTCAAATCAATCTTTTGGATTAGGTTTATTGATTGTGATGTTATTGATGTTACTATTTGCACAAGCAGTAGTTTTTATTGTACACATAGCCATAAATATAATATCTAATCATCCTCAAAAGGAACGTATCGAAAATTATATTATCGTTTTATATACACTTATATTTTTTGCGGCTACTCAGGTAAGTATTCCTAGTAACTATAATATTCCAACCATTACATGGATTGGTATATATAGTGTTTTGGGTCTGCTATTTATTGTATCTATGATATTAACGATAAAAGTATTTAAAAAAGATCTGTATATATTATTGATTATTGCATTATTAGGTTTACTTATTATTCAAAATAGTGGAAAAGATATCAATATATTTTTACAACTACCTTTTCAAATCATGGTTATTATATTAATGATTATTAAATTTACACATTTGATACAGGTGGCTAATACGAAAGAAATGTAAAATATAGTCCATAAAAATCAAGTTGTACACCACCTCATATTTCAAATTTCCAATTAAAAAACGTATGACTTCATTTTGTATAGATTTTCACATCATGTAAAACGCGACTAAAATAAAAACAGTCGATAAATACATGTTTTATTGAGATATATGTTTATATGTGTTAAAATATGTAAAACGCGACTAAAACAATAATAGTCGTCATTTACATAAAATTGAGGTAAATATATGAGAAATGATATTCTAAAAGACTTTTATAATGATTTTTATATTGGTGCTGAAATAGATAAAGATGATTTAAGAAAATTCTTTTTAAAATACTATGAAGATATAAGTGATGCTTCTTTAGCATGGCGAATATATGATTTAAAAAAAGAAAAGTTAATTATATCAAAAAGCAGTAATGTATATGCTGTTATTGATAATAAAGCTTTTATCGATTTTTTTATAGATAATGATAAGAATATAGTGAGATTATTAAAAGATTATAACAAAAAGGTAGTAAATTTAAAATCACGTTTTGGTAACGAAGTTAATGTAAACATTTCAATATGGAACACAAAAATATTAAACAATTACACGACGCATCAAACATATATGAACTATAATATTATTGAAATTGATAAAGACAGAATAGAAAACTTATATTATCATCTAAAAGAACATCATGTTGATGTCTTTATGATTAATGACATAAAGGGATTACATCATATTCTAAATAATAATAGCGTCATTATAGCTCCATTACCTTTACGGTCTCCATTAGAGAACAAAAAATCTTATAAATCAAATTATGTGGGATTTCCTAAAGCTGAGAAAGTTCTAGTTGATGTTTTTGTGTATAATAAATCGTTACTTCCATATGATTTATCTGAAATAGAAAATATTTATAGAAAAATGTATAAAAAACATATTCTTAAAAATAAAACAATTTTACAATACGCGAGAATTAGGGGTGTAAAGACGCGTAACTTAGTAGAAAATATGTTAGAGAGAATAGGGAAATTATATAATGATTAAGAGCAGTAGTTTTACTAAAGAATGGATATTATCTGTAAAAGGAAATGAACGAAGTGATCAAAGTATTATTGAAAAACAGATATATGCTCTTCACTTGCTTGAAGAATTAAATAAAGAGTTTCCAAGATTTATATTTAAAGGTGGGACTGCCTTATCGTTAATTGCAGAAACCTTTCCAAGATTTTCAGTAGATATAGATATTTTAGTTGAACCAAAAGACAAAGACTATTTTACATTAACGAATTTAAAAAATATTTTATTGAATTCAAAGTTTAAAAGTGTAAGTGAAAATGTAAGACAGCCTAAACATCATATCGATAAGCAACATTTTGAATTTTATTTCGATTCGATTTTTAGTGAACAAGCGTATATTTTATTAGATGTTGTTTATGAATCATCACATTATCAAGATGTAATAAAAAAAGAGATTAAAAATCATTTAATAGATATTGATCATCCGCAACAATTTGTTAATATACCCTCAGTGCATGATCTTTTATCTGATAAATTATGTGCTTTTGCACCTAACACTATAGGTAAGAAACTAAATGAAGGAAGAAATGTAGAAGTCATTAAACAAATGTATGATGTTTCTTATTTATTTGAACAGTATTCATTGAATCCAACTTTCCATTCAATTTACAAAGACATTGCAAATCAAGAGATTAAAAACCGTAATTTAAATATCACGCATAAGGATACTGCTAAAGATACAATGCGAACATCATTAAATATATTGATAGATGGAAAGATTGATGATGTTCAGTATCAATTATTAAAAGATGCAATAAGAAGATATACAGCATTTGTTCGTGATTATTCATTTAATATAGAAGCAGCTAAGATATGCGCTATAAATAACCTGTTTGCTTCTTTACTTGTGATAGTTGAAGGAAATGAAAACTTTATAAATATTGCAAAAGAACAAAAAGGTTATTTAAATGAATATAGAGTATTTGTTAGAGTAAAGAGATGGTTACGACTTGTAGGACCAAAATATTATGATACATTTGATAACTGTTTAAAAGTGATGAGTTATTTAAACATTAATTTATAAGAATAAATTCATAGATGTGTATTTACTAAAGGACATGTGAATCCACATGTACATGATAGTAATCAAGACTCTAAAGGACTAAATGTTAGAACTATATGGAAAATAATCAAACATTAATATATTTTAATGATATCTTTAGTTTCTTTTTTTGTGATATCAGGAAGTTTATAATTTTTCGATCCCTTACCAACAACTAAAATCATATAAGGCTTTTCATTTGAAGGCCTTTTTAACATATCACTTAAAAAGGCACTTGGTGCAGGTGTATATGTCAAAGTGTTTAATCCTAAATCTGTTAAAACAGATATGAGCATACCGGTTGCTATGCCTATAGATGTTTCAGGGAAATATACTTTTGTACGTTCGCCATTTTCATCAAACTGATAGATATGTTTAAAGATAACGATTAAATAAGGAGCATCTTCTAAAAATGGCTTATTTGGATTAACCATTAAAGGACTTAAATCATCGAGTGAAGTTTTTGGTATTTTTTGATAGAATTCGGTTTCTATCTTTTCACATTCTACTCTAATGTCTTTTTTAATTTTAGGATCTTTTACGATACAAAATGTCCATGGTTGTTTGTTTGCGCCATTAGGTGCATATTTAGCAGCATCTATAGCATCTATTTAAATTTGTATATCAAAAGTTTCAGATTCGAATTCACGATAAGATCGTCTTTTTTTAAGTTTTTCAATTAATGACATATTGTCCTCCACAATGTTTAATACGGTACTATATTTGACTATATTATATCATGATATATTTTAGTCAAATATAGCAATATGAGATATACTATTATCAATGCATCTAGGTATTTCAATATTTAATAATCTATGAGAAAATCAACTACATTAAAGGGGGTATAAATATATGAAAAAAGTACAAAAGATTATACAAAAAATGATATTAAAACGTTATATGATGAAGATCGTGACATAATGACTTATGCACAAAACATTAATCATCAAATAAGAAGTAGAGTAGAAGAAATCATCGCTTTTTCCAAAGAAGCGGGATATAAGAAAATAGGTATTGCTCATTGTATCTCTGTTACAAGAGAAGCAAGACGATTAGAAGAAATACTCAGTGAATCATTTACAGTAACAAGAGTGGGATGTAAAGTTGGATTGATTCCTAAAGCAGAACTTATTGGGCAAGGATTTGGCTCATCATGTAATCCTATTTTGCAAGCAGAAGTTCTTAATGAACAAAAAACAGATTTAAACATTGTCATGGCACTTTGTTTAGGACATGATTTATTATTTTCTAAATATTCTTTAGCACCAGCGACTACGCTAATTGTAAAAGATGGACGATTTAATAATTGTCCTTCAAAAGAATTATTATAAATTATACATATGTTGTTTAAGTCTTTTTTTAAGGTCCATAGCGTATACTTATATTAATATTGGAAGGAAGTATACAATGAAAAAACTATACATGTTATTATATACAATACTATCAATTACCATATTGGTTGGATGTGATTCAAATCAAGATGATAATCAATTCATTGATGGTATTGATTTAACATATAAAATTGTAGATACAAATCAAACTGATTTTTATAGTGATATATCAATCATTATAGAGCCAAGCCAAGATGATTCATATTACGGACAAGATGCGAATTACATAGGTAATCAAGCATCTTATACAGATAACTTGGATGGCACCATATCAGATGATGTTACTGGACTCATGTGGGCACAAGATATGGGTGAAAAAATGACTTATCAAGAAGCCTTCACATATGCAGCTTCATCAACATTGGGTGGATATGATGATTGGAGAGTACCTTCGATTAAACAATTGTATTCATTAATTCAATTTGATGGGCGTGTTAATGGTGAAACAGCAATTGATTTATTTATTGATACAGACTATTTTAATCAACCACTACGTGATACAACAATTAGTGAAAGAGAAATTGATGCACAAACATGGTCAAGTACCATGTATGTTGGTCTAACAATGAATGGTGATGAAACTGTATTTGGTATTAATTTTATTGATGGTAGAATCAAAGGTTATCCAACCTTCGATAAAGCAGCGCAGACATCAAATGAAATGTATATCAGACTTGTTAGAGGAAATAGTGCTTACGGAGAAAACATATACCAAGATAATGGTGATGGTACGATTACAGATCTTGCTACTGGGTTAACATGGCAGCAATCAGATAGTGTTGATACTTATGATTGGGAAGGTGCATTATCATATGCTGAAAATCTAGAATACGCAGGATATGACGATTGGAGACTTCCAAACGCAAAAGAACTACAATCTATCGTGGATTATAATAAAAGCCTACAAACGACCAATTTTGCAGCAATAGATGATATATTTGAGTCAACATCCATTATGGATGTTGATGGTAATCTTAATTACGGTTATTATTGGACATCAACAACGCATCTAGATGGCATTAATCCTTATGCAAGTGCTGTATATATTGCATTTGGTGAAGCACAAGGTGTAATGAATGATACATTAATGGATGTTCATGGCGCAGGTGCTCAAAGAAGTGATCCAAAAAGCGGTGATTATCAATTATATCCATTGGCGTTTGGTCCACAAGGCGATATAAGATATGTATATAATTTGGTAAGATGTGTTAGAGGATAACAAAATAATCAATATAACTCTTCCGATAGCGGGAGAGTTATTTTTTTATATAAACAAAATGTTTGACAAACTTACACTGTAAGTATATACTGATTTAGTATTAACTTTGGAGGACTAAGATGGATAATAAACAAAAGTTAACAAAAGAACTTATTATAGATACAGTATTTAAACTTGCTGATCAAGAAGGTATTGAATCGGTGTCAATGAGACATATTGCACTTAAGTTAAATGTTAAGGCAATGTCGTTATATAATCATGTTAAAAATAAAGAAGAGGTCATTGAATTAATGGCTGACAAACTTATAGGTTTAGTTGATTATGAAATAACAGTTGATTGGCAAACTTCAATGATAAACAGAGCACGTCAATTAAAAGAATTATTATTAGAACACAGTTGGGCATTAATTCCATTATTAACTGGGTTTCATACAGGCATGAATATTATTTCTGATTTTGATCGTTCTATTGGTATTTTAAGAAAAGGTGGTTTTTCTTATGCTAATTGTAATCAGATTACTTCGATGATAGATTCATATGTCTATGGTTATGTTTTATCAAGTGTAAGTTTTCCCATAGAAGAAGATGATTTTCAATCAACAGCCGATACTTATAAAGATGTATTTCCAAAAGAAACATTTCCTCATATGTGGGGGTTATCTCATGAAATAAGAATAGGTAACTATAGTGGTATTATAGATTTTGAATTAGGATTAAATGTTGTTATTAGTGGCATTGAAAATACTATTGAAATTAAAGGAGAAAACAAAAAATGAGTCAAAAAAAATTAAGTGTTACATCAGGTATATTATATTTATCACTTGTTGTTTTAGGACCCATAGCTTTATTACTTATACCATCAATATTTGATGTCGATCAAATAAATGATTTTGCATCTAATCATTTAGGTTTAATTATAGCTTGGATATTTGCAGATTTAGTTATTATTGGTGTGGAAATATTGTTAACTAAATATTTATATAAGCTATTTAAAAATTATAATCAAAAATTATCACTTTATGCTGCGATATTTAGATTTTTAGTTGTTGTTATTATGGTCGTCAACATGTCATTTTTAATGATTACTTTATTGAGTCAAGGATCCAATGCAGATGTTTTTATACCTTTACACGGCATTGGTGTATATACTTGGCAGTTAAGTTTTAGTTTCCATGTGTTTTTATTAGGAATTATTATATTTAAATATATTAAAACATTATGGAGATATTTAGGACTTACCTTAATGATAGGAGCCTTTGGTTATTTAATTGATTCGTTTATAGCACTTAGTCAACTAGATATTTCAATCTTAAATATCTTATCAAGTATTTTACTAGTATTTATTACAATAAGTGAAATAGGTACTGGTATTGCATTACTTCTAAATAAATTATCAGAGCATAGAGAGGAACAAATAAAACCATGATGAAAAGCAAAAAATTAAGATTTATCATTATATTTGGATTATCGCTTGTCATCTCTTCCTTTTTCATTCCATGGGAACTTGCTTTGATGAGAATTACCCCTGCAGCAGATACAATTCAAATGGAAATTGATCGCGCAGTCGATAAACATGATTTAGATGGTGTATTAGTCTATGTTGATGATCAAAGTGAACAAATGACATATGCTGCAGGTTATGATAATCGCGATGAAAAGACAGCCATGGATGGGCATAAGTTATTTAAAATCGCGAGTATAAGTAAACTTTATATGGCGGTTGCTGCTGCTAAACTTATAGATGATAATCAATTAGATCTTAATGATACATTAAGTGACATGTTGCCTCAATATAAAGATAGTATTGAATATGCAGATGAGATTACCTTACGTATGCTTATTCAGCATAGAAGTGGTATACCTAATTATATTGATGATCCAGACTTTCCTTGGGATAACTTACCTACAAATGTAGAAGATGTATTGGATTTAGTACTTTATGAAGATGCTAATTTTAAACCCGATAAAAAATATCAATATTCAAATACGAACTATTTATTATTAGCAATGATTATGGATGATGTTTTAGGATATGCACATGCAACATATATTAAAGAAAACATATTAGATCCACTTGGACTAGAAAATACATATTACTATTACAGTGAAGTAGACCCTAGTGATGTGATAAGTGGTTATACAGTAGGTTATGCATATGATCTTAAACCAAATGATCATATTACACCAGGTGGAACAATGGTAGCAACCATCAAAGACGTTGCTACATTTATCAGAGCATTAAATGATGGTCGTGTATTTGATACAAATTCGGAAGCTGAAATATATAAAGGTATTTATGTATATGAGCACACTGGATTACTTCCTGGATATGAAAGTATCGCAAGATATGATGAAGAAAACGATCGTGTTGTTATTGTCTTTATCAATACAAGTGGTGGTAACTCATGGGGAAAGATTGAAATCATATATGATAAAGTAGAAAAGATATTATCAAAATAAAAATATATAGAAAAAATGAATATCATGTTTATACCAACATTAAAAAGTGTATAATAAAACTATATGAAATAAAGAAAGAAGTGAATTTATGTATATTGCAAATAAAGATAGATATAAAAAGATGACATATAATCGTGTGGGTAAAAGCGGATTATTATTACCACAGTTATCCCTAGGCTTTTGGCAAAACTTTGGTGAAGAAAAACCTTTTGAAGAAGTTAAAGAAATTGTATTAGCAGCTTTTGATCATGGGATTACACATTTTGATTTAGCAAATAATTATGGAATGCCATCAGGAAGTGCGGAAAGCAACTTAGGTAAAATTCTTTCAAATGAATTAAAACCATATAGAGATGAATTAATTATTTCAACTAAAGCAGGTTATTTTATGTGGGATGGTCCTTATGGAGATAGAGGAAGTAGAAAATATTTGTTTGCATCTCTAAATCAATCATTAGAAAGACTACAGTTACCATATGTTGATATCTTTTATCATCATCGTCCAGATTATGATACGCCCTTAGAAGAAACAATGAAAGCTTTAGCTGATATTGTTCATATGGGAAAAGCACTTTATGTAGGTATTAGTAATTATCCTGCTGATCGTGCTAGAGAAGCTAAAAAGATATTAAAATCTTTTGGTGTTGATTTACTCATTACACAACCAAGTTTTTCTATGTTTAATCGTTGGATTCAAGATGAAGGTTTAGTAGACGCAATGATTGAAGAAGGCGTTGGTATTATTCCATTTAGTATTTTAGCTCAAGGGTTACTAACGAATAAGTATTTATATGGTATTCCTAAAGATTCACGTGCCGGTAAATCAAACGTACCATTTTTAAATGAAAAAGATGTTACACAAGATGTTTTAAATAAAGTAGTTAAGCTAAATGAAATAGCAAATAAACGAGGACAAACACTCGCGTAAATGACTGTTAGTTGGACATGTCAATCAAGAGGTATATCATCAGTCTTATTAGGTGTCAGTAAAATCTCACAACTATTAAGTAATTTAAAAGCATTAAATCATTTATCTTTTACTAAAGAAGAGCTACAAGAAATAGATCATATACTTAAAACTGTATAAATTTAAAAGTGGAACAAGTATCTTTTGTTCCACTTTTTGTTATATTGTTTAATGGCTATATAAAGGCATATAGTTCTAATTAATCATAGGTTTATTGATAAAGTGTATCATGCATGCTATTATATATATAACGCGTCATCATAACAAATCGATTCAGCATCATGTAAAGGGGAAATAATGAAATTTTTAAGCTATGTTCTAATTGTCCTATATTATACTATATTTTACTTTATTCAAGCATCATTAGGACAGGTTCAAGCTAGAGGGGATTTGTTCATATTTGTGTTCTTTGGATTTTTGCCCATTGCTTTAATGTTTATTGAAAGATTAAAATCGCCAAAACAAGTTATCGTAAAATCTTTATGGTATGGTATTTTTATTATCATTAGTGATTTTATATTACGTACGATGGCAGTTAATCAAGAGCAACCATATTGGTCATTAATAGATGATAGATATGTTGGTAATCAAATAAGAGGGTATAATATATTTCAATTAGGTTTAGATATATTAAAGGGATTATTTATAGTTTTAATTTGGATTCTTATTATTGTATTTATTGTATTTTGTGTGAAACTGTTAATAAGATTATTTCAAAAATATAAATTGAATATAGGGCAAAGTATTATTTTTACAGTCCTTACCCATTTAGTGTTAACTGTTTATATGAGTCTTATTTTAGATATAAGTGTGATGGAAGTATTACAGTCACATGTATTATTTCTTATTCCATTAAATGGCGTTCTTGGTGCACTTGTTAATTATGCTGCACTATTTGTACTTACGACAATTGTTGTATATGTTAAAGATAATACTGTAAAAATTAATCGTGTATTTCATTTAGCATCTATATTCTATTTAGGTTATGCTTTATTCCAAATATTAATATTAATGAATCCATTGTTTTGGGCATTAAATATTAAATTAGGAATTATGATTGATAGCATAGTTGCATTTAAATATTATTTTATGACTGTGATTGGTATCTGGTTTACAATATTTGCTTTTGGTATATCTAGAAATGATGATGATGTAGCAAAAGAAGTTATTTATGTTTATAAAGCGATTATTGTATTGATATTTTTCTCATATACTATCTTTAACATTTTAATTTAATTAATTTTATTTAATATATAAGTTGAAAGCTATTGTTTCTTATAAGGAACAATAGCTTTTTATATTTTCCTTTGTTTTAAATGTATTCATGTTTTGTATTATTTATCGATAAGGTATAATAATAGTAATAAAATTAAAGGAGTATCTATGATGAAAGCAGTGACGCAATATAAATATGGAGGCGTAGACAAGCTCTATTTAGAAGATGCAGACAAACCAATCATTAAGGATGATGAAATTTTAATTGAAGTTTTTGCAGCTAATGTTTCTAGTGGGGATATGAAGATCAATACGTTAGATATTCATGTTTTATTAAGACCAATGATAAGATTAGTTTTTGGCTTATTTGGGCCAAGAAAGAAAATCAGAGGTATTTCAGGTGCTGGTAGGGTGATTAAAGTAGGATCACGTGTAACTAAATATAAAAAAGGTGACAGAGTCAACTATATTAATTCTATGAATGCTGGTTGTATAGCAGAATATATTAGTTTAAAAGAAAAGTCTGTAATGGCTACTTTTAATGAAAATATAGATGATGTTAATGCAGCTCCGATTGCATTTGGTGCAATGACTGCACTACATTTCATCAATGAATCAACTGTAAAAACTGGAGATAAAATACTTATTTATGGAGCAAGCGGTAGTGTTGGTACATATGCAGTACAACTTGCAAAATATTATGGAGCACATGTAACTGCAGTTTCAAGTAAAATAAATCATAAGATATTAAAGTCTATTGGTGCTGATGATGTCATTGATTATCAAACAGAAGATATTAGAAAAAACAATCAATCATATGATTTAATATTTGATGCAGTAATGAAAATTTCTAAAAAACAAATAAAAACAATACTTACAAAAAATGGTACTTTTTTATCGGTTAAATCAATGACAAAAGAGTTGAGCACTAGAATCGAATATTTAAATGCATTGCTAAGTGATCAAAAATTAACAACTGTATTAGATCATGTCTATGAACTCTCTGAGTTTAAAGAAGCCTTTGTTCATGTTTATTCCAAACATAAAGTAGGAAATGTTGTTATTAAGGTAAAATAGACAAGTATAGAATTATACTTAAGATAATCATAAAAATGTGTTATAATATTGTGAAAATTATGAAAATATTTATATGACGAGGTGTATGATGAGAATTGCTATATTTATATTGATTGGTGGACTTATTGGATGGATTACAAATAAGATTGCGATTAAGATGTTATTTAGACCAATTAATCCACATAAAATATTGGGTATGAATTTTCAAGGAGTATTTCCAAGAAGAAAAGATCAGATTGCAAAATCACTTGCTGACATTATCGAACAAGAATTACTCTCAAAAGAAGATTTAATGAATCAAATGTTAAGTAAAGATAAAATTGAACAAATCAAAGAAAAACTAACGGTAGTGATGGTTAATAAATTGTCAGAAGCAATCCCACCTGCAATTTCAATGTTTATGGGTGGAGATGTGAAATCTTTCATTGAAAAATATATCAATAAACATGGTGATCATATTTTTGAGGAAATGCTTGATGAGTTTAAAAATGCTAGTTTAGAAAACATAGATATATATCACATGGTAAAAACACGGATTGATGAACTTGATTTTATTGAATTTGAAAAAATAATTTTTGGTTTGATGAATAAAGAATTAAGATTTATTGAAGTGATTGGTTTATTTTTAGGTGGATTCATAGGTGCAATTCAATATTTAATCACAATGTTTTTATAACAATTAGAAAAAGGGGTTCTATAAATGGATGATAAATTAAGTCACTCTTGTAAGTATTTAGATCAAGCACTCACTTGTCCTAAGTATGCTGAAAAGAATAACGAAGAAGATCACAGATCTTTAGCAACTATTGGAGATGCATTATTATCATTTTTATTTATGGATATCGTACGAGAAATCATTGAAAATGAAAATCAATCGAGTGAATATTTTACAGATTTTAAAGAACTTATTCAGGATAACGAGATATTAAATCAAATAGGTAAAAATCTTTTTATAGGAAGTATTAAATCATATGATACTGATGAATTGGCTAAAAAAAGTTTTGCTACAACACTAGAAGCTTATATTTATGCATTATACTTATGTGAAGGTATTGATGCTGCAAAAAAATATATTAAACAAACAATTATGAAACAACTGTTAAATGAAAAAATAAAAAAACTAATATTTAAAGTACTAGAAGACAAAAAAACTAAATCTATTACAGAAGGAAAAGATTATGATCTAACAATTTTTAATGTTAAACAATTTATTGAAACTTTGGAGCAAGAATATAAGCCAGATAAAAAGTAGACATATAATTGTATCTAAAACTATGATTATTTAGGTGTATAATAAAAGTAAGTATTTTTAATAAGAATAGTTTTTGATTATATGTTTAAAAGGGGAGAAAAAGATGAGCCAAATTAAATGTCCACATTGTGGGAAAGAATTTACAATTGATGAATCAAGCTACGCTGATATTGTCAATCAAATACGAACAAAAGAATTTAAAGCTGAAGTACATGAACAACTAGAACAACTTAATCATATGAATGAAAAAAATATCGTTATAGAAAAATCGAAATTAGAAACCAAATATAAAGATGAACTTACAGTTAAAGAATCTTTTATACAAAAGTTACAAGCTAAGCTTGATATGCTTGATAAAGAAAAAGAGTTAGAAAAACAAAAAGCTATTGCAGAAAATGAAAAGAAAGTACTTGAACTTTCAAATCAAATCGAAATTACAAAAAGAGAAAAAGAACTTGAAAAATCTTCATTAGAAGAAAAGTATAAAAATCAACTTTTAGCAAAAGATGAAACCATTGCTTTTTATAAAGATTTTAAAGCAAAACAATCAACTAAAATGGTTGGGGAATCATTAGAACAACATTGTGAAATAGAATTTAATAAAATAAGATCAGTTGCTTTTCCAAATGCTTATTTTGGAAAAGATAATGATGCATCTACTGGATCGAAAGGCGATTTTATATTTCAAGAAAAAGATGAATTTGGTAATGAAATTATATCTATTATGTTTGAAATGAAAAACGAAAATGATACAACAGCAACCAAAAAGAAGAACAGAGACTTTTTAAAAGAACTTGATAAAGATAGAAATCAAAAGAAATGTGAGTATGCTATTTTAGTATCTCTATTAGAAAGTGATAACGATCTTTATAATGAAGGTATCGTTGATGTTTCTCATGAATATCCTAAAATGTTTGTTATTCGTCCTCAGTTCTTTATTCCTATGATTTCATTATTAAGAAATGCAGCACTTAATGCTTTAGCATATAAACAAGAAGTTGCATTAATGAAAAAACAAAATATTGATATTACAAATTTTGAAGACAATTTAGAATCATTTAAAACAGGTTTTTCAAGAAACTATGAGTTAGCAAGTAAAAAGTTTAAAACTGCTATAGATGAAATTGATAAAACAATCAGCCATTTACAAAAAACAAAAGATGCATTATTATCTAGTGAGAATAATTTAAGAATTGCAAATAACAAAGCCGATGGGTTAACTGTTAAAAAACTTACCAGAGGGAATCCTACAATGGCTGCGAAATTTGAAGATTTAAAAAAATAATTTAAATAACTAAAAACCACCCACTTGATGTAGGTGGTTTTTTAATAGATTGAATTATCTATTGCTCATGAAGATGTTTTATGCCTAGAAATAATCATATGTAAACATTTGTAGTATGAATAACCAAATAATCTTTTAAATAAATTAATACGACATTTAAAAAAATATGGCATATTAAAATAATTATGTTTTTCCCAATACACCTTATCTAGAGGAAGAATCTCTTTGGCAAGCACTTTTTAGGTGTTGAATTCATAAAACTGTTTATAGGAAGGTCTATAGTTTTTAACTGCCAGGTATTTGACGTAAATAAACAGGAGTACCTAAAATAATACCATCAGCATTAATTATTTTTTGAAATAATATTTCTCCATCATCGTGATGCACACAAGGTCCTTTTTCTAAACAATGTTCACAACCAAGACAATGCTTGATATCATAATCCTTAAGATTAATTAATTCAAGTTGATCAGATTCAAAGATATTTGATATATCTTTTAATAGTTTATATGTATGTTTTTTTTCGATAACTACAATTGATGAGTAATGTTTTGCTCATAGTACCACCTCTATTCCAATTATATTATAAATTATATAATTTAAAGATAGAAAATGATGTTATCATAGATAAACATACATTATAATGGTCAATATGATATAATTTATATACGATAAACAAGAATTATTGTGCTTAACGCATAGGTGTATTTATGAAAAAAATGCTAGGGGACTACAAATCAATCATTTCTAAACTATTGCTCATCTTATTGATTAGCAATTTTAGCATGACATTTGCATACTGGGCATCTGAGGTTTCAGGTGATGAAGTTGCATCAAATGCAACCGTCGGTATAGGTCAATGGGCATATACAAATGACATCTTAATTTATAGAGATACATATCAAGATGTTCTTGCATTAACACCAAGCACAGTCGCAGTTAGTGATAAAACGGATATAGATGAAGCACTTGCCGCATATGGTGTATTAAGTGCATCAGCTCAAGATGAACTTACAACGGAATATGATTTACTCATTAGCTTATTAGTAGAAATATATGCTATTGAAAATAGTGAATTCCTAGACTTTGAATCACAAGCATATGATTCAGGTCTCACAGGTACAATAGATTACAACGATAGAACATGGTATGCAAATGACGTATTTATTTCAAATGATTCAAGTTATGATGTATGGAATGATACACGATCACTTGCACTAAGAAATGATGCATACTTTGAATCACAAGATCTATTTATTAATGGTGTTGACCGTATTACATTATATGCAGGTGCATTAAACTATGGTAATACTGAAACATATGAATTTAATATCTTATATGAATTAGATAGCAATCCAGGTGTTTGGGTTACATTACCAATAGATGGAACCATCAATTCAAGTACACCACTTGGTTATTATGATTTCGATATTGATATTGATGAAGCAGTCAATATTAGATTTATATCAACAATAAGTGGGACTTCTTACTTAAACTTAGATGATATTAGAATTTATGAACATATCGTGGAAAGTGAATTTGAAGCAGATACCTTTACAACTGTTTATGCAGAAGTACTTGCACTAGATACAACAACAGTTGAGATAGATGATAAGACATCAGTTGAACACGCATTAGCTGCTTATGATTTATTAAGTGTAGATGCACAAAATCTATTAACAACAGAAAAAGCTCTATTAGATGACTTGTTAGTCCAAATTAATATTTATGAAGATGAAATAGATGCTGAAGATGTAGTCGTTATTGCTGAAGCAAGTTTCTCTCAATCAGATGTTGATGCAGCTCAAATACTCGTTAGTGGATTAACAAATGGAACTGTGAAGACTGATTTACAAAATAGATTAGATGATGTACAAGACATCATTGATGAGATATCAGCATATCTTGTAGGTTACGCAAGTGAATTATCACTTACAACACAAACTGTACAATTAAGTGATCGTTCAAGTGTTGAAGCAGCTATTGCTGCATATAATACATTAAGTAGTGATGCACAAGCTGAGTTAATTAATCAAAAAGTATTACTTGATAGCTTAATTATTGAAATTAATAATCAAACACCAACAGAAACACAAGTAGATACATTTAGAGCAGATCATGCTTATGTGCTTGCACTTACAACTGCAACCGTTGATCTAAGTGATCAAACAGCAGTCGAAGCAGCACTAGATGCATATGCATTATTAAGTGCTAGTGCACAAACAGAACTTGCGAGTGAAAAAGCACTACTTGATAGTTTATTATTAAATATTAAAGAAACTAACGCGACTGATCTAGTTGTTAGCGCGTAAACATCATTATTACAAACTGATGTTGATGATGCTCAAGACGCTATTGATATATTAGATAACGGTACTGTAAAGGCTGATTTACAAAATAGACTAGATGTTGTTCAAGATTTAATTGATGAACTACTTACATATAGAACAGATTATCAAGCTACACTTGCTTTAACATTAGCAACTGTCACAACAAGTGATAAAGATGATATTGAAGAAGCACTTGCAGGTTATGGTATTTTAAGCACATCAGCTCAAGATGAACTTACAACGGAATATGATTTACTCATTAGTTTACTCGTAGAAATAAACATAATTGAAAACAGTGAATTCCTAGACTTTGAATCACAAGCATATGATGCAGGTCTTACAGGTACAATTGATTACAACGATAGAACATGGTATGCAGATGGCGTATATATTTCAAATGATTCAAGTTTTGATGTATGGAATGATACACGATCTCTTGCACTTAATGATGGTGCATATTTCGAATCACAAGATCTATTTATTAATGGTATCGACCGTATTACACTATATGCAGGTGCATTAAATTATGGTAATAATGAAACATATGAATTTAATATCTTATACGAATTAGATAGTAATCCGGGTGTTTGGGTCACATTATCAATAGATGGTACAGTTAATTCAAGTACACCACTTGGTTATTATGATTTCAACATTGATATTGATGAAGCAGTTAATATTAGATTTATTGCAGATATTAGCGGATCTTCTTATATAAATTTAGATGACATTACCATATATGAACATATCGTAGAAAGTGAATTTGAAGCCCAAACCTTTACAACTGTTTATGCAGAAGTACTTGCACTAGATACAACAACAGTTGAGATAGAGGATAAGACATTAGTTGAAGATGCATTATCAGCTTATGATTTATTAAGTGTAGATGCACAAAATCTATTAACAACAGAAAAAGCATTATTAGATAACCTACTTCTAGAAATTGAAGAAACAGAAGCAACTCAGTTAGTCATCACTTCAGAAAGCAGTTTCTTACAAGCAGATGTTGATACTGCTCAAGCTGCCATAGATCTTTTAGATAGTGGTACTGTGAAGACTGATTTACAAAATAGAATAGATGATGTACAAGACGTCATTGATGAAATGGCTGCATATCTTACAAATTATGCAAGCACATTATTACTTACAACACAAACTGTTGAAATAAGTGATCAACCTTCAGTACAAGCTGCTATTAATGCATATAACGCATTAAGTAGTGATGCACAAGCACAACTTGCAAGTGAAAAAGCATTACTTGATAGCTTACTTGTAGAAATAAATAGTCAAACACCTACAGCAACGCAAGTTGATACATTTAGAACTGATCATGCTTACGTACTTTCATTAGACACAAGCACAGTTGAAGTAAGTGATCAAAGTGCAGTTCAATCAGCATTAGATGCATATGACTTATTAAGTGGTGACGCAAAAGCACAACTTACAACAGAAAAAGCATTACTTGATGATTTATTATTAGAAATAGAATCAATGGTTGCGACTAATTTAGTCGTTGTTGCGTAAAGCACAAATACACAATCAGATGTTGATGATGCTCAAGCTGCTATCGATATATTACCAACAAGCACAATTAAGACAAATCTTCAATCTAGACTTGATGCCGTTCAAGATATCATAGATATTGATGAAGCAAATGCAGTTATGACATTAATTAATGCGATCCCTTCATCAGGTGAGATAGCACTCACAGATGAAACTCAAATTGATAATGTTAGAAATGCATATGATGCATTAACATTAGATCAACAAGCATTAGTCACTAATGAAAGTGTATTGATGCAAGCCGAAAATGAATTAATAAGTCTAGAGTTAGCAACCAATAAAGTTGTTATTGCTGAAAACTCTATCTCACAAACTGATGTAGATGACGCTCAAATTTATGTATCAGCATTGACAAATGGAAGTTCAAAAACAGCATTACAAGATCGATTAGATGCAGTTCAAGATAATATTGATGTACTTGAAGCAGAAACTTTAATTAATAATTATTTTGCTTCAAATTCAGTAGAAGTATCAAGATATACAACAGCGAATAAGGAAGCTGCGTTTATATCTGAAGCAGAAGATTTAATTAATGATTTAGGTGCAACGATGTCAATAACTAATACGGTTAGAAACAGTCAAACAATTTCAACTTATACAATTGTACTAAGCAAAGGCAATACATCAGTAACGCTTGATGTAACGGTTACTTTTGTAAGAAATTAAACAAGTATATCGCTTTAATAAGACAAATAAAACAACACTTTTCTACTTTAAGAAAGTGTTGTTTTATATATATTAATAATTTATTTTATATAATGAATTATGATATAATGTGAATAAATAAGATACTATAGGGGAATGAAATGGATAAAAATAAATTAATTAAAATAATTGTTTTTCCTTTTAAAATAATAGTATATCCGATTGCGTTTGTTTTAATTGCTATCTATGAGATGATTAAAGCTATTTTAAGATTGTTAGGAAATCTGATTAATTTGATTGCTGACTTTATGATTAAAGTCATTGATCAAATAATACTTATAATAGAAAAAGTGTTAGGATTTTTAAAACGTATATTTTATAGAATATATATGTTTTTTCGATTTATATTTTCTAAGATATGGAAAATTTTAAAAATATTTATACTACCTATTTATAATATTTTAAAATATATCTTTACATGGATCTATGATATTTTTGAATGGATTTTTAATCAATGGCTAAAGTTTTATCATTTATTGACTAAGTTGCTTCATTGGATTTTTGATCCAGTTTATCGTGTATTAAAAAAAATATTTTTATTTGTTAAACGAGTTATTCATGCAATCTGTCGTATTATATGGAAGGTATTAAAATATATATTTAATATTTTTAGAATTATTTTTCACCCTATTTATGTCATATTAAAGTATATTTATATAAAAGTATATAAAATTGTACTATGGGTGTTTCTTATTATTAAAAAGATATCAATATTTTTGTATCAAAAAATATTTAGATATCCTGTCATGTTTGTTGTGATTATTTTTAAGAACATGTATTATTTAATACGTTATATATCTCAATCAGTTTTTAAAGTGTTTCAATTAGTTATAAATATATTTAGAAAAGATAAAAAGTCACAGTGAATCCACTATGACTTTTTTAATTTATGATAATTTTGAAATAATATCTGTTGATGCTAAGTAACCCGTTGATAAAGCAATTGTTATATTATAACCACCAATAGGGCCGTGCAAATCAGTTACCTCACCTATAAAGTATAATCCTTTGTTGTTTTTAACTTCCATCGATTGAGGATCTAATGCTTTTGTATCAATGCCACCCTTATTCACATAAGATTTTTCTTTATCTTCAACTTTATCAATTGTGACTTCAAAAGCTGTGAATGCTTCACTTATAAGATGTAAGTCTTTTTTCTTTATTTCAATGATTTTCTTTGATTCAATATTAAGGTGAGTTAACAAAACTTCAACAATTCTTTTAGTTGTATAAGTTTCTAATACTTTATGAAGCAATTTATGATTTTGTGATTGAAGTACCTCAAATAGCTTATCTTGATTTAAGTCAATGAATGGAATTTCAAGGATTGAAGATTTATTTTCTCTAATGTCTTGATCTATAAATTCAGCTAAATGCATGATTACTGGTCCACTGAGGCCAAAATGTGTAAATAATAAATCTCCTTGGTAAGTAGTTTTTAATTGTTTTACTTTGACGATGGCCTTGCTTAAAGATATACCTTGAAGAGATTTGAAGTTTTGTTTAATTTGATTTGAATAAACATGAGTTTCAGCAGGTGTGAAATCAAAATAATTTATGCCGAGATATTTAGCGAACACTAGACCATCACCACTGCTTCCTGTTGAAGGAAAACTATTTGAACCGGTTGCAATAATCACATGTTTAGCGAAGTAAGTATTGTCTTTAGTGATTAGTTGATAATGATTATTTTGTTTATGTATTTCTTTGACACTCTGGTGATATCTAATATGAGCTTGATTAAGATCTTGTGTCAATGCTTCTAAGACGCTTAAACTTTTTTCTGTTTTAGGAAAATATTTAAAATTATTTTCTAAAACAAAATCTAAGTTTCTTATCTTAAAAAAAGATATTACATCATCACGACCAAATTTTTTTAGTGCGGGATATAAGAATCTTTTATGTTTAAAAGTGAGTGTATCAATAAAATCTTTTATGGGTAATTGATTGGTAACATTACAGCGCTTACCGCCCGTAAGAAGAAGTTTTTTTCCACACTTTTCATTTTTTTCTAATAGTAAATAATTTATATTTTCTTTTTCAAATTGGTTAGCAGCCATTAAACCTGCAGGACCACCACCAACGATAATTGCATCATATATCATATGTTATACCTCATGAGTCGCATTTTATTATATTTATTTTACCATAGGTCCTATAAAGTCGTTAAGTTAAGCATGGATATGCATCAATGATTTACAATGTAGCGTATAATGATATACTGATGTTAATACAATCGAAATTTATGGAGGTAAATGTGATGAGAAATGTTGTGCTATATATCGCGATGAGTCTTGATGGTTTTATTGCTGATGTTGATGGTGATGTTAGTTGGCTTAAAGGTGATGGTAGTGACCCAGAAAATCCAGGGAGTTATTTAGATTTTTATAAATCTATTGATACGATTATTTTAGGTAAGAAAACATATGATCAAATAACAACAAAATTATCACCTAACCTTTAGCCATATAAAGATAAAATAAGTTATATCATCACACATGGTATAGTATCTACAAATGATTACATAAAAACAACAGATAAATCTCTAAGCGAAATCATTATAGAACTAAAACATGGTGAAGGCAAAGATATTTGGATTTGTGGTGGAGCTTCTATTATTCAACAACTTATTGAACTAGATTTAATTGATACATATCATATCACAATCATTCCCACATTATTGGGTAATGGCATATCTTTATTTAATGAAAATCACAGTAAAATCAATTTGAAATTATATAAAACAGTTACTTATAATGGTATGGTTGATTTAATATATCAAAAAAGAAATTAAATTTACAAGAATAATAACTAATATATAATGTATTGCAAATGTATTATACTTATGATACAATTAAAATAAATAAAGGCAGGTGGGACATTATGGGTGTAAGTTTAGCGAACAATCAACCATTTTATATTCAAGTAAGACAAAGTATTAAAGCTAAAATTGAAAGTGGTGAATGGAAAGAAGGAGATCTTATTCCTTCTGAACTTGAATTATCAAAAATGTATGGTGTGAGCAGAGTTACTATTCGTACAGCAATTAGTGCACTAGTACAAGAACAATATCTAGTGAGAAAAGCTGGATATGGAACCACTGTCTATAAAAATAAATCTTCTCTATCAAATTTTACAATGATTCAAAGTTTTACAAATGAAATGGATGAGATGGGGCTTCCAAGTAAAACGATGAGTTATGAGTTAAAAATGATAGAAGCAGATCATATACTAGCGAGCATATTTAACGTCAAAGAAGGCACAAAACTATACAATTTAAGACGTATTAGAGGCACAGCTATACCAATTCTCTATTCTGACACGTATTTATTACCCGTACTTAATATACCTGATAATCCAGAAATTCTAAAAGGTTCGCTATATCATTATCTTGCTTCACAGAATGTCTTCTTTAGCAAATTTGATGAATACGTAAGTGCAGTTCACGCACCAAAAAATGTTAGAAATTTGTTACAAATATATGATGATTCTCCTCAGCTCAAACGTAAAAGATTTAGTTATGGAGAAAACAATCGATTATTAGAGTATACAGAAACTTATTATAATGCGAAATTATATGAATATAGAACAAGATTATTCTACCGTAAGTCCTAAGGATTTACGTTTTTTTTATTTTAAATGTATTGCAAAAATTATAAATGTATCATAAATGTATTGTAAAAGTCTTAAGTATGTGTTATATTATTATTAGAAAGCGCTCACAGGACGGTACTAATATGAAAAAAGCAATGAGTTTATTTTTAATTTTATGTCTTATATTACTAAATGGTTGTCAAGAAGATGAGGAGGAAATCGTGATTTTAGACACTGATTATGTTTTTACGGAAACTCTTGGAGAAGAAATACCGATTACATCTATGGAGATACCATATAGTGAAACTATAGGGAACCTAGATAATTTTATTGATATTTTTAAACCTAAAGATATTAACCCAATTTATTTTACGGATTCGATGATTAAAACACATCAAGTTATATTTAATTTTGAACATACGTATCCAATGAATGAAATGAGTATATATAATCCTCAATTAGACGATTCAATAAATATGGCACAAGTGACTATATATTATTCATTAAATGGAAATGAATATAAAAAACTTCATGAAGACTACACTTTAAATGATGGTGATAATGTAATATCACTTGATCAGTTATTAATTAAGTCGATCAAATTGGTGTTTGATACAAATGAAAAACAAATTTCATTTTCTGATATTGGTTTTTACTTAGGTGGCGGATATATCATTAAAGAAGATTTAGAAATGTCTGAAGCATTTTTAAGATACGATGGTTGGACAGGTGCTGATGGTATATTTTCATTTGATATGAATAACGGTGGTGATCAAATTGGAGTTGATCATCAAACTACGGGTTTTGTATTTAGTGATACATTTGTTGGTGAAGTATATGAAAACAATAAATTAAGAAAATCAAGTACGATGTTAAATAACTCTTTTGGTTATTTATCTCATGATGGTGCATTTAATAGGGATCAATTATCTTTTGATTATCCTGAAACAGAGGAAGGTGCAACAACACCGATCGTTCCTGATAGTTATATAGGAACAACAGCAAGAAATCTTTTAAGTAATGATGGGCTTGTTCCATCATATGATAGCAATGGATTACTCACTAATGAAAATACTGGGACTATGTGGTTATCAAATGAGATAGATAATGAAATTACGATTTCATTACCTCAAATAACGACATTATCTAAAATATATATATGGAATTATAATGAAACACCTACATTAGGTACAAAATCATTTAAATTATATAGCAGTTTAGATGGCGTTTCCTATGATGTTATTGATACATTTGATATCGATCAAGCATCAGGAGATGAAAATGAACCATGTACACTAGAAATTGATCTTAATCTTTTACAAACAAAATACTTAAAAATTGAAATATTAGAATCATATGATATTAATCAAGTAGGTTTTGGAAAATTATTATTACTAGATAAAAATAATAATTATGTATTTGGTGAAGCTAGCGCTGCTGTAGAAAATACAGAAATATCGGAAAATGAAGAATCAGCAAGATTGTGGATTCAAGATGGCGTGATTATTAATCAAAAACTATATGTATTTCCAATACTTGTCAAAGATACAGTTGATTTATTTGAAGTCACTGATGTGTCAATGATTGAAATACCTATTGAAAACGAAAGATTTGCTTATGAAGACGCAGCTTATTATAATACATCACTTATGAGTAAAACTAACGATGGTGGCGTCATATATTATGGTGCAGGTCTTATGGATAATACACAAAACGATGGTTATATTTATATCTATGGGTATAAAGATCTATTTGGAAGAAATTTAGTTGTTTCAAGATTTTTGCCAGAAGATATATTAAATATGAATGCTTGGACTTATTTTGATGGGGAAAATTGGTCAAATAATATTAATGACAGTGCACCATTGATCAATCATGTCTCAGCAGAATTATCAGTTACTTATATGGCTGAGGGACCATATGCAGGTAAATATATGCTTATGGTAATGGAAGATACATCAAGCGGTATTATTTCTTATAGTGTTTCAGATACGCCAAATGGTACATTTTCAGAATACACTCAAATTTATGAAACAGATGAGTCATCATTATATAGTGGAGTATTTTCATATAACGCAAAACTACATCCAAATTTAAGTACATATGACAGACTTGTTATTAGTTATAATGTCAATACAGTTAATGTTGGACAATTAAATGACGCGAGAATATACTATCCTAGATTTATTGTGATGGAAGAAGTTAATAAAAACTAAAGGGAGAAAAAGATGGATTCAAACATAATTAAAAAGATTACTATGCATAGAGGAAAACAAGTCATTAAACTTGATAAAATTTATCCAATCAAAGCTGAAAAAAGAGAAAATCTAGATATTACATATTTAATTGATGATGAAGTTCAAACTTTATTTATGGATGTTTTTTATGCAAACACAGTAGAATTTAATGCGAAAAAAGATTTAGAATTAACATTAAATCTCGGTAAAGGTTATATTGCAGAAAAAGATGAGGCATTTTCTGAAATATTTAACCGACATAATGGATGGTCAGGCGGAGATGGTATATTTTCATTTAATTTAGAAGATGAAAATGACCAGTTTGATCAAAACAAAGATAAGAAAACATTATTTATTTTTGGAGACACTTTTGTGGGTAAATCAGATGAAAAAACACATCAAAGATTTCAACCACACCTTATGCCAAATAATAGTTTAGCTTATTATAAAAACAAGCAAATGGATTTTCATATTAACCAATCAGATGAAGGCAATGTTCGTGCATATTATGAAATGGATGCATATTATGATCAAAGCGGTAGTATTGCTAGAAACCTTATCACGTATGATCAAAAAGAAAACAAATTAAATTATTTAAGTGGATACAATCCTAAACAAGCAGAATTATTATTTGATTTTCATTGTGAAAGAACAATGACACACGTTGATATATATAATTATTTCCAAGATGAAGAACTATATTTAAATAAACGCGGATTAAAAGATATAGCTATTTATGCAGGAAATGATAAAAACAAGCTAGAACTTGTTAAGCAAACAGAGATTAAACCATCAACTGGTTATACATCTTTTACAAAAGTAGATTTAAATGTATCAACTAGATATATTAAAATCGTAGGATTATCAAATTATAATGATGCATCATTTCAAGAGGGATTATTTGGATTACACCAAGTAAGATTCTATGAAGGTAATCGATTGTATAGAGATATTGATGTTAAAGCTAATTCAACATTTACAATTGAACAAAACCATGCATGGATATGGCTTCAAGATGGTATCGTCATTAAAGATCAACTATATTTTATCCCACTTGTAGTCAATACGGATTTAAGTCAACCAGAAGGATTACAATTTAAAATTACAGGAACCGCATTGTTTAAAACACCTGTAAACAATAAAGAAATAAATCCTGATAAACGTAGTCAAAAAATGGCACCTTTATTAGTTTATAAAGATCAATCTGAATACTTATATGGTGCAGGTATTATGGCACATACTAAAGCTGCAGGTATGGTCAATCCAGATGGGTATATTTACATATATGGTTATAAAACAACAATGGGTTTAAGAGAAATGATTGTTGCTAGAGTCAAAGAAGAAAACTTTGAACATTTTGATGATTGGACATATTTTAATGGTGAAACATTTGTTTCAGACATATTTGAATCATCTGCAATTCTTGCACATGTCTCATGTGAATTATCAGTCTCTCGTTTAAATAAAGGGCCATACGCAAACAAATATATAGCAGTATTCACATATGATGTTAATACACCTTATGTTGCATTTGCTATCGGTGATACACCATATGGGCCATTTACGAAACCTCAAAAAATATATAAAACTCAAGAAAAAGAAATATTTAAAGAAACAACATATACATATAATGCAAAAGCACATCCACACTTATCAAATAGCGATGATGTATTAGTCACATATAATACAAACACATATGATTTTGATCATAATATGTCAAATTGTTTAATTTATCAACCAAGATTCATTCGACTAAAAGACACTGAAAAGTGAAAGGAGATATAATGACACAAGTAGAAAAAAAACCATGGTTAAATAGAAAACAAAAAACGCTTATTGCACATTTCTTTTTACATGTTGTATTAATTGCGTTGAGTTTTGTGTTCTTATTCCCGTTTCTTTGGATGTTATTTACCGCTTTAAAAACACCTCAAGAATTACTTCAAGGTACACAAGCATTTTTCCCGACGGATCCTCAGTGGTCAAACTTTATAACAGCTGTACAATCTATTCCATTTTTCCTATATTTAAAAAACAGTTTAATTATTGTTGTACTTGTAATGATAGGAACTATTTTTTCAGCAACAACTGCAGCTTATGCATTTGCTAAGCTTCAATGGAAAGGTAGAGACAAATGGTTTATTGTGATGCTTGCTACACTGATGATACCAATACAAGTAATTTTAATACCAACTTATATATTATATGCAAAAATTGGATGGTTAGGTACAAGACTACCATTAATTGTACCCGCATTCTTTGGTGGTGGTGCAGCATTCTATATTTTCTTATTAAGACAATTTTTTAAAGGGATACCTAAAGAACTTTCAGAAAGTGCCATTATTGATGGTGCAAATCATTTTCAAATATTTACAAAAATTATGTTGCCGCTAACTAAGCCAGCGATTATAACAGTTGCACTATTCACATTCATGGCAACATGGAATGATTACTTTGGACCATTGATTTTCTTAAGTAATCCTGAACATTGGACACTCGCGTTAGGATTAAGGGCATTCCAATCTCAATTTGGTGGAAGGTTTGATTTAATGATGGCAGCAGCAATCCTTATTATGTTACCAACATTAATTATATTTTTTATAGCTCAAAAAAGTTTTATAGAAGGTATTACATTTACCGGAATTAAAGGGTAAAAGGAGGAGAAAAATGAAAAAGATATTTTTAGTTTTTGTAGTTTTAATGACCAGTCTATCACTTTTCGCTTGTAACAATGAAGCAGGAGATCGTATCGTTATTGATTTTTGGCACATGTCACCTGTTGGAAGTGAATCATATTCTGGGGTTAAATCAGTGATCAATGAGTTTAATGATTCACAAGATACTTATTATGTAAAAGGGACAGGATTCTCATTTTGGGATTACTGGGACAAAATAAATGTTGCAGTAAGTTCAAAAAATGCACCTGATTTAGGGTTATCAACGATTGATGATGTCGTATCAAGAGCAAGTCAAGGTGTATTATATAACTTATCTGATTTGATGGATGAAGATATGTCTAGTGATAGCCTTATCGATTTAGAAGAGTTTAGAGATTCACAATTAGATTTCGCAACTTATGAAGAAGATTTATATGCATTACCTTTTACAGCAACTACTAGAGCATTATATGTCAATCTTGATATGTTTGAAGAAATGGGATTAGATGAAGACGATATTCCAACAACGTGGAGCGAACTTCAAACAATAGCTAAACAATTTGATATCACAGATGATGGTGATATCCAAAGATTAGGATTTGATCCTACATATGGTAATGCAACATTTCATGGATGGTTATGGCAAACTGGACTTGATTTCTTTGATGAAGATTTAAATCCAACATTAAACACACAAGAATATGTTGATGTCTTAAATTGGGTTATTGATTTCAATGATGATTTATCAAGAAGTCAATTAACTTCATTTGGTGAAGCGAATGCTTTATTAGGTATTAATGCATTTGCAGCTGAACGTGTGGCGATGATTGTTGATGTTGATTCACTGTATCAAACTATTGAACAAAGTGGTGCAGATTTCAATTATACGGTTGTTCCAATTCCAGTTCCAGATGATAATGGTATTCAAGTTAATTGGGGAAGTGGTTTCTCTATTGAAATGTATAATAATCAAGATGGTGATACCGAAAGTAAAGAAGGTACATATGAATTCTTGAAATATTTAATGTCAAAAGATACACAAATGGCACTATCAGAAGCAACAGGATGGATTATGGGACATATAGATGCTATGGAAACATATGCAGAAGATAAACCAATCCTGCAATTATTATTAGAAGAAGTTAATTATGCAGTAGATAAAGTTTATGTACCTTATGCACCAAGTTGGCATGGTACAGATTGGGATACTTATTATACACAAGCGTTAAATGGTGAATTAACAGCAGAACAAGCATTAGCAGCAGCTAGAGAAAACTATTTACAAAAACAAGAAAATTGGGAACGAACAAATTAAAAAGGAGTGTGACTTATGGCAACTAAAACAATTAATGAACTAAAAAAACGAGAAAATCTTATTGGCTATATATTCGCATCACCTTGGTTGCTAGGTCTCATTTTATTAGGAGCATTTCCAATACTAGCATCACTATATATAAGTTTTACAACCTACGATATGATTGGCGCACCCAATTTTATCGGATTAGAAAACTATGTCATCTTATTTACTAATGATAGTTTATTTTGGCAAAGTTTAGGAAACACACTATATCATGTATTTATCGCAGTACCTCTAGGATTAATTGTTGGTATCTGTTTAGCATTATTATTGAACAATAAAATTAAAGGTATTAGTGTTTATAGAACATTATTCTATTTACCGAATGTTGTTAGTATAGTTGCTATGAGTTTATTATGGTTATGGTTGTTCCAACCAAGTTTTGGGATTATTAACGAAGTCCTAGATCCTATATATAATCTATTTAATATGGAACCTCTACAATGGCACCAAGCAGCATCAACATCGAAAATTACATTAATACTTATGGGCTTGTGGACAGCTGGTGGATCAATGGTTATTTATCTTGCACAAATGCAAGATATTCCAAAAAGTTTATATGAATCAGCTGAAGTAGATGGCGCAAACTGGTTTAAAAAAACAATTCATATTACGATACCGTTAATGACACCATCTATATTCTTTAATTTTATTATGGGACTTATTGGAGGATTCCAAGTATTTACAATCGCGTATATTATGACCGGTGGTGGACCTTCAAGATCAACATATTACTATGCATATTATATGTTTGACAAAATGATGAGTGACAATGCAATGGGTATGGCAAGTGCTATGGCATGGATATTGTTAGTAATTGTTTTAATTATTACAATGATTGCATTAAAACTTAATAAGTATGTTGTTTATTTAGGTGAAGAAAGTTAAAAAAAATATAAAGGGAGAAACAAAATGAAAAAAGTAAGAAAATATTTAGTTTTAGTTTTAATGGCTGTATTAGCATTATCTCTTACAGCATGTTGGAATGGTGAAATTGGCGTAGTAACAACATTTAACGCTGATGGTTCTGGTACAAGAACAATTACTTTAGATGTAATGGATGATACTTTATCGATACAGCAATTACAAACCCGATGACCCAGAAGGTACTGAAGGAAAAGGTGCTGTATTAAATGATAAATATATTGATGGTGGCGTATTAGCAATCTATACTTGGTTAGAAGATAACTCACCTTCATTTATTACTGTTGAACCAGCTGAAGTTGATGGATATCACCGTTATTTCACATTATCTTATGATTTTGATGACTTTGATGATTTTCTTGATAAATATGAACAACTAGTAGATTTATCACCAAATCTTAGCTGGGATGATTTTGATGATAGTGAAAAACCTTCATTAGAAATAGAAGGCGGATTAACCAAAACTTTAACATTTAGCGAATCTAAAGCAATCGTTGAAGCTTCATTAGATTGGGCAATTGATGGCATTTGGAATGATATTTATGATGAAGCTGATTTAGCAGGATTTGTAACTAAAGCAGATATTGCTGTATTAGCTGGTTACACTGTTAATATTGGTGAAGAATCTATTGAAGAACTTAGTTATTATGATCCAGATGCTGAAGATGGAGACTCAACAGGTGCTATGGTATATGTTGAATCAAATGAATTTGAATTATCAGGTAGTTTCACAAACACTGGTTTAATTGTTGGTTTATCAATTGCAGTTGTTGTTGTTATTGGTGCTGGTGTATTCGTATTCTTTAAATTTAAAAAATAGGAGTTAAAAAATGATTAAAGAAACTTATCGTAACATCATGGATATTGTGTTCGCAAACTTTATATGGATAATGGTAAGTTTCTTAGGCATTTTATTGACGCTTGGAGGAGCAACCACAGCATTGTTTAGTGTTATCTTTCAAGTGTTTAAAACAAATGAGCCAACCAGTGTTATGAAAACTTTTAAAAAAAGCTTTCTTAAAAACTTTTGGTTTTCAACACTGGTCTACATTTGTTTAGTTGTTTTAGGTGCGTCCACATATTTAATGGTGAGCACAGCGATTAATCAGCAACTTGATGTATTACTTGTCTTAGGCATTATCGCAAGTTATGAAATAATTATATTTACATGTTATTTTTTTCCAACACTTGCAATATTTAAAACGAATAAAAATATTGAACTCATTAAAAATGTGATCATATTAAGCAATTATCATTTATGGACAAATATAAAATTATTAGGAACAATTGTCATCGTTGCATATTTAATTATCGCAATTCATCCGATATTTATAGTTGTTGCAGTAGGGCTTTATGCATTTTTAGTTGCATTTCATCTAAGACCAATATTTAAACCATATATAGAAAAACTTGATGAAGAAGGGAATCATTAACATGGGATATTTAAATTTTAAAAGTGAATATGATAGAAATCCTATTATCAAATTGAATACAGAATTGCATGAAATTGTAGAAGGGTCTACAAAAATTATTAATGCCTTATCGCACATAAAAAAAGGGATTATTTGTTTTGAAACTTATCCAGGCGTTGACTTAGATGTTTTATATAAAGAGATTATTTATAAATTAAAACCAAAACGTATTATAAATATTGAAAATTATACTAAAACTGAAATTGAAATTAATGCAATGCTAGATCATCATTTAACTGATGATAGAGTATTTGGGAAGTATAGTTTGCATCAAATAAAAGATTTTTACAATCAAGAAATATTAGATAAACTATCTCAAGAGATTGATTTAGAAAATTTAACGATTGTATATGGATTTGGTGCTTCACAAATTAAATTTAACCATCTCGTCATGGTGGGGCTTACACGTTGGGAAATTCAATTAAGATTCCGACAAGGAGCAACTAATTTTAAAACAAGCAATTCAACAGAAGACGTATTAAGAAAATATAAAAGAGGTTATTTTATTGAATGGCGTGTTGCTGATCGCATAAAAGATCGTTATATGAAAGATGCTGATTACGTGATGGATTATACGAATTTAAGTAATCCAAGTTTAGTGACAGGCAAAACATATCGATATATATTAGATGAGGTTGTTTCTAGACCTTTTAGAATGATACCATACTTTGATCCTGGCGTATGGGGCGGTCAATGGATGAAAGAAGTATGTGATTTAGATCCAAACAAACAAAATTTCGCATGGAGTTTTGATGGGGTACCAGAAGAAAACAGTATTAAAGTACAAATCAATGATCATATGATGGAATTACCAGCCCAAGATATTGTTCAATTTAGACCAAGAGCATTGATGGGTGATCGTGTACATGCAAGATTTGGGAAACACTTCCCTATTCGTTTTGATTTACTCGATACATTTGAAGGTGGTAACTTGAGTTTACAAGTGCATCCATTAACAGAATATATTCAAGAAAATTTTGGAATGAGTTATACACAAGATGAAAGTTATTATATTTTAGATGCTAAAGATGATGGTAAAGTTTATTTAGGATTTAAAAAAGATGTGGATAAAGAAGCATTTAAAAAGGATCTTATAAAATCTCAGCAAGGCGACATATTATTTGATGCAGAAAAATATGTTAATGTTTTTCCTGCTAAAAAACATGATCATTTTCTTATTCCTGCAGGAACAATCCATTGTAGTGGAAGAAATACAATGGTATTAGAAATAAGTGCATGTGTATATATTTTCACATTTAAGTTATGGGATTGGGGAAGATTAGGACTAGACGGTAAACCAAGACCAGTTCATTTAGAACATGGATTTAATAATGTACAATATGATAGAGATACTGACTTTGTTAAAAAACATTTAATTAACCATATAGAAAAAATTGATGATACTAGAGAAAAAACTGGACTTCATGAAAGAGAATTTCTTGAAACTGTGCGCTACAATTTCAAGGATGAAGCAGTACTGAAGACCAATGGAAGTATTCATGTAGGGAATTTAGTTGATGGTAGTAAAATGCAACTAGAGAGCCTAGATGGTAGTTTCGAACCATATAAGATTCACTACGCGTAAACATTTTTAATGCCTGAAAAAATACAACAGGTTAAATTTAAATGCTTAGATGAAGCTGGATGCACCGTGATTACGGCGAGTGTGAGAGCATAGTATGCCTTATATAATTATTGGGTTAGTCATACTGATCCCAGTATTGATGTATTTTAGCGCAAAATATGGTGAGAAAAAAGCGAGAAAAAGTTTTTTCGATATGTTATTTAAATTTGGATATGACACAAAAGTAAAAGCATTCAAAACATATAACTTAAGTGCTCAAAAAAACGGTATTGTATTTTTAGGAGATTCAATAACACAAGATTATAATGTTTATGAATATTTAAAACCTTATGATGTCTACAATCGTGGTATTGGTGGAGATACAACGCTAGGTGTTTTAAAAAGATTAGATGAAAGTGTATTTCAACTTGAACCTAAACAAGTATTTTTAATGATTGGTACAAATGATTTTGAGTTAACTGATCAAACGACTCATGAAATACATCATAATGTAGAAGAAATTGTTAAAAAAATACATAAAAAATTACCGCAATGTAAAATAATGATTATATCAACATTACCTGTAAATCCAACAATTGATATAAAAACTGTAGGAAAAAGAACAAATGCAAAAATAAGCGAACTTAATTATTTGAATAAAAATATTAAGCACGTTGTCTATGTGGATGCATATACTAAATTATTGAAAAATGATGTCTTAAATCCTGCATATACACTTGAAGGACTACATTTAAATCAAGAAGGATACACAGTGTTAACAAAGGTTTTAAATACATATATAGATAAATAAAAAAAGACAATATATCAACATGGATATATTGTCTTTTTATGAATAGTTAATAAATTATTTAAGACACTTAAATCTAGCATATAAAGCTGCTGCATATGCGGGATCATATAATGGATCTATCACATTTAAATCGTCACTAATTAAAGATATTTTATTTAATAATTTATCTCTAAAGGCACCAGGTGCATGACCGAGACTTCCTATCATCACGAGCGATACTTTTGATTCGAAATTTAAATGTTTATAAACAGATTTTACAGCCAAAGCAATTTCATCAGTTGCACGTTCTACAATTTCTAATGCTTGGATATGATCTTTATTTGCATATTTAGTAACTATAGGTGCTAAGCTAGCAACCTTTGTACGATTTTGATGCAAGTCATCCATAATAGGTACAATATCTGATGCTTGTTTCAAGTTAACTTCATGTGCGACTTCTTTTGCAAAATCATCTATTTCATATCTACCATCATAAGCTCTAATCATATATTGAATAGCGCTAAAACCTAAACTATAGCCAGAACCTAACTCGCCTTCCTTATAACCCCAACCGCCACTCTTATGCGTGTTATTTTGCTTATTCATGCCAAATGCAACCATACCAGTGCCACATATTAATGACATACCTTGATCAAAATGACCACCACTAAACAATGAATTATACATATCGTTTTCAACATGAATGATTGTATCTTGAGCATAACCTAGTAGATTGGATGCTTGCTCTTTTAGTTGATTTTTTTGTTGATCGAAAACAATACCACCAACACCGATAAATATAGAAGCGAAAACTGTTGATTTATGTTCTTTGAAAAAATCAGACAATGCTTCGTTGATATGTTTAATGGAGATGTCAAGTGAAACTGTATCTACACTTGATGGTCCAGAGATTCCTTCATAGATTTGTTTTTTATTTTCGTTGATAATAATGACACGTGTTTTGGTACCGCCGCCATCTACGCCTAAAAAATACATTAAATGCCACCTCAAATTAATTTCTTTTATATGTTGAGCATACTGTAAAAAATGATGATTGTCAACCGATATCAAGGTTTTTAAATAAATAAAATTATTAAAGTTTTAAATACATAAAATGAGTTAAAAATAATAACAAAATGTATGGTTAATAACAATACAGTTCGCACTTAGAAAAATCCAAATTTTTTAAAATCATTAATTAAAAAGTTATTAAAAATCGTGTACTTAGATTATAATGATAAAGAACGATTAGAAAAACAGGAGACGACATATATGAAAAAAACATATTTAATATTATTATGCCTTTTATTACTTACAGGATGTTCTAAGAATGAACCTGTTGAAGATAAAGGTGAAGAAGTAGAAGAAGAAATCGTTGAAGAGATTACAGGATTTCCTTATGATGCATATTTAAGTCATGATAATCCAGTTGTTTCAATCGAAGTAAGAAACTACGGTACGATAGAATTACAATTATTTCCAGATGTAGCAAGCAATACAGTTAATAATTTTATAACATATATATTAGATGAATCATATAATGGATCAACTTTTCATCGCGTGATTGAAAACTTTATGATCCAAGGTGGTATTGTATCAAATGCATATGATCCTATTAAAGGAGATTTTACAGCAAATGGTGTTGATAATGATTTATCACATTATCGCGGCGTTATCTCAATGGCAAGAACATCTGTAAATGATAGTGCAACAAGCCAATTTTTCATTATGCATCAAGATAGTTTTTATTTAGATGGTAATTATGCGGCTTTTGGTGGGGTTATTTCTGGATTAGATGTATTAGATCAAATTGCAGCTGTTTCTACGAATGCATCAGATGCACCAACAACGTCAGTTGTTATAGAAAGTATCACAATAGACATAAAAGATTATATTGTTGATGAAGTTATTTATGTAAGTTAATCAATAAAGATATATAGAGGTATTGAAATGAAAGAAACTGAACTATATGAACCAGTAAAACAACTACTTATAGATCAAGGATTTAATGTCAAAGCTGAAATAAAAAATATTGATATTTTTGGTGTCAAAGAAAATCATGTGATTGCAGTTGAATTGAAAACAAAATTATCAATAAAATTAATATATCAAGCAATCGATAGACAAAAAGTAGCAGATCAGGTTTATATAGCTCTACCGAAGACCTCAGTTAAAACAAGATCTTCATCATTTAAAAATCTTCTTTATTTATTAAGAAGACTTGAATTGGGTTTGATTATAGTTGATAAAGATAGGGCGTAAGTGTTTTTAGAAGTTTCAGTATATGATATTGCAAGATCTAAAGCAAGAAATAAAAAAAGAAAAGAAAGTATATTAAAAGAATTTAGTCTACGTCAATACAGCAAAAATATAGGTGGTACTAAAAATAAACATATCACGCGTTATAAAGAAGAAGTAAATGAAATTGCAATGTATCTTATAAGTGTGTCGAGTGCCTCACCTAAAGAAATTAAAAGTTTTACCAATATTGAAAAAACATCTTCAATTTTACAAAAGAATTATGATGGCTATTTTAAAAGAGTTGAACGTGGGATTTATTGTATTGATTCATCAAAAATTGATGAGATTAAACATATGCATCAACTTATTTATAAAAATAAAAACGATTGATATAAATTTATATCAGTCGTTTTTTTCTACGATAGTATCTAATGGTTTTTGATAAACTGCTAATCTTAGCTGTAAAATATTTTGATCATGAGTACTTAAAATATCAAAATATCCTTCGGGTATTTTAATAGTTGTTGAATGTTTTGGATCCTTAAGCGTGTTTAGTTGGTGATCGATATAATCTGCAATACGCATATTCTTATCCATAATAGTAGAAAATGATATACCAACTCTTTTCTCAATTTCAGATATGAGCATCGCGCCATCTATAATGTATGTGAGATGATCTTTATATTTCTTTTTCATCATAATATCATCATGTTCATCATAGATATTACCAACAATTTCTTCAACTATATCTTCTAATGTGACAATACCTTGAACCAATCCTTTTTGATTAATTACAAAAGCCATATGAATAGATAGTGACTTCATTTGAGTTAATAGAAGGTTAATTGTAATATGTTCATCTACGATTAAAGGATTTCTAATGTGAGGCATTAATTCAATTTCATCTAGTCTTTGATCTTCTAAAGCAATTAAGATATCTTTGACAAGAAAGAATCCTTTAATGGTGTTTTGTTTATCTTTAAACACAGGAATTCTAGAAAATCTTGATGAAATGATTCTATTAACACTTTGTTTAGATAAATCACTTAAATAAATAGCAACAACATCACGCAAAGGGGTCATAATCATTTGTGCAGTTAAATCATCTAATTGGAAAATACGTTCAAGCATTTTTGTTTCTTCAGAAGGGTATAATCCTTTAATATGACCATAAACAATCATTTCTTTGACATCATATTCCGTGAGTTTTTGTGTGTTAGGATTTGTTTTAATACCAATTAATTTCATCACACCGTTAGTTGATATAGACAAAAACCAAACAAAAGGATTAAAAATAATCATAACAATTCTAATCACTGGTGCACAAAATAAAGCGAATGATACTGATCTGGTTAATGCAATTCTCTTAGGGACGAGCTCACCAAAGATTAAAGTAAAAAAAGATAAGATAACTGTAATGATAACAACCATGACTTCAGCAGATACAATAATATTAAATGAAGCAAGCCAAGTGCTAGCTTCACTGCTTAATGTACTACCTGCAAAAGCACTTGATAAGAATCCTGCGAAAGTGATTGCTACCTGTATGGTTGATAAGTATTTAGTAGAATCTCGTTTAACATTTTCTAATGTTTGCACATGTTTTTTATTTTGACGTTTAAGCTTATATAGTTGTGAAGGTGTGACGGAAACTAATGCCATCTCTGATGCTGCAAAGAAGCCATTGATAAACGTTAGACCAATAATTAATAAGATAATACCAAACATAGTGTAAAACTCCTTTTTAATGTAAATATACTTATATGTTGAGCATACTTTAAAATATAAGTATTGTCAATCTGATTTTAATGGTTTTAAATTTCAATGAATAATTTTAATTGAAACTTATCTTATGATATGATAATGATACAGTATATTATCAGATATAAAAGAGAAGTTTTGCAAACCAAAAAGTATGTAAATAAATGAGTAGGTGAAAAAATGAATGAAAATTACCGTATGATTTTAGTAGATGACGAAGATGATGTAAGAGGTCGTATATTATCTAAGATAAATGTTGATAGCGGATTTGAAGTTGTTGGAAAAGCTGGTAACGGATATGATGCATTAGAACTTATTGAAAAATATAAGCCACATGTTGTTTTAACAGACATAAAAATGCCATTTATTAATGGGATTGAACTAGCACGTATTGTTAGACGTGATTATCCTACAACGAAGGTTGCTTTTATATCTGGGTATAATGAATTTGATTATGCACATCAAGCCATTGAATTAAAAGTGGTTAGTTATTTAATGAAACCTGTAACGAGTGAAGAGATAGATATCTTTTTAAAACAACTGAAAAAAACATTAGACCAAGAGTTTGATTTTTTGTCTAAATCTCAATTAATACATCAAAAGTATAATGATTCAATACCTATGCTAATTAATTCATATTTAAGTAGTTATCGTTTTAAAGGGGCCCTTAACTCCAATGACATATCACACTTAGAACAATATGGTGTTAATTTAGAAAATGGTCATTATTTAGTCGGTATGATTGGTTTTGATATTAATGCAGATTTAAATATATCTGAAGAAACGAAAGTATTTATTGGAAGTTTAGTGGAAAAAGTATTTGATGCATTTAGATATCAACACCATTTTTTAATTCCTGAAGGTGTTGTTTTTATATTAGAAGATCCAAAATTATCACATGAAACTGATATCGATGCTGAATTATATGAGATTATTCAATATGCACAAGAATACCGTCAAACAACACTTGATATAGGTATATCTAAAATCATGCATACATTTAATGAATATCCAAGTGCTTATAGAGAAAGCGAAAAAGCGTTAAGACATTCTAAGTATTTTAATATGGGACAAATCATTTATTATAGTGATATAGAAGAAAAAGAATATAAACATATTTTAATTGATGAATCTGCGTTGACTGAATTTGAATATATTTTAAAATATGGTAGTAAAAAAGAAATTAAAGAAAGTATTGCAAGTATTCTTAATCTATCATCAAAAAAAGAAAGCAAATATATTTTAGATCATCAATTGCTTATTATTAAACTTGCTAATAGTTTAATTAATTTTGCTTCATCAATTAATGTAGATGTTTCATAAATCATTCACGGAAATATGATTGAAGAAATGTTAAAGCTAAGTGATGCGAATGAATTACAGACATATATATATGATGCTATCTTTAAAATGCGCCATAAAAATGTTAAGTCACAAGTTGACAAAACCGAAAAAATTGTTGAAGAAGTTTATACCTACATAGAAAGCAATTATACAGATTCAACGATATCTCTTGAAACAATTACATCATATTTAAATATTAGTGTTTCATATTTAAGCATGTTGTTAAAAAAAAGGAAAGGTGTAACTTTTAATAAAGAGCTTGTTAAATATCGTATGGAAAAAGCAAAAGAATTGTTACGCTTTTCAAATGAAAAAATTGTCAATATCGCAAAAATGGTAGGCTATAATGAAGTTTACTATTTTAGTCATAGTTTTAAAAAATATGAAGGCGTAAGCCCCAAAGAGTTTAGAATAAATGCGTAATATATTTAGAAACTCATCCATACGAGATAGTATATTAATACCTATAGTTTTAATTGTTATCATTTCTTTAATTACTTCTTCATATTTAACGTTTATCAATTTTAAATCAACATCCGAAGAAATTGGTGAATCATCATCCAAAGAAATTAATAAACAAATTATTTTAAATTTTGAGAATTATATTGAAAGTGTTATCGATACAGCTGATTATATTCAACAAAAAACAATCGAACAAGGATTAAAAAATGAAAATGATACTTTAGAAGACATATATGGACAAGCAGCTGATGTTCAACCTGATATTGAATCTATTATTTTATTTGATCTTAACGGACAAGCTATTGTAAATAGTTCTTTTAGAGATATTTCAATGGATGATATCACATTAAAAGAATGGTTTATAGACGCGCTTAGTGTAGATTCTATTTACCATTTTAGTTCTCCTCATCAACAAGATGTTTTTGAAAGTTCAAATGCAGTAGTGATAACTGTAACTAAAATTGTTGATTATTACGTAGCGGGTGAAAAGCTAGAAGCTGTACTTGTTGTTGATATAAACACCTCAAGTATTATTCAATTAACAGAAACGACTAACCTTGGAGATGGTGGACACATTGTTATTTTAAATGATGATGATACTTTGATTTATTCCGATCTAGATACTAACCAATACAGTTTATCTGAAAGTATTGCGATTACACAAGATATATTTAGAGGCGAAAGCGTTAAAATCAATGATATTAGTATGTATGTAAATGCAAGTACTTTACAAGATACAAGATGGGTACTCGCAACCTTTATTAATACGTAACTTGTTGAACAAGCATCGAGACAAAATTTAATTATTGTATTTCTAATTACAATATCAACACTTTTTGTTACTTTGTTTGCGACCTCATTAATAGCTAATGGTATTAGCAGACCAATTCATAAACTTAAAAATCATATGCAACTTATAGAATCGGGTAATTTTTATCAACTTATTGAAATTTCTGGTCAGGAAGAAGTTGTTGCACTAGCGCATAGCTTTAATGCAATGATTGAAGAAATACGATCACTTATGGATAAAGTTTTAATTGAACAAAAAGAAAAAAGAGAAACAGAATTACAAGCATTACAAAATCAGATTAATCCACATTTCTTATACAATACATTAGATTCAATTGTTTATTTATCTGAAAACAAACAAAACGAAAAAGTTGTTGAAATGGTGATTGCATTATCAAGATTTTTCCGTATATCTATATCAAGAGGTAAAAATATTATTTCATTAAATGAAGAATTAGAACATGCAAGAAACTATTTGCTTATTCAAAAAATTCGTTATCTTGATAAATTTGATTTCACATTTGAAGTTGAAGATGAAGTATTAAACTATAAGACAGTAAAACTTAGTCTACAACCTTTAATTGAAAATGCTATTTATCATGGTATTAATACAGAGTATGGTGCAGGAAAAATTATTATAAGAGCATTTTTAAAAGACGATATGCTTGTCTTAGAAGTTGAAGATGATGGGTATGGTATACCTGATGATGAAATTGAAATACTTTATCAACAAGTTAAATATGGGCAACTTAGTAAAAGTGTTGGATTACGTAATGTTTATCAACGTTTAAAAATATATTATGGTGACACTTTTGAGTTTGTAATTGATAGTGAACTTGATGAAAAAACAATTTTTAGATTAGTTGTTCCAAAAGAAAGGGCAAAATAAATATGAAAAAACTATGGATGTTACTTATAAGTTTAACAACACTAATCATACTTTTTGGATGCGATAGTTCAAATGATCATGTACCACTTATTTTATATGATCATACCGATCCTTATATTTTAGAATTTAGAGATCATATTTTACAAAATTCAAGTGATGACATCATAATAGATGTATATGATGCTCAAAGGTCACAACTTATACAAAATGAAATAATAGGTGAACTATTATTAGAAGAACCTTCTTTAATGGTTATTAATCCTGTTGATCGACTTGGTGTATATACAATTATTGATGAAGCGAAAAAACAAGAAGTTCCACTTATTTTTATTAATAGAGAACCATTAGAAACTGACATGAACAGATGGGACCAATTATATTATATTGGTGCACGTGCGTAAGATAGTGCAATCTTACAAGCAGAAATGATTAGTGAACTCTTTGGAAACCCCAATGATTTAAGTATCCAAGATAAAAATGATGATGGTATTATTCAACTTGTCATATTAAAAGGTGAACAAGGACATCAAGATGCGTAAATTAGAACAGATGTTGTTGTCGATGAATTAGAAAAATATGGATATGAGTTAGAAATTATATCCATTGAGATATGTGATTGGCAAAGAGATATTGCATATGACAAAATAACAGGATTACTTACAGATTTAGAAATAGATATTGAATTAGTTATTTCAAATAATGATGCGATGGCACTAGGCGCTATCGATGCATTAGTTGATCATGATCTATTTATTGATATTGATGAAAATGGTGTAATCGATTATGAAACAGATACATGGATACCAGTAATTGGTATCGATGGTATTGCTGATGTGAAAACATATATTGATCAAGGATATCTATATGGCACTGTCATTAATGACTCTCAAACAATGAGTCTTATTTTAATTGAACTTATTGATGCGATTATGAATCAAAAAGATTTAGATACGCTTTCATTTGATATAGAAGATAATAAATATATATGGGTAGATTACAAACGATACGATAACGAAAGTTAATAAAAAAACAATTTTCTCCAATTTACGAAAAAAGTAATATTTCGCAAAAAGTTAGTAATATTTTACATTGTAAGTGCTTTCAAATCTTGTTAAACTGAAAGCGCTTAAAAAACTTAGGAGGAAATACAAATGAAGAAAATTTTTACATTAGTGATTGCTTTATTATTTGTTTTCACATTAGTTGCATGTGATGAATCAGATGATACAATTACAATCGGAGCAAACATCTACACATTCAATGATAACTTTATGAATGGTGTTGTTCGTCCAGAATTAGAAAGCTATGCAAAAGAAAAAGGCGTAGAATTAGAAGTTGTTGATTCAGAAGGATCTCAAGCTACTTTAAATAACCAAGTTGATACATTCATCTCTAAAGGTGTAGACGTATTAGCAATTAACTTAGTTGACCCTGCTGCTGCTCCAACAATTATTGCAAAAGCTAAAGAAGCTGATATTCCGCTAATCTTATTTAACAAAGAATCTACTATTGAAGGTGCTATGGATGAATATGATAAAGTTTGGTATGTAGGTACTGATAGTGCTGAAGCTGGTATCATCCAAGGTGAAATGATGGTAGAAGCTTGGCAAGCAAACACTGACTGGGATTTAAACAGTGATGGTGTATTAGATTATGTATTATTAAAAGGTGAACCAGGTCATCCTGATGCTGAAGCTCGTACTTTAGAATCAGTAAAAGCATTCACTGATGCTGGTATAACTGTTAATGAATTAGGTCTTCAACCTTCAACAACATGGTCAACTCAAGAAGCAAATGATACAATGGCTGCTTGGTTAGATACTGCTTGGGGTGGAGATATCGAATTAGTAATCTCTAATAATGATGGTATGGCATTTGGTGCTATTCAAGCAATGGCTTCTAAAGGCGTAAGCATTCCAGTATTTGGTGTTGATGCATTAGAAGAAGCATTAGCTAAAATCTTATCAGATGATATGAATGGTACAGTACTTAATGATGGTGTTAACCAAGCTAGAGCTACTTTAGACTTAGCAATTAACGCTGCAATGGGTAATGATGTATTAGAAGGTACTGACTGGGTATTAGATAGTGCTACTGGTACAAAAGCTGTTCGTGTTCCTTATGTAGCTGTTGATAAAGATAACGCTGCAGACTTTCAATAATAATTAAAACAAAATAGGTTGATTATGGAAGTACATTCAATGTACTTCCATAATTTTCTATGTTAAAAGTAAGAAAAACCGATTCAAATGAGGTGGATAATATGGAAAAATATTTATTAGAAATTGATAATGTAAATAAATCATTTAGTGGAAATAAAGTATTAGATAACGTTTCACTTCGTGTTAAACCTGGATCTATTCATGCGTTAATGGGTGAAAACGGAGCAGGTAAATCTACACTTATGAAGTGTTTATTTGGTATATATACACAAGATGAAGGTAGATTTCATTTAGAAGGAAAAGAAATTAATTTTACCGATCCTAAACATGCGCTAGAAAATGGAGTTTCGATGGTTCATCAAGAGCTAAATCAAGTTTTAGCAAGAACTGTTACAGATAATGTATGGCTTGGAAGATATCCTAGAAAAGGTTTATTTGTTGATGAGCAAAAGATGTTAGAAGATACAATCGGATTATTTAAGCGTATTGGTGTTGAAATTGATCCAACAAAAAAATTAGAGGACTTAAGCGTTTCACAAAGACAAATGGTTGAAATTGTTAAAGCAGTTTCATATAATGCAAAGGTCATTGTTTTAGATGAACCTACATCTTCTTTAACAGAAAATGAAGTTAAAAAATTATTTGAAATTATGAGAACTTTAAAGAAACAAGGTATGGGTTTAATTTATATTTCACATAAAATGGAAGAAATATTTGATATATCAGATGAAGTTACTATTTTACGTGATGGACACTATATTGGTTCAAAAGATACAAAAGATTTAACGATGGATACCATTATCAATATGATGGTTGGTCGTGATTTAGAAAATAGATTTCCAGTGAAAAAACATAAATTAGGTGATACAGTATTGGAAGTCAAAAATCTTACAACATTATATGAACCAAAAGTACAAAATGTTTCATTTAAATTAAGACGTGGTGAAATATTAGGTTTAAGTGGATTAGTAGGAAGTCTTAGAACTGAATTATTAGAAGCGATATTTGGTGCAAGAACAGTTGAAAGTGGAGAAATTGTATTAAATGGTGAAATTATTAAAAATAGTAGCACTGTAGAAGCTATCAAGCATAAATTTGCTTTAATTACGTAAGAACGACGTGAAACTGGATTATATCCGTTAGGTGACATCTTATTTAATATGACAATTGCTAATGTACATAACTATAAAACAAAAATTGGATTATTAGATAATAAAAAAATGGAAGCTGATACAGATAAACAATATCAAGCAATGCATGTTAAAGCAGCTTCTAAAAAACAACGTATTAGATCACTTAGTGGTGGTAATCAACAAAAAGTTATTATTGGTCGTTGGTTATTAACAAATCCTGACATCTTATTAATGGATGAACCAACAAGAGGTATTGATGTTGGTGCAAAATATGAAATATATCAATTAATGTTAGAGCTAGTGAGTCAAGGAAAATCAATCATCATGGTTTCAAGTGAAATGCCGTAATTGCTAGGTATCACAGACCGTATTGGTGTGATGAGCAATGGTAAATTAGCGGGCATTCTTGACACAAAAACAGCATCACAAGAAGAGTTATTTAAATTAACGACGAAGTATTTATAGGAGGACTATCATGGAAAGAGTAAATGATTTTTTCAAAAACTTTATTAGAAATCTAACGAGAGATTCTAAAGGTGAACCAAAAGATATTAAAGAAGTATTAATTAACAATGCTATATATTTAGTGATTGGTGCAATGATATTATTTATCATTATTAGTGAACCATCATTCTTAAGTATTGCAGTTTTTAAAAACATATTAACACAATCTAGTGTTAGATTAATCTTAGCACTTGGTGTTGGTGGGATTATTATTTTACAAGGGACCGACCTTTCATTAGGTAGAAACGTTGGATTCTCAGCAATTATTACAGCATCATTTTTACAATCATTTAGTTATGGTGCAAGATTTTATGAAGTACTTCCTGATTGGGTATGGCATACAAACGCAGCTGGTGTTGTAGAAGGCTTCCAATGGTTTTTCTATATTCTTGTCTTATTAGTTGCTATATTAGTCAGTGCGTTTTTCAGTGGTATTAATGGTTTCGTTGTTGCGAAATTCAAGATTCACCCTTTCTTAGCGACTTTAGGTGGTAGTGTTGCATTATACGGTATCTTATTATTATATTTCAACACTTCAGATGCAGGACCTCAGCCAATTGGTTCATTAGATCCAACCTATAGTTCATTTGTTAGTAATTTAAATATATTTGGTATGGAAATACCTAAACTGATATTATATTCTATTGCAGTCGCGGTTATCATGTGGTTTGTTTGGAATAAAACAGCATTTGGTAAAAATATGTATGCAGTTGGTGGAAACCCTGAAGCAGCTAAGATTTCAGGTGTTAACGTTATGAAAACTACTATATTAGTATATGTCTTAGCAGGTGTACTTTATGGCCTTGGTGGTTATTTAGAAGCTGCACGTGTTGGTAGTGCAAATACTGCGTTTGGTCTTAATTATGAGTTAGATGCGATTGCTGCCTGTGTTGTTGGTGGGATCTCATTTAGTGGTGGTATTGGTAAAATAAGTGGTGCTGTTGCAGGTGTGCTTATGTTTACGATCATTACTTATGGTATGGTTTATTTAGGAATTGATGCATACTATCAATATATTATTAAAGGTGTAATTATTGTTGCTGCGGTAGCATTAGACACTAGAAAATACATTAAGAAAACTTGATATAAAACCCAGACGTATTCTTACGTACAATCTCCTTATATTTTGAAGAGACTCCAACAAAAAACATATCTATTTAGGTATGTTTTTTGTTTTATTGTTTTTAAGTGAATAAAAGTGTTGTAATAAGTAAGCGTTTGCATTATAATATAATTAAAGTAACTAAAGGTTAGTGAATTTTACTTAGGTACTGACAAACGAGCTGCAAATTATATCAGACATAGGGTGTTTAGATGTATATGCAGCAAAAATAATTTTAAAATATCGAAACGTTTCGACTTTAGGAGGAAAAATATGAAGAAAATTTTATTAGTGGTCCTATTTTTAATTGCAATGGTCAGTGTAGCTGCTTGTAAAGACACAGAAGAAGATGAAGGTGTAGTCATTACTTATGCAGCATGGAATTTAGGGACTGAAGAAGATTATAATATTGAACGTCGTTTAATTGATGAGTTCATGGTAGCATATCCTGATATTACAGTTGATGTAATTGAAAGACCAAAAACTGTTGATGAAGAAGGAAACGAATCAGATGTATCATGGGATGAATTCTTTGCTGCTCAAGCAGCAATCGGTCAAATGCCTGATGTATTTATGTCTGACTCAGTGATTAAAGCAGTTACTAATGGTTGGGCAGAAGATATTATGAGTATTGCAAGTGCTGATGATGAATATGCATTATTATCACAAGATATTAGAGATGCTGCAAGTATTAATGGTAAACTCTATGCACTTCCTCAAGCTCTTTATTATATGGGATACTTTATTAATAGAACAGTGATAAATGAAGCTGGTGCTGGCGCAATCACACCAACATATGGGATATCTTATGAAGATTTAATGATTGCAGCTGAAGCAGATGCTAAACAACCTGTTATTGGTGGTGATGGTATTGCCGGTATTGATGGTGTATCAAATATTATTGGATGGTTACCTGCTCAATATGATGAAGATATTGATTGGTTTACTTATAGTGACGAAGGTTACCATTTTGATTCAGAAGCATTTGAATTGGCAGTTAATGAACAAAAGAAATATTTTGGAGCTGGTGCAAGTGGATATTCTAATTATGTTTTAGAAACACAAGAAAACACAGCTGATCGTTATGGCGAAGGTAGTCCTTTTACAAACGGAAAACAATCCATTAAATGGGAAGGTAGTTATAACTTAAGAGATTGGTTATCTTCAACTTTAGATGAAGATAGTGGGTTATATGGCGCTGATATAGATTTTATTGGTACACCTTCTGTAACACATAATGGTGTTACTAATCATCGTATTCCAGTTGTATTAGACTATATAGGTATTGGGCAAGGTACTGACTATCCTGAAGAAGCATATGAATTTGCAAAATGGATGGGATTTGGGAAAGAAGGATATTTAGAAAGACTTAATATCGCTGAAAATCATCCTGATGCTGGTGCTGTGAATTTTGCACCAATGATTAATGATGAAGATATTGTTGATGCTTTCTTTGATTTATATCCAACGCTTTATGAATTCAAAAAGATAGTTACTGAACATGAAGATTTTATTATTGAAAGTTTAGCAAAAACTGTGCCGGGTTATGTTGAAGTAAGATGGACAGCATCTTATAATGCAGAAACCACAATGGCTGCTGTTTTTGATTCAATCGTTGCAGGTGAGTTATCATTAGCAGATGCATTAGCAGCTGGATTAAATACGATTGCGAATAGAGAATATAACGAAGCAAAAGATAGATTGGATGCAATTACTGAATCATAAGACATAAGGAGGGCATCATGAAAAAATTGTTTATTGTTTTATTTACATCTTTAATTTTTTCATTTTTTGGTATTAATGCATTTGCTGGGACAGATGCATTTACAAAACAAGACAATACTGAAGAAATATCAGAAACAGATGTTGATTTCGAAAGTATCTCAAACAATGTTTATTCTAAACAACTCATAAAATGGAAAACTGAAGGTTTATCGTCTGACTTAAATGAAACTCAGACGATATCTCCTTTAGATTTTTCGTTTAGTAATAATGGTAGTTTAACGACTGAAACAAATGAATATGAAGATTTTGATAAAACTGAAGTGATTCATGATACGCATGTACTTACGTTTAGCAAACAAGATAACAATTCTACTTTAAGCTTTAATGTGAATGTTTTAGAAACGGGATTATATACATTAAATTTTGACTACTATTCATTAACACAAACAATTAATCCAGTGAATATGGAAGTCTATATTAACGACGAATTCCAATATTATGAATCTAGTCAAATTGTCATTAATACAATGTGGACAACACCGACTGAATTTCAATCAGATCGCTATGGTAATGATACAATGCCAAGCGCTAGTCAATCGTATGAATGGATTAATACATATATAAAAGATGCAGCAAGAGTTCAACCTGAACCTTTGCTTTTTAAGCTTAATGCAGGTGAGAATAAAGTAACGTTTAACTTAAAAGAAGGATTACTTATGTTTGGTCAAATATATATAGGACCACAAGTTTCTTATATGTCATATGATGAATATGTTAGTGAAGTTAATCAATCAATGACATCTAACGATACATTTATTCAAATGGAAGCTGAAAATCCATCATTAAAAAACTCAGTATCAATACGTTATGGTACAGATACTGAACCTTCAGTTAAACCATTTCATTTAACACAAAATAAATTAAATATAATTGATGGAGATAGTTATAACGATTCTGGACAAACGATATATTATGATTTTAATGTTGAAACGTCTGGATGGTATGAAATAACTTTAAAAGTAAAAAACAATAATACAAATTCAAAAGTATTTAGAACACTTTACTTAGATGGTGGTATACCTTTTGAAGAAGCGTTAAATATACCATTTGATGCAACTAAAGATTGGGAAAATGTAACACTAACTTCAATTGATGATCAAGTGCTTAAACTTTATTTGGAAAGTGGAGAACATCAAATTGGACTAATGGCAAATGCTTCAATGTTTTTAGATATTTATGAAACAGTTGGATTTGTAATGTCGTAAATAAATGATTTAGCTTTAGATGTAAAAAAACTTACAGGTAATAATATTGATGAAGATAGAGAATGGGATATTGAATCATACTTACCTAATATTTCAACAGATTTATATCAATATGCTCAAATGTTAGAAGAAAGTTATGATTTATGGCAAGACATTAATGAGACAACTAAATCATCTGAAATATCTGCTGGGTTAAAAATATCATATGAATGGATATACGATATTAGTGAAAAACCAAATGAAATACCAAATAACTTAGAAAAACTAGCAACAGGATCTAATTCAGTCATGCAACGATTAGGTGTTATATTACCACTGATTATAGATATACCACTTGATATTGATGCAGTATATATTCATGGTGCTGATGCAGAGCTTCCTAGAGCAACAGCAAACTTTTTTAATAAGATCTGGATAGGATTTAAAAGATTTATTGCATCATTTTTTACAACTGATAATCAAGATGTAGAAGAAGATGAAATTGAAGTTTGGGTTAATCGCTCTAGACAATATGTGAATCTTATGCAACAAATGATAGATAGTGATTTTACAACTGAATCGGGTATTAAAGTAAAAATATCAATAATGGCAAGTGAAGATAAACTTATATTATCTACATCATCAGGTGCAAATCCGGATGTAGCTATGGGTGTTGCTGGATGGAGACCTTATGATTTCGCAATCCGTGATGCATCATATGATTTATCTGAATTTGATGATTTTAGAGAGATCTCTGATCGTTTTTATGAAGGTGCTTTTACGCAACTTATTTATCAAGATGGTGTTTATGGATTGCCGTAAACACAAAACTTTTACTTATTATTTTATAGAACTGATATTATCAATGCGCTTGGTTTGGATGTTCCAGATACATGGCAAGAAGTCGTTGATTTATTACCTGAGCTTCAACGCTTTGGTATGAATTTCTATTCACAACTATCGGGAACGACTTCATTTAAAGGGTTCGTACAAACAATGCCTTTTATTTATCAATATGGTGGATCTATTTATGAAGATGATGTTCTTGCTTCTTCATTAGACGATCCTAATACTATTGAAGCAATTAAGTTTATGACAGATTTATATAATATATATAGCTTACCTTTAGAAGTTGGTAGCTTCTTTAATGAATTTAGATATGGAAATTTACCAATGGGTGTTGGTGATTTCGGTATGTATATTCAATTGCTTAATGCAGCCCCATAAATCGCAGGGTTATGGGATATAGCACTACTTCCTGGTGTTGAAAATGATGAAGGTGTTGTTGATCGTACATATGATGGTTCTTCAACATCAGCTATGGTTTTTAGTAATTCTGATAAAAAAGATGAATCATGGGAATTCTTAAAATGGTGGACAGAGACTGAAACACAAGTATCATATTCTGAAAATTTAATCAATGCACTTGGTTCAGAGTATATGTGGAATACATCAAATTATGAAGCATTTAGTCAACTAAGTTGGAATAGTGATCATAAAGATGTATTTATGAAACAATGGCAATGGGTTTATGATACAGCGAAAACACCAGCAAGTTATATGTTAGAAAGAGAAATATCTAACATTTGGAATACGGTTGTTTATGATGGTGAAAATGTAAGAACAGCTATCGAAGACGCGACGATAATCATTGACAAAGAAATCACAAGAAAGATGATTGAATTTGCATTTATTGATAAACAAGGCAATGTATTAAAAGATTATATTTTACCAACAAAACCTACAATGCATTTATGGGTAGGTGAAAATAGTGACTAAAAACAAGAAAAAGTTCCACTGGGGAAAAGATGAGTTAATGGGTAATTTATTTATCCTACCTTATTTCCTCGCATTTCTAGCTTTTATTACCATCCCGGTTGCTATGGGGATGTTATTATCTTTTACGTCTTTTAATTTACTTAATACACCAACGTATGTGGGATTAAATAATTATATTGCATTATTAACCAGTGATGATATCTTTATGCAATATGTTATTCCAAATACGATTAAATTCGCATTTATTGTAGGTCCAGTAGGCTATATGCTAGGATTCTTTTTAGCATGGCTTTTAGCGCAATTACCTTCAAAAATTCGTACAGTATTGGCACTTATTATATATTCTCCATCCATGACTGCAGGTGTTGCAATGGCAGTGATGTGGCGTATTATTTTCTCTGGAGATGCTAATGGATATTTAAATTCTATATTGTTAAATTTTGATTTAATTCAACAACCTATTCAATGGTTGACAAATCCTGAATATTTAATGACGATAATGATTGTTGTTACATTATGGAGTAGCATGGGGATTGGATTTTTAGCCATGTTAGCAGGTGTCTTAAATATAGACCAAACCTTATATGAAGCAGCTTATGTTGATGGCATGTCTAATAAATTTCAAGAAATATTTTATATTACAATTCCATCAATGAAACCACAAATGCTATTTGGCGCGGTCATGAGTCTGGTCGCTACTTTTAATGCAGGATCTATTGGTGTCCAACTATCCGGCAAAATCCAACGCCACAGTATGCAGGGCAACTTATTGTAACGCATATTGATGATTATGGGTTTATACGTTATGAAATGGGATATGCAGCAGCAATATCCATTGTTTTATTAATTATGGTTTATGCGTTAAGTCGTGTTGCATATAAACTATTTGGAGAGAAGGATTAGATAATGAGTTCATATAATGCCACAAAAATTAATCCTAGAAAATTTAATAAAAGTCAAATAAAATTTTTATTAATACTAACACCAATAGCAATCTTTATGGCAATGCCAATTGTCTATATTTTTAATCATGCATTTAAACCAATTACTGAATTATTTGAATGGCCACCAAAATTCTTCGTTAGAAATCCGACCTTTGACAACTTCGTTCAACTATTTGAAGTGACATCGACTACAGGGATTCCAATGTCTAGATACTTATTTAATTCAATTGTAATTTCTGCGACAGTCGTTTTTATGTCTATTTTTGTTAGTAGTATCGCAGGATTTGCATTATCTAAGTTAGATTTTAAAATAAAGAAACCATTACTAATAGCAAATAATATTGCGTTAATGTTTGTTGGTGCAGCTGTTGTTATTCCTAGATATTTAATTATTGAAAGTCTTGGTTTAATTGATACATTCTGGGTTCATATTATACCGGGACTAGCTATTCCAGTAGGTTTGTTTTTAATTAAACAATTTATTGATCAAATTCCAAAAGAATTATTAGAAGCAGCTAAAATAGATGGGGCGACTAATTTTCAAATATATTATAAAATTATTTTACCTTTAATAAAGCCAGCGCTTGCGACTATCGCGATAGTTTCATTTCAAGCTATTTGGAATGATGCAGGTACTTCAACTAATTATATTAATGATGAAAGTTTAAAGACTTTTGCTTTTTATATGTCTACATTAACAACAGCAACTAATTCAGTAGCTGGTGCTGGTATGTCTGCAGCATCTGCACTTATTATGTTTATACCTAATTTAGTCATATTTATATTCTTGCAAAAGAATGTGATGAACACAATGGCACATTCTGGAATTAAGTAGGTGGATGATATGATGAAAAAACTATGGATTATAGGATTACTCATATTAAATATCTTATTATTAACGACACAAAACATTTCAGCAGTAACGACTCAATCTGTACCATATGAAACATATACGATTGGACCACAAGGGCGTCGAGTACTTACACAAACGGCTTATGAACCTGCTGGGTATTTTAATACGTAATATACATTGAATAGTCCAGAAGATATGTATATTAAAGATGATATTGTCTATATTGCTGATACTGGAAATAAACGTATATTAAAAGTGAATCAACAAGGAGATGCTTTTGAAATCATTACAGGATTAAATACGCCTACAGGTATTCATGTTGATGATGATTATAATATTTATATAGCAGATAAAGGTGATAAAGCTGTATATAAATATAATGAATTAGGTATATTAATAGATACATTCTTGCGTCCTAATGAAGCAATTTTTGGGACTGATTCTCCATTTGTTCCTGTTAAAATAGCAACTGGACCAAGAGATGTTTTATATGTTGTTGGTGAAGGTTCAACAGGTGGACTTATTCAATTAAATTATGCAGGAGAATTTTTAAGTTTTTTTGGTACAAATGATACGTAAACATCATGGTATAAAAATGTTGCTGATTTTTTCGGTGTGGAATTTGCTAAAAATATTCCAGTGTCTCCAACAAATGTAACACTTGATGATGCAGGATCTGTATTTACTGTTAGTCAAACCACAACACAACAACTTAAAAAGTTTAATATATCATCAACTGTTATATTAGAAAAAACAACAGAACAAACACTTGTTTCAGTTGTAACAAATTCATTTGAAAATATTTATACACTATCTTCTGAAGGTGTTATTAGTGAGTATGATAGTTATGGCAATTTAATATTTGAATTTGGTGGATTAGATCAAGGTAATAAAATTCTAGGATTATTTGTCAATCCAATTGATTTTTCTATTGATTCAAACAATAACATTTATGTATTAGATAAAGGAACAAATAAAATACAAATATTAGAAAAGTCTGAATTTGCATCTATGATTCATCAAGGACTTATAGATTTTAAAAATGGTATTTACAGTATTGAACAATGGGAAGAAGTACTTCGCATGAATAGCGTCTTTGCATTAGCAAATAGTTCAATTGCTAGAGCATTATATAGAGATATGGATTATAGAGGTGCATTAGCATACTATCTAATTGCATATGATCAAGGTGGTTATTCTGAAGCCTTTTGGCAAATTAGATATGACTGGCTCCAAAACTATTTAGGTACGATGATGATTATCTTGCTTGCAGGATATATGGTTATAAAATCACTTAAGTCTATTGATAAACATTATCAAATTTATGAACCTGTAAGAAAAATTAAGAAAAAAATGGATCGTCATAAAATATATCGAGAATTAAAATTAACACTTTCGATGTTTAGGCATCCGGTAGACACTTTTTATGAGATAAAACATAGACATCAATCTTCATACTTAACTGCGACACTCATATTTTTAAGTATCGTGATTGTTTCAATCTTTGGTGTATATTTAACATCATTTGTATTTACTAGAAATGATGTGACAAGCTTTAACTTTTTAAGATATACTGCGATTATATTAGGATTAATTATATTATTCATCTTCTCTAATTATTTAATTTCAACATTAAATAATGGTGAAGGTTGGTTTAAAGATATTTATATTAGTACAGCATATGCTTTAGTACCTTATGCATTATTTACAATACCGATAGTTTTATTAAGTAATGTAATGACACAAAATGAAGTATTTATTTATCAAGCGTTATTGTTTATTAGAAATGGGTGGTCATTATTACTTATTGTTATTATGATTAAAGAAATTCATGGATATAGTTTATCTGAATTAATTAAAAATATTTTATTAACAATATTTACGATGATTATGATTTCTCTGATATTGTTTTTAATCTATGTATTATTTAATCAAATGTTAGACTATCTAATCGGCATTATAAGAGAGGTGTTATTAAGATGACAGTAGTAAAAAAAATATTCGTTATTATTTTAATAATGATGATGATTGTTTTCTCCTCTCATTATTTGTTTGCCAATAATGATAACTACGCTGATTATAGTGTAGATACGGATATAAGTGCACCTTCAACATCAAGTCTTATGTCAAATCGTTATACACAAGAAGAAACATATGAAGAAACAACCAATCCATATGTGACGCTTGATGGTTATGCGTATTTAGGAAAAAATGATACATCAAATATTGAATTGTATGTCGATTTCGATGATCTTTCATTTAGAGTGGTTGCACTTGATAGTGGCTATGTATGGGGATCTTCCTTTGACTATGATTATTTTGATCCGTAAAATCCATTATATGATGAAGGTGATGTTGGTAGTAACGCTACTTGGCAAAACAAGTTTAATTCAGCTGTGATTATTAATTATTTTGTCGGGACTAATTTAAGAGAAGAATCAATGAATCCTGCAACAAGTGAGTTTACATATCAAACATTAGATGATGGACGTGTTGGATATATCGCTCATGTTAAATTTAATATTTCAAAAGTAGAACTTGATTTAATTGTCTATATTGATGATGATGGACTACATTATGAAGTGCCATTTGAAAGTATTGAAGAAGATGAAGATACGCCACTAGCGAGTATGTCTTTGTTTCCATTTTTTGCAGCGACTAAACGACTTAGAACACCAGGGTATGTGATGATACCTGATGGTATTGGTGCTTTAATTAGAGTTGATGATGTAAAAGGTAAAGAAGTATACACTAAAAAATTCTATAGTGCTGACATGGGACTAAATCAAACAACAGATGAAGCATATTTATATGCAAACGTTTATGGCATGGTCCAAGGCGTGAATCAAAATGGATTTTTATCAATTATTGAAAATGGCGCAGGTAATGCATTATTAACACATGTACCTTCACAAAATCAATCAGATATGAATTGGACGTATGTAACTTATGAATTTAGATCAAGTTACACACAATTCTTAAATCAAAGTCAAACAAGCAGTGTTAGATTAATTCAATCTCATAAAAATGTATTTAATATAAAACAAACATATCAATTTTTAGTTGATGGTGATGCAAATTATGTAGGTATGGCAAATCAATATCAATCATATTTAGTAGATGCTTATCAATTAGAACGTATCAATACTTTAGATGATATATCCTTACATCTTGATGTTTTAGCAGCCGAGAGTGAAAAAGCTTTGATTGGTAGAAAAACATTTTCTATGACAACAACTGAACAACTTCAAGAAATTATTAACGATCTAAAAAATCAAATGATTAATAATTTAGATATTACCTATCATGGATATGGTAATAATGGTTATAGTTATGAAGCACCAAATTATACCAAATTTGAAAAAAAGGTTGGTTCAAAATCGGATTTCATCGATTTAAATGAATCGATACCAGAAACAAGCGATATCTTTTATACAGTGTCTTATCCATATGCTTCATCAAGTAGCAGTGTAAGCACAAAAGATATTGCGCAATCAATTAGTCAAGAAATATTAGAAGTTGATGAAGCATATTATATGTATCAAATAGAACAAGCGAGATTAGATTTAACAACAGACTATGAAGCAATGCAAGATTATGGTGTAGAAAATTTAGCATATAATTTTTTAGGAGATGCTCTATACACAGATTTTACAACTGATATGAGTCGTTCTGAATCTATTGAACTATTTAAAAGCCTTGCTTTGGTAGTTGATAACATTGCAGTTGAAAAACCATTTAGTTATTTATGGTTTGCAGATGTTATTTATGATATACCAATGTATTCTAGTCAACAAAGTAAGTTTAGTGACACCGTACCATTTTATAGTATAGTTTTATCAGGTTATCAAACAGCATATGGTAGAGCAAGTAATTTCTTTTCAAATGAAAGAAATGAACTCTTAAGAATGATAGATTATCATGTTTATCCATCATTTTATATTACTTATGAAGCATCATATTTATTATTAGACTCAGGGTCTAGCAATATTTTCACATCCAAATATGATGACTGGGAAGAACAAATTGTTAGTCAATATAATTTTGTCAATCAAGGATTAAAGGATGTTATAGGACAAACACTTGTTTCAAGAGAGATTGTAGGATTAGGCTTAGTTAAAAACACTTACTCAAATGATGTTGTTATATATATAAACTATACGGGTGAAGCAGAAATTATTGATGGTCAAATTGTTAGTGCTTTAAGTTATGAGGTGATCTTACCTTGAAAAATATACTTAAAACTATAAATAAAACCATGAGAAAAGTAGGATATGCTTTAGTGCATAATAAACTTGTCTTTATATCTAAAAAAGAGATTATATGGTTTAATAAATTTCATCAAACAATAACCAATAAATTTAGAGAAAGTATTCAAGGATATGCATTTATATCTATATGGATATTTGGATTTTTAACATTAACACTTTATCCGCTACTTAGTTCACTATATTACAGTGTTAACAAAGTCACGATAACAGGTGGTGAAGGGATTCAATTTGAATCTGTTGGGTTTGATAACTATGTACAAATATTTACAACTGATTTAGATTTTGTCCAATATCTTCAAGAATTTATTGGTGATATTGTTATTCAATTACCCATTATATTAATTGTGTCTATGTTAATTGCTATTTTGTTAAATCAAAAAATTAAACTTAGAGGTTTCTTTAGATCAATCTATTTCTTACCAGTGATTATAGTAAGTGGACCGGTCATTAATGAATTATTACAACAAGAAGCAGGATCTATTCCTTTGATTCAAGAATTAGCGGTGATTGAAACGATTGAGAATACATTACCAGGATTTTTAGCAGATCCTATTAGCAATTTATTCTCACAAATTATTATTATTCTATGGTTTTCTGGTGTACAAATTGTGTTATTTCTTGCAGGATTACAAAAGATTGACAATGAAATATATGAAGCAGCTCAAATTGATGGTGCATCACCATGGGAATCTTTTTGGAAAATCACATTACCATCGCTTAGAAATATTATTTTAGTAAGTGCAGTATATACAGTTGTTATGCTTGCGACATTCTCTACAAATTCCATTATTAAACATATTCAAACATTGATGTTTGATACATCAAGAGGATATGGCTATTCTTCAGCATTGGCATGGGTTTACTTTTTGATTGTAGCTTTATTACTAGGTATCGTTGTCTTACTTATTGCTTATCAAAAAAAGCCAAAGACTAAGAAAGCGAGACGATCAATATGACAGAAAAAATATTAAGATTTAATAAGCACAAATTAAGAAGAAAACTATTTGGCTATAAATTAACTGATGGACTCGTTTTCCGTATACTTATATATACATTATTAGTTACTATTGGATTTGTTTATGTTTATCCATTGTTACATATGATTTCATTTAGTTTTCAAAGCTTAGAGGATTTATTGAATCCTATGGTTAGTCAAGTGCCTTCATCATTTTATTTTAAAAACTATGGTGATGCATTTACTGTTTTAAAATATTTTGAAACAATGGGGTCAAGTTTAGCAGTTACATTATTACCTGCAATCTTACAAACGTTTGTAGCATCACTTGTGGGTTATGGATTTGCAAGATTTAATTTCCCACTTAAAAAAACATTATTGGCACTTGTTGTAGCGACATATATTATTCCACCGCAAGTGACAATGATTCCTAAATATGTATTATTCTTTAATATTGGTATTTTGGAAACTGTTTGGTCAATTATTATTCCAGCATCATTAGGACAAGGACTAAACTCAGCTATATTTATTTTGATTTTTTATCAGTTTTATAAAATGATACCTAAAGTATTAGATGAAGCAGCTCAAATTGATGGTGCAAGTAGAATTTATACGTATTTTAAAATCGCGATTCCACTTTCTATACCTTCATTTATTACGAGTTTCTTATTTAGTTTTGTATGGTATTGGAATGAAACATATATTTCTACCTTATTTTTAGGTAATGGTGTTGAAACATTACAGATGAGACTAGCTGATTTTGTGTCTGAATACAGTTCAATATTAGGAAGTTCACAAGCGATTAACTACGCAAATGAAGCTGTTAGAATGGCAGCAACCATGCTCATTATACTACCTATGCTTCTTGTATATTTCATTATGCAACGTTGGTTTATTGAAGGTATAGATAGAGCAGGAATAACAGGAGAATAAAAAATGAAGAAAGTATTAATCATGTGTTTATTGCTTATTAGTATGATAGGATTAACAGCGTGTCAACAAGATGATGATGTTGATGATCCTATTGATAATGATCCACTACAAGCACAAAAAGATATATTGTATAACGAAGCAGAATTATCATTTAAGTTTTTTTGGGAAACGACAAATAGTGATGAGTCATCTGCTGGATATGGTTTATCAAGAGATCGCTATCCAGGAAATCCAACGATTGCGTCTGTTGCATCTGTAGGATTTGCACTTACAAGTATTCCAGTCGGTGTTGAGAATGGATGGATTACAAGAGAAGAAGGTATGGATAGAGCTCAAAAAACATTAGAGAATCTATTAACACTTGATAGAGTAAATGGGTTTTATTATCACTTTTTAAATATGTATACAGGTCAAAGAGAGTGGAATAGTGAAGTCTCAATTATTGATACTGGATTAATGATTGCTGGTGCTATAGTTGCTGCTGAATACTTTGGTGGTGAAGTTGCAACACTTGCAAACACAATCTATGATGGTGTTGATTGGAATTGGTATGTTAATGAATCTAGTAATATGTTTTATATGGGTTATGATCCAGAATCAGGATTTGGTGGTGCGTGGAATCATATGGCTGAACAAATGATTTTGTATGTATTAGCTGCAGGTTCAGATACATATCCTACAGATGATTCATTATATAAAACTGTAAAATCAAATGTGAGAGCAGCATATGTTGGCACATATACATCAACAACAACTGGAGAAGACGTAGGACCTTATTATTACACATATGATGGTTCATTATTTCAACATCAATTCTCACATGCGTTTATTGATTTTAGAGATATCGTAGATTATCAAGGGACTGATTGGTTTTCAAATGCAACAATGGCGACTAAAGCAAACTACTTATATACCATTGATAAAAGTGATTTATATAACACATATTCAGCAACTTCATGGGGACTATCTGCATCCGATGGACCAAATGAATATCGTGCTTATGGAGCAGGTCTAGCTAAAAGTAATTATCACAATGGAACGATTGCGCCTTATGCAGCAGTAGCTTCAGTAAATTATTTAGAAGAAGAATCGTTATATGCTGTTGAAAACTACTATAGTATGGAAGAACTAGTAGGTGAATATGGACTAAAAGATGCATACAATTTAGGTCCTGTAAGTGCATTATATAACCCAACAATTAATTCATTAACACCATGGTATGATTCTGATTATATTGGTATTGACAAAGGTATTTCATTATTAATGATTGAAAATTATCAATCAGAACTTATTTGGACATACTTCATGCAAAACGAAAATGTTCGAGAAGGATTAATTAATTTAGGATTTTTAAATGTAGAGTAAAAAGGAGGATATAAGAAATGAAAAAGATTTGGATGGTTTTATTGTTATTTGCTTCATTTGCTATATTAGCGTCATGCGATGAAAATGTAGCAGATGATGATGACGATGTTGTCGTAGACGAAGGGCCAGATGCCATTGATATTGCAATTAGTGGACTTGTGGGAGAAGGAACATTAGCATCACCATATATATTAGAAATAAATGTTGGTGAAACAATTGAAAAACATATGACAATTGAAGGTACATATGATTCAATTGAATATTTATTTGGAAATATTGAAGATGATAAGTTTGTCGAAGATGCACAATTAAAAAATATTGATTTCAATGACCGTTCTACTGATAACTATTTAAGTATTGTAGGAAATAAAAGAGGTGAAAGCATATTGAGAATTAAAGGAACAGATATGTCATCTTCAGCTTATGTAAGAGTAAATAGCGTATCAAAAGATGGTATGAGTGAAAATGCTAAAGATTATAGCCAATCATTAAAAGTACTTGCTATTGGTAATAGCTTTAGTGAAGATGCTATGACATATTTAGCAGAAATTGCAACAAATTATGGATTAGAAAACTTTACGTTTGCATATCTATATATCGGGGGAGCTTCACTTGAAACCCATTGGACAACAGTTCAAAACGGAACATCAAGTTATCGTTATGAAAAAAACAGTGAAAACGAATGGGATAATCGAGGAAATAAGAGTTTAATGATTGGATTATTAGATGAAGAATGGGATATCGTAACGATGCAACAAGCTAGTGGATATTCAGGTATGACAGAAACATTCCAACCTTACTTAGATAATTTAGTTGATTATGTTAATGAAAATAAATTAACAGACACAACATTTATGTGGCATCAAACTTGGGCATATTCACAATCAAGCACACATAGTGCATTTCCAAATTATGATAGTGACCAAATGACAATGTTTAATGCAATAGTAGATGCAGCACAAAATTTCATTTTAAAAGATGATACATTCAGACAAGTAATACCAGCAGGAACAGCATTGCAAAATGTAAGATCAAGTTCAGTTGGAGACAACGTTAATAGAGATGGTTATCATTTAAATACATATGGAAGATATGTTGCAGGGTTAATGTGGTTCAAAACAATTACAGGTTTTTCTATTGAGGATATTACGTATAAACCAGCATCAGTCACAGATGAACAATTAGTTATTGCAAAAGAAGCTGTTAATAATGCCTATATGCAAATGTTTGCAGTAACAGAATCACAATATAAGTAAAAAAAATGTATAAAACGCTTGATAAAGAAAGCGGTTTCAAGTATACTAAAAATATAGAAGATTCGAAACGTTTTTAATGCATCAGCAAGATGCGTTAAAATTATGCTTAATCGAAACGTTTCGATATACAATATAAACATAGGAGGAAAATAATGAAAAAATTAGGTTTAATTGTATTAGTGATAGGCTTATTATTTGCAGTTGTTGCATGTGATGGCACTACAACTGATGATCCTGTAGATGACGTGGATATTACAAAACCCGTTATTGAAGGCGTGGCTACTGCAGAGATTTCTGTAGGTGAAGCATTTGATGCATTAGATGGTGTCACAGCAACTGATGATGTAGATGGCGATTTAACATCTTCAATAGTTGTTTCAGGTGATACAGTAAATGTAAACCGTGCTGGCGATTATGTTGTTGTTTATACAGTAACAGATGCAGCAGGTAATGAAGCAGTGAAACAACGTGTCGTTTCAGTTATGGGACTTGCTGGTTTTGTTAATGGTGATTTCTCAGATGACTTAAATGGTTGGTCAACTTGGGTTAACGAATCTCAAGGTGTCGCAGCTGATTTCTCAGTTGCTGATGGCGTAGCAACTATTGATATTACTGAACAAGCAATTGTTAATGATAACAACTGGTGGGATGTTCAATTATCACAAAAAACGTTAGCACTTAATGCGTTTGAATCATATACACTTAACTTTACTGTACAAGCAGAAAGTAATCGTAAAATGATGTTACAAGTTCAAGGTGGAGGATTATCATCTAAACCTATTGGTGAACAATTAGTTGATGTTACGACTGAAGCAGTAACGCATTCATTTGATTTCTTTGCTACTGAAGATTCAAGTGGTACGTAATTACAATTTGCATTTGGTACATTTATGAAAGTTGATGGCGTTCCTGCTGAAGAACAAACAGTATTAGGCGAAATCTACATTTCAAATGTTGAAATTGTATCTGGTCCTGAATTAGAAAACCAAGCACCAACTTTAACAGCAACTACAAATATTTTATTACCTGTAGGCGCAACTAGTTTCTTAGTTAAGGGTGGTATTACAGTTGATGATGATTTTGATGATTTAACACTAGATGATGTTACATATACTGATACATCAGAAGTTCCATTTGTTATTGGAAGTCCTGCTGTCGAAGGTGTTTATACATTTGAATATAGCGTTACAGATTCAGAAAACTTAACAACAACAGCAACTAGAACTTTATATGTTGCAAATGCTTTTGAACTTCCTGATTTTACAGAAGTAGATCCAAATAGTGGTGTACCAGTAGGGTGGACTGCATGGCATGAAGATACTAGAGGTGGATTTAATATTTCAACTACTGATGAAGTTGTAGAAATAGAAATTACTAATATTGATTCTGTTAATGGAAATATGTGGGAAAATCAATTTAAGATTACTGATTTAGCAGCATTTGCTGGCGAATATAGATTATCATTCCAAGCTAAAGCTGATGATGTAAGATCAATCGTCGTTGCTATGGAAGGTAATGGTGGCGTTGATATTGAAAATATTAGCTTTAATCAAGAATTAACAACTGAATGGAATACATATATATTTGATTTCTCAGTTAATGTTGATGCTACAATTAAAAACAGAAATTTACAATTCTGGTTTGGTTCTTTAGTTAATAGAGAAGGCTTTACAGCAGCAGATGATATTTTAACAACATTATATTTCAAAAATATTAGTATAGTAAAAACTGCTGATATAGATTACGGTGATGAATTATCATTTGAATTCCAACAAGGTTTCTATTCAGATGGCGCAACTGAAGTATCTCCTGAAACTGATGCATTATATAACAATTATGCAGTCGTTACACCAATTGTTAAAGGGTTGTTACCAGTTGGTTCATCAATTATGATTGAAGAAGGTTACCAATATAGAATTATTTTCTTAGAAAAAGTTGGCGATGGTTTTAAAGTTGTACATAGAACTGGAAACTTTACTGATGCATATCAATATGTTAACGAAGCATTCTGGGGAGATTATGATTATATTTCATTTAATATTTCTTCAGTACCTACAGGAGATATTAGTGATCGATTAGCAGAAGTTGCAGGTATGTTAACACTTTATCATCCTACAGGAACATTAGATAATCACATTGATTACGATTTAGAATGGTCAAATGGTTTTGTTGCATTAAATGATACAGATGTAACTGCATCTGATAATTATGTAATTTCTAATCCATTAACACCTGAATTCTATAGTTTAGATACAGTGATTGAAGTTGCTGATGGTTATAAATTCGCATATGTTGTTTATTCATTTGCTGATGGCGTATACACTGCAACTGAAGTTAGTGATTATCAAACTGAATCTTTATGGGTAGATCCTGTATTTGCAGAAGATAAAGACCTTATTGGATTTATTGTTACTACAACTAACGAAGACACAGCAATCTTAGTTGCTGATGTTGATACAATTGTAGATATGCATCCAAATGCAGTACCTCATAACGATGAAACATTATCATTTGTTACAGGTTATTGGGCAGATAACGCAACTGAAATTACTACAGGTGATACAAGTTTCCATAAACAATATGCAGCATCAAATGTATTATCTAAACATTATTTTGAATCAGTAACAGAAATTATGGTACCTGATGGATATACATTAAAAGTTATTTATATAGATTATGATGGTTATGGTAATTATGTGGTTACAAGTAGAACTAGTTCTTTAACTGGCACAATTACATTAGACTCTGCGATTCTGGGGTGATAGTATGTATGTTGCATTTAACTTTGCTAAAGTTGATAATTCAGACATCTCAAGCGAATTAGATTCATTAGGAGCAATGCTTTCATTTACAATGGAAGATATGGTCTTTACAAGTGGATACTGGGGTGGTGGAGCAACATCAATTTCAACTGGTGACTCTGCATTTATTAAATCATATGCTGCATCAGATCCAATTCCAAGACAATTTTTAGATGCTGGTTCAGTTATTGATATTGCTGATGAATATAAAATTAAATTAATATTCTTATCATATAGTGCTGAAGATGGATATAAGGTATTATATAGAACTGGAGAGTTTACTGGTGAAGTTGTAGTTACAGATGCAATGTATCGAGATTATCAATATATCGCATTTAATTTCTCATCAACTACTGCAGATACTGATTTATCTGATGAATTAGATATTTTAGAAGCTCAATTAACAATTTCAATGTTTGATGAACCACTTGTTGCACATGTGGATGAAGCGTTAAACTTCGTCACTGGATATTATGAAGATGGTAAAACATCAATTACAACTGGTGATACAGACTTTATTAAAGGTTTTGCAGCATCTAACGTATTATCAAAAGCATCATTCGATGGTATTGAATCAATTACAATTGCAGATGGTTACCAACTAAAAGTAATTTATATTGGTTATGATCATAATGTATATTCAGTTATGTTAAGAACTGGTAATATGACGGGTTCAATCGTTTTAGACGAAGCATTCTGGGGAGATTATGAATATGTTGCATTTAATTTCTCAAGTGTTCCTTCATCTGATTTATCAGGTGTTTTAGAAACACTTCCTAGTTATGTAACATTTGTTGACGCTGTTGCTTAATAGATAAGTTATATGTCGTTATAAAGTAACTAAAAAGGTATAGTAAGCTTACTATACCTTTTATGTTACGATTTAAAACAAATTGTTGTTTTTAAAGGGTGTTCTTTGACTTTAATCTGATAAATATCATTTGTTTTAATGAATGTGAATGCTTTTGATTCAACAAGAATATTTTTTGTTTTAATTTTTATATAAACAGTTTTATCATTTGAATTTAATGTGTAACTATGATTTGTATAAGATTGTATTTCTGCGGTTGAATAAATAATGAGTTCATCATTTAATTCAATATTGGTCCAAAGCATGACTGCTTCTTGTGGATTTAATTCAATATCATATTGTTCAAAAGGGTTAATAGAATTATCAGATAATTTTACGGATTGTTTTATATGTTCTAAATTAATTAAATGATATAAATTTGTACGTTCATATTTTTGCTTAAACGCAAGTAGATACCCTTGATTGTGTTCTATATTTAGAGAGGGTTTAATATCTAAGTGATTTAAAATATTTTTGGTATATATTAAATGACCGGGATAATTAGAAGTTATCCAAATATATTGTTTAGATTTAACACCGATTTTTTCACCAGTGATTAAATGAGTAAATAGTGAAGATTCTTTGGTATCAACACTTTGTGCAATAAACGATCTAAATTCATCTTGACCATATAATTTCGTTTCTGATTTTAAGGTAAGTAAAGGATTTTCCCAATCAAAATATTGGTGTATAGGTTTAATATTTAAATAATCTATAAGTGTTCGATCATTTGTACCATCAAGATCATAGATGGGTAGGTCACCAACAAATATCATTTTTCCACCTTGTTTAAGAAAGTTAACAAATTTTATTTGTGTTTCATGAGCCATATAACTCGATGTATTTGTCATCAGTAGTTTTATATGAGCAGAGATAGTATCTATATTTTCTATCCATAAGCTAGAAAAGTTATATTGAAGAAGAAGCATATGTTTTAATAATGTATCCCAATATACTGAATTTCTATGAAGTGATAAGTTATCATTTTTACGATGAATATGTTTTTCACCTGGCATTTGATATTCGGTTGCGTAATGGTCCATTGTGAAACATGCATAGATATCAAATGGTTCATTTGACATGGATGCAAATTGTTGGCTAAACTGTTTAATCATCAACGTTGTTTGTTTCAATTTTTCATAGGTATATAAAACACTACCATCAACTTGAATAGGCGCAGCAAAGCCATGTCTAGCACCTGTGATCGCTACCCTTTGATTCAAATCGTTTTCTTTAGGATCTTTTAGTTTTGGATTAATACCAGCTGTTAGTAAATAATAGTTCAAGAATTTTTGATTTTGTATAATTGAAAATCTAATTTTGAAATCTATTGATGAAGGTAATAAATGAATTGCTAAATTATCTCCAAAATTACCATCGGCAACATTTAGTTCTAATGATCCATAAGGTTTGTTCATCGATGTTGATTGAACAAAAGAATTTACAATATATAAATCATGAAAATTTTCTAAATCAATATTTCCAAAATATAAGTCAGTACCAGCCATTATATCAAGATGTTTATCATAGGTATGAATAAGTTGGCTAATACCGATAGGAAAAGTTTTACCTCGACCATTTGAGGTACCGTGAATATTAATAAAATATAATAAATCTTTTAAACCCAAATCATGAAAATATGATTTTAAAGTTTGAATATAGCGGCCAAAACGTCTACGCATATATTTTGTTAGACTTTGATGATAAAGTAGGCTTTCACTTTCTAAAGGTGCATAAACATCAGCAATATGTGGTAACTCAGTTTTTAGAAAAGCAACTGTGTCAGATGTTAAGGTAGGTTCATTTGTTACCCAAGAGAGCATGCCAACTTCATTGTCTAACTGTATACCAATGACAGGACCTAAAGATTTAGAAGTATAAGGTTTAATGACATCAAATAATTTTTTATACCACATATTGACTTCATGTAAAAATTGAGGATGCAAATAATCAACAACTGGAGAAGTAATCTTTTTATGATGCCAAGTATAAGGTATTATTTCAGGATATTTTTCATATAACCAATAAGGAAGCCCTTCGTTCTTCATTTCAGCCATAACATATGGTCCAGGTTTTAAAATGACATCGAGGCCCTTTTCTAGACAAAGAGAAAGGAAGTGTGCTAGATCATAATCATTTGTGAAATCATAATCGCGATATCTTTCTTCATGAACAATCCAAGGCACATATGTACAAATAGTATTTAATCCTGTGGATTTTGCCAAATCTAAATGCATTGACCAAGAAGATTTAGGTAATCTAAAATAATGAATTTCACCAGATAATATCATGTGATTCTTCCCATTTTTTAATAAGTGAGAATGATTCATTTTAATTGACATAAAAACACCCCTTATTTTTAGAAATTTTGTATAATATCGTTGTTTTTTTATATTTTATCATATAAAATAGAATTAGTTATCGAAACGTTTCAATTTTAGGAGCAAATGATGGATTTAAATGTCATAAGTGATTTAAAGAAAAGAATATTTGAGTATTTTCAAACTTATACAAACTTAGATGAAAATACAAAGGGTTTCGGATTATCAGTTGACCATAGTGAAAAACCGTAAGTTGCTTCGATTGCTTCAACAGGTTTTTATTTGTCATCTTTAATCGTTGGTGTTAACCAACAGCTTATTTCATTTAATAATGCATATAAACAAGCAAAACTTACGCTTGACACATTATACAATCACGTTGAACATTACCATGGATTCTTTTATCATTTTCTAGATATAAAAACTGGTAAGAGATTTATGAAAAATGAAATATCAACTATTGACACAGCTTTATGTTTATGTGGTGTTGTTGCAGTATCCTCATTTTTTAAACAAGAAATTGAAGTGCTTGCTAATCAAATACTTGATCGTGTTGACTGGAAACATTTTGTTTTTAAAAAAGAAAATAAACTTTATTTCCATATGGCTTATAATCCCGATAAAGATGGTGATTACACGCATGGAAAAGCTGGATTTGTACACCAATGGGATATGTTTGCAGAACAATTAATGATGTATGTTCTGGCAGCGAAACAAATACCAGAGTTAGCACTTGATCTATATCACGGTTTTAAACGATATAAGGTTAATGATCACGGAAAAGAATTTGTGATGACGCCAGGTAATACATTATTCGTTTATCAATTTCCTCTTGCTTGGTTTAATTTGAAAGATATTGTTGATGATCAAGGGTTTTCTTGGTTTGATAATGCTAAAGCTGCAACACTTAATCACCAAAGATGTAGCTTAGAACATCAAGATAAGTATAAAACTTTCTCAACATATTTATTTGGATTTACAGCAAGTATTACTGAAAAAGGATATCGAGTCTTTAAAGGACTACCTAATATACAGCAAGAATTAGTCACTGATGGTACTGTATCACCAAGTGGTCCATTAGGTTCTTTTCCTTTGATACCTGATATTGCATATCAATCACTTTTAAAAATGTTGAAAATAAAAGGATTATATGGACCTTATGGGTTATATGATGCATTTAATATAAAAGAAGATAGTACTTGGATTACTAATAGATATTATGGCATTAATCAAGGATTAATTTTATTAATGCTTGATGCAGTAACCAATCAAAGTGTTTATGATGCTTTTATGCAACATCCAAACATTACTTATGGAATGGAAGTGCTAAGATGGAAAAAAAGATAGAATGGTTTAAAACAGCACATGTATATCAAATTTATCCATTAAGTTTTAAGGATTCCAATCATGATGGGATTGGAGACATTAATGGAATCATTTCAAAATTAGATTACATGAAAGATTTAGGTATTGATGTCATATGGTTATCACCAGTTTATCAATCACCCATGCATGATAATGGTTATGATATTAGTGACTATTTAAAAATTAATCCAATGTTCGGTACATTAGAAGATATGAAAAATCTACTCAATCAAACACATCAAAAGCAGATGAAACTTATTATGGATTTAGTGATCAATCATACATCAGATGAACATGAATGGTTTAAAAAAAGTGTCGCAGGTGACCCTAAATATAAAGATTACTATATTTGGAGAAAAGAAAAAACAGATGTTGATTCTATTTTTGGAGGATCTGCGTGGACATATCATAAACAAGCAAAAGCTTATTATTTTCATTTATTTGCGGAAAGTCAACCCGATTTAAATTGGGATAACCAAGCTATGAGAAAAGAAATATATGACATGATCAACACATGGTTAGATATGGGTATTGATGGTTTTAGATTAGATGTCATTGATCTCATTGGAAAAGATATTGAAAAGAAGATCTTTTCAGATGGGCCATATTTAGAAAAATATTTAGAAGAGATGTATCATAACTGTTTTGAATATAGAGATATTATGACCGTTGGTGAAACACCAGGTTTATCAATTGAAAGATCAGCTACATTAACAGCCGATCCTAAAATGGGTTTAGATATGGTTTTCCAATTTTCACATATTGGATTAGATGAGATACCAGGTCAAGGTAAATGGGCATTAAAAAAACTTGACCTATTAGAGTTAAAAGAAACTTTTAACCGTGTGCAATATACGTTTTATCAAAAAGGATGGAATGCTTTATTTCTAGCAAACCATGATCAGCCAAGAGCTTTAACCAGATATGGTTCATTAAAATATCCCAAAAGAAGTGCAAAGATGTTAATGACATTTATTTATGGTATGCAAGGAACACCTTTTGTCTACCAAGGTGAAGAAATTGGCATGACAGGTATTAAATTTAAAGATATTGATAGTTACAAAGACATTGAAACAAAACAAATTTATGATATCTTAAAAAATCAAGGAAAATCCATTGATGACATTATGACATCTATTGATGCTAAAGGTAGAGATAATTCGAGAACACCTTTTCAATGGGATGATAGTGAATATGCAGGATTTAGTGACGTAAAACCGTGGATAGATGTTAATCCTAATTATAAATATATAAATGCAGAACAAAGTATAAATGATAAATCAAGTGTTTATACGTATACAAAAACATTATTAACGCTAAGAAAAAGATATGATGTATTTACATATGGTGATTTTGAAATTTACCAATATGAAAATACTAAGCATTTTAGTTATTATCGAACATATAAAAACACTAAATTATTAATTATTTGTTCCTTTACTGAAGAAGCAATACCTTTTGATTTACCACACAAGCACTATGAAATATTGTTATCAAATGATGAAAATTACAAATTTAAGAAAAATAAAATGTTACCACCATATTTTTCTTGCATATTAAAGATAGGAGATTAAAGTATATGCCTACAATTAAAGATGTTGCAAAAAAAGCAGGAGTATCTATTTCAACTGCATCATATGCATTAAATAATGTGCCAGGGGTACATCCAGAAACAAAACAAAGAATATTGGATGCTGCTAAAGCATTAAATTATTATCCAAACGGGATTGCAAGAAATTTAAAAACTAAAAAAACTGGAAATGTAGGTGTTTTTGTTTATGGTTTTAGTGGACCTATTTTTAGTAATGTCTTAGAAGGGATAAGACAGAAACTACAACAAAATGGATTTAACATTATTGTAAGTTCTCGTAAATCATCTGAAAACCTTTTAAATGAAAGGCAAGTTGATGGTGCAATTGTTTTTGACAATAATTTAACAGACGCATGCTTAAAAAACTATGCATCTCATGATTTCCCTATTTATTTACTTGATAGAAAACTTACAGGTAAAAACATATATTCATCAGTCATTGATAATGAAGCTATTGTTTATCAGTTTATTTCGTCAATGATTAAAAAAGGATACAAGGATTTCGCATATTTAAGTGGACCAAACGACGCATATAATAATAACCGCCGTTATGATGGTTTTAAACAAGCATTAAAAGATCAAAAAATTAAAGATCATAAATATTATCAAGGAGATTTCACCATCGAAGGTGGCTATAAAATTGGTCAAGAAATCATTAAATCAAAACAAAGACCAAGATTTATTTATTGTGCAAATGATGAATCTGCAATTGGCTTAATGAAAGCATTGCGAGAAGAGGGTATCCATGTACCAAAAGACATCGCACTTGCTGGATTTGATAATATTTATTTAGGAGAATATCTAACACCTAAATTAACAACAATTGGAATTGATCACGTTGAGTGGGGACGAAAAGTAGCACAAGCAGTTTCGGATTTAATTAAGTATAAAAAAGCGAGTGAATTTGAACACCCTGACGGAGAAATCATTATGAGAGAATCTTGTTAATATTAAGGAGACATCATGGATATAAAAAACTTATTAAAAACACTTACGTTAGATGAAAAAATTGGTCAACTTATGCAGTTGCCACCATTCTTTTTTATTGAAGATATTGATGTTGAAATATTTGGTCAAGTTAAAGCGTTAAATTTAAATAAAAAAAAGATATTTGAAGCAGGTTCTGTTTTAGGGAATAATAATGCTGAACAAATGATTGAAATACAAAAAAAATATTTAAGTCAAAGTAGACATAAAATACCATTGATGTTTATGGCAGATGTTGTCCATGGCTTTAAAACTACATTTCCTGTGCCATTAGCAATTGCAGCTTCATGGCAAACATCTCTTGCAACTAAAGCAGCTCAGATTCAAGCAAAGGAGTCAAGAACATCTGGTATTCAGGTAACATTTTCCCCGATGGTTGATATATCTAGAGATCCAAGATGGGGACGTATTGTAGAAAGTTTTGGAGAAGATCCATATTTAGCATCAAAATTTTCAGAAGCTACGGTTAAAGGATATCAAGGAGACGACGTTTCTTCAGATGATCATGTAGCATCCTGTGTTAAACACTTTGCAGCATATGGTGCATCTGAGGCAGGAAGAGACTACAATACTGTTGATGTCTCACATTATGCACTTCATAATATTTATTTACCAAGCTATAAAGCAGCTGTAGATGCAGGTGTAAAACTTGTGATGACCTCATTTAATACAATTGATGCTATCCCTGCAACTGTGAATAAATATTTACTTAAAGATATATTAAAAGAGCAATGGAAATTTAATGGTGTTGTCATTTCTGATTATGATTCACTGCATCAAATAGTCGCTCACGGTGTTGCGAAAAATGATAAAGAAGCAGCATTTAGAGGTATTGAGGCAGGCTTAGATATTGAAATGGCATCAACATGTTATACAAACAATTTAAAGGCATTAATCAATGAAAATAAAGTAACTGAAAAACTTGTTGATGAGGCAGTTTTAAACGTTTTGAAATTGAAAAAAGATCTTGGTTTATTTGAAGATCCATTTAAAGGTGCAAATATTGAAAGACAATCAAAAATTATTAGATGTGAACAGCATCTAGATGTAGCTCAACAATTGGCAGAAGAAAGCATAGTTTTACTTAAAAATGATGAACAGGTACTGCCGTTAAATAAAACATTAAATTATGTTATATTAGGCCCATATGCAGAGACAAAAAAAACAAATGGTGCATGGGCAGGACATGGAGATAATAGTCTTAATACAACTTTAAGTGATGCATTAATAACAAAAAACATGCATTTAGCTTTTATTAAATCATCTAAAAAACCTATCTATACAGATGAAGAAATGAAAAAAATTAAGGCAGCAGATCAAATTATTTTAGCATTAGGTGAAGATGAATACGAAAGTGGAGAAGCTCACTCTAAAGTCGATATTCAATTACCTAGACAACAAGAAGAATTTGTGGATTTCTCAAAATCTTTAAATAAAAAAACAATTGTTTTACTTTATCATGGTAGACCATTTGTGTTAACAAACATGATGAAAGCTGATGCGATACTTGATGTTTTCTATTTAGGAAGTAGAGCGCATCAAGCAATTTCAAATATACTTTGTGGTGATGTAAATCCTTCGGGGAAATTACCTGTATCATATCCAAGGCATGGTGGACTGATTCCTCTGTACTATAATCAATTTAGTACAGGAAGACCGCATGAAAAAGGCGTTTATAGTGAATATACAAGTTTTTATCTTGATGAAGAAAATGAAGCGTTGTTTCCTTTTGGTTTTGGATTATCATATGCTAGATTTATGTACTCCAATTTAAAAATTTCAAAACAAGAAATAAATGTTAAAGACGATTTTATCATTACAGTTGATGTGTATAATGACAGTGATATGGATGGTTATGACATAGTCCAATGCTATGTTCAAGATTTAGTTTCTTATTATGCAAGGCCAACAAAAGAACTTATTAGATTTGAAAAAGTATGGATAAAAGCACATACTAAAGTTACGATTAAATTTAAAATATTCGCATTTGATTTAGGGTATTACGACCCTAAAGGATTAAGATTATTAGAACCGGGAGAATTTAAATTTATGGTAGGTTCTAGTAGTGAAACATTTGATAGTGTCAGTATAAAGTTATTGGAGGATACTCATCATGCATATTAAAAATAGTATTAATTTAAAGCAAATCAATCAAGGTGGATTAACATTTAGTTTCCTAGAGACTGGTGATATTTTTGATATATCTTATTTAGATAACCAAATCAACCTTTTAAAAGGTAATGCTTTTGATGGTTCAATGATGAATATATATCTTAGAATTAAGCATAATGATAGCTATCGACAAACGAGACTTATAGATCGTCGTGTATTAACTGAGGTTATCTTTTTGGATCATAAAATAGTTTATCGTGGAACTTTTGAAGCAATTAATTTTCAAATTGATTTAGTTGTAGGTAAATTCCAATGGGATATTCATGTTTCTCTAGAAGCAACATCTTACAAAGAAGTTGAATTATTTTATGGACAAGATGTCGCTATACAAAATAGAGCTAGTGTTTTATCATCAGAAGCGTATACAGTTCAATATATAGATTTTAAACAAGAGAAAGGTGAAAATGGCTATACATTATCTGCAAAACAAAATCAAGGATTAGCACAATATCTTCAAATCGGTAGTTATAGTAAAAATGTAAGTTATTCAACTGATGGATTTCAATTTTTCGGAAAAACTTATAAATTTAGTGGAGAACCCGAAGCATTAAAAAATAAACAACTTGACCAATCTGTTAAACAATATGAATTTTCATATCTTGCTTTACAAAGCGATATTATAAAGTTAGATCATAAAGCTTATGTTTCATTTTATGGTTACTATCAACCAGAAGTTGATTCAAATGATCAAGGTAAGATGATTGATGTGGAAATGATGCCATGGACAGCATTTAATGAAAAAACAAAGCAAAGTAAAATTCAAAAATATGAACAAGCACCTATGTTAAATGGTAATGATTTAACTGAAGAAGAACTTGACTTATTATTTGATGATAGAAGACACATAGAAAAAGAAAACGATAAAATATTATCCTTTTTTACAAATCATCATCACCATGTTGTTTTAAAAGAAAAAGAAAGATTAGTAGAAAGACCACATGGTCATTTAATGATTCATGGAGATTTATTAAATGTTAGTGATCAAGTCATGGCAACCACTAATTTTATGTTTGGTGTATTTAATAGTCATATTGTATTAGGAAATACATCTTTTAATAAATTTTTAGGTGATGTAAGAAATCCTTTAAATCTTCAAAAAATATCTGGACAACGTATTTATATTAAAAAAGATGATAAGTATCATATGCTAGCAGTTCCTTCATATTATGAAATGGGTGGAGCAACGACGAAATGGTATTATGCGTTTGATGATGATGCGATTATTGTTGATGCATATGTCGATATGGATCAAGCCGTTGAACAACTCAAAGTTTATTCTAAGAAACAAAAATCATATGATATATTGATAACGCATCAATTATTGTTAGATGTTAATGAATTTACAGGAGATTTAAATTATCAAATTCATGGAGATAAAATTATTTTTGATATTTCAAAGAATTCATTTACACATCAAAAATATCCAAATCTAAAATATCAAATGACAATTAATCAAGACGCAAAAATTATAAATGAGTCTGTTTTGTCTGGTATAACAGAACAACATGGATTATTTGTTTTATCATATAAACAAAAAAGCTATATTGATTTAAAAATACAAGCAACTTTTGATGATTTTAAAGATTCTAATTTAACTTATGAACAAGCAGATGATAAAGGTACATCATATTTTAAGTCTATACTTAATCATTCAAATATGACATTTCAATCAAATGAATTAGATATAGATAAACTTAATGATTTGATTTTTTGGTATACACACAATGCATTAGTTCATTATGCATCACCACACGGATTAGAACAATATAATGGTGCTGCATGGGGGACAAGAGATGTTTGTCAAGGACCAGTTGAATTATTCATGTCAGCAAATAGATACGATTTAATTAGGGATATCTTATTAAAAGTATATCGCAGACAATTTATTGAAAACGGAGATTTCCCTCAATGGTTTATGTTTGGTAAATTTTATCAAATTCAAGCCCATGAGTCACATGGAGATATTATTGTTTGGCCACTAAGAACATTAGCTTATTACCTACAAGCAACAAGTGACACACAAATATTAGACGAAGAAATAGCCTATATGTCCATGAACAAAAACGAATTCACTGAATTCTTCACACTTAAGCATCATATTAAAAAACAAATGGAAACAATTATTAATTCATTTATACCAGGCACATACTTACCGAGATATGGTGGTGGAGACTGGGATGATACACTTCAACCAGCAAATCATGATTTAACACATAAAATGGTATCAGGTTGGACTGTTGCACTTTTATATGAGGCATTTCACACATTAGGTGTTGAATTAGAAAATAGTGATCCTACACTTTCAAATGAATTGTTAGAACTCTCTAAAAATATTAAAAATGATTATATGAAGTATATGATTGTTGATGATATTCCTTCTGGATTTGTCGTTTTTGAAGATGATAATAAATTAACTTATTTATTACATCCTAGAGATAAAAAAACTGGTCTTAAATATAGATTATTACCATTTTTACGTTCGATAATTTCTGAATTAACGGAAAAAGAATTAGCAGAAGAATATATCAAACTTATTGATCGTGTATTCATGCATCCTGATGGTGTAAGACTTATGGATACTGCAGTAGAATATAAAGGTGGAAAAAAGACATTCTTTGTTCGTGCAGAAACTGCTGCTAATTTCGGTAGAGAAATAGGATTGCAATATGTTCATGCACATATTAGATATATTGAATCAATGCTTAAAACTGGGCATGCAGATAGAGCATATGACGCGATTAATCAAATCGTACCGATTAAAATGAAAGATCATGTTAAAAATGCTTACTATCGACAAAGCAATATGTATTTTTCAAGCTCAGATGCAAACTTTAATGATCGTTATGAAGCAAAGAAAGATTTTGAAAAGGTAAGAAGCGGTGATATTTTAGTCAAAGGTGGATGGCGATTATATTCATCGGGACCAGGTATATTTATTCATCAAATTATTCATCACATGCTAGGTGTTGGTATGTATCATCAAAACTTATATTTAGATCCAGTTATACCCCTAACAATGGATGGATTAAATTTTACTTATCAGTATCAACAAAAAGAATTAAATATTACATACCATAAAGGCGAAAGGTTGATGAAAATAAATGGGCATGTAATTGATGCAATTCAACATAAGAACAAATATAGATCATCAGGATTCGAATTAGATAAATCAATGATCAATCATCTAGAATCACCAATAATGATTGATATATGGACGAACTAATTAAATCTAAAATATATATTAAACCACTTTAAGCATAGTTATTGTCTATATTTAGAGTGGTTTTTTAAAATTTTAAACGTAGATTAAATGATATAATAAGGCTATGATAGAAAACAATGCAGGAGGCTAAAATGATTCATACAAAAAATTTAACTAAGTATTATAAAAAGCATGCCCGAGGTATTCTTGATGTGTCACTTGATATTAAAGAAGGTGAGATATTTGGCTTTATAGGACCAAATGGAGCTGGTAAGTCTACAACTGTTAGAACACTTTTAAACTTTATTTTTCCAACAAGTGGATCAGCAACTGTTGCAGGACTAGATGTCATTTTAGATACAGTAAATATTAAAAAAATAATTGGTTATATCCCAAGTGAAATTAATTTATATGGCGATATGACTGTACAAGCCTTTTTAGATTATGCTGCAAATTTTTATGAAAATGATCATAGAAAACGACAAAAAGAACTTATTGATAAACTTTCATTAGACGTTTCAAGAAAAATTGGTGATTTATCTTTTGGTAATAAAAAGAAGGTCGCGATTGTGCAAGCATTACAATCTCATCCCCAAGTTTTAATATTAGATGAACCAACAAGCGGATTAGATCCTTTGATGCAAAATACATTTTTCTCAATTATTAAAGAAGAACAAAAACGAGGTGCAACTATATTTTTTAGTTCGCATATATTAAGCGAAGTGCAAAGAATATGTGATCGCGTAGCAATCATTAAAGAAGGTAAAATCATTAAAGTAGAAAAAATCGATGATATTATGAAAGCTCGTGCTAAAAAAATAAGAATTAAAACTAAAGAAGAAATCCAGTTAAATGATTATATATTAAAATATAAAAGAGAAAATGGATATGTTTCATTTGTTTATACGGGTCATATCAATGATTTATTTAAACTCTTAAATACTGTTCACATTGATGATTTAACTATTGAAGAACCTTCGCTTGAAGAAATATTTATGCATTATTATACAAAGGAGGAAAACTAATATGAAAAATCTTATTATAGCTGAATTTAAAAGAAATGCTAAATCGCTTATTTTATGGACAGTCATTGTTGCAGGACTTGCAGGTTTAATGTTGTTTATGTTTCCAGCATTTAAAGATGCTTTTGATCAATTAGAAGATTTACTTGCTATTTATCCTCCAGAGTTTTTAGAAGCCTTCGGTTTAGGCGAGGATGGACTTGATATGTCAAATATTTATGGATGGTTTGGTGTTGAAGGATATTTATTTGTTATGCTTATTGGTGGAAGTTACGCAGCTATATTAGGCAGTAGCATATTAAGTAAAGAAGAGGATGATAAAACGATAGAATTTTTATTATCAAAACCAATTAGTCGTACACAAATCATATTTGGTAAAGCTATAGTTGTGTTAACTAATTTAATTATTTTAAACATTGCTGTTAGTATTTTCTTATTAATTGCATTTGCTACATTAGGAGAATTTAATGTTGTTATATGGTTATTATATGCATTTGCACCATTATTGCTTCAACTGTTTTTTGCATCTATTGCGATGTTTATTAGTATATTTATTACGAAATCAAGACAAGTGATGAGTATTTCATTAGGATTATCAATAGGTTTATATGTTGTTGACCTTATCTCTAAACTTACAGATAATGCAGAATTTTTAAAGTATTTCACACCTTATGAATATATCAATGCGATTAGTATTGTTGAAGATCAACGCATTGAACCATTATATTTACTTATTTCAATAGCTGTAATAACAATATCACTGATAGCATCTTGGCAACTCTACATCAGAAAAGATATTTCAGTTTAATCATCACCATATAATAAATGAACTTATAAAACACATGGATGAAATAAGAAAAATTAATTTCATGTGTTTTTTTGTTTGACAGATGCATTAAACTGTATTATAATATTAACGTTAAAGTAAAGCGGTTACAGAAAGGGTTAAAATGGCGAAAGTATTATTAAAAGATATAGCGAAAAAAGCTGGTATGTCAATTAACACAGTATCGCGTGCATTAAAAGACAAAGATGATATATCTCAACCAACAAAAGATTTTATTAATAAATTAGCCAGTGAAATGGGTTATATACCTGATTACGTAGCGCAAAGTTTAAGAAATGGATACACAAAAACTATCGGTGTTGTTTTTGATAATATTGCCAATCCATACTTTATGATTATGACAGAAACTATTCACAAAGTTCTAAGCGAAGAAAACTTTGACGTGATGATATTTACCGGTTACGATGATAGAGCCCAATTAGATCTAACAGCATTGAGTAGATTAGTGTCTAGAAGAATAGATGGTATTATAACATTTTTAAAGCCAACTGAATCTGTAGCTTTATATGCTAAAAAAAATGGTATACCTATTGTGACTGTTGGACGAGAAAGTGATGACTTAGAAATTGATTCAGTGTTTACTAATGATTTGCATGGTGGTTATTTAGTAGGAGAACATTTAATTGATAAAGGATACAAAAATATCTCTTATATAGGTGTTCCTAGTGACATAAAATGTTCTACGAAAAGATTAGAAGGATTAGAAAAAAGTTATAAACAACATGGATTAACAATTGACGAAGATAATGTTAAATTTCTAAATCATAGAACTGATGATATTCATGAACTTGTTAAAGAAGTCGTAAAAAATCAAGTATCAGCTATATTTTGTTTTAATGACGTTATGGCTTATGAAGCAATTTCTACAATTGAAGATCTAGGATTGAAAGTTCCAGAAGATATTGCAGTGGTTGGTTATGATGATATTGAATATAGATTAAGCATTCCAACTAAATTAACGACTGTTCATAATGGTAATGAAGCAATTACAAGAAAAGCTGTATCATTTTTATTAAATAGAATAAAAAATATCGATTTACCAGTTCAAGTACATATATTTGAACCCGAATTAATTATTCGAAAAACAACATAAGGATTAATGGAATAATTAAAGACATATTTTTAATTTAATACATTAACGTTAATGTAGATATAACCTCAATAGATGAGGAAAAGATAAAGGAGAAAAATATAATGAAAAAATTAGTGTCTATTTTTGCTGTGTTATTCTTAGCGATAACACTTATTGCTTGTGATGATACGACTGATCCTGATCCAATAGATGATCCGGACAAAGGTGTCTTAACATGGTCTGGTCTTGATAATGAGTCAATTACTCGAGGAGATCGTGTGGACTTATTAGAAGGTGTTGAAGTTGTAGACTCTATCGATGGTGATTTAACAAGCAGTATTGTTGTTAAAGATGATGGTGGATTCAGCACACATTTTGCTGATGTTTACACAGTAACATATGAAGTTGAAAATTCAACTGGTGTTTCTGAAGAACAAACAAAATCATTTTCAGTTGCTGTTGGTCATAACTTAGCAAACAATGATTTTGAAATGAACAATTCATATGGTTGGACAATAGATAAACCTGGCGGAGATTTTGATGTGACTTTTGAAAATGGTCAAGCAGTAGCAAGTATCTCAAATTCAGGTTCAGCTTGGTGGGCTCTTCAGTTATATCAAAGTAATATAATCTTTGAAGAAGGCGTTACTTATAAAGTTACAGTTAATGCATCTAGTCCACAAGGACATTCAATAGCTGTTGGCTTTGAAGATCCAAATGATGGTTATAGTATGTTAATGCCTGGTACAGTAAGTATGGCATTAGAAGATAGTTCAACTGAATATGTCGTTTACTATACAGCGAATAAAGATTATAGTAATGTTAAGGTTGTAATTTATTTAGGATATAATCAAGATGGTGATGTTGTAGATAATGCAAGTGAACCACATATCGTTAATATAGAAGATATATATATTGAAACAGTTGGATTTAATGATTCAGTTACTTTTGGTGGTCTTGATACAGTTTCTGCTCCAAGTGGTGAATTCACATTTGATTTAATGGCTGATGTTACAGCTTTACAAGGAGAAACTAGTCTATTAGATGATACGATTACATTAGGTGAATTACCAGAAATGGTAAGAGACTCTGGAACAAATGCGATTATCCAATATGTTGTTGAACATGAAGATGGTAGTGTTTCATTTAATAATCGTGTTTTTGATTACTATATTGCTAAAGCTTTCCCTCATAGTACAGTTAATGGTAACTTTGATGGTGGTCTATTAGGTTGGGTAGCTGATGTTAACCAAACAAATGGTACTGGTGAAGCAACATTTACTGATAATGGTGATGGTACAGTTTCAATTCTTGTAACCGATCAAAGTACTGCGGGATGGCATATTCAATTACAACAAGAATCTTCACAATTAGTTGAAGGACAAACATATCGTGTCTATGTAAGAATTAAAGCTTCTGCTGAAAGAGTTGTTACAATTGAAGTAACAGAACCAAATGCAGGTTTCCGTAATCTTGTAACACCAATTAATCCAACACTAACAACAGAATACCAAGAATTCGAATTAATCTTTACTGCTGATAGTGATTTAACTGCTAAAGTTGGCGTATTATTAGGTAAAAACGGTGCATCTGTTAATGATATTACAGTGACAGTTGACACATTCGAAGTTTATTTATATGAAGATACTGAAGGTCCAGTCATTGCTGGAGCAAGTGACTTTGTGCTTACTGTTGGTGATACTGAACCAAATTGGTTGTCAAATCTTAGTGCAACTGATAACATTTCATCAAATGTTGATGTAACAGTTAAAGAAAGCGATGTTGATTTATCAGTAGCTGGTGATTATACACTTACATATGCAGCTACAGATTTAGCAGGTAACGAAAGTACAGTAACAGTTAACGTAACAGTCAATGAAGCAGCAAACGATGCATTTACTTGGTCAGGACTTGACGCAGTAACTGTAATTCATAGTGATGATACATTTGATTTACTTGCAGGTGTTATGGTTTTAGATCATTTAGGAAATGATATTTCAAGTTCATTAACAATTTCAAATAACGATGGTTTTGATCCATTTGTTGAAGGTGAATATGAAGTAGAATATTCAGCTGAAAACTCATCATCTGCTGTTTATACACAAACAAGAGTAGTAACAGTTGGACCAAGATTTAAAGCTGAAGAAGAAAATTTTGACAATCAAGGTTCATGGGTTTATGATAATGTATCAGCAAGTATTACTGATAGTGTATTAACTGTAGCATTTGATAGTGCTCCAGGTGGAGATCCTTGGAATCATCAAGTATATCAAAATTCAGGTATTACACTTGAAGCAGGTCATACATATCAAGTTGAAGTACGTGTTAAGTCATCAGTTGATAGAACTGTTCGTGCTTGGATAGAAGATGCAAATAATGGTTACTCAGGTATTGCAACAGATGCAAGAACTGAAGTTGTCTTAGTTGCTGATACTTGGACTATACTCACATATACAATTGAAATAACAGAGGATATTGATACAACAAATGCTAAACTTGTCGTTATGCTGGGTAGACCTGGTGATGGCGTTGGTGCACATACAGTTGATATTGATTACTATATAGTTACTGACGTTACGAAATAAATAATAATTGGAGGACACGAATGAAGAAGGGATTTTTAGTGACATTGTTTTTGCTAATGATTTCAATCTTAATTTCTTGTCAACAAACGATTGCATATACTGTCACTTTCGATACTGAAGGTGGCAGTATAATTCAATCTCAAGAAATTAAAGAAGATGACTTTGCAGAAATACCGGATACACCATTAAAAGATGGGTATTCATTTGTTGAGTGGCAACTTAACGGACAAACATATAATTTTCAACAACCGGTTACAAGTCATATAACGTTGGTTGCAGTCTGGGAATATCTTTTATTTGATAATCCAGTATGGGAACCAGTTTTAGCTGATCCATCTATTATTCGATAATCCAGTAACCAGTACGCATATGGTACACAAGATGACGGTGTTTGGGGCGATGAATATGGCGTAAAATACGGTCCTATTATTCAATCTACAAATTTAGTCGATTGGACATATACAGGTAGTGTATTCACTGGTGCAACTCGACCAGGATGGGGTACATTAAATGCAGGCATCTGGGCACCTGATATTGTTGAAATTGATGGTACATTTATTTTATACTATTCATTATCTCTTTGGGGTGATGAAGATCCAGGTATAGGCTATGCGACAGCTTCACATCCAGCAGGACCTTGGACAGATCAAGGTAAATTATTTTTATCAAGTGAAATTGGTGTAAATAATTCTATTGATCCTGCAGTATTTACAGGTGAAGATGGAAAAGTTTATATGATATGGGGTAGTTTTAGAGGTATATATGGTATCGAACTAGCTAGTGATGGGCAAAGTCTTGCAAATGGTGTAACAACTGCATCACAAAATAAAGTGTTATTAGCAGGTTATGAAACTAGTCAACCATTTAACATTAGTACTTATGAAGGCGCATATGTCATTTATAATGATGGATATTATTATATGTTTTTATCTTCAGGTTCATGTTGTAATGGAGCAAACTCAACTTATCATGTAGTAGTAGGACGTTCAACAAATCCTTTAGGACCATATGTCGATCACCTTGGACGATCAATGAAACAAAGTAATGTGGGATATCCTGTAGTTGATCGAGGTAGTTCATTTTCTGGTGTTGGACATAATAGTGTGACAACAGATGATGCAGGAGAATATTGGATTGTTTATCATGGTTATGATTTATTAGAACCAGATAAAGTTGGAAATACAAACAGACGTAGTTTATTAATAGATCATCTTATATGGCAAGATGGATGGCCTTCTGTTGAAGGTAATGTTTCATCAAATGGAACATCTGAAAAGCCATATATTGAAGAATAAAGGAGAACATAATGAAGAAATTTTTACTTACTATATTAATGGTGATGTTTATGACGATGCTTGTTGGTTGTAGTCGTTTTGGAGGCACAGATGTAGATCCAGAACCTGAACCTGAACCGGAAGAAGGAGAAGTTATTCCAATTACTTTTTGGAATCCCTTAACTGGAGCTGATGGTGTTGTCATGCGTCAATTAGTTAATAGTTTTAATAATGAATTTGATGGTGAGATTTCAGTTACAGAAACATATGTAAATGAAGTAAACCATTATCAAAATATAGATTTACTTGTACCAATGGGAAGAGGACCAGACATTGCGATTATGCATTCACATCGTATCCCAGGATATATTGATAAAGAATTATTAGTATCAATTGATGATTATATGGATAACTCTGAAGTTGATATATCAACTGATGATTATGTATCAAGTGTCATGAACTCACTTATTGTTGATGATGAAACATATGGTATTCCATTTGATTTACATACAGTGGGTATTTATTATAATACGGATTTATTAGAAAAATATAATTTAGAAGTACCAACAAATAGAACAGAACTTATTCAAGCAGCGATAACGGTTCAAAATGGAGAAAATAATCCATCATTTTATGGTTTTCCATTATCAACAGCTTGGCCATCGAAATGGATATACACAACAGCTTTATTTCAAAATGGTGGAAGTGAAGTGCTAGATGATGAAACACCTGCATATAATACTGAAGCTGGTGTTGAAGCTATGAAAGCAGTAGCTGATATTATTCATGAATATAATTTGTCACCTAATACAATGAGCGTTGATCAAGATTTATTTGCATTCCAACAAGGAAATGCATTATTCCATATTCAAGGGTCTTGGATGTTAAATGCTATTATTGATTCATCAGTTGGAAATTCTTTTGATGTGATTCCTATGAGTTCAATGTTTACTGATGAAGATACAGATACTAAAGATGAGATTTATGCACGCTCACATACATTTGTTTTTCCATCAACACAAAAAACACCATCAATTGCAAAACAAGAAGCGATGATGACTTTTATAAAATGGATGGGTGATCATAGTTACGAATGGGCAACTGCAGGACAAATTCCTGCAAGTAATATTGCTAGATCAAATCAAAATTACATAGATTTACCTTATATTCATAATTTTGGTAATACTGATAATTTTAGAATGAGTGCGCAAACACCTTATTATCAAGAAGCATTTGGTGTTGTATACGCATATTTAACTCAAGTGATGTCTATTGCACCTTCAAATGTAGATTCGCAATACACTGATCAAGAAATTATGAATTTATTAAATGATGCTGTAGATGAAGCAAGATTGTTAGTGGCAGCAACTAAAGGATAGATAAGGAGTATGACGACGATGGAAAAAACAAAAATGTCAAAACAAAAAAGAAAACGAATCATAAAAGAAAATATATCAGCATGGGTATTTTTATCGCCATATATGGCTGTTTTCACTATATTTTTCATCGTTCCCTTCTTTTATGGTATTATCATTAGTTTCTTTGATTGGAATATGTTTCAACCACAATTAACGAAATTTGTGGGTTTTGAAAACTATATAAATGTTTTGTTTAATTCAGATAGTATATTTTATGCATATTTTTGGAGTGGTCTAAAAAATACATTATTATTTGTGTTAGTATCATTTCCTTTACTTATAGGTATTCCTCTAATTTTAGCAAAACTAATTGATTTAGAACCAGTAGGTTACAAAGTTTTTAGAACGATATTATTCTTACCAACTGTATTGTCAATATCAGCAGTAATATTAATATGGCGTTGGCAATTTTATACAAATGGCGGGTTCTTAAATAGTTTGATGACAGCAATAGGGCTTGATGAGATAGCATTCTTACAAACGCAACCATGGGCATGGATTTCAATTATCGTTGTGACGATATGGTGGACCATGGGAACTAATATGGTTATTTTAGGTGCTGGCATGAAAAATATTGATCAAACATTATATGAAGCAGCTGAAATGGATGGTGCATCTAGCATTCAATCATTTATGAGAATTACAGTCCCTATGCTAGCCCCTCAATTATTAATTGTAGGTATTATGACGTTACTTGCATCATTTAATATATATGGACAACCCGATCTGTTAACACAAGGTGGTCCTAATCGATCAACAACAGTGATTATGATGTATATTAGACAATTTGCTGCAGGTAGTAATTCACAACCAGGTATCGCAACGACCATGTCATTATTATTAGGAATGATTATGATTGTTATTTCCGTTGGTCAAGCGATTATCTTAAGAAAGAGAGACTAAACATATGGCTGTTAAATCTGTAATAAAAAAGAGAAAAAGAATAAGCTTTGTGATACTCTTAATTGTTTGTGTTTTATGGATGATGCCAATTGTTTGGGGACTCGCTACATCATTAAAATCAATGAGTGAGATTTCTGATCATCCTATTGGATTAATCCCTAGAAATATCACATTTGAAAATTATACAAGTCTTTTTGAAAGAGCGGATACACCTGTGCTTAGATGGTTGTTTAATAGTTTCATTATTGCAACTATTCACACTGGGTTATATTTAGTTATCGCATCATTTGCTGCATATGCTTTTTCAGTACTTAAATTTAAAGGAAGAAATATTATATTTTGGTTATTAATTGGTACAACAATGATTCCAGCGGTGATTAATTTGGTACCATTATTAACAATGGTTATTGATTTAGGGTGGTTTAATTCATGGCTTGCACTAATTGTTCCAGGATTAGGTGGCGTTTTTGGATTATTTTTAATGAGACAATTCTTTTTAGATGTTCCTAAAGATTTAATTGAATCAGCTAGAATGGATGGCTTAGGAACATTTGGTATATATTTTAAAATTATATTACCACTATCTAAATCAGCGATTATTGTTGCTGGATTATTTGCATTCATAGGTAACTACAATGATTATTTATGGCCACAAATTATTATGGCAGGAAGTGAACCAAGTCGATGGACATTACCATATGGTTTATCAACTATACTTGGAACCTATAATTATGATTATGGACTATCAATGAGCGCTGCTATTGTTTCTATTATTCCAGTTATTATAGTTTACTTTATATTACAAAATCATATCATTGAAGGTGTTTCACGAACAGGTATAAAATAAAAAAAGCTTTATGAAACACAATATTGACGACTAACGGAGGACATAAATTATGAGAAACATAGTAGGATTAACTGGCATAGGAGATCCGTATATCATAAGATTTAAAGATACATATTACTTATATGCAACAACATTTAGAAAAATTGGTGGTACCATTGATGGTTTTAATTGTTGGTATTCAACAGACATGATCAATTGGACATTAGCAGGAAAAGCATATGAGAAAAACAATAGAAGTTTTGGAGATACTGATTTTTGGGCACCAGAAGTTGTCTATGCAAATGGTAAATATATCATGCATTATTCTGCAAGACTTAATGAAAATAATAGTTTACGTATAGGTGTAGCTTATGCAGATCGACCAGAAGGACCATTCATAGATGTATTTGATAAAAAACCAATGTTTGATTTTGGATTTGCAGCAATAGATGGACATGTATATTTTGCAGAAGATGGGCATATATATTTTTATTATTCAAAAGATTGTTCTGAAAATATATTTGAAGGACGACATGAAAGTCATATATATGTTGTAGAACTTGATAAAACTTTAACAAAATTTATGACGACACCAAAAATAGTGATTAAACCTGAACAAGACTGGGAAGCAGTTACAGGAGATTGGCGTTGGACAGAAGGACCATTTGTGGTTAAAGACAATGATTTATATTATATGATGTATTCAGCTGGATTTTATTACGCACCAACATATTCTATTGGTTATGCAGTATCAGATTCACCTTTAGGACCTTTTAAAAAATCTGAAAATAACCCACTGATTAAGTCTATAGATAAAGTGATTTCTGGTCCTGGACATAATAGTGTTTTTACTGATATGGATAATAATCTATATATGGCTTATCATATTCATACAGATATGAATAATCCAAGTGAGGATAGACAACTTGTCATTGATAGATTATATATCGAAGATCAAAAATTATGGTTAAGTGAAGATTTTAAAAAGGAAGAAAAATGACAAAAAAAATATTAATGATTTTTTTATTAACAGCATCATTAGGCATAATATCATCATGTCAATCAAATAACGAAACAAACACCATCACTATCGAACTTAATGGTGGAAATGGCATTGACAAAGTTACAGTAGTTTCTGGTGAAATTCCAGAAGAACCAGAGATTCCGGTACGCGAAAACTATATATTTAATGGATGGTTTTTAGATAGCGATTTTCAACAACCTTATGTATTTGACGAAGTTATTGACGAAGATCTTATCCTATACGTAGAATGGACTGAAATTCAAGGTTTAACCTATACTAATCCAGTGTATACACAAAGCACTGGTGCGGATCCACATATTATTCAATATGAAGATACGTTTTATATTTATGTGACAGGTGGCAAATTATTAAAATCTACTGATATGGTTAATTGGACTGATTTAGGTTTAGTCATAGACAAACCTACTTGGGGTACGGAAAATGCTAATATTTGGGCACCAGATATTGTAAAAATAGGTGATACATTTTTACTATACTATTCACTATCAACATGGGGTGACCCTAATCCAGGAGTAGGCGTTGCGTCTGCAACACATCCTGAAGGTCCATGGACAGACCATGGGAAACTATTTGATTCACAAGAAATAGGCGTTAATAATTCAATTGATCCAACTGTATTTATTGGACAAGATGAAAAAGTATATATGATTTGGGGAAGTATGCGTGGAAATTACGGTATAGAACTCTCATCAGATGGACTAAGTGTTTTAAATGGCATAGCTTATGCTAATGAAAATAAAGTGCATATTGCTGGTTATGATACAAGCGTTGGTTGGTCAGGCGATACATATGAAGGACAATATGTTATTTTTAAAGATGGATACTATTATTTATTTTTATCAAGTGGCAGCTGTTGTGATGGCTTAAATAGTAATTACCATGTACGTGTAAGTAGATCACAAAATCCTTTAGGCCCATACATTGACGATCAAGATAGAAGTATGTTATCTGGTTATCGAGGACGCATTGTTGTTCAAAGTTCTTCAAGAATGGTTGGACCTGGACATAACTCAATTATCATTGATGATACTGGGACATATTGGATGGTATATCATGTTTATAGAACAAATGATGGTATTACCCATAATGGTCGTCAAGTTGCTATAGATCAACTTGTATGGACTGAAGATGGGTGGCCATATATTGAAAACCTTATGCCAACGTATAGCGAACAAGAAGGACCTATATTTTATATAGATTAAATAATAAAAAAAGAGAAACAAAGTGATGCTTTGTTTCTCTTTTTATTTATAAAGTATTTTTAAATATTAAATAAAGTTCAACTTGATTTTGACTTAATAAATATGGATCAAATATATTTGTAATAGATGCTTCAGGATGACTTGATGGTTCAAATGATTCACCATTTTCACCTTTAATTTTTAAATCTTCAACAAGCAAGTCTCTTACATAAAGACCAGTATCAATATCTTCATCACTTTGAACAGTGATCATATCATCCCAAAAATATACATAACTTGTCATTGCAACCGTATAAGTATCTTGACTTGTATTTGTGATACCTTCAGAAAACATAAAGTGAATAGAACTAGAGTTTAATAAAGGTTCTATTTCTTCATAAGTAGCTTCAAATAGATAAACAGTATTATCAAATGGGAAAACTTCATACATTTGAGCAAGTGTTACATATTCTCCAGACATAATGTCTCCTGTTGAACGTACGCCACCAGTATTTGAAATACCAATATCAGCACCTGTTCCAGCACTAATCACATTAGCAATCCAATCATAGAGTTGACTACGATACAAGATTGTTTCATTAGACATAACTAAATTTGTACTACCTAAGCTTTCATTTACTTCACTAATATATGTTTCGATATCTTCATCGTAGTTTGTACCAGCACTAGATATATCAATTAAATTAACGTCATAATCAATAATAGACATATCACTAGTTTTAATTGTAAAGTTGATTTCACCAATTGCTGCATTATTTCCTCCTGCTTGTACTAAGAGAAGAGGAGAACCAGAAGTTCTAGAAATCATACCTGTTTGTTTTTGATGTGTATGACCATTGATAACCGCATCGACAAGATAATTATTATCGCTATCTTTTAATAAAGCAATTTCTTGATTATATGCATAATTTTCAATATTGCTACCACTACCACCGTGGATATTGACAACGACTAAATCTGCACCGTTTTCTCTTAAATCAACCGAAAGAGTTTCAACTGATGCTGCGATATCTAAATCAAAATAGTAGTCTTGGACTTGAGTGTATGCAATTGAATCATAAACATCACCAACATAACTAATTACACCAACAGAAATTAAATCCTTTTCGATGATATAAGATGAGAATACTTGACCATCAATAACAGTCACTAAGCTGTCATCATCCAAGTTATATATATTTGCGTTTAATAAAGGGAAATCAGCTTCTCCATTAGTTTCATCTCCATCAAAATAAGATAAGACTGTATCAAGTTCCCAATCGAATTCATGATTTCCAATACCCATGGCATCGAAGTCCATCATATTCATAATTTCAATGACTGATTTTCCTTGTGTCATATTTGAAATAGCTGTACCTTGAAACATATCACCGTTTGCGATAAGGACACTCTCATCAACATCAGCACGTATATCATTAATTAAATAAGCAGCATTTGAAATACCACCCTCACCACTATCATCTTGTTCGATATACCCATGTAAATCATTCGTGGTTATAATGGAAAAATCTATTTCATCTTGTGTGTCAATAGGATCAGTAGTATCTTGCGCATCATTGTTTTGATTACTGTTAGTTTGACAACCAAAGAGTAAAACTAATGATGTCATCATAAAAAGGGTAAATAATATTTTTTTCATAAGTAAAAACCTCAAGTCTTAAATGTGTAAAACTATTATAACGCATTATGCATATGATTGCATGCATTACATAAACAAAAAGAATCACTCAATTGAATGATTCTTTTCTGTTTCAAAATTCTTTTAAATTAAACTTCAATGATTGCGTCAACTGGGCAAACAGATTGACACATTCCACAATCGATGCAAATGTCTTCATCGATTACATAAATTGGATCGCCTTCAGAAATGCAATCTACTGGGCATTCTGGTAAGCATGCTCCGTCTGCAATACATTCTTCAGTTATTCTTCTTGGCATGATATATACCTCCCGTATCTTAAGATTACTTATATTTTATACGAAAAGTTGTTTAAAGTAAATACATTATTTATATTTTCCTAAAGTTTAAGATAGGCTAGGTTATAAAAAAAATGATATAATATAATCATAATAAATAAGGTGGGGACTTTATGTCAAAAACATATAAATTCAATAAATCTATTTTCATGATTAAATATATGACGATATTATTATTTATTCTCAGTCTTATCATGTTAATGATTAACATATTTGAATTTAATTTAATGTTTATACTATATGCCATTATTTGCGTTGGTTTATTAACTGCGTTATATCATATAGATACATTAAGCCACACTGTTATTTTAAGCGATGATAATCAAATCATTTGGCAATCTCAGAAAAAGAAATATAGCATTCATTATCATCAAATCTCACATATTCATGTTGTTAAACAATACAATTTATTTTCGTTTTTATGTATTGAAGCTCATGATGGCACGATGATTAAAATTTCAAATAGTATTGATAAACTCGATGATCTTATTAGATTAATTTATCACCATTTATTAGAAATTGATAATTATGATTTAAAAAAACAAGAATTGTTTGATTTTTATAAAGCGTCTATTGAGAAAAAATTTCAAAGACAAAGATTAAAAAAGATTTTGAAATATCTTACATTATATTTAGGGTTATATATTATTTTTCAATGGATTATCAAAGATGAATATTATGCTTATAATATTTTAAGATTATTTATTAGTTATTTACTTATAAATTTCATTGTATATATTTTAATTGAATATATATTTTATTCACCAAACTCATATACAATCACTTTAAAACAATATACAAATCTAAAAGATGAATCCAACACATCAAGAGTACTATTTTCTATTTGGATTATCATAACATGTATTCATATTTTATTAACATACATGATGATTGCATAATACATAAAGCTTTTAAACATGTGAAATTACATGAGTTAAAAGCTTTTTTTATGTTCTAAAATTTTACGTGATATAATAAATTTAAAATCCTGTATATCACGAGGTGGAAATAATGAGACTACTTGTTGTTGAAGATAATATAGATTTATCAAAAGCATTAAAAACAATATTAGAACGAAGTAATTATACTGTTGATGTCATAGATAACGGCATTGATGCAGTAAATTATGGTTTAACAGATAACTATGATGGCATTATATTAGATGTTATGTTACCTGGCAAAAATGGTTTTCAAGTCTTAAAAGAAATTAGAGATGAAGAAAGAAAAATTCCAATTTTAATGTTAACCGCTAAGTCAAGTGTAGATGATAAAGTTGAAGGTCTTGATTTAGGTGCCGATGATTATTTAGCGAAACCTTTTGATGTATCAGAACTACTCGCGAGAGTAAGAGCAATGCTAAGAAGAAAAGAAATATTTCAAAAAAACCAATTATCTTATTTAGGATTATTACTTGATCATAAAACCTTTGAATTGTCATATGATCATCTGGTTTTACGTTTAGGGAAAAAAGAGTATCAAATGATGGAGATGCTTATGGAATACCCAACAGAGGTTGTTACAAGTGTTCAATTTATTGAACACATCTGGGGTTGGAATACAGATATTGAAAACAATGTTATTTGGGTTTATATATCAAATTTACGTCAACATTTAAAAACAATTAAAGCTCCTTTTGATATTATGACTATTCGTGGTGTTGGATACTTATTAAAGGAGAAAAAATGATTAGAAAATTAAAAATTAAGTTTTTTATTAATGCGATGATTGCATTTATTGTTGCGATGGTCGCGTTAGTTGTTATACTTAATCTTTTTATTAATTTAAGATTTACTGAAACACTTGACTTCAATTTAGATAAAACATTAGAAATAGAATTATCATTAAGTGATGAAGAACCCGATGACGATCTTGTTTTTAGAGGATTTAGAGAAAGAATTTTCATTGTATATTATAACGAAACAGAAGGTATTACAGAAACAAAGATATCGATGCCTAATGTTATCTCTGAAGCAGAAGCAAATGCATATGCACTTGATGCACTAGAGACGGATAATACACGTGGATGGGAAGATGGATATCGTTATCTTATAGGTTATGATGGTGATGATCAAATTATTGTTTTTATTGATGGTGATTTTTTCCTTTATGCGATTACTTCATTTCGTAATGTTTCAATGATTGCACTTGCTGTAACCATTGTTTTAGTTGCAGTATTTCTATATTTTGGATCAAAGAAAGCTATTCAGCCTGTTGTTGAAAGTCATGAAAAACAAAAACAATTCATGACTGATGCCTCTCATGAACTTAAAACACCTATTACAGTCATTTCTGCAAATACTGAAATACTAAAAATGAATGATCCTGAAAATGAATGGTTAGAAAGTATTTCTAAACAAACAAAAACACTTACTGCTTTAATACAGCATATTATTAAAATGTCAAAATTAAGCGAAAATGAACAACTAGCAATCAAAGAAGATATTAATTTCAAATCGATGGTAGAAGATGTTATTAGTGATTTTGTAGGACTTTTAAATCAACATCATATGAAAATGATATTGGATATTAAAGAAGATGTGATGATTCAAGCAGAAAAACAAAGTATGAAAGAAGTCTTGAAGATACTTGTGGATAATGCTATAAAATATGGAAATAATCATAGTGATATAACGATTAAAATTGAAAAACGAAAGAAAACACATATATTCATATCAAATGATTATGAACATGTTGATGACATCGATTTTCATGCATTATTTAATCGCTTTTATAGAGCGGACCGATCACGTGCTTCAGATGGTAGCTTTGGACTAGGATTATCGATTGCTGCAGCAATTATAGATAATCATCAAGGACAAATTAAAGCATATAAACATCAATCAAATCAAATCATGATAGAAATGATTTTACCGTAAATAACTAATCACACAATATGAATTATCTAATATTGTGTGATTTTTTTAATTTTAAGGTTACTTTAAGGGTGTTTTCATATAATGAGTGCAAACAATCATTATCCAAGGAGATATCTATGGCAGTATTATTAAGAATGGCAAATATTGAAAAAAGTTATTATATAACAAAAAAACAGAAACAAGATGTTTTAAAAGGTGTTAACGCAGAATTTGATAGAGGTGAATTTGTTGCACTATTAGGTGAATCTGGTTGTGGGAAATCCACATTAATAAATATTTTAGGGGGCCTTGATAGCGAATATACAGGAAGCGTTGTCGTTAAAGGACAGTTTTTAAGAGATTATAATCAAAAAGAAATGGATGATTATAGAAAAAAACGTGTTGGATTAATATTTCAAAATTATAATCTAATTAACCATATGACAATATTAGAAAATGTTGAAATATCTATGCAAATGAGTGATATTGATGAAAAAGTTAGAAAGCAACGTGCAATGGATTTATTAGAACTTGTCGGTTTATTGGATCATGCAAAAAAACTTCCAACTCAACTTTCAGGTGGACAAAAACAAAGAGTTGCAATTGCAAGATCACTTGCAAATAACCCATCAATTATTTTAGCAGATGAACCAACCGGAGCACTTGATAAGGAATCAGAAGATATTATTTTAAACATATTAAAGAAGATTGTTGAATCTGGTAAATTAGTCATTATAGTGACACATAGTCAAGTCGTCGCAAACCAATGTAGTCGTATTGTTAAAATTGAAGATGGTAAAATTATTTCAAATGAATCTAAATATACAATTAAAAATAAAAGCAAATATGAAAAAGTTATCATGCCAAAACCAATTAAAACAAAAGATTTATCGAAACTCTCATTAAGAAATCTTATTCAAACTAAAAGTAGAAGTTTATTAGTCGCTATTGGTATGTCAATAGGTATTGCTGCAGTTGTGCTCATTATGTCATTAGGTCATGGGTTAGAAAATTATGTTCAAGAAGTTTATGCGGATAATCTTCAGTCGACTCAAATTACCGTATCACAAGATGATTATGATGATTTTTCTTCTACTAAAGTCACGACAATTGATGATTTAGAAGGTGTTGTGGATGTCATTGAATCAACAGTTATTACGACATCTACATATACCTATGATAGTTTAGAAGATGATGTTGCTAAATTATCTGCTTATTATGATGACTATTATCCATCTTTATTGTATGGCGTAATTGGTGATGAAGGTACTGTTATTATCAATGAATCTTTTGCAACTGAATTATCTGATGAAAGTATGCTGGCAGTTATTGGTACTGACCTATCATTTACATACGGTACAAAAACATATACATTTACTATTACTGGTATTTATGATGACCAATCAGATGGTAGTGCAAAAAATAATGCATTTATTGATGAAGATGATTTAAATGTATATGTTGATGCTTATGATTTAGATACAAATGTATTATATATTACACTCTCAGATATTACATACATTAGTACAGTATTAGATGATTTAGAAGCATTAGGATATGATACATATCAAGATGACAGTTCAGCAGAAACAGTTTTAAATTATATTGAGTTAGGTACAAAAGTATTGACCGGTGTTGGTGCTATATCTATGGTTGTTGCTGCAATTATGATATTCATTGTACTTTATATAAGTATTGTAGAAAGAACGAAGGAAATTGGCATTTTGCGTGCAATTGGTGCTCAAAAAAGAGATATAAGAAGAATGTTTATATTTGAAGCTGCTATGCTTGGTGTCGCAGGCGGTGTCATAGGCATTATATTTACGATTATTGTTACAGTAGCAACTAACAGTATTACAAGTTTTTCACTAGAAACAACACTTATTAGTTATCATATAGGATATTATCTCTTAGGTTTAAGTTTGAGTGTATTTGTTAGTGTATTAGCTGGTATTTCCCCCTCAATAAAAGCTGCAGATCTTGATCCTGTTGAAGCATTAAGATATGAGTAAGGATGATGCTCTATGGGACAAAGATTAACTAAAAGACAGATTGCACAAAAAAAGAAGCAAAAAAAGCACGCAAAATTCGCCAATTAGAAAACATGGATGCAAAAGGCATCAGTAGAAAAAAATGGAAATTCACTTATTCACCCAATAGATTTATTAAAATTAAAGCTATACTTATTCTTTTAATACCGTTAGTTTATATGCTATACTCACCTTTATTATTTATCGTAATGTTACTCTATGTAGGATTATTTTATTTAGCAATAGGTACAGAGCGATCCATGAATAAAAGTGTAATCAAATCAAATCATATAAAAATACCAAAATATGATAGCGCGATTGCTTTATTACTTGTTGTTATCGCTTTGTTAGGCTCAATATTTGGTGTTAGTAATGGCCGGATAGGAAGATTTTCTAATACTATTTGGTCGAAAATAACAACAAGTATGACAAACTTTGGTTCATTGTTAACAGGGCAAAGAACTTTATTTGGAAGTAACCGAGGATTTGGTTTTGGTACTGCACCTAAACCTCCGGATGGATTTGTAGCAAATGCTTCTGAATTGAGCGAAAATATGGGTGATATGCCACGTGGTGGCGGAGGTCGTCCTGACTTTGATATTGATATAACGAATATCCCTATAGAGTTTATGTTTTCACAAATATTATCTACCGTTCAAACAGCATTAATATTTTTAGTAGTAGGTGTAGGTATATTTTCACTATGGATCACATATAAAAAAATGAAAAAATTTGAAATAGAAATAAATGAGATAGTTCTTGATGGTGATATACACTTAATTACTGATGAGCATATCGATAAAATTATTTCATTTGGAGAAGATGAAATAATCTAACAATAATTAAATGGTTATTAGGCATTGTTACATTTTTATATTATAATGGAAATATATAAAATCACAAAAGGTGGATGTCATATGTTTAAGCAAAAAAGTTTCAAACCATATATCACAATATTTCTTGTGGCTATTATGATAATCTTTTTTGCTTTTTTCTTTGGGTCAAAAAGCAATCAAAATCTTAATATTATAAATAAAAACTATGCTGAACTAGATAGAGGTTGGTATACAATTGTTGATGGTCAAAGAGAAAGTGTTTTAGAATTACCTGACAATGTTGAAACTGGTGATGATGGCTGGATAACTATATATAATGATCTTGGAAGACCATTTGAGCATAAACAAAATTTGCTGATTAGAAGTTCTTTACAAGATGTGATCATATATATAGACGGTGTAGAAATATATCGTCATTTAAAAGAAGATGATTTAGATATTTTACCTTATGCAAGCCTATGGCATATCATTGAATTAGAGCCACATTTAGAGGATTCTACAATTACCATTAAATTGTATTCCCCATATCAAAGTTTCGAAAATACTGTAAATGAAGTATATTTCGGTGCTGAAGGAGATTTATACATATATTTATTTAATACATTTGGATATCGTTTAGTTATAGGTATATTTATTTTATTATCTGGTATTATAGTTCTAATTATTAATAAGTTTTTAGATAAAGAACACTCAAATGGTCGGATATATTTAGCAACTTCAGTGATTATTATTTCACTTTGGATTATTAGCGAATCAAGGATATTACAATTGATTATCCCTAATCAATTTATTTTAGGAAGCTTACCTTATCTTATGGTTGCACTGATGGGCATACCTATAGCCCATTATGTAAAAGATTATATTTCAATACAGTATAAAAAAGTATATTTCGGATTCTTAACTTATTATAAAATACAGTTTGTAGCTGTGATTCTTTTACAACTTTTTGGTATCATGGCATATTTCCAATCAGCTACGATTGTTCAAATATCAATTCTTATTGGTGTTTTTACAGTTGCCATACTATCATTTATTGAATATTATAAGTATCAAAATAAGAAAGCTAGAGTATTTTTAAATCATTTCATGGTGATTTTCATCTTTGCTTTAGTTGAAATAACAAACTTTATGTTAAATGGCTTTTCTCATACATCCATGTATGGATTATTTATTCTGACATTATATGTCATATATTTAATTGTTAGATATATTATGCAAATTAGTGAGAGATTTAAATTAAGCTATAAATTAGAACTTACGAGTGAATTGATCTATATTGATACATTGACTGGTGGTAAGAATAGAAATGCTTTTGAAATAGATATTGAAAAAGCATTTAATGATCCATATATTAATCACGAATTACGCATTGTGATGTTTGATTTTGACAATTTTAAAGAAATTAACGATTCATTTGGGCATGTCGAAGGTGATGAAGCATTAAAAACTGGCTTCACACTAATAAAAACTGTTTTTGAACCATTCGGTAAATGCTATCGTATTGGTGGAGATGAATTTGCATGTATTTTAGAAACAAAAGATAAAGAAATATATGATGAATGTTTAGAAGAATTGAATGTTGGATTAGACAATGTTTCAAATGAAGAAAAATATGAATTACTTATTTCTGCAGGTTCATGTGTATTTGAAAAAGATAAATTTGAAAAGCCAAGTGATATGTTAAGAGTAGCTGATCAATTGATGTATCAAAATAAAAATAAGAAACAAAAGAAGGATAGTAATTAGACGATAGACAAAAGCTAAATAAAAAAAATTATTAGATTAAGTTAATACGCATATGAGATGGTTGCTTTTTAGAAAAGTAACCATCTTTTTTATGTTGATCATTGATAAACATAAAATTCTTACATAATAGGACATATATGCCCTAGTTTTTATGATATTTTGGTGCTATGATAAATAATATAGAAGAGATTTTGATATTTATCACTTAAAATAAAGCAACAATCAAACTATTGTTATGTTTTTATTTACTTTTGATTATTTAATAATTCTATCAAGATAAAGTATTGAAGCTCTTTGGGCTATAGAATTTATATATATTTAGCCAGTTCGTTTAAAGATAGAAAAAATTTCTAATAAATTAATTGGGGGAACCAATTCTTTCAATCATTGAACATGGAGGGAAATAAATGAAAAAAAGAATACTTATTTTATTGGTTTTAAGTTTATTGATGCTTTCTGGGTGCAGTAGCACAATATGAGATAAACAAGATGAAACATATATTAGAATGTTATCAGATTATGGTGATAGGATGCTTATTGAAAACGATGAAGGTTATATTTTAGGAACTATTACAACATATTATGCTTTTTATACTAATTCTTCAACACTTGTTGTTGAAAAGTCTACATTTACTACTTTAAAAGGTCAAATCGACACACAATATTCATACACTAAAGATTATGACAATGGTCAATTTATTTTTTTAGGAATTGATATTAAGGACGCTACATATATTAATCAAATTGATTTATCTACTAACGAAGGTGATTTTTATGTGAATACTGGTATTTCTAGTACTACTTTAGTACAAGAAAATAATGATTTTGATTTATCAGATATGAAAAACATATTTATAAGTTCAATTTTAGATGAAGAACAAATGATAAATTTTAAAATATCAAACATAGCTGAATCAATTGAAATTAAAAATATAACCTTATTCAATAATGGTTTACCAGAGGAAACTGCCATTAACGAAATCTATATGAATGGTGATGAAATAAATTTTGATTCAAATACATATTTATATAGTGATAAAGATATAGATATAAATATTAAATTAAATAATTATTATCTAGGAAATTATTCGTTTAAAATACTATATGAAAAAGATGGGAACATTAATGAAGTAACAACAAATCCAATAAGAATATCTTTAGATGTTCCTAGAAGTCTATCGTCTGAAACAGTAAAACAATATGTTGATAGTTTATTGGAAGATGAGTTATTAAATGAGTTACAAAAGATAGATTAATTATTAATATATAACAAAGCGTTTTATAATAAGATATTTTTATAGAGATGGGTTTATTGCTTTTCAATAATAGTTAATATATTGATAAATGTAATCCATCGAGAGGTCCATAAGAGGTCATTAAGCTATGAGTGATTGCACTTTTTTAATTTTACAAATAAAGTTTATTATTTTATAAAAATGTAAAAGATGCTTATATCAATAAGCATTTTTTATTAAAATTTTTTGCTATACAAAAAACGTGGTTAACATTAGATTCAAGATGTTAAGAAGATCTATTTAATTTTTTTTAAAGAGTTTTTTATCTAACAAGTATATTGAGTTCATCAATATGATATGATGTTAGTATATAGAGTTTTAATTTATTTTGATTTTTAAAAAGAAAAATACATAGAAATGATCAATTAATCTAGTATCCAACACAAAATCGTATTCAATTAAAATCGCAACTATAGCTTTTTGAATAAGTCAAAGATTTTAAGAAGTATAAATAGTTTGTCAAATCATCATAAATCTATGATAATATAGTCCGATATTAAATCATAAAAGAAGGAGATCAAATATTTATATGAGGACTACATATATATATTAGAATAAAAATATGCAAAAACAAGTTAAAATGAAGTTGAGAGCATACACTGTTGATAAAATGTCGTTTATGCTTAATAAACAATTTCGTGCTGAACCAGGACAAAAAGTCCAAATTAAACCAATATTTAACCGTGAAATAACAAAAGTTAATGCGCAAAGATTTGTCAATACTGTGAGTGTTTCACTGACAAACATTGAGCAAGATACACCATTTTATTTAGATGTTCAGATTTACGGTGTATTTGATGTTGAAGATTGGGAAGATCCTCAAACAAATAAGTTTGTGATCAAAAATGCAACTGATGTCTTATATCCTTATTTAAGAACGATTGTTACAACGTTAACTGCAAATGGTCATGTTCCACCTTATGTGTTACCGATGGCAAATGTAGACGCTATATTTCATTAATAGAAAAGGCACGCCAATGAGCGTGCCTTTCTTTAGGAGAGAGAGAGAAAAATATCTGTTTCAAGATAAGGCTGTATAGTCAATATCTAGATTAAGTGTATCAATATAAGATGTGATTACATAACTTGGAATAGCATAACCAATGTTTTCTGTATCATCAGTTACAATTTTAAATGAAACAATACCAATAACATAACCATATTTATTTAATAGTGGTCCGCCGGAGTTTCCAGGATTAACTGCTGTATCAGTTTGTATCGCTGAAGTAATAGTTCCATCTTCATTAAAATATCTAAGTGGTGCTGATACAATACCTGATGTTACCGATAGACCATAACCGTTAGCATTACCTACAGCAATGACGGATTCACCGTAATAAAGCTTAATTGCATCATCAGTAAGATATGTATCATCATTTGGATCAGTTAAATCATAAAATGAAAGATATTGAATATTTTCGATTTCAGTAGGATCAATCTTAATAACTGCAAGATCTAATGTTTGATCATATGAAATTATCTCAGCATCAAATGTTTCACTTGAATCTGCATAATTAATAGTTATATCAATATCATCATAAGAGAAATCATTTAAACTTTCATAATCTTCTAGTGTAACCACATGAGCATTAGTCATCAAATAACCATCGTTATTGATAAAAAATGCAGTAGCAACTGATGTTACATTATCAGTAATGCTTTGAGATGATCCCCCACCAAAAGGATTAAACTGTGTTGCTGTATAACTATATTCAATATTGACAGTCACTTCAACAGTTGAAGCAAGAGCGATTGCTGAATTTACAATTGTTGAATTACCATCTTCAGATATATACTGATCAAATTCATTTGTATCAAGACCGTATGTAACATCGATACTATCATCAGTAATTGTCGATATGGTTTCTGCTATTGCACTACATCCTACGAGTGATAAAGAAAGTAGAAGAGTAGTCGCAAGAATAAATAGTTTTCTTTTCATAAGTCACCTCTATATATGTGTTTTTCTAACTATAGTATAAGTCTTATTTCTTATCATGTCTATCTTTGTGAAAGATTTCATATATCTTGACAAATTTTCCCACGATTACCTTAATTAAACCTTAAAATGCTATAATATGTATAGATAGAATTGTGAGGTCATGATGATAAAAAATATAAAACAAAATGAACAAGTTACACATGTGATTAAATTCACATTATTTTCTATTTCAGCTGGGGTCATTCAAGTCGCTAGTTTTTCTTTATTACATAGTGTTTTTAAAGTGATTTATTGGCCAGCTTATTTAATTGCATTAGTACTTTCTGTTTTGTGGAATTTCACATTAAATAGAAAATTCACGTTTAAATCAGCAGCAAATATTCCTAAAGCGATGTTTAAAGTAGCTATTTACTACGCTTTTTTTACGCCACTATCTACATGGATTGGAGATTATTTGGTTGAAGATCAAGCATTTGCTGAATATTTTGTATTAGCTGGGACAATGATTATAAATTTTGTAACTGAGTTTATATATACAAAATACTTTGTTTATCACAATGAGATTAATACAGCTACAGAAATTGTATCATCATAGGACTTGACAATTATTTTTGAATTTTTTATAATGCTAAATGGAGGCGATATTTATGTCAAAAACAAAAAAATTTAAAACCGAATCAAAACAATTATTACACTTAATGACACATTCTATTTATACACAAAAAGAGATATTTTTAAGAGATAACTTATATCAAATGCAAGTGATGCAATTGATAAGCGTCACTTTATGTCTTTAACACACAATGAAATACCACAAGCTGATTATGAAATTTGGGTAGAGCCAAGTTTAGAAGACCGTACTTTAATCATAAAAGATAATGGTATTGGATTTACTGAAGAAGAATTGGTTGAAAACTTAGGAACGATTGCACAAAGTGGTTCTAAAGCATTTATGGAAAAACTAGAAGAAAATGATGTAGATATTATTGGACAATTTGGTGTAGGATTTTACTCAGCATTTATGGTCGCAAATAAAGTTGAAGTTAGAACTAAATCACCATTTGCTGATAAAGGATATATGTGGAAATCAAATGGAGAAGCATCTTATACCATTGACGAATTCGAATACAATGAAATTGGTACAGAAATTAAATTATATTTAAATGAAGATGATGCTGAAAACGAAGAAAATTTTTCTAAGTTTTTAGAAGTTTCAACAATTAAAGATCTTATCAAGAAATATAGTGATTACGTACGTTATCCAATTAAAATGATGATAACTTCAAAAGAAGATGATAAAGAAACGATTGAAGAAGAAACATTAAATCAAATGACACCTATTTGGAAACGTTCAAAAAATGATGTTACTGATGAAGAATTGAATAATTTTTATAAACATCAATATAACGATTATGAAGATCCTTTAAAAGTGATTCACACTAAAGTTGAAGGTATGCTTATGTATACTGCGTTACTATTTATTCCAAAAAGTGCGTCATTTGACTTTTATAGTGAAAAATATGAAAAAGGATTACAATTGTATTCAAAAGGTGTATTTATTCAAGATAAGAATAAAGAACTTATACCAGATTATTTTAAATTTGTTAAAGGTTTAGTTGATTCTGCTGATTTAAGTTTAAATATTTCTAGAGAAATGTTACAGCAAGATCGTCAACTTAAAAAAATAGCAAGTCATCTAGAGAAAAAAATTAAAAATGAATTAGAAAATATGCTTAAAAACGAAAGAGAATCATATATTAATTTTTATGAAGCATATAAAAACACTTTAAAATTTGGTATTTATGATCAATTTGGTATGAACAAAGACAAACTTGTTGATTTAGTCATGTTTAAAACTTCTCAATCAGATGAATATGTAACGTTTAAAGAATATGTTGATCGTAAACCTGAAGCACAAAAAGCAATTTATTATGCTACTGGTAAGTCTAAACAAAGCATTATGAATCTTCCACAAATGGATGCGATGAAAGAAAATGGTTATGAAGTATTATTATTTACTGATGAAATTGATGAATTTATGATACAAGTATTAAATAGTTACAAAGACATACCATTTAAATCAATTCAACAAGGTGAAGCAGATTTTGTTGATGATGAAAAGAAAGAAAATCTAAAGGAAAAAGAAAAAGAAAATAAAGATGTATTAAAAGCATTATCAAAAGCTTTAAAAGATAAAGTTAAAGAAGTTAAACTATCAGCTAGATTAAAAGATTCTCCTGTATGTTTAGTTTCTGGTGAAGGTGTTTCTATGGAAATGGAAAAAATCTTAAAACAAATGCCTAATCAAGCAAATAACCAAATTAAAGCTGAAAAGATTTTAGAAATTAATCCTGATCATGATTTATTTAAAGCAATTCAAAGTTTATTTGATAAAGATGCATCAAAAGTTGATGAATATGCATCACTTTTATATCATCAAGCATTATTAATTGAAGGATTACCAATCGAAGATCCAACTGAGTTTAATCAAAACTTAATTAAACTTATGATTGATTCTGCAAAATAAGTTATAAAAAAACCCGTTAATCGAAATTAACGGGTTTTATTTTAATTTGTATAATATATATCATCATCTGTAACATCATCTGCATCAATGACGTAATTCCCATAATGAGAATTATGTCTTTGTTGTTGAGTTTGAGGTCTCATTGAATTGTTGTCACGAAATAATATATAAGCAAGTAATACACCAGTTAATAAACCACCAATGTGTCCAAAAACACTAATATCAGAAATAATAAACGTGAAGAATATATTAATTAAGACTAATGAGCGAATTGAACGAATTCCTCGTGGTGAAAACAGCATAGGTTTTTTATAGGTTAACAATAGTAATGTACCTAGTAAACCAAATAATGCGCCACTAGCTCCAATAGTTACAATATCAGCTGTAGCAGGATAAACAAATGACATACCCCATACTAATAATGATGAACCTAATCCCGATAATAAGTAAATAAGAATATATTTCTTTTTACCTAATAAAGATTCACTTGTTCTTCCGATAATCGATAAGAAATACATATTCATTAAATAGTGTAGAAAACTACCATGTAAAAACATTGCTGTAAACAATCGATAATATTGATGATTTTCAGTTAAATCAATTGGATACATACCACCTAAATCATATAATGTATTACCATTAAAAGTTAGTAGCATGGTAAATAGATTTGTTTCATAATTTAGATTATAAAAAAATGTGATAATTAAAGTCAAAGTATTTAGTGCAATTAAAACAAATGAAACAGGGTGTTTTCTATAATATCGCATTAAGCGTTCTTTAAATGTGATTTGATTGTACATAGTTAAAATCTCCTTTACTCACATATTTTACAAAAAAAAAGACAAAACACCAAGAAATATGGCAATTATGGAAAAAGAGACATAATTATAAAATAATAGAAAACGTAATCATTTACAATTCTTGAAAAAAATTGTTAAAATATAAGTGAGGTGATAAACGATGCCAAAAAGTAAAGTAGTAATTGTAGGTACAGGAATGGTCGGTATGAGCTATGCTTATTCTCTTTTAAATCAAGGAACGATAGAAGAGCTAGTTTTAATCGATATTAACAAAGAGCGTGCTGAAGGAGAAGCAATGGATTTAAATCATGGCTTATCATTCGCACCTAGAAAGATGAAGATTTATGCGGGGGATTATAGTGACTGCAAAGATGCCGATATGGTTGTAGTGACTGCTGGAGTGAGTCAAAAAGAAGGCGAAACAAGAATTGACTTACTAAATAGAAATGCAGCAATTATGAAAATTGTTGTTAAAAGTATTATGAAGAGTGGCTTTGGAGGTATTATTTTAGTAGCATCAAATCCGGTTGATGTCTTAACTTATGTTGCATGGAAAGCTTCTGGTCTACCTTCATCAAAAGTTTTTGGTAGTGGTACGTCTTTAGATACTGCGAGACTTAGATTTGAAATTGCACAAAAGATTAGTATTTCTGTGAAAAATATCCACGCATATATTATGGGTGAACACGGAGATACAGAATTTGCATGTTGGTCTAATGCATACATTGGTGCTAAACCACTAGTTGATGTGATTGAAACCATGAAAGAAATAGATTTAGAAGATTTAGAACACATCCATTCAGATGTAAAAAATTCAGCATATGAAATTATTAAACGTAAGAAAGCAACTTATTATGGTATTGGGATGACGCTTGTAAGTATTACATCAGCAATTATCAATAACGAAAATAGAATTGTGCCTATCTCAGTTTATAATGATGGTATATATGATGCGGAAGATGATTTATATATAGGATTACCTGCAGTACTAAATGCAGAAGGTGTCCATCATGTTGTTAAATTAAAACTAAATGATAAAGAACAAAAACAATTAAAACATTCTGCAAAACTGTTAAGAGATATTTTAGATCAAATGGAATTTTAAATCATAAAGACATGCATCTAAGCATGTCTTTTTTGATGATTGTTGCTAGTTAAACATGATATACTTATACTAAAGAAATTAAAGGAGATATAAGATGGTATTTATTTTAGGATTATTAAGTTTTATGTTTTTAATTAAATTAGTCATATCTATACTTAATTATAAACACTCAATTAAAGGTGTTCAGGACAATGTGAAGCATATCTATGATCAAGAAGCATATGAAAAATGGCTTAGTTATTATAGAGATCAAATGAAATTTGGATTGATAAGTAAAACTTTTAATTTCGTGCTTATTTTTGGATTGCTTATTTTTAAAGTTTTTGGTGTTGTTGAATCTTTGAGTATGGACATAACAGGATCAATATATTTACAAACACTTATATTTCTAGGGATATATTTTGTTTTTTCTAGCATCGTAGAAATGCCTTTTGAATATTATCATACATTTGTGTTAGAAGAAAAATATGGATTTAATAAATCTACTAAAAAAACATTCTTTATGGATCAACTCAAAAGTTTTTTAATTGTTATCATATTAATTGGTGCCGGTATATTTGGCCTTCATGCACTTTATCTAGCATTTTCTGACACGATTATATTATTTGTAGTAGGTGCTTGGTTAGCATTGTCTATTGTTATGATTTTAGTATTTATACTTAATACAAAATTATTTGTTAAACTATTTAATAAATTAACACCATTAGAAGAAAGCTCATTAAAAACTAAGATTGATAAATTAGCGAGTGAACTTGGTTTTGAAATTGATAAAATCAGTGTTATGGATGCATCAAAAAGATCAACGAAACTTAATGCTTTTTTTAGTGGCTTAGGAAAACATAGAGATGTTGTATTATATGATACACTAATCGATAAGATGGGCGAAGAAGAAATATGTGCAGTTTTAGGGCATGAGTTAAGTCATGCATTAAATAAAGATACAACTAAAATGTTATTAGGACAAGTTTTAACATTTGGTGTGTTTGCAGCATTTATAGGGTTATTATTAAGTTGGGATAACTTATATCTTGCATTTGGATTGTCAGGGATACATTTTGGATTCGCAGTAATTTTATTTTCTATTGTCGTTGAACCAATCAGTATGCTTATTGGCATATTAACAAACTATGTATCAAGAGTTGCAGAATATCGAGCTGATAAATTTGGTGCAGCTCATGTTTCAAAAGAAGCCATGATTCATGCATTGGAAATATTAGCAAAAGAGAATTTCTCTAATTTAAATCCTCATCCACTTTTTGAATTTATATCATATAATCATCCGACTATTTCAAAAAGAATAGAGTCTATTAAAAACTCATGAGAGCACAAAGATTAAAACATCTTAAAGATGGAAAAAATATTGGTAAATACGTTATATATTGGATGCAGCAATCACAAAGAATCCATTATAATCACGCATTAAATCACGCAGTTAAAATTGCGAATAAACAACAGTTACCACTTGTTGTTTATTTTGGTTTATATAGCGGATATCCGGATGCGAATGAAAGAAGTTTCGCATTTATGATTGAAGGTATGCGAGATGTAAAAATTTGGTTAGAACGTCTAGGTGTTAATTTCGTATTACGTATTGGGAAAAGTGAAGAAATGATATTTGATTATTTGTCAGATGCACATACGCTTGTTATGGATAGAGGCTATTTAAAATATCAAAGATTAATGAGAAAATATGTTTTAGATAAATCGATTAATTTAGATCTTGCTATTGATATGGTTGAATCAGATTTAATTGTGCCTATAGAAGAAGCAAGTGACAAAAGAGAATATGGTGCATATACGATTAGAAAAAAATTACTCAGTAAATATCAGTATTATAGAGATATAACATCATTAGATGTTTTAGATAATAAATCAAAATTAAATTTAGAAACTCAAGATTTTGATAATATCCATTTAGTATTAGAAAAATTTAATATAGATCATCATGTTAAAAAATCTGATGTATACAAAGGCGGTTATTTAGAAGCATCTAAATGGTTTACTCATTTTGTACAACATGATATTGAAGATTATAAAGACCGAAATGACCCAAGTGATCCGAAATTATCTCATATGAGTATGTATTTGCACTTTGGGCAAATTAGTAGTTTAGAGTTATTAGAAAGACTTGAGATAGCTTCAATGCAAAAACAAATTAATCAAGCAAGTATTGATGCATTTATTGAACAATTGTTGGTAAGAAGAGAGTTAGCATTTAATTATGTTTATTATACAAAGGGCTATGATCAATTTGAATACATGAGTCAACCATGGGCATATAAAACAATGAAAAAGCATGCAAATGATGAAAGACCATATATTTATCTTATAAGCGATTATGAAAACTTTAATACCCACGATAAAGCATTTAATGCAGCAATGATAGAAATGGTAAAAACCGGTTACATGCATAATTATATGCGCATGTATTGGGCAAAAAAAATTATTGAATGGTCAAAAACTTTTGAAGAAGCATATCACCATATTTTATATTTAAATAATAAATATTTTATTGACGGCAGAGATCCAAATAGTTATGCGGGTGTTGCATGGTGTTTTGGTAATCATGATCGTCCATGGAAAGAAAGAGATGTTTTCGGACAATTAAGATACATGAATGCTGAAGGACTTAAAAGGAAATTTAACATTGAATTATATATTAAAAAAATGAAAAACTATTCAAATTAATGATAGAGATATCAAATTTAGAGTTATAATAAATCGAAAGGAGATGATATGATGGAAGATTTAGGTGAATTTTTAGGTTTTCTAATTGTTGTATTTTTTGGTTTAGCTGCATCCAAATATTTTTTGAAATTAGTAGATGATAAATATTTTATCACGAAAGACAAAAAAACTAAATTATACAAAATTTTTAGTGAAGTATATTCTTTTGTTGATAAATATCATGGCTTATTTGGTATATTAGCTGTTATATTTGTATTATTACATTTTTTAGTTCAAATAGTTTATGCACAGTTTTCATATACAGGATTAATTACTGCAATCTTAATGATATTACAAGTTAGTCTAGGTATATATGGAAACAAAGCCACAACATCAAAATGGTATAAATTTCATTTATTATTACCAATCTTTATTATTTTAGCATTTATTTCACATTTAATATTTTAATATAAAAACAGGCTCTAAATTAATTAGAGCCTGTTTTTTTTATCATTTATAGTTGATTTATTTTTGATTGTCTAAATATGATAAACCTAGGTTTAAGAGAATACCAACAATAGCTGCTAAACTCATACCACTAAGAGATGCAGAAGTACTCAATTGAATTGAAGCATTTCCTAATCCTAAGACTAACATTGTTGAAACAACCACAAGATTTTTCATCTTACCTAAATCTGTATGATCCTTAATAAGGACTTTAACACCATTAGATGCAATCAAACCATATAAAATGACTGTCATTCCACCAATAACTGCCCATGGAATACTTGTAATAAATGCTTGAATATATCCGAAGAATCCTAGAGATATAGCAAATATTGCTGCAAGTCCAATCACCCATACTGAACCTACTTTAGTAATGGCAACTACTCCTGTGTTTTCGCCATATGTCGTATTTGCTGGACCACCTATAGCACCTGATACAAATGTTGCAAGTCCATCACCAAGTAATGTTTTATGAAGCCCTGGATCTGTAATGAAATCTTCTCCTGTAACTTCACCTAAAACAACATGATCTCCAATGTGTTCTGAAATTGTAACGAAAGCTAAAGGTGCAAATACTAATAATTGAGAGAAATCAAAATTATAATTATTTGTACCAATGATATGAAAGTTAGGTATTTGAAAAAAACTCACATTACCAAATAAACTGTAATCAACAATACCTACTAACATTGATGCAATATACCCTACTAAAATTGCGAGTAGAAAAGGTACAATTTTAAAGAAACCTTTACCTTTAATAGAAAATAATACGACAGAGATAAATGTAATAAAAGCAACTAAGGGTTCTTTCCATGTGCCAGAACCATCAAGACCGATATTTGATACCGCGACAGGTGCTAGTGTCATACCTATAATGATAATCATTGGACCTATAACGACTGGAGGTAAAAGCTTTTTAATCCAAGTGCTACCCAATAAATATATTAAGCCAGCAACTAAAACATAAATAATACCAACAACCATTAAACCTAAATAAGCACTTTCAAAACCACCAGTGTTTTCTACGGCTAATGTGATTGTTGTCATATATGCAAAACTACTACCTAAATAAACAGGGACTTTCCCCTTTGTACAAGCGATATAAATCAATGTACCTATACCACTAGCAACTAATGCTACCCCAACATCAAGACCAGTAATTAAAGGGACTAATACAGTTGCACCAAACATTGCAAACACATGTTGCAGACTTAAAATAATCCATTGACCAATTGAACTTGGTTTTTCTTGGATCCCAACTCTAAGCTTTTGTTCTAACATAAAAACGCTCCTTATATTTAGTTTGAAAAGGCCTTAAAAAAAAGACACCATTGGCGTCCTTTTAAAGTCGGTATGTGTTGAAAATGGATACCTTGTTATGCTCACGGGCACACCTTAAAGGACCTTAACTAAAACAAGTATATCATGAATTTTTAAAAACGCAATAAATAAAATTGTAAAAAAAGGTATAATAAAAACAAGGTGATAAAATGAAAGAAATAATGAATCAAGAACAAATCTCAAGAACTTTAAAAAGAATGACACATGAAATTATTGAAAGACATAATGATTTAGATCAATTAGTACTTGTCGGTGTTAAACAAAAAGGTGTACCAATTGCTAAAAGATTAGCAGAAAATCTATTTAGATTTGCTGATGTGAAAGTGTGGGTCATTGATTTGGATATTACCTCATATAGAGACGATGTCATCAATAAATTAGAAAAGCATTCAAACGATGCATTTGATTTAACAAATAAACAAGTCATTATTGTAGATGACGTATTATATACTGGTCGCTCAGTAAGGGCATCAATGGATGCTATTAATGACATGGGAAGACCATCAACAATAGAGCTTGCTATACTTGTTGATAGAGGTCATCGTGAACTTCCGATTCGTGCTGATTACATCGGTAAAAACATTCCAACAAGTTATCAAGAAAAAGTCATTGTTGAATGGGATCAAAGAGTTTACATAACTTGAGAAAAAAATAATTAAATTAAGTCTATTTTGTATAAAAAGGTGTTGACAATTACGTAGTAATATAGTAATATGACATAGGTACATAAAGAAAAACCACACAGCCCTTATTTCAAAATAAGAACATAAGGAGAATTAACAATGAAAACATTCATGGCAAACGAACAAACCATTACGCGTAAATGGTATGTCGTAGATGCAGATGGTAAAACATTAGGTCGTTTAGCGACTGAAGTGGCATCTGTATTAAGAGGCAAGCATAAACCAACCTACACCCCTCATGTAGACACAGGTGATTATGTCGTTGTCGTAAACGCAGAAAAAATTAAATTAACTGGTAAGAAATGGGATCAAAAACAATATTATAGCCATTCAGGTTATAATGGTGGTCTTACAAGCACTACAGCGAAAGATGTTATGAAAAAATTTCCAACACGTATGGTTGAAAAAGCGATTGTTGGTATGTTACCACATACAAAATTAGGTGCAAAAATGGCGAATAAACTTTTCGTTTATGCTGGACCAGAACACAAACATTCAGCACAACAACCAGAAAAATTGGAGGTATAATTAAATGGCAAATCAAAAAGCTCAATTTCTTGGTACTGGACGTCGTAAAAGTTCAGTTGCTAGAGTTATTTTAACAAATGGTAAAGGTACATTTACAATTAATGGCCGTCCATTTGAAGAATACATTCCATCAGCTGCAACACGCTTAGACGTATTACAACCTTTAGCATTAACTGAAAATGAAGAAAAATATGACATTTCAGTAAACGTTAACGGTGGTGGATTAACTGGCCAAGCCGGTGCTATCCGTTTAGGTATTACACGCGCATTATTAGAAGTTAACCCTGATTTAAGAAGTGTCTTAAAACCTGCAGGATTAATCACTCGTGACCCACGTTCTAAAGAACGTAAGAAACCAGGATTAAAGAAAGCAAGAAAAGCTTCTCAATTCTCAAAACGTTAATTTTATGGAACCCCTGAGGGTTCCTTTTTTTTATATAACGTGATAAAATGTATATATTATAAAAAATAAGGGTGGGTTATATGTCTAAATTAAATAAAATTTATCTTATTACTGTTGTTCAATCTTTTATTGGGTTTGGTCTTTTTGTGCTATTGATGTATACTTTCAGTTTAGTACAATATGAAAATTTTGAAGGTGTACAATCGATGAGTATGCTTGGTTTACTAGGCGTTAGTTTTCTGTTTTATTTTAGAAGCATAAAAAACGATATAAAAGAAAGTCTAGAGTGATGTAATAAATCTTAGTTTTATCTAAAAAGAAATAACATATAGTGCATTCAACACATTAAACACTTCATTCCTTATCAAAGCAGAAGCATCATCAAAACTAGTAGGGTGGAGTGATAATTGGTTGAGCAATAATGGAACTGTTGAATGGGTATATACGAGAGAGTAACAAAGTAGTTATTAATCAATATAGTTGCATGGTTAATTTCTAAATAAAACATATGTAAAATGAAAACGGACCTACAAGGTCTTTTTCTTTTTTATGCTATAATTAAGTTATAAATTAAATATAGAAGGTACATATGAAATTAAACTATAAAACAACTGCATATTTAGGTATTATTTTCTTAGCGATATCTTTATTTTGGCAATCATATGATTTAATTATTCCGAAAGTTTTAATTGATAAATTTGGCCTTAATCAATTTCAATCAGGTATCGTTATGGCACTTGATAATTTGATTGCTGTTATTTTGTTACCTATATTTGGGTTAATCTCTGATAAGAGTAATCATAAGAAAGGTAAACGAACATTTTATATTGTTATAGGTACTGTTTTGGCTGCTTTTGCATTTATGGGACTATCTTTTACTGATTATATACAAACTGAAAAAGTTAAAACAACCGATATTGTAGAATCACATTATGAATTAGCATTTAATGATGTATCGGATATTACATTAAAATCTCATTGGTATACCGTCATTGATGCAATGAAAAATGAAAGAGATCTAACTTATGCGAATAATGAAATCACACAAGATGCATATCAATCATGGTATGAAGATGATTATGTAACAATTAAAAACATTTTAGATGATTCCGAAACAACACTTTCAACTAGAGATATATCTAAAGTGCAAGATGCTTATTATAATTATTTAAGTCTAAGAGCATTTGAATTAACTAAAGAAGATCCACTTGTGTTATTTGTGTTTATTGCAACACTTATTGTCGCTATTATTGCAATGTCAATTTATAGAACACCAGCGGTTGCACTTATGCCAGATGTGACTATAAAACCACTTAGAACTGAAGCGAATGCAATCATTACATTGATGGGTGCAATCGGTGGCGTTCTTGCGGTATTTATTTTAATGGTATTTGGTTTATCAAATGCTTCATATGGCTATTACACACCTATTTTTATTACTGTGGGTATACTTATGCTATCTACATTAATCATCTTCTTAAAAAACATTGATGAACCTAAATTAGTTGAAAAAAGAATAGAAGTTGAGCATCAAATGCATTTAAATATTACAGACGCATATGAGCATCCAACGCAAGCTTTCACAAAAAGAAAAAGATTATCGCTATATTTGTTGTTAGCTACTATTTTCTTCATCTTTTTTAGTTATAATGCAGTCATGAGTAAAATATCTGATTACTTACCTAAAGTATTAAACTTAGAGTTTTATCAATGGCAATTTATAGTTGCGCAAGCACTCATCGTATTAAGTATATTGCCTATGGGATTATTATCGATGATCCTTGGACGTAAAAAATCTATGATTTACGGACTTATCATGATTATTATGAGTTTTGGTATTGTTGCATTCATTGGAGAAAATCAAATTTATTTAACAGCATTAGTTGTCGTTGTTGCAGGATTTGGATGGGTACTCACGGGTGTTAATGCATATCCAATGGTTGTAGAATTAAGTAAAGGTGATAATATTGGCAGATATACTGGATTTTATTATATGGCATCCATGGGTGCACAAATCATTACACCTGTACTTTCAGGATTACTTATGGATTATAGTGTATTTGGAAGACTCACATTATTTCCATATGCAACATTATTTGCAATTGTAGCACTTATTATTTTAATATTCGTGCATCATGGAGATACTCAAAAAATGAGTAGAGATGACATAAGACAATTAATAGAAAGTTATAGAGATAAGAGGGAAAAATGAAAGTAGTTATTTTAGGATATAGCGGAGCTGGTAAATCTACATTCGCAAAAAAATTACATCTTCATTATGATATACCTGTATTATATTTAGATACAGTCCATTTTGCTGCGAATTGGGTAGAAAGAAGCGATCATGACATGGAAACTGATATGCGTCAATTTATGAAACAAGATGCATGGATTTTAGAAGGGAACTATCGTAGACTTTGTCCAAATAGATATCAAGAAGCCGATCAAATATTTGTGTTTAAAATGAATCGATTTTTATGTATTTATCACGTTATTCAAAGACGTATAAAATATCGTCATCATCAAAGAGATTCTATAGCAAAGGGTTGCAAGGAAAAAATCGATTTTAGTTTTTTTATGTGGGTACTGTTTACGGGGCGTACAAAGCGAAGAAGAAAGTTTTTTAAAACTATAGAAAATACATATCAAGATAAAGTGAAAATATTTAAACATAGAAAACAAATGAAAAGATATTTAAGAGAAATAGATTATAAAAATACTTAAATATGAATAAATTCATATAAAGATTGAGAAAAGCGGTATTTTATCGTATAATAATAAAGCATGTAAGGTGGGATAATATGAAAAAAGTTAGAGTAAGATATGCACCAAGCCCAACAGGTTTATTACACATAGGTAATGCGAGAAGTGCATTATTTAATTATTTGTATGCACGTCATTTTAATGGTGAATTCATTGTTAGAATTGAAGATACAGATGTATTAAGAAATGTTGAAGGCGGAGAAGCATCACAATTAAATTATTTAAGTTGGTTAGGTTTATCATGGGATGAATCACCGGATAAAGGTGGCCCTGTTGGACCCTATCGCCAATTAGAAAGATTAGATTTATATACAAAATATGCGAATGCACTATTAGAACAAGGATTAGCATATAAAGATTATCGTGAAGGTAGCGAAAATTACGCGATAAGATTTAAAGTACCTGAAAATAAGACTTATGCTTTTAATGATCTTGTACGCGGGAAACTTTCATTTGAAAGCAAAGACGTTGAAGATTGGATTATTGTTAAAGATAATGGTATTCCTACTTATAACTTTGCAGTTGTAATCGATGATCATTTTATGGAAATATCACATGTATTACGTGGTGAAGAACATATTACAAATACGCCCAAACAATTGATGATATATCAAGCATTTGGTTGGGAAGCACCTTTATTTGGACATATGACAATTATTGTCAATGAACAAAAGAAGAAATTAAGTAAAAGAGATAAGGATGTTGTTCAATTTATCTCAGAATATGAACAAATGGGATATTTACCTGAAGCAATGTTTAATTTTATTTCATTATTGGGTTGGTCTCCTCAAGGGAATAAAGAAATATTATCTCAAGATAAAATTATTGCTCAATTTGACCCTAAAAGATTATCAAAAGCACCAGCGATGTTTGATAAAAATAAATTAGCATATATTAACAGTAGATATATAAAAAAATTATCTATTGATGATTTAGCAGTTAAAATAAAACCATTCTTAGATAAAGCTAATATTGAAATAGTTGATGAAGCATGGTTAAAATTATTAGCAAGTGTTTTCCAAGATCGTTTAAGTTATATTGGTCAAATTGTTGAATTGTATCACGAGTTTTTCCATGATGATTTTAAACTAACTGATGATGCTTATCAATTTTTAGTAGAAAATAATAGTTTAGCATTGATTGAAGCATTTAGAAAAATGTTAGAAAATCAAGCATTTGAAGTAGAGATTCTTGATCAAGCAATTCAAGATGTGAGTCAACAATTAGATGTTAAAGGTAAACCATTATATATGGGAATTAGAATTGCAGCAACAGGTGATATGCATGGTCCTAGTTTAGCCAATTGTATGGCATTACTTGAAAAAGATAGAGTATTAAATAGATTACAAAAAGTAGCTGATAAGCTAAGAGGTGACTTATGAAAAAAATAGTATTAATAGCAGCCATGATATTAACATTGGTGAGTCTTGCAGCATGTAGTAAAACATCAGCAACTGCAATGATAGACAATTATGATATTACGGTAAGTACAGTTAATGTTGATGTTGAGGTTAATGACCCTAACTCTGAAATAACTGGAGAAACATATATTAAAATATTTGATGAAGATGATGAGTATGTTTCAAGTCAATCATTAGTATTTGAAGATGGTGAAACATCACTTGAAGATAATATAACATTTACAGGATTAGATAGTGATTCAACATATGTACTGCGTGTAATAGCAACTATTGAAAAGAAAAATGTTGAATTAGTTGAAGGAACTTTTGATACATATGCTGAAGAAGAAACTTATATTACAACTGCTGAAGAATTCTTAGCTATGAAATCAAACCGTACTGGAGAATATGTATTATCAAACGATATAGATTTCACTGGTGTTGATTTTGAAATACCTTTTCCATCAGGGAAAAACTTTTCAGGATCTTTTGATGGCCAAGGATATACATTAAGTAATATATCAATTACTGATATTAATACATATACTGGTGTATTCGGATATATTTCATCAGGAGAGATAACAAATGTTAATTTAGATCAAGTTTCTATAGGAACTGAAGAAGCACCATTAGAAACAACAACTTCTACACGTATTGGTTTTGTTGCAGGTTATGTTTCTTCAAGTTCAGGAATTGTAAGTGATATAAATGTAACAAATTCAATGATGTATTTTTCAAGTGAATCAAAAATTACAACTTATGTCGGTGGTATTGTTGGTGAAATGCGTGGTGAATTATCAAACGTAACAGCAACTGATATATCAATTAATGTTGAAGAAAACTCTTATGCAGATACTAAGATTGGTGGTATTGTAGGTTTATTATATGAAGATGCAACATTAACTGAAGCAAGTGTTTCTGGTGATATAAATTTTGATTTAACTGGTACAAATTTAGGTGATGATAATGATAGTTTTGTTTATATTGGTGGTGTAATTGGTCGAAACAATGCAACAGATACAGTCGATGCAGTTTCAAATATATATAGCACTGTTGATATGGATGTAAATATCTCATATAATACGCTTGAAGAAACAGAAGATGCAGCTTATGCACTAAATATTGGTGGACTTATTGGATTAAGTGCAGCAACTGTAAAAAATGCTTTCTATGGTGGGTCTATTGTTGTTAATCAAGAAAGTACAGATTTTGAAACAAATACTTATAAACAATTTAATATTGCTGGTCTTATAGGATCATATGCAGGTAATATTGTATTAGAAGGTATTGTAAGATATGGGGATGCTAGTACAATCACTATTAATGTTTCTGATGATGTTCAATTAAACTTCAATCAATTAATAGCAAAAGATTTCAAGAATAGTGCACATATATTTGGTGTCTATGGCACACAAGATGCTACAATAAACGATGTTGCTGTTGTTGCATTAGTACCTGCAGTTGATGATATTGACAATTTCTTTTCTAGCGATTGGATTACAGAAGCATTTGAAGCTTTATATGCAGTAGCATAAAGTCTTTTTATAAAACATAAACGACATATATTTTATGTCGTTTTTTTATTTTTTGATATGCTATAATATGATAAAGGGGTGACTAACTATTAAAAGTCAAGCACTTTTTGTAGATAAACAGTAAAAACCTCTTATAGCTAATAATTTTTAGAGGTGGGCTTTAGAAATGTATGAACGATTACTTAACCGCCACAGTTTAAGTAATTAGTTATTGAAGTTTAGAAGAATCAAAATCTTCATGATGTGTTTCTAAGTGATGGATGATTCTAATAAGTTTTTTAGCTAGATGAACAAGTGCGACACGATGATGTTTACCCTCCTGTTTTTTCTTGGTGTAATAATCATAAAACACTGGGTTGTAAATCATCACCATCATGCAAATGTTAATGAGTGTAGCACGTAAATATTTGCTGCCACGTTTAACCAATTTGCCTGTTGAGGACATGGTGCGGACTGTTTGATGGTTGAATCTAGACCTGCATAGGATAACATTTCAGCAGGTGTAGAAAATAAAGAAATATCACCATATTCAAACGATAGTTGCTGCTGAAATGATGCCAATACCTTTAATGGTTTGAATCTTAGTTGGATACCTGTTCATTAAAGAAGTGATTTGTTTCTCGGTTTCTTTGATATCTTGATTGAGTTTTTCAACATAAGCAATCGAAGTTTTAAGTTTAAAGAGTTGATGATCCTGTGTCACACCAATCGTTGTTTTAGCTAATGCTTTAAGTTTAACAAATTTAGGGTAATTGAATCTACCCATCGATCTTTTACGAAGTTTATCAAAGTGTTCATCATTCATCTTTGCTATTTTATTTGGAGACTTAAAATGCTTTAAGATGTATAAAGATGTATCACTATAGCCTTGTTCTTTCATAAAAGGTTTGAATTCAGGAAAGATGAGATCTAAGACTTTAGTCATCATGTTGTAATGTTTCGTACGAATTGAAATAAGTTTAAAACGTAATCTACAAAGTGATTTTAAAGCACTGATGTGATAAGATTGATGATGATAGGCTTTGTAGTCTACAGACTTCATATAGGTTGAAATCAATTTTGCATCTTTCTTATCTGTGCTTTTGTTTTTCTCAGTGAGTGAGCCTCTGAAAACTTCTTCACGAGAAAAGGATTGACCTCCATGAATGAATATCCATGAAGGGAAAGAAAAGATTTAAGGTTTTCACCATAATGGCCTGTAGCTTCAAAGCCTATGATCATTTCTTGCTTGATTAAAGGTTTAAAGTGTCCTAATAGTTTTTTAAACCTGGACTGACTGTTCTCAAAAGAGAACTGATGATTAACTGTTTCCGTGGCGATGAAACAGTCGTGCTTGTACTTAGCGATATCGATACCGATATAAATCATAAGTACACACCTCCATATAAGTATTTGTACATGTGGTAAGTCCAGCTAGTCTTTATCTCATAATCATGTAATAAGCGTCTTGCGCTAACTAACTATTGCTGATTAAAATAAAGACTGTGGTAAGCGTCACCCCTAAACAATCTAGGTTGTAATAAAATGGCACAAATCCACAGTACATTATTAGTATATTAAATTAGATAGAGAGGAGTAAAGATTTATAGTGTATTAAGATCTAATCTAATACAATTTAAATCTTACATGATTAATATGAATATATCTAAAACAAGATTTATTAATCATATGCGTTGTAATCGATATGCTGGATTAGAATCTTTATATCAAGATAAAGATCAAGCTATTGTTGCATTTTCTGATGATCCAGATTTAGATGAATTGATGAGTCAAGAAAATAAGGATAAAATGAGTTTTTTACTTGATGATATGTATGATGAAGAAGATCAAGACTTACTTTCTAAAGTAGATACACAAATGGAAACAATGCTACCTTATTATAATCAAATAGAAATCATTGCAGGTCAAGCTATTGATCATAGATTTGAGGGGAAGACAGTTTATAGTTTAGATACGTATAAACAAAAAAGATTCCAATTTGAACATCAAGGATATCAATTTTATTGTTTTTTAGATGGTTATCAAGAAGATGATAAGAGTACTAGAATATTTGAGGTTAAAGCAACCACTTCAAAGAAATTTTTAGATATGAAATTTAAAAATGATGATGGTGATCGTGTTGGTGTTTTTGAATATTCACCTGAAGGCATTTTAATGTTTAGAGAAGATTTATTAGGCGATGTTAATGATGATTATTTTAAAAAGACAAAAAAACTAAAAGATAGATTATCTAAAGCAGGAAGATATATTTATGATATTGCATATCAAAGATATGTTTTTGAGCACACAAACGAACAAACTAAAAATCATAAATATTATTTAGCTATACTAAATAGTGAATATATTCATGATGGCAAAACTGATGAGCAAGGACGGCCTGTTTATCCTGATGAACTTATTGTGTTTTTAGATGTTACAAAATTTTTAGATCAAATGATGCCTGTTATTGAGCAAGATATTCAAATAGTTATTGAACGTTTAAACGCATTAAATGCGAATGAAGTCAATTTAGGACCTCATTGTCAACGAAAAGATTCAAGACAATGTAAGTTCTATCCCATTTGTTATAAAAAAGTACCTACCTATAACAGTATATTTACTTACTTAGGCGGGCATAATGGATTTAAAGATACAGCGGGTATTAAACACGAAAGATTTGATTTATTAAATGAAGGATATTTAAATGCCACCGATATTCCTTATGATTGGTTAAACCGTGAAAATAATCAACTTCAAAGAAAAGTTATAGATTCTGGTGAACCTTATGTTGCAAAAGATAAGATTAAAGCAGCAATAGAATCACTTAAATATCCAATATATCATTTAGATTTTGAAACATTTCCTTGTCCACTACCAAGATTTAAAGGTGAAAAGCCATATAGTCAATCATTGTTTCAATATTCAATTCATATTGAACATGAACCAGGAGTATGTGATGTAGATGAAGATAACTATAGTTATATTGCAACCAAACATAACGATTTAAGAGAAGATTTAATCATCAATATGTTAGATGTCATTAAGGATGATGAAGGATCTATTATGGCATATAATATCTCTTTTGAAAAAACAAGATTAAAAGAGATGGCAATCGTTTATCCTAAATATGCTAAAAGACTTCATCGCATGATGGATCGATTAGTAGATTTAATGTATTTCTTAAGAGGTAATAAAAAATTATTTGAATCCTTAGGCTTTTCGGATAATCAGGGATTTAACTATTATCATAATGACTTGAATGGATCATTTTCAATAAAAAAAGTGTTACCGATATTTAGTGATTTAACATATAAAGGTATGCCTATAGGTAATGGTACAGATGCGCTTGTTACATATGCTCAATTCCCATTCATGGATGAAACAACATTTAAAACAAATTATAATGACTTATTAAAGTATTGTAAACAAGATACTTGGGCAATGGTTGAAATATTAGAAGCTCTAAGAAAAATAGTGTAAAAACCACTTTAAAATTAGGTGGTTTTTTTCTTAATAAAGCCATTTAAACGAAAAGAATAGAACGAAGGGCTATAACTTGTTATTTTTTAAATAATCCATTATAATATATCAAAGGGGAGGTTTATTTGTATGCTTAAAATATATAATACATTAACAAACCAAATTGAAACATTTAAACCCATCAAACCTAAAAGAGTAAATATGTATGTATGTGGACCCACGGTCTATAGTGATATACATATTGGAAACGCTAGACCTGTCATATTTTTTGATATCGTAAAACGTTATTTAACCCATCTTGGATATCAGGTATATTATGTATCTAATATTACAGATGTTGATGATAAAATTATTGATCGTGCTCAAGCATTAGGGATGACTGAACAAGCGCTCACGAAATTATATACGGATCGCTTTTTAGATATGCAACAAACTGTCGGAAGTTTTTTACCTGATTTTATGCCAAAAGCAACTGATTATGTAACATCAATGATTGAATATATTGATGAACTTATCAATAAAGGATATGCATATGAAACAAAAGAAGGTATATATTTTAGAGTATTAAAAGTCAAAGACTACGGTATATTAAGTAATCAAGATATTCATCAATTAAATGAAGGTGTTCGTGTTGATCTTGATCCTGATAAAGAAAATCCAAGAGATTTCAGTTTATGGAAAAAAACATCTGATGGACTTCGTTTTTCAAGTCCTTGGGGTGACGGAAGACCAGGTTGGCATACAGAATGTGCCGTGATGAACCATGATATATTTGAAAGTGAAATAGATATTCATGGTGGAGGATCAGATTTACGTTTTCCACATCATGAAAATGAAATCGCACAAGCACAAGCACATGATCACCATCATCTTGCAAAATATTGGATGCATGTTGGTAGACTTGACGTTGATCAAGTTAAGATGAGTAAATCACTAGGGAACATCACATTAGTTAAAGATATGGTTAAAAAGTATCATCCATTAGCATTTAGATTGTTTATGATTGCACATCATTATCGTCAATCAATTAATTATTCTATCGAGGTTATGGATGAATATGCAGGTATTTATGATAAAATAATACGTAATTTAAAGAAAGCATTTTTATCACTTTCTTTAGAAGGGTTTGCTACTGCACAACCGGATCAAGAAATTATGGATAGATTTAGAGCAATGATGAACGATGATTTTAATACACAAAATGTTATTACTCTGATTTATGATTTAATTAAGCAACTTAATAAAACAAGTGGCAACGAAGATAAATTGGTATTATATACAACAATTGAAGTCATTTTAAATATTTTAGGCATCATGCCAAAATTCGAATTACAAGATGAAATTATTATGACTTATAAGGATTGGCAATCTGCAAGAGAACAAAAAAACTTTAGACTTGCCGATGAATTAAGAGTTAAATTGACAGAACAAGGTTGGTTGTAGCGTGAATGGATTAACACTCGCTTATTTAGGCGATGCTTATTATGAATTTAAAATTAGAGAACATTTACTACAAAAAGGATTAACAAAGGTTAATCAATTACACCATGAAGCGGTGAAATTTACTGCAGGTGTCGCACAAGCCAAGCTAATCACTTATTTAAGAGAAAATAATGAACTCAGCAATGATGAAGAGAACTTATACAAAAGAGGACGCAACGCTGGTGGAAAAGGTGGAAAAAACATCGATGCTAAAACCTATCAACAAGCAACAGGGTTTGAAGCAGTTATAGGTGGTTTATTTCTAGACCAAAAAGAACGAGCAGATCAAATTATTGTAAGATGCATTAATTTGATAGAGCGGGGTGAATTGTAACATTGGAAAAGGCAAAAGAAATCCAAAAAAGAAAAGAACTTGAAGCGTTATTAAAACATGATGATCATAAAGGACCTAAAACAATTATAAAAGACGACATGATCAAAATGAAAGGTGATCCCCTAGGTATTCGCGTACCTTTAGATGATGAACCTATTTTTGAAGAGCGCGGACGTAAAATAAAAAAATTAGACGATGTCATTGTTGAAAGATATAATCCTGATGTCAGCATTGGTTTGACCAATGATGATGTGGAAGCTAGACAAATGGCTGGTATGGTTAATGTTGGTGAATCTGGATCTACAAAATCGGTAGCATCTATTATTACAGGTAACCTATTTAGTTTTTTCAATTTTTTGATATTTGCGATTACAGTATGGATGATTACAGTTGGATCTAGTTTAACAAATTTTGTATTTGTTGTTATCGTATCTGCAAATATTACCATTGGGATTGTTCAAGAAATTAGAGCTAAAAAGACAATTGATAAATTATCATTATTATCCGCACCAACTGCAATTGTTATCAGAGATGGTGATGAATTAGAAATTGGTGTTGTCGATGTCGTAATAGATGATATTTTAAAACTATCTTCAGGAAAACAAGTCACAGCTGATGCAGTTGTTAGAGATGGTTCAATCGAAGTTAATGAATCATTATTAACTGGTGAATCTGATCCTATTATTAAACAGGAAGGTGACACACTTTATTCTGGAAGTTATGTTATATCAGGCCATTGTGCTGCACAAGTTACAGCAATTGGTAAAGACATATATATTCAAAAATTAACAAGTCAAGCAAAAAAATATAAGAAACCACAATCAGAATTACTGAGCTCACTTAAAATAATTATTAGAATTATTGGTGCTATTATTATTCCAGTATCTGCAGCACTTGTTTATATTATGTACACAAACGGTGAAGCATATAAAACAATTGTTGAAAAGACATCTGGTGCTATGATTGGTATGATTCCTTCAGGGTTATTCTTATTAACTTCAATGGCATTAGCTGTTGGTGTCATTAGACTAGCTCAAAATAATACACTTGTTCAAGAACTATACTGTATTGAAACATTAGCAAGAGTTGATACATTATGTTTGGATAAAACTGGTACAATTACTGATGGTACAATGAGTGTTAGATCAATTATAGAATATAAAACAAGTACAAAAATGACATTAAGAAATGCTGTTTCAGCAATGATAAATGCTCAAAATGATGATAATTTAACGACACAAGCATTGCGTGAAAGATTTGGTACAGCTAAAAGATTTAGACATAAAGCGTTAATACCATTTTCAAGTGCAAGAAAATATAGTGCTGTTGAATTTGATCGCTATGGTAGCTTTATTATTGGTGCACCTGAGTATGTATTAAAACAAGATTTTACAAAATTAGCTTTAGAAGTTGAAAAACAATCCAAAGAAGGCTATCGTGTTTTAGTGGTTGGTTATTCAGAAGGACATATTGCTGATTATAAAGTAGAAGGTAAAATTGAACCAATGGCACTTATTATGATCGAAGATACCATTCGACCAGATGCTATTGAAACCATAAGCTATTTTAAAGACCATCAAGTTGACGTTAAAGTCATTTCTGGTGATAATCCTATGACGGTATCAAGAATTGCTGAACGTGCTCAAGTAGAGCATGCTGATCAATTTATCAGTTTAGAAAACATGAGCGATAAAGATGTTGTTAGAATTGCAAATCGTTATACCGTATTTGGAAGAGTTTCACCACATCAAAAGAAATTACTTATTGAATCACTTAAAAATAATGGACGTACAGTAGCAATGACTGGTGATGGTGTCAATGACATATTAGCACTTAAAGAAGCTGATACTTCAATCGCAATGGCTTCAGGTAGTGAAGCAGCAAGAAATGTATCACATTTAGTTTTACTAGATTCAAATTTCTCTTCAATGCCTAAAGTAGTGAGTGAAGGTAGAAGAGTGATTAATAATGTCGAAAAAGTATCTACTCTATTTTTAACAAAAACTATTTTTACAGTATTATTAGCAATCATTTCAATTGTTAGATTTGAATTATATCCAATTAGTCCAAGTCAAATGGTTTTAATTGAAGTATTTGCTATTGGTATTCCTTCATTCTTTATGGCACTGGAACAAAACAATAAACGTGTTAAAGGTAAGTTCTTATTAAATGTTTTAAAAAGAGCAATACCTGGCGCTTTAGTTGTTGTTATTAATAGTCTAATTATATATGCTTTAAAAGATCAACTTTCAATGTCTGATGAAGTAACAACAACTTTAATTGTTGCTGCAGCACTTGTGACATCCTTTATGGTCTTCTTTAGAGTATCACAACCGCTCAATTCATTTAGAACCATATTGTTTATGACGATGGCAATGATATCACTGGTTGCGTTCTTCTTAATCCCAATATTTGATTTTGTACCTTTTGTGAGATTAGAGAATGCATCAACGACTGAATTAGTGACCTTATCACAAGGTTTGTTATTGCTTGTGCTTGCACAGGCATCCTATCCTTTAATGTATGTAATTTCTCATATATACGGATGGATCAAAGCAGCTATTGGATTTATTATTAATAAATTAGCTGAAATAGATTAAATTAAAAGGGCGCATAGTCGCTCTTTTATAAACGTTATTTACGGATTAAAACAACATAAATACATTAAATTATGGTTGGAGGTTATATGATGATAGTATATGGAAAGAATGTAATTAGAGAAGCGGTATTTGCAAAGAGAAAAATTTTTGCATTATACGTGGATCAAAAATTTAATGACCAAGGATTCATTAATTTTTTAAATAGTCATAAGGTAACTTATCAAGTGAAAACAAAAAATGAATTGTTTGATATAAGTAAAGTTAAAGGGCATCAAGGTATTGTTGCTCGTATAGAAGCTTATACTTATGCATCACTTGATATGTTAAAAGATCAAAAGGACATCCAACATGTTTGTATTTTAGATGGTATTGAAGATCCGCATAATTTAGGTGCGATACTTAGAACTGCAGAAGCAACACAAATGTCTGCAATTATTATTCCTAAAAAACAACAAGTGCCATTAAACGCTACAGTAGCAAAAGTTTCTTCAGGTGCGATTGAACATGTTCCAGTGATTGAAGTCTCAAATGTGAACCAAGCAATGATACAGCTAAAAAGCTGGGGTTTCTGGATTGTTGGAACGGATGGTCACACAGATCATACATATGAAGATTTACCTAAAAACGTCCATTTAGCGGTGGTTTTAGGCAATGAGGGAAGCGGCATGCGTCCATTGGTCAGAAAAAATTGTGATATGCTTGTTAAAATCCCAATGTTAGGAAAAATTAACTCATTAAATGTTAGTGTTGCAGCTGCATTAATGATGTATAAAATGATTGATGCATAACGATTATGAACTTCTCTACTTAATACGTGGAGAAAATGATCATATAGCTTTTGGATATATGTTTAAAAAATATGAAAAACTTATTTTTAAAAATGTCCATTTACTCCATATAAATTATGATGAACATGATGATTTTATACAAGAAGGTAGAATTATGTTTTATAAAGCTATAAAAACTTTTGATGAACATAAAAATAAAACTTTTACTAGATATTTTGAATTAATTTTAAAACGACATTTTTATTATCTTAAAAAGAAAATACCGAACTATGTTTTTGATGAGTATCTATTAAATACACATCAAAGTGTATATCTTGAAGAAGATTATGATGATTTCCTAGATAATTGTTCTCGTATTGAAAAAGATGTTTTTCAATTATATTTCGTAGAGAATAAAAGTGTAGAGACCATAAAAAATATTTTAAATTGTCGTGCAAAACAAGTCTATAATACAATCTATAGATTGAAAGAAAAATACAAAAAATATGATATAATATAAATGATAGTTGACTCAGCCTTTTTTAAGTGTTAAAATAACACTTGCATAAGGCCACAAAGGTGGTTTTTTAATATGAGAGAAAAAGTAACTTTAGTATGTACAAAGTGTTTAAGCAGAAATTATACAACGACTAAAAATAAGCAAACACAAACAAAACGTTTAGAGATCAAAAAATTTTGTCCTAAATGTAATGAACATACGATACATAAAGAAAGTAAGTAGGAGGCCAGAGACATGGCAATTAAACAAAAACAAGAAGAACAAAAGAGTAAATTACTCGAAGTTATCAACACTGAATATCGTTGGGAAAATTTATTATTAGGTATATTAGCAATTATTGCAATTGGTATATCTTCAATGATTATCTCAGGAAATACACTATTAGAAATAAATCCAGATTTTCCAATCTTAGGTGAAGGTAATAATGGTATTATATTTGCTTGGGTTCTATTTGGTATTGCAGCCTTTGGATTAATATTAGTATTATACCCATTCTTTTTACCAGCTATACCAGAAATTAAAAAGATTGCATGGCCAAATTGGCCAAAATTCTTAGATAATTCTGTAAGAGTTTTAGTATTTTTAGTTATCATCACAGGCTTCTTATTATTATATAACTTCATCATCTTAAAATTATTAAGTAACATTCTTGGCGGCACACTATGAACCAAGGCGTCAGATGGTATATTATACAAACATATTCTGGTTATGAAAATGCTGTAAAAAAGGATTTAGAACGACGCGTTGAATCTATGGGTATGGTTGATTTAATTTTTAGAATTATTGTACCTGAAGAAACAATCGTTGAGAAAAATGCAAAAGGCGAAGAAAAAGAAAAAGTAAAACAACTTTTTCCAGGTTATGTTTTCGTTGAAATGATTGTTACTGATGAATCATGGTTTGTTGTAAGAAATACACCACAAGTAACAGGGTTTTTAGGTTCATCAGGTGGCGGGACTAAACCAGTGCCACTATCACCGGATGAAATTAATCAAATTCTACTTAAAATTGGTGTTATTAATAAACCAACATTTGATCATTTAATCGGCAAACAAGTAGAAGTTATTAATGGATCTTGGGAAGGTCTAAAAGGCGAAGTTTCAGCAGTTGATAACGATCAAGAAAAAGTCATTGTAGATTTAGACTTATTTGGACGTTCAACACCAACTGAAATTGACGCAAGTGAAATAAAAGAAATTATATAAAAAAACAAAAAACTATAATTAATTTTATAGTTTTTTTTATATTCTAAAAGCTAAAGTAATTAAAAAAATTTAAAAATTGAAGCATTATAACTTGAATTATAGTTTATAGATGTTATAATATTTTTGACATGGAGGTATATATATGAAAATAGAAATATGGTCAGATTTCGCTTGTCCCTTTTGTTATATTGGGAAAACAAGATTCGAACAAGCACTAAATGAATTTAAACAAAAAAATGATGTTGAAGTTGTATATAAAGCTTATCAACTTAATCCCAACGCACCAAAAGAAATGAAAGGCGACGCAATAGAATCGTTTGCTAAAAGTCATGGTATGAGTGTTAGTGATGCAAAACAAAGATTTACAATGTTTGAACAAAATGCTAAAACAGTAGGATTAACTTATAATTACGATATTATTCAAATGACGAATACATTTGATGCACATCGTATTGCAAAATATGCAAATCAATTTGGTTTAGAACCTAAATTAACAACAAGATTAATGAAAGCATATTTTACAGATGGTAAGAATTTATCTGATAAAAATACTTTAGTAGAACTTGCAGTTGAAGTTGGTCTAAATGAAGCAGAAGTTAAAACAGTTTTAGATGAAAATAAATTTGCTGATCAAGTTCAAGCAGAGATTATGGAAGCAAGACAAGTTGGTGTTCAAGGTGTTCCATTCTTTGTGATCAATAGAAAATATGGTGTATCTGGTGCACAACAAAAAGAGTATTTCCTACAAGCTTTACAAAAAATATATGAAGAAGAAAAGCCGATACAAACTTTAGCATCTGATGATGCGGGTGCGTGTGGCGATGAAGAATGTACTTTTTAAATAAAAATGCTTAAAAAATGCCTTAATAAAGGCATTTTTTTGATATAATAAAAGAAAAAGGGAGAAAGACATGAAAACTCTAGGGAACATTATTTGGTTCATTTTTGGAGGATTTTTAGCAGCGCTTGTTTGGTTTATCGTTGGGTGTTTATTGTATGTAACAATCATAGGTATACCATTAGGGAGACAAGCATTTAAATTCTCAAGATTAGTACTATTTCCATTTGGGAAAGATGTCGATATATATTTTGACAAACATCCTATTGCTAATATTTTATGGGTTATATTTTTCGGATGGGAAATGGCTATTGGCTATCTATTAACAGGTATCGTTTATTGTGTTACAATTATTGGGATTCCTTTTGGTCTTCAATGGTTCAAATTATCAGTATTAGCGCTTTTACCATTCGGTGCAACGATTAAATAATTTAGTGATAAAGAACTAATCTTAGTTTAATCAATAAAGTTATTAGTTTTAGTTGACTTTAATAGGTCAAAATGATAGAATATATCCGCGTGTGAAAGCACACCAAAGTGGAAGATTAAATTCGCACCACATACTTATGTAAAGAAGGAGGTTGTGTTCATGGCAAAAAAAGTTGTAAAACAAGTTAAATTACAAATCGCAGCCGGAAAAGCTAACCCTGCTCCACCAGTCGGTCCAGCACTTGGTCAAGCGCAAGTTAACATTCCAGCATTTTGTTCTCAATTTAACGAAGCAACTAAAGATCAAATGGGTTTTGTTGTACCAGTAGTTATCTCAGTTTATGATGACCGCACATTTACATTTATAACAAAAACTCCACCTGCAAGTGACTTACTTAAAAAAGCCGCAAATATTAAATCTGGTTCAGGTAATGCTAAAAAGATTAAAGTTGCGACTGTGACTAAGGCACAAATTAAAGAAATTGCAGAAAGAAAAATGCCCGACTTAAATGCGTTCAATGTAGAAGCAGCAATGAAAATTATTGAAGGTACTGCACGCAATATGGGTATTGAAGTAACAGAATAATTTAGATGATGTCTATCTAAATTGTGGGAGGATATCCCGCTAGACCACATTTTAGGAGGAAAGAAATATGAAAAGAGGAAAGAAATACCTCGAAGCCGCTAAACTTATTGATAAGTTAAACAGATACAGTTTAACTGATGCAGTTGACTTAGTGAAAAAAACTTCATTTGTGAAGTTTGATGCGACTGTTGAAGCTGCGTTCCGTTTAAATCTTGATCCAAGACAAGCGAGACAAAACTTAAGAGGCGCACTCGTTTTACCTCACGGTACAGGTAAAGTTTCTAGAGTAGTTGTTATTGCTCAAGGCGATAAAGCTAAAGAAGCTGAAGCTGCTGGTGCTGATTATGTCGGCGATGCAGAACTAATCCAAAAGATTGCTGGCGGATGGTTTGAATTTGACGTTATTGTAGCAACACCAAACATGATGGGACAACTTGGTAGATTAGGACGTATATTAGGACCTAAAGGACTTATGCCAAACCCTAAAACAGGTACTGTAACTATGGACGTTGAAAAAGCTGTTCATGATATTAAAAATGGTAAAATCGAATATCGTGTTGATAAAGTTGGAAATATTCACGCACCTATCGGTCGTGTATCATTTACAAAAGAACAATTAGCTGAAAACTTAGTAACTTTATACAAACGATTAGCACAAATCAAACCACAAACAGTTAAAGGTACTTACATTAAAAACATCACACTAACATCAAGTATGGCACCTGGCGTAAAAGTTGATGAAGACTCTTTAAAAGCTGCATAAGTTTTTAAAGAAGAGAAGTAAATAAAAAAATAAATCAATGCCCAAGACAGTAGGTGCTACATGCTTAATTTCCTACCGAGGTGATAAACGTATACGTTTCTCTCTTTTGTCTTGGCATAAAAGAGAGATTTTATTTTATAAGGAGGCACTTAATGCAAAAAGCAAGTATTGTAAAAAAGGCTGAACAAGTCGAAGCACTATGAGAAAAACTCAATAGTGCTGCTACAGTTGTTGCTTTTGATTATCCAGGATTAACAGTAGAAGCATTTACTGAATTACGTGGAAAATTAAGAGAAGCAAACTGTGAAGTTGCAGTTTACAAGAATAACATTTCAAAAAGAGCTTCAATTGCTGCTGGATACGAAGCATTAGCAGACTCATTTGTGGGTCCTAAAGCTTTAGCAATTAGTTTTGAAGATGTTGTTGCACCTGCAAAGATCATTTATGATTTTGCAAAAGATAACAAAAATGTTGTTATGCAAGCAGGTATTGTAGAAGGTAAAATTGCAAGTATAGAAGTATTAAATGAATTAGCTACATTGCCATCAAGAGAAACATTATTAACAATGTTAGCAGTAGGTATGTTGACACCAGTTCGCGAATTAGCAGTTGGTCTTAACATGATAAGTGAAGAATCAGAAGCGCAAGCATAATTAGGAGGAAATTAAATAATGGCTAAATTAACAAAAGCTGACTTCGTAGCAGCATTAAAAGAAATGACTTTATTAGAAATTAAAGACTTAGTAGACGGATTAAAAGAAGAATTCGGTATTGACCCAACAGCAGTAGCAGTTGCAGGTCCTGCAGCAGGCGGCGCAGACGCAGCTGAAGAACAAACAGAATTTGACGTAATTTTAAAATCTTTTGGTACAAACAAGATTGCAATTATCAAACTTGTACGTACAGCAACTGGTTTAGGCTTAGCAGATGCTAAGAAAGTAACTGAAACAGCTGACGCAGTATTAAAAGAAAAAGTATCAAAAGAAGACGCAGAAGCACTTAAGGTACAATTAGAAGAAGCTGGCGCAACTGTTGAACTTAAATAGTATTAAAAATTTTATGCGATAGACCTGAGAATACTCTCGGGTTTTTTCGCTGTAATTTGGGGGTTTCATGAGTCATTACTATATGAATGATAAAAAACTCAATCATGAGATTCAAGAAATCAGATTTAACATAGGCAATCACGAGATGATACTTCATACAGATCGTGGTGTTTTTAGTCGCTCTAAACTTGATTATGGAACAAAGGTGTTATTAGAAAATATTGACTATCAATTAGATTATAAGACGATTATTGATATGGGGTGCGGGTACGGACCTATAGGGATATTTTCTGCTAAATCATGTCCTAAATCAAAAGTGATCATGGCCGATGTCAATGAAAGAGCGGTGTTATTAGCGCAAGAAAATATAGCTAAAAACAACGTTAAAAATGCAAATGCTTATGTAAGTTTTTTATTTGAAAACATCAATGAAAAAGCTGATTTAATTATCTCAAACCCACCAATAAGAGCAGGTAAAAACACCGTATTTAATCTTTATGAACAAAGTTACAATCATTTAAATACAGGTGGTGTTTTCTATGCTGTTATTCAAAAAAAACAAGGTGCACCCTCTTCAGTTAATAAACTTGAAGAAATCTTTGGTCATTGTTCAATCGTCACAAAAGACAAGGGATATTGGGTCTTAAGAGCCAAAAAAGAAAAGAAAGATTGACTATTTACAATATATATGTTATTATATTTAAATGCATAATAATGCTTATATATATAAATATATATATAAATATTTGTAATTCCAGATGCGATAGGAGAGTGAATTAATGGGATATCGAAACGTCAAGTATGGTAAGAAAGCAGAGCGTAGAAATTTTTCTAGAATGCGCTATGATATTGACTTACCAGGCCTTATCGAAATACAAACTAATTCGTTTAATTGGTTTATCGAAGAAGGTATCAAAGAATTACTCGATGATATTTCACCAATTGAAGGACATAATGGTGATTTGAAATTATATTTTGAGGAACACTTTCTATCCGAACCTAAATTTGATATTATTCAATCTAAGTTACGTGATGTTAATTACGCTAAGCAATTATCAGCACGTGTTAAATTGGAAAATGCCATTACAGGAGAAGTTAGAGAAAATGTAGTGTTAATGTGTGAAATCCCTTATATGACTCCATCGGGGACTTTTGTCATTAATGGCGCAGAACGTGTAGTAGTTTCTCAGATTATTCGTTCAGCAGGTGCTTACTATACAAGCGAATTAGATAAAAAATTAAATCGTTTGAAATATTCTGCACAAGTTATTCCTACACGTGGTGCATGGTTAGAGTACGAACTTGGATCTAAAGATATTATGTATGCTAAATTAGATCGATCTAAAAAAGTTCCTATGACAACAATGATGCGTGCTTTAGGTTTTCAAAAGAAAAAAGATATTTATGAAGTTTTTGGTAAATCAAAATTCATGGATGCAACTTTTGATAAAGATGACACAAAAAATACTGATGAAGCCATTGTTGATTTATATTCAAAATTAAGACAAGGTGAAAAAGTTCCAGCCGAAGCTGCTAGAGAATTTATTCGTATGCGTTTATTTGAAAGACGTCGTTATGATTTAGCTGCTGTTGGTCGTTATAAATTTAATAAAAAATTAGATGTATTGTCTCGTGTTGAAGGACAATATACAGTTAACGATATTATTGATCCTCAAACAGGTGAAGTATTAGTTGCTGCTAAAACTAAATTGACTAAAGAAGTTATTGAACTATTAAAAGAACATAGAGATGCACTTCGTACTGAAGTTATTTCTAAAGAAGCTTCATTACAAAATGAAACACCTGAAGAAATTCTAGCAATTAGACTTCCAGATGGTGGAGATAATTTATATATTAAAGAAAATATTTTAAATCTTCGTACAGGTGAAGTACTTGTTGTTAAAAACTTCGAAGTTAACGAAGAAGTATTTGCAATTCTAAGAAAGAATAGACAAGCACTTGACGAAAAAGTTATTAAATATTTCTTTGGCACAAAAGATATTTATGAAAAAGAAGAAGAAAGAACTGGCGTTATTGTTGAAATGATCGAAGTGACTGTTAAAGATGATGAAACAGATAAGATATATCCTGTTAAAGTCCTCGGTAACGATCAAAGAGAATTAAGAGAACACATAACACTATCTGATATCGTTGCTTCAATGAGCTACTACTTAAACTTATATGATGGACTAGGATTTACTGATGATATTGACCACTTAGGTAACCGCCGTTTAAGATTAATTGGTGAACTTCTTAAAAATCAATTTAGAATTGGTATTGCTAGAGCAGAAAAAAATATTAAAGATAAAATGTCTACAACAACATTCGTAGATGCAACACCTTCTAATATTATTAATATGACACCACTTGCTGGTGCGATTAAAACTTTCTTCGGTAGTTCTCAATTATCACAATTCATGGATCAAATTAATCCACTTGCAGAATTAACTCAAAAAGAAGAGTTTCAGCACTTGGTACTGGTGGTTTAGCCAGAGATAGAGCGGGCGTAGAAGTACGTGACGTTCATAACTCTCACTATGGTAGAATTTGTCCAATTGAAACACCTGAAGGTCCTTCTATTGGATTGATCAGTTCACTTGCAACATATGGTAAAGTTGATCAATATGGATTTATTCAAACACCGTACTTAATGGTTGATAGAAGTCATGGACAACATAAAGTTACAGATCAATTTAAATATTTAACTGCTGATGAAGAATATAACGAAGTTATTGCATCTGCAGCAACTAAGCTAAGAGAAGATGGTTCAATTGCTGAAGAAACAGTTATTGGACGTCACCGTGGAGAAACATCAGTCTTTGATGCTGAAAATGTAACATTTATGGACGTTTCTCCGAAACAAATTGTATCTGTTGCGACATCTACAATTCCATTCTTGGAACATGATGATGCATCACGTGCTTTAATGGGTGCGAATATGCAACGTCAGGCTGTACCTCTACTTAAAACAGACTCTCCAATCGTCGGTACTGGTATTGAATATCGTGCAGCTAAAGACTCTGGTTCTGTTGTTGTATCTGATATTACAGGATTTGTAACATATACTGATGGTACAAAAATAACGATTACAAAACAACCTGAAGAAAAAGTTATTGTTGGCGATAATGTTTTATATGATCCTGCTAAACCATTTGATATTGAAAGTGCAAAAGCATTAGATTCATATGGTATGAGTGAAAGTAAAACATTCCCACTTATTAATTTCTTTAGATCAAATCAAGATACATTAGTTTTACAAAAACCGCTTGTTGAAGAAGGCGAATTTGTAGAAGCTGGTGATATTATTGCAGATGGTCCATCAACTGATAAAGGTGAATTAGCATTAGGACGTAACGCAACCGTGGCATTTATGACATGGGAAGGTTATAACTATGAAGATGCTGTTATCATGTGTGAAGACCTTGTAAAAAATGATGTATATACATCAATTCACATTGATGAATATGATATAGAAACAAGAGAATTAAAAACAGGTTCTGGTCGTGAAGAAATTACACGCGAAGTACCAAATGCAGGCTATGACGCATTAAAGAACTTAGATGAACGCGGTATTATTGTTGCGGGATCTGAAGTTAAAGAAGGCGACATTCTTGTTGGTAAGATTACACCTAAAGGTGTGTTCGAACCAAGTCCTTCAGAAAAATTAATTCATGCGGTTATTGGTGAAAAATCAAGAGAATATCGTGATTCTTCATTACGCGTACCTCATGGTGGTGGCGGGGTTGTTCAATCAATCCAATACTTCTCTAAGAAAAACGGAGATGTACTACCTTCAGGAGTTAATGAATCAATTAGAGTATTTATCGTTAAAAAACGTAAAATATCTGAAGGGGACAAAATGGCAGGACGTCATGGTAATAAAGGGGTTATCTCTAAAATATTACCAAGAGAAGATATGCCATATATGGCAGATGGTACACCGGTAGATATTATGCTTAATCCACTTGGAGTTCCTTCTCGTATGAATATTGGACAAATTTTAGAAATCCATTTAGGTATGGCTGCTAAAAAGTTAGGTGTTAAAATTGCAACACCAGTATTTGATGGTGTTGATGATACAGACTTAGAAGCGATTATGGCTGAAGCTGGATTAGATCCTGATGGAAAAACAACATTATATGATGGTCGTACAGGTATGCCTTATGAAAATAGAATTTACGTAGGTGTGATGTATATGATTAAATTATCTCACATGGTTGATGATAAACTTCATGCACGTTCAGTAGGACCTTATACACTTGTTACACAACAACCTATGGGTGGTAAAGCTCAAAATGGTGGTCAACGTTTCGGTGAAATGGAAGTTTGGGCACTATATGCTTATGGTGCTGCACATACATTACAAGAAATGTTAACTGTTAAATCAGATGATATGTTAGGTAGAAATAAGGTTTATAGTGCAATTACGCATGGTAAAGCTATACCTGATGCTGGTATTCCAGAATCATTTAGAGTTTTAACAAAAGAACTTCAAGCATTAGGTTTATATGTTGAATTAATTGATGCTGAGACTGGCGAAAATGAAACTGAAAAATCATTAGTCGATCAATATGCTAGTAAATATGATAAAGGAGGGATTCAATAATGGCTAAAGAAAAATTAACACTGCGTGTTGAATCACTTAAATTATCTGAAGAAGCATTAAAAAATTTAAAACTCTCTGGTATTGATCAATTAGAAGATTTTAATACATTTAATTTAAAAGAATTACAAATGTTATTATCTGATAGTTTTGATGAAATTAAGAGTGTTTTACGCCGTTATTCATTACCTCGATTATTAGATAATTTAAATATTAGTCGTGAATCAGTTGCTGTATTAAATCAAGCTGGTATAAATGACTTAGTAGATTTCTTAGAATTTGATCGTCATGCGTTATTTCATTTATTTGAAGATGATGCATTGTTACGTCAAGAAATTAACCAATTATTAGAATTTTATGGTTTTGATGCTTTAGTTGAGCATGTTCATGATGAAACTGTTAAAGCTGTCCTTCCTGAAGAGGAAAAACCTGAAAGTGCATTAGATATGGATATTTTAGATCGTATTCATAAAAATGTTGATGCAGCTAAAAAAGGTTATGGTAGTCGCACATTCTCTCATTTTAAGATTCGTCTTGCATCACCTGATGAAATTAGACAATGGTCTTATGGTGAAGTTAAAACACATGAAACAATTAACTACCGTACATCTAAACCTGAAATTGGTGGATTGTTCTGTGAAAGAATCTTTGGACCAACAAGAGATTATCAATGTGCTTGTGGTAAAAAACAAAGCGGAAACAAAGGACAAATCTGTCAAAAATGTGGTATTGAAATTACTGAATCAAAAGTACGTAGAGAACGTATGGGACATATTGAACTTGAAGCACCAGTTGTTCATACATGGTACTTAAAGAACTCTCCTTCAAGACTTGCTATCCTTTTAGGTATAAAAGCGAAAGCATTAGAAGAAGTTGTTTATCATGCATCTTATATCGTTACTGATCCAGGCACTGCACCACTAGCTAAAAAACAAATCTTGTCAGAACAAGATTATTCAATGTTAACTGAAAAATATTGGAAAAAATTTACAGCATTAACTGGTGCTGAAGCTGTTAAAAAATTATTACAAGAATTAGATTTAGATAAAGAAGTTAAATCACTTCGCAGAAAATTAAAAACTTCATCAAAACAAAAACGTGATCGTATTATTAAACGTTTAGAAGTTGTTGAAGCATTTAATAACTCTGATAACAAACCAGAATGGATGGTTATGGATGTTATTCCAGTCATTCCACCGGATTTAAGACCAATGGTTGCACTTGATGGTGGACGTTTTGCAACAACTGACTTAAATGACTTATACCGTCGTATTCTTAACCGTAACAACCGTTTGAAAAAACAAAAAGAACAAATGGCACCTAGACTTATTACTAAAAATGAAAAACGTATGTTACAAGAAGCTGTTGATGCATTATTTGATAATGCTAAACGTGGTAAAAAGGCTGCAGTAGAACGTAATCGTCACTTAAAATCATTATCTGATATGTTACGTGGTAAACAAGGTCGATTTAGACAAAACTTACTTGGTAAACGTGTTGACTATTACGCACGTTCAGTTATTATCGTTGGTCCTGACTTAGAAATGTATCAATGTGGTATTCCAAGAGAAATGGCTATTACATTATTTAAACCATTTGTTTTACGTGAATTACAACGCATGTCAGGTCAAGAAAATGCTTCTAAGAAAAATGCTAATGCAAAATATGAAAAACAAGATGATGATGTTTGGGCAGCTTTAGAAAAAGTTGTTAAAGAACATCCAGTGTTATTAAACCGTGCGCCTACATTACATAGACTTGGTATTCAAGCATTTGAACCAAAACTTATTGATGGTAAAGCAATCCGTCTTCACCCTCTTGTTACACCTGCATTTAACGCGGATTTCGATGGTGACCAAATGGCTGTCCATTTACCACTATCTAATGAAGCACAAGCAGAAGCAAGACTTCTTATGTTAGCGTCTAATAATATCTTAAACCCGAAAGATGGGAAACCAGTAGTTACACCATCTCAAGATATGGTTTTAGGTAATTATTATTTAACAATTGAAGTTAGTTCTGATAAACCTTTTCATGGATATCGTGCGAGAAATTAAACAAGCAGAACATGCACATAAAAACCGTAATGAAGGTCATTTCTTCTTTGATTTTGAAGAAGCCGAATTAGCTTTTGAAAATCAAGAAATAGGATTACATACAAGAATTGTAGTTGATCCTAATAGTATTGATCAAGCATTTACTGATGCACAAAAAGAAATGTATTTAATTACTACATTTGGTAAATTAGTATTTAATAGAATTTTACCGGATTCATTTCCTTACTTAAATGAACCAACAGCAAGCAATTTAGAGGATCAAACACCTGATAAGTACTTTATGCCTAAAGGGACTAATCCTAAAGATTTCTTAAAGACATTAGCTATTCCAGCACCTTTCAAAAAGAAATTCTTATCTCAAATTATTGCACAAGTGTTCAAACAACTACATATTAGTGAAACATCTAAAATGTTAGATAGATTAAAAGATTTAGGTTTTAAATATTCAACAGTTGCTGGTATTACTGTTTCATTTGCTGATATTAATGTATATTCAGGTAAAGGTAAGAGAATTAAAGAAGCTAATGATAAAATCAACCAAATTAATACTTGGTATGATGAAGGTTGGTTAACTGCTAAAGAACGTAAAAACCATGTCATTAAAGAATGGCAAGTTGCACGTGATGATATCCAAGTTGGCTTAATGGCTGAATTTGATAAAGATAATAACATCTATATGATGAGTGATTCAGGAGCTCGTGGTAATGCCTCAAACTTCTCACAACTTGCAGGTATGCGTGGTCTGATGAATAACCCTAAAGGTGAAATTATTGAAGTACCAGTTCAAGCATCGTTTAGAGAAGGTTTAACAGTGTCTGAATTCTTTATTTCTACGCATGGTGCGAGAAAAGGTTCTACCGATACTGCCTTAAAAACAGCGGAATCTGGGTACTTAACAAGAAGACTTGTTGACGTCAGTCAAGATGTGATTGTTGTTGAAGAGGATTGTGGTACTGAACGTGGACTTCTTATGGAATCTATTATAGAAGATGGTACAAAAGTTATTGTTCCTTTATATGATAGAATTGTTGGACGTCACGCAAGTAAAGATGTAATCCATCCTAAAACTAAAGCAGTTCTTGCTAAACGTAATGACTTAATTACTGAAGAAATGGGAACGTTAATTACTGAAGCTGGTATTACTGCAGTTGAAGTAAGATCAAACTTAACATGTAATTCAGATAATGGTGTATGTGCTCATTGTTATGGTAGAAACCTTGCAACAAATAAACCTGTTGAAGTAGGAGAAGCTGTAGGTGTTGTTGCTGCACAATCAATTGGTGAACCTGGTACACAGTTAACAATGCGTACTTTCCATACTGGTGGTGTTGCATCTGCATCGAGATATTACACAGGGGCTTCCACGTATTCAAGAGTTATTTGAAGCTAGAAACCCTAAAGGGAAAGCTGTGCTTTCTGAAGTTGATGGTAAAGTTAAAGGGATTGAACGCCAACGTGGTGGACTATCAATTGTTACAATCAATGATAAAGATAACAAAGAATATAAATATACAATTGACGCAGGCGTTGAATCTTTAGTTAGAAAAAATGCTGCTGTCGTTGCTGGTCAAAGATTAACTTTAGGTTCTATTAATCCAAAAGAATTGTTAAGAATTGTATCTGTAGATGCTGCTGAAACATATATTTTGGAAGAAGTTCAAAAAGTTTATCGTGCTCAAGGTGTTGAAATTAGTGATAAGCATATTGAAATTATTATAAGACAAATGCTAAGACGTATTAGTGTCATCACTGAAGGAGATACTGAAATGCTTCCAGGTACTGAAGTTTCAGTTTCAGAATTTAAACGTCAAAACTTAAAAGCTTTTGCTGCTGGTAAGAGACCTGCCGTTGGTAGACCAATCTTATTAGGTATTACAAGAGCATCACTTAGAAGTGATTCATTCTTATCTGCTGCATCATTCCAAGAAACAACTAGAATTTTAACAGATGCTGCTATTCGTGGTAAAACAGATGAATTACATGGCTTAAAAGAAAATGTTATTATTGGTGGATTAATTCCTGCCGGTACTGGTATTTTACGAGATAGTACGTTTAATTATGATCGTTCAAACACTTATAGTGAAGAAGATGAAGATTCAATGGAAGATTATGGTTTTTAATTAAAAATTAAGGCATGCAAACGCATGCCTTATTTATTTTAATAGTTGATAAATCATGCAAAATCATTTATCATTAAGTAGTAGTTATTTTGTGATCATTTTTAATGAAAGACAAGGGGATTTTTATATGAAAAAAGTAGTTGTTGTGGGTGGTGCAGTTATTGACGTATTTGCCTTTCCAAAAGATAAATTTATAATGAATGATTCTAATCCAGGATATATTAAAAAATCACTTGGTGGAGTCGGTAGAAATATTGCTGAAAATCTAGCACGATTACAAGTCGATACTACACTGATTACGATTTTAGGTAAAGGTGAAGGCAAAAAGATGATTATGCAAAACGCACAAGAAGTGATGCTGAAATTATCTTCAGTTGCAGGAAACAAAACACCAACATATCTCTCAATTTTAAATGATAAAAATGATACGGTTGCTGCTATTGCTGATATGGATGAAATAGAATTAATTACTAAAGAACATATTAAAAAAAGAGATATTATTTTTCAAAGTGCTGATTATTTAGTATTAGACACTAACTTTAATCAAGATACATTAGCATATATATTTAAAACTTATAAAAAAGAAATATATGTTGATGTTATATCGTGCCAAAAAGGGGAAAAGATTAAACCTTTTTATAAATTTATACAAGGTATTAAATTAAATTTATTAGAGGCTAAACATTTAAGTCAATTAGATTCAGATGACCCAGAAACATTAGCGAGATATTTTATCACTCAAGGGGTAAAAGAAGTTTTTGTAACGATGGGAAAAGAAGGATCTATATTTGTAAGTAAAGGTGAAGTCATTCGAACACCTTCTCATTTAGTTGAAATTAAAAATACAGCTGGTGCAGGTGATGCATATTTTGCAGGTGTTCTCTATGCAAAAGTTAATGGATTGGATCCAGTTGCATATGCACATAAAGCAGCTTGGTTAACATTAAAATCAGAAAAAGCAGTAAGTGATGAAATGAATGTTAAAAACTTAGAAGAAACGAAGTGAAAAAATGATAGAAATTAATGAAACAGTATCAAAAGCATTAAAAGAAAAGAAAGCTGTTGTTGCATTAGAATCAACAATTATATCTCATGGTATGCCTTATCCAGAAAATGTAAATATGGCAAACACTGTTGAAAAAATAATTAAGGATGAAGGTGCAGTACCTGCTACTATCGCAATTATAAACGGTGTGATAAAAGTAGGTTTAACACAAGAAGAATTATTGTATTTAGCGCAAGCTAAAGATGTTGTAAAAGTTAGTAAAAGAGATTTTGGATATGTTGTTTCACAAGGGTTAACTGGTGCAACTACTGTATCAGCAACAATGCTTATTGCTAAAATGGCAGGTATTAAAGTATTTGCTACAGGTGGTATTGGTGGTGTTCATCGTGGTGCACAACAAACTTTTGATATATCTAGAGATTTAGAAGAACTTGCATCTCAAGAAGTATGTGTTGTATGTGCTGGTGCTAAGTCAATTCTTGATTTAGGACTCACAAAAGAATTTTTAGAAACTAAAGGTGTTGAACTACTTGGTTATCAAACGAAAGAACTCCCAGCATTTTATACGAGAGAAAGTGGATTTGATGTTGATTATAAAATGGATACACCAGAAGATATTGCAAAACTTATGAAAGTTAAGTGGAATCTTGGGTTATCTGGTGGTATGGTTGTTGCAAATCCTATTCCTAAAGCATATGCACAAGCTAAAGATAAAATGGATCTTGTGATTAATGAAGCGATTAATAAAGCAAATGAGTTAGGTGTTAAGGGTAAGGATATTACACCATTTCTATTAGACTATATTAAAACTCATACAAAAGGGGAAAGTTTAAAAGCAAATTTAGAACTGGTCTATAATAATGCAAGACTTGCAGCACAAATTGCTATAGCTTATCATTAAACAAAAAAAGTCAGTAATTTAAAGTGAACCCCATTTAGTGGAAAAATAAAAAAATACACCTTTGTACTATAATTAGTATGGAGGTGTTTTTATATGGCCAAGAAAGGACAGAAGTTTAAGAAAGTAAAAATAAAATGCTCATTTCAATTTTTTGATGCTATATTGACAATTAAGGCAAAATTAAGTTAACATAATTTGAGCACGATATACTATACGAAATATTAATAAGAGGAATTTGTTATGGATTTATTTAATAAATGTGCATTATTTAAAACAGCAGAAATTGCTAAAAAAGAAGGTTATTATCCTTACTTTCATGTCTTAGAATCAAAACAAGATACTGAGGTTGAAATGGAAGGTAAACGGATGATTATGATTGGTTCAAATAATTATTTAGGACTTGCATCACATCCAGAGGTTATTAAAGCAAGCGTTGATGCGACCAATCATTTTGGTACAGGTGTTTACGGATCTAGATTTTTAAATGGGACATTGGACTTACATGTAACTTTTGAAAAAGAATTAGCAGAATTCTTAAATAAAGAAGATGTTACTATTTTCTCAACTGGATTTCAATCTAATTTAGGTATCATTTCAGCTATTGCTGGAAGAAATGATATTATTTTTTCTGATAAAGAAAATCATGCAAGTATTTATGATGGTACAAAATTAAGTTATGCAGAAGTTGTGAGATTTAATCATAGTGATATGAAAGACTTAGAAAGAAAAATAGCAAAAGCAGATAAAAATAAAGGCTATTTAATTGTTACTGACGGTGTTTTTTCAATGAGTGGTGATATTGCAAATTTACCGGAAATTGTACGTATTGCTAAAACATATGGCGCACGTGTTATGGTTGATGATGCGCACGGCTTAGGTGTGATGGGAAAACATGGTAGAGGTACTGCAGAATATTTTGGTTTAGAAGATGATGTTGATATTATTATGGGAACTTTTTCTAAATCATTAGCAAGTTTAGGTGGTTATGTTGCTGCTTCAAGACAGGTTGTTGAATATATTAGACATAATTCAAGACCTTATATATTCTCAGCAGCAATTCCTGCAGGTAATATTGCTTCTGCACTAGCAGCACTTCGTATGTTAATTAAAGAACCAAATCGAGTAAAAGATTTAAATGATATTGCTGACTATATGAGAAAAGCATTAAAGAAACGTGGACTAGAATTAAGAGAGTCTACAACTCCAATTATTCCTATATACACGTATACACCTGTGAGAACTATGGTGGCTTGTAATATGCTATTTGAACGAGGTGTCTATGTGAATCCTGTAGTTCCTCCAGCGACACCTATAGGAGAATGTTTAATTAGAACTAGTTATACATCTACACATACAAAAGAACAAATGGATGAAGCTGCAGATAAAATTGCTGAAGTTTTAGAAATGTTAAAGGATATGAAGGAATAATGCAAAAAGTTGTTATTATTACTGGAGCATCAAGTGGTATTGGATTTGATACTGCAAAATTGCTTGCAGAAAAAGGTTATATTGTTTATGGCATTGCAAGATCTAAAATAGAGACAGATCTATTTTTTAGCAAGCAAGTTGATGTAACACAAGCAGATCAACTTATGAAAGCATTTAAAGAAATATATGATAAAGAAAAACAAATAGACATTATTATTAATAATGCAGGTATGGGTATTAGTGGAAGTATTGAATATACAGATGAAAGTGATATTATAGACATATTTAATGTAAATTTTAATGGATTACATTATGTGATACAAAAAGCTTTACCATATCTAAGAGAATCAAAAGGTAAAATTATAAATGTAGGATCTGTTGCAGGACCGTTATCTATTCCATTTCAAGGATTTTATAGTGCATCTAAAGCAGCTGTTGAAACATATACACAAGCTTTAGCGATAGAGCTAAAACCTATGCATATACAAGTCTGTACAGTATTACCAGGTGATATTAAAACAAACTTTACTAAAAATAGAAGAAAAAATAAAAATGAAAGTCTCCTATATAAAGAAAGAGTTGATCAATCAATTGGTGTTATGGCAAAAGATGAAGAAAATGGCATGTCTAGTCAATATGCTGCAAAAGTCTTTTTAAAATTAGTTAAAAAAAAGAGAATGCCCTTATCAAAAACCATAGGATTTAAATATAAAATCTTTATATTATTAAATAAAGTATTGCCAAAAAGATTTGTTGTGTGGATAATTGGGAAATTATATGGGTTTACAAATATTAAAAATAAAGGGTAACAGCCAAGCTGTTATCCTCTTTTTATAATCATAAAGCCAATAGTGTGATAAAATAGTAAATAAAAAAGAGGATACGAGATGAAAAAACAATTACCAAAAAGATCAGAAGTTGATGTTAAATATACTTGGGATGTTAGTCAATTATTTGAAAATGAACAAGCATTCGAAGATACATTAGCAAAAACTGTTGAAAATGTAGATGCATTTTCAAAAAAATATGAAAACAAATTAAAAGACGCTAAAACAATTAATGCTGCTATTGATGACTTAAAAGTTATACAAGAAGCACTTGTTGTTTTATCATCATATCAAAGTTTACAATCATCTACAGATTCTACAGATGAAAGTAATCAAATGAGAACTGGGAAATTCATGATACAAGTTCAAAAACTTTCTCAAAAACTAACATTTTTATCAGTTGAATTAAATGCAGTTGATATTGATATCTTAAAAGAAGCAAAAGCACAAAGCAAAGAAAATGAAAATTATTTAGAAGAAATCATAAGAGAAAGACCACATATTTTAACACCAGATGCTCAAAAAGCGATCGCTGCATTATCACCAACATTAAATGTTGCATATCCTAATTATCAAAGATTTAAATTAGCAGACATGAAGTTTCCTGATTTTGAAGTCGATGGTGTAAAACACCCTAATTCATTTACAATGTTTGAAAATGAATGGGAAAGTGAAAAAGACGCAAAATTAAGAAGAAAAGCTTATGAAGCATTTTACGATGTTTTAGGTCAATATCAAAACGGAATAGCAAATAATTATCAATCACATGTCCAAAAAGAAAAAGCACTAGCTACGCTTAAAGGATTTGATTCAGTATTTGACTATATTTTATTTAATCAAAAAGTTGATCGTTCAATGATGGATAGACAAATAGATGTCATTATGAAAAAATTAGCACCAGCGATGAGAAAATATGCAAAACTACTTCAAAAAATTCATGGTTTAGATAAAATGACATATGCCGATTTAAAAATAGCGGTTGATGCTGAATACGAACCTAAAATAACAATTGAAGATTCTAAAGCTCTTATTTTAGATGGATTATCAATGTTAGGACCTGAATATTTAGAAATTGCAAGACGATCATTTGATGAGCGTTGGATAGATTTTCCTCAAAATGTTGGTAAATCAACTGGTGGTTTTTGTGCATCACCTTATGGTAAAAACTCATTTATCTTATTAAATTGGAATGGTCAAATGGATGAAGCTATGGTTTTAGCACATGAAATCGGACATGCAGGACATTTCCAATTTGCAAATGCTAATCAAAATATATTAAATACAAGACCTTCAATGTACTTTATTGAAGCACCGTCTACAACTAATGAACTTATTATGGCTAGACATTTACTAATGAAAGCTGATAGTAAACGATTAAAAAGATGGATTTTATCAGTAATGATTTCTAGAACATATTATCATAACTTCGTGACACATTTACTAGAAGCAGCAATGCAAAGAAAAGTATATGAAAAAGTGGACGCAGGAGAACCTTTATCAGCAAGAGTATTAAATGGTTTAAAATTGAGTGTGTTAAAAGAATTTTGGGGAGATGAAGTTGAAATTCCGGATTATGCAGGACTTACTTGGATGAGACAACCACATTACTATATGGGATTATATCCATATACATATTCAGCAGGATTAACGATTGGTACAGTTGTATCAGGTAAAATCTTTAATAAAGAAATCGAACCAGAAGCTTGGTTAGAAGTCTTAAAAGCTGGAGGGACTAAATCACCACAAGAATTAGCAAACATGGTAGGTGTTGATGTATCAACTGAAAAACCTTTAGAAGATGCGATTAAGTTTATTAGTGAAACAATTGATGAAATTGAATCATTAACAAAAGATTTAGAAAAATAATGAAAAACTTCAATCTAGCAAATCATTTGTTAGTTTGAAGTTTTTCATTTATATGTATAGTTTACAATGATTAGTTCAATGTAAATAATAGTTAGAGATAAAAAGCGAATTATTTATAAATGTATTGTGTTAAAAATTAACAAAAAACTAACTAAAATTATTGACTTTTGTATGCCTTTAATATATAATAATAACGTTGTGTGATTTACACGCATTCAATATTAAAAAAATGGCTTTGTAAAGCCAAAAAATTTTTTGAAACTAAAAAAAGAAACACATGGACATGTGTCTATGGAAAGGAGAACTATCATATGCCTACAATGCAACAACTCGTTAAAAAAGGAAGAAGTACTAAAAATTACAAGTCAAAATCTCCTGCTTTAGGATATGGTTATAACAGTTTATCTAAAAGTGAAAGTTCATACCCATCACCACAAAAACGTGGAGTATGTACTCGTGTTACAACAATGACACCTAAGAAACCTAACTCAGCACTTCGTAAATATGCGCGTGTTAGATTATCTAACCAAACAGAAGTAACTGCTTATATCCCAGGAATTGGACATTCTTTACAAGAACATAGTGTCGTGCTAATCCGTGGTGGTCGTGTTAAAGACCTTCCAGGTGTACGTTATCATATCGTACGTGGTACATTAGATGCATCTGGAGTAGCTAACCGTGAACAAGCTCGTTCAAAATATGGCACAAAACGCCCAAAGAAAAAATAATAAATAACCTTAGATAATGAAAATCTAGAATGAAAGGAAAGGTGAACTTATGCCACGTAAAGGACATATCGTAAAACGCGACGTTTTACCTGATCCAATTTACCAATCAAAATTAGTAACAAGAATAGTTAACTCAATTATGGTTGATGGTAAAAAAGGAACTGCACAAAGTATATTATACGGTGCATTTAACCGTGTCAAAGAAGTAACAGGACGCGAACCAATTGAAGTATTTAATGAAGCATTAAATAACATTATGCCTGTATTAGAAGTTCGTTCAAGACGTATTGGTGGTCAAAACTATCAAGTACCAGTTGAAGTAAGAGCTTCTCGTAAACAAACATTAGGATTAAGATGGTTAATCAACTATGCTAGACTTAGAAATGAAAAGACTATGGAAGAAAGATTAGCTAAAGAAATTATGGATGCAGCAAATGGTCAAGGTGCTGCTGTTAAGAAACGTGAAGATGTGCATAGAATGGCTGAAGCAAATAAAGCATTCGCACACTACCGTTGGTAAAAGAAGGAGATATAGATTATGCCTCGTGTATTCCCGTTAGAGAAAGTACGTAATATTGGTATCATGGCTCACATCGATGCTGGTAAAACAACGACAACAGAACGAATTCTTTACCACACTGGTAAAATTCATAAAATAGGTGAAGTTCACGATGGTGCAGCAACTATGGACTGGATGGCTCAAGAGCAAGAACGTGGTATTACAATCACTTCTGCTGCTACGACAGCATTCTGGAATGATCATAAAGTAAACATTATTGATACCCCAGGTCACGTTGACTTCACAGTTGAAGTATCACGTTCATTACGTGTACTTGATGGTGCTGTTACTGTCTTAGATGCTCAAGCTGGTGTTGAACCTCAAACAGAAACTGTTTGGCGTCAAGCTACTGAGTATAAAGTACCTCGTATTGTATTCATTAATAAAATGGATAAAGTAGGGGCTGACTTTGCCAAAGCAATTAAATCAATGCAAAATCGTTTAGGTGTTAAAGCTGTTGCTATTCAATGGCCAATTGGCGCAGAAGCTGATTTTGATGGATTTATAGATTTATTAACAAGAAAAGCATACCATTATGATGGTAATGCTGATGAAATTGCAACAGATATTGAAATTCCTAGTAACTTAGTAGACATTGTTGAAGAAAAACGCATTGAAATGATTGAAGCATTAGCTGATTTCGATGAAGATTTAATGATGACATACTTAGAAGGCGAAGAAGTTGCTGTTGAAGATATTAAACGTGTGATGCGTAAAGCAACACTTGATGTTAAGTTCTTCCCAGTTACCTGTGGTACAGCTTTTAAAAATAAAGGTGTTAAAGCATTATTAAATGCAGTGATTGATTATCTTCCAGCACCAACTGATGTATTATCAGTTGTTGGTCAAGATTCTGATGGTAATGAAGTTGCACGTCACGCAAGTGATGATGAACCATTTACTGCACTTGCATTTAAAGTAATGACTGACCCTTATGTAGGACGTCTAACATTCTTTAGAGTTTACTCAGGTAAAATCTCTGCAGGATCTTATGTACAAAATACAAATAAAGATAAAAAAGAACGTTTTGGTCGTATTCTTCAAATGCATGCGAACACACGTCAAGAAATTACTGATATCTATGCTGGTGATATTGCAGCTGTTGTAGGACTTAAAAATACAACAACTGGTGATACTTTAGCTATGGTTGGTGATGACATTATCTTAGAATCAATGGTATTCCCAGAACCAGTTATCAATGTAGCAATTGAACCTAAAACAAAACAAGATCAAGATAAGATGAGTGCTGCATTAGTTAAACTAGCTGAAGAAGATCCAACATTTAGAACATATACAGATCATGAAACAGGACAAACAATTATTGCAGGTATGGGTGAACTTCACTTAGATATTATTGTTGACCGAATGAAACGTGAGTTTAAAGTAGAAGCAAATGTTGCTGAACCACAAGTTTCATATCGTGAAACAATTACACAACCTGCTGAAGTTGAAGCAAAATTCATTCGTCAATCTGGTGGTCGTGGACAATATGGACACGTTGTCATTGACTTTGAACCAAACCCTGGTAAAGGATTTGAATTTGTTGATAAAATTGTTGGTGGGGTTATTCCTAGAGAATATATTCCATCAGTATTAAAAGGTTTAGATGAAGCTCTACCTAATGGTATTTTAGCTGGTTATCCAGTAATCGACTTAAAAGCTACACTTAAGTTTGGTTCATACCATGATGTCGATTCATCTGAAATGGCTTATAAGATTGCCGCATCAATGGCACTTAAAGAAACTAAAACAAAATGTTCTCCAGCAATTATGGAACCTATCATGGACGTCGAAGTGGTTACACCAAATGATTATGTAGGTAACGTTATTGGAGATATTACATCACGTCGTGGACGACTAGAATCTCAAGAAGGACGCGGTAATGCGGTTGCAATACGTGCATTCGTACCTTTAGCTGAAATGTTCGGCTATGCTACTTCATTACGTTCAAACACACAAGGTCGTGCAAACTTCGTTATGCAATTTGATCATTATGATAAAACACCTAAGTCAATCATGGAAGAAATAATCAAAAAGCGTGGCGTAAATTAATCGGCTCACTTGCAAAACAATGTAATTTCATATAGAATAAATATGATAAAATAAAAAATAATTTTCTAAATAAATTAGGAGGAAAAATAAAAAATGGCTAAACAAAAATTTGAAAGAACAAAACCACATGTTAACATTGGTACTATTGGCCACGTTGACCATGGTAAAACTACTTTGACTGCTGCAATTACAAACGTATTATCTAAAAAAGGATTTGCAGACGTTATGAATTATGCAGATATTGATGGAGCACCTGAAGAAAAAGAACGTGGTATTACAATTAATACTGCACACGTTGAATATCAAACTGATGCTCGTCACTATGCTCACGTTGACTGCCCAGGTCATGCTGACTACGTTAAAAATATGATTACTGGTGCTGCTCAAATGGATGGTGCAATCTTAGTTGTATCAGCTGCAGACGGCCCTATGCCACAAACAAGAGAACATATCCTACTTGCTGGTCAAGTTGGTGTACCTAAGATGGTTGTTTTCTTAAACAAATGTGATATGGTTGATGATGAAGAATTATTAGACTTAGTTGAAATGGAAGTACGTGAATTACTTTCAGAATATGACTTCCCAGGTGATGACATTCCTGTGATCCGTGGATCTGCTCTTGGAGCAATCAATGGTGAAGAAAAATGGGTTAACGCAATCGGCGAATTAATGGATGAAGTTGATTCATATATCGATACACCAGTTCGTCAAACTGACAAACCATTCATGATGCCAGTTGAAGATGTTTTCACAATTACAGGTCGTGGTACAGTTGCTACTGGACGTGTTGAACGTGGACAAGTTAAAGTTGGAGATCCAATTGAAATCGTTGGTATTACTGAAACTAAACAAACTGTTGTTACAGGTGTTGAAATGTTCAGAAAATTACTAGATTATGCAGAAGCTGGAGACAACATTGGTGCATTACTTCGTGGTATTAACCGTGAACAAGTTGAACGTGGACAAGTTTTAGCTAAACCTAAATCAGTTCACCCTCACCACAAATTCTCAGCTCAAGTTTATGTATTATCAAAAGAAGAAGGTGGACGTCATACAGCGTTCTTCTCAAACTATCGCCCTCAATTCTATTTCACTACAACTGACATTACAGGTGTTATTACACTTGAAGAAGGTACTGAAATGGTTATGCCTGGTGATAATACAACAATGACAGTAGAATTAATTCACCCAATTGCCTTAGAAGAAGGAACTAAGTTCTCAATTCGTGAAGGTGGACGTACTGTTGGTGCTGGATCAGTTACTAAAATCATTGAATAGTATTTTACTTATTTAATAAAAAAATAAAAGACATATTAGATTATTCTAATACGTCTTTTTTTATGTTATGAGTTGATGCATTCAATGACCTAATATAATGATTAAAGATTTTAACAAGAAATTAATATAGAATAAAGAAGCACTAAATAGTATACCTATGATTAATCTTTTAAAATGTGTAGTTTTTTTCATTGATTGATATAAACCATCGATGATTAATGGAATATGAAATAAGATGTATATATAGAAGTAATAGTAGTATTAAAATACTTGATTGAATGATATTATGTTAAAAAGTAAAATCATACATTTAAAATTAATCATTGTGATAAAATAGGAGCATGAGGTACATTATATGATAGATACACATTGCCATTTAAATATAGAAGAATTTGAAATGGATTATCAACAAGTAATAAAAGATGCATTAGCTGAGGGTGTTAATGAAATGATTGTTATTGGTATTGATCCAATTTCCAATAAAAAAGCAATAGAACTTGCTGATACATTTAATGAATTATATGCCACAGTAGGTATACATCCAGGTGTTGTTGATGATTATGATATACAAAGCATTGAACCATTGTTAAAACATGAGAAAGTCATCGCTATAGGTGAAATAGGTTTAGATTTATATTGGCGTCAAGACAATATAGAAAAACAAAAAGAAATATTTATTAAGCAAATACAATTAGCAATTAAGCATCAATTACCTATTGTGATTCACACAAGAAATTCATTTAGTGAGGCTTATGATTGTGTAAAACCATATAAAGGTAAAATTAAAGGTGTTTTCCATTGTTTTTCATCTCATTTAGAAGATGCAAAAAAAGCGGTTGATTTAGGATTTTATATTGGTATTGATGGACCAGTAACTTTTAAAAATGCTAAAGATATTAAAGAAATAGCAACGCATATTCCTTTGGATAAAATATTAATTGAAACAGATAGTCCCTATTTATCACCTCATCCTTTTAGAGGTAAAAGAAATGAGCCTAAACGTTTAAGTTATATTGCGCAAGCGATTGCAGATTTAAAAGGTATATCAAAAGAAGAGGTCGTTAAAATAACGACATTAAATGCACATGAATTGTTTCACATAGGAGTAAAAATATGAAAAAATTGATATTAGTATTAATCACAGTAATCGCATCTATAATTTTAGTTTCTTGTAATTGGAATTTAACTGCAGAGACACCATATGAATCCCCTAGTTCTTATGAAAGTACAAGAATTGAGATGATAGATTCAGTTAAAGAATCAGTTGTTGTTATTGAAAATAATGATGATTTTGGATCAGGTATTATTTTTAATAAAGAAGTGATTGATCAAGAAGATGATTTAAATGAATATGCAGTGTTAACTGCATATGAAAATATAGATTTTTCAAATATTGCAGAACATGAAATAGAAACTGAAAGTGGTACAACCTATCAAGTAACTCAAATTTTAGGAAATGAATTGTATCAATTTGCTATTGCATATTTTGAAACAACTGATGATATTGCACCATATCAAATAGAACAATTAAGTGAGTCATCAAATGTTGTATTAACACAAGGAGAAGATGTTTATGCAATTGGTACACCATATCAAATATCAATGTTTAATTATGTATCACAAGGTGTTTTAGGTTTAACAACTTATGATTATAATTTAGTTGAAGATTTAGCTTTTGTCCATAGTGCTGAATCAAACCCTGGTATGGAAGGCGCACCTATATTTAATTTAAATGGTGATTTATTAGGTATACAAATTGATAAATTATATTTTAGTGATAGTAGTGAAGATGCGTTACCAATGGAAGGTATTAACTTTGCATTAAACATGAATATTTTAGCTGAACACATATTAGCGTTAGATGCTAATCTCGCTTCAGGAAGCCGAAATACAAGTATCACTACTGCGAATGATGATGACTATAATGATCAAGCTATTAGTATGATTGAAACTCTAAAAGCTTCGCTGGTATCAGTAATTGGAACAGGTGGATTAGGAAGTGGTTTGATTTATGATAAGGAAGTTTTAGATTCCGGATTATTTAGATATTATGTATTGACAAATAATCATGTAATATCTGAGAGCACAGAAATTAAAATTAAATTTGAAACTGTTGACTATGAACTAGCAGTGACAGATTTTCAAGGAAATGAAAACTATGATGTTGCTGTTTTAAGAATTGTTACTGATGAAGAACTTGTAGTTTATGATATTCCACCGATAACTGAAAATGCATATGTTGATATTGTACAAGGTCAAGATGTTTATGCAATTGGATCTCCTTATTCTACAGATTTGTATAGTTATACAACACAAGGAATTGTAAGTTTATATAATTATACATATCGTGGCGTTTATCAATTAGGCATTGTTCATGATGCTGAAATTAATCCAGGTAACAGTGGTGGTCCCTTAGTGAATTTAAAAGGTGAAGTCATTGGTATAAATGTTGCTAAAATGATTAATTTTTATGACGATGGTAATGAAATATATACTGAAGGTATTAATCATAGTTTAAATATAAATATCATATCAACTGTGATTAATGATTTCTTAGAAGAAAATTTTGAAGATACTGAAAGAACACCAAAGATTGGTGTTACAGTTGTTGATTATGATGAATCTTTTGATATATTCCCTAGTGAATATGCAAGTGGTATTTTAGTTTTAGAATTTGATTATACAAGAAATGCATATGAAGTTTTAGAAACATCTGATTTAATTATTGGCGCTAATGGTATGACGATAACAAGTATTGAAGATTTGGTGATTATACTTGATGGTGCAGAATTTGGTGATGTGCTAAGCTTAAATATTATAAGACTAGATGAATCAAATACACCAGTTGAAATGACTATAGAGATTACACTATCATGATGGATGCATTAATTCAAAAATTAAAAAATCATCATTTGACGATTGCATGTGCGTAAAGTATGACTGGAGGGTTAATTTCAAGCGAAATGACAAAAATCCCAGGTGCATCCAAGGTATTTAAAGGTGGCATTGTTGCATATACTAAAACTGCAAAAATTAATTTATTAAATATAAAAGATGAAGATATTGAAAAATATGGTATCGTCTCAAAAGAAATTGCTCTAGAAATGGCAAAATCTGTTAAACATTTAACACAATCAACAATAGGCATTGGTGTGACTGGAGATGCTGGTCCTAGGCTACAAAAAGGTAGTGAAAAAAGAGAAGCTTTCTATGCGCTATGCAATGAAGAAAAATGCTTTTATGAAGCCGTAGAGTTCACTTATGAAACGAGAGTGGAAGCACAAAAACTCGTTGTTGATTTAGTTGAAAAAATGATAATTAAATCTATTGATTAAAGTCTTGTGGTTTTTGTTGTAAAACAAGAGCACATATGATATAATGATTGGGCGTAAAGATTTATCCTTGTCTTATCGCATTGATAAGACCAAAGACCAGAAGGAGGTAGAAAGATGAAAAAATACGAAGTAATGTATATCATTCGTCCTACAGTTGAGAGCGAGAGCATTAAAGGAATTGTAAATAATTTCACAGAAATATTTGCAAATTACAATAGTGAAGTACTCGAACTTAAAGAACTAGGACTTAAAGATCTAGCATACGAAATTCAACATCTCAAAAAAGGTTACTATGTTTGGCTATTAGTCAACGCAACACCTGAAGCGATTGCTGAGTTTAATCGTGTCGTACGAATTACTGAAGAAGTTATTCGATTTATTGTTGTAAAGGAAGGCGAATAATATGATTAATCGTGTTATCCTTGTTGGACGTATCACAAAAGATCCTGAACTAAAAACAACACAGTCAAACATATCATTTGTTAATTTTACGTTGGCTGTTAATCGTCAGTTTACTGATCAATCAGGTGAACGTCAAGCAGATTTTATACAATGTACCGTATGGCGTAAACAAGCAGATAATTTAGCACAATATATTAATAAAGGTGCTTTATTAGGTGTTGAAGGAAGAATTCAAACACGTACGTATGAAGCTGAAAACGGCACAAGATATATTACAGAAGTAGTTTGTGACACTATACAATTTTTAGAAAATAAAAATTCAAACCAAACAAATAATAATCGTAATGATTATATTGAACAACCTAGTGTTTCAAATGATGATAGTGACGAGTTTTATGAAACAAGCAAACAACTCGCTGCTGAAGAAGATTTACCATTCTAAGGAGGAATGAACATGGCTTACAAACGCGGAGGCTATAAGAGACGTAAAAAAGTTTGTTATTTTACACAAAACAAAGTTGAACATATTGATTTCAAAGATGTAGAATTATTAAAAAGATTCATTACAGATCGCGGTAAGATTTTACCAAGACGCGTAACAGGTACATCAGCTAAATGGCAACGTCCATTGGCAATTGCAATCAAACGTGCACGTCACATGGCTTTATTACCATTCGTAAAAGAATAATTAACTAAAAACTGCATTTTATGCAGTTTTTATTTTATATAAAGGTTAAATGATTTGATTGTAAATACATCATATTATTGATATAATATGAGAGAAGTAGGTGCATTCATGAAACGTTGGATATTTTTTGTTATTTCTGCTTTGCTATATGCAATAGCACTATATTTATATCAACCATATTTTGGTATTGAATCATCACGTGAATTAATCTCGATTATCGTGATTTTTTTAGCAACTATTGTATTATTTTATGCGATTAGTCGTAAAATAAATAAAAGTTCACATCAAAAAATAGCAACACTGCAATCTAGATTAAATATGTGGTCTAAACTTTCATATCATATTTCTCAAGCAGGAGATGAAATTTTTACTGAACTACCTATTGGTATGATTGCTATTGATGAAGAAATGGAAATCAAGTGGTCAAATCCACATGCACAAGTTATATTTGGTCATAAAATTAACGGTAAGAAGCTTAATGATATACATGAAAAAATGTTTGAATTAGCTGCTTCTAATAAAACTAATTTCGTTATTCAAAAAGATGATCAATTCTTTGATGTTGTCTATCGTTCTGAATATCATTTTTTCTATCTATTTGATGTTACACATAGAGAAAATGTACTTAAACAATATCAAGACCAAATTCCTGCATTAGGATTAATCTTTTTAGATAATTTAGATGAAGCACTAGCAGTTTTAGATGTATCTGAACAATCTTCTATTAAAGGTGATTATTTATCTGCAATTGATGATTGGGCTGACCAATTTGATTGTTTCTTAAAACCTTTTGCTGATGAAAAAATTTTGATTATCACTGATAGGAAAAATTTAAATTTAATGATAGAAAATAAATTTGACTTATTGGATAAAGTAAGAAAAATCTCAACTGATGAAAAAGTTAGAGTATCAGTTTCAATGGGTATAGCTTCTTGGGATATACCTTATGAAGAAATTGGTGTATATGCACAAAATGCAGTTGATCTTGCTGAAAAACGAGGTGGAGATCAAGTTGTTGTGAATATTCAAGATAAAAAAATATCTTATTTTGGTGCTAAAAGTGATGCATCAATTAAAAGTTCTAGAGTTAGTGTTCGTATAAATGCTCAAACCATTAAAGATTTTATTGAAAAATCTTCTAACGTATATGTGATGGGACATCATTTATCAGATATGGATGCTTTTGGAGCAATGCTTGCTGCATATCATATGGCAGAAGCAAGTCATAAACAAGCTTATATTGTATTAGATGAAGACAAAATAGATCAAACTGTACTTAAAGTATTTAAACAAGTAAAACCTCAAATAGAAATATTAGAAAAAGATGTCGTTACTTGTGAACAAGCTGTTAATATGATTTCGGAATCAAGTTTATTAATTGTTTTAGATTCTCAATCACCAAAAATGGTCATGGCACCTGAACTATTAGAAAAAACTGATAATGTCATTGTTATTGATCATCACCGTGTGGGTGAAGAGAGATTTAATGCAATATTTTCTATTATTGAATCTTCAGCAAGTTCAACTGTTGAACTTATTATGGAGCTATTTAGCTTTTATAATGCTGATGCTGATATTAAAGTTTCGCCTTTAGAAGCATCTATTATGTATGGTGGTTTAGTTGTTGATACATCCAATTTCATTTTTAGAACAACATCAAGAACATTTGAAATTGCTTCTAGATTGAAAGAATTAGGTGCTGATGCTGGTTTAGTTAAAACTTGGCTAAGACGAGATATGATGAGAATTATGGAAATTAATAGATTATTAGACACAGTAGATATTGTCTTAAATAGATTTGCATTTATTGTGACTGGTGATACATATGATGATAGAGTTTTACTAGCTCAAGTTTCTGAAGCATCACTTGAAATTAACGGTATTGATGCTGCATTTACAATTGCGCGTATGGATGATCATACGGTAGCTGTATCAGCAAGAAGTTTAAATGAAATTAATGTTCAAATTTTAATGGAAATGATTGGTGGCGGTGGACATTTCAATAGTGCTGCTGCACAATTGATTGATACATCGGTTCATGAGGTTTATCAAAAACTTAAAAATTATGTAGAATTAGAATTCGGCGGAGGAGAAAAGATGAAAATTATATTACTAACAGATGTTAAAGGTAAAGGTGTTAAAGGAGATGTTATTGAAGTTGCAAACGGATATGGACAATTTCTTATGAATAGTAAAAAAGCTGCACTTGCAAATGATGAAAGTTTAGCTGCACTAGAAGCTGAAAAACAAAAACAAAAAGAAGATGAACAACGCCATTTGGATTTAATGAAAAAATTAAAATCTGAAATTGATGGTAAACAAGTTGTTTTAGAAATACAAATTGGAAAAGATGGCAAACAATTTGGAAGTATTACAACTAAACAAATTGCTGAAGCTTTTCAAGAAACTCATGGTATACTTATAGATAAGAAAAAACTAGATTTACAAAGTGAAATAAACTCTATTGGTATATATACAGCGTTTGTAACTTTGCATAAAGATATAAAAGCTCAATTTGAAGTAAAAGTTATAGAAAAGTAGGTAGCATATATGGCTAAGGTATTACCGTATCACCGCGAAGCTGAGCAATCTGTTTTAGGGATCATCTTTTTGGATCCTAAAGAAATAGTTTCAGTGATTGACCAACTAAATCAAGAAGATTTCTTTGAACAAGGACATGGATTAATATTTTCTGCCATGAAAGATTTGTTTCAAGAAAATTTAAAAATAGATTATGCGAGTGTTGCCGCAAGACTTGAACAAACACAAAATTTAGAGCGTGCAGGTGGCAAGAAATATTTATTTCAGCTTGCGTAAATAGTACCTTCTATCGATCATTTAATGACATATATTGATCTTGTTAAAGATGGATCTTTAAAAAGACAAGTTATTAAATTAGCAAGTGATATCGTTGAAGATGGTTTTAAAAATGATGAAATGGCATTTGATTATATTACAAGAGCTGAAGAAGATATTTTTGCATTAGCACAAAAACGTAAAACAAGAGCTTTTGCAGAAATAGCAGATGTTATTTTAGAAGTAAAAGAAAAAACTGAAAAAAATAGAAATAAAAAAGGTGGTATTACTGGACTTAGCACTGGATTTGCTGAGTTTGATAAATTATCAGCTGGACTTCAGAATGAAGAACTTATAATATTAGCAGCACGTCCTTCAATGGGTAAATCAGCTTTTGCAATGAACTTAGCAATTAATATTGCAAAGAAGAATAAAGAAGGTAAAGCTGGTGTTGCGATCTTCTCGCTAGAAATGAGTAATGAACAGTTAGCAGCAAGAATGCTTAGTGCTGAGTCTAACGTAGAAAATAATAAGATTAAGAGTGGACATTTGACTGCACCTGAATGGCAACATATGGAAGGTGGTATTCAAACCTTATCTCTTTTAAGTATTTTCTTTGATGATTCTGCTGCTGTAACAGTAGCTGATATTAGAGCCAAATGTAGAAAATTAAAACAAGAAGATAAACTAGAATTTGTTGTTATTGATTACTTACAACTTATTAAAGGTGACACAAGAAGTGGAAATAGACAAGAAGAAGTTGCTAAAATTTCTAGAAGTCTAAAAGAGATGGCAAGAGAATTAAAAGTACCAGTTCTTGCATTATCTCAATTATCTCGTGATGTTGAAAAACGTGAAGATAAAAGACCAGTACTTGCAGATTTACGTGAATCTGGATCTATTGAGCAAGATGCAGATATTGTTTTATTTTTATATCGTCAAGATTATTATAACCGCGATGCTGAAAATAAAACTGGTGATGTTGAATTAATTGTTGCTAAGAATAGACAAGGTGCCGCTGGTATTATGTTACCATTTAGATTTGATACTGAATTCTCAAGATTTTTATCAAAAGAAGAAAGAGAAGACAGTTCATATGAGGCTTATAGAGATTAATATAATTTCAAAAGATGCTAGCAATTTATTTGCTAGCATCTTTTTTTTATTTTATAGTTAAATTAAGAGGTTTGTAATTGTTTTGAAGGATTTCTTTTAATACATCAATGGCACTATAAAGACGTTTACCAGGTTTTAAAAAATTCAAGATATAATTTAAATCATCTCCCGCAGTAACAATAGGTGCTTCAATTGAACCATTAGATCTTTCTTGTGAGAATCCTGTTGTCGACATTAATCCATTACATAAACATTTTCTACCAACAGTATCTTCTAGTTCACCACCCTTTTTAATATAAGCAGCTTCGGTTCTGAAGGGCATCGATATCCTATGTCGCCATTTTCTTTTCTATAGGGTTCTCTTAAATAACCAATATCACAAATGCGTTTTCTTGCTTTATAAGTTTTTTCTTCTCCGGTTGTTCCTGATAGTTCTACAACTTTAAAAGGAAAACCAGTAGGAGAAGCAAGTAAATCAGTTTTAACTTTAGCAACGCCCATTTTTAGAGATTCAATAATGCGTTCTTTTAAAGATTTTTTCATACCGGACTCTTTTGAAAAAGCAAATGCTGTACCAACTTGTATACCAACTGCACCTTTTGATAGAGCATGTTGATATGCTTCAAAATGTCCATAACCACCTGCAAGCCAAAAAGGTAATCCTAGTTGACTTAACCTTTCTAGATCAACTTCATCTTTAAGACCATATATTGGTTCACCATAATCATTAGTTGTAAGTTTTCCTCTTGGTGGTGCATTATGGCCACCAGCAATAGGTGCTTCAACAATAAACCCGTCTGGTCTTGTTTCTTCATTTTTATAAAGATGTAATGCAAGTGTTGTAGAAGCGATAATTGCGAGAAATTTAGGTTTTCTTAATTTTGGCAATTGTTCACCCTTAGCAAATGCTTTAGGATCAAATGTATGCATATAAGCATCATGATCACCATTTATTTTTATAGGCATGGATGCTATTTGATTTTTACTAAATGCATTTAAGACACTTGGTATATATTTAGGAATACCAGCACCCATAAGTAAATAATCTACATCTGCTAACATAGCGCCATATATTGAAGCGAGTGTCGGTAGTTGTATTTTTTCTAATAAATTAATACCTATAATACCTTGATGACCTTTTTTTGCTAGGTATACTTCAACAAAATTAGCTAAAACAATTAATTCTGTGAGCATTTCACTTTGATTTAAAGTAGGCATTTCTAAAGGTTTAAATTTAAGACGGCGATCTAAATTTTTTACAGTAGGCTTATATGTTTCTAATACTTTATTTGCGATAGTTTTAAATGGGAATGCCTTAATGGCCTCTACAATCTTTTTTCTACCTTTCGTGACTTGTAGTCTTCTTACAAGTGTTGTCGCAACCGCTGTGCCTGAGACAACGCCTAAGTAACCATGTATAGATATTGTTCTTGCGAGTTCAACGCTTGATACACCAATACCCATACCTCCTTGAATGATTGTTGGTAATGTTTCTTTTTGCATGTGTAGCTCCTTACATAGATATAATATAAATATTTTGATATTCAAACCAATATAACTTATACATATGATAACATAAGAACTTTAAAAAGTTAACATTAATGTTTTATTAGAAAACATAAGCATAATAAAAAAAGCATCCGAAGATGCTTTTTTATTTGTGTTAGTTTAAATTTATTAAGCTATAGTTGCAGATAGCATCCAAATGTGTTTATCAAATGATGCAATTGATCCAATAAATAAATCAGCAGTTGCTTCATCGCCTTCAGCTTGAGCAACTTCTAATACTTCTAAAAATTCAGCACGTAAAACTTTGAAATCATCTAAAATGTGTTTAACCATAGTCATTGGAGCTTCTTTACCATGACCTTCTTCAATAGTTGATAATTCTAAATATTGTTTCATGTTTGATACTGGTTCTCCACCAATCATTAAAAGACGTTCTGCTACTTCATCATATAATTCGTTGATTTCATCGTAGAATTCTTCGAATTTTTCATGTAAAGCGAAAAATTGAGGACCTGTTACATACCAATGATAATGATGTAACTTAGTAAAAAATACACTTAAATTTGCAACTTGCTTATTTAAACCTTGATATAATTTTTCCATCATATCCCACCTTTCTTTTCACTTATATTATACCACTAATATGTAAATATTCAAGGTCATTTGCTATGGAAATATTATTGATTTTGTGGTATGATATATCAGGTGATAAAAATGTTCGATAGACTTGAATTAATAGAAAAAAGATACCAAGAAATCCAAGATATACTATCTACTGGTACAGTAGAAGTCAAACTTATGACTGAGTTATTAAAGGAATCTGCAGGTATTGCGAAAACAGTAGAAAAATACAGATTGTATAAAGAAAACAGTGAAGAATTAAAAGATCTAAAAGAGATGATTGAATTAGAATCTGATCGTGAAATGATTGATATGGCTCAAGGAGAAATCGATCGACTAGAAGATTTAATTGAAAAAACTGTTGAAGAACTAAAAATCCTTTTACTACCAAAAGATCCTAATGATGACAAAAATGTTGTCGTTGAAATCAAAGGAGCTGCTGGTGGCGATGAAGGAAATCTTTTTGCAGGCGATTTATTTAGAATGTATTCTAGATTTGCTGAAACAATGAAATGGAAAATAGAAGTATTAAATGTCATGGAAGGATCCATGGGAGGATTTACTTCAATTGAATTTATGGTCTCTGGTGATCATGTATATTCTCAACTTAAATATGAATCAGGAACACATCGTGTTCAACGTGTGCCATCAACTGAATCTCAAGGACGTATTCATACATCTACAGCAACAGTTTTAGTGATGCCTGAAGCAGAAGACCTAGACATTGATGTAAGTTGGAATGACGTACGTTTTGATACGTTTAATTCAAGTGGTCCTGGTGGACAGTCGGTTAATACAACAAAATCAGCAGTTCGTTTAACACATATACCAACAAATACGGTTGTTTCATGTCAAGATGGTAAATCACAACATGAAAATAGAGATCAAGCATTTAGATTACTTAAAACAAGAGTTTATGATAAATTCTTACAAGAACAACTTGAAAAAGAAGGTGCTGAACGTCAAGCACTTGTTGGACGCGGCGATCGAAGTGAAAAGATCAGAACTTATAATTATCCACAAAATAGAGTGACCGATCATCGTATTGGATTAACAGTTCAACGATTGGATGCTATTATGGAAGGCCGTTTAGAACTTATATTAGAAGGCGTGATTAATGAATTTCAAAAACGTCAATTATTAGGAGAAACCAAGTGACATTTGTTACTTTATTAAAAGAAGTTTCAAAAAAAGCATTAGCACATCATAAAGAAGAAGAAGCAATTAAATTATTACTGATGGAGTTATCACCTTATGATGCACATCAGTTTTATTTAAATTTAGATAAAGAAGTGCCAAGCGATTTTGAACAAACATTTAGAGAAAAATCAGATTTATATATATTAAATCATATACCAGTACAACATATCTTAGGGTATGCATTTTTCTATGGATATGATTTTTATGTTAATGATGATGTGTTAATACCTAGATCAGAGACAGAACAACTTGTTGAAAATACATTATATTATTATGATAAATATTTTGGAAACCAAAGACTTGATGTACTAGATTTAGGCACTGGTAGTGGTTGTATTGGTGTAACGCTAGCGCGTGAAGAAAAAAACTTAAAGGTTACAATATCAGATGTAAGTGAAAAAGCATTAATTGTTGCAAATAAAAACGCAAATCATTTAAAAGTAGAAGTAACATCTATTGTGAGTAGTTGGTTTGATCAAATTGAAGGTAAATTTGATATGATTATATCAAATCCACCATATATTCCTGATGATGAAATCGTAGAAGATATTGTTCAAAAAGAGCCTGAAGTAGCACTATACGGTGGTAAAACTGGTACTGATTTTTATCTTCATATATTACAAGAAATTAAACCATATTTAAAAGATAGAGCGCTTATTGGTTTTGAACATGGTTATCAACAAAAAGCATTAATTGCATCATATGTAAAAAAAATATTTCCTAATGCTAAATTGATTCAATTACAAGATTATCAAGGAAAAGATCGCATGACTTTTATTGGTATAGGTGGTGTATTGGACAATGAATAAAGGTGAACTTATTGTGATGCCTACTGATACAGTTTATGGGCTTGCTGCAATGCTTTATGATGAAATAGCTTTGCAAAAGATATATGAAGTAAAGGGTAGAGAACAATCTAAACAAATTCCTTTACTGATTTCTTCTATAGATCAAATAAAAGATATTGCTACATATGATAAAAAAATAAAAACTCTTATGGATAGATTCTGGCCAGGTGCGTTAACGATTGTGATGAATACAACTGATGAGTTTATAAAAAAAACTGGTGAATCTACGATTGCTATTCGTATGCCTAAACATCCTAAAGCATTAGCACTTATTGATGAGTATGGTGTCTTGAGAGTGACAAGTCTCAATAAAAGTGGGGAACCTCCACTTGAATCAATTGAAGAGATTAAAAAAACATTTGGACATGTTGTAAGTGAAATTTATGAACAAGGTGATTATCTTAAATCGCATGTATCTTCAACAGTTATCACATTTAAAAATAATAAAGTTATTATCTTAAGACAGGGTGCAATTATGTTAGATGAACTTATCTAGATGTTTACATAAATCTAGAATATAGTGAATTATAGGACATTTGTGCCCTGTTTTTGCTTGGTTTTGTATGATAAGATAAGAATGAACTAAACAATAACAAGAAAAGGTGCTAATTATGATTGTACAATTTACAAAAATGGATTCTAAAATTGGTATATATGCAAAGATGCATTTAAATGTTGATGGAAAAAAATATATGTCAATAAAAAAGAAAGAATCAAAAACAATGGAATTACCTGATACAGATCATTTTGAAATAACAGGTCATTTTTTGATAAAGCCTTGTAAAATTATTATAGATAAAAATCATCTTAAACGCATTGTTGAAAACAATTTAAAAGTAGTGATTCAAGTTCAATTGATGAATGAACCATTCGTATGGAAAACACCTATTCAAGCAATAGTAACGTTTGATAATAAACTTATTGGCACATTTAGAAGTGAGTGAAAAAATATAAGTCTATAAAATATGTAAAGTTAAATGGTTAATCTATGGGCAAGTATAAAATACTTGTCTTTTTTATAGAAAAAATACGCTATCATTTTGCTTTTTCAACGTTTTTTCTTAAGAAAAGGCGAAAATAGTATATAATAGTAACGGTTATAAAATGAGGTGTAATTATGGAAATTAGAAATATAGCAATTATTGCCCATGTTGATCATGGGAAAACAACGTTAGTGAATCAATTATTAAAAGAAAGTGAAAAATATGATGCGCATCAAGAATTAGGAGATCGTGTTCTTGATAGCAATGATATCGAAAGAGAACGTGGTATTACTATCTTAGCGAAAAATACTGCGATTATTTATAAAAATACGCGTATCAATATATTAGACACACCAGGTCATGCTGATTTCGGTGGAGAAGTTGAACGTATTATGCACATGGTTGATGGTGTATTATTATTAGTTGATGCTTATGAAGGTGTCATGCCACAAACAAGATTTGTATTAAAGAAAGCATTGGAAGCACATTTATTTCCAATTGTAGTTGTCAATAAAATTGATAGAGAATTTGCTGATATTAATAAAACGGTTAATGAAGTATATGACCTATTTATTGATTTAGGTGCAGATGAACATCAATTAGAATTCCCTGTGTTATATGCAAGTGGATTACAAGGTTTATCAAATTATGAACCTAAGTTAAACCCACATGTAAAAATGACACCAATCTTAGATACAATTATTGAAACATTACCTGGTCCTAGTCAAGAAGTTGAAAAACCATTTATTTTTCAACCTGCTTTAATAGACTATAATGAATATGTTGGTCGTATGGGTGTTGGTAAAATCTATCAAGGAACAATTAATGTTAATGATATGGTTAATTGTCTTAGAGCTGATGGATCAAAATTAGAATTTAGAGTTCAAAAAATATATCAATCAGTAGGTATTGATAAATTTGAAGTGAAATCTGCTTCAGCAGGAGATATTGCTTCAATTGCTGGATTACCTGATATTCATGTTGGTGAAACGATATCTGATCTTGAAAATGAAGAAAGACTTCCTTTGTTACATGTTGATGAACCAACAGTTCAGATGACATTTTTAACAAATAATTCTCCATTTGCAGGTAAAGAAGGTAAATATGTAACATCATCAAAAATTGATGAACGTTTATTTAAAGAAACTCAAAAAGATGTGAGTCTTAAAGTGGAACGTTTAGGTAAACAGGAAGCATGGATTGTATCAGGAAGAGGAGAACTTCATTTAGGTATATTAATTGAAAATATGCGTAGAGAAGGATTTGAATTCCAAGTGTCAAGACCAAGAGTTATTGTTAAAACAATTGATGAAGTAGAATGTGAACCATATGAAGAAGTACAAGTTGATTTACCAACTGACTATATGGGTCCAGTGATGGAAATGTTAGGTGAAAGAAAAGCTGATTTAGTCACTATGCATCAAGCAAGTGATTATTCAAGATTGCATTATGTTATGCCATCACGTGGATTAATTGGATTTATGACACAATTTTTAACTGTCACTAAAGGTTATGGTATATTATCACATATATTCTTAGATTATCGCCCTATGTTAAAACATGCGGTTGGTAACTGAAGAACTGGTTCAATAGTTTCTATGAACCACGGTATGACAACTGCATATGCTATAGGAAGATTAGAAGATAGAGGCTCAATGTTTATAGAACCAAGAACTCATGTTTATGAAGGCATGATTGTTGGTGAAGCAAATAAAGATACTGATATGGTTGTTAATGTCACACAAGCAAAACAGTTAACTAATATGCGTTCTGCAGGTAAAGATTCTACAACAGTTTTAAAAAAACCTATTGAAATGAATCTTGAAGCTTGTCTTGCATTTATTAACGATGATGAACTTATTGAAATCACACCAATAAATATAAGATTAAGAAAAACGATTTTAACTGCGTTAGAACGTAAAAAATCTAATAAAAAATACTAAAGCGATTTAGTATTTTTTTGTATATTGTTAAGGATATAACCTTATGTTTATACATATATTGTGTTATAATAATAAGGAGATAATTTAGGAGGTTATGATGAAAATTGCTATGGCAAGTGATCATGCTGGCTTTGAATTAAAAGAAGCAGTAAAAAACTATTTAAATAATCAGAAAATTGAAGTAGAAGATTTAGGAACATATTCATTGGATTCAGTTGATTATCCAGATTATGGAAAAAAATTAGGTGTTGCAGTGATGAGTGGTTCATATGACTTTGGGATTGCAATTTGCGGTACCGGAATTGGTATAAGTATTGCAGCAAATAAAGTTCATGGTATACGCGCAGCACTCATTTATGATAAAACAACTGCAAGGCTTGCAAAAGAACATAATAATGCAAATGTGATAGCTTTAGGTGGAAGATTATTATCTAAAGAAGAAGCATATAAACTTGTTGATGCATTTATGCATGCATCATTTGAAGAAAGACATTTAAAAAGACTTAATAAAATTAATGAAATTGAGGAATCTTGATATGCGCAAAGTTGTTGTATTAAAACATCCTTTGATTGACCACAAAATGGCTAAAATCAGAGACAAAAACACTGGAACAAAAGAATTTAGAGAAAGTGTTTCAGAAGTTGGTGGATTAATTACTTATGAAATAACAAGAGACTTAGATACAGTCGCAAAAGAAATTGAAACACCCATTTGTAAAACAACTGTCTATGAACTAAAAAAACAAGTTGTGATTGTGCCTATTTTACGTGCTGGCTTAGGTATGGTAGAAGGTATTCATAATTTAATACCAACTGCTAAAATTGGACATGTAGGTTTATATCGCGATGAAAAAACTTTAGAACCTCAAGTTTATTATAAAAAATTTCCAGAAGGTTTTGAAGATAGTGTAGTTCTCGTTGTTGATCCTATGCTTGCAACTGCAGGTTCAGCTGCTAAAGCAATTGATATTGTTAAAGAAGCAGGAGCAACCGATATTAGATATGTTGGTTTAGTTGGTAGTCCCGAAGGCGTTGAACGTTTACAAAAAGATCATCCTGATGTTGCTATATTCCTTGCTGCATTAGATTCACATCTTAATGAAGTTGGATATATTGTGCCAGGTTTAGGTGATTGTGGGGATCGTTTATTTGGAACCAAATAAAAACAAGGATGCAAAACAAAAATATAATAATCTAAGAAAAGGTGTATTTGGCTATACAATCGTATTTCAAATGATCTTTACGATTATTGGTCTAGCTTTAATAGGTAATTATTTAGGAGATTATTTTTATCCTGATACAAATTTAGATTTAATATTTACAGGCATAGGTGTTGTTCTAGGATTTATAGTAAGTATTATGTCTTTTGTAAGTTTTGTTAAAAGAGAGGAAATTTATGAAAAACATCGTCGTGATTAGTTATTTAGCATTTATATACTCTGCAATTGTGACACTTATTGCGTTTATCTTTTTTAAAGATTATGCGATCTGGACTTTGCTTGGTGCAGCAACTGCTATGTTCAATCACAGTTTATTAGTTAAATTTTCGAAAAACAAAATGACAAAAGAAATATCATATCTATTAATTGCATTTAAATTAATGATATACCTAATTGTATTAGGGTTTATGTTTTTTGATATGAGAGATAATAATCAAATGCTGATGAAAAGTTATATATTTTTCCTAGTCGGTGCATTAAATGTGAAAATAGGTATTATCATTTTCCATTTACCGATTAAAGCATTTGTCAAAATGAGAACATCTATAGATGTTATAGAAGAAGAGGGTGAAGTCGAAGATGAAAGCATTTCTTGATAATTTAATATCCGTTTTAAAAAGTCCGCCCGACTATTTTATATCATCACTTGTTATTATGGGTATGATTGTTATTTTCTCACTCATCGTTGGATTTAAAATTAAAAGAATGAATCCAAAAGATAAACCAGGCAAATTTATGAGTTTAATCATAGGGCTAATTGATGGATTTAATAAATTTGTTAAATCGACGATGGGTAAACATTGGCGTATGATCGCACCGATTATACTATCATTTAGTTTATATATATTAATTTCTAATATTTCAGGTGTTACAGGATTACAATCAACACCAACTAAATATAGTGCAATCACATTTAGTTTATCAATCATTGCAGTATTTGTTATTCAAATGACAGGATTTGTTTCAAAAGGTTTAGGTCATTTTAAAAGTGTATTTGAACCAACACCATTTATTGCACCACTTAATATCATTGGTGAAATTACACCCATCATCTCATTGGCATTACGTTTATTTGGAAATATTGCAAGTGGCGCGTTAATCATCTCACTAATTTATAATTTAACTGGATGGTTTTCAATTATAGTTGCACCAATATTCCATTTAATATTTGATATAGCATTTGGTATTATTCAAACCGTTGTATTTGTGTTATTAACATTGATCTTATCATCAACAAAAATTGATGAAGAAGATCTAGATTATGTATAAAAAGGAGAAAGAAGTATGTTAATTAATTTAGTAAACAATTTATCACAATTATTACCTAATATATTAGAAGTAACAGGTGATATTAGTTCTGGTCTTGCTTATTTAGGGGCAGGTCTTGCTGTTTTAACTGGTTTTGGTACTGGTATTGGTCAAGGGATTGCTGCTGGTAGAGCTGCTGAGGCTGTTGGTCGTCAACCAGAAGCACAATCTAAAATTCAAATGACAATGATCATTGGTCAAGGGATTGCAGAATCATCAGCTATTTACGGGTTTATTATTGCATTTATTTTATTATCAAGATAATTAAAAAGAAGGATTTGATTAAGTGAATTTAGAAGAGATATTCCAAGATGCTTCTGAAGGTATATTAGAAGGACTACAGTCTCGTTGTAGATAATCCTTCTGTCGTCTTACTTAATATGATTGTCTTTTTAGTCATGTTAATATTCGTTCGTATTTATTTATGGGGACGAATTACTGAGTTTTTAGAAAAAAGACAATCAGCTTTAAATGAAGAGTTTGAAATTGCAAGTCAAGAAAGAAAAAATGCACAAGAACTTGAACAAAAAGCTATTTCTGAATACGAGAAGATGAAAACCGAAACAGAAGATTTAAAAACTAAACTAACGCAAGATGCATATCTTCAACAAGAAAAACTTGTCGAAGAGGCAAAAGCAGAAGCGAAACATCGTTTAGAACAAGTTGATAAAGACATTGAATATGAAATCACACGTGCAAACGAAAGTATTAGACAATCTATTAAAGAGATTGCTTTTGCTGCTGCCCAAAAAATCGTAAAACATGAAATTGATCAAGATAAGCACGAAGATATGATTGATGAAATCATCAAAGAAAGAGATGATTTAAAGCATGAATAGTTATGCAAAAGCATTATTAGATATTGCGGAAAAACATGATAGTGTTGATCAGATTGCTTATCAATTTGATGAACTTAACGAAACTATTTTTAACAATCGCAAATGGTTAAAAATGATGAATTCTCCGATGGTATCACATGTAGAAAAAATCAAGAATATCGAAGCTTTATCACTTAACGAACATTTAGCAACTATGCTAAAAATGCTCGCTAAAACAAACCAAATGGGATTATATGACACCATATATCCTGCATGGGTTCGTATGATAAGAACTAAGAATAATGTAGCACACATTAATGTGTATTCTGTAAAAGCATTAACAGAAACACAAATTAATACATTAACAAAAAAATTAAAACCTAGATTTAAAGGTATGACGATAGAAATACATGTCAAAGTACGAGAAAATCTTATTGGTGGTATTAAATTAATTTATCAAGGGCAATCCCTAGATAATTCAATAGCACATGAATTAGATGAACTATACATGACAGTATAAAGGTGGTGTAAACATTGGCAAAAATAAAAGTAAAAGAAATGACTGAAGTCATTAAACAACAAATTGAATCATTCGAAAAGGATGTTAAATTAGAAAACATTGGTAAAGTACTGTCTGTCGGTGATGGGATTGCAATCGTTTACGGTGTTCAACAAGCTATGCTTGGTGAATTACTTGAATTCCCTCATGGTGTTAAAGGATTGGTATTTAACCTTGAAGAAGATCAAGTCGGTGTAATTTTATTAGGTCAAACAGATCTTATTAAAGAAGGCGACATGGTAAAAACAACCAAACGTATATTTGAAGTTCCAGTTGGAAAATCATTATTAGGACGTGTTGTAAATCCGTTAGGAGAACCATTAGATGGACTTGGGCCAATTGAAGCTGAAGGTTTTCTTCCAGTTGAAAGAAAAGCGAGAGGTGTTATGGCTCGTGGTGGTATTAATGCTTCAATGGAAACTGGTATTAAAGTTATCGATGCCCTCGTACCTATTGGACGTGGACAAAGAGAACTTATTATTGGTGATAGACAAACAGGTAAAACAACTTTAGCAATTGATTCAATTATTAATCAAAAAGGTAAAGATGTTATTTGTGTTTATGTCGCAATCGGACAAAAAGATTCAAGTGTATCATCACTTGTTAAATTATTAGATCAAAAAGGTGCACTAGATTACACAATTGTTGTTAATGCTGGGGCATCAAAAGAAGGTACTCTATTATATCTAGCACCATTTGCTGGTGTAACAATGGCAGAATTCTTTATGGAACAAGGCAAAGATGTTTTAGTAGTCTATGATGATTTATCTAAACATGCTGTTGCTTATCGAGAACTATCTTTATTACTTAGAAGACCACCGGGACGTGAAGCTTATCCTGGGGATGTATTTTATCTACATTCAAGATTATTAGAACGTGCAGCTAAATTAAATAAAGAATTAGGAAGTGGTTCGATTACTGCTCTTCCTATTATTGAAACTAAAGCTGGCGATATTTCAGCATATATTCCTACAAATGTAATTTCTATTACAGATGGTCAAATATTTCTAGAAACTGAATTGTTTTATTCAGGCGTAAGACCTGCTATTAATGCGGGGTTATCCGTATCACGTGTAGGTGGTGCAGCGCAATGGAAAGCAATGAGAAAAGTTGCTGGAACACTTAGAATTAATTTAGCAAATTATCGTGAATTAGAATCATTTGCTCAATTTGGTTCAGATTTAGATCAAAGTGCAAAACGACGTTTGGAACGTGGTAGAAAAACTGTTGAAATCTTAAAACAAGATGTTCATGAATTAATTAGTATGCCGACACAAATTGTGACTATTTATGCATTAGCTAATGGTTTTATGGATGATTTAAATTTAGAACAAGTGATTAAATTACAAAATGAAATTACCCAAGGACTTCATTTAAATGACTTAGGTAAGACTATTGAAAAAGAACTTTTAGAAACTAAAGTTTTACCAGATAAAACAAAATTAGATAAGTTTATTAAGTCGTTGAAGAAGGTTATAAGATGAGTTTAAAAGATATTAAACTTAGAATGGGTGCGATTAATAAAACAGCAACTATTACGCAAGCGATGCATAATATTGCTCTATCAAAAATTAGAAAATCTACTGATTTATCAAATCACACAAAAAGTTTTTCTGATAAATTATTACATGTCTTAAAATATGCAAATCAAAATATTAATGGCGTTTCAAGATATTGTGAACCAGTTAAAAATAATAATAAGTTATATATTATTGTGACTGCTGATCGTGGATTATGTGGAAGTTATCATAATCAATTGTTTAAACTATTTTTAAATGAAGTAAAATCTTTAAAAAAATCTGAGTTTAAAGTTTTAGTTATTGGTAAAAAAGGTTATTATTTTGCTAAAAAGAATCAAATACCATTAATTAATGATGAAATTATTTATCATAGAGATGATCTTGTTACTATGAAAATAAGAGAATATGGAGATATTATCAAAACAGCTTTTAAAGAAGGATATGTTGATGAAGTTGTGATGTATCATAATCACTTTATCAATACAGCATCTCAAGAAGTAAAAGAAGTATCCATATTACCAATTGTATTTGATAGTGAAAAAGTAAAAAATGATTATATATATGATGCTGATCCGTAAGTTGTTATGGATCAAACAGTATCTGTATATATTGAATCTAAAATATTCGAAGCATTAGCAGACGCAAAACTTAGTGAACACGCTGCGAGAATGGTTGCAATGAAAAATGCAACTGATAATGCAAACCAAATTGTTGATAAATTGCATATGCAATATCATAGAGCAAGACAACAAGAGATTACATCTGAACTTATTGACGTTGTCAATGGTTCAAATGTTTAGGAAGGAAGAAACACAATGAAAGGTAAAATTAATCAAGTTATTGGACCAGTTGTTGATGTTTACTTTGATGATACATTACCAAATATTAATGATGCGTTAATAGTAACTAATGATCAAGGTGTAACTGTTACTTTAGAAGTAGCAATCCATTTGGGAAATCAAGTGGTGAGAACAATTGCTTTAGAACCAACAGAAGGATTAAGAAGAGATCTAGAAGTTACATCATTAGGTGGACCTATTAAAGTACCAGTAGGTAAATCTGTTTTAGGTCGTATTTTTAATGTTCTTGGTGAACCAATTGATAGTAAAGGTGATCTAAAAGATGCACCTCAAATGAGTATTCACAGAGCTGCTCCTGAGTTTCACGAATTATCAAGTGAAGTAGAAATTCTTGAAACAGGGATTAAAGTTATTGACTTATTAGCACCTTATATTAAAGGTGGTAAAATTGGTCTATTTGGAGGTGCTGGTGTTGGTAAAACAGTATTAATCCAAGAATTAATTAATAATATTGCACAAGAACGTGAAGGTATTTCAGTATTTGCGGGTGTTGGTGAACGTACAAGAGAAGGTTCAGATCTTTATGAAGAAATGACTGATTCTGGGGTTATTAATAAAACAGCACTAGTCTTTGGTCAAATGAATGAACCTCCAGGTGCCAGAATGAGAGTTGCTTTAACAGGATTAACAATGGCTGAACATTTTAGAGATGAAGAAAAACAAGATGTGCTGCTATTTATTGATAATATATTTAGATTTATTCAAGCAGGTAGTGAAGTTTCTGCGCTATTAGGTAGAATGCCTTCAGCAGTTGGTTATCAACCAACACTTGCAACTGAAATGGGTCGCTTACAAGAAAGAATTACATCAACTAAAAAAGGTTCTATTACATCTATTCAAGCCGTTTATGTTCCTGCTGATGATTATACAGATCCTGCACCAGCAACAACATTTAGCCATTTAGATGCGACGACAAATCTTTCTCGTGCATTAACAGAAATTGGTATTTATCCGGCCGTTGATCCACTTGCTTCAACATCAAGAGCTTTAGCGCCTCATATTGTAGGTAAAGAACACTATGATACGGCAAGAAAAGTTCAACAAATGATTCAAAGATATCATGAACTTTTAGATATAATTGCTATTCTTGGTATGGATGAACTTACTGATGAAGATAAATTGATAGTTCATAGAGCAAGACGTCTTCAACTTTTCTTAAGTCAAAATATGCATGTTGCTGAACAGTTTACTGGTGTTGCAGGTGCTTTCGTTCCACTAAAAGAAACGATAAGAGGATTTAAGGAAATTATTGAAGGTAAACATGATGATCTACCAGAAGAAGCATTCCAAATGGTTGGAACTATTAATGATGCCATTAAGAAGGCGAAAACACTATGACTTTCAAAGTTTTAACTCAATTAGGACAAACTCACCAAGATGAAATTCAATACGCTGTAATCAAGAGTGAAGATGGTGAAATGGCGATTATGAATAATCACATCCCAATCATTTTACACGTACTAAAAGGACATATTAAATTTGTTCAAGAAAAAGAAGAAATATTTTTGGTTGTTGAGCAAGCAGTGATTGAGTTTAAGCAGAATGTATTAACAATATTGGCTTTAGAGGCTCAAATCGGAAAAACATTAGAAAAAGCAAAAGCTGCTTTCGAAAAAAAGATTAAAGAGAAACTTGAATTAACAAAACAAGAAAATGTTGACTTTTCTAAATTGGAAAGAGAATTAAAGGAAAACATCAAAAAAAGTAAAGCGGGACATTAATCATTATAAGGAAGTGATGATATGATTGAACAATTTATCTATTTTATTTCAATTATTATATTTTTTATGATTGGACTTAGAATATTAAGTGCATTACATATTGAAAATAAGTTCGAAAGATTTAAGATGTGGGAAATAAAAGCTGGTTATTTTTTACTTGCTTTAATCATTGCCCATAATCTAGCAGAGATTATGGTAAGATTTTCTCAAATATTTGCAGAAATATTAGAAGTGTAGTCCTTTGACTACACTTTTTTTAATAAAAAAATACCTATTTTTCAAAGATGTATAAAATATTAGGTGGTAGTTAATAGGCTTTCAATTATGAGGTGGTAGACCACTTAATTTTTGATAGGTCTATTTTTGTATATAAAAAAGGAAGTCCTCATTTATAATAAAGTTATCAGCCATAACTTAAGATAAGGAGGACTTCATGACATATGATACCATAAATATTTTACACTTAGAACGATTTAGAGACAAGATTCAATTATTAGAAACGAGACTTGATAAAGGTACCTTAATCATTGAACTTAGATTTCACAAACAGGAAATAATTTGTCCAGTATGTCACAACATGCATATAAAGTTTCATAGTTATCAGTATAAGAAAATCATACACTCGATATCTACACATCAAAAAAGTATCATTAGATTTCACCATAGAAAATATCAATGTAAGCAATGTCATAAGATTTTCTATGAGCATAACCCCATATCAGATATACTTCACTACCTTCTTTCAATTAATGATGATTTAAAAGAAGCTTATATGTTAAAAGAGTGGTACAGAGAGTTCAATTTAACAGCCGCCTATGATACGTGTGATGATGAATTAAACAAATTAGTTTATCAATTTAGGAATCATAAACTTGCTGGATTAAGATCTTTTGGTAAGACACTGATTAATTGGAAAGATGAAATAAAGAACTCATTTTTAGTCTATGACAAGCGAAGAATATCGAATGGTCCCATTGAATCTGTGAACAACAAAATTAAGACTGTCATTAAAACATCTAATGGTATTCAATCATTTAATAGACTTAGAAATAAGATTATGTATTCGATTAATAAAGACGTTCCAATAAAAAACAAATAAATGCTAGAGTTATGGCGGATAAAAAGGCACTCCGACGAGTGCCTTTAAACTACCACCTTATTTTAGAGAGGTCACATTGACCACCTAATTTTAGAAAGGTCTATTTAGTGTTTACCACCTTATTTTTTAAAGACCCTTTTTCAATAGGTATATAAATATATGAATCTTGAGTTTTTTCTATATGAATAAGATGTTTAATATCATCTAATATATGCATATTTGGTTCAAATGCATTTACTTGATATGTGACATCTTTTAAAAATTGTTTATCAATAATATTTGCATGAGATGATAATATGCTTTCCATTTGATTGATCAACGCGTAACCAAAAGTTAGCTGATAACCATAAATAAGACGCTTTTCCATAAACTGTGCATTTTTTAATACTTCAGAAGTTGCATTTGAATATGCTCGTACTAAACCACCAGCACCAAGTTTAATACCACCGTAATAACGAATGACAACACATAAAGCATTCGTTAATTGATGATGATCAATGACATCTAGTATAGGCAGTCCTGCGGTACCTTTAGGTTCACCATTATCTTGATAGGTTGCCCATGTTCTTTGATCACCAAGTGTAGCAGCATAACAATAGTGTGTTGCTTTAGGATATTTAATTTTAGCATCATCTAAAGCATTTGCTATATGATCTTTTTCAGTGATAGGATATAATATAGCAATAAATCTTGATTTATTTATGATGATTTGATTTTCGTATTGTTGATTGATTTCTAACATAATATTCACCAATTAAATTATAACATAATCAGCAAAACTATGTATTTTTTGTTATACTATTAATATAATATTTTTTGGAGGGACTATGGGAAAGAGAATAGTTGTAGATACATCAACAGGTGGACTTGATTATTATCCATTTGAACATGAGATAGAGATAATAAGAATTAAAATATATTTAGATGATAAAAGCTACATGGATGGTACAGAATTAAAAGCGAGATGAGTTTTATGAAATACTACATAAACATCCTGATTTAGTACCAAAAACATCACAACCTTCTATTGGTGATATCATGGATTATTTTGAATCACTTTATGAACAAGGATATGATCAATTTTATGTCACATCAATTTCTTCTAAGTTAAGCGGAACTTATAATGCAATTTGTTTAGCAGCGAAAGAACTTAAAGATAAAATGGATATTCATGTTTTTGATACATTAACTGTTTGTTTTTCGGAAGGATTATTTGCATTAGAAGCTAACAAACTATTAAAAGAAAACAAAACGTTTGAAGAAATTGATCAAGTTTTAATGCATATGAGAGAAAATAATACCATTTTCTTTGCTGTTGATTCGCTTACATATTTAGTTAAAAATGGTAGATTATCAGGTGCTGCTGGATTTGCAGGTAAATTACTAAAAATAAAACCAATACTTCAAGTACAATCAACTGGACAAATTGTTTCAATAGAAAAAATTAGAAATATAAAAACAGCATTAGTATCAATAGCAGATAAAGTTTTAGCATATACAAATGGGAAAAAATTTGATGCGTATATATTATATACAGGGAATCCTAAATTAAGAGAACTTTTTATTTCTACAATTAAGGAAAGATTACAATTAGAAAATTTATATGAAGCACCTTCAACACCCGTTGTAGGCGCACATATAGGACCAGATGTTATCGGCATTGGTGTATTTATAAAAACATAATAAATAGGAACCAATAAATTGGTTCCTATTTTTTTATATGTATTTGAAGATAAATGTTTAATTAGCCAATAGTTAATGCATAAACTGCTGTATTCGCTAACGTAATGAATGTAAATAGCATTGTTGTAAAGAATGCTGAAGTCCATACATTTCCAGTTTTTTGTGAGATTCTTCTCATGAATATACCAGCAACTGATAATGTCGGTACTAAGCCAACAGCCAATATACCATTTAATGAGAATGAAGGATATGCAGCAGTACCTGTCGCATAGAGTACACCATATTGATATACTAAGAAAATAACAACTGGACCAGCAAGTAGGAATGCAGATAATAAATCAGCTTTCCAACCTTTCATACCTCTTGAATTTACAAAGACTGTCATTGAAGCAGCTAAATAATAAATAAAGAATAATGGAATGTATTTAAGCGCTGCAACGAATTGATTGCTATTAAAGATTTGGATAGCATAAGTATAGAATCTAAAGTCAGTTAAGAATACCCAACCTACGATAGCAACAAATAATAATACAATTGCTGTCATTGCAACTGCAACTAAGAAACTTGACCCTACTTGTTTAAGAGAAGCTTTTAAACCATAAGGATTAATAACATCTTCACCTGCATTGACTACAGGAGTGACAATAAAGACTGTAATTAAAATTAAGAATGCACTACCGATTGCCCAATATACGATTGTATTGACTGAAGGAGCACTCCAATATACAAAATTAGAAATAATTTGTGTATTGGTTAAGAACCATCTAAAAGCAAGTGCTAATAAAAGTAATACTGCACCACCTGAAGTTGCTTTTTGTGCAATTTTAATTTTAGCTTTATCATTTCCAAGCACTGCAATAATCCAAATAGCCATAAGTACTAGAACAACTGCACCCATGAGATAATGCATTGCATTTGCTAAATTAATGAGATCAGCAGATCTATCCATTAACAATGTTAAGAAGAAGACACTTAATAATGTTGATATTGTAATAACAAGCCATTTAATACCTTTCTTTTCTGGTGCTATTGCAACTTCAACTTCATCTAATGCTTTACCATTAGCAAATACATGTTTAAATACTGGTAATTGTGATACTAAAGCAAATAATGGGAATAACATCATAAATAAAGAAACTAATGCGAGACCTGTAAATGCTTCTTTTAACCACCATACTTGAGTTGTAGAACCAGTGTTAATATCCATTGATTCTAAATCATCTAGACCATGAAGATTTAATTGATAAGTAAATGCTTCTTCAAAGAATTCAATCATGTATCCACCAGATTCAAGTGACCAAGTATTTTGAGGATGTGTTTCATCAGGTGTGTAAATAACTCTTTGTCCACCATCTACACTATAGAAGACGCCCGCATCAGCTTCACCTTCTACAGTTCTTCCTAAGAATGCAAGACCAACTGCATCTTCAGTATAATCTTTATAATATACTGAACCTTCGCTGGTACCTGAATTATCAAAGAAGAATTGATCATAATGTGCAGAAATGGCACCACTAGAACGTGTTGCAAAATAAGTTTCTGGATTAGCAACGCCGACATATCTAAAATCAGCACCTACTACTAATGAAGCAGCTATTTTTCTATAACCAGAAGCCGCAAATTGCATTTCATCAAAAATAACTGCGTATTCTGATGAAAAACCACCCATTGAGTGACCACTAACACCTATCATACCATTGCCATTTGCATCTTTTAATACGTAATCTTGTTCATACATGTAATCTACAGCATCGAATCAGATGATACGAAGAAATTAAATGCAGCTGGTGTATCCCAAGTAGAATCACCATGGTCATACATATCAAAAGCTAATACAACATACCCACGTCTTGATAATTCGATTGCACCAATTTCTTGCATTTCAGAATTATTTAAGTATCCATGAGTCAAAACAACTGCTGGTGCTGGGTTAGCATCATCTACACCTCTTGGGGTATAAAGATAACCAGATAATTCACCATTATCAGTTTCAAATGAAATCTTATCCACCTTCACACTGAAGAATGAGTTTTGAACTAAAGAAGCTCCTAAACTAAACACAAGTGCTGCGATGACTAAGATCACTAGCCACTTAAGTGACTTAGACATATTTTTAAACATATTTTTCTCCCTTCATATGTTTTATAAATTTATAAAAATAAAAAGCGAAACAAAAACTATCAATGTTTTTGCTTCGCTCGATTTCTCTGGCATTTAACTTTTTCCTACAACATCATATTATCATTAAAAAAAATTATTGTCAATATGAAATATTAAACATAGTCTATTAATCATATTGACAAATATAAGATTATCTAGTACAATTTAGATATAAGTTAAGATGAGCAAGAGTAAAGAGCGCGGAAGGTCAATCAAATTCATTTTTGACGTCGCGTTTTATTATTGAAAGGGGCTAAAATGTTTTATAATCAGCAAATTATTCCAGCAATACCCAATCATCAAGCTTTTAAAAAATTCATAGATTCTAAATATACTTATGGTATCTTGATGGGTTTTCAATTATCACAATTAAAATTACTCGTAGATACTTGTCATCAAGCACATAAAAAAGTATTGATACATTCTGAACTTATTAAAGGATTATCTCATGATGAATATGGGGCAATATTTTTAATTCAAGAATTAAAAGTTGATGGGCTAATATCGAGTAAACCTAAAGTTATTGAGTTATGTAAAAAAAGAAATGTCATTGGTATTTTTAGATTTTTCCTTAAAGATTCAATTTCATTAGAACAATCACTAGCAATTACTAGAAAGATAGAACCTATATATTTAGAGGTTCTTCCAGCAACAGGAACTAAAATGATACCTTATATTAAGGATCAAGTCCATGCAGAAATATTAATGGGCGGACTTATTCAAAACAAAGAACAAATTCAAGATTGTGTTAGTGCTGGAGCAATAGCAGTGACGATTTCTAACACAAATTTATGGTAAGACATGTTAATCATTAATTAGAGTATAGAGAGAAAAACAATAGATGTTGTTTTTCTCTTTTTAATTTTTTATAGAAGAAGGTGCAAATATGGATAGCAAACAACAAAAAGTTTTTGACTTTACAATCATTGGTGCAGGTATCATTGGAACACTAATTGCAAGAGAGTTAAGTCAATATGATGTAAAAACATTATTATTAGAAAAAGAAAATGATATAGCGAATGTACAAACAAGTGCAAATAGTGCCATTATTCATTCAGGACATGATCCAAAACCAAATACACTTAAAGCTCGCTTATGTGTTGAAGGGAATAAACTTTATGAAGACATGGAAAAAACAATGCATATTCCCCTACGTAAAACAGGTGCATTAGTTGTAGCAAGTAGTGAAGAAGAATTAAAAACACTTGTTAAATTACAAGAAAGAGCAAAAATCAATGGCGTTCCATCATATGAACTTTTATTAAAAGAAAAAGTTCATGAACTTGAACCTCATTTAAGTGATCAGATTGTTGGTGCATTATCATTACCAACAACAAAGGTTACTTTTCCTTGGGAAGTTGCAATAAAAGCATGTCATGTAGCAATAAAAAATGGTGTAAAATTTCAAAAAAATTCTGAAGTGACTCAAATTAAGTATGTTAATCAAATATTCGAGTTAACAATTAATGAAAATGAAAAAGTATATAGTAAAGCAGTGATTAATGCAAGTGGTGTTATGGCAGAACATATCACAACATTTTTAGAAGAAGAAGCACCGTTTAAGGTTACACCAAAACGAGGAGAATATTTCGTTGTAGATAGAGATGTTGATGGCATGTTTAAAAATGTTATCTATCCATTACCTACAGATAAAGGTAAAGGCGTACTTATCACACCTCAGACACACGGAAATTTATTACTTGGACCAACAAGTGAATATACTGACGATCCAAAGGTATTTACAACATCAAAAGGACTAACATACGTTAAAGAACATGTTAAAACATTATGTGATCATATACCTTATCATTTAATTATAAGATCATTTGCAGGTATAAGAGCTAGTATTAATAAAGATGATTTTTATATTAAACCTTCTAAAAAATATGAACAGTTTTATCATGTTTCTGGTATAGATTCTCCTGGTTTAACAGCAGCACCCGCTATTGCGAGATATTTAGTTGAAGAAATCATTAAATTAGATGCTCCATTAAAGTCTTCATTTAATGGAAAGTTAGAAAAAGATATTGTTTTTAAAGATTTGTCATTGAAAAGACAAAAAGCACTTTATGAGAAAAAACCATTATATGGTCATATCATTTGTCAATGTGAACAAGTGAGTGAGCAAGAAATTATTGATGCTGTTCATTCTGAAGTTGGTAGTCAAACAATTAAAGGCATTAAGAAAAGAACAAGAGCTGGTGCAGGTACATGTCAAGGTGGATACTGTCAATCTGAAGTGTTACGCATTATTGCAAGAGAAACCAATCAAGCTGTTACAGATATTAATTATGACCAACTTGATACACATATACTAGATAAAGAATCGAAGGTGGGATCATGAAAACATTTGATGTAACAATTATTGGTGGTGGTGCAGCTGGACTTGCTGCAGCAACTTCATTTAAAGATAGTGGATTAAAAGTATTATTAGTTGAAAGATCTGATCAACTTGGGGGTATTCTTAATCAATGTATCCACAACGGATTTGGATTACATGTCTTTAAAGAAATGTTAACAGGACCAGAATTTGCACAACGTTTTGTTGACGATTTAGAAACTCAAAATTTAGAAATTAAATTAAATACAACAGTTATTGATATAGAACAAGAAGATTTATTTATATTAAAATGTTCAAGTGCCCAAGAAGGTATTTATCAATTAAAAACTAAAACAATTATATTATCAACTGGATGTTATGAAAGATCAAGAGGTGCTATTTCTATACCTGGGTTAAGACCTAATGGGATTATGAGTGCAGGTACAGCACAAAAGTATTTAAATATTGATGGTTATTTAGTAGGTAAAGATGTATTTATTTTAGGAAGTGGAGATATTGGTTTAATTATGGCAAGACGTATGACTTTAGAAGGCGCTAAAGTACATGGTGTTGCAGAAATGATGCCATATTCAAATGGATTAAATAGAAATATTGCACAGTGTTTAGATGATTTTGAAATACCTTTATATTTATCACATACGATAGTTGATATTAAAGGTGATAAAAACATAGAGTCTATTACTATTCAAAAATTAGATGATCATTTTAAACCTATACCAAATACAGAAAAAACATTTAAAATTGACACATTATTATTATCAGTAGGCTTAATTCCAGATATAAAAGTATTTAAACATCTTGATTTAAAAATGAATCCTATCACAAAAAGTATTAATGTTGATCAAAACTATCAAACAACAATACCAGGTATATTTGCATGTGGTAATGCACTTCATGTTCATGATTTGGTAGATGATGTCGCAATTGAATCAAAAAGAGCAGGACAAGCAGTAAAAGCATATTTAGAAAATGAAGTTGAACAACATAAAGCACAAGCAACTGTTACATTTGATCATCATATAAGATATATTGTGCCACAAAAACTAACGGAAACAAAACTTATTGATGATAAACTTATTTTGCTGTTTAGAACAACTCAAAAATTTGCATCTGCAGTATTTGTTGTAACACAAAATGATGAAATCATTTATAAGAAAAAACAAACATTTATTGTACCTGCAGAAATGAATAAAATATCAATTGCTATTGATAAAGTAAATTTAAACGAAGAACTTCATGTGTCATTAACGGAGGTGAAAATATGAGTAAAGAAATGATATGTATCATGTGTCCAAGAGGCTGTCATTTAAAAGTCTCAAAAGATTTAGTTGTAGAAGGTAATTTTTGTCCTAGAGGAAAAGCATATGGGATAGAAGAGATGACTCATCCAACACGTATATTAACAACTACTATGAAGACAAAATCTAATTTACATCCTAGAATATCAATTAAATCAAAAGAAGGTATTCCTAAAGACTTAATATTTAAAGCAATGGAAGAAATTAATCATTTAACTTTAAATAAAGATGTGAAAATTGGTGATGTAGTTATTAAAGACATCTGTCATTGTGGTGTTGACATGATTGCAACAAAGAATATTTAAGAGGTATATATATATGGGAGAAAAATACATTTTATCTATTGACCAAGGCACAACAAGTACAAGAGCAATTATTTTTGATAAACATAGCAATATTACGAGTATTGCACAAGAAGAAATTAAACAATATTATCCTCAATCAGGATGGGTTGAACATGATGCAAATGAAATTTGGATCAGTGTTTTAACTGTAATGGCTAGAGCTTTAGTACAAGCAAATCTTGAAGCATCTGATATAGCATCTATAGGCATTACAAATCAAAGAGAAACAACTGTTGTTTGGAATAAAAAAACTGGTCATCCGGTCTATCATGCGATTGTTTGGCAATCAAGACAAAGTGAAGAAATATGTCAAACATTAAAAAAACAAGGATATGAATCAATGATTAGAGAAAAAACAGGTCTTGTTATTGATCCATATTTTTCTGGTACTAAAATTAAATGGATACTAGATCATGTTGAAGGAGCAAGAGCATTAGCTGATCACGGAGATTTATGTTTTGGTACGATTGATAGTTATATAATCTATAAGTTAACAGGTGAAGTTCATGCGACAGATTATACAAATGCATCACGCACGCTCTTATTTAATATCCATACATTAAAGTGGGATAAAGAACTTTGTGATATGCTTGATATTCCAATGTCGATGTTACCAGAAGTTAAACCATCATCACATATATTTGGATTTACACTTCCATATCATTTTTTTGGATCTAAAATTCCAATTAGTGGTGTTGCTGGAGATCAACAAGCTGCATTATTTGGTCAAACTTGTTTTGAAAAAGGCGATGTAAAAAATACATATGGTACTGGATGTTTTATGTTAATGAATACAGGAGATAAGGTCATTCATTCTAAACATGGATTATTATCAACAATTGCATGGGGTATTGATAATAAAGTTACATATGCGTTAGAGGGTAGTGTTTTTGTTGGTGGATCAGCAGTTCAATGGTTGAGAGATGGATTAAAACTTATTAAAAATGCGAGTGAAACTGAAATGCTTGCTAAAGCATTTAAATCAAATGAAGGTGTTTATATGGTTCCTGCATTTGTAGGATTAGGAACACCTTATTGGGATTCAGAAGCTAAAGGTGCTATATTTGGATTAACAAGAGGAACAACTAGAGAACATATGGCAAGAGCAGTCTTAGAATCCATATGTTATCAATCAATGGACGTTTTAAAAGCTATGGAATTAGATGCAGGTTTTCAAATTAAAGCATTTAAAGTTGATGGTGGTGCAACAGCTAATGATTTCTTGTTGCAGTTTCAATCTGACATTTTAGATTTAGATGTCCTAAGACCTCAAATACTAGAAACAACCGCACTAGGTGCTGCATATCTTTCAGGTTTATCTTCAGGTTATTGGAAAGATTTAGATGAAATTAAAAGATTATGGAAACTTGAAAAGGAATTCAATCCTAAGATGACTAAGAAAAACAGAGAAAAATATACAACAGGATGGAAAATTGCAGTAAAAGCAACACAAGCATTTAAACTATAAATAAAGGGTCTTTAAAAAATAAGGTGGTAAACACTAAATAGACCTTTCTAAAATTAGGTGGTCAATGTGACCTCTCTAAAATAAGGTGGTAGTTTAAAGGCACTCGTCGGAGTGCCTTTTTATCCGCCATAACTCTAGCATTTATTTGTTTTTTATTGGAACGTCTTTATTAATCGAATACATAATCTTATTTCTAAGTCTATTAAATGATTGAATACCATTAGATGTTTTAATGACAGTCTTAATTTTGTTGTTCACAGATTCAATGGGACCATTCGATATTCTTCGCTTGTCATAGACTAAAAATGAGTTCTTTATTTCATCTTTCCAATTAATCAGTGTCTTACCAAAAGATCTTAATCCAGCAAGTTTATGATTCCTAAATTGATAAACTAATTTGTTTAATTCATCATCACACGTATCATAGGCGGCTGTTAAATTGAACTCTCTGTACCACTCTTTTAACATATAAGCTTCTTTTAAATCATCATTAATTGAAAGAAGGTAGTGAAGTATATCGATTTGTGCCAATAAGCTTGCATCTTTCGGATGTGTATCTTTCCATCATAGATGTCTTCATAGTTCTTGAGGAAGAAGTAATGAAATTTCTTTAACATGTAATAATACATATCATCATGAACTGGTGCACTTTTGTGTTGCTTGTATTTATTCATTGTATCAATTCTTATACGTTTGATGATTTCATTTAATGTCCTAATTAAATGAAATGAATCAACTGCGATTTTTGCTTTTGGCATACATAAGTGAACGACTTCCTTATAGGAAGTCCACATATCCATCACCACGACTTCAACTTGATCTAACTCACTTTTTGGTATTCTTGAGAAGTATTTAATGAGATAATGTTTATGTCTCGTAGGTAATAGGTCAATCATCTTTCTACCCTTAAAATCGAATAAAACACAGGCATATTTATAGGCGTGTGTTCTTGATATGAATACTTCATCTATATTGATGACTATTGGTAACTTTCGTCTTTTTGCTTCCACATAACGATCAAATATATTGATCACTGTTTGTATGGATACATAGTAATGTATGGCTGCTGATGTGAATGTGTGATTATAATCTTTTAAATAATTTAATATGGATGTCTTTGTATATAGGCTTATGTTTTCATATATATCTGATATGGGGTTATGCTCATAGAAAATCTTATGACATTGCTTACATTGATATTTTCTATGGTGAAATCTAATGATACTTTTTTGATGTGTAGATATCGAGTGTATGATTTTCTTATACTGATAACTATGAAACTTTATATGCATGTTGTGACATACTGGACAAATTATTTCCTGTTTGTGAAATCTAAGTTCAATGATTAAGGTACCTTTATCAAGTCTCGTTTCTAATAATTGAATCTTGTCTCTAAATCGTTCTAAGTGTAAAATATTTATGGTATCATATGTCATGAAGTCCTCCTTATCTTAAGTTATGGCTGATAACTTTATTATAAATGAGGACTTCCTTTTTTATATACAAAAATAGACCTATCAAAAATTAAGTGGTCTACCACCTCATAATTGAAAGCCTATTAACTACCACCTAATATTTTATACATCTTAAATAAAAAATGATATGTGATTTCACATATCATTTTTTTTTAGATTTAGTTTTTCTAGTTCGTTTAAGTTCTAGTTTTTTAATTTTTTCTAAATTAACGAATACTTTCTCAATAGCTTCATTAAGATTTTTTTCATTAGTTAATAATTTAATACTTATTTTAATGATTTTTTCTTCAAAAAGGATAAGACTTAAATATAGCACATATAATATCATTGTTGCAAAAAACCAAATTTCAAACATAGCACTATGTTTAAATATAATGACCATGCTAATTGATCCAACCCAAATAACCAATAACCAAGAAAATACAATACGACGTAAGCGTGGACTTTCTTTAGAAATCCATAATGAAAATGGAATGACTGATAATGTGTAAAACAGTGATAATAAAACACTTGATGCAACATGCATCCAATGCCAGAAAGGATAATCTTCTTTTAAAGCAGGTATCAATCCAGTAGCAATTAAAAAGAAGGTAGCTAAATATATATAATAAATTGTTTGTTTATCTTTATAATTTTCAAGTTTAATGAGTGTGATGACAGCAACTTCAATAGCAGCACCACTGACAATTGACCAAATAATAAATAGTAATCTATAGTTAAAAAAATTCCCTATATTACTTAATGTATAGGAAAAAGGATTTTCTAACGTTCCATAAATAAATGTGAAAACAAATGCACTTAACAAGAGACTCATAATTAGTGTTCTTGTTTGTCTTTGTTTGGTCAGTTCTTTTTGAATATCGTATAAATTATTTTTTTGTAAATCTTCAATGACGTTTTGGTAGTTTATATTCATCGATTTACCCCCTATAAGTTAAAATAATAGTATCAAAGACACTGATTTTTGTCAAGAGAACAAAAAAGATGGATTGCTTATCGCATATCCATCTTTTTCGGGGTTATGATTAGGAGTACAATGAATCTTGATATGATAGTAAATGATAATTGTTCATAAGTTTGTTAAATACAAAAGACCATGATTTCTTTTTAGTGAATGTTAGAGCATTTTCTTTTAATGTTTGCTTAAGCTTATTATTTTTAAGAATAGAAGCAATCGTTAAAGTCATATCCTTAACATTATCAACCTCACATAAGTAACCATTATAACCATGAATGATATTTTCTTTAACACCACCTGCATTGACGCCAATGACGGGAAGACCTGAAGACATTGCTTCTAATACGACGTTACCAAGTGTTTCACTTGGAGATGGGAAAATAAATAAATCACTTGATGCATATATTTCTTGAAGATCTTCATGGTTCTTGTAACCTGTAAAAATTATTGAGCTAGGACTTTTTTGTTTTAACTCAGATAGATAAGGACCATCACCTACGATGACTAATGCAACTGCTATATTTTGTTTGATTAATTGTTTATAACTCTCAATTAGTGTATCAATATGTTTTTCTTTGGAAATACGACCTACATATAATAGTATTTGCTTATTTTCTTTCGCATAATTAATTTTTAATTGATGATTATATTTTAAAGGAGAAAACAACTCTTGTTCTATACCTCTACCAAATAACGCAATATGTTTAAAACCATGAGTTTCTAACAATGTTTTTGTCGTATGAGATGGACAAAGTGTTAATTGACTTTGATTATGAAATTTTCTAAAAAAGTGCCAAGCTATTGGTTTTAGAAAACCGAGTTTATAATAAGGTAGATATTCAACAAAATTTGTTGAAAAATTAGTTACAAACGGTATATGACGTTTTTGAGCATATGTTTTTCCAAAACGCCCTAAAGAGAATTCCGTCATATTATGAATGATGGTAGACTGAAAATCATCAAGCATCTTATATAATTTATGCTTTTGAAAAATAGGAAGAGCAATGACATTATCTTTATAGAAAAATAGTTTTATACCAGGTACACGATGGATTAACATATGTTTTTCTACTTTGTGATAATCATTTTTATATTTTGGTGTAATTAAAATATAAGGAATATGATGGAAATCTAAAAATTTAATATATTGATATAAAGTATTACTTACACCATTAATTTGAGGATAAAAAGTATCAGAAAAGATAACAACTCTTTGTTGATGTTCTAACTTTCTTTCTTCAATAACATGATTTTTTTTGTATGTATAAATTACTAGATCGCAAATTCTTTTAATTAATTGGATGGCTTGTATAAAATCTCGTTTTGGATCTGGCTTATAATGTTTATGATTTTCAAAGTAGCTCTGTAAATCAACATGAAGTGTTTCAAAAGACTCAATATATTTTTTTGTATACATAATCAATTTAGGGTTAATTTTTAATTGTTCTATTTTATATTCATATAATAAATGTTCAGCGATATTTCTTTTTATATATACAGGATTTGCATGGTAAGTACATGCATAATCAGCAATAAAATGAGTAATCGTACCTAATTTAAAACCAAAGTCTTCACGATGATGTTTTTTTGAAACTAAATCATTGATTAAATCAATAACGAAATCTAACGATTCTGGAATGTTATGACCATATGTTTTAAATGATTTTATAAAATCAGGTGCAGCAGAACCTTTAATAAAATTTGTTCTAGAAATCATAACTTTATCGTCTGGAATAAATTGATCATATATTATTTTTGACATTTTATGATGTGTTGGTGTAAGCATGTAAGCACCCCTTGTTTTCTATATCTAACTATATTTTAGTGTTATATAATTGACAAACCATCTTCTTTACATAAGATTTTCATATATATACCATTTACATGCTCAATCTTTTCATTTAATTATATGAATGCTTCTATTTTTAGACTATCAATAAACATCAATAATTGGTATAATAATCATGGTGATATAATGAAAACATTAAACAACGCACAACTCGTGCTAAGAATATTAAAGAAAAATGGATATGAAGCTTATATAGTTGGTGGTGCTGTAAGAGATCAACTACTAAAAAGAAATATAAGTGATATTGATATAACAACTAATGCTAAACCATATCAAGTTTCAAAATTATTTGATGCAAAACCTACGGGAATCAAATATGGTACAGTGACTGTATTCTTTAGAAAAGAATCATTTGAGATAACAACTTATCGTATTGATGGTCCATATCAAGACTCTAGACATCCTGATCAAGTGACATTTGCTCAAACTGTTATAGAAGATGTTAAACGTCGAGATTTCACAATTAATGGTTTATTAATGGATGAAGAATTAAAAGTATATGATTATGTTGATGGTAAGTCTGATATACAATCTAAATTTATTAGAGCTATTGGGGATCCTTATCTTAGATTTAGTGAAGATGCCATAAGAATGTTAAGAGCAATCTATTTTCAATCCAAATTAGGATTTCAAATAACGAAAGAAACACGTGAAGCCATATATGATTTAAGAGATAAACTACAATCAGTTGCTATGGAGCGTGTATTATTAGAACTTGTTAAAATATTAAAAGAAAAGCATTTAAAATTAGCACTAAAAACAATGATAACAACTGAAGTTCATAAAATGTTGCCTGGTTTAGAAAAAGGTATTGAATATATCGCAACATTAGATGAAATGCCATTTGTTGATGTGTTTTTCACGATTTGTTTTACTTTAAATAAAGGTATCGTACCATCTAAATGGCCATTTTCAAATAAACAAAAACATCGATATCTTACTGCAGCTAAATTAGCAAATAAAAAGACTGAATTTAATGGGTTAGATTTATATGAATATGGCATTGATTTATGTTTACTTGCTTCACGTGTTAACTATATGTTAAAACGCGAAAGATTAATGCAAAATGAATTGATGGAAACATATAAAAATCTACCTATTCAAAGTGAACTCGATTTAAAACTAAAACCATATGATATGATGGAAATCACGAATAAAAAAGCTGGTGCATGGCTAAAAGAAATGCAAAATCAAATGGTATTGGCTATATTAAATAAAGAAATTGAAAATAATCAAGAAGCTCTAAGAGAATATTTGATTAAACATGTGAAATGAGGCATATGATGACATTAGAAGAAAACAAAACATATGAAATCATAGGAAAAGTTGAAAGTATTAACTCTGGTGCACACTTTTGTAATACAACAGTATTAACTAAAGAGAGCGAACACATAAACTTGAAATTAGAATTTGAACAATTAGATGAAATTGCGATGGGTAAAATTTATCAATTTTTAGCACAAGCAGTTGTTAAAACAGAAGATGACTTAGTCTTAAAATGTACATCTATTATGCCGGCAGAAGATGTATTAGATGCTGAAGAGTTAGCGACTTTATTAGAAACATTCTACGTCTATGCACCCGTACCATTAATGGATATTAAAAAAGGTATTGAATCATTTTTAAATAAAATTGATAATGAAATATTAAAATCTATTACAACGAAAATATATAATCGCAAGAAAAATAAATTTTACATGCATCCTGCAGCAACTAAATTTCATCATGCTTATGTCGGTGGATTAAGTTATCATACGTTTACAATGCTTAAATTAATAGATGGATTTTTAGATGTTTATACATATTTAAATAAAGATTTATTATATGCTGCTACAATTTTACACGACATGGCAAAAATAGAAGAAATAAGTGGTGTAGATGGTGAGTATACTAAAGAAGGTTTGCTTATGGGCCATCTTGTGATGGAAACTGTTGAAATTGATGAAGTTGCAAGATCACTAAAAGTTGTTGATACAGAAGAAGTACTTATGTTAAAACATATGATACTATCTCATCACGGACAACTTCACTATGGATCACCTAAGAAACCACAAACCGGAGAAGCTTTATTATTATGGTTTATTGATACTATAGATTCTAAGTTTACCGTTTTAGGAGAGACTTTAGAACATACCGCTGATGGATCATTTACACAAATGGTTGCAGTGCTTGATAAGATGAGATTTTACAAACACAAAGTTAAATAAAGTATCTTAAAAAGATACTTTTTTATTAAATAGAAATATAAGAGGGAACTTATGGGAACATTAATAAATGTTGCAGCTATTATAGTCGCAACCATATTGGGTATGACTTTTAAAAGAGGATTATCCGAAAAAATTCAAAAAGCAATGATATTTGCGATAGGATTAGGATTATTTGTATTATCGATTGGTTGGTTTCTATCTGATTTTATAGTTATAGAAAATGATACATTATCTACACGCTTTGATTTATTACTACTTATTTCATTAGTCGTTGGTACACTCATTGGAACATGGATAGATATTGATGATAAAATAAATAATTTTGCTCTTAAAGTTGAAAAAAAGTATAACTTACCACCCATGGCGAAAGGCTTTGTGACAGCAACACTTATATTTAGTGTTGGTGCCATGTCAATTACTGGAGCAATTCAAGATGGCCTTGGCCAAGGCATGACAATCTTACTTGTTAAATCAACATTAGATTTTTTTACAGGCATGATTTTAGCTTCAACGCTTGGTATCGGCGTAATGTTTTCAGCAGTAGTTGTCTTAATTTATCAAGGTGGAATCACCATTTTAGCTTCAGTATTAAATGATTATGCATCACCTGATATAATTGCAACTATTTCAATGATTGGTAATATAATACTAATTGCAATTGCATTTAATTTTATGGAAATAAAAAAAGTTAAAATCGCAAATTTACTACCAGCTCTTATAATGCCAGTTATATATTTGTTAGTAATTCAACTATTTTAATAACAAAGAAAAATCATATAAAAAAAAGCTGACGTTTGGTGCATTTAGTTGATATAGAAATCTATCAACAGGACAATTGAGCCAGATATCAGCTTTTTTATTTTGAACATAATTTTTTTCAAATTAAAGGTATAATATAAATGCCAAACAAAACTAATCAAGGAATCATAAAAGCGAGTATTTTACCCTGGTTTGTTTGGCGACATTCCTTGATTGGGGGAAGTACTCGCTTTTGTGGTCTTAGGAAGTATTATGCCAAAACACAAAATATGTACAAAATGTGGAACTGTGAATAGTTTAATCAAAAATGGGAGGGATATAAACAAGAAGCAAAGGTATAAATGTAAATCCTGTCTAAAGACATTCATTTTAGATGAATCAACAACTAGTTATCTTCATCATAGTGATTATTTGTACAAACGATTTATTGGATTTATGATAGATGATGTCACGCTAGAAGTTATAGCTAGAAACTTAAATATCAATATCAAAACAGCACTATATTATAGATACCTTATTTTTGAATCTTTAAGAGCATATCAAGATGAGGTATTTTTAGATGGCACAATACTAGTGGATGAAACATTTGTCGAATTAGTGATAAAAAATACAAGCTGTATAGAGCTGACAACAAAGGAATAAGAGGCATATCCTTTAATCATCTATGTGTGATTACATTGATAAATTTAGAGGGAAAAACGATAGCAAAAGTATCTTCGAGGGAAATCCATCGCCACAAAAGTTCATAGATTTATGTACACATCATATAAGAAAAGTCACTAAATTCATTCATGATGGATCAGTGATACAAAAGCAATTTATGCGTCAATTTAATGTACCAAATATTGATGCACGTCGTGAAGGTGATGGAGTATATGATACGCTTTTAGTAGATTCATTACACAGTAACATTAAAAGATATCTATTTAAACATGCAGGTTATCGACTAAAGAACCTACAACACTATATGAATTTTTTTGTATATAGATATAATCATACACCAAAATCAAAAGTTAATAATCATCGGAAACTTATTCAAAGTAGAAATGATATGATGGATGATTTATTTAATAGAATTAAAAAGATAAACAAAAAGATCACTTATAGAAAGTTCCAAAGTGATCTAGGTATTACTGATATTCTTGAATCAGTCGATAAGAATTATTATTTCAATAAAGATATCAACTAAATGCACCAAACGTCAGGAAAAAAAGACCCGAGATAATATCTTGGGTCTTTTTATATAAGATTATGTGTGAACTATGCTTCTAAAATATCGAACCATGAACCGTAAAGATCATCATAATTACTATCAAATACGCCACCATTTTCAGAAAGTTGATAATTGTTAAACTGTCTTAAATTGATTTCGCGGATTGTTGTAAATCTTGATGAATCAACACCAGATCCAAATTGAACTTCTTCAACTAATTTAAAGATTAATTCTCTTTGCATATAAGTACCACTATAAAGAGTAGTAACTGGTGAAAGATAAGTAGTAATTGCATCTTCAACATCACTTGGAAGAGGTGCACCCTCATCAGTTTCACTTAATACTAAGTAATACTCTATTTGACTAGCAGTTAATTTTTCTGAGTTTTCATTATAAGCATTTAAATTCAAATCAGCATCGATATAATCTTCATCGTCATCATCGTATTCACTATAAATAGCACTTGTTTTTTCGCCAATTTCTTCAGCAAGAATGAAATGCCATCCGAATGATGATTCAACTAATTCTAAATCAGCAAGTGAGATTCCATCTCCAGTTGCCCATTCATCATAGAAATCTAAGTAAGGATATAATGAGTCATCTTCAGGTGTTTCAGCTAAAGTATCAAAGATTGAGATTGCTCTATCATAGAATACATCATCTAATACACTTGAGTTTGTAATAATATTAGAACTATTAGTGATTTCAGTTGTGATTGCTTCAAAAGTCATATTGAATCCTAATTGACGATATTCAGACCAGTATAATTCAGGTTGTAAGTCAATTAATTCACCAGTTAATTCATCACCATAGCTACCTTGTAAAATTCTACCAGTATCATTGAATTCTTCAGCGATTGCAGCTAAAGCAGAATCAAAGTCAGTGTATAAACCAGCACGATAATAAACTTCGTCGATAAGATCTTGTAAACCATCCATGATTTCAGTTTGTTGAACAGCAGTTAGTGTGTCCAAGTAATCTGAAGGATCATCAGGTGTACCATCAAAATCTTGATCAAAGTAAATTAATAAATGACTAACAGTAATTGATTTTTCATTATCATATTGTAATGCAGATAATTCAGCGAATTTTTCATAAATTGTATTTGTATCTTCACTGTAGTGAGATTCATAATCATTTAAAAATTGGTCTCTTAAATCTGGATAAACATATAATTGATTAATTGCTTCTTCATTAGAATCAGCACCGAATGCTACAAGTAGGAATGCTTCTCTACCCATAGATGCAGGATAACTTGAATAACTGTCAGATGAGAAAGCGTAAATAATGTCTTCGAATTGTTCTTCGTAATCATCATAATCATCATCACTAACTGTATATTCATCACTATCCATTAAAATTTTATTAACTAATAAGTCTAATGATAAGTTAACACCATAAGCCATTTCAACTTCTGCATAAAATGCATCAACTGTAATGTCTTCGCCATTAACAGTAGCAACTACGTTACCATCTTTATTATCATCACTACCATCATAACCATATGATTGATCATATAGTGTACGTAAGATGTTATCATAAATATCGATAGATACTTCATCTTCATCATCATACAATTCTGCAACTACTGTAGAAATATAAGAATCAGATAATTTGCTATCAATTAAATCTAAACGAGCTTGTGCTTTTGCAGCATCAGCAGCTGTTGTACTAGCAAAAATTTCTTCATCAGTATCATCATCGTCATCATAATCATCTTCATCTTCAATAAGGATACCATCTTCATCAGCACTACCATCATCTAATTTAAATACTAAGTATCTAAAATCACCGAATGTTTGAATTCTTGATGAGTATGCTTTTTCAGTAGAAGCATCTTCGATATTAGTTTCAGCAGTTAATGTACTATATAAATGAGAAACTAAGCTTGAATTGATGTCTGATAAGTCATCATAAGTATATGTTGTTTCAAATGAAGATCCAGCTGTACCAACAATGTTTCCATCAACATCAACTTCAACAGTTGCTGCTGGATTTAATACATTGTATAATTCAACAAATTTTTCTTTAACTTGTGATGTATTTAAAGCAACATCAGGATATCCATCTCTTGTAGTACTAATTGTATAAGCTTTGTAGTAATCTTCGAAATTAGAAATACTTAATTTTGAACGATCAGCATAATCTACGCCTAATTTACCAAGAAGTCCTAATTCATCAAGGATGTCGATGATGTAACCATAACTAACTTCATCAGTTAAGTCTACATAACCAGCTTCTCCACTAGCGATACGGATATCAGGGATTTCATACCATAAACCTTTTGAGTCAGATTTTAAACCTACTTGATATAATGCGGCGTTTGCTTCGTTTAGGTTAATAAATCTTACGATAAGTGCATCTACGTCATATTGACCTTCAGTATTTGCTTGATAATATGATACGATGTCTTCATCGTCAACATAATATGCACTATCTTCATCTTCAACGTCTAATGCTAGTTGTTCAGCAGCGTATAATCTTTGTGCAACTAACGATTTATATGTATTGACTACTGCAGGAATACTTTCATATCCTTCAAAAGGTGTTGCAAGATTTAATAAGTCATTTAATAAATCATCTGCATCAATTGTATTATCTAGTAAATACATTGAGTCTACGAATTGTTCTAGATACATAACATATATATCATTTGAATCATCATAGAGTTCTTGAAGAGATTCTTCATCGGTGTCATTAAATACAGCACTATTTATTTGATCGTAAAAATATTCTAGTGTATCTTCATCTGCGTTTGCTAATAATGTTTCAGCTTCTGTTGCATATTCGCTAAATATAACATCATCGATCATAGATGCTAATACTGAAACTCCTTGCAAACGGAATTGATCATATAATTCAACTTCACTAATGCTATAGTCGTCATATGTCAAATATTGTGTGTCTTCTGATAAGCTACCATATGGCACTTTACTGCTACCATTACATGCAGCTAATGAGAGGGATCCAGCAACTACTAACGCCAATAGTGCTACTCTTCTCAATTTTTTGATTCGATTCATTGTGTTCACTCCTTATTTGTATTTCATACAAGCAGTTATAATATAGCATTTTTTGGGGTGTATTGCAACATCTTTCAATTTATTTGTTAATATCACATAGTTTTGTGATAAGATTAAATAAGGTGATTGGATGAAGGTATATGTTTTGGCCAGTGGGTCTAAGGGAAATATGACCTACTTAAAAGTAGGCCATATTAAATTATATATTGATGCAGGTATTAGTTATCGTAGAATGCACCAAAAAATGGATGCCTACAACGAAGATATAAATGACGTAAAGTATCTTTTATTAACACATGAACACCATGATCATGTCATGGGATTAAAAATGTTATTAAAACAAAAAACAATAAAGAAAATTCTTATGACTCAAGGTACATTTGAAGGACTACATGATGATGTGAAATCATTTTTACCAGAAGTTACGATTATAAAATCAGAAGAATCGTTTGATCTTGAGGGTGTATTAGTGACACCTTTTGTTATTTCACATGATGCTAATGAACCTGTTGGTTATGTGATAAATGGTGATAAAAAGTTAGTAATTTTTTATGATACTGGATATTTAGATCAAGTATATTATGATTTGGTTAGTCAAGCAGATATCTATATCGTGGAAGCAAATCATCATCCAACAATGTTAATGCAGTCTCCAAGACCTTTTCATCTTAAAAAACGTATTTTATCTGAAAAGGGACATTTATCAAATGATGATGCATCATATTTGATGAATTTATTGATAAAAAAACAAGCAATTTGGGTGGTTTCTCATATTTCTGAGGATTGTAATAGTGTACTTGCTATTGAGGAATCTATAGTTAAGCATTTTGATGACCCAACAAAAGTTGAAGTTTATTATGCTGAAAAAGAAGGATTACCGGTGATTGAAGTATGATTAAATTAGTGGTTGTTGGTAAAATGAATCATAAATATTTAAATCAAGGTGTTGAATATTACAAGAAACAAGTACCACAAAAATTAGAAATAATTGAAATAAAAGATGGTAAGAATGAACAAGCAGTTAATGATGAAGGCATGGCTATTTTAAAGCATATAGGACAAAATGATTATGTGATTAGTTTAGCTATTAATGGGAAAACTTATTCAAGCGAATCTTTTTCAAAACACTTAGAAAATATGATGATGCATCAACATCATGATATTATATTTGTGATTGGTGGGTCTTATGGTTTATCAAAAGAAGTCTATGATCGTACAAATGAACGTTTATCATTTTCAAAGATGACATTTCCACACCAATTAATGAGACTTATATTTGTAGAACAATTATATCGAGCATTTATGATAATGAAACATCATCCATATCATAAATAGGAGGCATTATGAAATATATATTTTGGGATTTTAATGGTACGATTTTAGATGATGCAAATCTTTGTTATGAAATACTAAATGAAATGCTATTAGAAGTCGGACAACCAACAGTAACATTCGAAGAATATTTAATGATTTTTGATTTTCCAGTTAAAGACTATTATGCTAAGGTTTATGATTTTAATAAAACCAGCTTTGATGTCTTAGCTAAAAGATTTATAGAGTTATTTCAACCAAGAAGTTATCATGCTCCATTGCATAAAAATATTATAGAAACTGTTCAATATTTTAAATCTAAGGGTTATAAAAATATAGTGCTTTCAGCATCTGAAATAAACAATCTTAAAGCCCAATTAAAACACTTTAAGATTGATACTATTTTTGATGATATTTTAGGGACTTCTGATATACATGCAAAGGGTAAGGAAGACGTCGCAAAAAAATATATGGAATCTCATCATATTTCTGGTAAAAACAGTGTCATGATTGGGGATACTTTGCACGATGCAGAAATTGCTAAGATTTTAGGTGTAAAGCCAATTTTATTTACAAAAGGACATCAACATCCAACAAGACTTAAAGCATATGACACAATTGATCATTTTGATCAATTAAAGACATTACTATAAAGTAATGCGTATTTTATGATAAGATATATTTATAATAAGGAAATTGAATTAAAATAAATAAGTGGAGAGGGATATATGAGCAAAATTGCAATTTTAACCTGTAGTAATGCAGGATTAGATTACTTGGATTTTCCTAAAGATATCACAATCTTAAGATCTGTGATACACTTTGGAAATAGTGAAAGTTTTAATGATTATATTGATATGGACGCTAAAACTTTTTATGAAAGAATAAAAGCAAATCCTGATGATATTCCTAAGACTTCTTATGTTGCTTTAGGCCAAATGATTGAAATATTCGAGGGATTAAAAGAAAAAGGTTATGAAGAAGCAATTGTAGTGACGATTTCTTCTAAATTATCTGGGTTATTTGAAGCAGTGAAACGTGCAGCAAATGAAGTTGATATTAAAGTCACTGTATTTGATTCTAAGACATTAGCATATGCTGAAGCATTTATGGTTCTAGAAGCACATCGTTTAGCTAAAAAAGGAAAGAAAACACCTGCTATCATTAAACACTTAGAAAAAATAAGAGCAAATAATCAAGTGTATTTCGCTGTTGATACATTATTATATTTAGTTAAAAATGGACGATTAAGTAAACTTCAAGGTACATTAGGTACGATGTTACAACTTAAACCTTTATTAACGATTAATCAAGAAGGTGTAGTTGAAACACTTGAAAAAATAAGAACGACACATAAAGCACAAAAACGTGTCATTGAAAAATATATAGAAGTTACAAAAAACATGAATTGTATTACATATATTTCTCATGCACACGCAGATGATTATGTGGCTTGGTTTATTAAAGAACTTAAAGCAGTTTTTCCGAAAAGAGAAGTTATTGTTGCATATTTAACACCTGTTGTCGGAGCACATACAGGACCAAAAGCACTTGGTTTAGGATATATTGATTTAGATGCATTAAAATAATAAAAATGCCGATGAATTTCATCGGCATTATTTTTTTAATATTTAGGATTCTTTTTAACGGTCACAGTTTTTTGATCACTTAATATGCCAACCATTGGGATTAATAAGAAAGCTAACCATGAGATATGAAACATTTGGAAGAAATATCCTGTTGAAAAGAATATGATAGTCGCAATAAACGGCATCACAGCTACCCATCTAAATTGTCCAGATAAAATGATTGCAGTTACAGGTATCAGCAATAAGATTTGCCATGCATAAACCCAAGCATTTGGGGCATAAAATCCTACGAGTAAAAATGCGGTAATGTATAGTAATACAAAAAATAGAATTGTTATGCCTTGTTTCGTGTAATGTTTATCTATACTAAAGTTTACAATATTTATATTAACCACGATAGGGAGTAAGAAACCTAATAAACCAATAAGTGCTTGATCATGAACAACTGCCATATATAAATAGAAAGCAATTGCTGCAAAAAATGATAAAGCACGCATTAATGATTTAAAAGTTCGTTTATAAAGAAGTCCTGAAATAGGAATGAGTAAAAATATTAACCATGTATATGGCCATTCTTCTGTGAAATAGCTTAGAAGAATGAACGCAATCAAAGCAATAAATGGTGATAGACTCACTAACATTTTCTTCTTATTTTTACGACTTAAAACACCAGAAATAGGAATGAGTAAAAAGATAAGCCATGTAGGATGCCATGTTTGAGTTGTAAAACCAATGACCATAAAGATAATGGTTGCTAAAAATGGAGTTAATGCAACAAATTTATTATTTGATGATTTTGTGAAAATAAAAGTTAATGTATCTTTTAAATCTTCATAAACATTTCTTGGTTCACCAAGTAATTCTCTAATTTCTTTATCGCTCATGTCTTTGTTAAGACCTTCGTCATATAATAAAGTATAATCTGATAAGATTTCATCAATATCTTTTTCTGAAACTTGATGATTTTCTAATATATGTCTTAATTCATCTAAATATTCGTTTTTCATGTTGTTTGTCCTCCTAAGATTTTATTGACGCCTTTTAAGAATGTATACCATTCTTCCATATAGACAAGATATATTTCTACACCTTGATCTGTAATACGATAGTATTTTCTTGGTGCACCTTGATTTGTTGATTCGTAATAAGTGGTAAAGTAACCTTGGGCGGTAAGTCTTCGTAAAATTGGATAAACTGTATTTTCGTTAACATCAATGGTTGAAGATAATGATTCAATGACTTCAAATCCATACATGTCTTTTTCTTGAATCAGACTTAATACGCAAAGTTCTACAATACCTTTTTTGAATTGAGTATTCATTAAAAGTCTCCTTACTGTGTATCACACAATAATAATATATCACGTTACTGTGCAAAACACAATACCTAAAATAAAAAAAGTTTTTTATTATAATTCGAAAAATAAAAATCTTCCTGTCTTGTCTTTTTAAAAATACTATGATACTATTTATACAAGCAAGAAAGGTGATTGCTATGATGAAGTTATTGAAATCTGTTTTTTATTACGTATATTATTACCAAAAGTAGAGGATTGCAAAGGCATTCCTTTTTGAGTGATGATTTATGAAAGGAAAGAGCCGATCAATGATTAATTTTTATCCTTGAGGGTTGTTCCTCAGGGATTTTTTTATATCTAAAGGAGAAGAAAAATGATTATTAAGATGAAAAAGGACTCAACAAGAAAACAATATGATAAACTTGTTGCATTTCTAGAAGACAAAAACTTAGAAATTAAAGATGTAAGTAGTGAATTAGTTCAGATATTTGGTATTATTGGGGACACTTCAACTTTTGAACCAGAAGACTTAAAAGCATTTGATGGCGTTGATGAAGTGACGAGAGTTTCTACACCATTTAAGAAAGCAAGTAGAAGTTTTCATCCGTGAAGACTCTGTTATTGAATTACGTAACGGTTTAAAAGTTGGTGGCGATCAATTTGTGATGATGGCTGGTCCATGTTCAGTTGAATCCGAAGATCAACTTAGAACAATTGCAAGAGAACTTAAAAAATCAGGTGTTAAAATTTTAAGAGGTGGCGCATATAAACCTAGAACTTCACCATATGCTTTTCAAGGATTAGAAGTTGAAGGGTTAAAAATATTAAGAAAAGTTGCTGATGAATTTGATATGTTAGTTGTGACAGAACTTATGAGTCCTGATGTATTAGATGAATTTGAAACTTATGTTGATATTATTCAAATAGGTGCTAGAAATATGCAAAATTTCTCATTGCTAAAAGCTTTAGGGAAATCAACAAAACCTATATTACTTAAAAGAGGTATGGCAGCAACCATTCAAGAGTGGCTTATGTCAGCTGAATATATCATGGCATATGGTAATGATGATGTTATCTTATGTGAACGTGGCATAAGAACTTATGAAACATATACGAGAAATACTTTAGATATTAGTTCAGTTTTAGCTGTTAAAGAATTATCACATTTACCAGTAATTATTGATCCAAGTCATGCCGCAGGACGTTGGAATATGATAGAAAGTTTATCTCTTGCAAGTTTAGCTGTTGGCGCACACGGTCTTATTGTAGAAGTACATCATGATCCAGAACATGCAATGAGTGATGGTGCACAATCATTAAAACCTAAGAAATATGCAGAAATGGCTATAAAACTTGATAAAGTTTCGAAGGTATTAGATAAAAAACTTGTATGAGAATATTTATTGTAGGACTGGGTTTAATAGGTGCATCTTATGCGGAAGGATTGCATTTAAAAGGGCATGAAATATATGCTTATAATCGCAGTCAAAATAAAGTAGAAAAAGCAATTGCAGAAGGCATAGTTGAAAAAGACAACGATTTAGATAAATTAACAATTTGTGATATTGTTATTTTATCTTTGTATCCTAAACATAATATTGAATTTATTCAAAAATATCGTTATTTATTTAAAAGAGGACAATTAGTTACAGATGTTAGTGGTACGAAAACTTGGATGGTTAAAGAAATTGAAAATATTCTACCTGAAGGTATTACGTATACATCACATCATCCAATGGCAGGCAAAGAAACAAGTGGTTATGATTCAAAAGATTATCGTATATTTGAAAATGCGAATTTCGTGATAGTACCATCTAATAAATCAGGAAAAAAAGATATATTAATTTTAAATCAAATCGCTAATGAACTTTCATTTGGGAAAATATTAACTGTTGATCCTAAAACACATGATCAATTAATTGCTTTTACATCGCAATTAACCCATATACTAGCAGTAACGTTAGTTAATGCTGATCACTATGATGAAACAAAAGATGCAACTGGTGACTCATATCGTGATTTAACTAGAATTGCTAAAATTAATGAAGAGATGTGGACAGAATTATTTTTAGAAAATAAACCAGCTTTATTAGGTGTTATAAGAGATTTTCAAAATGAACTTCAATATATGAAATCATTATTGCTTAGTGATGAAAAAGAAGCAATCATGGCTTATATGAAAAGTGCAAAAGAAAAGAGGAAAAGCTTTGACAAAGATTAATATGCCAGATTATGACATAGTTGTAGGTCATCATGAAATGGATAAAATTGAATCTTATGTAAAAGATTTTTATCATTTTGATCAAGTGTTTATTTTAACTGATGATCATGTTTTTGCATTGTATGAAGAAAAAATACAATCATGGTTTAATACATTTGATGTTAAGGTTTGTGTTATCCCTCATGGAGAAACATCTAAATCTTATCAAGTATATTTAAGTGCTATCGAGGATTTAATTAAACAAGGTATAAAAAGACAACATTTACTCATTGCTTTAGGTGGAGGTGTAGTAGGAGATCTTGCAGGCTTTATTGCATCAACACTTTATAGAGGTGTTCCCTTTATGCAAATACCTACCTCATTGCTTGCGATGGTTGATAGCAGTATTGGTGGAAAAGTAGGTATAGATCTTGATTTAGGCAAAAATCTCATTGGTTCGTTTTATCAACCAAAGAAAGTCATTATAGATCCAATGTTTTTATCAACACTACCATTAGAGGAATATCAAAATGGTATGGCTGAAATGATTAAATCTGGACTTATTGGAGATAAAGATTTGTATCACTATTTTATGGATCATAGGACAGTAACAGAAAAAGAAATCATTCAAACAATTCAGGTGAAAAGAAATGTTGTTTTAATTGATCCTTATGATAAAAAAGAACGTATGTTTTTGAATTTTGGACACTCATATGGACACGCGATTGAAAAGAAAACAGCATATAAAAAATATAAGCATGGTCAAGCAATAAGCTATGGCATGTTAATCGCCTTACAAAAAGGTATATCATTGAATATTACACCTTCGTATTTGTATGAAGAAGTTAAACAAATATTACTAAAAAATAGTTTAGTAAAAGAACCGTTATTAGAAGCAATTGATTTTGAAGATGAACTAAAATATGACAAGAAAAATATGGCAGATGGATTTCATTTTATTTTGATAGAAAATGTAGGAAAAGCAGTCATTAAAAAAATAAAGATAGGTTGATAATATGGATATAAGTATTAAACCAAAATCACTTGAAGGTGAAATTGAAGTCATAGCATCTAAATCTTTATCACATCGTTATGTGATAGCTGCAGCACTTTCGAAAGAGAAAAGTGTTATTTCTAACGTATTAAAATCTAAAGATTTAGAAGCAACAAAAAATGCTTTAAGTGCTCTAGGGGCATCATTTGATAAAGATATGATATATCCTGTAGATTTAAATCTTCGCGTGCATAAAGTAAATGTATTTGAGTCTGGTTCAACACTTAGATTTATGATACCCATTTTTATGTTACAAACAAATGAAGTAGAAATTCATGGTATGCATAGACTAGTAGATAGACCTTTAGATGTTTATGATCGACTATTTGAAAACAAAAAAGTTACATTTAAGCATTTAGATGAAAACCATCAATTACCAGTTTTAATTAAAGGGAAAATAAAAGGTGGACATTTTCCTCTTAGAGGAGATGTCAGTTCTCAATTTATTAGTGGTCTATTGTTTGCATTACCTTTAACCGGTAGAGATTCGGTCATTGAATTAACATCTCCATTAGAATCAAAAGGATATGTGGATTTAACACTTGATGTTCTACGTGAATTCGGTATTCATATATTAAGAGTTGATCAGTATATATATATTAAAGGTGGACAAAAATATCAAGCAAAGAATGCAATTGTTGAAGGAGATTTCTCACAATCCGCTTTCTGGTTTGTTGCTGGTTTAATTGGTAAAAAACAACTTGTTTTAAAACATTTAAATCAAGATAGTCTACAAGGTGATAAAGAAATTGTTGATATTTTATTACGTATGGGTGCAAATATTAAATATAAGGATGGCAACTACATCGTTAATCCAACAAAAACAAAAGGAACAACAATTGATTTATCCCAAGTACCAGATCTTGGTCCAATGCTGATGGGATTAGCAGCTCTTAGTGATGGTGTAACTACATTTATTAACTATGAAAGACTTAGAATCAAAGAATCTGATAGAGTTGAAGCAATGAAGGATGTCTTATCTAGATTTGGTGTTGAGATGAAAGAATTCCATGATAAAATTGAAATAGAAGGTAAGTCTCAATTAAATGGACATATAGAAATCGATACATTTAATGATCATCGTATTGCTATGGCAGCATCAGTGCTTGCAATAAGAGCGAAAGATAATGTGATTATTAAAGGTGCGGAATGTGTTGAAAAATCTTATCCAGTATTTTTTGAGGAATATAAAAAATTAGGTGGCGATATCAATGAAATTAGATGACTTGAGATTGGAAATTAATCAAATTGATGAAGAAATGCTCGCATTGTTTGAAAAAAGAATGGAAGTTGCTAAAAAAATCGGATTATATAAGAAAGAACATCATTTACCGGTTTTAGATCAATCAAGAGAAAAACAACTTTTAGAAATGATGAAACAAAAAGTGAATCATAAAGAATTAATATCATTTTATGAAACATTTTTGATTCATTTAATGTCCTTATCTAAGGCATATCAAAGTGAATCATAAATTTGGACTCATAGGCCATCATATTTCTTATAGTTTATCTTCTGAAATTCATGAAGCCATTGGTAAAATTATTGGTGATCAAATCACATATGATTTAATTGACATTGAACCTACTGAAATTAAAACATATATCAAATATTTAAAAGAAAATCGCTATGACGGATTTAATATAACTAAACCATATAAAGAAATTATTTTATCTTATGTTGATGAATTATCAGAAACAGCTAAAAAAACTAAAGCTGTCAACACAATATATATGAAAGATAATAAAATTATAGGTGATAATACTGATGTTTATGGATTTTGGTATTTGCTTTCTTATTACCGAATTAATATTGAACGTAAAAATGTTTTAGTATTAGGAACGGGTGGTGCAGCAAAAGCTATACATCAAGTATTACTTAATGCAAATGCAAACGTTAAATTTGCTTCAAGACACCCACGTGACGATGGAGCAATGAAAATGATTCATTATAAAGATATAATAGCAGCTCAATATGATATTTTTATTAATGCTACACCTATTGGTACATATCCGAATGTTGAAGATTGTGTACTTGCTAAAGATGAGATCACCCATCAAATCTTAATTGATCTTATATATAGACCGAAAGAAACAAAACTTATGAGCTATGCAGATAAAGCATATAATGGATTTATCATGTTACTTGCTCAAGCAGTTAAAAGTGAAATGTTATGGTTAAATAACGATTTAGATATACATGAAATTATAGATGAATTATTGGAAGTGATAGAATATGAATAGCTATGGTACATTATTTAGAATAACTTTATATGGAGAATCACACCAAAATGCAATAGGAGTAGTTGTTGATGGTGTAACACCAGGAACACGCATAGATCTAGAACGTATAAAAGCGGATTTAGAATTGAGAAAACCTAAAGCAATTGGTACAACACCAAGAAAAGAAGATGATGAACCAATCATTACATCAGGTGTGTTTAATGGATATGCAACTGGTTCGCCTATTCATATCATGATAGAAAACAAAAATATTAAATCTAAAGATTATGAACATTTAAAAAAACAACCAAGACCAGGGCATGCTGATTTTGTTGCTAACGAAAAATATCGAGGATTTCAAGATTATAGAGGCGGCGGAAGATTTTCCGGTAGGCTTACTGCACCACTTGTTGCAGCAGGTGCTATCGCAAAAATGATGTTACCTTATCGTTTTGAACATGAAATTATTCAAATAGGTACATTAAAAGATATGACACAAATTGATTCATACTTAGAAGATATTATAAGAGAAAAAGATTCAGTTGGTGGCATTATTAAAGTTACAATCAAAAATGTAGATATTGGACTCGGGGAACCAATGTTCGAAAAATTAGATGCTGAACTAGCAAAAATGATGTTTAGTATACCTGCAGTTAAAGGCTTTGAATTCGGTACAGGTTTTGAAGGCGTTAACCTAAAAGGTTCTGCATTTAATGATGTACTGATTAATGATAAGGGGAAAACTAAAACTAATCATAGTGGTGGCATCACAGGTGGCATCTCAAATGGTAATGATATAGTTTTTAAAGTATTCATTAAACCAACATCAAGCATATCAAAAGAGCAACAAACTTTTGATTTTAAAGAACAAGATATAAAAACACTAAAAGTTGGTGGAAGACATGATGTTGCTATTGTAAGAAGAGCGGGTATTATACTAGAAAATTGTGCAGCTATTGTATTAGCAGATGCACATTTAAAATATATAAAATAACAAAAAAGCTTATTTATTTCTAAATAAATGGGCTTTTTTCTCTTAAAAGAATATTTGAAAACGTTATCAATTTAAAAAAAAGTCCTTTTTCATTTTTTTTCTTATTTATAAAAAATATATATGATATAATCACGATATAAATATACGATTCTTCATAAGGAGAAAAAAATGAATAAAAAACAAGAATTTACTCAGGATCAGCTGACTCTTTTTGATGTTAAAATTCTAGAACACATGAAAAAACCAGGCCCATTAATGCCTGTTCTTCATGATGCTCAAGAAATATTTGGATACATTCCTTTAAAAATTCAAAAAATAATCAGTAAAAAATTAGATGTTAGTATTGCAACCATTAACGGTGTTGTCACCTTTTATGGTAATTTTTCTGTTGAACCAAAGGGGAAACATCAAATTCATGTATGTTTAGGTACCGCTTGTTATGTAAGGGGATCTAAAAACTTAATGGAAACTTTTGAAAATCATTTTCAAATAAAAGATGGAGAAACAACAAAAGATGGTGAAATTACACTTTGCTCAACGAGATGTATTGGTGCATGTGGATTAGCACCTGTTTTTTCAGTAGATGGACATATTCACGGTAGTGGAACAGTAGCAAAAGTTCATCAAGTTGCAAAAGATTTGGAGGAACTAAAAGATGAACCTGAATGTGTTGATTGATAAATATAAATGTTATGTATACACTCCTAAATTATTAAAAGATAAAAATATAGCGTATGCATTTTGTTCTGATTTAATGAGTGATGCTTTAGTCATTATGAATAGTATTAAAGATGATGATATTTTAGATCAAGCTATGCTAATTACTGGACTTGTTACACAACAATCAATTCGTACAGCAGAAATGTTAGATGTTGAGGTTGTATTGCTAGTTCGAGGTAAAACACCATCCACAAAAGTTATTCAATTAGCTTATGAATCTGATATCATACTTATTAAAACTGAACTTACAATGTTTAATGCAAGTGGACTTTTATACCAAGACGGTATCAAAGGCATATCGTATAATGAACAATGGTAAATCATGATTATCAAATAATCGCTAAAAATTATGATTTAGCAGGTCGTGCATCATCTAGAATTAAAAAGTATTTAAAAACACAAAATATAAGTAAGCGATTATTAAAACGTATATGTTCAGCATCTTTTGAAGCTGAAATTAATGTAGTTATTCATTCGTATGGAGGGTATGCTACTTTTGATCATCAAAGTGATAAAATCATGATTGATTTTTATGATGATGGTCCAGGTATAGCAGATATAGCATTAGCAATGACGGAAGGATATTCAACTGCAACTCCATTAGACAATAGAAATGGTTTTGGTGCAGGTATGGGATTATCTAATATTAAGCGTTGTACTGATGAACTAGAAATAACATCAACGATTGAAGGTACACATTTGAAACTCACATTTTATTTAGGTGAAGAAAATGTTTAAATTAAAAGATATATTATTAAATGATCACTATCATTTAGTTAGTCATAATAAAACAATAGATAAAACATATAAAGAAGTATATGCATGTGATTTACTTAGTGCAGTTATTAAACATGGAAAAAATAATCCAATATTAATAACACAAATAAATTCTGTAACTACTATAGGCGTTGCAGTAATGTTGGATTTACCAGCAGTTATTTTAACAGAAAATAAAAAATTTAATAAAGAAACTATTAAACAAGCAGATATAGAAGATATAGCACTTATTCAAACACAACTTACGTCAACTGAGGTTATGCTAGATTTAATAAAAAGAAGTCTTTTATGAAATGTTACTATGATCTTCATATACACAGTGTATTATCGCCTTGTGCTGATGTTTTAATGACGCCTCAAAATATATTTAATATGGCAATGCTAAAGGGTTTAGATATTATTTCAATTACTGATCATAACAGTTTAAAACAAATACCTTTGTGCATAGAAATAGCTAAAAGTTATGATATGTTATTTATTCCAGGTGTAGAAGTGACGGTTAAAGAAGGTATAGATATACTTGTCTATTTTAAACATGTAAGTGATGCTATGGCATTCGATCGATATTTAGAAACTTTTTTAGAGAAAAAACAGATTGATTTAAATATATATAATGAGCAATGCATTTGTGATATTTATGATGAATGTATTGATAAATATCCGTATTTATTATCTCAAAAAACAAAATTATCATTAGAAGAAATGATGACATATTTAGCATATATAGATCATGTGATGATTTATGCACATATAGACAGATATTTTGATAAAGTTAAACCATTGATAGAAAAATATCCATTAAATGGTATTTCATATTATAAAAAAAAGATTTTTTTCGATAAAAATTTATTACATCATTCGATGCACATCAGATTACAGATATTTTAGAAAGAAATAAAGAAAACGAAATCACCTTGGATATATGCAACCTAGATTGTTTTTTTAGGTATTTTAATCATGGATAATTTAACGTCATATATATTTGATTTATGTCAAAATTCACTTTCGAATCATGCGACATCAATTAAGATAAATATAACAAAAAAAGATTGTTATAAAATTAAAATAATAGATAATGGTTCAGGTATTAAGAAACAAGATTTAAAATATATTACCTCTCCTTTTTTTACAACAAGAACGACAAGACGTATAGGTTTAGGTATTCCTTTAGTTATTTTACTGACTGAACAAACTCAAGGTTACTATAGATTTAGATCTATAAAGCATCTAGGTACGACATTATTTTTAGTTTTTGATCATCACCATCTTGATTTTCCTGATGAAGGTGATTATGGGTTATTGATTGCAGATATCATACAACATCAATGTTTAAATAAAATTAAATTCACATATAAAAATAATCATCATAAATATATATATAAATATAATAAAAAAACAAATGATCAAAGAAGAATATCAATCATTGATCATATCAATACAAATATAAAAAGAATAGAGGAAATGCATGAAAACATTAGAAGAACTAAAGAAACTTAGAGATGAAGCGCATAAAAAAATGAATATGCGTTATACAAAAGATGGGTTTAGAATTCAAGTGGGTATGGGGACATGTGGTATTGCATCAGGTGCGAGACCTATTTTAAATGAGTTTTTGCAACAAATAGAAAATCAATCATTAAAAAATGTAACAGTGACACAAGTAGGGTGTATGGGAGAATGTGCATATGAGCCGATGATTGAACTTATTGATGCATCCGGTCATTCATATGTGTATTGTTCACTAACTATTCCTATGGTAAGACTCATTGTTGAAAAACATATGATTAACCATCAACCTATTGAAAAATGGTTGCTTGAAAACCGAAAGAGAGATGAACGCTCATGTTAGAACGTATGCAATTGTTAATTTGTGGTGGCACAGGATGCATGAGTTCTCATTCAAAAGATATTAAAAAATCATTTGAAAAAACATTAACAGCTATGGGTCTAAAAAAAGAAGTTAATATTGTTTTAACTGGATGTTTTGGTTTATGTGAAAGAGGACCGGTTGTCATTCTTTATCCAGATGAAATATTTTATGCACATGTATCAGTAAACGATGTAGAAGAAATATGTGAAGAACATATTTTAAAAGGACGAGTTGTTAAAAGATTATTAGTAAAAAATCCAATAGACCGTAAAAAAATTGGACAAATGAGCAATTTACAATTTTATGCAAAACAAAAAAGAATTGCGCTTAGAAATTGTGGTCACATAAATCCGTTAGATATTAAAGAATATATCGCTAAAAACGGTTATGAAGCATTAGGAGAAATATTATTACACCAATCACCAGAAAAAGTCATTGATACAATGATTGAATCAGGATTACGTGGTCGAGGTGGAGGTGGCTTTCCAACTGGAATGAAATGGCAATTTGCAAAAAGAGCAACTTCTGATCAAAAATATGTCATTTGTAATGCTGATGAAGGCGATCCAGGTGCTTTTATGGATCGTGCAATTCTAGAAGGTGATCCACATTCAATATTAGAAGCAATGGCTATATGTGGTTATGCTATAGGGTCTAATCAAGGTTACATATATGTACGAGCTGAATATCCAGTTGCTGTTGAAAGGTTACAGCATGCGATAAATGAAGCTTACACATATGAATTGTTGGGTGAACATATTTTTGGAACTGATTTTTCATTTAATATAGAAATTAGATTAGGTGCTGGTGCTTTTGTATGTGGTGAAGAAACTGCACTCATTCAATCCATTGAAGGATTTAGAGGTATGCCCAAATTAAAACCTCCATTTCCAGCGATTAAAGGGTTGTGGGGGAAATCGAGTAATGTAAATAATGTTGAAACTTTAGCAAATATTCCAGTTATTTTCTTAAAAGGTGCGAAATGGTTTAAATCCATTGGTACTGAAAAATCAAGTGGGACTAAAGTGTTTGCACTTGGAGGGAAAATTAATAATACAGGACTAGTTGAAGTACCTATGGGGACAACACTTAGAGAAGTCATTTATGATATTGGTGGAGGTATTCCTAATAAAAGAAAATTTAAAGCGGTTCAAACTGGTGGTCCATCGGGTGGATGCATTACAGAAAAAGACCTTGATGCACCTATTGAATTTGAATCACTAAAAGAACTAGGATCAATGATGGGTTCTGGCGGCATGATTATTATGGATGAAGATAACTGTATGGTAGATGTCGCAAGATTCTATTTAGATTTTACAGTTGATGAATCATGTGGTAAATGTACACCATGTCGAGAAGGAACCAAACAAATGCTAGAAATACTAAATCGCATTTGTGAAGGTACCGGAACTATGAAAGATATTGATGAACTAGAAAAACTTGGAAAGATGATACAAAAAACATCTTTATGTGGACTAGGTCAAACTGCACCAAATCCAGTATTATCCACACTAAAACATTTTCGTTCTGAATATGAAGCGCATGTTAAAGATCACGTATGTGAAGCTGGTGTTTGTAGTAATTTAACTAATTTCGTTATTGAAGATAACTGTATTGGATGTACTAAATGTGCTAAAAATTGTCCAGTTAATGCAATTTCTGGATTACCAAAACAACTTCATACGATAGACCCTGATTTATGCATTAAATGTGGCGCATGTAAAAAAGCTTGCCCAGTTGGGGCAATCACAAGTCATCCTAATGAAAGAGGAGTACGTTTATGAGTAAACAAATTAAATTATGGATAAATGATCAGGAGATTATTGCTAACGATGATCAAACAATATTAGAAGTTGCTCAAGAAAACGAAATTTATATCCCAAGATTATGTTATTTAAAAAATATACATGAAGAAGGCAACTGTCGTTTATGCTCAATAAAAATTGAGGGACAAAGTAATTTAAAACCCGCATGTAAAACTGCTATTACTGAAGGTATGCGCGTGATAACAAATGATCAAGAAATATACGATGATGTATCAATGAACTTAGAATTATTAGCTAAAAGGCATCATTTTGAATGTTTTAAGTGTTCTAGAGAAGATAATTGTGAATTTTTAGATTTACTCAGAAGATATTCAGTTGATAATGAATTTTCACATATGTATGGATTTAATCCAGAAGATTATTATTACAGTGACTCTTCAGGCGTAATGGTACTTGATAGCAGTAAATGTGTCTTGTGTGGTAGATGTGTATCAGCATGTGAAAAACAAACGGGATTAAGCATCCTTGGTTTTAATGAAAGAGGAGCGCATACATATGTTGGACCTGCTCAGTTTCATAATTTAGAAGATGCTGGATGTATATATTGTGGTAAGTGTATACAAGCCTGTCCAACAGGAGCACTTAGAGAAAAGGATGATATTAAATTTGTTGAACGTGCATTAAGAGATAAGTCAAAAAAAGTTATTGTTCAAGTTGCGCCTTCTGTTAGAACTGCACTTGGTGAATCTTTTGGATTACCAATTGGGACAAATGTAGAGGGACAAATGTTTACAGCCCTTAAAAAAATGGGATTTGATGAAATCATGGACACCAATTTTGCTGCTGATTTAACAATCATGGAAGAAGGCACAGAATTTATTAATCGTTTGAACGGTAAAGGAAAACTGCCACTATTCACATCATGTTCACCTGGTTGGGTAAATTATTTGGAATTATATTTCCCTGAATTCATGGATAATTTATCTTCTTGTAAATCACCTCAGCAAATGGCGGGTGCTGTTATAAAAACTTATTATGCTCAAAAAATGAATATCGATCCTAAAAATATTGTTTCTGTATCGATGATGCCTTGTATAGCAAAAAAAGCTGAAGCGAGAAGAGAAGATATGGGTAGAGATGGGTATCAAGATGTAGATTATGTATTAACAACAAGAGAATTCGCGAGATTAATTAAAAGACATGACTTAGATTTAACTACTTTAGAATCATCGAAACCTTATGGGATGTTATCATCATACACAGGTGCTGGAGCAATTTTTGGTGCTACTGGTGGCGTTATGGAAGCAGCCCTTCGTACAGTTTCTGAGATACTTGAAGAAAAACCAACAAAAATTGATTTTAAATCTATTAGAGGTAATGCTGATATTAAAGAAGCAACAATTCATATTAAAGGTACTGATGTAAATGTAGCAGTTGTCCATGGAGGCATTGCGATAAAAATATTTTTAGAACAATTGAAAACATCAAGCAAACAATATCATTTTGTAGAATTTATGGGATGTAGTGGAGGATGTATCAATGGTGGAGGTCAACCAATTGTACCTGCTAAAATTGCAGATGTCACAGATGTAAGAACATTAAGAGCAAGTGTTTTATATGATATAGATAAAAATACAAAGATAAGAAAATCACATGAAAATGAATTTGTTCAAACTTTATATCGTGAATTTTTAGAAAAACCAAACAGCCATAAAGCTCATGAACTTCTTCATACGTCTTATAAAAAAAGAGAGCCTTATCATGATATTTAAAAAAACTTATAAATATTTAGTTTTAGTATTATTAATTCTAATCATATCGTCTTGTCAAAAAGAAAAGATTTCAATTATTGTGCCATATGGCAGTCCTTCATATACAACAATGTATTTAGATGATTACGATGTATCAATTATTCAAGGTGCAGATCCTTTAGTCGCAGCATTTGGTTCTAATAACTATGATGTGATAGTTGCACCAACTAATTTAGGTGCAAAATTTTATTCATCATCAAAAACATATCAATTAGTAGCATCTATTGTTTGGGGGAATATGTATTTAATTAGTCATTCACCTATTAATTTTGATCAAATAAATGATAAGAACATCTATGCTTTTGGACAAAGTCAAACACCAGATATTATTTTAAACTATATATTAAATGCTCATGAAGCAAATCCTAATATTATTTATCTTAGTTCAGCCTCTGAAGTTATAGCATCTTTTATGTTGAATCCTAATGACATCTATTTAGTTGCTGAACCACAATATAGCATATTAGATAACACAGATATAATATATGCTCAAGATATGCAAGAGGCGTATGAAAAAATATCAGGTTTAAATCCCTATCCGCAAGCTTCTATATTTGTCAATAAGAACTTAAGCGATCGTCAAGTAGAGGATATTGAAAATGATTTCAAGAATTCGATTAATCAATTAAAAAAGTCTGAAAATAAAAAATGGATTGCTGATGAACTAGATATAGAAGAAGCTATTATTTCTAAAGTTATTGAAAGATCTCACATTTCTTATTTAAATGCAGAAGATGCAAAATATGATATTGAATTATATTTAAATCTTATTATAGATTTTAATAATAATTTATTAAGTAAATTACCTGAAGATTCATTTTATCGATAAGGAGGATTGGTCTATGAAGAAACACTATATATTAGTGTCTTCGTTCTTAACATTATTCATCATTTGGTATATTTTATATTTGGTGGTTGATCAGCCTATGTTACTTCCTAGTATGAGTGAAGTATGGATATCATTATTAGATATTATTTTTTCAAAGGATATTTTAATTATTTTAACATCTTTGTTTAGGTTGCTTATAGCATTTTTTATAGCTTGCAGTTTAGGTATTGTACTTGGTTTTTTGAGTGCAAAATATCACTGGTTAGAATATTGGCAGCACCCATATGTTAGTATATTAAGAACAATTCCTGTTATTTCAATTATTGTTATACTATATATTTTATTGGGAGATCAGATAACAGTCTATGTGATTACATTTTTAATGATATTTCCATTATTTTATGAAGCAACTTTAGATATTATAAAGAGAATAGATCCTTATTTGATAGATGCACTTAAATTAGATGAAGTACACTTTAAAGAAAGTTTAATATTTGTCTATACACCTATACTAAAAGAGCAATTAAAAGTAACAGTAGTTCAATCTCTTGGCTTAGGGATAAAAGTTTTAGTCATGGCAGAATACTTAACACAAGCTAAATATAGTATAGGATCATCTATATATTTGGCAAAAATCAATCTTGATTATGTTCAAGTATACGCATGGACAATAATACTTTTATTGATCATCGCAACCATTAAAATTACAATAAAAGGTATAAATAAAGCAGTTTAAAGGCTAAAGTGGAATGATTTCTTTAAATTTCCACTTTTTATTTTACGAAAATTCGAAAACGTTTAAGTAAGTATTTCGCTTCATACTTACGAAAACGCATATTTTACGAAATAAACCGCTTACATTTTCGTAATAATACATGTTGACACTAAAAAAACACAGTGTTATAATGAACATGCGAAAACGTTTACGTAAAATATAGGAGTCAAAAATGGTAAAAATTAAAGACATTGCTGCAAGATGTAAAGTTTCCGTTGCTACTGTAAGTAAAGCGCTTAATGGAAGCTCTGAAATCAGCAAAAAAACAACTGATAAGATTGTTAAGACTGCAAGTGAAATGGGATATATAGCCAATTCAAACGCGAGAAGTCTTAAGACGAATCGATCATATAATTTAGGCCTATTATATGTCGATCCATCACAATCAGGTTTGGAACATGAGTATTTCTCGACTATTTTGAATAGCATTAAAGCTGAAGCAGAACATTTTGGTTTTGATGTAACATTCATTAGCAATAAGATTGGTGGGAAAACAAATTCATATTTAACACATGCACGCTATCGTGGATGTGATGGTGTAGTTGTTGTTTCAGCGGATTTTAAAGATCCTGAAATTATAGAACTTGTTGAATCAAATATGCCAACAGTGACAATTGACCACGTTTTCAATAATAGAACTTCAATTATGTCAGACAATAATCGAGGTCTAGGTGAAATCGTTAAATATATATATGAAAAAGGGCATCGAAAGATTGCATTCATTTATGGAGAAGATACAACAGTTACTCAACAACGCGTTGCTAGTTTTCATCAAGCATGTGAATCATTAAATCTTGAAATTCCTGAAGCATATATAAAACAAGCTTATTATCATATACCTAAATATAGTGGTATAGCAACAAGAGAGTTGCTTGCATTAGATGATAGACCAACTTGTATTATTTTCCCTGATGATTATTCATATATGGGAGGATTAACAGAAATAGAAAAACACGGGTTAAAAATTCCTGAAGATATCAGCGTTGTTGGCTATGATGGTATCTACTTATCAAGAATATTGAGACCCATGCTTACAACTTATGTCCAAGATAGTAAAGAGATTGGAAAAACATCAGTTTTAAAATTAATTGAAATGATAGAAAATCCAAAAACCTTTATGGCACAACAAGTTTTCATAAATGGTCATTTACAAGAAGGACAAACAGTAAAACAAATATAGGTAACAATCATAGGGAGTCTATGAAAAAATATAAGGAGAAGGTTACACAATGAAAAAAATAGTATTAGTTTTATTAACATTAGTAGTGGGATTAGGATTATTTGCATGTAAAAATGATGCTGATGTGTTAGTTATTCGTGCATGGAATACAGAATTCCAAGATCGTTTTAGAGCATATTATCCAGATTTTGTTGAAACATTAGATAATGGTAATGACTTACTCGAAGATGGTACAGAAGTTAAGTGGGTTATCGTTGCTAATGATGATGGTGCATATCAAACTGCACTTGATGAAGCGTTACGTAATCAATCAAACGCATCAGGAAATGATTTATTAGATATTTTCTTAATTGAAGCTGATTATGCAAGAAAATATACTGATGTTGATGGTGATCCAGTGGCACTAGATTTAGTAGATGATCTTGGTATAACTACAGCTGAATTATCTGATCAATATGCTTATACACAAGATATCGTAACAGATAGTGATGGTAATTTAAGAGCAACTTCATGGCAAGCTACTCCAGGTTTATTTGCTTATCGTCGTTCAATTGCTATTGATGTATTAGGTTCTGATGATCCTGAAACTGTACAAGCAGCACTTTCAGATTGGGATAAATTTGATTCAGTCGCAGCTGAAATGAAAGATGACGGATATTATATGTTATCAGGTTATGATGATTCATATCGTACATTCTCAAATAATTTTGAGGGTCAATGGTTAGAAAGTGATGGTAAAACTGTTCGTATCGATGATGAAGTAATTAATTGGATTGAACAAACTAAAACATACACTGATAATGGATATAACAATGGTTCATCATTATGGAGTGATACTTGGGCTGCAGATCAAGGTCCAGACGGAAATGTATTTGGTTTCTTCTATTCTACATGGGGTATTAACTTTACATTATTAGGAAACTCTTTAGCTGATCCAGATGGCGATAAAGCAGTAGGAAATGGTATTTATGGTGACTGGGGAGTTGTTGAAGGCCCAGCTAACTACTATTGGGGTGGTACTTGGATTGTTGGTGCTGTAGGTACTGATCAACCAGAACTAGTTAAAGATATTATGGTTGAATTAACAATGAATAGTGAAATTGCTAAAAATATCACATTAGATACACAAGATTATACAAATAATAAGACTGCTATGGATGCCATTGCAAATGATCCAGATTATGGTTCAGATTTCTTAGGTGGACAAAATCATATTGCATTATTTAATGAAGCAGCTGATGGTATTGATATGAGTAATACAACACCATATGACCAAAGTTTAAACGAAGGTATTCAAACAGCATTTAAAGATTACTTTACAGGTTTAGTTACTTGGACTGAAGCTTGGGTAAACTTTGAAAATGATGTTTCTACAGATCATCCAGAATTATTATTCCCGGATTCATATCCAGCAGAACCAACCGCTTAATTTTAAGACAAACACTTTATGTTAATGGGGAGACTTATGTCTCCTCATTATCAACATTTAACTAGGAGAACTTTATGCAAGCAAATATTAAAAAATCATCTATTAAAGAAAAACCAAAAAAATCAAAAGTAGATTATAATAAGTGGGGTTATAGATTCTTAATTCCCTTTTTAGTTGTTTATTTTGTTTTTTCTTTAATTCCGTTGTTATCAACATTCTATTACAGCTTTTTTGAATACCGTCAACAAGGTTTTAGTATTATTGGTCCAAATTTTATTGGATTTCAAAATTATGTAACGGTATTTAGTGATGGATCAGAGAAACTGTTTAAATACTTTGGCAATACAATGATTATGTGGATCATGGGATTTGTTCCACAACTTGTCGTGTCATTATTATTTGCTTTATGGTTTACAAGTATTCGGTTAAAAATAAAAGGTAGTAGTTTTTATAAAACAATTATGTATATGCCAAATCTTGTAATGGCAGCAGCGTTTTCAATGTTATTTATGCAATTATTTGGAACTAAAGGTCCGATTGAAACACTTTTAGTGAATGCGGGTATTGTAGATGAGACTTTTAGTTTTGTAAATAGTTCTTGGGCGGCACGATCTATTATTGCTTCCATGAACTTTATTATGTGGTTTGGTAATACAACCATTCTGCTTATGGCAGGTATTATGGGTATTGATCAAACGACTATTGAATCAGCACAAATGGATGGTGCATCTAGTGGGAAAATATTCTTTAAAATCATATTACCGTTACTAAAACCTATATTGTTATTTGTTTTAGTTACTTCACTTATTGGTGGGGTACAAATGTATGATATTCCATATATTTTCACACAAGGTGGCGGTGGTCCTGACTTTTCTACAATGACTGTCATGATGTATCTTGCAAAACTATTAGGTAAGAGTAAACAATTGGGCTTAGCCGGTGCAGTTTCTGTGATTATCTTTATTATTACTGGTGTAATCAGTTTTATATTCTTTAAATTTTTAGGTACTGATAATGAAAAAGAAGAAAAAGTTGTTAAACCTTCAAAATTAAAAAAACAAATTTTAAGTAGTTTGAAAAAATTAGATTTTATAGATAGAATTAGAGTTAAAAAATATCAAAGAAAACAAGAAATTGCAAAACAAAAAGTGTTGAAAAAACAAACTAAAGAAGAACAAATTGAAGAAAAAAGAGCGAAAGCTGCTAGAATATCAATGGATAAGGTGTTATTGCTTGTTCAAAGAATTATTGTCTATGGTATTTATACATTATTTACAATCGTTATCATATTTATATTCTATTTGTTAATATTAAATGCAACTAAGAGTCATACGCTAATACAACGTGGATTTAATACATCTTCAGATTTATCATTATCAGAAAATATTGGACGTTTCTTTGAAAGTTTAGTATTTCAAAATAATTTTGGTACAAACTTTACAAACTTAATATCAAATACAAATTTACGTGTCATTAGAGCTTTATTTAATAGTATATTTATTTCGTTATCAACTGCAATATTAACAACATATTTTAGTGCAATGACAGCTTATGCTATTCATTTATATAAGTTCAAAGGTAGAAAAGCAATTTATACATTTATTTTGGTTATTATGATGATACCGGCACAAATTGCAAGTGCAGGTTTAATTGCAATGTTATTTAGATATCAACTATTGGATAACTATTGGGTTTTAATTATTCCAACGATTGCAGCACCTGCAACATTCTTCTTTATAAAACAATACATGGATTCTGTATTACCATATGAAGTTATTGAATCTGCACGTGTTGATGGTTCTAGTGAAATAAATACATTTCATAAACTTGCATTACCAATGATTGCTCCTGCAATTGCAGTTCAATTTATATTTAGCTTTGTTGCTTCATGGAATAACTTCTATTTACCAAGTTTAATTATTACATCTTCGGAAAAACGAACTATTCCTATCGTGTTATCATTATTAACAGGATCAAGTCCAGATACATTTGATTTAGGACCTGTGTATATGTTAATGGTTATAGCAATTGTACCAATGCTAGTTATTTATTTAGTATTATCTAAGAAAATTATTAAAGGTGTGACACTCGGTAGTGTTAAAGGGTAATTAAAATAAAATAAACAAATGGAGAGTACATTATGAAATACGGATATTTTGATGACAAAAATAAAGAATATGTAATCACAAACCCACTAACTCCTAATCCTTGGATTAATTATTTGGTTCTGATGGATATTATGGATTAATATCTAACACAGGTGGTGGTTATACATTCTATGAAGATGCAAAACTTAGAAGAATAACGAGATATAGATATAATAATGTACCGACTGATTTTGGTGGCAGATATTACTATATTAAAGATAATGATCAAATTTGGAATCCTGGATTTTTACCAACAAAGACAAAACTTGATAGTTATCAATGTCAACATGGTTTAGGGTATTCACTTATTACGGGTTCTAAAAATGGATTAAAAGCATCAGTGAAATATTTTATTCCGAAAAAAGAGCAAGTGGAACTTCATGTCGTTACACTTGCGAATGAAAGTGACCAAAATAAAAATATAAAGTTATTTGGTATGGTTGAATGGGCGTTATGGAATGCTGTAGATGACCAAACAAATTTCCAAAGAAATTTAAATATTGGTGAAGTTGAAGTAGAAGGAAGTACTGTATATCATAAAACTGAATATAGAGAAAGACGTAATCATTTTGCATATTATCATGTGAATCACGAACTTTCAGGATTTGATACAGATAGACTTTCATTTCTAGGAGCTTATAATGGTTGGGAATCACCTGATGTCGTGACCAAAGGTATGAGTAGTAATAGTATCGCAAGTGGCGGATCACCTATTGCAAGCTTAGAATTAGATATCGAATTGAAACCAGGCGAATCAAAAGTATTTGTTTACCAACTTGGTTACATTGAAAATGATGAAGATGAAAAATTTGTAGCACCTGATGTTATTAATAAAGAAAAAGTATATGCATTATTTGAAAAATATAATAGTGAATCAAAAGTTGATGTTTCGTTTGCAGAATTAAAAGCTTTTTGGGATGAAACATTATCAAAATATAGCATTGAATCTGATCAACCAGTATTTGATCGTATGGTCAATATTTGGCATCAATATCAATGTATGACAACATTTAATATGAGCCGTTCAGCAAGTTATTTTGAAAGTGGTACTGGTCGCGGTATGGGATTTAGAGACAGCTGTCAAGATATTTTAGGATTTGTTCATATGATTCCTGAACGTTCTAGAGAACGTATATTAGATTTATCTGCTATTCAGCTTCCAGATGGATCAACATATCATCAATATCAACCTCTTACAAAAAAAGGTAATGCTGATGTTGGTAGTGGATTTAATGATGACCCACTATGGCTTGTTGGTGCTGTTTCCGCATACATTAGAGAAACAGGGGATTATTCAATATTAGATGAAATGGTTCCGTTTAATAATGAAGTTGGTAGTGAAAAAACTTTATTTACACATTTACAAAGAAGTATAGATTTCACATTAAACAATATGGGCCCACATAACCTTCCGTTGATTGGTAGAGCTGATTGGAATGATTGTCTTAATTTAAATTGTTTTTCAAAAACACCTGGCGAATCTTTTCAAACAACAGAAAATAATGAATCTGGGAAAGCAGAAAGTATATTTATTGCTGGTATGTTTGTAAAATATGGACAAGAATATATTGATATTTGTGAAGCTATAAATAAAAAAGATGAAGCAAAAAGAGTATTAAAAGCAGTTGAAAAAGTGTCAAATGCAGTGATTAAAGATGGTTGGGATGGGGATTGGTATTTACGTGCCTACGATGCGTTTGGTCAAAAAGTTGGTAGTAACGAAAACGAAGAAGGAAAGATTTTTGTTGAACCACAAGGCTTTTGTACCATGGCAAAAATTGGTGGAAAAGCATATGGTGAAAAAGCATTAAAACACGTTGATAAATATTTAGTTAATGAATTTGGTGCTGAATTACTATATCCACCTTATAGCAAATACCATATTGAATTAGGTGAAATTTCAACATATCCTCCTGGATATAAAGAAAATGGTAGTGTGTTCTGTCATAACAATCCTTGGATTGTCATTGGATATACAACAATTAATGATGCTGAAAAAGCATATGATCTATATAAAAGAAATGCACCAGCATTTATTGAAGATAAAAGTGAAATACATAAAACAGAACCTTATGTATATTCTCAAACTATTGCTGGACGTTCAGCTGCACATTATGGTGAAGCAAAAAATAGCTGGTTGACAGGTACTGCTTCATGGACATTTTTAGCAGTTAGTCAACATATATTAGGTATTAGACCTCACTTACAAGGCTTAGAAATTGATCCTGTTTTATCTAAAGAAATCAATGAAGTCAAAGTGAAGCGTACATTTAGAGGGGCACAATTTGATATAGAAATCGTTAGAGATGAATCAAATGCTGGCAAATTGCTTGTAAATGACAAGTTACAAGATAGCAAAGTCATTAAAGTAGACTCTCAACAAAAGAATTATCAAGTTGTTGCATATATATAAGAGGATATCATGAAAAATTTCTTATTTGGAGTAGCAACCGCTGCTTATCAGATTGAAGGTACACATAAAGCATTTGATACAATATGGGACCATCATGAAGATTTAATTTTAGATCATTCTAATTGTGAAGTAGCATGCGATTTTTATACTCAATATGAAAAAGACATCAGATATATTAAAAATCTAGATGTTGATGTATATCGCATGTCAATTTCATGGGCTAGAATTCAACCAAAAAAAGATGAGTTCAGTCTTGAAGGTATCAATTTTTATAAACGTGTTTTTGAAATATTAAAAGCTAAACATATATTAGTCGATGTTACTTTGTATCATTGGGATATGCCACAATGGTTATTAGATTTAAATGTTGGCTGGGATAGTGAAGAAATCATCGGTTACTTCTTAAATTATGCTAAGAAAATGTTTGAATTATTTGATCATGATGTAAGAGCATGGTCAACTATCAATGAACCTTGGTGCGTCAGTGTTGTAGGATATTTATATGGTAGTCATGCACCATTTGTTAAAGATTTTAATCGTATGTTAAAAGCACAATACTATACATTAATGGCACATAAAGCAGTTTATGATTTCTATAAAGGGCATTATACAAAACCCATTGGTATTGTATACAATTTATGGAAAGTATATCCATATTCTATAGACATATGTGATTTAAAAGCTGCTGAATATTCAGATTTATTCCATAACAAAATGTATTTAGATCCTTTATTTAAAGGCAGTTATCCTAAAAAATGGTTAAATCGTCTTAAAACATTAGGTTACGATATTTCTTTTATCAATAAAGAAGCAGTTAAATCATTAAAAGATAGTACTGATTATTTAGGTGTTAATTATTATTCACATCACACAATAGCTTATGATGAAAATAGTGAATTCTATTTTAAACATGTTAAAACTGGATATGATGTTACTGCGATGGATTGGGAAATAAAAGCTGAAGGTCTTGTTGATCTATTAAAAGATATAAGAAATGAATATACACAAATACCAATCTATATAACTGAAAATGGTGCTGCTTTTGATGACCAATTAGTTAATGATACAGTTGCAGATACTAAAAGAACTGCATATATCTTAGATCATGCAAATGCCATTTTAAGAGTCAAAGATGAATTAAATATTCAAGGATACTATGTTTGGAGTCTTCTTGATAACTTTGAATGGGCGTTTGGATATACAAAGAGATTTGGTATTATTTATGTTGATTTTAAAACATTAAAAAGATATCCAAAAGATAGTTATTATGCATATAAAAACTTAATCAAACAAAATAAATCATAATCATAACAATGTTATAATTTTGTATAAATGTAAGTCTTGTTTTCTCCTATTTACACATATAAAATTTATGACATTGTTTTTTTTGCATTTTTATATATTTTATGTTATTATATGAACATATGAGCAAGTATTCATATAATAAGGAGGATATCATGGAAAATAAATATATGTGTGAAGAAACGATTGTGCATCAAGATGTTGTAAAAGATGTTCAATCTCAAATTATAAATGAAAATATGAGTGATAAATTAAGTAAATTTTTTAAAGCGATTGCTGATCCTACTAGAATGAAAATATTATATGCATTAAAATTTAAAGAATTATGTGTTTGTGATATTTCGATTATTTTAAATATGAGTCAAAGTGCAATCTCTCATCAACTAAAAACTTTAAAGGAAAATGATTTAGTGAGAAGTAGAAAAGAAGGGAAAACAAGATTTTACAGATTAGCAGATGAACATGTACATCATATTTTTGAAGTTTCTCTAGCGCATCTTATGGAGGAACATGATGAAAAAGATTTATGACATTAAAGATATAGATTGTGCACATTGTGCATTAAAAATAGAAAACGAACTAAATGATGATAAAAAAATTAAACTTGCACAAGTGAATTTTATGACACAAAAAGTTGTTATTGAAAGTGATGAATCAATTGAAGCATCTTATCTAGATAAAATTGCAAAATCAATTGAAAAAGAAGTTACAATTACAACTATTCAAGAAAATAATCATGAAGAAGAATCAAATAAAATATCTATAAAGCATGTACTATTACTCTTTGGTATAGCTCTCATGGTCTTAACATATTATTTAAATCAGACAAAAGTTATTGAATTAAACATATATACATTACTTATGGTATTTTCATATGTACTTATTGCATATGATATTATCTTAAGAGCAATAAAAAATTTATGGCAAGGTCAAATGTTTGATGAAAATGTATTGATGGTAATTGCGACAGTTGGCGCATTATTTTTAGCTGAATATATTGAAGCAGCAGCAGTTATGGTATTTTATCAAATTGGTGAGTATTTTCAAGATATGGCGGTTAATCGTTCTCGAAAGAGTATTCAATCATTATTAGATCTAAAGCCAAAAATCGTTCATTTATTTATTGATAATGATATAAAAGATATACATCCTGATGATATTGATATTAAAAATATTTTATTTATAAAACCTGGAGAAATGATACCTACAGATGCAGTATTAATTGAAGGAGAAACTTCATTTGATTTTAGTGCGATTACTGGTGAATCAATGCCTGTTGAAAGTCAGCTCAATTTGGAACTACCAGCAGGAGTTATTAATTTAGATAAACCGATTAAAGTAGAAGTAACAGCGAAATTTAAAGATTCAAGCCTACAAAAGATGATTGATTTTGTAGAAAGTAATAGTATGAAAAAAGCAAAAGCTGAAAAATTTATAACAAAATTTGCAAAATATTACACACCAATCGTTGTTGGTATTGCATTTATGTTAGCTTTTTTAGTACCTTTGATTTTAACTTGGCTAACAAGTGATGCATATACATCTTTAGTGACAACATATATAGAACGATCACTTATTTTCTTAGTCATTAGTTGTCCTTGTGCATTAGTCTTATCAATTCCTTTATCATTTTATGCAGGAATCGGTCTATCTTCTAAAAATGGTATATTGGTAAAAAGTGGAAGTGATTTAGAAGTTTTAAAAGATATAGAACATTTTGTTTTTGATAAAACCGGGACACTTACTAAAGGACAATTTAGTGTTGTAGAAACAATAAACTATCAACAAGAAGATACATTATTTTATGCAGCATTGCTTGAATCTATTTCTACACATCCTATTGCACAATCTATCGTAAAATCATATAAAGGAAATATATCTTCATATCAATTAGAAAATGCTGTAGAACATTTTAGTAAAGGTGTTTCAGCAATTTATGAACATAGTGAAATAACTGTTGGTAACAAAAGTTTTTTTGATGAATTACATATAGAATTAAAAGAAATAGACTCGCAAGCATTAATTATTTATGTTGCAAAAGATAGAGAAATAATAGGACATATTAAATTAGAAGATGAATTAAAACCTCAATCAGAAAAACTTATAACAGACTTAAAGAAAATGAATAAAAAAGTTTCATTAGTTACAGGTGATCATCCTAAAATTGCACAATACATTGGAAATAAATTAGGTATTAGTGATGTATATGCAGGGGTTAAGCCGACGGAAAAAGCAGAGATAGTCACAAAAATTAAAGAAACAGAAAAGGTTGCATTTATAGGTGACGGTGTTAATGATGCAATGGTATTAATATCTGCTAATCTCGGTATATCAATGGGTTCACTGGGTAGTGATGTTGCTATTGAAGCAAGTGATATTGTTATTGTTAATGACGATCCATATTTAATTAAAAAAGCAATTCATGTATCAAAACAAACTTATATCAATGTAATTCAAAATATTACACTTGCTTTAGGTATAAAAGTAATTGTACTAGCACTTGGAGCATTTGGATTAGCAAATATGTGGATGGCAATATTTGCAGATGTAGGTGTATCATTATTAGCTGTATTAAATGCGATGAGATTATTATATAAAAAATAAAATGACATGTTTTTGTATATCTTGTACATGATATAATTAATTTAGGTGATATATTGGAAACTAAATTAAATCAAATTAAAGGCTTAGGTCCAAAAACTATATACAAATTAAGACAAGCAAATATATGGTCAACTTATGACCTTATTTTGCATGTACCTAAAAGTTATAAAGATTTCTCAATATCAAATCCTTCTGAATTAAAACATGAATCACGTGTAACACTTCATGCTTTAGTTACTAGTCCATTAATGAATAATCCTTATGGAAAAGTATTTTCTACTACCTTTGATATAAAGGTATTTGATCAAGTTATTAAAGTAATCATTTTTAATCGAAAATATTTAAGTAAACAAATCAAAGAAGGACAAATGATTATTGTCCAAGGCGTTTATCACTTATATAGACAACAGTTGCTCGCAACTGAGATAAAACTTAATGTTGATGATAATCAATCTATACAACCACTTTATAAAATAAAAGATGTAAGTGATTATGTGATATCAAAAGCAATTGCTTCTATTTTTCAAGATGAAAAGGTTCAAATATTTGAAATCATACCAGAGGAATTTATCAAAAGATATAAATTAGTTTCAAGAGTAGAAGCATATAGAAATCTCCATATGCCTAAATCTTTTTCAGATATTGAACAAGCTGTTAGACGATTGAAGTATGAAGAAGCATTTTTCCTTGAACTCAAAGTTGTCTCTGATCAATCAATATTTATTAAAAGAAAACCAAAGACTTATGATATTAATTATATAAAATCATTTATTCAAACAATTCCATATGAATTAACATTTGATCAAAAACAAGCAGTCAATGATATATATCGAGATTTTAAAAAAGATCATGCTATGTTTAGATTAATTCAAGGTGATGTTGGTTCTGGTAAAACTGTGGTTGCACTCATCGCAATTATGGCAGTTGTTTCAATGCATGAACAAGCAGTGTTTATGGCACCGACAAATCTACTTGCAAATCAGCAATATGAAACATATAAAAAACTTGCACCAAAACTGAATATTGGCTTACTTACGCAAAAAACACCAAATAAGACGCAAATGATAAAAGATATCAAATCACATCAATATGATCTTATTATTGGCACGCATGCACTAATTGAAGACTATGTTGAATTTTCTAATCTAGGTTTAGTTGTTATTGATGAACAACATAAGTTTGGTGTAGATACTAGAAATCAATTAATTGATAAATCTCATTCAAAAGATGTACTCTATTTAACAGCGACACCGATACCAAGAACGCTTGCTATGATGACTTTTGGACAACAAAATGTATCTTTAATCAAAGAGAAGCCTCAACAAAAAGCACCGATTGACACTCAATATGTGACTAAAGATAAATTAAGTGTCATTTTTAATCATATACATAAAGAAATTAAACTAAATCATCATGTATATGTTGTTGTGCCAGCAATTACATCTGATAAGGTTGATGATAATATTGAATCTGTTTATGAACTACTTACTCATAAATTAGATATTGATATATATATGATTCATGGGCAAATGAAAAAACAACAACAAGAAGATACAATGCAAAAATTTAAAGATAAACCAAGTGTCTTACTTGCAACCACAATGATAGAAGTTGGTATTGATATACCTACAGCGACTACGATGGTTATATTTTCAGCTGAATTTTTTGGGTTATCACAATTACACCAATTAAGAGGACGTGTTGGTCGTAGTGGACTAGCAAGTACATGTTATTTAGTCAGTGAAAAATCTGACATAGATAGACTTGAATTATTATCTAGAATAGATGATGGTTTTGAACTTGCAAACTATGACTTGAAAATAAGAGGACCTGGTGATTTTTTAGGTAAAGATCAAAGTGGATATTTAAAATTTCATTTCTTAGATATTATGCAAGATCAAAAAATAATTAACATTGCACAAAAGGATGTTTTAAACTTATTAAAACAAAAAGATTTTAAGACAAATTACAAATATAAATATTTAAACCGCTATATTAAAGAGACGATAAAAATATGATATAATAAATGTAATAAAAGCGTAAAAAGTGAGGTTTCATATGATAAAAATAGCAGTAGATGGCATGGGTGGAGATTTTGCACCTGAACAAATCGTTAAAGGTACATTATTAGCATTAGAAAAATTTGAAGATATTGATATCACTATATATGGTGATGAAACAAAAATGGCACCTTTTTTATCTTCACATCCAAGATTACATGTCATTCATACACCTTATTATTTAGATATGGGAGAAAAAGATCCAATTAAGCAATATAGAACTAACAAAGAAATTTCTATGTTTCTTGCAATGAAAGCAGTTAAGACAGGACAAGCAGATGCTATCGTATCCGCAGGACCAACGCAAGCATTAGTTGTCGCAGGACATTTCATTGTTAAACGTATGCCTATGATGAAAAGAGTAGCAATTGCACCAATCGTGCCTTCATATGATGGCAAAGGAAGAATATTATTAGATTCTGGTGCTAATGTTGAGTTAAGACCTGAACATTTATTAGATTTTGCAGTTTATGCAAGTGTGATGGCAGAAAAATTATTAAAAAGAGATAAACCACAAGTTGCTCTAATAAACATAGGAACTGAACCTGGTAAAGGTAGAGAACTTGATAAAGATACCTACAAACTATTAACTGATAGTAAACAAATAAATTTTTATGGCAATTTAGAACCTAAAGAAATTTATACAAGTGAAGCTGATATATTCTTAAGTGATGGATTTACAAGTAATATTGTAATGAAGAGTATGGAAGGTACTGCTAAAGGATTAGGTATGGTATTAAAACGTGAAATTAAAAAAACTTTTAGAGCAAAACTTGGAGCATTACTGATGAAAAATGCTTTACAAAACTTTAAAAAATCATTAGATGCATCAGAAATTGGTGGTGCATTAATCATGGGGCTAAATGGCATTGTAATTAAAGCTCATGGTTCATCAAATGCATATGCATTTTATAATGGAATTAGACAAGCTAAAGAAATGGTTGAAGCGGATATTATCAATATCGTTGCTAAAACTTTAAATGAAAGAGAAGAGGAAGGTCAGGTATGATAAAAGCTTTATTGGAAAAGCTAAATCTTCCTTATAAGGATGAATCACTATATGAAGTTGCAATGACACATTCTTCATATGCATATGAAAATCAATTAGAAAACAATGAAAAACTTGAATTTCTTGGCGATGCTGTGATTGAATTGCTCATGAGTGATTATCTTTATAAGTTAAATTTAGCAAGTGAAGGCGTAATGACAAAAAAACGAGCAAAAGCAGTTTGTGAAGAAGGTCTTGTCATATATGCGTAAAAAATCGACTTAAAGTCATTTTTAAAATTGGGTAAAGGGGAAACACAAAAAGGTGCAAATGATTCGATGATTTCGGATGCATTTGAAGCTTTTATAGGTGCAACCTACTTAGATTTGGGCTTTTATGAAACACAAAAATTATTCAATCAAATTATGGTACCTTATTTAAATGAAGCATGGTTAGATATTAAAGATTATAAGTCAACACTTCAAGAGTATGTTCAAAGTGGAGGTAGACGAAATATTAGTTATCAAATTGTGAATGAAACAGGTCCATCTCATAATAGAAAATTTCAAGCTGTTGTTAAACTTGATAATCATATTATGTTAGGTACTGGCCATGGGAAAACAAAAAAGAAGCAGAACAAAATGCAGCAAAAGCAGCATTAAAGAAAGGTACGTATAATGCTTAAAAGATTGTATGATGAGTATGGATTTTCAATTGAAAAAATATTATTTAAAGAATATCGTCGTTTAAAATTGACTATGCCAGAATTAACGATTCTTTTAGCGTTACTTGATATTTATAAAAAAAGAAGAACTTTTTCAATTTTAGCGATTTCTAGAAGAGTCGATTATAACCAAAATGAAATTGCTGGTTGTGTTGAATCTTTATTAGAAAAAGGATTTATTACGTTTTCTTTAGAGAAAAAAGATGATCGTGAAAGAGAAGTTTTTCATATGAGTTCAGTGTTTGAAAAAATAGAACAATTACTCATAGAAGATGAAAAAACTGAAATTAGAGATGCATTTGAGCAAGATGTTTCATATACTATTAAAAAATTTGAACAAGGATTAGGGCGACCTTTAAAATCATTTGAACTAGATAATATTAGAGTATGGTATGAACAAAAGCAATATCCTCACCAAAATATATTGAAAGCTATCGAAGATGCTGGAGGGAATATGAGTGTTAAATACGTAGAACGTATTCTAACACAGCAAATTGTCCCAAATCAAGCGATTGATCAAGAAGTTGACCAAGCACTAGATAATGTCTTTAAGAAGATTAAATGAGCCGCGTAGAAGAAATCGTTACAACCCTTGATCAAATGTTTCCAGATGCACATGTAGAATTAACACACAAAAACAATTTTGAACTTTTAGTTGCTGTTGTATTAAGTGCACAAACAACTGATGTGAGTGTGAATAAAATTACGCCTAAATTGTTTGATCAATATCCTACACCATACGCTTTAGCAGAAGCAAGTGCTTTAGATGTTGAAAAAATCATTAAGTTTATAGGTTTATATAGAAATAAGACGAAAAATATTATTGCGTTATCAAAAGAACTTGTTGACAAACATCAAGGTATTGTTCCTGGTCATCGAAAAGAACTAGAAGCATTACCAGGTGTTGGTGGAAAAACTGCTAATGTGGTACTGAGTAATGCATTTGATATACCAGCGCTTGCAGTTGATACACATGTCGCTAGAGTATCAATTAGATTAGGTTTAGCTAAAAAAGGTGATTCAGTTTTAGAAATAGAAAAAAAACTCAATCGAAAACTGCCTCGAGCGTCATGGACAAAAATGCATCATCAAATGATTTTTTTCGGAAGATATCATTGCTTAGCTAAAAATCCTAAATGTGATACTTGCCCATTATTTGATATATGTAAATATCCGGATAAATATAAATTAAAACCCAAGAAATAAATTCTTGGGTTTATTTTTATTCAAATGGGTATTTCAAATTAATTTGTTCTCGAATTTTATCGAGTAAAAGCATAGATTCCATGGAATGCTTCATCGTTAAAATATCATTTTCAGCTTCATGATTTTCTATGGTGTTGACAAATGCTCTAATTTCATGCGTGAAACCTTCACCATCATATGGAATTTGAATTGAATGTCCATTGAGTACAACTTCCTGACAAGCATGGAAGTTTTTCATTATGATTTCACCATGTTCAAATTTAAGAGTTGCCTTATCTCCTAATATTTTATTTAAACTATATTTTAAAATGTATTCGGTCTTTTGTTCATCGATAATACCAATAACTCCTGCTGAATCAACACCAGTTTTAGTGAAATCAGCTTTAGCGTTAAACGATTTTATGTCACCTTGTTTTAATAATAAATAGTAATTTAATGGATAGACTCCTAAATCTAATAAACCACCACCAGCCAATGCTGGATTTAGTAAGCGTCCTTCTTTAGATTTCCCAATAGTTAAAGGAAAACCAAAAGCTATATGTGCTTTTAACAATTTACCTAATATATTATGTTCAACAACTCTATTTAACCAAAGTGTAGCTGGTAAGAAATATGTCCACATTGCTTCCATCATAACAACACTATTTTCTTTTGCGACACGTACCATTTCTTCATATTGTTTTGCATTGACTGCAATTGGTTTTTCTATAATGACATGTTTCTTATTTTTCATAAACAAAATAGCTTGTTCAAAGTGAAAATTATGAGGTGTTGCAATATATGCTGCATCAATAACATCACTTTTTGCCATTTCTTCATATGAAGCAAATGAATACTTTGCGTGATATTTCTTTTTATATACGTAAGCTTTCTCAGGTGTACGTGCAGATACAGCTGTCAATTCGGCATTCTCAACCCATTTTAAATCACTAATAAATTTTTTAGCTATGCCTCCAGCTCCTACAATTCCAAATTTAACCATATATCGTTCACCATCCTTCTTGTCTTCATTTTATCACACATTGGGATTTAAGATATTTATCAAATCTTTTTATGGATTGAAAACATATGAAAAAGTAACAATTGTCACGAAAAAACATTTAGGAGGGGAACATGAAAATTAATGTAGCAGAAATGATTTATCAAATACAAAAGAAAGGAGAGCACATAGAAGAACATCCAATAGGATCTAGGCTTAAATATAAGCGAAAAAAACTTGATTTAACATTAGAAGAAAGTTCAGAAAATATTTGTAGTGTATCATATTTATCAAAAGTTGAAAATAATTTAATTAAACCTACACCAAAGTATATAAATATGTTAAAGAAAAAATACTTGATGGACGATGAAGAAGAAATTAATAGAACTTATGATGCAGATTTAAATGAAATGATGCATGTGTTTTTTAAACAAACCACATATCAAAAAAAACATGAAAAACCTTATGAAGATTATCAGCAGTTCATGCTATCATTTGGATATTTTGTTTTAACAAATCAATTTGATAAAAGTCATGATTTGTTTTTTGATATTATGCTATTTATTCCAAATTTACCTATAAAAAGTTTAAATTTTTTATTAGCTCTTACAGCAAGAGTTTTATTTCATGATTTAAGATATAGTGATGCAATAAGTTTACTACAACTGATGAATACAGAAAACCAAGATATCATTACCATACTGATTCAACAAAAATGGCTTATGAGAAATGCCATAAAATTAAATCGATATTTATTATTTGAAAAAATATATCCAGTGTATAAAGAACATTTGATTTCTCAGCAATTGTTTAATGAGATACCACTCATAAAATTAGAAAGAAATTTAATGTATCAATCAATTTCACTTATTCAGCAATACATGAAAGAAACAGATAAAATAGATAAACACATGAATTTTAAGACATTACTTATCAAAGGGTTCTATGAAACTAATCAATATGAACAAGTCATAAAACTTACGCAAAATAATTTAAATCATATGTCGTGTTTATATTATTATATTTTATCCATTGAAAAATTAAATCAAATATCACGTTTGAAAAAAATACTATCAAATATTTCAATTGATAAAAATGAATATCCAGAAGCTTATTTAATTATCAAACATTTTAAATTTAAGTATTTAGCAAGTAAAGAAGAACAATTAAAGTATTTAAGAAATGAAATTTTAGGATATAGGCATTTGACTGATGAAATTAATGTTTTATATATGATTATGATGGATGCTTTCAATTTATTCCAAGACCATCATTTTTACAAAGAAGCTACTCGTGTCATTAATAAATTTTTACCCATGATGAATCAATTAAGTAAATAGTTTAATAGACGGTATTTTATATTTGAGATACCGTCTTTATATTGACTAAAATCTATTATTCCTATATACTATTTTGGGTAGAAGGAGTTAAGTATATGAGAGTTATAAAGTTGTTTCGATTAGCAAAAGGATTTTGGTTTCTTTTTATAGTTGCTGTTTTGTTTGTAATTATTCATCAATACACCTATTCAAATGTACCATTATTCACACAATATTTAATACAAACTTTAGTAAAAGATTCAAGAGTTATTGTAGGAACTGCTTCAGTAAGTGAAGTGAATCTTCCTGCAGTTTTAATTCGATATTTTGAACAAGGATCTGAAACTATATATATTATTATTAGAATTGCTATAGCACTTGTGTTATTGCAAGTTTTTCGTTTTACAATGCGATTCTTTGAAATGTGGATCAAATCAAGTCTGTTTGAAAAAATGGCGTAAAAACATCGTAAAAAAATGTATGCTCATATCCAGTCATTAGATTATAAATTTCATAATAATGTTGATACCGGAGATTTAATTCAACGTGTAACAACCGATATTGAAACGGTAACTAACTTTTTAACAAAAAGAATGTTAGATTTTATCTATTTAATTGTTACACTTTATTTTGGTGCATATCAATTATTAAAATTAAATCCTACAATGGTTTGGGTATCTTTTGGTATCTTACCACTTATCGGTTTAGCATCTATTATATATTTTAAGAAAATAGATAAATTATTTATTAATATTGAAGAAATAGAAGCTAAGATGGTAACAGTTGTACAAGAAAATTTATCCGGATTAAAAGTTGTTAGAGCTTTTGCAAATGAAAAGTTTGAATTATCTAAGATGGAAGATAAAAATAGAGCACATGCAGATGCGCTTATAAAAGCCAATAAGATTATTGCTTTATATTGGGGATCTATGGATGCTTTAAGTATTACTCAATATTTATTAATTATTGCTATTGCCATATATGCTGTTAAAAATGGCACTATGGATGCTGCATCCGTTGCTGCTGCACTTCAACTTGTAGGTATGCTTATTTGGCCGATTAGAGGATTGGGTAGACTTATTAATGATTTTGGTAAATCATTAGTTTCATCTGATCGTTTAAATGAAATCTATGATAAAAAAAGCGAGTTTGATGACGACGGTACTAAAGAAATAAATATACGTGGAGATATTGAATTTAAAAATGTTTCTTTTGGCTTTGAAGATAGTAAGACAAGTTTATTAAAAGATGTTAGTTTTAAAATTAATGCGGGCGAAACTGTAGCTATCATCGGTAGAACAGGTAGTGGTAAATCAACTATCATTCATTTACTTATGCGTATGTATGAGTATCAAAATGGGGAAATATTAATTGATCAACATCCATTAAAAACATTAAAAAAGAAGAATGTTAGATCTCAAATGGGTGTCGTTTTACAAGAACCATTTCTATATTCAAAAACTGTTTTTGAAAATATTGCAATTACAAATAAAAAAATTAATAATGAACGTGTAAGACAAGCTGCAACAATAGCTGCATTACAAAAAGATATAGATACATTTAAACAAGGATATCAAACGGTGGTAGGAGAAAAAGGAACGACACTTTCAGGTGGTCAAAAACAAAGAGTAGCAATTGCTAGAATACTTGTTCAAGATCATCCAGTGCTTATTTTTGATGATGCACTTAGTGCTGTGGATACACAAACAGATTTAATGATTCGTCAAGCCTTATTAGAAAAGAACTATCAACACACAACTATTATTATTACTCACCGTATTACAACTGCTAAAGAAGCAGATAAAATTATTGTCTTAAACGAAGGTAGAGTTGAAAGTATAGGCACACATGATACGCTTAAAAATAAAGATGGTTTATATAGAACACTATGGAATATTCAAGGTAAACTTGAAGAAGAATTTGAAGACATGCTAAAGGCAGGTGATCAAGATGCATCATGAAGATGACCAAGATGTCCAAGTTAAAGTTAATTTAAATACATGGAAAAAGATATTAAGAATTATATTAAAATCAAAAAAAAGAATGGTATTACTCATTCTGTTTTCTGGTTTACTTGCAATATTAGATACAGCAATTCCTTTTCTTAATGCTTACGCTATAGATAACTTTTTTGTGAATGGCGATTATACAAATTGGCCTTATTTTGCGACTATCTATGCAATCATGGCTTTTGGGTTTGGATTATCTATTTGGGGATTTATTAGACAAGCAGGTATGATAGAAGCTGAAACAAGTTATGAATTAAGAAAACAAGCATTTGAGAATATTCAAAATTTATCATATAGTTATTTTGATAAAACTCCACATGGATGGATTATGGCAAGAATGACATCTGATGCTAGAAAGTTATCACTCATTATTTCTTGGGGATTAGTTGATTTTGTTTGGGCAGGCTTATCTATGTTTTTAATCCTTATTGTCTTGTTTGTGACTTATGCTAAACTAGCATTAGTTGTGACTGCTTTTCTACCATTTATGTTTTTGATTGCTTTTATATTTCAAAAAGTGATACTTAAAAAATATAGAGAAGCTAAAAAATTTAATTCACAGATGACAGCTCAATATAACGAAGGATTTCAAGGCGCAAAAACAACAAAATCTTTAACCATAGAAAAAGAAAATTATTTAGAATTTGAAGATACAGCACGTAAATATAGAAGTACAAGCGTAAGAGCACAAATAACGACAGCGCTATTTTCATCTCTTATTTTAATCATTGCGTATATTGCAGTTTCACTTACAATGATTCAAGGGTCTGTATTTGTTTTAGATGTTTTAATAACATTAGGTGTTCTACAAATGTTTATTGCATATACAATTAACTTCTTTGAACCGATTATGGCTATTTCTCAAATTTTATCAGATTTTCAAAATGCTCAAGCATCTGCAGAACGTATAGTTGGATTAATTGAAACAGAATCTAGTATCGTTGATCGTGATGATGTTATTGAAAAATATGGAACATTGTTAGAACCAAAAACAGAAAATTGGGAGCCATTGATTGGTGAAGTTGAATTTAAACATTTAACATTCTACTATAATGATAATGAAATGATATTTAAAGATTTTAATATCCATGTTAATGCTGGTGAAGCAATTGCATTAGTCGGACATACAGGCTCAGGAAAAACATCATTTGTAAATCTGTTATCAAGATTTTATGAACCAGTTGAAGGACAGATTTTAATCGATGGTGTTGATTACCGAGAAAGAAGCATCCATTGGTTACACAAAAGATTAGGATATGTATTACAGTCACCACAATTATTTAGTACAAGTGTTTTAGAAAACATACGTTATGGACGATTAGATGCAACTGATGAAGAAGTCATCGATGCAGCTAAAGCAGTTGGTATTGATAAATTTGTTAAAGATTTAGAAAAAGGATATCAAACTTTTGTGGGTGAAGGCGGAAATCTATTATCAGTTGGTCAAAAACAATTAATATCTTTCGCTAGAGCGATATTAGCTGATCCAAGTATTTTGATACTTGATGAAGCAACTTCATCTATAGATTCTGAAACTGAAGAGATTATTCAAGAAGCAACGCATAAACTATTAAAAAATAGAACAAGTTTTATTGTAGCACATCGATTATCAACAATTGTAAGTGCTGATAAGATTGTAATGCTTGAAATGGGTAAAATAATTGAAATGGGTTCACATGATGAATTAATTGCTCAACGTGGAAAATATTTTAATTTATATAAAAATCAATTTTTAAAAGAAAAAGAAGAAAAACTAAATATTTAAAAGAAAAAAGACATCTAAAACTCTAATATGAAATAGAGGTGAAATGATGTCTTTTTTATTATCTTTATTAACTATAATTTCTAGTTATCAAGTGATATGGGAAAATATTGAAATTGATGTTAATATCAATGAAGATATTATGTCATATGTTGATATGCCAAAAGCAAAACTATATATTGATGGTATTTTACATAGTGTTGAAGCGACATATACATATGATGGTGTTAATAGGACTTTTTTATCAACAATTAATACAAGTTATGCCAAGACATATAAACTTGACTATGAAGTGTATTTTGCACTGTATGATATAAAAGATCAAATAAGCATATACTTTAATGTCATTGATAATGTTAAACCAGTTTTTTTGTATGTTCCAACTTATGAAATTGATGTTGGTGATAAATTGCCAGATTTAGAATCACTTATTGTTTATGAAGATAATTATGATGAACATGAGGATCTTACTTTAGAAGTTAATGATATTGCAGTAGACACTTCTCGTGTGGGTGAATATCCAATTGTTTATTATTTATACGATAAAAGTTTAAATAAAACAGAAAAAACGACATATATTAGAGTTGTTGATAAAATTTCACCGACTGTAAGTTTAAAGAAACCTTTGATAATAGAATATGGCATTGATCATATTGAAATAAATACATATTTTGAAATAGAAGATAATGTTGATGATGAAATAAAAGTCTATATAAATGATAAAAGTGTGAGCTATCATATATTAGGTTCATATCAAATATGGGTTACAGCAACCGACCAGTCAAATCAAGAAAGTACATATCAATATACTTTAGATATTATTGATACGGTAGAACCTACCATCACGCTTGCATCTCCATCTTCATTGAGTGTTCATGATATAGAGTCTTTAGAGCATTTAGAACGTTACATATTAAATATATATGATAATTATGATGACTTATTAATTGAAGATGTTGAAATTAAACATGATATAGATATTGGAGTCATAGGTAAATATACGATATATTTTAGTGTTTATGATCAATCCAATAATCATTCTCAAGAGCAAATGACAATACAAGTCGTTGATAATAAATCTCCAAGTATCCAATTATTAAAACCACTAGTCATAGAAGTGTTTAGTCAAGAACCATTTTTGATTACATATTTTGAAATAACAGATAACTATTATCTTTACAGTGAGTTAGATATAGATATTGATGTTAAACTAGATTTGGATGTTGTCGATCAATATCAAATCATTTTAATAGTTGAAGATCCATCAAAAAATATTGCATATTATTATGATTATGTCAATGTCGTAGATTTAACACCTGTAGAAATTGTTCAATCTAATGATATTATTATCACAAATTTTGAAGCGATAAATTACACTTCTTATTTTTCGTTTTCAGATAATTATGATGAACAAGTCACTGATTTTACATTTGATGATTACGCAGTAGATTATACAAAAAAAGGTGAATATTCATTATTAGTTGAAGTATATGATAGTTCGAAAAATTTAACATATTTATCAACTGAAATATATATCGTTGATATTATTGCACCTATTCTAGAAATCACTGAACAACAACTTATATTGCCCATTGGTGAACAAGTTCTAGATTTAACTTCGTATATTATTGATGCTAGTGATAATTATGATTTGTTAAATATAGATGATGTAGAAATAAATGGCACTATAGATTTTTTAAACATTGGTATTTATACAATTTCTTATTGTTTAAGAGATAGTTCATTAAATGAAACTTGTATTAATCTTGATATTATTATTGATGATTTGGAACAGCCAATTGTTGATATGAGCACTTTAAGTATAAAGCAAAATGAACCCATTGATTATCTAGAAGATATTATAGTTGATGATGTATCAAATTATGATATATATTATGATGATTCTTATATTGATACATCAATTTTAGGCATTCAATATTTAACATATGTCATACAAGATGAACGTGGTAATTTCACTACATATGTGAGAAAAATAGAAATATTACCTCAAAATACCACTGATAAACTTTATGCATACATACCTTTGTTTATTGTATTGTTATCAAGTGTTGGATCAATGATATTTGTTTATAAAAAATATAGTGAAATATAAGTTATATTCTTTGACATTCCATAATTTGAAAGACTATAATGAAGATAGATTAATAACAAAAGGAGTATATGATATGGCAAATGTATTACTAGTATTTTGGTCAGGTACAGGAAACACAGAAATCATGGCTGAAAAAATTAAAGAAGGCTTGGAAAATGCAGGCGAAACAGTAGATTATAGAACAGTAGATGCAGTCGATCCAAGTGATATTGATGCATTCGATAAAATAGTATTTGGTTGTCCATCGATGGGTGTTGAAGCTTTAGAAGAAGATGAGTTCGAACCATTCTTTGAAGAAGCAGAAGCTTCACTATCAGGTAAAAAAGTTGCATTATTTGGCTCTTATGGCTGGGGTGAAGGCGAATGGATGGATGCTTGGGTTGATCGCGTGAAAGAAACTGGCGCAGAATTATTTGATGATGGATTACGTGTGAACTCCACACCTAGCACTGAAGAAGAAGAACAATGTGTCGAATTCGGTGAAGGATTTGCTAAATTTTAATAAACTAAATGCTGGAAACAGCATTTTTTTTTAGAATATTTTAATGTTCGTTGATATAATATAAATAGTAGGTGATATTATGTTTGGCATATTCTATATTCAAAGTGCATATAGCATGCTCAATAATACATTGCATTTAGAAAAACTTATAAAAACATTAAAAGAAAATTCATATGACTTTGTAGCACTATCTGATGATCAACTTTATGGGACTTATCAGTTTTTTAAACTAGCTAAAAAATATGGAATAAAACCTATATTAGGGATGACAATAGAAGTGGTAGAAGATTTATATAAGTCTTCGTTTTTGGTTTATGTTAAGAATCAAGAAGGATATCAAAATCTATTAAAACTTGCATTTATCAAATCAATGCAGGATATTGATTTAAAAACATTACAACAATATCAAAAAGGACTCATCATTATTTCTACTGGCGAAGATAGTGTGATTACAAATCATATTTTGCATCAGGATATGCAACTTGCTTATGAAGATGCTCAATTATTTGCGAGAAGTTTTGAGTCTTTCTACTTAGGTTTAAGTTTTGATTCATTAACGCTTGATGTGAAAGTATCTTCGAAATTATATGAATTAAGTGAACAGACTGGTATAAAATTATTACCAATTCATCGCACCTCATATGAAAAAGTTTCTGATAAAGAGGCGTTTGAAGCATTAATTCATATTAAAGATCCAAAACAACAAATGAATGAAGATGCTGACTATCATGTATTAACAAAACATGAACTACAACATATGTTTTCAGATTATGACTTTGTTTTTTATCAAGCAGAACAAGTTGTTAAATCTATTGATTTTAATTTAGAATTTCCATCATATGAAATGCCGTTATATCAAACAAAAGGTGCTTCTGGAGATGCATATTTAAAATCATTAGCAATTAAAGGATTAAAAAAGAGATTAAAAAAAATAAATACGGATCATCATATATATCAACAAAGATTAACATATGAATTAAATATTATTCATCAAATGGGATATGATCATTATTTTCTTATAGTTTTTGATTTTGTTAGATATGCAAAAACACATGACATATTAGTAGGCCCAGGTAGAGGTTCTGCAGCTGGCTCATTAGTTTCTTATTGTTTAGGGATTACCGATGTAGATCCTATTAAATATGATTTATTATTTGAAAGATTTTTAAATCCTGAAAGAGTAACAATGCCAGATATTGATATGGATTTTCCCGATAATCGTCGTGATGAAGTTTTAAGATATGTCCAACAAAAATATGGAAAAAATCATGTTATTTCAATTGTAACATTTAATACATTTGCGATTAAATCATCAATGAGAGATATCGCACGTGTTATGGATATTGATCATCAACGTGTTGGTGGTATGATTAAGCGCGTCATGCAAGAAGATATTGATCCTAGCGATCATGAAATCATGAAATTATTAGAAGTTTCAAAGAAAATTGAAGGATTGCCACGCCAAACAGGAACTCATGCTGCAGGCATGATTTTAGCGCAACAAGATTTATCTTTAAGCATACCGCTACAAATGGGTAGCAATGGATTTTATCAGTCACAATTTGAAGCTAAAGATTTAGAAAAATTAGGTTTATTAAAAATTGATTTTTTAGGCATTAAAAATTTATCGATTATTCATGAAGTCATAACGCTCATAAAACAAAAAGAACCTGATTTTGTTATACAAGATATACCGCTTGACGATGCTAAAGTCTATCAACTTTTGAGTGTCTCTGACACATTTGGTGTCTTCCAACTTGAATCATCAGGTATGCGTAATGTTTTAAGAAAATATGAACCAAAAGTTTTTGAAGATCTTATAGCATTATTAGCATTGTTTAGACCAGGACCAATGGATTTAATAGATGATTTTATTGCGAGAAAAAATGGTGCATCTTTTGCATATATTCATCCCGATCTAGAACCTATTTTAAAAAATACATATGGCATTATAGTTTATCAAGAACAAATCATGAAAATTGCAAATGAGTTTGCAGGATATTCGCTTGCACAAGCCGATATCTTGAGAAGAGGTATATCTAAAAAAGATGCGGATATACTCAAACAAGAGCGCAAAAGATTTGTTGATAAATGTATGCAAAAAAAATATAGTTTTGATGTGGCATCAACTATTTATGATTTAATTGTTAAATTTGCAGACTACGGGTTCAATCGATCCCATAGTGTTTCATATGCTCTTGTTGCGTATCAAATGGCATATTTAAAAGTTAATTATTATGCATATTTTATGACTGTCTTATTAACACATGCTATAGGAAATGATACAACAACATATGAATATATTTCAGATTTGAAACGTCATCAAATAGAAGTACTTTCTCCTCATATTAATTTAAGTACAAATAAATATCAGTTACTTGATCAAGGTATATTAATGCCATTTAATCAAATGAAATCATTTGGTCGTATTCAAGTAGAAAAACTATTAGAAGTTAGAGCAAATAAACCTTTTGAAAACTATCAAGATTTTAAACAAAGAATCAGGTCAGTACTCAACCAAAAAAATATAGAAACACTTATATATGCTGATGCACTTAAAGTGTTTCAACTAAATCAACATACATTGTTTGAGCATCGTTCATTTGAAGAAACAGGTTATGGGAAATATATTGCTGATTATCAAATGAAAATGTATGAAGAATATCCTTTTAGTGTACTTGCTGCACATGAAAAAGAAGCACTTGGATTTAATTTAAACTATCATCCATTAGTTGCATATAAAAATATGATTGAATCGCTTCATTTAAATCAATTAAAAGATAGTGCAAAACTATCAACAATTAAAGCATTAGCATTTATTGTTGATATTAAAGAAATTACAACGAAAACAAATCAAAAAATGGCATTTCTTACATTAGATGATGGTGTGACACAAATAGAAGCAACTGTATTTACAAGAAATTATCATCAATATAAGAAAATGCTTGATCAAGAAGTTAAACTCTTTGAATTAAAGAAAAACACTTATCAAAATAAAACTTCATTTATTGTTGAAAAAATCAAAAAAGTTGAGGCTTAAAATGCAAGAAAATAAATTACAAAAAGCAATAATTATCGGCATCGTTTTTAATGTTATCCTAACTTTGATAAAGCTTACTTACGGTTATTTAGGTCAAACGCAAGCACTTATCACTGATGGCTATAACTCTTTTACTGATGTTGTGATGAGTGTGCTTATATTTTTCATGATACGTTTAGCCACTAAAAAGCCAGATGAAGATCATCCTTATGGTCATCAAAAATTTGAAGGTGTTGCATATTTCGCGATTGGTATGGTCTTTTTGTTTTCAGCATTTTTATTAATCTATCACATTACAAATGAATTTATTTTGTTTCTTCAAAATGATATAAACGATGTAAAACCAAATATAATGACTTTAATTGTTTCTATTGTTGCTTTAGGTATCAAATTATTTCTTGCACTCTTTTATAGAAAACTCTACATAAAATCTAAGCATCCAACTTTAAAAGCTGAATCTAAAAATCATGCTTTAGACATGATCTCAACTGGATTAGCTATTATAGGTATCATACTTGCTAGACTTGGTTTTCAAATGTTTGACTACATTGCCGCATTGCTCATTGCCTTATTAATTTTAAAACTTGCGATTGAAACTATTAAAGAAGCAATCACTTTTTTAGTTGATCAATCACCTGAACAAGAATTGATACAAAATATATATGATTATATCATTGCATGCGATGGTGTTTTAAGCATAGATGAATTGAAAATGAGAATACATGTCACACAATTATATGTTGATGTTGAAATTGGAGTTAACGCTCAAATGACGCTAAAACAAGCACATGATATTGCAGAAGAGGTTCACATAGGAATTGAAAACAATTTTTCGAAAGTTATTCATTGTATGGTTCATGTAAATCCATACAATAATTAAAAATTTATCATATATAAAATATATGTAAGTATAGTCTTAATTGATTGTTTTTATATGATATATTTGATAAAATCAACTTATAAATAGATATATTAATATATGAAAGGCGGTTTTGATATGCCATCTCTACCAGCGTTATACATAATACAATGGGCGACCATTGGTATATATGTGGGATTATTCTTCCTTCTAGGGGTTTTCAGGGGTGCACAAAAGTCCCTTTACTTTTTGATTGTTAATATAATCACTACTATCCTTGTTATTGTTTTAATTAGTCAATTATCAATTAGTTTAGTGTTTAATTTCATTGATCAACAAAGTTTTTTTAATATGATTAATGGATATGCAGGGGGAGCACTAGATGATTATATGTCATATCTCAACGACCCGGCTATTTCAAATACTATTTTTGTTTTTGTTGATTTAGTATTGCGTATTGTAGGATTTTTTGTCCTATATCCAATTCTAAAACGTATATTAACATTTTTGATTTTCAGACCTATATGGGCATTTGGAATTAAAAAAGCGATTATTAAAAAACAAAATAATGATTTAGAAGATAAAGCACAAGAAAAAAACATTAAATATAAGAAAAGAAAAAGAATTAAAAAAGGACCTGTTAATCGTCTAGTTGGAGGTCTTTTTGGTGGTGTTCACGGGTTAATTATTGTATTTATGATTTTAATTCCGGTGACAGTAACTGCAAGTTATGTTTCAAATGTTGATGCATCTGCACTAACGAGCATTGCTTCTGAAACAGATCAATTAGCTACTGGTGTCGGAGGTTTTCAAATACCTGATGAAGTCATTCAATACTTACAAGAAGTTCAAGAGATGGATGAATTAGGATTTTCATCTTTTACAAGACAAATTAAAATTAATGAAACACCGATAGATCAATACATTTTTGATGAAGTGTTTACTGTTCAAACTGAAATTGATGATGAAGCAGTAGATGTTAACTTTATAAATGAATTAGAAAACATTATGGGCATAGCAACTATTTTAATCAATGGTGGTTATTTAGCTGAGGATTTTGATTATACACAAATTTCAACTGATAATTTAGAAGATATAGAAGCCATTTTTAATTATATTGGTAGTTCGGATGTCTTAAGCTATATGGTACCAGCTGCAACAAAATATGGTATTGAAAATATCTTAGCAGATGAAATTGGTATGAATTTATATGATAGAGATACTTCACAAGCAGCAATCGATATGTTTTTAAATATTGATTGGGATAATGAATTCGACCGTTTATATGCTTTAATAGAATCCGTATTAGAATTTGGTTCAGTTGAAGAAATTATGGCATTTGCTGAAGATCCAGCAACATTAGCAGAAATAACACCTGCACAAGGTGCTGCACTTGCAAATATTCTTCGTTCTGTCGGCGACTTAGAAGTGTTGAGCTTAATTAATGTGGGTATTGATTATTTAACAACACTTGAAGAAGTTCAATCAAATATTAGTTGGATTGATGATGCTTCAGAAAAAGAAGATTATTTACAAGAAAAACTAGCTTTTATTTTAGATGATCCAGATTTCTTTGTTGGAGATAATGGAGAAATCACTGAAATTGCTAATTTAATAGAATTAATATTTAGTGATACATATGGTGATACTAACTTAGATGTAATTATCGAAGCTAATGGTGACCCTGCGGTTATTTTAGAACAATCAAATTCAGATTGGGTATCTGCATTAATTAGTCAATTAACTGAATTAGAATTATTAATGAATGCATTACCAATTGGTGTTGATTTTGCACTTTATGAATTCGGTGGAGATAGTATTGATCAAGAGTTAGCAGACGATTTTGAAACAGTAATGGCTGATGTTGATTGGTCAGATGAATTTGATAATATTGATAATATTTATCAAAGTATTGTTCAATTAGGACTAGAAGACATATTATCTGATAATCCTGATTATTATGCTTATGTTGATAACATCGTTTTAAATAATATGGATGATGTTCGCGATATCATCTCATATATATTTGAGGATTCACAAATTGTTGGTTCAGCGCTTGATATCTTGGCACCAACACTTATTGAAGATTATTTAACTGATGAAGATATAAAAGAAATCGTCCAAAGTATTGCATTAGATGACGAAGACGCATTTGATTTTAATGTGGGTCAAGAAATCATTAGTATACTCGATATTGCTGAATTAACTTATGGATTCGCTAATATTTCTGAACTTCAAAGTTTCTCTACAATGACACAAGAAGAACAATTATCTTTATTAGCTGATTTTGGTGATATGGAAGATGAAGATTACACTGCTTTCTTAGCAGCATTTGATAATCTTCAAATATTAAATAGAATTGATGAAACAGTTGCTCAAAATATAGTTGATAAATATGATTTAGCTGATTCAGTTTATATTCCTACGACATTTAGATTAAGTGATGATATTACTGCCATACTTGATATGGTACATGATGTAGGTGTCTATTTAAATGATAACGATACTGCAGGTATGGATTATCAAGATTTAGATTTAACTAATTTATTAAGTGTTTTATCAGATGATTTATTAGATGAGACACAAAGATCTAACCTATTATTTTATAATATAGCATTTTACGCTAAAAAATATGCAGAAGACCCAAGTATATCAAGTTACTTAGCAGTACCTGATAGTTTATTAAATGCAGGTGTAGAAAGCCAAGCATGGGAAGATGAAATTTCAGCATTATTTGGTAGTGTCTTCGATATTGCAGAAGTTGTTGGAGAAACCAATGGCATCACTTTATCTGTAAATGATATCTTATTATACTCAAACGAAGCATATCGACTACCAGTTGAAATCATTACGCAATTTAGTGATTTAAGTGTAGCTCAAGATGCATTCTCAAGTTTAGATAGTTCATTAATACTTAGAACGTCTATATCAAATATGATAGATAATCAAGGAGAATCTTTATCAGGATCATTATACGGTCATGTAGTTAAAACACCGGATCATCTGCAAACAGATGGTGTCTTAGACACAGGAATATTTGTTGATTTGATTCATGGATTTGGTAGTTTTACTGATGGTATGAATGAAACATTAGCATATGATACAATCGGTCAATTTACATTTGATGATCTTACACCATTGTTTAACGCATTTAATCAAATGGATGAAGCTGATATAGAAGCATTAGTTGAAACTGATTTATTACATGGTGTTATTTCAGAATTGTTACTCGATACTGATTTCCAAAGTGAAATTGTAACAGTACTTAATGATGCCCAAGACTTACTTGAATTCCCTTCAGATTTACTAGAAGTTGATAGTGAACTGATAGATAATGGCGTTTTAGTTAATGGTGAAATTACAAGCTTATTTGTTATGGTTCAATCTCTTAAAGTTACAAGCGTTGAAGAATTAACCGGTGTTGGACTTGAAACCTTTACTGATTTAGTTGTTGCAGATCCTAATACTGGAGAAGATGCGTTTGATGAGTTCTTCGGTTCGAATTATATTTATACTTTACTTGATAAAGTTTTACAGATGGAAAGTCTTCATGAATATGTTGGTACAATGTTAGGTGATGCATTAGGTGCAGACTTTTCAACATTGGATTTAACTATTCCAAATGAGATGCTTGGACAAGAAGCAGATGTAACTGCTGGTAATATAGAACCAATTGAAGAAGACCGCATTCCACGTGCTGAATTTAGACGTATGTTAGTTTCTTTAAGTCAACTTGGTGATTTAGGAGAATTAGGCCTAAATACATTTACTGATATGATTGATCCTGCAGACGCAAATGATAATTTCTCAGTATTTATTGAATCTGATTTCATTTATTTAGTATTAAGTAGATTAATAGGTAATACTGGTTTTAGTGGATATGCTGAAGATGCATTATCTGGTGCATTTGGTGATGATCCAATTGATTTAGATATGGATGTACCTTCAGACGCATTAGGTTCAACTGGCATTGAAATAGGTTATATTTCTAGAGTAGAAGTTAGGAACTTAATGGTATCATTTAAATTGTTAGGCTTTGATGGTGAATCTGAATTAGATGTTGCTACAATTATAAATATGCCAACAAGTAATACATATCCTACAACAGGACAAGATGACTTAGATATATTCCTAAATAGTATTTATTTAAGAGATAAAATGAGTCAAATGTTATTATCTGATACAATTATTGATTTAATTGGTGCAGGACAGTTCACATCTGCAGACTTTGATTTACCAATAAATGCTTATGATAGTGAATCGCGTTTATCACAAGATCAAATACATGCTGTATTCGATAGTCTAGTCTTATTAGGCATAGCTGATTTTGATAATTTAGATATAGGCATTGGAACAGTTACTGATTTAACACCAGCTGAACAATCAGAATTGCTTGACTCACTATATTTATATGAAGTCATAGATTTAATGATTAAAGCACAAGAAGGAGATTTAACCATACCATCTGATGCTTATGTTAGTGGTGGATTCTACGATGAGATGATTTCTAAAACAGAAATACTTGCTGTCTTAAGTGTATTTGCTATTCCTGAAATTGGTAGTGATCCTACAGCAATTGATACGAATGCAATTACAATTACTGTACTAGAACAAGTATTAGATAAAGGTTCAGTTATTATAAATCAAATGATATCTGATCAAATTGAAACAGCGTTAACTATAGATAATGTTAGTGTTCCAGAAGCGTATGAAACTATTGTTGGCGTAGACCGAATTTTACTAAGTGAAATGAAAGCATTAGTTGTAGCAATGGGCGAAATGGGATTAACTGATTTATCAGCTGCAATTTCAGTTGATGCAGTTGGTATAACGGAATTACAAAATATACATTATTTAGGATTAGGTACTGATCCAGTATCTGATGACTACGATTCATATATTATTCATAACTTGATTGCAGAACAAGTTGAATCAGCATTATCATTTGATGATTCAACACTTCCAGAAGCTTACTTTACAACTGCAAGTTCAATCGATAGATTATCTGCTGATGAAATTCAAGCATTAATTGAAGCAATGAGCGTTATTGGTGTGACTGATTTATCAGGTGCAATATCTATATCAACAGTAACAGTCGCAGATCTACAATCACTACATTATTTAGGATTAGGTACTGATCCAGTATCTGATGACTATGATTCATATATTATTCATGATTTATTAAGTGAACAAATCGAACCTACATTGTCAGTTAGTTATGCAGCTCTTCCAGAAGCATACTTTACAACTGCGAGTGCAATTAATCGATTATCACCTGATGAAATTCAAGCATTAATTGAAGCGATGACTGAAATGGGAATTTCTGATTTATCAATATCATTTGATGCAAACAATGTAAATACAACACAATTACAAAATCTACATTATTTAGGTTTAGGTACTGATCCAGTATCCGATGATTACGATTCATATATTGTCCATCGTATGTTATCTGATGGTATAAAAGATGTATTATCTGATCGACCATCAACAATTTATATGACAAATGGTGATATTACAGCTGATGAAATTCAAGGTGTTATTGATGCTGTTGCTATATTAAATAGTAATCCAAATGCATCACTTGCAACAATGTCATTCGCAAATGGTGGACTAACACCAACTAAGATTGAAAGTTTACTTGATATAAGTTCATTATTAGTTGATAGACAAATCTCAGCAGGTATCATCTCAGCAGGATTAGCTGTAAGTGAAGCTTATGCTGAAGTTGGTGATTTCAATATATGATAGTTTAGCTATTAATGAAGATCTTAAAGAAGATGAAATGTATGCATTAGTTGCTGAAGTGACGAAAATGGGTATAACTGATTTAAGTGGTACATTCTCTGCAAGTAACATTACAGTCACTGAATTACAAAATGTTCATTATTTAGGATTAGGTACTGATCCAGTATCTGATGACTATGATTCATATATTATTCATCATATGTTATCTGATGGTATAAAAGATGCATTAACTGATCGTCCATCCACAATTTATATGGCGAACAATGATATTACAGCTGATGAAATTCAAGGTGTTATTGATGCTGTTGCTATATTAAATAGTAATCCAAATGCATCACTTGCAACAATGTCATTCGCAAATGGTGGATTAACACCAACTAAGATTGAAAGTTTACTTGATTTAGAATCATTATTAGTTGATAGACAAATCTCAGCAGGTATCATCTCAGCAGGATTAGCTGTAAGTGAAGCTTATGCTGAAGTTGGTGATTTCAATTATGATAGTTTAGCTATTAATGAAGATCTTAAAGAAGATGAAATGTATGCATTAGTTGAAGCAATGAACATCATGGGATTAACTGATTTAGATGCAGCATTTGCTCCAGATTCAATTACAATTAATAATTTACAATCACTACACTATGTTGGTTTAGGTACTGACCCAGGTACAGATACATATGAATCTTATATGGTCCATAATATGATATCTGACTCAGTTGATTCAACATTAGATGTACCATCTGATGGTTATATGGCAAGTGGTTATATGTTAGCAAGTGAAATTCAAGGTGTCATTGATGCATTATATGCAATCAGTGGAGACCCTGCAACTGATACATTACTAGATATCATGCCAGTAGCTGCTTCTACATTTAGTCCATCATTAATAGAAGATTTACTTGATATAGGCGCACTTACAGTTTATAGATTAGTTGCCGATGGTATTATTTCAAGTAGTGTTGCAACATTAGAGTCAGAAGCTGAAGTTGGCGATGCTAACTATGATAGTTTAGCGATTGGTGATGATTTGAAACTTGACGAAATGTATGGCTTAGCAGAAGCAATGGAAATCTTAGGTGTTACTGATGTAACTCAAGTTGCAAATATTAATTCAGCAGCTGTTTTAGGATTAACTGATGCTGAAGTTGATACAATACTTGATAATTCAAATACGATTACATACTTTATTATTGATGATGTTATTGATCCAGATGATTTATTCTTCCCTGGAGATTATGTTGTTGATGAAGCAGGTAATCAAAGAGTTGAAAGAACAGTATTAATTACACATATTAAGAACAATAATTAAAATAAGTAATAAAAAAGGCGAATCTTAAAGATTCGCTTTTTTGTTAGATTTGGTATAAAAAATGTATATAAAATTTTGTACTATTAATAACATTTTCTTTTGTTATTCTTTCATCATCACCGTGGATAAGTTTTAAATCAGCTTTTGTTAATTGATAAGGTGCGAACTTATATACACGATCACATATTCTATGATAATGTCTTGAATCAGTAGTAGCAACCATTAAATAAGGTGAAACGATTGTATCTTGCCAAGTGTTTTTAATAGCTTCATCAAATAATTTAAAAGTGTCATCTACTAATGATGTTGGTGTAGGTTCTGATACTTGTAAAACTTTAATAGAAATATCATCATTGTTAATTATTTTTTTAATTTTATCAATCACATCTTTTGAAGTTTCTTCAGGTCTAATTCTAATATTAATACCAACGGTTGCTTCATTAGGTAATACATTTAATGCTTTACTCCCATTTAAAACTGTAAATGCTAATGTTGTTTTAAACATCGCATATAATTCGCCACCAGACAATTTAGCAATAAGCTTAATAATTGGTTTAAACAACCAAATATTCGCAAATATAAAACGTATAGCAAAAGATGATGAATAAGGTGCAATATGATCAAACATTGTTTTAATAGGTTTTGTTAGTTTCATTTTAAATGCTTTATGATGATTGAGTTTATCAATTGCATGAGCTAGCATTGTGACAGGTGTATCTTTAGGAGGTGTTGAAGCATGTCCTCCTTTTGATTTTGCAGATAATTCAATATTAGTAAATCCTTTTTCAGCAACACCGATGACTGCAACTTTTTGTGAAACGCCAGGAAACATATTTGAAACGATTGCGCCACCTTCATCAAAAACAAGATGCGGTTTAATATGATTTTCTTCAAAATATGAAACCATAAGTTGTTGAGTAGGACCACCAATTTCTTCTTCACCAGAAAAGGCAATATAGATATCTTGTTTAAATTGATGATTTTTTGATAAAACATATTCAATAGATTCCATAATAGCATTGACAGTAACTTTCGTATCTAGTGTGCCTCGCCCATAGATATATGTGTCATCACTTATACCGCTAAAGGGTTCTACTGACCAATTTTTGGAAACTGGAACAACATCAAAGTGTGCCATAAAAACAATTGGTTTATCTTTTGACTTACCTTTAATATGAAATAGAACGCCAGTACCAATTTCCATATAGGTTGCGTTTTTATTAATTAAAGGATAATCATTTTTAAGTAAAGTTTTAAAATCACTAAAAGCCTGTTGATCGATATCTTCTTTACGATGATAGGATACTGTTTTAATTTTTAATTTCTTTTTAAATGATTCTAATATTTTTTCTTCATCAACATCAATATCTTTTAATTCGTGTGGAAGAAGTTTTTCATGAAACATAAAAGTTTTAATGATAAGTACAATCAATAAAAGAATGAATGCACTAACTAAATATTGCCACCACATTTAAATCCATCCTTTCTTATGAAAGAAGTAGGCACTTGATACAGTGATTAAGACACCAACAGGTACCATAATACCAACAAGTCCGCGTGAACCTGGTACAAATGCGAAAAATAATAACATGAACATCAGCGGTAAGATTGCGATTTGCCAACGTTTTGAAATAAAGACAACACCAAGAGCACCAAATAATGCAGGTAGCATATTATCAAATGCAGGTGTAAGTACAGCTGATTCTAATAATGGCGTTAAAGGAACGATAGCGATAATACCAATTAGAATAATAAGTGTTGTTGTAATAGATGATGATGCAACTGCAATCATTGAAATAACATCAGCTTCTTCACTACCTTTTTCTATGTTTAAAGCTTCTTGAGCATTAAGTGCAGCAGGGACCTTCATTGCTGATAGGTTACCTGTAATAAATGCTAAATAACTCGCACTACCTATCATTGGAGAAAATGTAAATACCTCAATTGTAGTGACTGGCCAAAAGATAATTGCTGTCGCAAAAAATCCAGAAATAAAATAACTAAATGGAGGCCATACGCCTGTAACAAGACTTACGGTTAATGGTAGGCTCAAAAATAATAGTAATGCACCAAGCATCCATAATCTACCTTCTTTATGAATTTGTTCCATATATTTACTTTGCATATTAACGTACCCCCCAACTAGCATAAACAATAGCTAGAGCCATCGAAAGAACCATAGATAAAGGTAATGCATAATTTTTCAGCCATGAAAATCCTTTTTTCTTTGATAAAACACCTAAAATAACTATTAATATAGCAGAGGTTATTAAAACTAATATAGCCAAAATAGAAATATAAGAAGCACCAACTTCAGGTGTAACAGGTGCAACGACATACCCTATAAATGCTGAGATCATACCAAGAAATAAACTATCCATTAAAATATCTTTCCATGCAGAGTTTTTTCTTTAATAGCATCAAATCGTGCACTGATTTTTTTATAAAAGAAAGGCACTAATAACAATGGTGGTACACAACCAAGTGTCATTACCCATAATGCAGTAACAACCATTTCACTTGTTAAAACACCATTAATATCTGCTTGAAAAGCACCTTCTATAACATTGATTGCTGCAGGTAACTCATAAGTTACCGCACCTAATGTACCAAGTCTAAGTCCTGCAACCCAAGGACCAAAAACTTTAGATAACAATAATAAACTAATGAGAATAGCCATTGATGGTGCAATACTAAATATTGCACTTGATGAAATGACTTCTCGTATTTGAGTTTTACTAAACCCCAATTTTTTTGCTTGTCTTACGGCTTTGATTAATGCAGTTAATGATTGTGCTAAAACATATAAAAATATAACACCAACTAATGCATATATCCACCATTTATCGAAAAAATCCAAATGTATCACTCCTTTATTTGAGATAATTATACCAAATATCATATATAAAAAAAGCCTTAGAAGAAATTCTAAGGCTGTTTAATTATAATTTCAAATTATTTTTTAGCAACGCGCACTTTTTTAAGTTTAGCAAATCTTGGAAGACCATCTTCAAGTTTTGCTTTATCATCACCTTGAATAAGAGGTAATGCATAATCAATAAACTCTTGAGTTAAGCCTTGACCACGTGGTTTAATCCATTCAAGTGGTACTTTTTGTTCAGTGTTAGCAGCTTTAGTTAATGGAATTCTCTTATATTTGATTTTATAAGGATTTGAAGATACTCTTTCAAAACCAATCATTCTATCAGTTGCACCAGTAACAGCAGCTTTAACAGCACGTTTACCAACTTCAAATGCTTCTTTAACATCAACTTTTGATGCTAAATGAGCTGCAGAACGTTGTAATAAACTAAATTCAATCGCACGTACTTTTAAGTCAAAATGATTTTTAACTTCATCAGCTAAAGCTTGTGCAGCTCCACCTAATTGAGCGTGACCGAATGCATCAGTTTTAAGTTCGCCAAATAATTCTGGTAAATATTTACCTTCTTTAGTTTTAACACCTTCAGAGATTGCAACAATTGCTTTACCTTTAGCATCTAAAACAGCTTTTAAATCTTCTAAGAATTCTTCAGTATCAAAAGCAACTTCTGGTAAATAAGTTAAGTCAGGACCAGCACCTTTGTAAGAAGCTAATGCAGAAGCAGCAACTAACCAACCAGCATTTCTACCCATAACTTCAACAATTGTTACTTGAGGAATATCGTAAACCATTGCATCTTGATATAATTCCATAAATGAAGTAGCAACATATTTAGCAGCACTACCATAACCAGGAGAATGATCAGTGATATTTAAATCATTATCAATTGTTTTTGGTACGCCCATTACATTACAATCCCAACCAGCATTTTTAAAATATTTACTGATCTTATTACATGTATCCATAGAATCATTACCACCATTATAGAAGAAGTAACGAATATTATATTTTCTAAAAACTTCTAATAAACGATCATATTCGCTTGCATCTTTTTTAGGATTTTTTAATTTATAGCGAACACTACCAATTGATGATGATGGTGTATTTTTAAGTCTTAATAATTCATCAAGATCTTCTTGTCCCATATCATAAAATTCTTCGTTTAAAATACCTCTGATACCGTGCACAGCACCGTATACTTCAGTAATATTTTCTTGTTTTAAAGCTTCAGTGAAAACACCTGCAGCACTTGCGTTAATAACACTTGTTGGTCCACCTGATTGACCAAGTAGTGCGGCACCTTTTAAATTTTTCATAATTAATACCACCAATTTCTTTTTTCTTTTATTTTACCATGAATCACTTTTCATGTCATATAAAATCGTTTTCATTATCATATAAAAAAGTACTTTATGTTAAAACATAGAATTTAATTTTTATGATATAATGAAAGTAATCTAAGAAAAGTTTTAAAAAGGAGTTGCATGATATGAAAATCGCAGTATTAACTTCAGGGGGAGATGCTCCAGGCATGAATGCAGCAATTCGTGCAGTTGTCAGAACAGGACAAGTGTATGGACATGAGGTATTTGGTGTAAAAAATGGTTATAAAGGTTTAGTTGATGGAGAATTTATTGCGCTAACTCATCAAAGTGTTTCTGGTATGTTAAGTCGTGGAGGTACTTTTTTAGGAACTTCAAGATTACCAGAATTTAAAGAAGAAAAAGTTAGACAAATCGCAGTCGATAATCTTAAAAAATTTGACATAGATGCACTTGTTACTATTGGTGGCGATGGTACTTATCATGGCGCAATGGAATTAAATAAAATGGGTATTAAAACAATCGGGTTACCTGGTACTATCGATAATGATATTGCAGGTACTGATTTTACGATTGGATTTGCAACAGCTGTCGAAACAATTGTTGATGCAATTGATAAATTAAGAGATACATCTAATTCTCATCAGCGCGTTAGTATTATTGAAGTGATGGGAAGAAGAAGCGGTGATTTAGCAGTATTTGCTGGTATTTGTGGTGGTGCAGAATTTATTATCACTCCTGAAAATCCTGTTGATAAAAATCACATGATGGAAGAAATAAGAAAGTATAAAAATGAAGGAAGAAGACATGCAGTTGTTGTTATTACTGAAAAACTCTTTGATGTTCACGCTTTAGCAAAAGAGATTTCTGAAACATCTGGATTTAGTTCAAGAGCAACTGTACTTGGTTATATTCAACGTGGTGGTTCACCATGTCCAGATGATCGTATTCTAGGTTCACTAGGTTCGTATGCGTTGAATGGGAAATGATGATATTTATGCAGTTGAATTATTAAATGATGATATTTATGGCGTTTGTGTTGGTGTAAGAAATATAGACCAAAAAGTGAGTTGTATAAATTAGTTAAAAAAGTTTCATAAAAAGAAACTTAAAAATAAAAATTATACATAAGGGAGAAATTGCAATGACCAAATATGTTTATTTGTTCAAAGAAGGTAGTGCAGAAATGCGTAATCTTCTCGGAGGAAAAGGTGCTAACTTAGCTGAAATGTCATCTATGGGATTGCCTGTGCCTCAAGGTTTTACTGTAACAACTGAAGCGTGTAACGCTTATTATGATCACGGGAAGATCATATCAAAAGATATCATTAAACAAATTAATGATGCACTTTTAGAAACAGAGAAAATTGCAGGAAAGAAATTTGGCGACTCAAATGATCCATTTTTAGTTTCAGTACGTTCAGGTGCTCGTGCTTCAATGCCTGGTATGATGGATACAATTTTAAATTTAGGTTTAAATGATGAAGCAGTACTAGGATTAGCAAAACTAACAAATAATCCTCGATTTGCTTATGATTCATATCGTCGATTTATGCAAATGTTTTCTGATGTTGTTATGGATATTGATAAAGATAATTATGAAGAATTGTTAACTGCGATGAAAAAACAAAAAGGTGTTGAACAAGATACTGAATTGACTGCAGATGACATGAAAGAATTAGTTGAATTATATAAAGCTAAATATCTTGAATTAAAAGGTGAACCGTTCCCTCAAGATCCAAAAGAACAGCTTATTGAAGCGATTACTGCCGTATTTAGATCATGGGATAATCCGCGTGCTAACACTTATCGTCGATTAAATCATATTCCTTATGAATGGGGAACAGCAGTGAATGTTCAATCTATGGTTTTTGGTAATATGGGTGATGATTCTGGTACTGGTGTTGCCTTTACACGTAATCCTTCTACAGGTGAAAAAGAATTTTATGGTGAATATTTGTTTAATGCTCAAGGCGAAGACGTTGTTGCAGGTATTCGTACACCTAAACCTATTTCAGAATTACAAAAAGATAATCCAAGCCTTTACAAAGAATTTATTGATATTGCAGATAAACTTGAATCACATTATCGCGATATGCAAGATATGGAATTTACCATTGAACGTGGTAAACTTTATATGCTACAAACTAGAAATGGTAAAAGAACTGCACAAGCAGCATTAAAAATAGCGACAGATTTAGTTAAAGAAGGCGTATTAACTGAAAAAGAAGCAGTGATGAAAGTTGAGCCTAAACAATTAGACTCATTACTACATCCTCAATTTGATCCAGAAGCTTTAGCGAAAGCAAAAGTAATTACAACAGGTCTTAATGCATCTCCTGGTGCAGCAACTGGTCGCGTTGTATTTACTGCTGATCAAGCAAAAGCATTAAAAGAAAAAGATGGTTTACCAGTTGTTTTAGTACGTGAAGAAACTTCACCAGAAGATATTGAGGGTATGGCAGTTTCTGCAGGTATATTAACTGCACGTGGTGGTATGACAAGTCATGCAGCTGTTGTTGCACGTGGTATGGGAACATGTTGTGTTGCTGGTGCTGGACAAGTAAGAGTATACGAAGATAAAAAATACTTTATTGTTAATGGTGAAATCTATAATGAAGGTGATTGGATTTCATTAGACGGTTCTACTGGTAAAGTATATGGTGGTAAAGTTAATACAAAAGATGCTACATTATCAGATGATTTCTTAACATTGATGAATTGGGCAGATAAATTTAGATCATTAGATGTTCGTGCAAATGCAGATAATCCTAGAGATGCTAAAGTAGCTTATGAATTTGGTGCACATGGTATTGGTCTTTGCCGTACAGAACATATGTTCTTCGAAGGTGATAGAATTTCTGCTGTTAGAGAAATGATCGCTGCTAAAAATCAAGAAGAACGTAAAAAAGCATTAAATAAAATATTACCAATGCAAAAATCTGATTTCATTGAATTATATAAAGAAATGAAAGGCTTCCCAGTAACAATTCGTTACTTAGATCCACCACTTCATGAATTTTTACCAACAGATCCTGATGATATTAATGCACTTGCAAAAGATATGAGTATTCCAGCAAATGAATTAGCATCAACTATTATTGAGTTACATGAAACAAATCCAATGCTTGGACACCGTGGTGTTAGATTAAGTATTACATATCCTGAAATTGCTGAAATGCAAACTAAAGCTGTTATTGAAGCAGCAATAGAAGTTAATAAAGAAGGATTAAATGTCGTACCTGAAATTATGATTCCACTTGTTGGAGATGTTAAAGAATTGAAATATGTTAAAGATGTTGTTATTAAAACAGCTGATGCAATAATTAAAGCAGCAAATGTTAAATTAGAATATCATGTTGGTACAATGATTGAAATTCCAAGAGCTGCATTATTAGCTGATGAAATTGCTAAAGAAGCGAAATTCTTTAGTTTTGGTACAAATGACCTTACACAAATGACTTACGGATTTAGCCGTGACGATGCTGGTAAGTTCTTAAGTGATTATTATGAAAAGAAAGTGTTTGAAAACGATCCGTTTGCACACATTGATCAAAATGGTGTAGGTAAACTTATGAAAATGGCAGCACAGTTAGGTAAAGAAACAAGACCTGATATTAAATTAGGTATTTGTGGTGAACATGGTGGTGATCCAGTGTCAGTAGAATTCTGTCATAATATAGGATTATCTTATGTATCTTGTTCTCCATTTAGAGTACCAATTGCAAGACTTGCCGCAGCACATGCAAATATTAAAAATCCTAGATAATACTTTTGTAAAGACCTATATAACTATATAGGTCTTTTTTTATGCAAAAAAATATGTGTAATCATAAAAAAAGGTATAAAAAAAAGTAAATTTCATGTAAAATGATTATGGGAATAATTCAAGGAGGAACGCATGAATATTTTACTTGTAGATTACTCTGATAACATAATGAATGTTGTTGGTGGACTTGCACTCTTTTTATTTGGTATTAATTTAATGAGTGATTCACTAAAACTTGTTGCAGGGAATAAATTAAAAATGATTATTGAAAAAACAACGAATACCCCTTTTAAAGGTATTCTTGTTGGGATTGTATTAACTATGTTAATCCAATCTTCATCTGGTACGACAGCTTTAATGATTGGTCTTGTAAGATCAGGTTTAATGACATTACCTCAAAGTGTCGGTATTATTTTAGGTGCAAATATAGGAACAACAGTGACATCAGTTATTATCGCTCTACCGATTACTGATTATGGATTATATATGTTGTTTGTAGGATTTGTCATGTATTTCTTTAAGCATAGAAAAATCAAGCATCTTGGTGGTGTTATTATGGGTCTAGGTATGTTGTTTTTTGGTCTTGAAACGATGAGTTCAGGGTTATCACCACTTGCTCAAACACAAACAGCACATGACATGTTTGAAGTATTTTCAAACAACTGGTTCTTAGGTTCAATGTTTGGTTCATTCTTTACGATGCTAGTGCAATCATCATCTGCAGCTATTGGTATATTACAAACACTTTATGAACTTAATGCTCAAGGAATTGAATCAATTTCATTAAATGGTGCTATACCAATTTTACTTGGTGCTAACGTTGGAACAACCATTACAGCAGTTCTAGCTTCTATTGGTGGTAATACAGAAAGTAAGAGAGCTTCATTTATACACATATTATTTAATGTTGTATCTATGATATTCTTCCTCATTATCTTAGTACCTTATGAAAACTTTGTTGCATGGTTCGAAGAAAAATTCTTAGAACAGTATTCAAGAGGAACCATAGCTTTTGCTCATGCATTTCAAAATATAACAATGACGTTTCTTCTCTATTGGTTTATTCATCCAATGATTAAATTATCGAAGTTTGTTGTTAAGGATAAACAAAATAAATTTATACCTTCAGAAATGTTTGATGAAAAAATCATTAGTGAATCTCCATTACTTGCTTTAGAATATGTACAAAAATCAATTTTATTCATGGGGTCTTTAGTGAAAGAATATATTCATGTTGTGATATCATATAGTCAAGAAGAGAAATCTAACTTGGTTCAAGAAGGCTATCAATTAGAAAACAGCCTAGATACATATAATACTAAATTACATGATTATTTAATTAAAATTTCACAAGCAGGATTAGATCCTATCAATTCAAGAAAATTATCAAGAGATTTAGATACGATTAAAGATTTTGAAAGAATTGGAGATCATCTAACAAACGTCATTGAATTCTTTATTGAAAGATATCGAGAAAATCAAGAATTAAGTGAAAAAGGTAACAAAGAATTGAAACATATTTTCGATGTCATTAATGAAATGATAGATGATGTATTATACAGTTTTGAAAATCAAGATGCTGAAAGAGCAAAACTTGTAGTTAAAAATGAAGATATCATTGATGCATTAGAAGAAAAATATAGATATCGTCATATTGAAAGACTTAAGAATGGCGAAATTAAATATGGTATTGCTGAAAATTATGTCGACATTCTTTCAAATATTGAAAGAATAGGTGACCATTTAATGAATATAGCAAGTTCAGTTATTGAACCTCTATATGTTCCTCAAGATGTGATTATACCTAAACCGAGTGAATTAGATAGAGATATTTAGGAGTAAAAATGTTTGATTTAAAAGCACCTTATGTACCTCGTGGCGATCAAATCAAAGCGATAGAAACACTACAAAATAATATTGAAAAAGGAATTAAACAACAAGTCTTACTTGGTGCAACCGGCACAGGTAAGACTTTTACCATGGCTAATATTATAAAAAAATTAGGTAAAAAAACACTTATTTTAGCACCTAACAAAACTTTAGCAGGACAACTCTATGGTGAATTAAAAGCATTTTTCCCTAATAATCGTGTTGAATACTTTATATCATATTATGATTATTTCCAACCGGAAGCTTACGTTGTATCATCTGATACATACATAGAAAAAGATTCATCAATTAATGATGAAATAGATGAAATGAGACATAGTGCAACTGCATCTTTACTAGATAGTGATGATGTCATTGTGGTTGCGTCTGTTTCATGTATATATGGTATTGGAGATCTTGAGGATTATAAAAATTCAATGATGTTTTTGCGTGTTAATCATCAATATGGTCGTGATCATATGATTAATAAACTTGTAGAAATGACTTATCAAAGAAATGATATGGATTTTCATCGAGGTACGTTTAGAGTACGCGGAGACATTATAGAAATCATTCCTGTAAGTGAACGTGCAAAAGGCATACGTGTTTCATTTTTTGGTGATGAAATTGAAGAGATTAAATCATTTGACGTATTAACAGGTAAAGCAATTGAAACATTGGATTATATCACTATTTTTCCTGCAACGCATTTTATGACGAATAAAGATAAAATGAATGAAACTATAAGAAGAATAAAAAATGAATTACAAGAACAAATTGCTTATTTCAAATCAAATAATTTCTTACTTGAAGCACAACGTATTGAACAACGTACACGTTATGATATTGAAATGTTAGAAGAAATTGGAATGTGTAGTGGTATAGAAAACTATTCTAGACATCTATCTCATCGAGATGCAGGTGAAACACCTGCAACACTTATTGATTTCTTTGGTGATGATTTTTTAATGATTATTGATGAATCACATGTGACTATTCCACAAGTAAGAGGTATGTATGCAGGAGATCGATCAAGAAAAACAACACTTGTAAATCATGGATTTAGATTACCTTCTGCTTTAGATAATAGACCACTACAATTTGATGAATTCGAGCAAAAACTCGATCATGTGATATATTTATCAGCAACACCAGGTAATTATGAAAAAGATAAAGGCATACCAATTGTAGAACAAATTATTCGTCCAACTTATTTATTAGATCCAGTAATCGAAATAAGAAAAACGCATGGACAAATGGATGATTTGTATTTTGAAATTAAAAAAAGAATTGAAAATAATGAGAGAGTTCTCATTACGACACTAACGATAAGAATGAGTGAAGACTTAACAAAATACTTTAAAGAATTAGGATTAAAAGTTGCATATCTTCATTCGGAAATAAAATCACTAGAACGTATACGTATTTTAAGAGATTTAAGACTAGGTAAATATGATTGTTTAATAGGCATAAATTTATTAAGAGAAGGCCTTGATTTACCAGAAGTAAGCTTGGTTGCTATATTAGATGCTGATAAGCAAGGATTCTTACGTTCTGAAAGATCTTTAATTCAAACAATAGGACGAGCAGCACGTAATCAAAATGGACGTGTGATTATGTATGCTGAAAAAATATCTCAAGCAATGCAATTTGCACTTGATGAAACAGCACGACGAAGAGCACTCCAAATTAAATTTAATGAAGAAAATCATGTTGAACCAGTCACTATTCAAAAAGACATACGTGATCAAATATCAATGAAACAGGATATATTAGAAGAAGATAAATCTTATGAAAAAATGTCTAAAAAGGATATTAGAGATACAATTAAGAAACTAGAAGTTCAAATGAATGATGCCGCTAAAGCGTTGGATTTTGAAAAGGCTGCAGAAATTAGAGATATTATTTTTGAACTACGATCACAGTAAAGAAGGTTTATGATGCATAAAGATTTAGAACAATTAAAAAAACTCATAGATAAAGACTATCAGCGACATGTTAAAAGATTTGATCAATTAAAACCTGACAAACCTATTGTATTTTTAGGTGACTCTATGGTCGCATATTTTCCATTGTCAAAATTTAATTTAAATCATAAAGTACATAATTTAGGTATTCCTGGTGATACAACATCTGGGGTACTTGCAAGAATAGAACAAGTTTACCGATTAAAACCTAAACAAGTTATTATCCATGTAGGCCTAAATGATTTTGTGTTAACAGAACACAAGACAAATGATATTTTTAATCAATTATTAAAAATATATCGTTTACTAAACGATCATATAAAAGATGTTAAAGTTACATTTGTTAACTTAACACCTATTAATAAATCTAATTATCAAAATCAAATGTTTGTTAAATATAGAACTTTAGAAGACGCTGATGAACTTAATGATCGTTTATTAAAACAAAACATTTTTGAAGTGATTGATTTATTTGAATCTTTAGTTGATGAAAAACATGAATTAAAACATGAATTCACAACTGATGGTATACATCTAAATGAGTTAGGATATAAATTATATTTCAATAAACTTTTAAAATTTATGTAAAATATTGTATATAACGCATAAGTTTTATATAATAAAAAAAGATAAACAAGGGGGAAATATGGATATTTCTAAATATGCAACAAAACTTGATATGCAAACAAATTCAAATGTAGCATTTATGATGGTAGATGACTACAAATTTCAACTAACAACGATGAAGGCTGGGTATACAAAACAGATTGCTTTAGTTGTTATTTGTAATAGAAAACTAGAAAAAGAAGATATGAAGCAGCTATCAAAAGCTTATGGGTTGAGACCATTAATTTATCAGAATGTAGGATTAAAGGATAATGCTATATTTGTTCCAATTAGTTTCAATATGAAAAAAGAAAAAATTGAAACTAATCTTATTAAAATTACAACTGTCTTAAAATCTCTAGGTATTGAATGTTTAGAACATTGTCCTTTTTGTGGGGTAAAAGAAGATTTAGATAGTATAAAAATTGTTAAAGGGTTAGAAGTTCATGTTCACCAAGCATGTGTTGATGAATTTATTGAAAAAGCTGAAAAAAATCTTGATCAGCATGAAAGCAAAAGTTATGGTCTTGGTATATTATATGCATTTCTAGGTGCAATATTGGGTGCAATACCTTCTGCGATTGTTTTATTTCAATTTGGTATTATATCTGCGTGGTTATTTATTATTATTCCAGTAGCAAGTTTCTACTTTTATAAAAAAAGTGGTTCACCAAAAACGATGACTGCAGTTTTATTGATTTCTATTATCTCTGTTGTTATTGCTTTATTTCTGGGTTATATAAATTATTATTTAATTGCAGTTTTTTATGATCAAACCTTTGCAGAACTAATGGTAGACAATTTATCTTTATTCTTAACAGATTTGGCCATGATATTCTTTTTCTCAGTTGTAGGTGTGGCGTTATCTTGGAGAATGCTTTATAAGAATACTTCAAGTGCAGCAAGAAAAGAAATAGAAGATTTTAAATCTTAAATCTGATAATAAGGATTATCTTAGTGGATAATTCTTATTTTTATTATTATATATAAGTTTATGTTATTATATTTATGGAGATGATTTTATGAACGCAAAAACACATTATGATCAAGCATTATCACACTATTTATTAAATACACCAAAGAAAAACATTTTAACTGCTATTCAGCATTTTGAACAAGCTGCTGAACAAGGTTATGCAGATGCATATTATTTTCTAGGTCGCTTTTATGGTTTAGGTGATGGTGTTACACTTGATTTTGAAAAAGCAATAGCTTTATATAGTCAAGGTCAATCACTTGGGAGTGCTAAGTGTGGTTATGCACTCGGATTAATGCATCACAGTGGATCTGGCATAGAAAAAGATGAAGAAACAGCAAAAAAATACTTTAGCGAAAATTATCAAATGTTGATGATAGAAGCAAGCAATGAAGATCCTGTCAGTATGCATATATTAGGTACATATTATTATTATGGTTTTCATGTACAAAGATATATATTTACTGCCATTGAATGGTTTTTAAAAGCATCAGAAAAAGGTTATAGTGATGCACAATATATGCTTGGTATGATTTATGAAACTTTAGGTGAAGAATCTAATCAAAGCGATAAAGCTATTGAGTTTTATCAAAAAGCTGCAAAACAAGACCATCCTTATGCTCAATATGCACTCGCAATGATAGCGTTAGAAAATGAAAGTTTTAGTGAAGCACAAAGATATTTAGAAAAAGCAGCAAATCAACAATACATGTTAGCAGCATTTTCACTAGCAAAGCTTTTACATGATAGAGATGCTAAGCATCCGCTTAAAGCCTTTGAATGGTTTATGGTTGCCGCTAAACAAGGACATACTGAAGCTTGTTATTATGTTGGTTATTATTATCAATATGGTAAAGGTGTTCCTCAAAATAACGACGAAGCAATTTTATGGTATGAAAAAGCAGCATTAGAAAAAGATAAAGATGCACTATATCATTTAGCATTAATTCTTATTAGACAAAAAAGCCCTGATTTTGAAAATGCAGCAAAATTATTAGGTGAAGCTGCTAGACAAGGTCATCCAAATGCACAATATAACTTAGCAGTTATGTTTCAAAAAGGTGATGGTGTAGAGCAAAGCCATGAAAAAGCACTTTATTGGTATGAGAAAGCTGCAGAGTCAAATCTAGCTATTGCACAATATAATTTAGGTATGATATATTTCGCAGGAGAAATGCTACCTAAAGATGAAGAAAAAGCGAAAGCATTATGGCAAAAGGCTGCTGATCAAGGATTTGAGAAAGCAGTACAATTAATGTATTCAATTAACAATTACGAAAAATTACAAAAATCTAAATTTCAAAATTAAAGTAAAAAAAACGGATTATCAATTTGATAATCCGTTTCAGACTGTTGAAAAAGTACTTTTCTTTGTGAAAGGTGCTTTTTTTAATATAGAACAAAAAGTTATCCACAAAGTTGTGAAAAATATCACACAACTCTATAAAAGTGAATCGTCAAATAATAAAATACAATTATAAGGGCGGTGGAATTATGAGTCATCAAAAGACACAAGCAAAAGATGAGTTTATTATGTCAACGATGGAAGATATCGTACCAAAAGATCATTTAGTAAGAAAACTCATCAAACATGTGGATTATACATTTATCAGAGAGTTAGCAAAACCTTATTATAGTGATATTGGACGACCAGGATATGACCCAGTCGTTCTCTTTAAAATCGCAATTTTAAAATCAACTTTTGGGATATCAAGTATCGAAGGACCTGTGAAGAAATTAAAGTCAATATCGCATATCGATATTTTTTGGGTATACCATTTACGAAAATGTACCTGATCATTCAACCTATTCTAAAGCTTATACGAACCGATTTTATGACACCGACATTTATGAGAAAGTCTTTGAAGGATTTTTAAAACAAATAGAAGCATCAAACTTAATTGATCCAACCTATATATTTATCGATAGCACACATATTAAAGCAAGTGCAAACAAAAAGAAATATGTCGATAAAATGATTCAAAAAGAAAAAAGTGTGTTTGAAAAAGAAGTTTTAGAAGTGATTAATGAAGATCGCAAAGAAAACGATAAAAAGCCGCTGCCACCTCAAAAGCAAAAAGATGAAAAGAAACGAAAAAAAGAAAGTAAAACAGATCCTGATTCAGGATGGCTTAATAAAGGTGAAAAAGAACATAATTTCTCCTATAACTCACACGCAGTGTGTGATAGACATGGATTTATTCTAGGACAAGTATTAAAACCATCAAACATCCATGACTCACAAATATTTAAAGAGGTATTTGAACGCATCAATGATAGGTATGAAGGACTTATTGAAGCTGCTGGATTAGATGCAGGTTATAAAACAGGTCCGATCATCAAAGCAATCTCGACAAGCGAGATACTCCCTTTAATGCCTTATAAGCGTACAAATGCTCATAAAGGTGACTTTGGCAATCATAAGTTTTTATATGATGAGCAAACAGAGATAGTTATACGTGCCCAAACTATGAAACACTCATCTATAAAACCACAAACCGTCAAGGCTATAAAGCGTATAGCTGCGATCAGACGATATGTCAGGCATGTCCATTTAAAAGCAAATGTATGAGTCCAAAAGAAAAGAAAAAAACACTTAGAATTTCCGTGTACCAAGACTACTTTAGATTTTCTGATGAGATTAGAAAATCAGCATATGGAAAAGAGAAATACGCCTTAAGGAAACAGACCATAGAAAGGTGTTTTGGAGATTTCAAGGAAAGACACCAGGGGCGATTCACCTATTATCGGGGCTTAAAAAAAGCAAGCGATCATATATCGCTTACTTTCTCATGCATGAATGTCAAAAAAATGGCATTAAGATTAGCTGAAAGAGCATTAAAAGAACACGTATCCATTAATTTATCAACTCTGATCGTCAAACTCTTATCAAAATGGCAAAAGAAAAAGCCCTTTTTTAATCTCAAATTAACCTTGAGTTTTTAAATGGGGCTTTTTTCAACAGTCTGAAACGGATTATCAATTTGATAATCCGTTTTTTGCATTTAATATAATAATTTGTTTAAATATCTCTACTGCTTTTTCCATTTGATTTATTGATGCAAATTCTAAGCGACCATGAAATTGATATCCACCTGTACCAATATTAGGACAAATAAGACCATCATAAGTAAGTCTTGCACCATCTGTACCACCACGAATAGGTTCGATAGAAGGTTCTATGTCACATGCTTTAGTTGCTGCAACAGCTAAATCAATGACTTCCATATGATCTTTAATAATATCATACATATTATAATAACTATCAGTGATTTTAACTTGTACAACTTCATAACCATATTTTTTGTTCATGAATGTAGCGATTGTATTGAACTCTTCTTTTTGTTCATTAAATAATTTTTTATCATGATTTCTAACAATGTAATGACTAGTAGCAACTTCAACTTCACCTTTCATGTTTGTAAGATGATTAAAGCCTTCATAGTTTTCTGTGTATGCTGGATTTAAAAATTCAGGAAGAAGTGAGTGAAATTCCATTGCTAAATGAAGTGCGTTAATTAATTTATTTTTTGCAGAACCGGGGTGAATGCTTTTTCCAGTAAATGTAAGTGATACACTTGCTGCATTAAAGTTTTCATATTCAATGCCACCAACTTCACTACCATCAGCAGTATATGCGAAATCTGCTTTAAAATAATCAAAGTCGAAACGATCTGCACCTTTACCGATTTCTTCATCAGGTGTAAAGCAAATAAATATATCTCCATGCTTTTCTTCTGGATGAGATGTGAAGTATTTTACAACTTCCATAATCTCAGAAACACCACATTTATCATCAGCACCTAATAATGTTTCACCATCTGTGACGATGATATCATCACCAATAACTCTAGATAGACTAGGGAATTCATTTGGATGCATTGATAATTTAGTATTTAATTCAATAGTTGATCCATCATAATTTTTAATAATTCTAGGATTAACATTTTTTCCAGGGGCATCAGGAGAAGTATCAACATGGGCAATAAGACCTATAGCTTTAGCGCCTTCGACTGTTTTATTAATTTTTGTATAAACATATCCATCTTTATCTAAAAAAGCGTCACATCCCATTTCTTTTAACTCTTTGACAAGAAGTTTACTGAGATCCTTTTGTTTCTCTGTTGATGGAAAAGTGTTTGATTCATGGTCTGATTGTGTGTCAATCTTCACATATCTTAAAAATCTTTCAATTAAACTATTCATTATAGACTCCTTTTGTTGTGATTTTCTATTCATTATTATACAACAAAAATCTAAATTGGTGGTAAAACATAAAAAATATGCACAAAATTAAGAAAATCAATCAATATATTAATAATATTAAGGTCGAAATTAATAAAATTAAACTTTTTTTGTAAAAAGTGTTGACAAATCAAAATATAATGAATATAATGAATGCATAAGTTAAATAAATTAAGGTTTATGGAGGGAAAATGACAAAATATGAAGTGCTTACTCAATTATCTGAAAATAAAATAACAACTAAAGAAGCATATAAACAAATATATACAACTCAACGCATTGGTAAAAAAGCACATTTTGTAAAAATCAAAATTAAGATCAATGAATCAAAAGGTGTTAGTGCACTACTGAAAGTATTGTTTTTATTTCCGATTCCTCTTGTGTTTGTACGTATAGCAATAAGAATTGGGCTTAAGAACAATAGCCTTAAAGATGTGGATATCCCAGTTGAAGATTTTATAGATTTAATATCTACCAGAAACATTAACATTGATGTGAATGCTAAAGATGAAGCACACGTAAGAATTAAAACATTATAATAATAAAATTTATATTAAATAAGGAGCTGTAAGAAAATGAAAAAGAAATACCCTGTAATTTCTAATTGTCCAGTATGTCAACATGAACTTAAAGTAGTAAAACTTGCATGTGATCATTGTGGAACAGAGATTGATGGTGAATTTACACTATCAAAATTTAATTATTTAGATGCTGATAAATTATACTTTATTGAAATATTTGTAAAAAATAGAGGTAACATTAAAGCAATCGAAAAAGAATTAAATATAAGTTATCCGACAGTTAAGAAAATGTTGAATGAAGTAATCGCTAAACTTGGTTATGATTTAGATGAAGATCACGACTTAGAGACTGAACCGGAAGAACCACAAAAACCAAAAAACGAACGCATACAATCAAAAGTTGAAATTGTAAAAAAATTAAAAAATAAAGAAATCACAGCTGCAGAAGCAGTAAGAACTATTAAATAATTTAAAATAAAAAGGAGAATAAAATGTCTAAAGATCAATTAAAAGAAGAAAGAAAACAAATTTTAGAAATGTTATCTGATGGTGTTATTTCAGCTGATGAAGCAGAAAAGTTATTGAATGCATTAACAAGCGAAAACGAAGACTTTCAAGAAGTCATTATTAATAAACCTAAAAAGGGTAAAACATTTAAAATGTTAAAAGTATTAGTAGATTCAAGAGAAGGCGATAAAGTAAGAGTTCAAATACCAGTTGAATTTGCACAATTACTTAAAACAGCAAAATTTAATTCTCAAGTAGGCGATTTGGATATTGATATTGATGCAATCGTTGAAATGGTCGTTAATGGTGTCGAAGGTGAAATTGTTAACGTAGAATCAGCGGATGGAGACATCGTTAAAGTTATAGTTGAATAAAGAAATAAATAAAAACGTTTAAATAAAACGTTTTTATTTATAAAATCGAAATTTTGTATTATAATTAAAACATTAGTTAGAATGGACGGCATTTATTATGTTATTTAAGAAACACTTTGCGAAATTTTATTTAAAGTATGCATTATTATTTATTATTGGTATTTACGTATTAGTCACTATTGACTATTTACAGTTAAAAGTACCAAATTTTATCGGAACAATTATTGATGAATTGAATGAAGATATCGTAAATGTTTCATTTATTGAATCGATTATTAAACAAATAGCGGTGATTACATTCTTTGTAATGATTGGCCGCTTTTTGTGGCGTTATACTGTATTTGGTGCTTCAAGACGCATTGAGTCAGACTTAAGAAACGACATGTTTCATAAAGCAACTAAATTATCCCAAAACTTTTATAATAAAGAAAAAGTTGGTGGATTAATGACTTATTTCATCAATGATCTAGAAGCGGTAAGACAATCATATGGTCGTGGTATTTTAATGTTGGTTGACGGATTAACTTTAGGAAGTATTGCACTCTATAAAATGGCTTCATTAAACTATAAATTAACTATTATTGCTGCAATACCTATGGTGATATTAACGGTTGTTATGGTTTATATTAGAAAAATATTATCAGCGAAATTTAAAGAAAGACAAGAAGCTTTTGAAGACTTAAGTGATTTTACACAAGAAAATTTTTCAGGTATTCGCGTGATTAAAGCTTTTGTTAGAGAAATTAAAGAATATGTATTTTTCCAAAAGAAAAATGATAAATTTTATGATCGACAAATTAATTTCGTTAAAAGCATGGTTTTCATTAATATAATGATTTCTTTAGCGCTTAACTTTGTTATATTGTTTATTGTAGTTTTTGGTAGTATGGTTGTGATTAATGCTGACGGTATAGGTTTTACACCGGGTAATTTAACAGAATATTTAGCATATTTTTTCTCACTTACTTGGCCAGTGATGGCATTATCTCAATTTGTTGCTATTCAAGGACAAGCATCTGCAAGTGCTACACGTATTGCAAATTTTCTAGATACACCAATTGATATTCAAGATCAAGCTCAATTAGATAAAGTAGATCATCTTAAAGCATCAATAGAATTTAAACATTTAACATTTAAATACGACGATGGTGATGTCAATGTTTTAGATGATGTTTCATTTAAAATAGAACCTGGTGAAATGGTTGGTATTTTAGGACGTACTGGTAGTGGTAAATCATCATTGGTAGACTTATTACTGAGAATTCATAATTTAAATGAAAATCAATTGTTTATTGGTGGTCATGATATTATGAAATTACCTGTTAAACAAGTTAGAAATACGATTGGATATGTTCCACAAGATAATTTTCTATTTTCTACAACCATTGCAGAAAATATTAGTTTTTCATATGATGATGCATATGAAAATGAAGTCATACGTGCAGCAAAACTTTCTGATGTATATGAAAATATTATTGAATTTAAAGAAGGGTTTAATACAATCCTTGGAGAACGTGGTGTAACAGTTTCTGGAGGTCAAAAGCAACGTATTAGTATTGCTAGAGCTCTTGCTAAAAATCCTGATATTCTTGTATTAGATGATTCAGTTTCAGCTGTTGATACAAAAACAGAAGATGCTATCATAAAAAATTTACATGAAGTTAGAAAAGGTAAAACAACTATTTTTATAGCACATCGTATTTCAACAGTTAAAAAAATGGATAAAATTGTTTTACTTGAAAATGGTAAAGTTATTGCTGTAGGTTCGCATAAAGAATTACTTAAAACAAGTCCTGTTTATAAAGATATGGTGAAACGCCAACAACTTGAATCTATTGTGGAAGGCGGTGCATCTCGATGAAAGATTTTAAAGATAATACGCGTGATCGTAGTGATAAAGAAGTCATTAAACGATTATTAGCATATATGAAACCTTATACAAAGCAATTGATAGTCGTCTTTATATTAATGATTATTTCAGTTCTCGTGCAATTGTTACCATCGCTTATGCTAGGTCTTACCATTGATAATGTATCTTCAGATGCTGAAAGATCTGAAAAAATCACATATTTAATAATTGTAGCAGTCATATTTTTTGTACTAATGATTGGTGGAAATTGGATTGCTTATATTCAAAGTATGATGCTTCAAAAAATTGGGCAACAAACTGTTGTCAAAGTTAGAGAAGATGTATTTCAACATATTGAAAATTTATCCATTGAACAAATTAATGAATTACCTGTTGGTAAATTAGTCACAAGGGTAACAAATGATACGAATGCGATTAGTGAAATGTATACAAGCGTATCCGTAGATCTTATTAAAAATATACTATATCTTATTGGTATTTTGGTCATGATTATGGTGATTAATATTAAAATGGCACTTATTGTAATCATTGCGATGCCTATTGTGATACTTGCGAGTGCTATCTTTAGAAAATATTCAAGAGCAACTTATCGTCAAGTTAGAGCTAACGTTTCTGAAGTAAACGCATATTTATCAGAAAACTTATCTGGTATGAAAATTACACAAATATTTAATCAAGAAGATAAAAAGAATCAAGAATTTAAACAAAGAAATCAAGATTTAAGAAAAAGTTATCTAAGAGAAATATTAGTATTCGGTATATATAGACCAAGTATTTATGGTATTTCAGCAGTTGCTTTAGTCGCAACACTTTATATAGGTTATCAAAATGTTGTTGCTGGTGTGATGTCAGCAGGTTTCTTATACGCATTTTATAATTATGTGTCAGACTTTTTCCAACCTGTTCAACAAATTGCAGAACAATTTAATACTTTACAAAATGCATTTGCTAGTGCAGAAAAAATATTTGATGTATTAGATACTAAACCGATGATTGAAGATAAAAAAGATGCTATCGAAATTGAATCATTTACTGGTTCAATTGAATTCAAAGATGTTTGGTTTTCATATATTCCTGATGAATGGATATTAAAAGGTATTAGTTTTAAAGTTAATCCAGGAGATACGGTTGCATTTGTTGGTGCGACAGGATCTGGGAAAACAACAATATTAAATCTAATAGTTAGAAATTATGATATTCAAAAGGGTCAAATATTAATTGATGGTATTGATATTAAAGATATTAAACGTTCATCGCTTAGAAAACAAATAGGTCAAATGTTACAAGATGTATTCTTATTTAGTGGATCAATAGAAAACAATATATCATTAAATAATGAAGATATACCTTTTCAAGAAATAAAAGCTGCATCGGAATATGTAGGAGCTCATACGTTTATTGATAAATTACCAGATGGATATAAACACGTTGTTTTAGAACGAGGTAATAACTTTTCAAGTGGACAAAGACAACTTATTTCATTTGCAAGAGCCATTGTATATAAACCATCATTAATGATATTAGATGAAGCAACAGCGAATATTGATAGTGAAACGGAAGAACTAATTCAAGCATCATTAGAAAAAATGATGAACATTTCAACTATGCTAATTGTTGCACATAGATTATCAACGATTCAACATAGTGATAAGATCATTGTTATGCAAAAAGGTGAAATTAAAGAAATGGGAAGTCATCAAGCATTATTAAAAGAAAAAGGGTTATATTATAAATTATATCAATTACAATATGATGAAACACCAAATAAATAAATGAGAAAATATTAAAAGTAGAATAATTTTTATTCTACTTTTTTTCATATAAACGTTTTCATAGATTGACATATAACAACTATTTTTGCTATACTTAAATTGATATTAAGGTTAACCATAAAAAAAGGAGCAATAAGTATATGTTAAATTGGTTTATGAGTTTGGACATTTGGGTTCAAGCATTATTAGCAACATTATTCACATGGGGAGTTACAGCACTAGGTAGTGCGTTAGTATTCTTTTTTAAAACTATAGAACGTCATATTTTTAATTTAATGTTAGGTTTTGCATCAGGTGTGATGATAGCTGCAAGTTTTTGGTCACTATTGGCACCGGCAATTGATATGGCTAATGAGCAAGGTGTTGTTGCATGGCTAGTTGTTGCTATAGGATTTGCTCTTGGAGGTATATTTTTATATATTGCAGATAAAACAATACCACATATGCACTTTGGACCTGAACATGAAGTTGAAGGTATACATACAAAATTAAAAAGAAATATATTATTAGTTTTTTCAATTACACTACATAACATTCCAGAAGGTCTTGCAGTTGGTGTAGCATTTGGTGCACTAAACTTTGTGACGGGTGACCTTACAGCTGCAACATTAGGCGCAATCGGTCTTGCACTAGGCATTGGTATTCAAAACTTTCCTGAAGGTGCCGCAGTGTCTATACCTTTAAGACAAGAAGGAAAAATGAGCCGTACAAGAGCTTTTATGTATGGACAAGCTTCAGGCTTTGTAAGACCCATAGCAGGTGTTATAGGCGCATTTTTAGTGATTCAAATGGAAGTTATTTTGCCATATGCTTTAGCATTTGCTGCTGGAGCGATGATTTATGTTGTTGCTGAAGAACTTATTCCTGAAGCTCAGCAAACACAAACCGCTAAAGGGTCGCATTTCGCTGTTTTAGGTGTTATGGTAGGGTTTATTGTTATGATGGTTTTAGATGTCGCTTTAGGATAGATTTTTTTACATAAAGAGATGAAAAAAGGATGTTTCTTGTTAAAATAGAATAAAAAGGAGCTGATCAATGTGTTTAAAGCATTATTAAACGAAAAAAGATTTGAAGACATTAAAACATATTTGGATCAAACACATGGATATGATTTAGCTCAAGATTTTCTATCACTTGAAGAAACGGAACAAAAAATATTATATCAACATATTAATTATGAACAATTAGCAGATTTAGTATCGTATTTAGATCAGATGATGCTGCAGATATAATTCAAGCATTTGATATTGAAAAACAAAAAGAAGTTATTCATTATATGGATCCTGATGATGCTGCAGATATGATTCAAGCATTGGAAGAAGAAAATCAAGAAGCCATTATTTTGGCTCTTGGTGAAGATTCTGAAATCTTGAGTTTAATGCATTATGAAGATGATGAAGCTGGATCATTAATGACTAATTTAGTACTTGAATTAACACCGGATATGGATGTTAAACAAGCGACTAAAAAAGTTATTAAGCAAGCACCAGATGTAGAAACTATCAATCAGTTATTTGTTGTTGATGAGAATCAACAATTTTTAGGTGTGGTATCATTAAAAAGTTTATTAAAAGCTAAAATGCCTTTAATGATTTCCGATTTAATGCTAACCTCACCTTTTGTTTATGATAAAGATTCAATCACAAGCGTTGTTTCACAAATGAATCAATATAATATTTATGTGATGCCTGTTTGTGATGAAAATGATAAACTACTTGGTTTAATTACATTAGATGATGCTTTTGATGTTTTTGAAGAAGAAGCACAAGAAGATTTTGAACGCTTAGCTGCACTTCCTGAAACGATTAAAGGTACACCGATAAAAATAGCATTACATAGGTTTCCATGGTTACTTATGCTATTGTTTGTTTCTATTCCCGTATCACTATTAACACATGCATTTAACGATATTATTGCTGCAGTTGCAGTTATTGTTATATTTCAACCAATGATATCAGGTGCAGCTGGTAATGTTGCAACGCAAGCATTAGCTGTTACATTGCAATCTTTTGCTAATGAAGAAACACACTTGTTTAAAAATGCATTTAAAGAAGTAGTGACAGGATTATTAAACGCTATTTTCATTGGTATAGCTGCTTTTCTTATTACTTTTACATTTTCTTCATTACAATCATCAATAACAGTTGAACCAGTTAAAATGAGTTTAATTGTTTCATTGTCCCTAATACTTACCGTATTTATAGCACCAATGATAGCAATCTTTGTACCTTCTTTATTAAAAACTATAAATATAGATCCTGCTGTAGCTTCTGGACCACTTATTACAACATTGCTTGATATGACAACAGTGCTAATATATTTTAGTTTAGCTACCTTATTGATTGGGGTGGTTTGATGAAAAGACATCTAAATTTTAAACACAGCGATGAATCACTTAAGAAAACAATTAAAAATTTTCAACCATATGATATCGCTGTTATATACGAATCTTTAAATGATGAAGAGAAAAATAGACTGATTAAGTTGATGACATTAGAACAAACGGTTGATGTATTTGTTGAATTAGAAATTGATGATCAAAAAGAAATATTTGAAATCTTATCAAATACAGTAAAAAAATCATTACTAAGAAAATTAGAAACAGATGAATTAAAAGCATTTATTGAAATGTATGAAACGCATGAAGAAAGAGATTTAATTGTTCAAATGCTTTCAAAAGTGAAAGCGAAAACCATACAATTACTCTTAACTTACGATGAAGATGAAGCTGCATATATTATGATGACTGATTTTTTCACAATTGATCAAGATCTTACGATTAAAGAAGCGACTTCATTGGTTGTTACAAAATCAAAAGATAATGATTATATCGACACAGTATTTATACAAGATGAACATAAAAAATGTATTGGGCATATTGACTTACAAAATCTTATTATTGCGAGATCTAATCAAAAATTAGAAGAATTAATGGTAAAAGACTTTCCATTTGTGTATACAGATGATTCCATAGAAGAAGCTATTCAATATGTTTTAGACTATGATAAAAACGTTATACCTGTCCTCAATAAAGATCATGAAATATTAGGTATCATTACAGCTGATGATATATTTGATGAATTGATTGAAGATTATGAAGAAGAATATGAAAGTTTCTCACAAATCTCTGATCATGACATTTCGCTATCTTCATTTCAAAGATCTAAACAAAGATTACCATGGTTAATGATAGGCGTATTATTAAATCTTTTAACAATTACTATATTATCCAGATATGCAGCAACCATTGAACAAGTAACTGCACTTATACTTTTTCAACCAATGATTTTGGGTATGGCTGGTAATATAGGAACACAAGCACTTGCTGTAACAATATTAGGTATTCATCAATCGGATTTTAAAGAAAATATTGATGCAAAAAAACATATCATCAGTGAGTTGCTTATTGGTTTAACGAATAGTTTATTGCTTGGTGTTATAGCGTTTATATTTGTTCAAGTGTATTTAACGATATTAAATATGACAGCCCAAATGCCTATTGATATCGCATTTACTGTATTTATATCACTTACGACTGCTATGTTTATATCATCAATACTTGGTAGCGTAGTCCCATTAGTTTTTGATCGATTAAATATTGATCCAGCATCAGCTTCTGGTCCACTCATGACAACAATAAACGATATTGTTTCATTAGTCATCTATTTTAGTATTGCAACAGTGATGTTTTTATAAAATAACATCTTTAGTTTTAAAAAGATGAAATTTGTTGTATAATGAAATTAAAGACATGAAACATATAATGTTAATATATGTTAAATGCTTTTAATAAGCGATAAACAACAATAATGAAAATATATGATATAAGGAGATTTATAATGGGAAAAACATTTGATAAGTTTAAAAAATGGGTTGATGACTCAACAAGCAAAGCAAATGAAGGGGCGAAAAATCTTAATAAAAAAGTAAAAAAAGAATTCAATTTTTATCAAACCAATGGTGATTTGAATAAAGCTTATGATAACGCAAGTTATGAATATGAAATTATAGGTACATCTAATTGGGCAAATAAACCAAAGAGAATCAAGGGATTTTTAGTGGAAGATGATTTAAAAATATTATTTAAAATTGATGAAAATCATCAAGAATATATTGTAAGAAATGTTTTACTAAAAGATGTTAAAGATGAATCAATTATTCAAATTGATAAAGTGATTAGAGATGAAGCAGTATATTTAGATTTAAAAGTAGAAAATAAAGTCGTACCTATTGGATGTTTTTATGCTTCATATAAAGCAAAAGATATTCCGGACAATCCACATAATGTTGTAAAAGTTGAAGAAGAGGAGGTTGTCGGAACAGTTCATTTCAAAACAAAGGATTAAACAAGATTAAAAGCACGTTAAACGTGCTTTTTTTATATTTAATACATGCTATAATAGACATATATAGAAATGAGGTAATTATTAATGAAAGAATATATAAGTAAATATAAAGATACTAGAAAGAAAATATTATCATATGAATACTTTTTATGGCTTTATGAGTGGGATTACGCAACTGAAGCACCTAAAGAATCTAATCAATATAGTGAAAATCAGTTTGAGATTTTATATGAAGAAGCATATAAATTAGAATCTGATGAAAAATATATAGAAGCAATAGAAAAACTATATGAAAACATTGATCAATTAGAAGATGAAGATTTTAAAGTAGAAATAAAGCGCGTCCATAAAGGTTTACGCATGATCAAAAAAGTTCCTAAAGATGAGTATTTAGCGTATGGATTATTACTACAACAAGCAATGCCAGTATGGGTAGAAGCTAAAACAAAAAATGATTTTAGCATCTATGCACCAACACTTAAAAAAATCATTGATGCTAATCGCAAACTTGTAAAATATTTGGAAACTGATGATTTAAAAGGTTATGATGTGTTATTAGATATGTATGAAGATGGATTTGGTATCAAAGAATATGATGAATTCTTTTCTGTGATTAAAGAAGAGCTTGTTCCTTTTGTATTAGAAGTAACAAAACGAAAGAAACAAAAATTTAGTCGAAAATTAACAAAAGGAAAATTTCCAGTAGCACAACAAGAAGCTTTTTCTAAATATTTAATGGAAGTTTTTGAATATGATCAAAATAGAGCAGTCTTAAAAGAGAGCGAACATCCATTTACTTCTGGTGTAAGCAGTTTTGATACAAGAATAACTACACATTATTATGAAGATAATTTACAATCAAGTATTTTTTCAACAATTCATGAAATGGGTCATGCCATTTATGAATTACAAAATGATTTAAAATATGAAGATACTTTCTTACATGGTGGTACCAGTTTAGGTATACATGAATCTCAATCACGCATGTTTGAAAATATGATAGGACGTTCATTTGCTTTTTGGGAAAGACATTATCCTAAATTAGTCGAATTATTTCCTAAACAATTAAAAGATACATCATATGTTGATTTTTATCACTATATCAATCAATCAAAGAAATCATTAATTAGAATTGAAGCAGATGAATTAACTTATTCACTACATGTGCTTGTTCGATATGAATTAGAAAAATTAATGATTAATGGAAAAATAAAAGTTGAAGATTTACCTAAAAAATGGAATAGTCTTATGACAAAATATGTTGGTAAGCGTCCTACAAATGATGCAGAAGGTATTTTACAAGATGTTCACTGGGCACATGGATCTATTGGATATTTTCCAACATATGCACTAGGATCAGCATATGCAGCTCAAATTTATGAAAGTATGAACCAAGACTTTAATGTTGAAGTAGCTGTGAAAAATAATGATATTGCTAGAATTAATGCATGGTTGAAAGAACATGTCCATAAATATGGCATGTCTAAAACACCTAAAGAAATATTACTTATAGCAACCAATAAACCATTTGATCCAACATACTATATTAATTATTTGAAGAAAAAATTTAATCAATAAGAGGTCATATATGTATTCATTAAGAAGCTTATATCAAATAGGTCATGGACCATCAAGTTCACATACGATGGGACCTGCTAAAGCAGTTCAAGAAGTTAAAGAGAAATATTTAGATGCAACAAAATTTTATATTACATTATATAATTCACTTGCTTTAACAGGAAGAGGACATTTAACAGAAGATATTATTGCTTCAGTACTTGATGGATATAGCGTAGAATTTTCAAATAAGGTTGATGTTGAAAAACATCCTAATTATTTTGTGATTGAAGTATATAAAAATAAAGATTTATTAGACAGTTTCCGTGTTAAAAGCATTGGAGGAGGACGTATTATTTTTGATGGAATTGAAGAAAAAGATATTGAAATATACCCTCTAAATCAATTTAAACAAATTTCAAAATATTGTAAAAAAGAAAAAATATCTTTATATGAATATGTAATGCTTTATGAAAATGATACATTTAATACTTATTTAAAAGAAGTGTGGGATGCGATGAAAGATGCTATTAGTCGTGGTATTGAAACGATTGATGTATTACCTGGACCGCTTAAAATGAAACGAAAAGCTCACATGTTATATTACCAAGATGATCGTCATGAAATGACTGAGGTTACTGAAAATAGAATCGTCAGTGCTTATGCTTATGCTGTTAGTGAAGAAAATGCTGCAGGTGGCTTAATTGTAACTGCACCGACATGTGGTGCATGTGGGATTCTTCCAGCTGTATTACTTTATGCACTTGAAAAACATAAACATGTTAAAGAAAAAGATATATTAGAAGCACTTGCTGTTGCTGGATTATTTGGTAATTTAATTAAATATAATGCTTCTATAAGTGGTGCTGTCGCTGGATGTCAAGCTGAAGTAGGTAGTGCATGTAGCATGGCTGCAGCTGCACATGCTTATTTAATGGGACTTGAAATAAATCAAATAGAATATGCCGCAGAAATCGCTATGGAACACCATTTAGGACTTACATGTGATCCTGTTAATGGGTATGTACAAATACCATGTATTGAAAGAAATGCAGTTGCTGCTCTTCGTTCAATCAATGCGAGTCGTCTTGCATTCTTTTTAAGTGAGACACGTAAAATTTCTTTTGACATGATTGTTGAAACAATGTATCAAACAGGTCTGGATATGAATACATCATATAAAGAAACTTCACTAGGTGGACTTGCAAAATATTATAAAGAGGATGATGAAGATGTTAACTGTTGGTAGACAAATTACAATAGAAGTTATAGATTTAGACTTTAAGGGTCAAGGGGTTAGTCGACATGAAGGCTATGTCATATTTACACCAGGTTTATTAGTAGGTGAACAAGCTATTGTTGAAATTGAAAAAATTAAAAAAAGTTTTGCAAATGCAAATATTGTTGAAATTTTAAAAGTAAGTAAAAAACGCGTGCATGATTCTAGTATGTTAGGGAGCATCGAACTTTATCATTTAAATGTTGATGATCAAATTAAATGGCAAGAAAAAGTAACGAGAGATACATTTTCAAAAATTGCACAAATCAATGTTGATTTAATGCCAACCATTACAGATCAAAGATTTACACATTATCGCAATAAAAGTGTATTTCATGTCTTAGATGAACCAATGATAAAAGTAGGTATGTATTTAAAAAATTATTTACTCACAGAAACACAACAATTTGTGCTTTCTGATAAGGTGACTAATAAATTTTTAAATCTTATTAATCGTTCAATGATACCTGTTGAAAAAAATGTATTAAAACATATAGTTTTTAGATCAAATGAGAAAGAAGAAATACTAATCACTTTTGTTTCAACCAAAGAAGAAGTGAAAGGTCTAGATTTATTAGTTAAAAGGCTTTCCGCACATGAAGAAGTCCAAGGCATAACACTTAATATTAAAGATCATCAAAAACGTATTTTAGGATCTAAAAGTATTGTATTATATGGGAAAAATTTAATTAGACAATCACTTAATCAATTTGAATTACCGATAAACGATAGAAGTTTTTTCCAAATTAATTTTCCAGTTATGAAAAAAACGTTTAATATAATCAAACAACATTTGATGAAAGATGTAGATGTGACAGAAGCTTATAGTGGTATTGGTGTTATAGGTTTATCTTTGCTTGATCATATAAAAACATTAACAATGATTGAATCAAATCATGAAAATGTATTAATGGCAGAAAATATATTAAACAAATATAATATTGATAAAGTTTCATTAATTGAAGCAAGAGCAGAAGATATTATTGAAGAGTATCAAGCAGATGTCTTAATTGTAGATCCACCAAGACAAGGACTTATGCCTAAACTTATTGACAAAATTAAAGATATTGATTTTAAACAAATTATTTATGTATCTTGTGATGTCAAAACATTAGCAAGAGATTATCAATTGTTAAGCGAAAAATATGATATAGCATATTTATATCCAATTAGAATGTTTCATCATACGATATCCATTGAAACATTAATGATACTTAACAAAAAAAATAATTAAACAAATCTCAAAAATAAGTGAAAAAATGTGGTTAAAACCGAAAAAATCGATTTTATTCACTTTTTTTTAACCAAATGTGCTGAAATGGTTTTCTTTTTAGAGTTTTTGTTGTATAGTAATAAATGGTGAGGCAATTACAAACAATTAATCACTTAAAATGGAAAAAGGAGTATCGAAATGACAGGAACAGTAAAATGGTTTAATTCTGACAAGGGATATGGTTTTATCTCTAGAGAAGAAGGTAAAGATGTATTTGTACACTTTAGCGCAATCCAATCAGACGGATTCAAATCACTTGAAGAAGGCGCAAAAGTAGAATTTGACGTTGTAAACAGCGACCGCGGCGAAACAGCAGCAAACGTTGTTAAACTATAATTTTTCAAAGAGTCTATTAAAAAATAAGGTCACTCATTAATTGAGGGCCTTTTTTTTGTTGAGATAACAAGATCACTATCGATAAAACATGTTAAAATAAAATTATAGAATATATAAACAAGTGTTATTAATAATGTATATATAAGATAGGAAGCTGGTTAGATATGAAATTAGAAGGTAAACATATTGTTGTGACAGGAGCAGCATCTGGTATTGGACTAGAACTTACTAAGTTGTGTTTAAAAGAAAAAGCTATTGTTACCGGAATTGACTTAAAAGATAAAATAATACCGATTAATCATGAAAACTTTTATGCCCTTAATTATGATTTGTCAGATGAAAAACAAATTGATCAAATGTTTATCGAAGTTTTAAAGATTCATGATAGAATCGATATATTTGTTGCGAATGCTGGGTTTGCATATTATGAGAGGTTAACTCAACCATCTTTTAAACATATAGAAAATATATTTAAAATAAATACTACATCTGCAATATATAGTGCAATTAAAATGAAAGAACTGTATAAAGATAAAGCCTTTAATTTTGTTGTGTGTTCAAGCGTCATGAGTTTTTGGCCACTACCAGGTTATAGTTTATATAGTTCAACTAAAGCAGCGATACATACGTTTTTTAAAGGATATCGTCATGAGTTAAATAAAAATCAAAAGATACATTTGGTTTTTCCAGTTTCTACACAAACTAATTTTTTTAATATTTCAGGACAAAAACATAAACATTGGCTTATGCAAACACCAAAACACGTTGCTTTATCTATAATTAAGGGTATAAAGCATCAAAAGAAATATATATATCCTTCTAAAATGTTTAAATGGACATATTGTCTTATGCCGTGGGCATTGTCTTTTTATATTAAACATGAAATCAAAGCACTTGAAAAAGAATATCCAATTGATTAATAAAAAAATGAGCACTTATTTGATAAGTGCTCTACATCTTTTATGCATTTGATTTAACAAAAGGATTATATTTTTTCTCATGACCAATTTCAGTTGATCGTCCGTGACCAGGATACACGCGTGTTTGTTGAGGAAATAAACTATATATTCTTTTGATGCTATTGATTAAAGTGTCTGCATCTGCATAAGGGATATCTGTTCTACCAATTGTTTGATAAAATAGCGTATCTCCACTAAACATAACATCTAAATCTTCTATCCATAAAATAGTACCACCTAGAGAATGTCCAGGTGTATCAAAAAACTTGAGTGTGAAATCTAACCATTCAAATTCAAATGGTTCATTAAAAAATACATCGACTGGGATATCATAGCCTAATTTTTCTTTAGTATAGGTTGTCATCCAAAAAATATCTTTTTGTGGTGCATAAACTTTAGTATCGTATTTTTCCTTTAATTGTTTAACACCGCCCACATGGTCAATATGGCCGTGTGTTAAATAAATAAAATCAATTGTTAAATCATTATTTTCAATAAAATCTATGACTGCTTGGCTTTCATATCCAGGATCTACAATAAATGCATGTGTTTCTTCGAATACAATATAACAATTGCTTCTTAAATTTCCTAATGTGAACTTTTGTATTTGCATATAATCAACCTTTCTATTCTTTTGATATTATATAGCAAAAAAATACAAAATTAAAGATAAAAGCAGTATAATGTCAAAGGAAGGAGTTGTTACAATGTCAAAAATATATAACAATTACGTAGAACTTGTTGGTCATACACCATTATTAAGATTGAATCATTATGAAAAAATAGTAGGGGCTAAAGCTCAAATCATCGCAAAATTAGAAAATTTTAATCCATTAAGCAGTGTAAAAGATAGACTTGCTAAAGCTTTAATTGAAGCAATGGAAGAAAAAGGGTTAGTTCATGAAAATACTAAATTTATTGAACCTACAAGTGGAAACACAGGTATTGGTTTAGCTTTTATCTGTGCAGCAAGACAATATGATTTAACATTAGTTATGCCAGAGAGTGTTTCTAATGAAAGAAAACAAATCGTTAGGGCACTTGGTGCTAAATTAATTTTAACTGATAAAACTAAAGGGATGTTAGGATCTATTGCTAAAGCTAAAGAGATGATTGCATCAGATAAAAATTATATAATGCCTATGCAATTTGAAAATTTAGCAAATCCTGAAATTCATCGAAAAACGACAGCAATTGAAATTATAAATGATACAGATGGAGATTTAGATTTCTTTGTTGCTGGTATAGGCACAGGAGGGACCATCACTGGGACAGGTGAAGTATTAAAACAACGGCTTAAAGATGTAAAAGTTATTGCAGTTGAACCTGCAACAAATCCATTTGTAACAAAAGGATTTGCTGGCTCTAGTAAAATTCAAGGGATAGGACCTGGATTTTTACCAGGTGTTGTCAATAAAGAAGTATTTGATGATTTTATTAATGTAGAAGATAAAGACGCATTTGAAACATCTCGATTACTTGCTAAATCAGAAGGTGTTCTTGCAGGTATTTCTGCGGGTGCTGCATTATTTGCAGCAACACAAATTGCAATAAAAGAAGAAAATAAAGGAAAAAAAATCGTAGTTATTATTCCTGATACTGGGGAAAGATATCTATCGACGGAGTTATTTGAATGAGAAAAGTAGAATGTACAATTAAAGATACACGTGCAGCAAAATTATATGACCCTGCAGCACCATGCTGCTTGATGGTTTATTTTACATATCCAGGTGTTATTGCACTTAGAAAATATAGAAGAGCACATAAACATTGGTTAAAAGGACGTAAAAATTTAGCGAGATGGATTAGTTATAGAGCTAGAAAAAGAACTGGTATTGAGATTCATCCTGCAGCGAAAATAGGTGAAGGTGTTTTTATTGATCATGGTATGGGTGTTGTGATTGGTGAGACAGCTGAAATCGGCGATGCATGCGTTTTATATCATGGAGTGACTTTGGGCGCCAATACATTTGAAAAAGTAGATAGACATCCAAAATTAGGTGATGGTTGTATTGTTTATGCAGGAGCAACTTTAATTGGACCTATACACATTGGAGATAATAGCGTGATTGCAGCTGGTGCTGTTGTCGTTAAAGATGCACCAGCAAATGCCGGACTAAAAGGTGTACCAGCACATCATAATTCATGAAAAATCTAAAAATAGTTAATTTAATTTTAATGCATGTATTGGGGATATATCTCATTGCATCGAGTATCATTTTATTTCATCAAGATACTATATTTACTCATATGTTAACCATAGTTAATGGTATTGTATTTATCGTTTTTGCTTGGATTAAAATAAAAACTCAACTTATTTATTTGCTATTAACAACTTTCTTATTTGCTAATTTTGTATTGACACTATCAAATGAATTAGGTTATATAGATAGCTTATTCATGCTTATACTTATTTTTAGTATTTCAATTAATATTAAAATCAATTCTAAAACCGCACAATCTTAATGTGTGGTTTTTTTTAATGTGTACTCTATTTATTATAAATATAAATCTAATTTAGAAAATTTTTCGTTTTGATTGTTTTACTATTTTGAATTATTTAAAATAAGACTATGCTAAAAAGAGGAGGAAAATAGAATGTATGTTATTAGTAGAATGATTAAGGTTGAAAAAGATTTATCAACTAAGTTAGTCAATCAATTTAATCATGAATCACCCATGTTAACATTTAAGGGATTTGTTAAAAGAGAAATTCTTTTAGATAAAAAAAATAAGGCATTTGACGTTGTCAATATAAGCACTTATTTTGAAAATAAAAAAGCTTTTTATCAATGGGAAGGTAGTCCTGAACATATAGCACTTCATAAAGATTCAAAAAATGATCATCATAAAAAACCAGAAGGTGTATTAGGTGTAGAAGCACATTTTTATGAAACTGTACTTTTACAAGCATATCGTGAAAAATAATATAAGAAAACGTATAATACTTATTATTATATTTATTGTTTTAGTACTCATTTCATTTAGAGTCGGTGTACTTGATTTTACATATAGAGACTTATTATCTGGAGAAAATGATGCGCGTTATGTTTTTTGGGTATCAAGATTCCCAAGAACCTTATCAATTATTTTAGCGGCTTCCGCAATGTCAATTGCAGGGTTAATTATGCAAGCAATCAGTCGAAACAAGTTTGTATCCCCTACAACAGCTGGAACGACGAATGCAGCAATATTAGGTGTCTTATTAGGCTATGTATTTATGGGAAGTCAATCTACATATACTAAAACTTTATTTGCACTAGTGTTTGCAATGTTATCATCTGTTATTTTTATGTTGGTGCTTCAAAAAATACAGTTTAAAAATGTTGTATATATTCCACTTGTTGGGATGATGTATGGTGCAATGATATCTGCTATCTCTACATTTATAGCACATCAATTTGATGCTTTACAGTTTTTAAATACAATTGGTGTTGGTGGATTTGCTAATAAAGCTATAGGAACGTATGAACTTTTATATTTAGTTATTCCAGCGATAGGTATTGCGATTTTATATGCAACTCGGTTTAGTATTGTTGGGATGGGACAAGATTTCGCAAAAAATTTAGGTGTTAATTACAATAAAGTTATGTATATAGGATTATTTGCGGTATCTTTAATAACATCTGTAACATTTGTTATGGTAGGGATGTTACCGTTTATTGGCTTAATTGTTCCAAATTTAATTACTAAGTTTTATGGAGACGATGTAAAGAAGACGTTATTTGATGTTGGTATATTTGGTTCATCATTTGTCTTATTAAATGATATCATCGGTCGATTGATAGTGTATCCATATGAAGTATCAATTACTTTTACGATGGGTGTAACAGGTGCAATTATATTCTTATCAATGATATTAGTGAGTATGAAAAATGAAAAATAGACAACGAAAAATAATTTATATATTTATAGGCATTGCATTATTATCAATTATTGCATATCTTGCATTTTGGATGTTAACAACACCTTATGATTTATTTCCAGATGATCTTGTGCAAAGAGCAAATATGCAACAAGCTATATTAAAAATTTTAAATCGGAGATTTTTCCAAGTGTTAGCAATGCTTACATCAGCAGCACTCATCGCATCTACAGCACTTGTTTTTCAAACAATCACAAACAATCGTATTTTAACACCAAGTCTCATAGGTTTTGATTCAATATTTGTTTTAGCGCAAACAGTCATTGTTTTCTTTTTAACATCACGAAGCGTTTTTTATACCAACCCGTATTTAAATTACTTAGCATCTGCAGGTGTCATGATTTTAATGACGCTCATCTTATATGCTGCAGTTTTAAGAAAGCAACGCAATCATATTATATTTTTATTATTGATTGGTTTAATTATTTCGACACTCACAAGAAGTATTGCACAATTTCTACAAACAATAATGGATCCAGAAGAATTTCAATATTTAACAATTAATACAGAAGTATCAATAACAAATATGAATACATCAATTATTATTTTAGTTGTACCACTTATGATTTTAATTATTGCTTTACTATTTAAAAATCATCATACCTATGATGTGATGAGTCTTGGTGAACAAGAAGCAATTAGTCTAGGTGTCGATTATAAACATATGATGCACAAAAGTTTAATTTATATAGCAATTGCTATGTCTATTTCAACTGCACTTATTGGACCTATTTCATTTCTAGGATTAATAGCTGTTAATATTTCAAGAGAATTATTAAAATCTTATAAACATCGAGAACTTATGATATTGTCAAGTTTAATTGCGATTATTTTCATCGTTTTAGGACAAACGATTGTTAGTGAATTTGATTATCGGACAACTGTTCCAGTATTTATCTCAATGTTTGGTGGATTATATATGATATACCTCATTTTAAAGGAGAATAAAATATGATAGAAGTTATACATGTTAGTAAAGCCTATCAAGAAAATAGAGTGCTAAATGATGTTAGTTTAGAAATACCTGATGAAAAGATCACTGCGCTCATTGGATCAAATGGTGCTGGTAAATCTACATTATTATCAATTGTATCAAGATTATTAAATCAAGATAGTGGTGATATTAAAATTGATGGTATAAATATGAAAGATATGAAAAGTTTAGAGATAGCTAAAAAAATGGCTATTTTAAAACAAACAAATCATATTAGTATGCGTGTCACCATCAAAGAACTCGTTAGTTTTGGAAGATTTCCATATACAAAAGGAAGACTTAAAAAAGAAGACGAAGCAAAGATTGAAGAAGCTATAACTTATATGGATTTAAAAGATATTGAAAATCAATATATTGATCAATTATCAGGTGGACAAAAACAAAGAGCATATATCGCAATGATTATTGCTCAAGACACTAAATACATTCTATTAGATGAACCACTTAATAATTTAGATATTAAATATGGTGTTGAAATGATGCAGTTATTACAAAAATTAGTCAAAGATTTAAAAAAGACAATAGTTGTTGTTATGCATGATATTAATTTTGCTGCAGCATTTGCAGATCATATTATTGCGATGAAGCATGGAGAAATAGTTGATCAAGGACATATTGATCATATGATTGATAAAACAATATTAGATCATGTGTTTGACCATGATTTTTGCATCGCAGGCTTTAATGGTAAAAAAGTGTGTTTATATTATAACCAAATGGAATCAACATATGAACGCATTATCACTCAAGATACAGATATAAAATAAAAAAAGGAGAAAAAAAGAATGAAAAAAATATATTTAGCAATTACAATGATTGCTTTAAGTGCTATTTTATTTGCTTGTGGAACACAAACAAATGAAACAGATGATACACAAAGAGTAGAGGTAAGTGTTACACACACCATTACAACAGGGGCATTAGAATCTGAAACAGGAACATCATTTGATACAACAGGTGCAACTTCACAAGAAGTTACAGAGACTTTCTTAACAAATCCAACAAGAGTTGCTATATTTAGTTATGATGCATTAGACATCCTTGATGTGATAGGATTAGATTTAACATCAATTCAAATGCTTGGTGTTGTAAAAAGTAATTTACCATCATTTTTATCATCATATGATAGTAATGAGTATGAAAATGTAGGTACATTATTTATGCCTGATTGGGATACATTGGATTTATTTAATCCTGAACTGATTATTGTTGGTGCACGTTCAACTGGTGCATATGATACGTTAAAAGAAAACTATCCTCATGCGGATATATTAGATGTATCTTTAACATATGGAGCATATAGTGAAGGTTTAACAAGAAATGTTGATAATTTAGGTAAGATTTTCCCAGATATAGAAGTTGCTCTTGATACTAAGCTTGCAACACTTGTTGAAGACATGGAAGCAATCAATACAGTAGCAATGACACATGAAGCATTATTTATTTTAGTTAACGGAGAATCATTATCATTTTATGGACCAAATGGTCGTTTTGCAGTGTTACATGATGAATTTGGATTTATCCCTGCTGATGCACAAGCTGAAGAAGGTGGCTCTCATGGGAGTGTTGTAGGATATGAATATGTTGCAGCTGTTGATCCTGAAATATTATTTTTAATGGATAGAGGTGCAGCAGTAGGTGGAGAATCAACACTTGAAAGTGTAATAAATAATAGTCTTATTTCAGGCACACAAGCAGGAGAAAATGATAAAATATATATCTTAAATGGTGAAGCATGGTACATTGCATCTGGTGGATTCACTTCAACTCAACAAATGATAGATGATTTATCAGATTTTAGCTAAGTATTTAGTAAGACAATGATTGACAAAACTATATAAATTTGGTATCATTAATTGAATTTTTAGGAGGACGACTATGCTTTGGATTGATTATTTAATTATTGTGTTTGCAATCTTAATGATTGCACTTGTAATGCTTCAAAGTTCTAATGAAGATATTAGTGATGCATTTAGTGGTGAAAAATCAGAATTATTTAAAAATAAAAAAGAACGCGGTTTTGAATTGTTTTTAACAAGAACATCCGTGATTACTGCAGTATTATTAGTAGTTTCTGTTGTTTTATCAAATAATTTACATTAATCAAAAAGTGTTTCTTAGAAGCACTTTTTTTATAGGTTGGTGATTATATGAGTCAAAGATATTTTGTAAAAGAATTAAATGGTGTCATTAAAGATCAAGATGCTCATCACATTAAAAGAGTGATGCGTATGCGTGATCACGACGAAATTATTGTTTGTGCAAATAAGCAATGTATTTTAGCAGCGATAATGATTGGTGAAAAAGATGTTCTATATAAAGAAATAAAAAAACTAAGTGATGTAAAACACTATCATGTAACATTATTACAAGGACTACCTAAAAAGAATAAAATGGATTTTGTGAGTAAGTATGCTACTGTATATGGTGTTAGTGCATTAATATTTAGTGGTATGGACAGAAGTATTATTAAACTTGAAAATAAGGCACACAAATTAAATCGATTGGAAACCATTGCGAAAGAAGCATCTGAGCTTGCACATCGATTTGATATACCTGAAATTTCAATGTTTGAAAAATTAAAAGATGTGAATTTCAGTGACTTTGATGAAATTATTGTATGTGATGAAGATGAAGAACAAACTGATATTAAGTCTATAAAACCACTTGATTATCAAAAAAAATATTTAATTATTATAGGTCCTGAAGGTGGCATAAGTCATAAAGAACGTGAGTTCTTTAAATCACTAGATGCCAAGTTTATTACATTAGGTCACTATATTTTACCTACTGAAGCAGCAGCACTTTCAGCATTGAGTTTTTTCATGCATGAAAATGATAAATAATTTTGACAAACAGTTAAAAATCGTATATAATATGTACGGCTTAACATACTAAGCGTGGAAGGAGGGCAGTACATGCCTAAGACAGTAGTTCGCGAAAAAGAATCATTAGAAGATGCTTTACGACGTTTCAAACGTGATGTTTCTAAAGCTGGAAACCTTCAAGAAGCACGCAAACGTGAGTTTTACATTAAACCAAGTGTTGAACGTAAAGACCGCGCTCGTGCAGCACGCAAAAAAAATAACAAGTAAACTTCTAGACGCACCTTCGAACAAGGTGCGTTTTTTATCCATCGTGATTAAGTGATAATTACTTTTAATAAATTGCGCTTAATGGTATAATTAAATCACGATAAGGAGCGTATTTAATGAAATTAAGTCAACAAATAAATCATGCTGAATCAATAAGTCGATTAGTCGGTGTACAAGATAGAAATTTATTAGTTTTCAAACAGTATTTAGGTATCACAGTTTCTGTGAGAGGTTCTGACATCATAACAGATGCTAAGGACGACCAAATAACGCTGTTGGAGACTATTTTTGCTGTTTTAATAGAACTCGCAAATTTAAATATTCAATTGTATGAACGCGATGTTATGTATATTATTAAACTCGCGGAAAAGAACCAGCTAAGAGATATTGTCCAATTATATAAATCAAGAAAACCAGTGTTTGTTAATGAACAAGGTAAAGCTATATATGCTAAAACATTTAATCAACGCGCTTATGTTAGAGCAATTAACACATATGATTTAACGTTTGGTGTTGGTCCTGCAGGAACAGGTAAAACATACTTAGCGGTAGCTAGTGCAGTTGCTGCACTTAAAAAAGGCCAAGTGAAAAAACTTATATTAACAAGACCAGTTGTAGAAGCTGGAGAAAATTTAGGATTTTTACCTGGTGATTTAAAAGAAAAAATAGACCCTTACCTTATACCATTATATGATGCACTTTATGAGATGTTAGGTGTAAACCAAACAATAGCATATATGGAAAAAGGAACGATTGAAATAGCACCACTTGCATATATGAGGGGTAGAACATTAGAAAATGCTTTTGTTATTTTAGATGAAGCTCAAAATACAACAAGAGCACAAATGAAAATGTTTTTAACACGTTTAGGATTTGCTTCTAAAATGGTAATTACTGGAGATCCTAGTCAAACCGATTTAGGAAGTCATCATGTTTCTGGATTAGTACAAGCTATTCAATTGTTAGACAAATTAGATGATATTAAAATAATCAAATTTGATCGTATAGATGTAGTTAGACATCCACTAGTTCAACATATTCTTGAAAGGTATGAAGAAAATGAAACTAAATTATTTTAATCAAACAGATGAAAATGTTGAAGACGCTATTAAATTAATAAAAACAATTTTTAAAAAAATTAAAGATAAAAATGAAATGCAAGTTATTTTTGTCTCACTAGAACAAATACATGAACTTAACAAAATATATCGTCAAGTGGATAAACCTACAGATGTTCTAAGTTTTCCAAATGATGATTTAGATGATCGTTCATTAGGAGATATCTTTATTTGTTTAGATAAAGCAAAACAACAAGCAATCGATTATCATCACAGTATAGAACGTGAAATTGGATTTTTATCAGTCCATGGATATCTTCATTTAAAAGGTTATGATCATCATAGTGATGAAGAAGAAAAAGAAATGATTAAAGCTCAAGAGAAAATATTAAAAAAAGCAAAACTTGAAAGGGTGGCGAAATGAAAAGTTTAGAAGAAGCTAAAAAAGCAAGAATTAATGCCTATACACCATATTCAAAATTTAAAGTTGGTGCAGCTATTGAATTAAATGATGGTACTTATATTCACGGTGCTAACATTGAAAATGCAGCGCTTGGTTTATGTAATTGTGCAGAACGTAGTGCATTGTTTTCACTTTATAGTCAAGGCTATAAAAAACAAGATATTAAGTCAATGACTATAGTTGCTGATACACATGACCCAGTATCTCCATGTGGAGCATGTCGACAAGTGATGTCTGAATTATTACCCAAAGAAACTAAAATTATTTTAGCAAATCTTGATGGCGCAACAAAAACAGTGACAAAAGATGAATTATTACCATATGCTTTTGAAACTTATGATGAGGAATAAAATGAGTTATCATTCTGGTTTTATAGCAATTGTTGGTCGACCTAATGTCGGTAAATCAACACTATTAAATGCACTTATTGGGAAAAAAGTAGCTATTACATCTGATAAACCACAAACAACAAGACATCGCATATCTGGACTTATCACACATGAAGATTATCAAATGATATTCGTCGATACACCGGGTATGCATAAGGGAAAAGATTTACTTAATCAAACCATTGATAAAATTGCAGTATCAAGTTTAAAAGATGTTGATGTTGTGCTTTTTGTTGTTGATAAATTAATGGGAAAAGCTGAAGCACATATTATGAGATATTTTGAAAATATTAAAGTCCCAGTGTTTTTAGTTATTAATAAAATTGATCAACTTGCATCAAAAAATGAGATTGATGAATTGATATTAAGTTATATGGGGCGTCACCCTTTTGAAGGGTATTATCCTATTTCTGCAAAGGATAAGACATATTTAGAAAAATTAAAAGATGGTCTTATATCATATTTACCTGAAGGTCCACAATTTTATCCTGATACAATGGACAGCGATCAATCAGAAACAACATTAATGGCTGAATTTATTCGAGAAAAAATTCTTCATTTAACTGAGCAAGAAGTACCACATTCGGTTGCAGTTGTTATTGAAAGATTAGAAGAAAATAAAAAGAATAAAACACTTGATGTTGATGCACTAATCATTGTTGAAAGATCATCACAAAAGAAAATATTAATTGGACAACAAGGCCAAAAAATAAAAGAAATTGGGATGCTTGCAAGAAAAGAAATTAATTATGAATTAAAGAAAAAAATTCACTTATTACTTTGGATTAAAATAAAAAAAGATTGGCGAAATCGTGAAAGTGACTTAAAAGCTTACGGTGTAGGTGATTTTTAATGGAAGGTATCATATATAAAATCCAACCTTATCAAGAATCATCACGATTGCTTTTTACGTATACACCTTTAGGAAAGATTACTTTACTCGCAAGAGGTGCACAAAAACTAACGCAAAAAACAAGAGTGATCGGACAGTTTTTAACACATGTATCATTTGATGTAACACCAGGCAAAACATTTATGCACTTTAAAAATCCAAAATTGCTTGATGATTATGCATTGATCAAAGAGGATTATGATTTAACAAAATATGCAGCATTGATGTTAGAAATTATTGATAAGTTTATGATTGATATTGAAAATCATGAAGAAGCATATAATGAACTCATACAAGCACTAGCACAAAAACATATCAAATTAACATCTTTATCTTTTGCACTTAAAATGCTAAAACTGCTCGGTTATGGCCTTCACTTACAAGCTGACGGTAGAAATGTTAGAGGTATTAGCATCATAAAAGGTGGTCTTGTCTATGAAAATGAAGCTTATGCAATCGATTTAGACACAAAAGATGCAATTTCACTTTTAAAACTTTCTTATTTACCTTATAATGAATTTAATGAAGATTTAGATGACTCAATACATAGTATTGAAGCATTTATATCTAGATATTATGCTTATCATTTAAACACAAAACTTAAAAATATATCATAGGATGTGAACACATATGACAACATTAGATCAAATTGTACAATTTGCAAAATCAACTGGATTTATATTTCAAGGTAGCGAACTTTATGGAGGTTTAGCGAACACTTGGGATTATGGTCCATTAGGAAGTGCATTAAAGAAAAACATTAAAGATGCATGGATACAAAAATTTCAAAGACAATCACCATATAACGTTTTATTTGATAGTTCTATTTTAATGAACTCTCAAGTATGGGAAGCTAGTGGACATGTTGGAGGATTTAATGATCCTTTGACAGAATGCCGTTCTTGTCATCAAAGATTTAGAGCAGATCATTTAATTACAGAACATGATGCAAGTGTTGATCCTGATGGATGGTCAACAGATAAAATGTATCAATACTTAGTTGATCATGAAGTGAAATGTCCATCATGTGGATCACATGATTTCTTGCCTATACGTGCATTTAATATGATGTTTCAAACACACCAAGGTGTTGTTTTAGAACAAGCAAATGAAATCTATTTAAGACCTGAAACCGCTCAAGGTATATTTATTAATTTTAAAAATATTCAACGCACAACAAGAAAAAAATTACCGTTTGGTGTATGCCAAGTTGGTAAATCTTTTAGAAATGAAATCACACCGGGTAATTTTATTTTTAGAACCAGAGAATTTGAACAAATGGAAATGGAATTCTTTTGTAAACCAGGTACAGAGATGGAATGGTTTAATTATTGGAAACAATTTACTAAAGATTGGTTATTAAATCTAGGCATTAAAGCATCTGATTTACATCTTGATGATCATAGTCCTGAGTCACTTGCACATTATTCAAATGCAACCACAGATGTTGAATTTAAATTTCCATGGGGATTTGATGAATTATGGGGTATAGCTTCTCGTACAGACTTTGATTTAAAAGCACATCAAGAAAAATCAGGTGTAAGTTTAGAATACTTAGACCCTGTAACAAATGAAAAATATATACCATATGTGATTGAACCATCTGTTGGTGTTGAACGTTTAGTGCTTGCATTTTTATTAAGCGCGTATGACCTAGAAACTTTAGAAGATGGATCAGAAAGACAAGTTTTAAGATTACATCCAAAACTTGCACCTTATAAAGTTGCTGTATTACCACTTGTTAAAAAACTACATAATGAACAAGCAAAAGCATTATTTGACACATTAAGTACATCATTTGATGTTGTTTATGATGAAACACAAAATATAGGTAAAAGATATCGTCGACAAGATGCAATAGGTACATATTTATGTGTGACTGTTGATCATGATACGGAATCTCTTGGATCAGTTACGGTAAGAAATAGAGATACCATGGCTCAAGAACGTATAAAAATATCTGAATTAGAAGCATACATAAGAAATCAAATAAAATATTAATATATATATGATTAAACATTTAAAGGAGGCAATTCATGGATATTAAGTTAATTGAAGAAATAAATAGCAAAACTCAAATCCTTGATGTTGTTTCTGAGTTTGTAGATCTTCAAAAACGCGGAAAAAATTTTATGGGTTTGTGTCCTTTTCATGATGAAAAGACACCTAGTTTTTCAGTTTCTCCAGAAAAAAATATTTGTAAATGTATGTCTTGTGGAGAAGGCGGAAACCCTATTAATTTTTATCGAAAAATTAAAAATATTTCATTCCAACAAGCTGCAGTAGTATTAGCGGAACGTGCTGGAATTGAAGTTAAAAAACAAGTAGTTAAAAAAGATCCAAATGAAAATCTTTATAAGCTAATGGATGAAGCTGCTGCTTTTTATATGTTTAATTTAAAAAACAGTAAAGCAGGACAAGTAGCATTTGATTATCTTATTAAAAGAGAATTGACAACAAAAACAATTGAACATTTTAAGTTAGGTTATGCACCAACTTATGGTGATACACTATATCAAGTATTAAAAGATAAAGGATATGCTGTGTCAGATATGATTAAATTAGGTATTGTTAAGCAATCAGATAATGGTAAATATTACGATTTATTTAGTGATCGCGTCATTTTTCCAATTACGGACCCTCGTGGAAATGTCGTAGGATTTAGTGGACGTACATTATCATCAAAAGAAAAAGTTAAATACATTAATAGTCCTGAAACAATCATCTTTAAAAAAGGACAACTTGTTTATCATTTATATGAAGCATTAAGTGATATTAGAAAGTCTAAACAATTAGTACTATTCGAAGGATTTTTTGATGTTATTAGTTCATATCAAGCGGGTGTTACAAACGGTGTTGCAACTATGGGAACATCACTTACGAGAACACAAGCGGCTTTGATGAGAAAAGTATCACCTTCTGTTGTTATTGCTTATGATGGTGATCAAGCTGGTCAAAAAGCAACTGATCACGCTATACCAGTATTAGAAAAAGTCGGTTTAAAAACAGAAGTCCTTGTTATTCCAGAAAAACTTGATCCTGATGATTTTATTAAAAATTATGGTGCTGATAAATATGAACTTCTATTTAGTCAATATTTAACAGATCCTTATCAGTTTAGATTTAACTATTATAAACAAGGTCTGGATTTAACAAACTCGAATGATATTAAAACATTTAAATCAAAAGTGACGCAAATGCTTGTGGGTAGTGATCCTGCAATTATTGCAATTTATAAAAACAAATTAGCAAAAATATTACATATTAAATCAGAAGATATTATTGTTAAAAAAACAGTTCAACCAACAGTTATAAAACCAATTGATCGTGAAATAAAAGAAAAATTTGTCGACCGACTTGAGCGTTCAGAAAGATATTTGATTATCGTGATGTTGCGTTCTAAACAAGATGCGATAAACATTCACAGTCAACTAAGCGCTAATGATTACTCAGATCCAATTATTTCTTCAATTAGGTCTAAGGTCATGAGTTATTATCAAGACCATGATATAATAGATATTGACGACTTTAAAGACTATTTAACACACGATCAAAGAACATACTTTGAAAAATATATTTTAACTGAATTATTTTATACAAATCATGTTGAGATTACGAAAGAAACTTATCAGAAATACGTTATTAATATGAAAAATGCAGCTGAAAAAAGAAGAGTTTCGTTTCTTAAAGATGAATTGGATAAAAATGGATATTCAAATATAGAGATGGCAAAAGAATACAACGAATTACTTGCAAAAACGAAAAAAAATGGAGGCCCTAATGGAAATTAAAAAAGTAGTCCAAAAATTGGCTAAAAAAGCTAGAGAAGACAAAACAGTTAGTATCAGTGATGTCACTGTATATGCAAAACATAATTCTCAAACTTATTATGAAATTGAAAAAGAATTATTAGATTTAAATATAGTCATTGTCGAAAGTGATGATGAAGAACTAGAAGAAGATGAACAAGCACTTGTACTAGATGGTCTTGAAATCGATGATGATGACGATGACGATAGTGATGATTCAAATGATGATGATGAACCAGATGATCTATCTTTATCTGGATTAGAAGTCGAAGAAGAAGAATTGTTAAATATTGAAACAATTGCATCAACGATTAAAACAGATGATCCAGTACGTATGTACTTAAAAGAAATTGGACAAATTCCATTATTAACACAACCTCAAGAACAAGGATATGCAATTCAAGTATCAAATGGGCGTTATGCTAAAGAACAATTGGATTTAGCACAAGCTGGAGAACTTGAATTATCAGATGAAGATAAAGAAGAATTACAAGACTTAATGGATCGTGCACAATGGGCTAAAAATAAACTTGTTGAAGCAAATTACCGTTTAGTTGTATCTATTGCAAAAAGATATGTTGGACGTGGATTATTATTCTTAGATTTAATTCAAGAAGGTAATATGGGTTTAATGCGTGCAGTTGATAAATTTGATTATGAAAAAGGATTTAAATTTTCAACATATGCAACTTGGTGGATTAGACAAGCGATTACAAGAGCTGTTGCAGATCAAGCAAGAACTATTAGAATACCTGTACATATGGTTGAAACAATTAATAAGATGATTCGTATTCAAAGACAATTAGTTCAAGACTTATCAAGAGATCCAAGTATTGAAGAAATTGCTGAAAAAATGGGGATTACACCTGAAAAAGTTCAAACAATTCAACGTATTGCAAAAGAACCAATTTCATTAGAAGCACATGTTGGTGAAGAAGAAGATTCGTCATTAGGAGATTTCATTTCTGATCCTAATGCTTTAACACCACATGAAGTGATGATACAAGATATGATTAAACAAGTTTTAGATGATGTTTTAGAAACTTTAACAGATAGAGAAGAAAAAGTTCTTCGATTAAGATACGGACTCTTTGATGGCAAAAATCATACATTAGAAGAAGTGGGAAGAGAATTTGGTGTAACACGTGAACGTATTCGTCAAATTGAAGCTAAAGCACTCATAAAACTAAGAAGTCCATCGCGTCAAAACAAACTAAAAGAAATATATCATGGCAAGTAAGAAACGGCTTTTATATTTAGCGAGTTTTCTTAAGGGTTATGATTGTGTACTTGATATTGGTACGGATCATGGTTTTGTCTTAAAAGAAGCATTAGACAAAGGTTATATTAAAAAAGGTATCGCAAGTGACATCGGTGATAAACCGCTTAATCAAGCGAAAAAGAATTTGAAAGGGTATGCAGTTGACTTTGTTCAATCTAATGGCTTTTTAAATATAGAACAACCATATGATTTAGTTGTTATTGCGGGTATGGGATCACATACAATCATTGATATTCTTAGTCAAGAACATGATAAAAAAACTTATATTCTTCAAGCAAATGATAAATACGATTTACTTCGAACTTATTTATTTGAACATGGTTATCAGATAATTGATGAGGAAGTTATATATGATAAATTTTATTATGTCATTATGAAAGTTTCATATGGTAAACAAGACTATTTAGATGAAGATATTTATGTTGGTCCAATATTAAAAACTAAAAAATCAGCTTCTAAATATTTTAAGTATCAAGTACAAAGATATTCGCATATTATTAAACAGGCAGATAAAAATACAGCTGAAAAATATCAAAAGATATTATCATATTATTTAAAATATTTATAATATAAGTTGAAAAAGATTTACAAAATATATATAATACGAAAAGTAAGAATGGAGGTGCACTACATGAAAAAAGATTATCAAACACTTCAAAAATTAGATCGTGCACTTAAAATATTTAGACGATCAGGTGTATATAGTAGAATTAATACAGAATTAAGTGATGCAGACATTATGGTATTATTTTGTGTTGCATTTTGTGATATGAATCAAAAAGTGATGATTACAGATATTGCAAAAAGATTAAAGGTTACACTACCTGCTGTGACGCATAAAGTAAATGAATTAGTCGATAAAAAATATATTGAAAAAATTCCATCAGATAAAGATTTACGCGTAATTTATATACGTTTAACGCTTGAAGGAAAAAAATATGTTGAAGAAATCAGAGATGATTATTATCGTCCGATTGAAACACTTTCTAATCACTTAGGAGAAGAAGATACAAAGACTTTATTAAGACTACTCGACAAAGTTAGCGAGATTGGGAAAATAAAGACATAATCTTTTAAAAAAAGTCTTTACAATTAGTCACGTTTAAGTTATAATTAATAACGCTGACTAATATATGGTGCACTAGCTCAGCTGGATAGAGCAACGGCCTTCTAAGCCGTCGGTCGGGGGTCTGAATCCCTCGTGCATCGCCATTTATAAAACACGCCTAGTATCCGTTATTTAATGGAATACCAGGTTTTTTTATTTTATTAATTTAATATAAAAATATGGGAGGTATAAAAATTGAAAATTAGAGAAGTTTATAAAAATTTAAATATTCATGTGAGACAAGTCTTTAAAGTAGAAACTGATATTATTTATAGACCCATTCATGATATGGTTACAGCATCGTTAACATATACTGTTGGTGCTAGTGTTAGAAAACGTCAAAAACTTACTTTGGATATGCTTTATGCTTTATCCTTAGATTTAAGACAATTTTTGCGTTTTAAAGGTGGTTTTATGGAACAAAACTTTTTACCAGTTGAAACAAATTTAAGCTATAATGAAATTATAGAAATCATAAATTTTATTGTTAATTATTCTAAGATGAAAAAAGGATTTTTGAAACATCCATCTACTCCTATATTGCCAATTATTGGAACAAAATTATTTCGTATGGTTGGATTTAATAGCAAAGCTGATTTAGAAGATATAAAATTGTTAATCATTAAAATTCATGAACTTATTTTGGTATTTAATGATCCATCTTAATATATAAAACTCCTCCTTCAATAATGACAAGCCTGAATGAAGGAGGAGTTTATTTTATATGATATATATTAATTTAGGATAGTGTTTATAAATCAAAAAATCTAGTGAGATATTTTGCAACACCTAATTCATCATTTGTTTCTTTAGATACCTGAAAAGAAATATCTTTTAAATCTTGAACGCCATTTTTCATTGCGATGCCAAATCTCATTTCTTTAATCATCTCAATATCGTTATATCCATCACCAAAGGCAATGGTGTTATTTTTATCAATATTATAATAGTTTAATAAATAATTTATCGCAGAAGCTTTTGATGTGTGTTTTAAATAGACTTCATAAGTGGTGTCTTTTCGATTTGATCCCCATCTTCTAAATGATAATGTGTCTGGATATTGGAAATTGATCCAGGATTCAAATTTATCAGTGAAATCATTATTGATTAAAAAAATCATACCTGTAGGTTCTACGTTTAAATCGGTGAATTCACCTTCGATAAGTTTGTTCGTATTTAACCCAGCAAAAATCTTTTCTAAATTTTTATTATATTTATAAGCATAGACTGTAGTTTCATCACTAAAGAATGCTGAACTTATGTGGTCTTTACTATATTCAAATAATGTTTTCATTATTTTTATTGGAATATATGTACGTTGTTTTGCAAAATCAATATGTCCTGGATAATCAATGGATGCACCGTTATCCGTGATAATAGGATAATCAATGCCAATTTGATTATAAATGTGAAGACAACCACCAAGGGGTCTTCCGGTTGCTATAACGACGATGTGCCCTAATTGAGCAACTTTGTTTAGTGTTTCGATTGTTTTTGGTGATAGTTTTCCTTGTCTACTAAGTAGAGTTCCGTCAATATCACATGCAATTAAATATTTTTTCATGTATACACCTCTTTGTTATTATCTCATAAATCAATTGCTTTTCAAGTGTTTTAGTATAAAGATTGTGTATATTTTACACTTTTTTTATACCTTTAGATTACTTACTTTATGTTATATCATTAAAATGATATAATATCATATAGGAGTTGATTTATGTTGATAGCATTAACTATTGGTGGGTTAACCATTGATTTAAGCATCTTAATCAGTTTTCTCATTGGAACCAGTTTTGGTTTCATTTTATTGTTTTTGCTCTATATATATGCAGTTGTTTTAGGTATCAATAAAAACTCAAAGTTTAGAAAAGCAGATGAAACTGATATTGATGAAGAAGAAATAAAATGGCTCATTCAAGATGCACAAGAACAGTTTAAAAATAAAGAGTTACGCTTGCAAGAAGGCATATATGATCATTTATTTCATATATTACGTGAATTATCAGTCGATATTTCAAAAAAATTCTTTCCATATTCTAAGTATCCATATTTAGAATTAACCATTGATGAATCATTAAAACTAAGTCACTATATTACGGACCGTTTAGATGAGTTACTTAAGGGTAGAATACTTGCGATGACAAGAGGATTTACATTTACAAAAATAAAAGAAATGACAGAAATAAAATCAAAAGTTGATAATTCAGCTGTTGGAAAAGCAGCTAAACAATATTCTACTTTTTCAAAAGCAGCATTTGCAACACTTAATGCAGTTAACCCAGTTTACTGGTTTAGAAAATTCACTAAAGATGTTGTAATTAACATTGTTGTTATTAGAATTGGATTAGCACTTATTGCTATTACTGGTGAAGAAACATATAAAATATATAGTAAAAAAGTATTTGATGTTGAAAAAACAATTGATACTGGTGTAGAAGATTTATATGAACAAATCAAAGAAGATGTCAAAGGGGATGGTGAAGAAAATGAGTAAAAGAAAACAAACATCAACATTAGAATTAAAGAAACCTGTTTTCTCAATATATCAATTTCCTAAATATGAAGGTATTAGAGGAAAAAGAAAATATGAAACATCTCATTTTGTATCGCCAATTTTTGGTACTAAAGTTAAAGACATTGTTGCTGTTCCTTTTCAAGTTAAAACACTTGGAGATACAACAAAGAGATTTGATGCATTTAGAACAAAAGCAAAATTAACAGATGAACAAGCTGAGAAAAAATATGGTACAAAATATTATGAATTTTCTAATATAGTTACTGGGCACACAAGAGAAGAATATTTTGGTAAACCATCTTATGAAACATCACCTCAAATTGATAAAAAAGACGAACCTGTAAAGAAATCAATTAAACCTATTAGCAGAAACTATAAAGAAAGAGATGTTAAAGAAGAACACATTTTACCTTCATTTGAGCCAGCTAAACAAGTTGTTCAAATGAAACCTGATATTCAAGAAGAAGTGAAACAAGAACCACAAAAACAAACAATAAAAAAACCTTTTGAACCAGAATTAGAAACATACGTTAGAAAAGCTAATCCTTCAAAAAATGAAGGTGTTATATCTTCTGATTTTAATACGAAACCTGCGAGAAGAAAAACCACAAAGAAAAACGATAAGAACCTGAACGCATAAATTATCGTTATCCAGATGTGTCAATGTTTTCTAAAAAAGAAAGAAATTCAGATGAACAACCTCAATGGTTACTTGATCAAATTGATGTTATTAATGCAACACTTCAACAATTTGGTATTGAAGGAGAAGTTAAATCAAGTAAAAAAGGTCCGACAGTTACGCGTTATGAAATCGCACTTGAACCAGGTGTCAATGTTAAAAGAATTTCTAATATATCAGATAATTTAATGATGAGTCTTGCATCTAAATCATTACGTATAGAAGCGCCAATTCCGGGTAAACCATATGTTGGTTTAGAAGTTCCAAATGTAACACCTGAAATAGTTGCTTTTGGTAATGTGATTTCTAATCCAAAATTTTATAATGATAAAGAACATCCTTTAAAAGTAGCACTTGGTGTTGATATTGATGGAGAAGATATTTTTGTTGATATTCAATCCATGCCTCATGGACTTATTGCTGGTGCGACAAATAGTGGTAAAAGTGTTTGTGTGAATACCATATTAGTTAGTTTATTATTAAAAAATTCTCCAGAAGATTTAAAACTTATTTTAATTGATCCAAAAATGGTTGAACTTACACCATATAATGATTTACCTCATTTGATAACGCCAGTGATAACAGATGCTAAAATGGCAGCACAAGCACTTAATTGGGCTGTGACAGAAATGGATAAACGTTATCAAAAATTTGCTAAAAGTAGAAGTAGAGATATTAAATCATATAATCACAATGTAAAACGTGGATTAGTTGATTCTAAGAAAATGCCTTATATAGTCATCATTATTGATGAATTAGCTGACTTGATGATGGTTGCACCACATGATGTAGAAGATGCTATTCAACGCATTACACAAAAAGCACGTGCTGCGGGTATTCATTTACTTGTTGCAACACAAAGACCAACGACTGATGTTGTTAAAGGTACGATTAAATCAAATATTCCTGCTAGAATAGCTTTTAGAGTTGCTTCATTTGTAGATTCTACAACAATTTTAGATGGTGCAGGTGCTGAAACACTACTTGGAAAAGGTGATATGTTACTTAAAAAAGATGATCGAGCACATCGTTTACAAGGTGCATATATTCCTGATGATGAAATATATAAAGTAACAGATTTTATTAGAGCCAATCAAAAAGCTGAATATGTCTTTGAACATGAAGAGTTAAAACAACAAGTGGAAATGAAAGAAGTTGCTTCAGATGATTTATTTGAAGACGTTGCTTATTTTGTTGTTGAAAATCAAAATGCTTCGATTAACAGTATTCAAAAGCAGTTTGAAATCGGATTTAATAGAGCACAAAAAATTGTAGAAATGTTAGAATACTATCAAATAGTTTCTGAATCTCAAGGCACGAAAGCAAGAGAGGTTTTAGTAAGTTTGATGGAACTTAAAGAAATTTTAGGACACGAATCATAATAAATATACAAAAGGATGATTGAAATGAAAAGACGGCATTTATATATATACTTAGGTATCAGTGTTATTTTAGATATTTTATCAATGATCCTTTTTGTTTTGGATAAAAGCCCAATTTATTACCGTTGGCCATTTACGCTATTTATTATTTCTTCAATCATTGCTATTTCAACACTAGTGTTATTACTTGTTTATTCTAAAAAGCATAACATAAGTGATTCAACTTTAAATGTTGCTGAATGGTTTAGATTTTTAAGTATGTCCATGATGATAATTTTAATGATATTTATGTTTTTTATTACATCAGCAACAGTTTCTCAAAGTTCAATGTATCCAACTTTAGAAGATGGACAACATGTATTAATATATCATTATGATTATGAGCCGCAAAGAGGTGATATTGTGATTGTTAATGTTACTAAAGAACAATATGTAAATCATATTGGTGATCAAGATTATTATGTTAAACGTGTTTATGGTATGCCTGGTGATTTAGTCACTTTTGAATTTAAAGCAGTTAATGAATATTATATTATCATTAATGGTGAACGTATCGAAAATCCATATGGTGATCCTTATATAGCATCTTATAATATTGCAACAAGCAATATTAATTTAGTCAATTATGATGAAAGAGATGTTATTCAAGCATCTTTAGATATGCAAGGATACATTAAAGATGATATGTATTTAGTGTTTGGTGATAATGTAGAATTCTCAGTTGATAGTAGAGATTTAGGCGCAATCCATAAAATAGATGTTGTGGGTAAAGTTATATTTAGAATAACACCCTTTAGCTCTCTAAATATGCGTATAACGCATTAATTATATATTAAAAAATATTTAAAAAATTGATATGGAGGTGTATGATGAGCATACAAAACGAAAAGCAAATTCAATGGTATCCCGGGCATATGTTTAAATCTATGCGTGAAATTAAAGAAAAACTAAAATTAATGGATATGGTTATGATATTGCTTGATGCACGTATTCCTTTATCATCGATGAATCCTGAAGTTTTAAAGATTATTAAAAATAAGCCAGTGCTTATTTTACTTAATAAAATGGATTTAGCAGATCCTTATATGTTAAATCAATTTATTGCACATTTTAATGATAAAGGATATGAAACATTAGCTATTGATTCAACAACAAGAAAAAATGTTAATAAAATATATCCAGCCGCATTAAAATTATTAGATGATAAAATTCAAAAACAAACGAGTAAAGGATTAAAAATTAAAGCGATAAGAACGATGATATTAGGTATACCTAATGTTGGAAAATCTACTTTAATTAATGCTTTATCAAATAAAAAAGCAACGAGAACGGGTAACACACCAGGTGTGACAAAAGCACAACAATGGATAAAGTTATCTGATTCATTTGAATTGCTTGATACACCGGGTGTCTTATGGCCTAAATTTGATGATATGAGTGTTGCTTATCATTTAGCGATTACTGGTGCAATTAAAGATCAAATTTTACCATTAGATGATGTGTGTCATTATGCACTTACATTTATGCAAGCACATTATATTAAACGATTAGCAGAGCGTTATGGTATTTCAAAAGATATGACATTTATTGATATGTTAGATCATATAGGTAAAATACGCGGAGCACTTCTTAAAGGGAATGAAATTGACTATGATCGTGTTTATCGCATTATATTAACCGATATAAGAGGAAAACAACTAGGAGGTCTTTCTTTTGACCGCATTTGATTTGTATGCATATGAGACTAAACTATCTAAATTAGGCATTACATATATCGCAGGTATTGATGAAGCTGGACGAGGTCCACTTGCAGGTCCTGTGGTAGCTGCTGCAGTTATATTAAAACCAGGTGTAAAACTTAAGTATGTTGATGATAGTAAAAAATTATCGGAAAAACAAAGAGAAAAAGCATTAATTGAAGTAAAAGAAAATGCATTAGCCATAGGTATTGGTATGTGCTCAGTTGAAGAAATTGACAAAATTAATATTTATCGTGCAGCAAGAGAAGCGATGATCTCTGCAGTTAAGCAATTAAAAATAACACCTGAATTTTTATTAATTGATGCAATGCCAATTGAACATCAAATTCCTTCAGAATCAATTATTAAAGGTGATCAAAAAAGTATTAGTATCGCAGCTGCATCCATAGTAGCGAAAACGACAAGAGATGCATACATGAAAGAAATGGATAAGATCTTTCCTGAATTTGGATTTTCAAAGCATAAAGGTTATGGAACTAAGTTTCATAAAGAGATGTTAGATAAATATGGATATACACCTATACATAGAAAAACGTATGAACCTATTAAGTCAATGATTAAATTAGGTAAAAAACAATATAAAAATAATGATTAAAAAGGTGAATCGGATGGATTCATCTTTTTAAAAGTAAAAATGGATTGATAGATTCTAAAATAATATGTGAAAAATCATATATATTATATAAATATATATAGAAAAAAATTAAATTTAATTGCTTGACTTATCTTTGATTGTTACTATAATAGATATGGAAATGGAGTGTTTGCATGAATGAAAAACTAATAATTGTAGAATCACCATCAAAATCCAAAACGATTCAATCGTATCCGGGTGATGGTACAACAGTATTATCCTCAAAAGGACACATTAGAGATTTAGCTATATCTGGTAAGGATGGACTCGGTGTAGATATAGAAAACGATTTTCAACCCTCTTATGTACCAATAAAGGGTAAAAAACAAATGATTAAAGAATTAAAAGCAGCTGCTAAAAATAAAGAAGTGTTAATTGCAACCGACCCCGATAGAGAAGGGGAAGCTATTGGTTGGCATTTAGCACAAGTTTTAGGTTTAGATACACAAGCTGAAAACCGTATTGTTTTTAGAGAAATAACAAAACAAGCAGTTTCAGAAGCATTAAATCATCCTAGAAAAATAGATCAAGACCTTGTGAACTCTCAAGAAGCACGCCGTATATTAGATCGTATTATAGGATTTAAGCTATCTAAATTGTTACAATCAAAAATAAAATCAAAATCAGCAGGTCGTGTACAAAGTGTTGCATTAAAACTTATTGTAGATTTGGAAAAAATTATTGTTGCATTCGTACCAGAGAAATATTATGAATTAGATGCAATATTTCCCCATTTTAAAGCTGATTATTTGATTCCTGCAAAAACGCGCTTAACTAAAGAAGAAGCAACACAGATAAAAGAAACATCAACAAATCCATTTAGCGTTACTAGCGTTGACGTTAAAGATTCAATTAGAAAACCTAAATTACCATTTATTACATCAACATTGCAACAAGATGCAATTAATAGCTTATATATGAGTGCTAGCAAAACAATGCGTGTAGCACAACAACTTTATGAAGGTATTGAAATTGATGGTGAAATGATGGGGCTTATCACTTATATGCGTACTGATTCACCAAGATTAGCAGGACCTTTCGTTAAAGAAGCAAATACTTTTATTGAAGAGAACTTTGGTAAAAAGTATTTAGGTAAATATAGAGTACATAAAAGTGATAGTGCACAAGATGCGCATGAAGCAATTAGACCTACATCGCTTAAAAATTCTCCTGAATCTATTGAAGCATACTTATCAAAAGATGAATTTAAACTATATAAACGCATTTATGAAAGAACAGTAAGTTCATTAATGGCACCAGCTATATTTGAAGCAACTAAAGTTTCTTTGGAAAGCAATGGTAATATATATCAATTACAAGGTTTAACTGAAAAATTTGATGGGCACTATCGCATGTTAGATCAACAAAAGCCTAAAGTCATTAAACTTGCGAAATTTGAAGTTGGTCAAACTTTTAATGCATCTGAAATTGAAATGATTGAAAAAGAAACAACACCACCAGCAAGATACAGTGAAGCATCAATTATTAAAGAGATGGAATCACTTGGTATAGGTAGACCTTCTACATATGCACAAATTATTCAAACATTAAAAGCAAGAGATTATGTTAAATTAGAATCAAAAAGATTTGTACCAACAAAACAAGGAACTTTAACTTCTGAACAACTTGATTTATTTTTTAACAAGATTATTAATGTTGAATATACATCAAAAATGGAAAAAGCATTAGATGATATTTACGGTAGTAAAAAGTCAGGTGTAAAAATAGTAAGTGATTTCTACCATAGTTTTATACCGATGATTGATCATGCACAAGAACATATGGTTAAAATCCAACCTCGTATGACAGATGAGATATGTCCTAAGTGTGGAAAACCTTTAGTTGTAAGAACATCTAGATATGGAGAATTCCTTGCATGTAGTGGTTTTCCTAAGTGTAAATATATTAAACAAGACTAAATTTACGCAAATTATGGAAAAAAATAATATATCTTTACAAAATGATTTAAAAGTGATAATATGATAATGCATCCAAAAAATTAGGATGTTACTTATCCCCTATTTAGTGTACACATGTACACAAAAATCCCCTTAATTGGCCCCTCAATATAATGTTGAGGGGCCGCTATTTTTGTAAAAAATGAATTAAAATGTGTTATAATATTTTATGGGAAATGGAGGTATCTTTAAATGAAAACTTTTAAAGGAAAACCCGTGACATTATTAGGTGAAACAAAATCTGTCGGTGATCTCGCACCAAACTTTCATGTGATTAACAACAAAAATGAAACTGTAGAATTATCTGATTATAAATCTAAATACGTTATATTAAATGTTGTACCATCATTAGAAACAACTGTTTGTGATATGCAAACAAAAACTGTCAATAAAGAATTAACAAATAGAGATGATTTAGTTGTCTTAACAATTAGTAATGACTTACCTGCAACTCAAGCGAAATGGTGTGGAGCTTCAGGATTAGATCAAGTGATTACTTTAAGTGATCATATTGATTTAGATTTCGCAAATAAATATGGCACAAACATAAAAGAATTAAGATTACAAGCTAGAGCTATCTTTGTTTTAGATAAGCAAAGAAAAATCTTATATTTAGAATATGTTGATGAAATGTCTAACCATTTAAATTACGATAAATTGATTACGTTTGTAAAAGAATTGCCGAAAGACTAACTTTCGGTTTTCTTTTTGATTATGTTATAATAATAATAAGTTTGAGGTGTAATGATGGGATTATTTAATCGATTATTTTCGAAACAAAAAAAGCATACTAAATATGAATTAGGTTTGCATAAAGCAAAACAAAATTTTAATACTCTAAAAGTACTCTTAGACCAATCAAAACAAATCGATGATGATTTGTATGATGCACTTGAAGATATATTTATTCAAGCTGACATTGGTGTTGATACAGTTGTATATTTTATTGACAAACTAAGAGAAGATGTTAAAACTAAACACATCACAGATCCTAAAGATTTAATTGAAATGATTGTTGATGGTTTATTTGAAATCTACTTACAAGGCGAACTTGTTCAAACTGAATTAAAATATGATGAAAATGAATTAAATGTTTATTTATTTGTAGGTGTTAATGGTGTTGGTAAAACAACAACTATTGGCAAATTAGCGAAACAATATAAATCACAAGGAAAAAAAGTGATGCTTGTTGCTGGTGATACATTTAGAGCAGGTGCAATAGAACAGCTTAAGATTTGGGGCGAACGAAGCGGCTGTTTTGTATATGCTAAAAAAGAAGGTTCAGATCCATCAAGTGTAATGTATGATGCATTAGCAATTGCTAAAGAAGAACATTATGATGTTGTCTTATGTGATACTGCTGGAAGACTTCAAACAAAAGTGAATTTGATGAAAGAATTAGAAAAAATGCATCGTGTGATTCAAAAAACATGTCCTCAAGCGCCACAAGAAACATTATTAGTCATAGATGCAACAACTGGTCAAAATGGTATGCGTCAAGCTGAAGTTTTTAAAGAAGCAACTGATGTCACAGGTGTTATCTTAACTAAACTAGATGGTACAGCTAAAGGTGGCATTGTATTAGCGATTAGACATTTATATGGTGTACCTATAAAGTATGTCGGTTTAGGTGAAAAAATAGACGATTTAGTGTATTTTGATATTGAACAATATATATATGATTTATTTAGTGATTTTTTTAAAGGATAATATATGGAAAATTTTGAAAAAAAAGAACAGTTAAATCAGTTATTTGATTTATATCAAAATCTTTTAACTGATAAACAAAAAGCATATTTTAAATATTCTTTTTATGATGACTATTCATTGCAAGAAATTGCAGATATTTTTGATGTGAGCGAAATGCTGTTTATGATCAATTAAAAAAAGTAGAAAAACATTTATTAGATTATGAAGAAAAATTACATTTATTATACAAAGTTTTAAAAAGAAGAGAAATTATACTTCAAATTAAAGAAACAAAAGAATTAAAAAGATTAGATGAAATTGGAAAGTTGGATGAATAATGGCTGAAACGAGTTTAAGCTCACGCCTTCAAATGGCAATGCGACGCATTACAGGACGTGGTGCGCTTACTGAAAAAGATATTGATGAAATGATGCGTGAAATTAGATTATCACTTTTAGAAGCTGATGTTAATTTTCGCGTTGTAAAAACATTTATTAATCGTATAAAAGAAAAAGCATTAGGTGAAAAAATACTTAAAGGTTTAAATCCAGGACAACAAGTTGTAAAAGTTGTGCATGAAGAGTTAAAAAATGTAATGGGTGAAGAAGCTGAAGGTATTCGTTATCAAGCAAATGGATTAACAACATTAATGACAATTGGTTTACAAGGGTCAGGGAAAACAACATCAATTGGTAAACTTGCAGTATTTATTAGAAAAAATGAAAATAAAAAAGTTTTATTAATTGCAGCAGATGTTTATCGTCCAGCAGCGATTGATCAATTAAAAATCATTGGTAAACAAATCGGTATTGATGTTTATGATGAAGGCCTTATTGATGCAAGAAAAATTGTAAAAAATGGTTTAAAATATGCAAATGAAAATGCATATGATGTTGTTATTATTGATACAGCTGGTCGTCTACACATTGATGAAAAAATGATGAAAGAACTTGTTGATATTAAAGCAATTGCTAATCCTTCAGAGATTTTATTAACAGTAGATGCGATGACTGGGCAAGATGCAGCAAATATAGCCAAAAGTTTTCATGATCAACTACAAGCCACTGGTGCTATCTTAACAAAATTAGATGGTGATACAAGAGGTGGTGCAGCGCTATCCATTAGAGAAATATCAGGTATTCCAATTAAGTTCGCTTCAAGTGGCGAAAAAATGGATACTTTTGAAATATTCCATCCTGAACGTATGGCTTCTAGAATTCTTGGTATGGGTGACGTTTTAACTTTAATTGAAAAAGCCACTGATGCTATTGATGAAGATGAAGCTCAAAACATGATGGAAAAAATGATGAGCAATACGTTTAATTATAATGATTTAATGAAACAATTTAAAATGATTAATCGCATGGGTTCAGTATCTAAAATATTAGGTTTTATGCCAGGTATGGGCAAACAGTTGAAACAAGCTGCTGCTCAAGTGGATGACAAACAATTTAATAAAATGAGTGTCATGATACAATCAATGACTAAAGCAGAGAGAAAAGACCCAACGCTCATTGATCGATCAAGTCGAAGAAGAACAAGAGTAGCAAAAGGTGCTGGGGTTCAAGTTTCAGATGTAAACCGCCTAAGACAGTCATTAGAAGCACAAAAGAAAATGATGAAACAAATGCAAAATATGGATGAGAGTAAACTGCAACAATTACAAAATAATCCTTCTCAAGCATTTAGTCAAAAAGCGAAAAAAGGCAAAGGTAAAGGTAAAGGTCATTTCAGATTTTAATGACCTTTTTTAATATGTTATCCACATTTCTTGTGGAAAATATTGATTATCATATATGATAAAATAGATAAAAGGAGTATGCTTATGAAGAAAATTACATTAATTGATGGCAATTCAGTCATGTTTAGAGCTTATTATGCGACTGCATATCCAGGTGCTAAACTGATGCAATCTAGTAAAGGTGTTTATACGAATGCATTATTTGCGTTTGTTTCTATGTTTGAAAAAATAGTGACTGAAGATTCAACAAATGTATTGGTTGCTTTTGATACTAAAGAACCAACAAAACGTCATTTAAAATATGACCAATATAAAGCAGGACGTGTAAAAATGCCTGAAGAACTTGGTCAACAAATTCCTATGATTTATGACTATATTAAACTCGATGGTGTAAAATTATATTTTAAAGCAGGATATGAAGCTGATGATATTATAGGAACCATTGCTAAGCAAGCTAGTGATAAAGGATATCAAGTTGATATATATTCTTCAGATAGAGATTTACTTCAATTAGTTAATGACTATACAACAGTGCATTTGCTTAAACGTGGCATGCAAGAAGTTGATGATTATACACCAAAGAAAATGTTTGAAAAATATGAATTAAGCCATGAACAATTTATTGATTTAAAAGCACTTATGGGTGATTCTTCAGATAACATTCCAGGCGTACCTGGTGTTGGTGAAAAAACTGGTATTAAATTATTAAAACAATATGGCACGTTAGAAAATATATATGCTCATAGTGATGAAATTAAAGGTAAACTAGGCGAAAAAATTAGAGATAATAAAGAACTTGCATTTATGAGTAAAGATTTAGCAACTATTATATTAGATGCTGATATTGATATTGATGTTGATCATATTAAAAAAGAAGAACCTGATCAAGGTGCACTTATTAAATTTTTTCAAAACTTTGATTTGCATATGTTTGTTAAAAAAATGGAACAACCCAAAGTTGTTGAAACATGGGAACCCATAGAAATAAAAACTGATAAAGAATTAAAAAAAGTATTAACGTCAGGTATCGCAGTTCATTTTGAATTTAGTGATTATAATTATCACAAATCAGATTTATGGGGTGTTGGTATTTCAAATGGTAAAAATCATTACTTCTTAGATCCTTTATTTGTTATGCATTCAGAAGTTTTTACTGATTTCCTATTAGATGAAAAACAAGAAAAATATGTTTATGATTATAAAGCGTTAAAAGTATTTCTTATGTGGCAATTAAAAGATATTGAAGGTGTTACTTTTGATCTACTAATTGCAGCATATCTTATTAACTCACATTTGGGTAAAGAAGAATTCAAAAGAATTGTTGCGGCATTTGATTATGAAGATATGCAATATGATGAACAGGTTTATGGCAAAGGTGCCAAAAAAGGATTACCACTTAAAGAGTTTTATTTAAAACATGTTGCATCTAAAGCAAAAGCAATTTTTTCATTAAGAGATGAAATGTTAAAAACATTAAAAGATCAAGAACAACTTGAATTATTTAATGATGTGGAAATGCCACTATGTGAAGTTTTAGCAAATATGGAATATGAAGGCCTAACAGTGGACCTTGAAGAATTAGATAAACAAGGAACGCTTCTACAATCAAGAATTAAAACAATTGAAGAAAATATTATTGAATTAGCTGGAGAGAAATTTAGTGTATCTAGTCCTAAACAATTAGGTATCATATTATTTGAAAAATTAGAGTTGCCTTATGCTAAAAAAACTAAAACAGGGTATTCAACAAATGTTGATGTTTTAAATAAATTAAAAGATAAACATCCGATTATTAATCTTATATTAGAATTTAGACAACTATCAAAACTATATTCTACATATATTGTCGGTATTAAACAAAATGTTTTTGATGATGGAAAAGTACACACAATTTATATGCAAGCACTCACAACGACCGGTAGACTTTCTTCATTAGATCCTAATTTACAAAATATCCCAATACGTTCACAAGAAGGACGAGAAATACGTAAATTATTTGTACCTAAAGCTGATATGTATTTACTGGGTGCCGATTACTCACAAATTGAATTACGTGTTTTAGCTGATGTTGCAGATGTTAAACAATTAATAGAAGCATTTAATCATCATGAAGATATTCATACAAAAACTGCAAAAGCAATTTTTGATAAAGATGAAGTGGACTCTGAAATGAGGCGAGCAGCTAAAGCAGTTAACTTTGGTATCATTTACGGCATTGGTGCTTGGAGTTTATCAGAAGATATTCATGTTTCACCTAAAGAAGCACAAAAATTTATTGATGAATATTTGAATTTATATCCAGAAATTAAACAATATATGTTAGACATTGTTGAATTTGCAAAGGCTCATGGTTATGTTAAAACAATTATGAATCGTAGAAGATATATACCTGAATTGACTTCAAGTGTATTTATGCAACGAGCATTTGGTGAAAGAACAGCATTAAACGCACCTATTCAAGGTAGCGCTGCAGATATATTGAAAAAAGCGATGATTGATTTATACAAATATCTTAAAAAACATAAAAAACAATCTAAAATATTACTTCAAGTTCATGATGAACTTATCTTACAAGTACCAGAACATGAATTAGAAGAAATGAAAGAAATCGTACCAAAAATGATGGGTGATGCAGTGAAGATGAAGGTTAAGCTAGAAACTTCATGTGACATAGGTAGAAGTTGGTATGAATTAAAATAGGTGATTAAATGCCGAATTACCAGAAGTAGAAACAGTAAGACTTACATTATTAAAATTGGTTAAAGATGCTAAAATAATAGATATTTCTTATGATTATGCACCCATCATAAAGATGGATCCAACGCTTTTTATTAATCGTGTGAAATATCAAAGTATTCACGATATCGAAAGATATGGAAAATATTTAGTTTTTATTTTAGATACGGATGCGATGATTATGCATATGCGTATGGAAGGTAAATTTTACATTAAAAAAATAAATGATCATGTATCATCTCATGAGCATGTGATATTTAGTTTTTCTGATGGTAGACAAATGAGATATCATGATGTTAGAAAATTTGGAACTATTCATTTATTAGATAAAAATAGTTATAAAAATCAGTATCCAATCAATGGTTTAGGAAAAGAACCTAAAGATTTAGATCCTCTTGATTTTTATCAATTAATTCATCATAGAAAAACAGCGATTAAAAATGTTTTATTAAATCAACACATAATAAGTGGACTTGGGAATATATATGTTGATGAAACTTTATTTCTAAGTGGTATACATCCAAAAAGACTTGCAAATAAAATCACAAAAAAAGAAGCATCTAAACTTGTGACATCAGCAAGAGAGGTTTTAGATAAAGCGATTGCTTTAGGTGGCTCTACAATTAGAAGTTATACATCATCTCTTGGCGTACATGGGCGTTTTCAAAATGAACTTAATGTTCATACGAAATTCGGTGAACCATGCCCTAAATGCCAAAATACTATCGTTAAAATGAAAGTTGGAGGACGAACATCATATGTCTGTGAATCTTGCCAAAAGTAAAATTATAGGTTTAACGGGTGGAATTGCTACAGGCAAGTCCACTGTTTCATCTTATTTAATAGGCAAAGGATATATTGTGATTGACTCCGATAAAATTGTGCATCACTTATGGGTATCTCATCAATTAATGATTAAACAAGTTAAACTAGCATTCTCATTAAATAATCAACAAGATTTGAGAAAACAAGTAGCAGACATAGTTTTTGGTGATTTGGAAAAACTAAATCAATTAAATCAAATTGTGCATCCGTTTGTTTTTGAAGAAATAGATAAGCAATTAAAGTTATATAAAGAAGAAAAAATAATATTTATTGATATGCCTCTGTTATTTGAAATTAATTATCAAAGTCATTGCGATAAGACATGGTTAGTCTATGCACCTAGAGAAACACAATTAAACCGTATGCTAACAAGAGATAACCTAACAGAAAATGAAGCTTTAAAAAGAATTAATGCTCAGATGAGCATTGAAGAAAAGAAAAATCTAGCAACTAAAGTCATTGATAATGATGGATCAATGAAACATTTATATAAACAAATAGATAAATTATTAGACGAGGAAGAGAATGAAGAATAGTTCAAATTTTAAAATATATATGCAATCAAATTTAAGCAATAGTGATTTTAAAGTACTATCACTTTTATACCAACCATTATTGGGTATGGAAGCATATGCGATATACACTACTTTTTATCATTTAGTGCAAGATAAACAACAAAATGAAACGACACATCAAATACTGTTTGATCTATTAAATTTAAAACAAACTAATTTTTTGAAAATGAGACAAAAGTTAGAAGCTTTAAGTTTAATTGAAACATATCAAAAAGCAGACGAATACATTTATATTTTAAAAACACCACTGACAGCGAAACAATTTTTAACTGATACAGTTTTTGGATCATATTTACAATCTGAAATTGGTGAAGAAAACTTAAATGTTTTAATTGATATATTTAAAAAAGAAGACCCTATGATTAATGATTTTAAAAATATTTCGAAATCATTTGATGCACTATATGAATTTAAGCAATTAAATCTATTGAAAGTTGATCATTTATTAGAAGGGCGTATTCAAAATCAAGGGTTACTCATCAAATCTCAATTTGATTTTAATGGATTTGTTGAATTATTACCTGAACGTTTAAAAACATCTGCGTTAATTAATAAAAAATTACAAGAGACTTTAGAAAAGATTGCTTATGTTTATCAATTTGATATTTCTGATATGGTTGAAATCTATAAAAATGCATCTATGAGTAAACAAGCAGTTAATTACCAAGCTTTAAATTTTAAAGCGAAACAACACTTTGAAAATAAAAATCAAGTGTTAACGATTAAGGAAAAAACAAATTCTGAAGTTGATTTAGTAGAAAAAGCAACACCATATGAAATTGTATCTAAGTTTGCTAAAGTTAATCAACAAGGGCTTGCATTATCAACTGCATTTCAGTTATTGGAAAGAAATCATGTTGAACCTGGTATAATTAATGTAATACTTATGTTAGTATTAAAAAATAAAGATGGTATATTACCACATATTAACTATATGGAAAAAGTTTTAAACGATTGGTTAAATAAAGGTATTAGAACCACTGAAGATGCGATCAATTATGCATCGAAATTAGAAAGTTCATTTGAGAAAAAACCAACGAAGAAGAAAAAGACTGGTGAACCTGATTGGATGGATGACTATATGAAGAAAATTGCGGAGATGGAGGTATGATGATGAATTTATCTGAAATGAGAAAAGAAATTGCACGATTTGAAGAAACTAAAGATTTAAATGTTAATGATGTAGATGTTAATAAAGTTTATCAATATATTGTGCAAAAACAAGAAAATCCAATTAAAGATGGATATGAAATCATGTTAAAAAGTGATCCTTATATTGAAATTTATTATCGTCCAACCAAAGAGAAAGCAACTGAAATCAAAAAGTCACGCATGAGACATCATTTAAAATTCTATGATAGTGAGGTCTACATTCAAGATGCAACTTTAAGTGAATTTGATTGTTATAACGAAGAACGCGTACAAGCATTTGAAAAAGCACAATATTTCTTAGATCATTATCGTAAAAACCAATATGAGCAAGGTATGTATATCCATGGACAATATGGGACAGGGAAATCATATTTATTATCAGCTATTGCACAAGAACTTGCACAAAGAGGCGTTACAGTCTTATTTGTTTATATGCCTGATTTAACAAGAAGTTTAAAACAAGGAATGAATGAAGGTAATTTAGAAGAACGTGTGAATAAACTTAAACAAGCTGATGTCTTAATGATGGATGACTTTGGCGGTGAAAATGTAAGTACATGGTTTAGAGATGAAATCTTAATTCCTGTCTTGCAATATAGATTATCAGCGAAACTACCTGTCTTTATGTCTAGTAATTATTCACATTTACAATTGCTTGATATTATGACATTAGTTAAAGATGAATCAGGAAGATCAAAAGCAGGTCGATTAATTCAACGATTAAAGGATTTAATGATATATATTAAATTAACAGAAATACCTTTCAAACATTGATTTTAATTGTGTTTTATTAAATTAGTGATATAATATTAATTGAAAACGAAGATAAGGATAACATTAAATCCACTTAAAAAGCGACGTAGAATGGTGAAAGCTACGAAGGATGAAAATGACTCCCTTTGAGTTGGCAATGAAAACATTGTCCGTAGGACTTGCGTTAAAAGTTTTTGAGGGCTAGAATCAATTCTAGAACTAAGGTGGTACCGCGATATAATCGTCCTTAGAAGTTATTTTCTAAGGGCATTTTTTATAAGATAAGGAGAGATTTAAATGATTAAAATTACATTTCCTGATGGAAGTCAAAAAGAATTTGAACAAAATATCACACCAAAGGAGATTGCTTCATCGATTGCAATAAGTTTAGCGAAAAAGTCGATTGCTGCAGTATTTAATGATCAATACATTGAAATGTCTAGACCATTAACAGAAGATGGACATCTTTCTTTATTAACGAAAAAGGATGAGAAAGCAATTAATGTATTAAGACATTCTACTGCACATCTTATGGCACAAGCAATCACTAAGTTATATCCAGGTGCTTGTTTTGGTGTAGGTCCATATATTGATGAAGGTTATTATTATGATGTTGATTTTGGTGATGAAAAAGTCAACGATGAAGATTTACTAAAAATTGAAAAAGAAATGAAAAAACTTGCTGAGCAAGGTTTTGATATAGTTCGTGAAGAAGTATCTTATGAACAAGCTAAAGAAATTTTTAAAAATGACCCTTATAAATTGGAAATCATTGAAGATTATAAAGATGATCAATTATCTGTATATCGTCAAGGAGATTTTGTTGATTTATGTCGAGGCGGACATGTCGCTAACACAAAAGAAATCAAACATTTTAAATTACTAAGTTTAGCTGGTGCATATTGGCGTGGTAACTCAAATAATAAGATGTTACAACGTATTTATGGTACAAGTTTTTTCTCACAAAAAGACTTAGATGATTATCTTGTTCTTTTACAAGAAAGAAAAGAAAGAGATCATCGTAAACTAGGTAAAGAACTCGGACTATTTTTCTTAAATAAAGATGCTGGACAAGGACTTCCTTTTTGGTTACCAAAAGGTGCTACAATTAGACGAGTTATAGAACGTTATATCACAGATAAAGAAATTAGTCTTGGTTATCTTCATGTCTATACACCAATTTTAGGTAGTAAGACATTATATGAAACATCAGGCCACTGGGATCATTATCAAGATTCAATGTTTCCACCAATGGACATGGGTGATGGAGAAATGTTAGTTGTTCGTCCAATGAATTGTCCTCATCATATGTTAGTTTATAAAAATGACGTTCACAGTTATAGAGAATTACCACTTAGAATTGCAGAATTAGGCATGATGCATCGTTATGAAAAAAGTGGCGCATTATCTGGACTGCAACGCGTGAGACAAATGACTTTAAATGATGCGCATATCTTTGTAAGTCCTGATCAAATTAAAGATGAGTTTAAAAGAACAGTTGCATTAATGCTAGAAGTATATCAAGACTTTAATATTACTGATTATGAATTTAGAGTAAGTTATCGTGATAAAGATGATAAAGAAAAATACTTTCCAAATGATGACATGTGGAATCGTGCGTAAAAGATGCTTAAAGAAGCAATGGATGAATTAGGTATGAATTACTATGAAGCCATAGGAGAAGCAGCATTTTATGGTCCTAAACTAGATGTTCAAGTTAAAACTGCATTAGGAAATCAAGAAACTTTATCTACAATTCAATTAGATTTCTTATTACCTGAAAGATTTGATTTAACATATGTTGGTGAAGATGGTAAAAATAATCACCGACCAGTCGTGATTCATCGTGGTATTGTATCTACTATGGAAAGATTTGTTGCATATTTAACTGAAGAATATAAAGGCGCATTTCCATTTTGGTTAGCACCGGTACAAGTAAGAGTCTTACCAGTACATAATGAATATCATCGTGCTTATGCACAACAAATTGTAGAAAAAATGCAACATGCAGGTCATCGTGTTGAAATTGATTTAAGAGATGAAAAACTTGGCTATAAAATTAGAGAAGTACAATCACAAAAAATTCCATACTCACTTGTATTAGGTGATAAGGAAAAAGAAGAAGGTCTTGTAACATATCGTGCATATGGCTCACAAAAACAAGTGAGTGTATCAGTTGATGCATTTATGGAAATGATTGAGAAATTATCAATTAAATAAAAATAGAAAACGGATGGTGAACAAATGTTAGAAGTGAAACAAGCAAAAATGATGTATGGTGATTTAGTTGCTGTCGATCATTTATCATTTAATATTAAACCCGGTGAAATATTTGGTTTATTAGGAACAAATGGTGCTGGTAAAACAACAACCTTTAGAATGATAATGGGTTTATTAGAACCAACTGAAGGTGAAGTTTTATTTGAAGGGCAAAATATTGGTTATCACAATGTTAATGAAATTGGCTATATGATTGAAGAACGCAGTTTATTAACTAAAATAACAGTTAAAGAACTTATGCTATTTTTTGGTCAATTAAAAGATATGGAACCTAAAGTAATCTTAGAACGTTTAGATTATTGGTTAAACCGTTTTGATATTGTATCATATAAAGATAAAAAGATTAAAGAACTTTCTAAAGGTAATCAACAAAAAATTCAGTTTATTTCAGCATTGATAAACAATCCTAAATTACTGGTTCTAGATGAACCTTTTAGTGGACTAGATCCTATTAATACAGAATTATTTGTTGAAGTGATAAGAGATTTTCAAGAACGAGGATGCATGGTTGTATTTTCATCACATCAACTTGATCATGTTGAATCATTTTGCGAGCAAATTATTATTTTAGAAAAAGGAAAAGCAGTTATTGAAGGCAAAGTATCTGATATTAAAAAAGATTTTAAAAAACATAAAATTAGAATCGTTGGTGATGTTGATACGGCTTTGTTAAGTCAAATACCTGGTGTATATGATGTTGTGAACAATGCTAATGAAATCATTGTTAGAATTGAAAACGAAGATGTAGCAGCAGAAGTCTTTGCTTATGTAAAAACATGCAATCATATTTCGAAATATGATGTTGAACAAGCGAGTCTATCAGAAATATTTGTAGAAAAGGTAGGTCGCAAAAATGAAGAAGTTTAGATTTTTAATTAAATATGGATTAGGGAAACGCTTAAAGCGTAAAGCATTTATCATCTCTAATATCATTGTATTATTGTTAACAATAGTGATTGTTAATATTCCTCAAATAATAGATTTGTTTTCAAGTGATGAAGTGATTGAAAATATTTATATTGAAGTGCAAAACGATACTGATGAACCTTTATTAGTTGATGAACTAGATGATTGGCTTAATCAAGGATTAGTTGAAGATTTATATATTATTTCTGAGATTAATGCATTTAACGAAGATGATTTTTGGTTGGATGATTCAGTTGATATGATCTTTGTATTTAGTGGTGATATTAATCACCCACAAGTTGATATGTATTCAAAATATCCTGACTCAAATGCGAATTATCAAAGTTCAATCTCATTATTTTTAATTGATTATCAAGTTGCAGGATATCAATCACCGTTATATGTTGAAAATTTTGCGCCTGATTATGAAGACCCAGATCAAACTGCATTTGTTAATTCTATAAGTAGTTTATTAGTATTACCGATTTTTCTTTTAATTATTATGGCAACTCAATTTGTTGGTGTTGATATTATTGAAGAAAAATCATCAAAAGCGATTGAAACAATTATTGCAAGTGTCCCTGCTAAAATTCATTTCTTATCCAAGGTAACATCAGCGATACTTTTCGTGATTATACAATCGTCACTGGTCTTAGTTTATGGTACTATAGCAGCTTTAATTTCTAGGTTATTTGTAAGTAGTAGTGGTGCTGATACTGATAGTTTATTGCAAGTATTAGGACAACTTCTTCCAAATTGGCCATTGATATTATTATTTACAATACTTTTCACTTTTATTGGCGCAATTTTCTATTTAGTGATTGCAGCAATGTTTGCATCAATGGCAGTGACACAAGAAGATTATCAACAATTTCAAACACCATTAATGATGACTTTACTCGTAGCTTATTATATTGCAATATTTGGTTCAGTTACTGGTGGTACAGGTTTCTTAGCAGTGATGAGTTTTATTCCAATATTTACGCCTATTGTGGCACCTATTGCATATGCAATCGGGGCAATATCACTTGTGGGTACAATTATAGCTGTCTTTGTTAGTATTGCAATCATGGTTTTAAGTTTATACTTAGTAGCACCTATATATAAAATTGCAATATTAAGTTATGAACAAACTAAATTTGGTAAACGAATTAAAGGGTATTTTAAAAAAGCATTTAAAAAATAAACAAAAAGCCCTATTTGGGCTTTTTAGATTTGTGAGGGAAAAAATATGTTATATATACAAAATGTATCAAAGAGTTATAGTGGAAAGAAAAAAGCTTGTGATCAAGTTAATTTAAAGATTGAAGATGGTGATATTTATGGGTTTATTGGTCACAATGGAGCTGGCAAAACAACATTATTAAAATCTATTGCAGGGATTATTAATTTTGATGAAGGAGATATATTAGTTAATGGTATATCTGTTAAATCAAACCCACTAGATGTTAAAAAACAAATTGCATATATTCCGGATAATCCAGATGTTTATGAATCACTTTCTGGTATGAACTATTTAAATTTTATTGCTGATGTTTTTGAAATTTCTACTGAAGATAGAAGTCAATCTATTGAAAAATATGCTGATATGTTTTCTTTAAGAGATGTTTTAGGACAACCTATAAGTTCTTATTCTCATGGGATGAAACAAAAACTTGTCATTATTAGTGCACTTATCCATAAACCTCGTATTTTATTATTGGATGAACCTTTTGTGGGTCTTGATCCACAAGCAAGTTTTTTATTAAAAGAAGAATTTAAAAAATTAACAAGAGAAGGGGCTTCAATATTCTTTTCTACGCATGTATTAGAAGTTGTTGAAAAACTTTGTAATAAAGTCGCTATTATTAAAAACGGTCAAATTCTTGAAAGTGGTTATACTAAAGATATTATTTCTAAACAAACTCTAGAATCAGTATTTATGGAAATTGCGAGCGAAGCATAATGTATTTTAAATTACTAAAAGTATATTTTAAAGATTATACATTTGACCGAATGTTTCAAATCAATGGTAGTAAAACTAAAAAGATAGTATTAATTGGTGTGTTACTTTATGCACTTACAGCAATTCTGTTAAGTTTTGGTTATATGTTTTTTAGTCTTGCTGAAGGCTTATCTTTAATCAATGAACTTAAGTATTTATTAGGATATCTTGCGGTATTTTCTTTAATGTTACCTGTTGTTATGACATTATTTAGAGCAAGCGGTACGATATTTTTCTATAAAGATTATGATATAGTAGCACCATTACCTATTAAACAAAGAGAAATATTTATAGCGAAATTAACCATGATGATGTTGTGGATGTATGTCATGAGTTTTATATTGTTATTACCCTTATTATTTTCATATTTTTATTTTGCGGGTATAAGTATACTTACATTTTTCATAACGTTAATCACTTTAATCGTATTTCCTATAGTACCAGTCATCCTTATGAGTTTTATCTCATTAGGTATAGGCTTTCTTGCAACTAAATTTAAACTTGGTAAAATATTTCAAATTATCATGTTGTTTATCGTATTATTTGGAATTATGAGTGTACAATTTTTCTTAAATCAAGCAACTCAAAGTGCATTATCTGGCCCTCTTGAATCAATTTTTAATATGAGTCAATATTACCCTCCATTAAAATGGTTTGTTGATGCAATATATGAAAATGATTTATTAAGCTTATTATATCTTGTGAGTTCACATGTAATTTTATTTATGATCTTTATTTTTAGTGTAGAAAAATTATCAACACATCTTAATCAACGAGGTCTAAATAAACATGTTAGTAAAAAAATTAAGTCAAGTAAGATTGTTAAAACATCAGTGACACAAATGATGATAAAAAAAGAATTTAACAAATTCTTTAGTATTCCTATTTATGTATTAAATGCAGGTTTTGGCTTAGCATTATTACTTATTGCAGCAGTTGGATCCCTATTTGTTGACTTAACAGATGTTTTTATCATCGTAGATGCCCTAGATTTAGATATATACGTTATATTAGCACTTGTGATGGGATTTATTATATCTACAGCTTATACACCTGCAATTTCTCTATCTTTAGAAGGTAAGAATTTTTGGATTATCAAAAGTTTACCCATTAAAGCTGAACAAGTGATGAAGTCAAAAATATATTTCAATATAGTATTAAGTGCTCCTATTATTTTAATAAGCATCTTTATATTTAGCTTTTCTCTAGAATTAACTATGCTGCATACGCTATTATTAATGTTAATTTCAATATCATTAGTAGTATTGATTTCATTTGTAGATGCTATCATCAATCTATATTTTCCTAAAATGGATTTTAAGAATGAAGTTGAAGTTGTTAAGCAAAGTTTAGGTGCATTTTTTGGACTTATTGTCGGCATGACTGTTGTTGCAACTAACGCAATTATCTACTATCTGCTAATTGATTATTTAAACTCTGAGTGGCTTACTCTACTCATAAGCATATTGAATTTTTTACTCATTATACCTTTTCATGATATCATTAAGCGTAAATCGGAAACCATATTTCAAAAACTATAAAAAGAGGAAATGATTTTGAACTTTAAACATCATACGTTATTCATTAAAATTTCATCAATTATATTTTTCTTGTTCACAGGTATTACGTTTTTAATGGCAGAAGGATATTTAAGTCCAGTATATTGGATATATCTCGGGATGTCTGGATATATGAGCTATTTTCTATTTTCAAAGATGAATCAAAAAAAACATCGACAATTCATTCTATTAATTGTTGCACATCAAATAGTTAATGCATTTTTAATTATTATTAGTTTTATAGAAACACCAATTGCATTTGATAATACAGAACAAATTATTTTTACAGTTACACTAAATTTAAGTTGGGTAGCACTTTATATTTATCATCTATCCCATCAAGAACAAGAAGATATCAAAGATATATTCTATATTGTTACACTTGTATTGTTTATTTATAAAATATTTTCAAATTCAATAAGAATCATCGCATTAGTTAGAGGTTATTTAGACCAAGGATTATCTAGAGGTGGATCAGTATTACTTATTATGCTTACTGTGTTAACAACACTTAGTTACTTTGTTGTCTTATTTTTATATCGATATAGTTATCAAAATAAAAACAAACTTAATTAAAAGTTTGTTTTATTTTTTATATAGGTTTTAACTGATTCTTGATTATCTAATGATAGTGCATGTTGAGCTATTTCTTTTAATTGTTTTAAAGTATGTTTGCTGACGCATGATTTAATTTCTAAACTTGATGAGGGTGATATTGATAATTGATCAACACCTAATCCTAACAAGATGATACTTGAACATGCATCACTTGCCATCTCACCACAAACACTGACAGTGACTTGATGTTTATGAGCAGCATCTACAGTCATTTTGATAAGTTTTAAAATAGCTGGATGAAGTGGTTTATATAGACTACTTAAGTTTTGATTTAGACGATCTATTGCGAAAGTATATTGAACCAAATCGTTTGTGCCAATGGAGAAGAAGTCACAGACTTTAGCGAACTCATTCGCCATTAATGCAGAAGAAGGTGTTTCTATCATGATACCTAGTTGATAAGGTTTTACTTCAATTTTGTTTTTAATTAATGATTGTTCAATAAATTCTACAATACTTTTTGCTTTTAAAAATTCATCTATAGTTGAGATCATAGGAAACATAATTTTTAGATTTCCATACTTATTCGCTGTTAAGAGTGCTTTAATTTGTGTTTCGAAAATATCTTGATGAAGAAACGAGAATCTAATGCCTCTTTGTCCTAATGCAGGATTTTCTTCCTTAGGATGGTTAACATATGATAATGGCTTATCACCGCCAATATCTAATGTTCTAATAGTGACATCTTGATCTTTAAATGATTCTAAAATTTGATGATATACTTTATATTGTTCATCATAAGTAGGCATTTGTAAATGCTCTAAAAAAAGTAATTCAGTTCTAAATAAACCAACACCATCTAAAGCAAATGATTTAATATATTCAAGATCTCGATCAGAACTTAAGTTTGCGAGTAAAGGAAATGTTTGTTTATCTTTTGTTTGTAGAGGCATATGTTCATATATTTTAAGTGTTTCTTGATGTGCTTGATATGATTGCATCACATCTTTATATGTATCTAATTGTTTTTTTGTAGGATTAATATATAGTTTTCCTTTGATGCCATCTAAAATAGCAAGATCATCTTGATTAATATGTTTTAAAAGATCTTTAACACCAAAAACAGCTGGTATATTAAGAAGTTTAGCTATAATAGCACTATGCGAAGTATTACTTCCAACCTCACTAACAAAACCTTTAATATATGTTGGGTTTAATTGTGTTGCTTGAGTAGGTGTAAGTTCCTTTGTTGCTAAAATAACAGGTTCATTAATTTTTGCTAAATCTATAATTTTAATATGAAGAACATTAGATATTAATCGATGCGTAACATCTTTTAAATCTACTGCACGAGCTTTTAGATATTCATCATCAATCTGATTAAACATCGCTATATATTCTTCACTTACTAAAGTGATTGCATAAGCTAAATTATAAGATTTTTTAATAATGAGTTCTTTGACTTTTCCAACGACTTCGATATCATTAGTCATTGCGATATGAGCATCAAATAAACTTAACATATCATCATTAAATTTTTTAGCATAAGTTGCTTTTAAAGTTTCTAATTGATTGATACTTTTTCTAATCGCATCTTCATATTTATTTAGTTCTTGATCAACATCTGTAATAAGAGCGTTAGAGATGTGAAGTGTAGCATCATCCATCTTTAAAATTTTAGCTGTTGCATATCCTGCACTTACCGGCATACCTTCTAACATGATATCACTCCTTCATAAGTGATTATATTTTACCATTTATTGAATAAAAACGGTTAAAAAAAATTTTTAGATAAAATTTATTTTTTTCTTAAATTGAGGACTTTAATAAAGATTTATATACGTAAATTTGTTATAATATATGAGAGGTGATACGAGATGTTAACATATGAACAATTAAAAGAACGCTTAGGTCAAATTAAAGATCCAAGTTTAAAAAAATCTTTTAAAGAAGTAGGTGGGCTCAAAAAACTAGTAATTGGACCTACTGGTGTTGTTGAGTTAGAAATTAACTTAAAAGATAAGACTGCTAATGAACAAAAAATGAAAATTGAAATTATCAGGCTTGTTAAGATTGAAGCAGGGTTCCCAGGAATTAAAATAGAATTTTTTGAGTCTGAGTATATACCTGAAGGTGAAAAAGCGATTAAATATTTGGCAGTAGCTTCTGGTAAAGGTGGTGTTGGTAAATCAACAGTCACTGCAAATTTAGCAGCAGCACTTATACGTCAAGGTTTAAAAATAGGTATTGTAGATGCTGATATTTATGGCGCAAGTATACCAAATGTTTTACAATTACCAATTAAACCATTATCTGCAACAAAAGATGAATTAATGATTCCATTACAAAAAGATGGTATTGAAGTTATTTCAACAGAAATTTTTATGCCAGCTGAAAAGCCTTTAATGTGGCGTGGACCTATGTTAGGAAAAATGCTAGTACATTTCTTTAATGGTACAAAATGGCAAGACGATATTGATTTAATCTTAATTGATTTACCTCCAGGAACTGGTGATGTTGCATTAGATGTTAATAAATATGTCCCAAAAAGTAAAATTATGGTTGTAACAACTCCTCATGTAAATGCAGCGAATGTTGCAGTTAAAGCGGGTATTGGTGCACAAAACTTAGGCCATGAGGTCATTGGTGTAGTTGAAAACATGAGTTATTATTTAAATACATGCAATGATACAAGAGAATATTTATTTGGCGAAGGTGGCGCAGCAAATGTTGCTAAAAAGCTTGGCGTTCCAATGATGATTCAAATTCCTTTAGGTCAACCACTTGATAAGAGCTTTATTTTCAAGGGAAATGAACCTATCGGTAAAGTCTATGATGAGTTAGCATTACAGGTTATGAAAGATTTAGAACTTTAATCACAAAATATAAACACCCAATAGTTTGTGCTATTGGGTGTTTTTTTATTTTATATCACTAAATTTTAAAATAGGTTGTCTTACAGCTTTAACTTCATCTAAACGTCTAACTACAGTATGATGTGGTGCTGTTTTAACAAGTTCTGGTTGATTTACGGATTCATTTGCAACTTTTCTCATGACATCAATGAAACGATCGAGTGTTTCCTTTGATTCAACTTCAGTCGGTTCAATCATCATTGATTGATGGAAAATAAGTGGGAAGTAGATGGTTGGTGCGTGAAATCCATAATCTAATAATCTTTTAGCTATATCTAAGGTTTTTACACCAGTTGACTGATTAATCAATCCATCAAAGACGAATTCATGCATCGCATATTTTTTAATTGGTAGCGTAAATAAATCTTTGAGTGAAGCTTGGATATAATTAGCATTTAAGACAGCAAATGAGCCAATATCTGATAAGTTTTCTCTACCTAAACTAAGTATATAGACATAAGCTCTTATATAGACGCTCGCATTACCATAAAATGATCCTAATCTACCTATACTATCTTTAGGATGATAAAAAGTATATTGTTCTTTATCAAATTTAACGTGTGGTGTTGGTAAAAAATTAGTTAAAAATTGTTTGACACCAACAGGTCCAGAACCTGGACCACCACCACCATGTGGTGTTGAAAATGTTTTATGTAAATTTAAATGTGTAATATCAAAACCCATATCTCCAGGTTTTGCATGTCCTAATAATGCGTTTAAATTTGCACCATCATAATAGACAAGACCGCCAGTTTCATGAATTAATTTTGATACTTCAACAATGTCTTTTTCAAAGACACCTGCAGTATTAGGATTTGTTAACATCAGACCTGCAATTTCATCATTTAAAACTTCTTTTAAAGCTTGCAGATTAATCGTACCATCATCATTAGATTTTATTTCTAAAACATCAAATCCACAAACCGTAGCACTTGCAGGATTTGTACCATGAGCACTATCAGGAACAATGATAATATGACGTTTGCTATCTTTTCTTTTTTGATGATAAGCTTTAATAATCATTAAACCTGCAAGTTCACCATGTGCACCTGCAAAAGGATTTAAAGAATATGCATCCATACCAGTAATATGAGATAGCATTGTTTGTAAATGATCATATATTTTAAGTAGACCTTGCATTGATGAAGCAGGTTGTAATGGATGTATATTTGCAAAACCTGATAAAGATGCAAGTTGATCGTTAATTTTTGGATTATATTTCATCGTACAAGAACCTAAAGGATAAAAGCCATTTTCTATCCCAAAATTCTTTTGACTCACATTTGTGTAATGTCTAACAACATCTAGTTCTGATACTTCAGGAAGCAAAGCAGGTTTTTCTCTTAGTAAGTGTTTTGGTATCATAACATCTTTAAGCGTTGTTTGATCAACTGTATAACCCATACGATCTTTTTTTGAAAGATCAAAAATTAAATCATCATAAGCTTTCATAATATGACACCACCTTTCTTACAAATAAATCAATATCTTCTACAGTTCTTTTATCTGAAACAGCAAAAAGAAGAAGATCATCATTAATTTTAAGTGGTCCTAAGATATTTTCTTTTGATAGATATTCTTCAAATGAAGTGATATCAAATTTAGGTTTTAATACAAATTCATTAAAAAATGGTTGATTAAAGACTTGATCAAATAAATTAGTTTTTAATAATTGCTCATGCAAATAATAAGTTTTTTTCATTGTTTCATTCGTATTATTTATAAAGCCTTGTTTGCCAAGTAAAGATAAATATATCGTTACTGATAAAGCAAGAAGTGATTGATTTGAACAAATATTTGAATTTGCTTTAGCGCGTCTAATATGTTGCTCACGAGCTTGTAAAGTTAAAACGAAAGCAGGTTTACCGTCAACATCATTTGTCATACCACAAATACGCCCAGGCATTTTTCTAACATATTTTGTACGTGTTGCTAAGTAACCAAGATAAGCACCACCAAAACTTAAAGGAATACCTAGTGCCTGTAATTCACCACAAGCAATGTCAGCATCATAGTCAACTGCGTTTTTAAATAATGAAAGTGAACTACCCTCTTGGTTGATAATGAACATACCTTTATGTTCATGTACATGTTTTGCAACATCACTATAATCTTCAATGATGCCATAATAATTTGGTGTAGAAACTATAAGACCCATGCTATCTTCTAAATTATTTTTTACAAAGTCAAGATCAGTAATACCTTGTTTTTCTGGAACAAGCACAACTTCTATATTTCTATATTTTGCATAAGTTAAAACAACCTCAATTACTCGAGGGTTTAATGTTGAACTAATGAGCACTTTATGCTTTTTGGTTTGTGCATAAGCCATAAACATTGCTTCAGCAGTTGCAGTTGCACCATCATACATAGATGCATTTGATACATCCATGCCTGTAAGTTCACAGATCATTGATTGATATTCAAATATATAATGAAGTGTACCTTGGGACACTTCTGGTTGATAAGGTGTGTAAGAAGTTAAAAATTCTTGTCTATTGATTAAAGTCTTTACAACTGAGGGCACATAATTATCATAACTACCTGCACCTCTAAAGATTAGCATTTCTTGATTTTTTGATGCTAATGCTTGCATATGTTTTTCTAATTTTAATTCTGACATTTGATTTGGTATTTGATAAGGTTGGTTGAATCGAAGTGATTCAGGTATTTGACTAAAGAGTTCATCAATAGAAGAAGCTTGAATAACTTCAAGCATTTCTTTAATGTTTTCTAAAGTATGGGGTAAATATTTATGCATTAGTGGCAAGAAGCTTCATATTGGTCATCCTTAAGGAGACTATCTAATGCCTTATCATCTAATACTTTAACTTTTAATAACCAATTGTCAAAAGGAGCTTCATTTAATAATTCTGGTGCGTCAACTAATTTTTCATTAATTTCAAGAATTTCAATTTTAACAGGTGCATATAAATCAGATCAGATTTAACAGATTCTACTGCTCCAAATATTTCTTCTTTATCAAAAACATCGCCTACACTTGGTAAATCAACAAAAACGATTGCCCCTAGAGATTCTTGAGCATAATCTGAAATACCAATTAATGAAAAATCTTTTTCCACTTTAATCCATTCATGTGTTTCACTGTATAACAATCCCTTTTTAATCATGTTAAATCCTCCTATTTTACGTAATTTTTATTTAAAAATTTTCTATTTCTAACTTTTACTTTTATTCGTTTTTTTCTAATCTCTATGTCTAATGTTTGTCCAACGGATGCATATGCAACATCAACAATTGCTAATGCGAGTGGTGTTGAGATTTCTGGTAGAAGATATCCAGTCGTAACATATCCTACTTCTTTATCTTCATCATATAATTTATATCCTTGGCGAGGTATATTTTTTTCAAGTAATTCAATACCAACAATTTTTTTATCTAAATTGGATTGATTAGCTAATAATGCATTTTTACCTATAAAATCTTTATCAGTTTTAATTGCAAATTTTAAACCACTGATATAAGGATGTATATCACTGTTTATCTCATGTCCATAAAGTGGTAAATTTGCTTGGAAACGAAGTGTATCTCTAGCACCTAAACCACAAGGTGCAGCTTTTAAATCTATAGATTTTTGCCAAACATCTTTAATATAATCATTATCTGTATATATTTCAAAGCCATCCTCTCCAGTATATCCTGTACGAGAAATAATAATTTGATGGTTTTGATGATTTATAATTTTAAAATGCATAAATTTTAAATCATTAATGTTATCATCAAACATTTGAGCGACGATATCTTTTGCTAAAGGTCCTTGAATAGCGACTTGAGCATATTGATCACTTTCATTTTTAATGGTAATATCATAAGCATTTTTTTGTGAGATAATCCAACCAAAATCTTTTTTAGTATTTGAAGCATTAACCACAAGCATTATTTGATTTTCTTCAATCATATATACAAGTAAATCATCTAAGACTTGTCCTTGTTCATTTAATAGCAATGCATATGTGACTTTTTGTTTTTTAACAGGAATTATATTTGTGACTAACTGATTGACAAAAAGAAGTGCATCTTTTCCTGTAATGAAAATTTCCCCCATGTGAGAAACATCAAAAATACCACAGGTATGCCTTACTGCTCGATGTTCAGTTGATAAATCGTTATAATATAGAGGCATATCATAACCTGCAAATGGTGTCATTTTCGCACCAAGTTTTATATGATTTTCATATAATGATGTCTGTTTCATAGGATCACCTCAACTTTTACTCATATTATACAATACAATTTTAAAATTAAACATAGTTTAACACAAAAATAATATCTCATGTATAATAAAAATAAGGGAGTGACTAACTATTAAAAGTCAAGTTCTTTATTAGATATAACAGTAAAAACCTCTTATAGCCTTTAATTTTAAGAGGTTATCTGGTAAAATGATGAATTTTAACTTATCCGCCACAGATTAAGTTATAAACTATTTTAGTTTTGAATCATTAAAATCTTCTTGATGAGTTTCTAAATGATGCATAATTCTAATGAGTTTTTTTGCTAAGTGAATAAGTGCGATACGATGATGTTTGCCTTCTAACCTTTTCTTGGTGTAGTAAGCATAGAATAACGGATTGTGTATCATGACACTCATAGCTATATTTATTAAAGTAGAGCGAAGATATTTACTGCCTCGTTTGACAAGTTTACCAGTTGAAGACATGGTGCCAGACTGTTTGATGGTTGAATCTAGACCCGCATATGATAACATTTCAGCTGGATTTGAAAAAAGTTTGATATCTCCATATTCTGAAATGATGGTTGCTGCTGAAATGATGCCAATACCTTTAATGGTTTGAATCTTAGTTGGATACCTGTTCATTAAAGAAGTGATTTGTTTCTCGGTTTCTTTGATATCTTGATTGAGTTTTTCAACATAAGCAATCGAAGTTTTAAGTTTAAAGAGTTGATAATCTTGTGTGACACCAATCGTGTTTGAAGCTAAGGTTTTAAGTTTAACAAACTTAGGATAACTAAATTTACCCATAGATTTTTTTCTTAAAGCCTCATAGTGTTTATCTTTGAGCTTAGAGATACGTTTGGGTGAATAAAAATGCTTTAAAATGTATAGAGATGTCTCTGAATAGCCCTGTTCCTTCATAAAGGGTTTATACTCAGGGAAGATGACATCTAAGACTTTGGTCATCATATTGTAGTGTTTCGTCCTCATAGAAATAAGTTTAGAACGTAGTCTAGTGAGTGATTTTAAAGCACTTATATGATAAGATTGATGATGATAGGCTTTGTAGTCTACAGACCTCATATAAGTTGAAATCATTTGTGCATCTTTCTTATCCGTTTTTGTTTTTCTTAGTGATTGGGCTTCTCCAAACTTCTTCACGAGAAAAGGATTGATCTCCATGAATGAATATCCATGGAGGGTAAGAAATGACTTAAGATTTTCACCATAATGACCTGTGGCCTCTAAGCCTATGATCATTTACGCTTTACTTAAAGGGTTAAAATAACTTAACAATTCTTTAAACCCTGACTTGCTGTTCTCAAATGAGAACTGATGATTGATTGTTTTTGTGGCGATAAAACAATCATGTTTGTACTTTGAAATATCAAAATCGATATAGTTCATAAGTACACCTCCAAAATGAATTTTTGCACCAGCGGTTTGTCCAGCGGATTCTTTATTTCGTAATCATGTAATAAACGTTAAACGTTAACTAACTATTGCCGATTAAAATAAAGACCGTGGTAAGCGTCACTCCCAAACAGTCTAGCTGTAATTAGATGAAACAAATCCACGGTGCAGTATTATTATATTAAACTAGAGAAAAGGAGTAAAGATTCAAAGTTGTTAAGATCTAATTTAATACACTTTAAATCTTACATGACTAATATGTTAATAAATAATAATTTGTTTTATATTAAAACACATGAGGTAGAACAACCCAAAGCTACAGTCATTATCACGCATGGTATTGCTGAACATTCTGGACGCTATGGGGCATTAGTGGATGCACTAAATAAAGCATCTTTTCGTGTAGTAAGATACGATTTAAGAGGACACGGACAATCTGGTGGCGCAAGAGGAAAATTAAAAAGTTATAAACAAATGATAAATGATTTACATGAAATTGTTAAAATTGAAAAAAAATCTAATCCAATACCTGTTTATTTAATTGGACATAGTATGGGTGGACTTATTGTTGATATGTATGGTGTCACTTATGATGATGTTGCAGGTATTGTTTCTTACGCAGCAGCAAGTTATTTTGTAAGTGATGTTAAACCATTTAGAATCATTGGTTATAAATGGTTGGGATGGGTTCGCGTTAAAACTAATTTTGCTGACAATCGTTTATCAAGTATTCATGAAGTAGAAGAAAGATATCAAAATGATCCATTAAATTTAAAACATTTTTATGTATCACTGGTTGGAAATATGATGATTAGTGGTGTTAGATATTTAAATAAAAATCTAAATCGTTTTAAAACACCATTACTTATTTTACATGGTGGCAAAGATGTTATTGTACCGACTGCATATAGCCATAGATTTTATGACTTAGTGCACACTGGTGATAAATCAATTAAAATATATGATAAATCACTTCATGAAATATTAAATGATGTTGAACAAGAACAAGTGAGAAAAGATATTATCGCTTGGTTAAATGAAAGGTTATAAATTTATGGATATACTTTTTATAGGAACAGGTGTTATGGGCGCACCTATGGCAAAACACTTAAGTCATGCTGGACATAAAGTATATGCTTATAATCGCACACATGCAAAAGCTAAAGCATTAGAACCAGATGTAATTGCTGTTGATTCAATTAAAGATTCACTACCGCTTGTTGATATTGTATTTACGATTGTTGGTTATCCAAGCGATGTTGAAGAAGTATATCAAGAAGTCATTAAATATGCTAAAAAAGATACTATTTTAGTTGATATGACAACTTCATCTCCAGCACTTGCTAAAAAACTTTATAAACAAGCATTAAGTAAAAACCTATTTATGTTAGATGCACCAGTAACAGGTGGAGACCTTGGTGCGATCAATCAAACACTATCTATTATGGTAGGTGGAGATAAAAAGATTTTTCAAAAGGTTAAACCTTTATTAGAAGTGATGGGAAAAACAATTACTTATATGGGTAATGAAGGTTCGGGTATGACAGCTAAACTGTGCAATCAAACTGTGATTGCTGGTAATATTTTAGGGATTGCTGAAGCACTTGTACTTGCTGAATCAAAAGGGTTAGATAAAGATGCAATGCTCAATGTGATTGTTGGTGGTTCTGCATCTTCATGGCAAGCACAATTCAACGGTAGAAAAATGATCGATAAAGATTATGAACCTGGATTTTTTGTTAAACACTATTTAAAAGATTTAAAACTAGCAGTAGAAGAAAAAGGGGACTTACCTTTACATGTTTTAGAAACTGCAAAAAAAGCATATCAATTACTTTCAGATAAAGGATTTGAAGATCAAGGCACACAAAGTATTGTTGAGGCATATCTAAGGGAGTGGATTTAATTGATCAACACATCTGAATTTTGGAAAAGAGAAGTTTTAGAAATAGAAGAAAGAAATGAAGAGAAAAAAGATATTGATATTGTATTTTATGGATCTTCAAGCATTAGAATGTGGTATACATTATCTGATGATTTTTCTGACTATAAATTATTGAACCATGGGTTTGGGGGCAGTAAATTAAAAGATGCTATTTATTTTTATGATCGCTTGATTAAACCATATAACCCAAGATTGGTCGTATGTTATTCTGGGACAAATAATATTCAATCGATGAAAAACATATTCATCATGCCAGATATGTTTTTAAGCAATTTAAAAAATTATATAAAAAACATTTAGAAACAAGTGGATCACCTATGATTTATATTGCGATTACACCAACACCATCAAGAAAAGCATATATGAATCAAGTTTTTAAAGCAAATCAACTCATTAAAAATTATGCACTTAAAAATGATCAGTTATATGTCCTTGATGTTAGTCAAGAGTTTTTATTGGATGGAAGAACCAACGAGACATTATTTGTTGGTGATGGACTTCACTTGAATAACAATGGTTATGAAATTTGGAGAAAATCAATAGCACCTTTAATCGATGATATATTAAAATGATATAATTAAATTAACATAAGGAATAATATGGGTAATACTAAAAAAATTAATCGACAAATTACAAAATTTGGGTTATATGGATTTTTTAAAAATCTAAGATTTTTTGACCCAATTTTACTTATATTTTTATATAGTTTTGGGCTTTACGCTTTTCAAATCGGTATTTTATATGCTATTCGAGAAATGATGATATATATATTTGAAATACCTTCTGGAGTGTTTGCTGATCAATATGGTAAAAAAACTGAACTTATTATTTGTTTTGTTTTTTATGTGCTTAGTTTTGTAGTTTTTGCTATAGGCACAAACTTTTATGTATTTGCTATCGCAATGATTTTATTTGGATTGGGAGAAGCTTTCAGAAGTGGTACTCATAAATCTATAATTATGCTTTTCTTAGATATGCATGATTTAAGCCATATAAAAAGCAAGATTTATGGAAAAACTAGATCATATTCAATGATAGGGTCCATGGTTTCTTCGCTTTTTACGATTGTATTAGTGATGACTGTTTCTGATTTAAAGTTCTTATTTATATTAGCGATTATTCCTTATTTAATTGATATAGGATTAGTACTTAGCTATCCAAAAGTTCTTAATGATAAAAAACAAATACATTTTAATTGGAAATATTTTATTAAAGAAAATATAAATGCAATTAAGTATGTATTTAAAGATCATCAGATGAGAGATATTTTAATGAGTTCTTCCAGTTTTCAAGCTATGTTTAAAATTTTAAAAGACTTCATTCAACTCATTTTAGTTTCTATCCCAATAACGTATTTATTATTTAGTCAATACAATAGTGAACAACATGTCAAAATATATGCGGCTATCATGTATGCTTTTATATTTTTAATTAGTGCCATAACTTCAAGAAATTCCTATTTATTGCTTAAACTTAGAAATGCAAAATCAATTGTAAAAGCGATGTGGCTAATGAGCGGTATTTCATCACTCATCATAGGTATTTTTGTTCAACAAATACTTATTGTGTTTATTGGATTTATACTATTATATATTTGTTTGAATATAAGAAAACCTCTAATGGTGGAAATTATAGGTGATTATGCAAATAAAGATAAAAGAGCAAGTGTTTTATCAGTAGATTCACAACTTACTTCATTGTTTATTGTTATATTTGCCCCTATATTAGGATTTTTAAGTGACACATATTCACTATCATTTATGTTTATATTAGTTGGTATAATCATGATTATAACGTATATACTATTGACGTTACGACATAATACAAATAAAAAAGTACTTCAATGGAATCCGTTACCTTAAAACGGACACGATAAAAAAAGAGACATATTAGAAATCAATCTAGTATGTCTTTTTTGATATACTAAAAACAGTATTAGAGGAGGAATTAGATGAGAAAGAATGAGAAACATACAAGTTATAGTATCGAAGAAAAAAATCAAATCGTATTATTATATCTAGATGATCATATAGGTATAGCAGATATTGTACGTCGCTATGATATTGGAAGCAAGTCACAAATATACAAATGGGTCAAACAATATCAAACATATGGGACAGTGATTGATCTTAGAGGGAAAGCAACCAAAGCTGATAACCCAAGAAAAGGAAGACCCAAAAAATATGAGGAAGATTTAGAATCATTAAGCAAGGAAGCGTTGATCGAAAAAGTGAGGTTATATGAAGATATAAAAAAATGCCTAGCCTACCTAAAGAAAGGTTAACCAAAGCATACTATCAAATCATTGAAATGAAGAGAGAAAATATTCAGTTAAGCTCTTATGTAAGACATTAGGCTGTTCTAGAAGTGGATATTATGATTGGATAAAATTAGGTAGGCCAAAACATAAGGCGTTTAATGAAGTAATTAATCAAATGGTTAAAGAAATGTATGAAGCGAGATGATCGTAGAGGTATTAGATCTGTAAGAATGCATATAAAAGCGGCATACGGTATCATTTTAACCAATAAGACCGTACACCGCTATATGAGAATCAATGACTTTAAAGCCACTGTTCGTGTAAAACAAAGGTCATATCCAAAGGCTAGCAACCACAATATACCCAATGTTGTACAAAGAGATTTTACCACAAATAAACCTAATGAGAAATGGTCAATTGATATATCCTATATCTTTCGTAGAGATGGACTTAGCTATCTATGTGCCATCAAAGATCTATACGATAAATCTATTATTGCTTGGCAGTTATCGACCATATTGATTTAAAACTCGTATTAGATACATTAGATGAAGCATTTATGAAAATACCTTATGAACAAAGAATGACACTGATTATGCATTCTGATCAAGGGTGGCATTTTACGCATCATATTTATCAAGAAAAATTATTATCTGAAGGTGTTACCCAATCTATATCAGCTAAAGGTAGCAGTGTAGATAACGCACCAATTGAATCATTTTTCGCAATTGTCAAAACAGAATGTATATACAGAGAAAAACATTTATATAAATCAAATGTATATGCTGTTATTGAAAATTATATGTGTTATTATAACAACGAGCGTTTACAAGAAAAAATAAAAGAGCTCGCTCCTATTGAATATAGGAATCAAGCTCTTCAGTCTCTTTTTTATTAGTGTCCGTTTTTAAGGAACTAATTCATGAAGTACTTTTTTATATATGAAATCTGCTTTTAAATGCCTCTTTATTTTCTTTAGATGGAATGATGATTAACCCCAGTAAAGTAACAATTGCATAAGAGAGACATGCAATACTTGGCCAATTAATGGTTGTTATATTTAAGATAAGAAACAGTCCAGGAAGTAAACCAACAAGACTCATAAATAAAAGATTTCCTGAGACATCAAGCCATATGCGATGATTAAAAAGAATGACACTTGATAAAATCGCTATTTGAGTCATAATGACAATAGGTAGTACATAATCTAATGCCCAATGATAGTCGTTTAAAGTAAGACCTATGAGAAATAAACCTGAAATAGTTAGTAGTAGAAGTTTGGTTAGTTTTGAACTCCATACAGAATGACTAAAAAACATTAAAGCGAAAAGTATTGAATATAAATTTGCTGAAGCTACTGTATAAGACCAAGACAATGGTAACCCACTGTAATAATCAATACCAAATGAGATCAAAATGCTGCCGATATTTAATAAGACGAAAAAGCGGAGCCATGGATTTGATCTTTTTTTCTTTTTTACAGCTGTAAATTTATAAGTTGGTTCAGTTGGTGTTTCATCTATGAGATCACCGTGACAAAACATACAATGTTCTATGGGTGTATCATAATGAATATCACAAGTTTTACAATATTTCATCATAAACCTCCATATAATTTGTGTCAATGACCACATCCATACCAGCTTTTGCAAGTGTTGAAATAAAATGATTGATAATACTTAAATCTTTTTTAGGTGTCGTAAAGATAATATTTGTATGATCATTGATAGAAGAAACAGTTAACGCTAGACCTGTGCTTGAATTCATAAAATCCATATCAATAACTTTATCTTTTAAGTCATCTGGTAAATCACAAATACCTAAATTAGATAATGCACAAGTATTTACTTGTTCACCTAAAATATTATAACCTATTTTAAATGCAAGATTTTTAAGCATTAGTGGTAATATTCTAATAAAAATATTTTTTTCAAATCCAACAAGCGCACTGATGCGTTTATTTAATTGTTCTTTATCAAGCTGTTCATTAAAATCATTTTTTGTTATCTCTAACATATCTTCAAAAGTCCAATCTCTTTTTTCACTATCAAAACTACATTTAATGTATAAAGAGAAGTTTCTTAATGTTTTAGAATTGAAATATGGTCTAAGATTTACTGGAACAAATAATTTAATTGGTTTTTTATGTCCTGTAAAATCTATAGATTCAGCAAAAATACTATATGCGACTAGTGCTGTAATATATTGAGTCATGGTACATTGATAAGTTTCTTTAATATATTTAATAAATGCTTTAGTGTCTATTTTGATCTTTACAGATAATAACCAATTATTATTAAATTCTTCACCTTTAATGTGATAAGATTTATTCTCTTTCAAAGCTAACTTATTGTTTTTATCATAATTTGACACAAATGTATCTTCAGATTCTTTTTTAGAATAAGGTAATTCACCTAATATTTTATTTTGATGATCTAAATTGAATCCTCTTAGTTTGAAATATTTATAGACAATAGATTTTAAGAAATGCAAGCCACCTGTACCATCTGAAATAGCATGAAATGTCTCTAATGTAATTTTATTATCTAAATAATAAACTTTAAACAAAAAACCTCTGTTTTTGTATAATCTAAAATATTTACACAATCTTTACGGTTCTTGTTCAACATTAAAATAGCGCATATTTGCACTTAAGTATTGCCAAAAAATACCATTTTTTATCATGTACAGAAAATGTCTCAAATCGAGGAAGCGTTTCATTAACTGCTTGTTCAAGTATAATCGGATCAACAATTTCATTTAAATAAAACGATAATCTGAAAATGTTGCTTCTAGAATCTTTTGAAACTGCAGGAAATATTTTACCTGCATTATCAATTACGTACCAGTATTTTTTCTTTCTCATATATCATCATCCTTTAATATATACTTAGTACCCTATAATCATATTATACATGCTTTTGAGCGAGTATGAATGAATAAAATCAATTTATATAGTAAATGATTATAATAATTAAGTAAGTATCTATTATAATAGTTATAAGTAGGTGAAAATAATGAAAATAGTGAGTTGGAATGTAAATGGTCTTAGAGCAGCAATGAAAAAAGGATTTGCTGAATTTTTTAATGAAATGAATGCAGACATTTTTGCAATACAAGAAACTAAAATGCAAGAGGAACAAAAAACTTGGTCATTTGACGGATATGATGAATATTGGAATTGTGCAGATAAAAAAGGTTATTCAGGTACATTAATATATTCAAGAATTAAGCCGTTAAAGGTCATATATGGTATTGATGGGTTTGGGTATAATTATGAAGGTAGAGTAATCACTTTAGAGTTTGATAACTTTTATTTTGTGACATGCTATGTGCCGAATTCAAAAAGAGAATTATTAAGATTAGATGACCGTATGAATTTTGAGGATCAAATGAGAAAATATTTATTGGATTTAGATCAATTAAAACCGGTGATTTACACGGGAGATTTAAATGTAGCCCATCAAGAAATAGATTTAAAAAATCCTAGCTCTAATCATAGAAATCCAGGGTTTACTGATGAGGAAAGAAATAAATTTTCGAAGTTATTGGAAAGTGGGTTTGTAGATACATTTAGAGCGTTATATCCAAATAAAGTCCAATATACTTGGTGGAGTTATATGTTTCAATCACGTCAAAAAAATATCGGATGGAGAATTGATTATTTTGTATTAAGCAAAAGATTAATGAATACACTAAAAGACAGTTATGTACATGATCAAACTCATGGTAGCGATCATTGTCCAATTAGTATAGATATATTTTAATTACATAGTTTATGATGGATAAATAAATGTTAGAATGTAAGGTTTTTAAATTAAAAAACAAAATATTGAATCTAGACTATCGGCTTTGTTAAAAGGAAAAGCAAAAGAGGGATTGAATTTTGTAGAGACTCAAATAATTACTGATTATATGGGTAAGTTTTCCAGATATCTTAGTTAATTTATCAAAAAAAGAATACCTTTTAGTGCGCATAACTGAGGAATCTCTTATGCACACTATGGGGTATTCTTAGATTACCATTTGTAAAAGTATTAAGAATCATGAAAAAATATGGCGTACAGGCAAAATATATAAGTGATTTAAAGCCTAATTACATGAGAAAACGTAGTGAAGAAAAAGCGCAATTAGATCGTCTCAAATGCAACTTTAATCAAAGAGGATGGGTATGAGACATTACTTATTTAACACTTAAAAGAAATGGAAAGAGAGCTTATTTAAGTACTATACTCGATTTAGAGACAAGAGATTGGGTAGCATATAAAATAGGTCATAGAAATGACAATGAATTAGTTATGGATACACTTAGAGAAGCTATAAAAATGAGTAAAGAAAAAGATCTGAATGGACTGGTCCTCCACTCAGATCAAGGGTTTCAGTATCTTTCAACTGAATACAAAGTAATCTGTGAATCTAATGGGATTATCATTTCACACTCACGTAAAGGTAATCCACTAGATAACGCAGTAATAGAAAGTTTCCATTCTATTTTAAAGAAAGAAACTCTCTATAATAATGATATCACATCCCTTAAAGATTATGTACAACTAGTTCATGAGTGGATGATTTATTATAATACGTATCGACCTAAATCACAAAAAAGTAGAATTGCTTTTTTTAAGCATTCTACTTTTTGGGGTTCAGTTCATTATTCTACTTTTTTTATTTTTATAATAAAAAACATTGCTATAAAAGACATGAAAATAATTAATATATAGATTGATTGATAGGAAAAGTAATCAAGAAATATACTCGTAATTCCACTACCTAAGAAAGCACCTAAACCATACGCTGTAAACATAAAACCATAAGTTTGTGAATATTTTTCTTTTCCGAATGTTTTTAAAGTTGCTGCAGGAGCAAGCGATAACCACCCACCTAGATTAATATAGAATATAATAAATGAAATGATAAATATGATTTTAACATTTAAGAAGAAGATGGTAAGTATGGATACTATAATGATTGATGTATAAGATAGTATAGAAGCGAGATTAAATGAATATCTATCATTGATATACCCAAATAACGGTCTACCTATAGCATTAAATATTGAAAATACACCAAGCCAAATAGAAATTTCAAGAAGTGATATTTGAAATTGTTCCACACCAATGGTTGATGTTAATCCAATCATACTTAATCCTATAAAAGTTGCAATAAAAAACAAAATATAAATAAGATAAAATCTTTTATTTTTTAAAAAAGATTGGTCAACAATTATTTTTTGTAATGGTTTTTGATCACGTGATACTAAAGGTATGATTAATAGCGTTAAACATATGAAATAAAAGATACCTAAATATAAAAAGGTCATTGATAACCCCATATGACTTAACATATATTCAACAATGGGTGCACTTATCATTGGAGAAATACCAAAACCCATTAATACTAAACCAGTAAGCAATCCTTTCTTATTGTAATCCATATAAGAAATAACACGTAGAGGTAGTGTATATAATATACCAATACCTATGCCGATAAGGACACCATAAGAAAAAGTAATAAGATAAATATCATTTGCAAAAGATGCTAATATAAATCCAAAAGAGATAAAAAATATACCTGTAATTGACATATATAAACTGGAAAATCTATCATATAATATGCCACTAAAAGCCATTGATAGTGCATAAAATAACAAAACTATCATAAAAGGTAATCCAGAAAGCGTCTTATTAATTTGATAAACTGATTCAATCTCTAATCTAAATATAGAATAGCTATATACAATGCCTAAACAGATCATGAGTAATATACTTAAAGTGATAGTAAAATATAGATTTTGTTTTTTCATCTGAGACCTCTTATATAAATAATGTATTAACATTATTATGACATAATATTATTTGAATATCAAAGTAAAGTGCATATAAAAGAAAACCTATTTATTTAAATAGGTTTTTTAATGGGTCAAATGTTTGATTAATAATGCTTTCAAGTTGATATCCTAATTCAATAAGATGACTTTCTTTGAAATGAGGAGCAAGTAGATATATCCCTTTTGGCATACCATTTTGTTGATAACCAACGGGTAGCGTTAATGTTGGATAACCACATGAGGGGCCTAAGTGGGTATAATTGATAAAATATATGACATCAATATTGTTTTGTTTAAATATATTGTCTACTTGTAATATCGTTTGTTTTCTTTCGTCTAAAGCATCAAGATAATCTTTTTCATTTTTTAGTCCAGAAGTTTCATTTTCCACTTCAACTAAGATGCCTTGACCGTACTTAAGATTTTCTCTAGGGTGTTTATGATTATATGAAATGATATCTTTTAAGGTGATGTTCAGATTTTCTTGTGTTAAATATCGATTGATATCATGCTTAAACTCATATTTCATAATATGATTAATTGATTTAAAAGAAGGCACTTTAATATCAACTAAATCATAATTTAGAGTTTTTAATAAAGTACTTACTTTTTTAAATATAAGTTTATCATCTTTTGAAATTTTAAATGGACTATCGTGTACAAGTCCTATGCGTTTAACATGATTTGTGTGTAAGTATGTTGTGTAATCAGTCTCACCTTGTAGGTGGGACATGGTAATTGGATCACTTGGATCTTGAGATACCATACTTGATAATAAAACGGCTAAATCTGAAATATGATTTGCCATAGGTCCTGCAGTATCTAAGGTTGATGAAATAGGAATAATACCAGTTCTTGGTATAAGTCCAATCGTAGGCTTTATTGCTTTAATACCATTTCTCATCGAAGGTGACATAATAGAACCACCAGTTTACGTACCGATAGCTACAGGTGATAAACGCAATGCAGTAGCAACTGCACTACCAGTTGAACTTCCACTAGGATCTTCATGAATGTCATAAGGGAATAAAACTTGGCCACCTAAACTTGAAAAACCATTTGATCTTGTAAAAGTTTTGTAACAAGCTAATTCTGTTAAATTAGTTTTTCCTAAAATGATAGCACCTTGTTCTCTAAGTGTTTTGACAAGTGCTGCATCTTTTAAAGCAATATGATCTTTAAGTATGTTAGTGCCAGCAGTAGTTGTTTGTTGATCTTTTGTGTTAATGTTATCTTTAATTAAAACAGGGATGCCGTGCATAAAAGAGCGTACGTGACCATTTTCTCGTTCTTTATCTAAAGTTTCAGCGATTGATAAAGCATCAGGATTAATCATATAAACTGCATGATAGTTATTATCGATTGTTCTAATACGTTCAATAAAATATGAAGTTATTTCAAATGATGAAATCTCTTGGTTTTGCATCATTGTTTGAAGTTTAAATATGGGTGTATTATATAGTGACATATAAGCCTCCTGAAATTATGTATATTATATCATAAAAAAAAGCTGACGTTTGGTGCATTTAGTTGATATAGAAATCTATCAACAGGACAATTGAGCCAGATATCAGCTTTTTTATTTTGAACATAATTTTTTTCAAATTAAAGGTATAATATAAATGCCAAACAAAACTAATCAAGGAACCATAAAAGCGAGTATTTTACCCTGGTTTGTTTGGCGACTTTCCTTGATTGGGTGAAGTACTCGCTTTTGTGGTCTTAGGGAGTATTATGCCAAAACACAAAATATGTACAAAATGTGGAACTGTGAATAGTTTAATCAAAAATGGGAGGGATATAAACAAGAAGCAAAGGTATAAATGTAAATCCTGTCTAAAGACATTCATTTTAGACGAATCAACAACCAGCCAACTACAAAACAGCGATTACACCTTCAGGAAATTTATTGGTTATATGATTGACGATGTAACACTTGAAGTCATAGCTAGAAACATTGGGATTAATATAAAGACAGCGCTGTATTATCGATATTTGGTTTTCGAATCTTTACGCAACTATCAAGATGAGATTATTCTTGATGGAACAGTACTGGTAGACGAGACATTCGTGAGGATAAATAATAAGAAATATAAACTAAGAAGAGCTGATGGTAAAGGGATAAGAGGGATATCTTTTAATCACCTATGTGTAATTACTTTAATCAATCTGCAAGGTACCTGTATCGCTAAAGTATCTTCAAGAGGTATGGCAAAACCACAACTGTTCATAGATTTATGTACAGAAAACATGGGAAAAATCGATTTATTAATTCACGATGGAAGTGGAACTCAAAAACAATTTTTAAGACAATTTAATGTACCAAATATTGATGCACGTCGTGAAGGTGATGGAGTATATGATACGCTTTTAGTAGATTCATTACACAGTAACATTAAAAGATATCTATTTAAACATGCAGGTTATCGACTAAAGAACCTACAACACTATATGAATTTTTTTGTATATAGATATAATCATACACCAAAATCAAAAGTTAATAATCATCGGAAACTTATTCAAAGTAGAAATGATATGATGAATGATTTATTTAATAGAATTAAAAAGATAAACAAAAAGATCACTTATAGAAAGTTCCAAAGTGATCTAGGTATTACTGATATTCTTGAATCAGTCGATAAGAATTATTATTTCAATAAAGATATCAACTAAATGCACCAAACGTCAGAAAAAAAAGACCTAACAATATGTTAAGTCTTTATGTCTTATGAAATAATTAACGATTTTCCTGTCATTTCCTTAGGTTGCTTAACACCTAAAATATCAAGAAGTGTTGGTGCAACATCACATAATGCACCAGTGTTTACTTTAACATTAGGGTCTGTCACAATGACAGGCACTAAGTTTGTTGTATGTGCTGTATGAGGTTGTCCTGCTTCATTGACCATTTTTTCTGCGTTACCATGATCTGCAATAATAATTGCGACACCACCAATTGATTCAATAGCTGCAACAACATCTTTTGTACATGTATCAACTGTTTCAACTGCAATTTTAGCTGCTTCGATAGAACCAGTATGACCCACCATATCAGGATTAGCAAAATTTAATATCATTGTATCAAATTTCCCTGATTTAATGGCTGCAACTGCTTTATCTCTAACTTCAAATGCACTCATTTCAGGTTGAAGATCATAAGTTGCAACTTTTGGTGATTGAACTAATATACGTTCAGCACCTTTAAATGATTTATCAATACCACCATCAAAGAAGAATGTAACATGAGCATATTTTTCAGTTTCCGCAATTCTAAGTTGTGTTAATCCAGCATTTGCAATAACTTCACCATAAATGTTATCTAATTTTTGTAATGGGAAAGCAATAGGTCCTTTGACAGTTGCATTATAATGCATCATTGAAACAAAGAATATATTTTTAACTGCTTTTGATGGATCAAATGAAGGTTTTCCTTCTGTGACATATGATTTTGGTCCTTCAACAGGATTAGAAAAAGCTGTAGCGATTCTAATCGCTCTATCTGGTCTAAAATTAGCAAATATAATAGCATCATTATCTTTAATTAAACCTTTTTCATCAGCAACAAACGGCATAATAAATTCATCAGATACATTTTCATCATATGATGCTTGAATACCATCTAATGGTGATGAGAAGTGATGACCAGAACCTAATGTCATGTTGTCATAAGCTAATTGTAGACGATCCCAGTTATTATCTCTATCCATTGCATAATAACGACCTGATACAGTAGCAACTCTTACGCCTTGATCTATTAAGTCTTTTAAGTAACCTTTTCCAGATGTTTGAGGTGTATCTCTACCATCCATAAATGCATGTAGCCATGGGTTTAACCCTTTTGATACTGCTAAATCGTTTAATGCTTTAATGTGTGTTGGATATGCATGAACACCACCGTCTGAGACTAAACCAAAGATGTGTAATTGAGAGTTATTTTTCTTAACGTAATCTATGGCATCTAAGAAAGCTTGATTTTCAAATAAATCACCATCTTTAATAGATTTATTAATACGTGTAAGTGATTGATAAACAACACGTCCTGCACCTAAATTTAAATGTCCAACTTCACTATTACCCATTTGGCCATCAGGAAGTCCCACATATTCCCCACTAGCTTGAAGTGTATTATTTGGATATTTTTTAAAAGCTTCATCAAGGAATGGTTTTTTAGCAAGTGACACAGAATTTGACTCACTTGCAGGTGCTAAACCATATCCATCCATAATGATTAGCCCAGCAAATCTTTTTTTATTCATATATTGATCGCTCCTTATCGTAGTTTACAAATCTATTATACTTGAAAATTGTTAACTATAAAGTTAAAGTACAAAAAAAACGTTTTCAAATTTAACAAAGTATTGATTAAATAAAATAATGTGATAGAATATAACTGAAAATAAATATAAAATAAATACTTCGGGGCAACGTGAAAATCGTGACCGGCGGTGATAGTCCGCGAGCCAATATGGCAGGAACTTGTGCAATTCAAGTACCGACAGTATAGTCTGGATGGAAGAAGTGAAATGTCTTTTTTTGACGTTCTTTTGTCGCCGATGTTATTTGGTGATTTTTTTATTTTATAAAAAGGAGCGTAGCAAATATGGAAAATTTGTTTCAATTTTTACAAGCAAATGATTTAATTGTTAGACTTGTACTAGCAGGTATTTTTATTCTAGGATTAGTGGCATTGGTTTATTATGCATATAAGATGGAAAATAAGAAAATGACAAATGCACAAAAGATCAAAAAAATGACATTGATTGCCATTTTATCTGCATTATCGGTTGGATTATACTTTTTCCCTAAGATAAGTATATCTGTATTTCTTCCCTTTATGCCGGCATTTTTAGAACTTCATTTTTCTAATTTACCGATTTATGTAGGAGGATTCTTATTGGGGCCTATTTCTGGTTCGATCATTGTCGTGATTCGATTTATATCTAAATTACCAGCAAGTAGCACAATGGGTACAGGTGAACTATTAGATTTTATTATTGGATTATCAACTGTTTTAGTTTCTTCAATGATTTATGCAAAACATAAAACGAAACATTCAGCTAAAATTTCTTTATTATGGATTACGATTATATGGACTTTTGTTGCTGTATTAAGTAATTGGTTATTTATTTTACCTTTATATATTGAACTATTTGGATTCAATGTGATATTTGGTATGTTATCAGTGATTCCAGGTATTACAACTTCAAATTACATGTTATTTTACTTATTGATTGCCATTGTACCATTTAATATTATTTTATCAAGTATTGTCTCAACAATAACTTATTTTGTTTATAAACGTGTATCGCACATTTACCATGATATTAGTTTTTCACATCATCCTAATGAATCTCAACAACACATTGAAAAGAAATAATGTTTAGCGCTTTCATTTAGAGTTTATATTTTGTATAATATGTATATATATATGGGAGGAAATTATGGAAAACGAACAAACAAAGAAATTAGTTAGATTTAATTTGATTATGGGAAGTCTTCACTTTATTCAAGGGTTAATTATGGTTTTTCTTGCAACATCAGTCATTCAGACTATTGCAGAATTTCAACCGGTCATTACTCAAAACTTTTTAAGTTTTAATACGACAACACAAAGTTTAGAACTTGCATCAAAAGAATTGTTTACACTACCGTTTGGTATTTTAGTTGCTAGTTTCTTGTTTTTATCCGCTATTGCACATGGTATTATTGCAATCCCTAAAAAAACAAGAGAAATTTATGTAAGTGATTTACAAAAAGGCATCAATCGCTTTAGATGGTTTGAATATGCATTAAGTTCATCAGTGATGATCGTCTTAATTTCTACATTATTTGGTATTTATGACATCGCATCATTATTGTTAATCTTTGGATTAAACTTTATTATGAATATTTTTGGTTTATATATGGAACTTATGAATCAAAATAGCGATAAGATTAAATGGGGTTCATTTGTTTATGGATCAATTGCAGGTATTCTACCTTGGGTTGCTATATTACTTTATATGTTTGGTACTGGTAGCTTAGATATGATACCTTGGTTTGTATGGGCTATTGTCGGAACATACTTTGTTGCTTTTAATAGTTTCCCAGTGAATATGATTCTTCAATACAAAAAGGTTGGTAAATGGAAAGATTATCTATATGGTGAACGCGTATACATTATATTAAGTTTAGTAGCAAAAACTTTCTTAGCATGGCTTGTATTATTTGGAGCAATGCAACCTTAATATTGATGGGTTAATCATAATAAAAACAAATTCTAAAAGAACTTATATATTAATATAGGTTCTTTTTATTTTGATTTTTAAACAACTTAACCATGATAGTTAAATAAACAATCTATTTTTTGTGTTAAAGTAAACGTTTTTATTATTTGTTTTGCTTTAACTTTTAAATATATTCATGTATAATAGGTATGGAAAATAGAACGGCAAAATAAACTAAATCAAAGGAGTGAAAATATGCCATATATTAGCGATATTTATGCACGCGAAGTCTTAGACTCACGTGGTAACCCTACTGTAGAAGTAGAAGTTGTTACAGATTCTGGCTTTTTCGGACGCGCAATGGTACCATCTGGTGCTTCAACAGGCGAACATGAAGCTGTAGAATTAAGAGATGGTGACAAGTCACGTTATCTTGGAAAAGGTGTAACAAAAGCAGTACAAAATGTAAACGAATTAATTGCACCTGAATTAATCGGATTTGATGTAAGAGATCAAGTAGCAATTGATCAATCAATGATTGAACTTGATGGTACACCAAATAAAGGTAAATTAGGAGCAAATGCAATTTTAGGTGTTTCTATTGCAGTTGCAAAAGCAGCAGCAGATTTCTTAGGTGTTGAATTATATCAATACTTAGGTGGATTTAATGCTAAACAATTACCAGTACCAATGATGAACATTGTAAATGGTGGCGCACATTCAGATGCACCAATCGATTTCCAAGAATTCATGATTTATCCTGTTGGTGCTAAAACTTTTAAAGAAGCTATTCGTTGGGGTGCTGAAGTATTCCATAACTTAAAAGCAATTCTTAAGAGTAAAGGCTTAGTAACAGCTGTTGGTGATGAAGGTGGATTTGCACCAAACTTATCATCTAACGAAGATACAATTGAAAACATTTTAGAAGCAATCAAAAAAGCAGGTTACAAACCAGGTAAAGACATCTTTATTGGTTTTGATGTTGCAGCATCTGAATTTTATGATAAAGCAAAATCTAAATATGTATTTAAGAAATCAACTAAAGAAGAATTCACAAGTGCTGAACTTGTTGAATATTATGCAGGTTTAGTTGCTAAATATCCAATCATTTCAATTGAAGATGGTATGGATGAAAATGACTGGGATGGTTGGAAAGTCTTAACTGATAGATTAGGTTCAGAAATCCAATTAGTTGGTGATGATTTATTTGTTACTAACACGGATTATATCCAAAAAGGTATTGATATGGGTGTTGCAAACTCAGTATTAATCAAAGTTAACCAAATTGGTACATTAACAGAAACATTTGATGCAATCGAAATGGCTAAGAAAGCTGGATATACTGCAGTCGTATCACACAGAAGTGGTGAAACAGAAGATACAACAATTGCTGATATCGCTGTTGCTACAAATGCTGGTCAAATTAAGACTGGTTCTGCATCAAGAACTGATCGTGTTGCTAAATATAATCAATTATTAAGAATTGAAGATCAATTAGGACCTACAGCACAATTTCTTGGTTTAAAATCATTTTATAATTTAAAAAAATAATACAATTTAAAACGCCTTGATAAAAGGCGTTTTTTTTGTTTTACTTAACTTTATACATGAAAAGCGTTATAATATAGGTGAAAAACAAAGGAAAGAAGTGAAAATAATGAACCAAGAACAAATGCTAAAAATGCGCGATGGACAAGGGTTTATTGCTGCACTAGATCAAAGTGGGGGAAGTACACCAAAAACATTAAAAGCGTATGGTATCAATGATGATGCATATCAAAATGAAGAAGAAATGTATCAAATTATTCATCAAATGAGAACACGCGTAATCACAAGTAAAGCTTTTACAAGTGAAAAGATTTTAGGTGCTATTTTATTTGAAAATACAATGGATAGAAAAATTGAATCCAAACTTACAGCTGATTATTTATGGGATGTTAAAAAAGTCATACCATTTTTGAAAATTGATAAAGGTTTAGCTGATTTACAAGATGGGGTTCAAATGATGAAACCTATATCAGGTTTAGATGGATTATTGGATAAAGCAGTAAAAAGAAATATATTTGGTACCAAAATGCGTTCTGTCATTAAAGAAGCAAACCCTGATGGCATTCAAAATATTGTTAATCAACAGTTTGAAATAGGCTTAAAAATAGCTCAAAAAGGATTAATGCCTATTATTGAACCAGAAGTTGATATACATGCTAAAGATAAATATGTATCTGAAAAATATTTGCGTCAATCTATTTTAGATGCTCTAATAAATTTACCAAAAGATGTAAAAGTGATGCTTAAATTGACATTACCGGATATTGCAAATTTTTATCAACCATTGATTGAAAATGAACATGTATTAAGAGTAGTTGCTTTATCAGGTGGTTATGAAAGAGAAATTGCAAACGAAAAACTTAAAGAAAACAATCAAATGATCGCAAGTTTTTCAAGAGCTTTATTACAGGATTTAAGAGATAATCAAAGCGAAAAAGTATTTAATAATAAATTAGAAAATGCAATTCATTCAATTTACGAGGCATCATTAACCTAATTAAATTATATGGAAAATTATGTAAAATAGATAAAATGTAATTATATTTTCATGAATTGATACACTCGTATTGTATAATGATATGGGAGCATTTATATGAAAAAGAGACAAATTATACTTATATTAATAGGCATAATCTTTATATCGAACGCCTCATTAGTCTTTGGCTATTGGGCGTCCGGTGTTTTAGGGAGCCAAGATATAGCTTCAGCTTATATAGAAATTGGTGATTGGAATACATCAGTTATTGAAGATGAAGAAGACCTTGTTGAGTTTTTATCGGGTGAAGGAGATCCAACTGGTGACTATGTTTTAACTGATGATATTGATTTAACTGACAATCCTGATAACGTATTTGAACCTATTGAAGATTTTAGTGGTAATTTTGATGGTAATGGTAATACGATTACAGGTTTTGATATTATTGATGAAGAAACAGACTTTACGGGTATTTTTGTTACAAATACAGGAACTATTTCTAATTTAGTGGTAGAAGATGTTAATATTAGTCAATATGATAATAATAATGCTAATAATCAAGATGAAGTAACCTATGTTGGTGTACTCATTGGTCAAAATGAAGGAACAGTTGAAAACGTTCAAGTGACCAGTTCTACAATTATTGCTGAAAATGATTCTTCTACAAGCTGGTTTAGTGATTCCTCTTTAGATGTCTTTGCAGGTGGATTAGTAGGTTATAACGGTGTCAATGGTGTTATTAAAAATTCATATAGTCATGCAGATCTTTACATGGAAACTGATTTATATGCAGGATTTATTTCAACGACAACATCTAATACTTATGCAGGTGGATTAGTTGGTTATAATGAAGGAGAAATATCACAGAGTTACAATACTGGTATTGTATCAAGTGTAGTTAATGATACCTCAAGCAGTTGGGGTTCAAGTAATGCTAATAATTATGCTGGAGGAATTGTTGGATACAATACTTCAACAGGTAATGTCCATGATGTGTTTGCAACCGGAAATATTACAATAGATAGTGATCATAGTGACTATGTAGGTTATGTTGTTGGTTATAATTTAGGTACTGTTAGTAATTTATTTAGATTAAACACACAAACATATTCACCATCAAGTGCTACATTATTTAATAGTACAACAGCAACAACAATTTCAAATTTACAATCATCAACCTATTTGACTAATAATCTCGGATTTGATTTTATTAATATATGGCAAGAAGTCACAAATGACTATCCAGTCATCCAAAACTAATGATAAAGAAGTGGAAACACTTCTTTTTTTATATTCATTTGTCGGAAAAAATGTTTATAAGTTTCAATGGTTGACAATTTCATTGTGTGTGATAGAATAGTAATAGTATTTTGAGATTCAAAATATATGCTATTCAAATAACCTTATATGAAAAATCAAAAAATCATGAATAAAAACTAACGAAAGAATATGATAAGATGATAACAATTAAAGAAGTCCAAAAAATCATTAAAGATTTCGAAAAGTCGAATTTAACTGAGCTAGAACTAACGTATGAAGAAGTCCAAATTAAACTTTCAAAAAACACACATGACAGTCATCAAAAAATAGAACAAATCACTTTAAACACTAAAGAAAATGAAGAAAACACCAATCCTGACATTAACGAAAAAAAAACAACAACAGATACTGATATAAAAATTAAATCACCATTAGTCGGTACATTTTATCGCGCTGAATCACCTACAGAAAAACCATTTGTTGAAATTGGTCAATATGTCAAAGAAGGTGATGTTTTGTGTATTATTGAAGCTATGAAAATTATGAATGAAATTACAGCAAGCACATCTCGTAAAATAAAAAGTATTTTATTAAACGATAAAGATGTTGTTTCATTCGATCAAGTTTTAATGACTATAGGTCAAGAAGATGAAGCGTAAAATACTTATAGCGAATCGCGGTGAAATAGCAGTTAGAATTATAAGAGCAGCACGTGAATTATCAATTAAAACAGTTGCAATATATTCAACTGCAGATGCAAACAGTTTACATGTTAAACTTGCAGATGAATCTGTTTGTATTGGTCCACATGCAAGTAGTGAGAGTTATTTAAAAATGACACGTATCTTATCCGCTGCAATAGCCACTGGGTGTACTGCAATCCATCCAGGATATGGATTTCTCTCAGAAAATGCAGCTTTCGTTGAAATGGTTGAAAGTTGTGGATTAATATTTATTGGACCAGATTCGAAAACAATCAGACAAATCGGCGATAAATCATCAGCTAAAACAATTGCTAAAAGTGTACATGTACCTGTTATTGAAGGTAGTGATGGACTTGTAGAAAATTTGGAAGATGGTTTGAAAATATCTAAAAAAATTGGATATCCAGTCATGATAAAAGCTTCAAGTGGTGGTGGAGGACGAGGTATTAGTATTGTCTATAACCCCAAAGAATTTAAAGAAGCTTTTTTTAGAACGGGTATGGAAGCAAAATCAAATTTTGGTGATGATGCTCTATATATCGAAAAATATATAGAAGAACCTAGACATATAGAAATTCAGGTGATGTGTGATCATCAAGGACATTGTGTTCATCTATATGAACGTGATTGCTCAATGCAAAGAAGAAATCAAAAAATGATTGAAGAATCTCCTAGTCCGTTTATAAGTGATATGTTAAGAAGAAAAATGGGACAAACAGCAGTTAAGCTTGTTAAAGCTATTCAATATAAAAATGCTGGTACGATAGAATTTTTAGTTGATAAAGAACAAAATTACTATTTCATTGAAATGAATACGAGAATTCAAGTAGAACATCCTATTACAGAAATGGTTACAGGTATTGATTTAGTTAAAGAACAAATTAAAGTTGCTTATGGTCTACCACTAAGTTTTGACCAACGAAAAATCCGCATTAAAGGACATTCAATTGAATGCAGGATAAATGCTGAAGATCCACTTAATCAATTTAGACCAACACCTGGACTTATTAAAAATATGATTGTGCCAGGTGGTTTTGGTATACGTTTAGACACACATATATATCCTTTATATGAGGTGCCACCTTTTTATGATTCATTACTTGCAAAATTAATTGTTTATGCACCAACAAGAAAAGAAGCGATTAAAAAAATGAGAATGGCACTTGAACAATTTGTTATTGAAGGTATCAAAACAAATATTGAATTTCAATATTTGATCATGCATCATACTGATTATATAAAAGGTCACTATGATACAGGATTTATTTCGAAATTTCTAAAACTTGTGGAGGAAAATAAATAATGCATAATTTCCTAGATGAGAGAAAAAAGAAAATTGAAACATTTAATAAAGATATTAGAAAAAAAGAAACTATTAAAGAAACGCATGAAATACCTGATGGATTATTTATTAAATGCCAAAGTTGTCAAGAAACTATTTATAGAAAAGTATTAGTTGAACAAATGATGGTATGTCCTCATTGCAATTATCATTTTATGATTTCTGCAAGACACCGCATGCATTTAACAGTTGATCCAGGTTCTTTTCATGAACTATATATTGATGTCAAATCGACCAATGCACTTAACATGCAAGGTTACGATGAAAAATTAGATAAAAGTAGAAAACATACTGGTGAAGATTCTGCATTCTTATGTGGAAGAGCAACCATTGATGACATTAAGGTTAATATAGGCATTTTAGATCCTCAATTTATGATGGGATCTATGGGGAGTGCAGTTGGCGAAAAAGTAACAAGACTTGTCGAAGATGCTATAGATGAACATAGACCATTAATTATATTTTCAGCATCGGGTGGTGCAAGAATGCAAGAAGGCATACTTTCATTAATGCAGATGGCAAAAACAAGTGCAGCATTAAAATTACTAGATTTAAAAGGTATCTTATTTATTAGTGTTTTAACTTATCCAACAACCGGTGGTGTTGCAGCTAGTTTTGCTTCACTAGGCGATATAATGATTGCTGAAGAAAAAGCGATGATTGGATTTGCTGGGGCTAGAGTTATTAAACAAACGATAGGACAAGATTTGCCAAAAGGTTTTCAAACTGATCAGTTTCAACTTGATCACGGACAAATTGATTTAATTGTACATCGCAAAGATATGAAAAAAATGCTTTCTAAGATCTTAGCTTTTCATGAGGAGAATAACCTATGAAAAGTGCATGGGATAAAGTTCAATTAGCAAGACATCAAAAACGCATCACTTCAAATAAACTTATTCAATTGTTATTTGATGATTTTATAGAGTTAAAAGGTGATAGATATTATGGGAATGACGAAGCTATCATTGGAGGCATTGCTAAATTTAATGGTATTAATGTTACCGTGATTGCTGAAGAAAAGGGAAGATTAACAGCAGATAAAATCAAACATAACTTTGGTATGCCACATCCTGAGGGTTATAGAAAAGCACTTAGATTAATGAAACAAGCGTAAAAATTTAATCGTCCCATTATTACAATTATTGATACACCAGGTGCATACCCGGGTATTGAAGCTGAAGAACGTGGACAAGCAAGAGCAATTGCCAATAATCTTTTTGAAGCTTCACAAATAAAAGTACCAATTATGGTTATTGTATTAAGTGAAGGTGGTTCTGGTGGTGCACTTGCTATTGGCGTAGGAGATTATATCATGATGTATGAAAATGCTATTTATTCAATATTATCACCTGAAGGATTTGCATCAATCTTATATAAGGATGCAACTAAAGCATCTTTAGCAGCAAGTGATATGAAACTTACAGCAAAAGATTTACATGATTTAAAGATAGTTGATTATGTCATTAAGGAAAAAGAAGGATTGCATATAAATCCAAAAGATGGACTTGATCAATTAAAGTCTCAATTATTAAGACAACTTATTAAATTTAGCGAACTAACTAAACTTAAACTTATAGAAAAAAGATATCAAAAATATAGGAAAATCGGTATTTTTGAAGCAAAGGAGTATAGATGATGCATTTAACACAAATTAAAATTATTTCTACAGGAAAATATGTTCCGAAGAAAATACTCACAAATGGAGACTTAGAAAAAATGGTGGAAACATCAAATGAATGGATTGTCTCTAGAACAGGCATCAAAGAACGAAGAATTGCTGAAAAAGAGTCAGCTACAGATATGGCATATTTTGCTGCATTAGATGCACTTGGTCAAAGCAAACTAAATAAAAACGACATAGATTTGATTATAGTCGCATCCATTACTGGTGAACAAATGACACCATCAGTTGCTAATCATGTTCAAAAAATGTTAAATATTAAACATTGTATGAGTTTTGATGTTAATGCAGCATGTACAGGTTACGTTTATGCTTTAGAAGTCGCAGCTTCATTAATTCAATCAGGAAGTTACAAACATGCGTTAGTCATTGGTTCAGAAAAATTATCTAATGTTTTAGATTATACCGATAGAAATACATGTATCTTATTTGGAGATGGTGCAGGTGCAACCATTATTCAAAAAAGTGAAAATCATCAAGCATATTTTTACAATCAATCTAAAGGTGATGAAACCGATGCATTAACAGTAAAAAAATATATTAAAATGGATGGTCGAAAAGTATTTTTATTTGCAGTAGACGTTATGAAAAAGAGTATTGTAAAAATATTAGACGATGCGCAATTAACGATTGATGATATTGATGTGATTATTCCACATCAAGCAAATTTAAGAATCATTCAATCAGTTGCTAAATCACTTCAAATAGATTTAGATAAATTTGAAATTAACTTACAAAATTATGGTAATACTTCAGCAGCAAGTATCCCAATTGCCTTAGATGAATATGCTAAAAAAAATAAACAAGCGAAAAATGTTTTACTTGTTGGTTTCGGTGGTGGATTTACTTGGGGATCAGCTATACTTCAAATAAACTAAGGAGAATTTATGAAAAATATAACAGAGTTATTAAAAACAAAATATCCAGTGATTCAAGGTGGTATGGCTAATATTGCAACTGCTCAATTAGCATCAGCAGTATCAAATGCAGGCGGATTAGGTCTTATAGGTGCTGGTGGATACGATGAAAACTGGGTAAGAGATGAAATTAGAAAAATGAAAAAATTAACTGATAAACCCTTTGGTGTTAATATTATGCTTATGAGTCCACATGCGCCGAAAATCGCTCAAATGGTAATTGAAGAAGGAGTTAAAGTTGTCACAACTGGTGCTGGTAGTCCAGGTATATATATGGATCAATGGAAAGCCAATGATATGGTTGTGATTCCAGTTGTACCTTCGGTTGCACTCGCTAAAAGAATGCAACGTATGGGCGCTGATGCAGTTGTAGTAGAAGGTACAGAAGCAGGCGGACATATTGGAGAAATAACATCTATGGCGCTTATTCCTCAAGTTGCTGATGCTGTTAATATTCCTGTTATTGGTGCTGGAGGTATTGCTGATAAGCGAGGCGTTTTAGCTGCATTTGCTCTTGGCGCTAAAGGTATACAAATTGGAACTGTCTTATTAGCTACTAAAGAGTGTCCGATTCATCTCAATTATAAAGAACGTATTGTAAGAGCTAAAGATATAGATAGCATTGTGACTGGTAGAAATACAAAAGCGCCAGTAAGAGTATTAAAAAATCAAATGGCAGTTAAATACATTGAAATGACGAAACAAGGATATGATTTACTTGCTTTAGAAAAATTAACATTAGGTTCACTTAGAAAAGCTGTTTTTGATGGAGATATGGAAAATGGTTCTATTATGGCAGGGCAAATTGCTGGTTTAGTTAAAGAAATAAAAACTGTTAAGGATGTTTTATCAAGCTTGTTTGATGATGTTAATGCATATAAAGAACAATTGGAAGTGATGTAATGCATAAATTAGCAATTTGTTTTTCTGGACAAGGTAGTCAATATGAAGGTATGGCTCTAGATTTTTTAGAAAATGATATGTCATCAAAAACATTTATTCAACATATTGATCAGTTGTTAAATGAATCATATATACAAAAATTTAATCGCAGAGAATCCATGGAAGATACGAGTGATGTGCAACCAATGATTGTGCTTAAGTCCTTATTAGGATTAAATAAATTAGATATTAAATCTTATCAAGTAGATGCATATTTTGGATTTAGTCTAGGAGAGTTTAGTGCATATGCAGCAGCGGGTGTATTTCAAACGAATGATTTAATACACATTGTTAAAATGAGAGGTTATCATATGCAAGTTTCTAGCATTGAACATCCGGGTTCAATGGCTGCAATCATAGGACTGGATAAAGAAAAGGTATTAAATGTAATTACGCCTTATCAAAAACAAGGCGTTATCGAAATAGCAAATGAAAATGGCTATAAACAATATGTTATTTCTGGAGAGACGAAATTAATCAAAAAAGCTATATTAGACTTAAAAGAAAGTGGTGCTAGACGTGCAATTTTGCTTAATGTGAGTGGAGCATTTCATACAAGCATGATGCATGATGCAAGTCTTGCGTTTAAAAAAAGCATATCAGCTTTTAAAAGAAAGAGACCTCATACACCTATACTTATGAATAAAAATGCATCTTGGTTAAAAGATGATATAGAAGATCATTTAATTAATCAGATGGTTTCACCTGTAAAGTTTGTTGAAATGATACAAAGATTAAAAAAAGATGGATATACACATATACTTGAAATTGGTCCAGGTAAAGTATTAACAGGACTTATTAAAAAAATTGATTCAGATATAGAAGTTATGAGTTTTGATAAATATGACTCATATGAAAACGTGAAAGGATGGCTTGAAAATAATGGATTTAAAAAATAGAGTAGCTATAGTGACAGGAGGAGCATCAGGTATCGGCCGTTTTATATCATTAGAGTTAGCAAAACAAGGATGCCAAATTGTTGTCAATTATCACCGCAGTATAGATAAAGCTAATTCACTGATTAAAGAAATAGAAGATATGGGTATTAAAGCTATTGCGGTTCAAGCAAATATAGGATTATTTGATGAAGCGAAAAAATTAGTAGATGCTGCAAAAGATACATTTGGACAAATCGATATTTTAGTTAATAATGCAGGTATTACATCTGATCAATTAATGCTTCGTATGAAAGAAGAACAATTTGATCAAGTAATTCATACCAACTTAAAAGGTGTTTGGAATATGTGTAAACATAGTGCAAGACATATTTTAAAATCTTCACATGGAAGAATCATTAATATTTCTAGTGTTTCAGGTGTTGCTGGTAATGCTGGACAATCAAATTATAGTGCATCTAAAGCTGGAGTGATTGGTTTAACTAAAACACTTGCTAAAGAGTTTGCTTCTCGCATGGTCACAGTTAATGCAATTGCACCTGGTTTTATTGAAACAAATATGACTGATCAATTAGATGAACAAACTAAACGTTCAATTTTAGAACTAACAGCACTTAAAAGATTTGGACAACCTGAAGAAGTAGCATATGTTGTGCATTTTTTGGCATCAGATAAAGCAGCATACATCACAGGTCAAACACTTGTGGTAGATGGGGGTATGGTGATATAAATGGAAAAAAGAAGAGTCGTTGTTACAGGTATGGGACTAGTAAGTCCTTTAGGTAATGATGTAGAGACATCATTTAAACATATGATAGAAGGTAAGAATGGTATTGATTTTATTACACTTTTTGACACTACAAATTGGAAAGTTAAAATAGCTGGTGAAGTTAAAAATCTTAACTTTGAAGACTTTATGGAAAAAAGAGAAATAAGAAGATCTGATCGTGTAACTAATCTTGCACTTGTCGCTGCAAAAGAAGCTTATGAACAATCAGGATTAAAAGAAATTGAAGATCCTTTTAGATTTGCAACTTATATTGGAAGTGGGATTGGTGGTTTAACAACAATATACCAAGAAACTAAAACATCTGTTGAAAGAGGACAACATAGAATTTCACCATTTTTTATTCCAAATTCAATCATTAATATGGTAGGTGCTAAAGTTGGTATTAAATATCAAGCAAAAGGTGGGAATCTTCCATCAGTTACTGCTTGTTCAGCAGCTACTAACTCTATTGGTGAAGCTTTTAGAGCGATTCGTGATGGTTATATTGATATTGCAATAACAGGTGGTTCAGAAGCACCTGTTAATGATTTAGGATTGGGTGGCTTTTCAAGTTTAAAAGCACTTGATTTTTCAAACGATCCAAATATCGCATCACGACCATTTGATAAAACTAGAAGTGGTTTTGTGATTGCTGAGGGTGCGGGTATCTTAATTTTAGAAACATATGAGCATGCAAAGAAAAGAAAAGCAAATATACTTGCAGAAATTGTAGGATATGCAACCACTTCAGATGCATTTCATATGACAGCACCAGATGCGTAAGCTGCAGGGATAACTGCATGTATTGATCTTGCATTAAAAGATGCACAAATGGATTATCATCAAATGGGATATGTTAATGCGCATGGAACATCAACAATATTAAATGATAAGTTAGAAACATTAGGATTAAAAAAAGCATTTAAAGATCATGCTAAAGATTTACTTATTAGTTCAACAAAATCGATGACAGGTCATGCTTTAGGTGCTGCAGGTGCTATAGAATCAATTGCGGTGATCAAAGCATTGCAAACGTCTCTTATTCCACCAACAATTCATTACAAAGAATTTGATGAAGATTGTGATTTGAATTATGTTCCAAATACATTTGTTAAAAAAGATATAACTTATGGAATGAATATAAATATTGGATTTGGTGGACAAAATGCTGCCGTAATATTTAAAAAAGGAGAAGACATGTGAAATTAAATAAAGAAGAAATAAAAAAAATTATTCCACATAGAGATCCGTTTTTACTGGTAGATGAAATTATAGAATTGAAATCAATGGATTATGCAATTGGTATTAAGCAACTCACTGGAAAAGAATATTATTTTGAAGGTCATTTTCCAGGAAAACCAGTGATGCCAGGTGTCATTATTTTAGAATCCATTGCACAAGTAGGTGCGGTCATTATATTATCAGCTGAAAAATTTGCTGGTAAGATAGCATATTTTACAGGTGTTAAAAATGCTAAATTTAGAAAAAGTGTTGTACCAGGTGATCGTTTAGAACTAAAATGTACAATGACTAAAGTTAAGGGTGTATTTGGTTTTGGTCGAGCTGAAGCTTTTGTTGGAAATGATTTAGTATGTGAAGCTGATATATCATTTGCTATTGGTGCATAATGGCATATAAACACATACATTTTAAATCAATTGAATCTACTAATGATTACGCAAAAGATCATTTTAAAGAACTTTCAAATTTTACATTTATAACAAGTGATTATCAAAGTAGTGGTAGAGGTCAATTTGATCATCAATGGATTTCTGAAAAAAACAAAAATATATTATTAAGTTTAATATTAAAAGAACAAGAAAATATAGATATGAAAACACTTCAAATGAATGTATTGGAAATATTGATTGAATTTTTCAAGTCATATGATATCAACGTTAGATTTAAAGCACCTAATGATTTATATGTAAAAGATAAAAAAATTTGTGGATTGCTTATTGAAACGTCTTTTACGGGTCATCAATGTCAATATATTGTGATTGGCATGGGGATTAATATTAATCAAACTACATTTAAAGATTTTGAAGCAACCTCATTAAAAACGATTAATAAAGTAGATTATAATCTCAAAGAGATTAGAAATAAACTGATGACAGATTTAAATCAATTGAATAAAATATAAGAAATACATGTAAATATTGCATGTATTTTTATTTATTTGTTCATATGTTCATCTTTTAATCAATATGTAATATGGTATAATAAAAATGAGGTAATTTTATGAAAAATATATATTTATTGTTCTATGAACAACAAACAAGAAAACTGCATAAAGACTTAACTGGCGAGGTAGATTTAACACAATATCCATATATTGTTTATGAAGAACCTTTTTATAAATTAAAATCGTTTATATTAATCGGTCGATTAGATCGAAAAGCAAGTTTTGGTTTTTTAAGACAAGAAGTCGAAGATGTGTATATCGATAAAGATGGTTTAATTGATGCGATGCACGATGATATTGTTTTATTAGATATTTCTAAAAATGCAAAAATCGTTCAAATTGTTGAACGAGCATTAAAAACTATAGTTGCAACCATTAAGAAAAGAAAAAATGGGATTAAATACTTTACAGATGTTTATTTAGATAAAAGATTAGATGTTGAACCATATGATCATTTAGTTCAAGGGCATGTTGTGATGCTTGAAGTATTACATATTACTAAACAAAAAATATTTGCAAAAGTAGATCATATTATTGGTCATGTTAATGACCCTGATATTGAAACTTTAAAAATAGTAAGTTCTTATAATTGGCCAACTGAATTTGATAGTGAGTTATTAGATTCTATTGATGATATAAAAATTAATATGGAACAAGAAAGAAAAGAACGCTTAGATTTTACAAAACACTTAACAGTGACTATTGATGGTCTAGATGCTAAAGATTTAGATGATGCTATTAGTTTAACTGTTAAAGACAATATATATTACTTAGGTGTTCATATTGCTGATGTTAGCCATTATGTAAGACAAAATAGTAAATTAGACAAAATGGCATATGCAAGAGCAACTTCAGTCTACTTAGCAGATAGAGTGATTCCTATGTTGCCACATGTTTTATCAAATGATTGGTGTTCATTAAATCCAGATGAGGAAAAATTAACATTATCATGTTTAATGAAACTTGATGAAAACGGTCATATCATTGATCATGAAATTCATAAATCAATTATTATTAGTGATAGAAGAATGAATTATGATGAAGTTAATCAATTTATTAACGAAGACAAACCTTTAGGCAATAAAGAGATAGAAGATATGATTATACATATGAATGAATTATCTCAAAAGCTTAAAGTTTTAAGACGTAAACGTGGAGAAATAGAATTTGAATCAAGAGAATTAGGGTTCAAGGTTGATGAAGATGGACGTGTCACTGATATATATGAACGCATAACACAAGATGCTGAGCAATTAATTGAATCATTTATGTTAGCTGCAAATGAAACAGTCGCAGAACATATGTATCATGTAGAATTACCTACTTTATATCGTATTCATGAAAAACCAGATGTAGGTAAACTACAAATGGCGCTACAATCGATTTCTAAATTAGGTTTTAAATTTGATCATAAAAATATTAGTGATCCACATACATTACAAAAAATCACTAAACAAACAGCAGAAACTAGAATTGGACCGATTGTTCATATGCTATTGTTAAGATCAATGCAAAAAGCAAAATATTCACATCAATTAGATATTCATTTTGGATTGGGTGCTAAATATTATACACATTTCACATCACCAATTAGAAGATATCCAGATCTTATGTTACATAGACTTATTCACTTATTTGTTTTAAACGAATCTAAGCAATATCAAAAAGATTTAGGTTTTTATGAACAAATGATGGATACAGTCGCAAATCATACATCTGATCAAGAAAGAAAAGCTATTCAACTTGAAAGAGATGTAGCGAAGCTTAAGAGTTGTGAATATATGCAAAATCAAATCGATGAAGAATTCCCTGCGACAATAACACAAATGATGCCATCAGGTATGTTTGTGACGCTTGATAAAGGTATAGAAGGATTTGTACCATTAAGACTTTTAAATGATTACTATCATTATAATGAAAATTATTTAATGTTTGTTGGCCGAAAAGGACAACGCTATAAATTAGGTGATATGATAAAAGTTAGATTAGTCTCAGTCGATATGATTGAAAGAAAAATGGATTTTGATATAGTAGAAAAACAAAAGAAGGTAAAGCATGAAAATCATCGCACAAAATAAAAAAGCGTATCATGACTATTTTATTGAAGAAACATTTGAAGCAGGTATTCAATTAAAAGGTAGCGAGATAAAATCAATACGCTTAGGAAAAGTGAATCTTAGTGATACGCATGTGACTTTTAAAGATAATGAAGCCTTTGTTTTAAACATGCATATTGCAAAATATGATTATTCAAGTTTATTTAATCATGAAGAAACTAGAACAAGAAAATTATTATTACATAAAAATCAAATATTAAAACTCTATAGTCAAACAAAAATTAAAGGTTTATCTGTCATCCCTTTGAAACTATATTTAAAAGATGGATTATGTAAAATGGAAATTGGCTTAGCAAAAGGGAAAAAAGATTATGATAAGCGACACACTTTAAAAGAAAAAGATATGAAGAAAAGAATGGAAAAATCATTGAAAGTAAGGTGAACTAATGGATTATAAAATTGGTTTAGCTCTTGGCGGGGGCGGTGCTAGAGGTAGTTTTCAAATCGGAGTTTTTAAAGTTTTATTAGAACTAGATATTATGAAAAATGTTAAGTTTGTTTCAGGAACATCTATTGGATCGATTAATGCTTTAATGGTCATGAATCATAAATCGTTTGATGAAATGATTGAAGTTTGGAAAAAATTTGATAATTCTGGTATTTATGGTGATGGTCCTGATCGTTTTAAAATGGATAAAAAAGGTATTTTTTCAATTAAAGATTTATATAAAATCATTAAGGAAGATTTCTCTATCAAAGATATTAAAAATAGTGAAGTAAAAGGATTTGCTACTGCTGTAAAAATTCCACACGCATCAATGGCAGATCAAATGAATTTATTGAAGATGGAAAAGACTGTCTTTCATTTAAATGACATGGACGATCCAACAAAAGGTGCTTTAGCAAGTGCTTCAATGCCTGTGTTGTTTGGTTCATCAGATGTTAAAGATGAGCATTATATTGATGGAGGTGTAAAAGATAATTTACCGATACAACCATTAATTGAAGAAGGCTGTGAGATTATTATATCTGTACCTCTTCAAGGTTCACTTCATCCTAAAAAATATAGAAACAATGATGTGTTACTTGTCAATATAGAACCTCATCTTTTATTTAATCCTTTACTCATTGATGTCATTAACTTTGATCCTAAACTTATTGAGCATCGTATTGAGTATGGAGATATGCTTGCAAATTTTATATTTGATAAATTGCACGATCAAAAAATATTTGATCGAAATACAAAAAAATGGATGAAACCAGAAGGTTTTAAATATATAAGAATCTCTAGAGATGAAGAATTTAAATTAAAATTTTTAACGAAAGGTAATTAATGATGGACTTATCGATTATTGAATTTTTAAGAGAAATAAGTAATCCAGTTATTGATTGGATATTTTATATAATCACTCAAGTAGGTGGATTATACTTTTTTATTGGTATAACTGCATTACTCTATTGGAGTATCAATAAAAAATATGCGCATAAATTTGTTTTAACATTTCTTATGTTAAGTCTTGTTAATCTAAGTTTAAAATCAATTTTTAAGAGACCTCGTCCATACACATTAGCATCGATAGAATCACCTTTAGGCTATGAAACAGCAGGATATTCATTTCCAAGTGGACATGCTTCAAATGCTGCATTATTAGGATATGCTTCATTAGATGCATCAAAGAAACATCGATTAAAATGGTTAAAATATGTTGCTATAGCTATTATGATACTTATTCCTTTATCTAGAATGATACTCGCTCAACATTATTTATCAGATGTTGTGGTTGGATTTGCTATAAGTTATATAGGTGCAATATATTTATATCGTATTATTGATCGTCTAAATAATAAAGAAGAATATATCACACTTATATTAATGCCTATCATTATAATAGCAATGATTATCTTAAACAATGAAGATTTATATGTTGGTGCAGGTGCATTTAGTGGATTTGCTCTAGGATATTATATTGAAAAACATTATATTAAATATCAAGTAAAAACAAGTCTTAAGATACAAATATTAAAAGTTTTAATTGGTCTTATAGGTGTTGTAGTCATAAAAGAGGGGTTAAAGTTTATTTTCCCCGAAACGTATTTTTTTGACTTCTTCAGATACTTACTAATAGGAGGATGGGTTGCAGGAATTGCACCTTTAATATTTAAATATGTCTTTAAACATCAAGAAAGTTCAATTTGAACATTTAACAAGTGAAGCATTATATGGAATTTTAAATTTAAGATTAGAAGTATTTTTAGTTGAACAAAAGATATTTTATGTAGACACAGATTTTGTTGATCAAAAATGTATGCATTACTATATAGAAGATAAAGGTAGAGTGGTGAGCTATCTGCGTTTAATTCCACCTGGTGTTAAATGCAGTGAATATAGTATTGGGCGAGTTGTTACTGATCACGCTTATCGAAATAAAGGATTATCCTCAAGACTTATTAATGAAGCTTTAAAAGATGTGATAGGAAATCCAGTGAGAATTCATGGACAAGCATATCTTCAAGATTTTTATGAACATTTAGGTTTTGTTACTGAAGGAGAACCTTTTATAGAAGAAGAAATATTGCATTATGATATGTTGCATAAAAATCAAGACAATAAATAAGACATATCTTGTATTAAAAAAAATTTCATGGTAATATTAAAACGCTATGATAAGAATAAGTAATATATTTTTTATTTAAGAGACTTCGTGGTTGGTGAAAACGAAGATAAAAAATTTATGAAAGCTACTCTTGGAGCAAAAAGTAAGTCGGCTTTAACGACATTTGAGGGCTAGGAAACATTCTAGAACTAAGGTGGTACCGCGATATTATTCGTCCTTAGATATTTTCTAAGGGCGTTTTTTATTTTAAAAAAAGGAGACAATCAATATGAAATATATGACAACTCAAGATATTAGAGAAACATGGTTAAAGTTTTTTGAATCTAAAGGACATAAAATTGAAGAATCAGCATCACTTATTCCTCAAAATGATCCAACATTATTATGGATAAATGCTGGTGTTGCACCACTTAAGAAATATTTTGATGGTAGTGAAAAACCTGCAAGTCCTAGACTAGCTAATGTTCAAAAATGTATTCGTACAAATGATATAGAAAATGTAGGAAAAACAGCAAGACACCATACATTTTTTGAGATGTTAGGTAATTTTTCTATTGGAGATTATTTTAAAGAAGATGCTATTAAATGGGGATTTGAACTATTAACTGATGAAAAATGGTTTGGATTACCAAAAGAAAAACTTTATATGACTTATTATCCGTAAGATTTAGATGCTAAAAACCTATGGTTAGCTCAAGGTGTTAAAGAAAGTCATCTTATTCCATTAGATGGAAATTTTTGGGAAATTGGGACTGGACCATGTGGGCCAGACACTGAGATATTTTTTGATAGAGGTCCATCTTATGATGAACGCGGTATTGAACTTTTACAAAAAGATATTGATAATGAAAGATATATAGAAATTTGGAATATTGTTTTTTCACAATTTAATTCGAAAGCTAATCTTGAACGAGCAATGTATCCTGAACTTCCTCATAAAAACATTGATACAGGTGCAGGTTTAGAAAGGTTTGCATGTGTGCTACAAGGTGTTGATACAAATTTTGAAACTGATACATTTTTACCAATTATTAAACATGTTGAAAAACTAACAGGTCAAACCTATGAAGGCCAAATGGCTTTTAAAGTGATTGCTGATCACGTAAAAGCACTTGTATTTTCAATTAGTGATGGTGCGATGCTATCAAATGAAGGTAGAGGTTATGTACTAAGAAGATTACTTAGACGTGCTGTTAAATATGGACGTTTTTTAGGTATGGATAAACCTTTTATCTATATGTTAGTTGATGATGTTATTGAAGTTATGGGTGTCTTTTATCACCAACTACATGAAACAAAAGATATTGTTAAAAAAATCATCTTAAAAGAAGAAGAGAAATTTCTAGAAACTATATCTGAAGGTGAAAAACACTTAATAGATGCAGTAGAAAAAGAAGGTTCAGTGATTTCTGGACAAACTGCATTTAAATTATATGACACATATGGATTTCCAATAGAACTTACTTTAGAATATGCTGATGAACAACATGTGACTGTAGATGTTAAAGCATTTGAAAAAGCATTGGAAGCACAAAAAGAAAGATCAAGAAATGCACGAAGTAAACATAAAGGTATGCAAGCTCAAGACGAAGCATTTCTTAATTTCGATATGCCATCTGCTTTTGTAGGTTATGAATTATTACAAGTGGAAACTAAAGTCATTAAAGTTTTTGAGCAAGGTATTGTATTAGAAGAAACACCATTTTATGCAACCTCTGGTGGTCAAGAAGCTGATCAAGGAACAATAAATGGACTTAAAGTAACTGACGTTTCAAAATTACCTCATGGACAATTTTTACATCAAGTTGAAGGTGAATTTGAAGAAGGAGATGAAGTACTTGCTATTGTTGATGCAAAATCTAGATTAGAAATTGTAAGAAATCATAGTGCAGCGCATTTATTTCACCAAGCAATTAAAGATATTTTAGGTAAACATGCAAATCAACAGGGACAGCTTGTATCAAATAAAAGTTGGCGATTTGATTTTAATCACTTTGAAACTGAAGATGATGCTAAAATTTTAGAAATAGAAAATCTAGTAAAACATTACATCATTGAAAAACCATTAGATGTAGTGATTAAAGAAATGCCAATCGATGAAGCAAAAAAAATAGGTGCAATGGCTTTGTTTGGCGAAAAATATGGTGATATCGTCCGTGTTGTAAATATGGGTTGGTCAATAGAATTATGTGGTGGTACACATGTGAAAAATACAAAAGATATCATTGATTTTGCAATTTGTTCCTATGAATCAATTGGATCAGGTATTTATCGTATGGAAGGTATTACAGGGTCTAATTTAGAAGCGAAGATAGCACCTTATATTCAAAACTATAAAGAAGAAGTTGTTCAATTAAAAGAAAAATCAAACCGATTGGATGCTTCATTTATCCTACCTGATGAACCTAAACTAAAAGGTAGTTATCAAGATATAATTAATTATCGTCAATATGTCTTAAATTTAAAAGAACTTATAAAAGAACACGAAAAAAATATCGAAAAAGCAAAACAGCAAGACGCTATTTCAAACATTGATGATTTAATTAATGATAAGTTAACTAATCAAGTGATCGTTACACGTGGATTAGAATCAAAAGTATTAAAACAAATGATTGATATTATTGTTGATAAAACAAAAGCAGACACAATATTTTTAATTAATTTAACAGATGAAAAAGCAACGTTTATTTGTAAGAGTAATAACAATAAAGCGAATGATTTAATAAAACTTGCAGCTTCTATTTCTCATGGATCGGGTGGAGGTAGACCACATATGGCACAAGGTGGTACTTCTCATTTGGATCAAATAGATGAAGTGATTAAACAAGTGAGTGAAAAATTATGAAAACTTATTTAGGTATTGATTTAGGCAGTAAAACAATAGGGCTATCAATATCTTCATCAGGTATTATTGCTGAAAGTTATGACACATTATATTTTTCAAGTAATAAATACGATGAAGCAGTTGAAAAAATCATAAATGTGGTAAAATTAGAACATATCAATGTGATTGTATTAGGTTATCCTAAGCACATGAATAATGATATTGGTATTCGTGGGAAGATTAGCGAGGATGTAAAACTTAAAATTGAAGAAAAATTTGATGGTGAAGTTGTTTTATGGGATGAACGTCTTTCAACAAAGTCAGCATTAAACGCAATGATCTTAGGTAATCAATCAAGAAAAAAACAAAAGAAGAAAAAAGATGAAATGGCAGCCGTTGTCATTTTACAAAACTATTTAGATTATAAAGGAGCTTAATATGTTAGAAGAAGATAAGAAATTAACGCTTGTTGGTGACAATGGGGAAGAAACTGTTTGTGAAATATTATTTACGCATCATGCTAATGGAAAAAAATATGTTGTTTTTGAAATGCTAGATTCTGAAGAAATTACTGCAGCTGTGTATGCACCACAAGAAAATGATGAATCAGAAGGTACTTTTTTAGATATTGAAACAGATGCAGAATGGGATATGCTAGAAAAATTACTTGATCAATATTTTGAAGACTTAGAAGAAAAAGCATAAACAATAAGAAGCAATTTATTGCTTCTTTTTATTTGGACTTGCTAAAACGAATCATTAAGCATAAAATTAAAAATGAAATAAAACACTAAAACTATATGAAAAGGAGTAAAAATGAAAGTTGCCGTTGTAATAGAAAAAGAAAAGATTTCTCAACATTTTGGGAAATCAAATTGTATTGGTATTTATGAAATTGATGAATCTATAGTACTGGTTAAAAAAATTGAAGATTTTGGTCACGAACATGGTGGTATTCCATCACGCATATTAAAAGAACAAGTAGATGTTGTTATTTGTGGCAATTTAGGTGAGCAAGCTAAACAAAAAATGATGAATGAAGGCATAAACGTTATATCAGGTGCACATGGATTAGTTGATGACATCTTATTGAAATTTAAAAATAATGAACTTGTATCTACAATTGACACATGTCAAGATGGCAATCATGAACATCACGAGCATGAATGAAATGAATTGAAGAGCTTAAATAAGCTCTTTTTTTATGTATTTTTAAAAAAACTTGACTATTTGATTTTTAAAGTTTACAATAATATAAAAAGGGCATATGCCCAATACGAGATGATAAAATGCCTAGACCTAAAGTAAAAGGTAGAGTTTGTAAGCTACCGTGAATCAATATTTTCGGACCTCTTATATCTGATCCGAATAAACGTGAAGAAATATTATTAAGTATAGAAGAATATGAAAGTATGCGTATTATTGATCTTATGCATATTAGTCAAAAAGACTGTGCTAAAGAAATGGGTATTGCACGGACCACTTTACAACGCATTTATTATAGAGCTAAAGAAAAAATAGCAGATGCTATTGTAAATGGTAAATTAATAAAAATTGAGGGTGGAAATTTCAAACTTTGCCAAAAAGACATTCAATGCTTTGAATGTGAACATTGTATATATAACAAAAAAAGTGAATAGTTTTATTTAAGGATAATTAACATGATCAAAAAGATCATGAAGGGAGATATTCATGAATAAAGAAAAAGTAGATGTATTAGTTATTGGCGGTAGCGCAGCAGGTTTAGTGGCAGCAATGACTGCAAAATCGAATTACAGTGATAAGCGAGTTGTTGTTGTAAGAAAAGAAGAAAAAGTGATGATACCTTGTGGCATTCCATATATATTTGGAAGTCTTGAATCATCAGATCAAAACATCTTACCTGATGGGGGATTATTAAAGTTAGGTGTTGAGATTGTTGTAGATACTATTGAAAGTATCGATCCTGTAAACAAGGTTTGTCAATCAGCAGCGGGTTTAGTATTGAACTATGATAAATTAATTATAACAACCGGTTCAATGCCATCTAAGCCTCAATGGCTTAAAGGCGCAGATTTAGAAAATGTATTTACAATCCCTAAAAATAAGGTGTATTTAGACCAATTAGTTGAAAAACTAGAAGGTTTAAAAAACATTATTGTTGTAGGTGCAGGTTTTATTGGTGTTGAATTATCTGATGAATTAAAAAAACACGGATTTAATGTGAAACTTGTAGAAAAACAACCACATATTTTGGAATTAGCATTCGATGAAGATATTGCTCTTGAAGCTGAGAGTGTATTGGTAGAACACGGTGTTGAATTGATCAGTGGTAAAGGTATTAAAGAAATTGTAGGCAATAAAAAAGTTGATAGTATTATTTTAGAAGACGGTACAAAAATTGATGCGGATGCAGTTATCTTATCTATGGGATATAGACCTAATACTGAATTAGCAAAAAATGCTGGTATTAAAATTAATGAAAAAGGTTTTATTGCAGTTGATGAATATTTGAGAACAAACATTGAAAATGTTTATGCTGCAGGTGATTGTGCTGAAAAAAGAGATTTTGCAACAGGAAAAATTTCAACTATTATGTTAGCTTCAACAGCTTGTGCGTAAGCAAGAGTTGCAGCACTTAATCTATATAAAATATCAACAGTACGTAAATTTACTGGTACAATAGGTATTTACTCAACGAGTATTGGCGCATCAGCGTTTGGTGTTGCAGGTTTAACTGAATCTGCTGCTAAAAATGAAAATTTCAATTTTGTAGTAGGTAAATTCCAAGGTATTGATAGACATCCTGGAAAACTCAATCATGCACATAAACAAATTGTTAAACTTGTTGTTGCTAAAGAATGTGGTAGAGTTATCGGAGGTTCAGTAGTTGGTGGTGTAAGTGCAGGTGAATTAACCAATGTATTAGGATTTATAATTCAAGCTGGTTTAACTGTTAATGATTTACTAGTATCACAAATTGGAACACAACCAATGTTAACTGCGTCTCCAGCTGGATATCCTTTAATTAAAGCAGCAGAAGTAGCGAGTAAAGCTTTAAAAAATTAAATTTTTTATAAATAAAATATATATAAGACTTAATGTTAAAAATTCATTTGATATTAAGTCTTTTTTCTTATATATTATTCACATATATGATAAAATATGTAATGGAAATTAAGGTGATAAAAGGTGTTAAATACATTAAAAAGTTATGCTGTTGAGCATAAAGTTCCAATCATATGTGATCAGGGATTAGAATTTTTATTAAATACAATTAAAGAAAACCATGTGAAATCAGTTTTAGAAATAGGAACTGCGATAGGCTATAGTGCATTACAAATGGAAAGTTTAGGATGTTATGTAGATACATTTGAAAGAAATAAAGATATGATTAATCTCGCGAAAAAGAATTTCAAATTATATGACGAAAATCATCGCATTAGATTAATTGAATCAGATGCATTAACATATCAAAGTGATCTTAAAACTTACGATTTAATTTTTATTGATGCTGCAAAAGCACAATATCAAAAGTTTTTTGATATATATGAAAAATATTTAAACCCTGGTGGGGTAATTGTTTGTGATAATTTAGCTTTTCACCATTTAGATATAAATAAAGTTAATAGGAATACACGCCAATTACTTAAAAAATTAGAAATGTTTATTACATATTTAAAAAACCATGACCAATATGATACGAAATTTTATGATTTAGGTGATGGGATGAGCATTTCAAGAAAGAAGATTATATGAAAATACTATCTACAATATATAATGTGGCCAATATAGAGTTATTAAAAGATGCTGATGGTTTTTTAATAGGAAATGATGCATATGGCACGCGTTTAACACATAGTTTTGCAATTGAAGAAATTAAAGAGGCCATTCAAAAAGCTAATCAATTAAATAAAGAATTATTTTTAGTCGCAAATCAAATGTTTGATGATGATATGATATCTTCATTTAAAGAATGGATTAAAAATTTTAATCTAGATCAAGTAACGGGGATTATAGTTGCTGATGTAGGCAGTTATTATGCATTAAAAAAAGAAGGTTTAGCACATAAATTGATTTATAATCCTGAAACATTGATGACAAATTACTATGATTTTAATTTCTTGGTATCCACAGGAGTTTTTGGTGTATTTATTGCTAAAGAAATTACATTAGATGATATTAAGATTATTGCTCATAAAAAACAAAGTAAACTCTTTATGGTTGGACATGGACATTTAAATATGTTTTATTCTAAACGACAATTAATTGATAATTATATGCACTTTATTGATGAAGAAAATAATTTGCATAATAAGCAATCATTAAAAATTATTGAAGAGAAAAGAAGTGATTCACCATATCCTATTTTAGAAGATAAAGGTGGCACACATGTGTTCAGACATGAAGTTTTTGATTCACTTGATTATTTAAATGACTTGGAACCATATGTTGATTATTTAGTTATTGATTCTATTTTTAAAAATGATCAATACGCAAAAGAAATAATTAGTATGTATAAAGGTCTACCAGGTGCATCAAAAGAAGAAATACAAAAAGCATATAACGAAACATGGGATCATGGATTTTTCTTTAAAAAAACAATCTACAAGCAAGGAGTGTCTAAAAAATGATAGAATTATTAGCCCCTGCAGGTGACTTAGATAAATTAAAGATTGCACTTATTTATGGAGCGGATGCTGTATTTATAGGTGGTGAAAACTTTTCTCTTAGAGCAAGAGCTTCTAATTTTACTATTGATAATATTAAAGAAGCAACAGCTTTTGCACATGAAAGAGGAAAAAAGATATATATTACGACAAATATTATTCCACATAACGAAGATTTAGAAGGTGTGATTGAATATTTGCAAGATTTAGAAAGTGCAAATGTTGATGCAATTATTTCCGCTTCACCTTTTATTATTGATATGGCATTAGAACATACTCATTTGGAAGTGCATTTATCTACCCAACAATCTGCATATAACTACGAAGCAGTGAATTATTGGTATGACAAAGGTGTTAAACGAGTAGTGCTTGCAAGAGAATTAGATAAAACGCAAATTGGAAAACTAACAAAACATGCAAAAGCAGATATTGAAGTCTTTATTCATGGTGGTATGTGTATGTCATTTAGTGGACGTTGCTCATTATCTGATAATATGACAGATCGCGATGCGAATCGCGGTGGTTGTGCACATTCATGTCGATGGAATTATGAGTTAATTGATGATGGACAATTAGTGAATGAAGAAACTTTTTCAATGTCATCTAAAGATTTAGAAGCGATTTACCAAGTTCCATATTTAATAGATCATGGTGTTTCATCACTTAAAATAGAAGGCAGAATGAAAAGTATTCACTATATTGCAACTGTAGTTTCTACATATCGTGCACTTATTGATGAATATATTAAAATGGGTGATATTAAAGATTATAAAGCTTATGAAATAGAAATGACTAAAGCTGAAAATAGATTATCGTCAGTAGGATACTTAGAAGGATTACCTGGTGTAGAACAACAACTTTATGGTATGCGAAGTGAAAAACCTTCACAATTATTTATTGGCTTATGTATGAGCTATGATAAAAATACACAAACAGCTACCATTGAACAAAGAAATTATTTTAAATTAGGTGATGAAATTGAAGTGCATAATCCAGATGGTCATCATTTTACATTTAAACTTGAATCTATGATGGATGAAGATGGTGAATTACTTGAAGTCGCAAGACATCCTAAACAAATAATTCAAATTAAAGTTGATCAAGAGATTAAACCATTTGCGATGATAAGAAGAACTGTTGGAAATTAAAAGACCTAATCATTTAGGTCTTTTTCATTTATTATATGAATAAAGTGATGTACATATGACTATACCGCTTTATGAAAGTACCAATTTAATTAATATGATATAATAAAATGTATTAAGTGACATAAAATAATATCATATAATCTTAAATATGAAGAGGCGCACATCATGAATACTGCAAAACTTAATGAAATTAAAATAAATTTTAATAAAGAACAGAAATCAAGAAGATTAACAATGGCCATTGTTTGGTCAATTGTTTTTCTTATGTTTGCGGGATTATTAGTATATTTTTTATTTTCAACAGTCATTGAAGATTTAGAATCTGATGGACCGAAATTTCTTTTTCTTATTTTACCTATAGTGTTTATGGCTGTTTCTGGCATTGGATTTTTTGTAAGTTTTAATTTTGTCAGTGAAAAGCCATTTATTAAATATGTTTTTAAAGAAGTTATTGAAGAAATGAATAGTGAAGATAGTACTTTTTATACTTTTGATTCATATATTAAAAATTCAAAAGAACGTATAAATTTAATTCATCAAAGTAGATTATTTCCTAGTGCATCAGTTTTTACTAATTATGAAATATCAGGCTATACTAAAGAACAAAACAAATTTAAGTTATATGATTTGAGATTAGTGTCTAGTAACGGGCAAAGCACTTCCGTACATTTTGATGGTCAATTTTTTGAAATGGATACTTTATTACAAAAAAATATGCAAATAAGAACTCAGGGAAAACCTTTTGTTAAAGGATTTAAATATGAAAAAACTCAACAAGTAAACCGTTTTTCTATGTTTAAAATTATTGGAGATCAAAATACAAATCACGATGATCAATTTTTAGAATTTATGCAAAATGAATTTAATGATGAAAACATCAAACAAGTATTTTTAAGTGTCATTAATAACAAAATATATTTAGCGATTTCATATAAAAAACATCAAGGAAGAAAACAAAAAACATTAAACTTAGAAAGTATAAAGCGCATTGAATCATTCTTTAGAAATCAATTTGCTTTAATTAATAAACTAGAAGAAACTATTGAAATATAAAGGGAGAAATTTGGATGGTAAAAAAAATATTAATGGTATGTCTATTGACATTTTTTTCGATTGCACTGATAAGCTGTGATGAATTTAATGATATTTTAGAACAGCCTTCAACTGAAGAGCCAAGTGAATATGTGAAAGAAATTAGTACATTTGATCGATTATTTGATGATATTAAGTATAGAAAAATCACAATTTCTGTTGAACAAGATGAATGGCTTAAATTAGATGAAGCTCTTAGAGAACATGAAATGAATTTTGGGAATATTAAAACCGATGAATATATACTTGCAGATATGATATATGAAGATGAAGATGGCGAAGTACAAATTGATCATATTGGTCTTAGAACTAGAGGCAACCTTTCAGTAACTTATCTATTGGATGACAATGGAGATATTAATATGAATAATTTTAAGATCAATTTTAGAGAAGACTTTGATGGGCTATACCCTGAAAATGATGGTCGTCGTGGATTTGATTTAAAAGAACTAGACATGAAATGGAATCGTAATTATGATGAAACGTATTTAACTGAAAGCTATGCGCTTAATATGATGAATCATTTTGATGTTTATGCTGCTGAAACGACACATTTTATATTAAGTTTTGTCATTGATGGAGAAGAAACAGTGATGGGTTTATATACAGGTTTTGAACCTATTGATGATGAGTTTTTTGAAACAAGATTATCAAAAAGTGAGCAAGATGGTGACTTATATAAAAGTTTATGGCAACAAAACGGACCTGCAACACTAGAAACTATTTATGATAGTAGAGCAATAGGCATTAGAGATGTCTCAAGTAATTACTTACCTTCATATGCACTAAAAACGAATAAAGATACAGCTGACATTTCAGATTTCACTGATTTCATTGATCATATTAATACTTTAGAAGGCGATGCCTTTGAAGCTTATATAGAAACTCATTTTGATGTCACTTCATTTTTAAGATTGCTTGCAGTTAATGTTTTTATTGGTAATCCAGATGATTATAGAGCAATGGGTAATAATTATTATATGTATCAATATGCACACAATGATATGTGGACGATGATTCCATATGATTTTGATCATGGATTGGGTCAAGGTTGGTGGGAACAAAATGTTTATCCTAATTATACGATTGGTGTTGATGTATACACGTGGTTTAATTTAAATAATGCAATTACAGATCAAACATATACACATCCTTTATCAGATAAGATATTAGCGAATGAAACATATAAAGATATCTATACAACATATTTAAATGATATCTTGGAAGATGAATATTTTACGGAAACTTATTTTATGGAAGAATTTAATGCATTAAAAGAAGCATTTGAAAATACATTTGATGATGCATTAGATCACCAAGAATTTGGATTAAGAAATGTGATTTCATATATCAATGAAAAAAGAGCAGATGTTGATCAACAAATCAATGGGTAGATATGATGCAAATATATGAAAAAAATGGAAAACAAATTAAATATAAAATCATAGTTAAACATAATAAAAATACATATTTTAGAATAAAAGAAGATTATGTCCTGATTACAACCTCTAAGTATATGAAACATATGATACCGAAGTATCTTGATGCACAATTTGATAAATTGTTATTAAAGTTAAATGCAATTAAAACTGAAGATGATAGTATCATAAAGTTAAATAATAAAGTATATAAAATATATTTTTCTACGGGAGAATTTACTTATACTAAACTTGGAGATGAAATACATATTACCGGTAGTGACATTGCGTCAGCTAAAAAAAGACTATATTTAATAACATTAAAAAAAATGGTTGAAGAGATTCATCCAAAAGTACTTAAAGTTATTAAAAACAACAATTTAGAAGCACTACCTATTAAGTATAAATTTCTTAAATCGAAGTTTGGATCATATCATAGAAAACATGATGAAATCACACTAAACACATTTCTTGCAACACTTGATTCAATTTACTTAGAATATGTTTTACTACATGAATATGCACATAAACTCGTATTTAATCATTCTAAAGATTTTTATGATATACTAGATACTTGGATGGTGGGGCATAAAAACATACAAAAAGCCTTAAAAAAAATGGTAATTAGATAAAAAATATTGTATAATATATAAGAACTTAAGGAGGTACTTTCCATGGCGAAACAAACATTCCAGTTAACACAAGAAGGTATTAATAAAATAAAAGAAGAATTAGCATATTTAAAAGATGTAAAACGTCCAGAAAACTTAGAAGCATTGAAAGAAGCACGTGCACAAGGTGACTTATCAGAAAATGCTGATTATGATTCTGCTAGAAATGAACAAGCGCGTATTGAAGCAAGAATTGCTGAAATCGATACAATCTTAAAAAATGTTAAAGTTATTAGAACAACAAACGAAGATATTGTCAATATCGGTAAAGTTGTGACAGTTGAATTCTTAGCAACTAAAAAGAAAAACACGTTTAGTTTAGTGGGTAGTATAGAAGCTGATCCAATGGAACAAAAAATATCAGTCGAATCACCACTTGGTAAAGCAATGTTAAATAAAGTAGAAGGCGATACAGTAGAAGTTAAAACTGAAACTGGCAATCTATTTAAAATAAAAATTTTGGAAATTAAGTAATGGCATTTTATAAAAAATTTATTCCTGTATCATACTATCCAAATATTTTTGATATTGATTATCAAACACTAACAAAACAAGGCGTTAAGTCCTTGTTTTTTGACTTAGATAATACAATTATTGCTTATGATGAACAAAAAATGAGTGAAAAAACTTTTGCTTTTTTAAAAGAACTTCAAAAAGATTTTAAAATTATTATTGTATCTAATAGTCAAAAATCAAGAGTTAAACTTGCAGCTGATCAATATCCATATGTTCATTTTGCTAAAAAACCATTATTATTTGGATTAAAAAAAGCAGTACGCATGGCTGGCTTTGAAAAAGATGAAGTTGTTTTAATCGGTGATCAAGTAATGACAGATGTCTTTGGAGCTAACAGGTTAAAAATTAAATCTATTTTAATTAAACCTATAAAAAAATCAAGTGACAAGTGGATTACATCATTGAATAGATTTTTTGCAAAATGTATTTTAAAAGGCGTTAAAAAAAGATATCCTAAAGCATATAAGGAGTTAATTGAACCTTATGAAAATTGAAACATGTAAGGGGTGCGGTGCACCGTTACAAACAAATGATCAAAATAAAAGAGGTTATGCATTAAGTTTAGAACATGACTATTGTCAATCATGCTATAAACTTTATCATTATGGTGAAGCAAATGAACATTTCCATCCTGAAGATTTACCAAAACTAAACGCACATGGTGTCGCTGTGATGGTAAGTTCTGTGATGGCTTTTGATATGCTTTTTGAATATCCTGTTTACAGATATGAGCCACAAATGACTTTTATTTATGTGATTAATCAAATGGATTTATTGCCTGAAAGCACAAATATGGATAAATTATTTGAACATATCATGTCAAAAGCAAGAGCAATGCGCATTCCTTTTAAAGATATAATATTTATGACGGCGCATAATCCTTATGACATTGAAAACTTAAAAGACTATTTAATGTCATTTAATAAAAAGAATATTTATTTAATAGGTGTTCAAAATGCAGGTAAAACAACACTTTTTAAAGCCTTAACATTAGATGATAAAGCACTAGCTTTAAATAAAGCTGGATTAACACAAGAAGCTATTGATGCTAATCTTGATGAAAATCATGTGTTATGGGACATGCCAGGACTATATCAAGAAGGGTATTTGCATCAGTTTTTACCATATACAAAGTATAAAAAACTTTTACCTCAAGAAACGATGAATCCGCGCATATTTCAACTTAGAGAAAAACAAACGGTATTTATTGAAGGGCTTATCGCAATTACCGCTTTAGAACCGATGAACATCGTAATTTATGGGTCAAAACATATTACATATCATAAAACCAATCAACAAAAGATAGATGATTTATTACTTAAAAAAGAAACGATGTTTAATACTTATGTTGATCACTATGAAAAGAAAATATATAAATTAGGAAAAGGTAAACAACAGTTGACATGTGCTGATTTTACTTTCATTCACTTTACGGATATCTCAAAAGTTGAAGTGACTTATCCAAAAGGTATGCACATGACAGTAACGAAAGCATTGTTTGAATAATGGAAGCACTCATTCAAAAAGCTATGAAGCAAGTCAATCAAAAGTTAAGCCAACATGAAAAGCGATTAAAACATGTCTATGGTGTTGCTCAAACTGCAGTAAGTCTTGCAAATTTTTATGACGTTGATAGCAATAAAATGATGTTAGCAGGCCTATATCACGACTTCTCAAAATATGATGATATTAATGTTGAATTATTATCAGATAATGAAAAAGAAATTGTTAAAGATTATCCAGTGATGTTTCACGCATATCAAGCAGCTTATTTGATCACTAGAAATTTAGATATAAGTGATTTAGATATAATTAACCCAATTAAATGTCATGTTTGGGGAAAACCAAATATGAGTATTTATGAAAAAATATTATTTGTAAGTGATTATTGTGAACCCAATAGATCATTTTTAGATATTAAAGAAATTTTCGAACTTGCTAAAAACGATTTAAATGCAGCAGTTTTAAAATGTATGACTATAAGTATTAAAGATTTAGAAACGCGTGGTATATTACCAAGCAAGTATCAATTAGAAGCATATGATTACTATAAGGAGGTAAGTTTGTGGAAAAAAAATTAGAAATAATAATAAATACATTAGAAGATTTAAAAGTTCAAGAATTAAAGGTGTTTGATTTTGAGGAATCGTCACCATTTTACTCATATTTTGTGATTGCTACTGTCAATGAAAGACAGGGTAATGCAGCTGTGAATCATTTAAAACAAAGTTTATCAACAGATGGCATAAAGCACATTGAAGGTAAAGGTGGTTCTTGGGTTTTAATAGATTGTGGTGAAATTATTATTCATTTATTTACGTAAGAATTAAGAAAATATTACGGATTTGATCAACGTCTTATGGATGTGAAATTAGTTTCATGAGTTTTGCTAAACTATATGATCAATTAATGGAAGATATTGATTATGAAGAGATATATGCCTTTATAAAGCCATATATCGAAAAATATAATACGGTTATTGATGCAGGTTGTGGCTCTGGATACTTAACGACTTTACTTGCTAAAGACTTTGAAGTTATTGGATTAGACAATGATGAAGATATGTTAGTTTTAGCGAAACATAGATTAGCTAAAAATCATGTTGATGCTCAATTATATCTTCATGACTTAAATGAAGAAATCACACTTAAGACAGATGTAATCGTTGCATGTTTTGATGTGTTAAATTATTTTTGTGATATAACATCTGTAATGCATCATTTTTATGAAGCATTAAACGATCACGGAGTTCTCGTTTTTGATATATATAAAGAAGAAATACTAGATATATATGATCAATATCATGAGATTGAAGAAAAACCATTGCCATATGCATGGTCAATTAATGTTAATCATAATGAAATTTTGCATCAAATCAAAGTTGAAGATACATCATATGACATTAAACAATATGTACACTCAACGCAAAGCTTTAAAAAAGTATTAGAATCATTAGGTTGTAAAGTTGACATTATAGATGGTCCAGATGAAAGAAAACACTATATTATTGCAACTAAATTAAAAGGGTCTTTAAAAAATTGTATGGTAAAGACTAAATAGACCTTTCCAAAATTGTATGGTCAATGTGACCTATAAAAAATTGTATGGTAAGTTAAAGGCACTCGCGGGAGTGCCTTTTTTTGCCATAACTCTTATTTTATTTGTTTTTTATAGGTATATCTTTATTAATTGCATACATAATCTTGTTTCTCAATCGATTATAAGATTTAATACCATTAGATGTTTTGATCACAGTCTTTATTTTATTATTGACAGATTCAATAGGACCATTGGATATTCGTCTTTTATCATAAACTAAAAAAGAATTTTTAATCTCATCTCTCCAGTTATTTAACGTTCTTCCAAATGATCTCATCCCTGCTAACTTATGATTTCTAAATAGATCTATGAGTTGGTTAAGCTCATCATCACACGTATCATAAGAGGCTGTTAGATTAAATGATCTATACCTTTCTTTTAAAAGATATGCATCTTTTAAATCATCATTAGTAGATAACAAATAATGAAGAATATCCGATTTATGCCAATATGCATGTAGTTTTTGTATACGTATTTTCCCATCATAGATATCTTCATAGTTCTTGAGAAAGAAGTAATGAAATTTCTTTAACATGTAATAATACATATCATCATGAACTGGTGCACTTTTGTGTTGCTTGTATTTATTCATTGTATCAATTCTTATACGTTTGATGATTTCATTTAATGTCCTAATTAAATGAAATGAATCAACAGCTATTTTCGCTTGAGGTATACATAATTTGATGACATCTCTATAAGTTTGCCACATGTCCATCACGACGACTTCTACGCTTGATAACTCAGTTTTAGGGATTCTAGCGAAGTAATCAATTAAATAACGTTTATGTCTTGTTGGTAATACATCAATGATTTTTCTATGCATGAAATCATATAAGATACATGCATATTTGTACTTGTGTGCTCTTGATATAAATACTTCATCGATATTGATCACTTTGGGTAGCTTTCGACGCTTCGCTTCTACATAACGATCAAATATATTGATCACTGTTTGGATACTAACATAATAGTGATGCGCAGCAGATGTAAATGTATGATTATAATCTTTTAAATAGTTTAAAATAGACATCTTTGTATACAAACTTACATTTTCATTTGAGTCTCGATAGTGGATTGGACTCGCTAAAGGTTTTCTTACAAAGCTTACATTGATATCTTCTCATATGCCATCTAATCACGCTTTTTTCATGTGTAGATATTGAATGTATGATTTTTTTATATTTATATTCTAAAAATCTTATATGAGCTGATCCATGATAGGGCATAATATTTGTTGTTTATAAAACTTTAATTCGATAATCAATACATTTCTTTCAAGCCTTGTTTCTAATAATTCAATCTTGCTTTTAAATTGTTCTAAGTGTAAAATATTTATGGTATCATAAGACATGAAGTCCTCCTATTCTATAGTTATGGCTAATAACTCTATTATAAATGAGGACTTCCTTTTTTATATAAAAAAATAGGCCTTTCAAAAATCGTATGGTATACCATACAATATTTTAAAGCCTATGATTGACCATACGATATTTTAAACATCTAATTAAAATAATCATAGTAATAATGAAGTTTAACCTCTAATATATATTGGAGGTTATTTTTATGCAAAGATTAATGATGATAATTGGTATAGTTACGCTTATATTAGGATTTGTTGTTTATCCTGATCAGGAAGAAAATGTTCAATATGTTGGTATAGAAAACGATATTTATATGTTAGAAGTTACCATTACAGGAGAAGTATATTTCCCTGGCACTTACTATTTTTATGGAGATGTCACTTATTATGATCTCATTGAGCAAGCAGGAGGATTAAAACCATCAGCAAATGATGAACAAATAACGTATCAAAAAAGCATTACAACGCAAACACATGTCATTATTCCAAGTCAAGATATTGATGATGAACAAATTATTTATTTAGTAAATGTAAATGAAGCAAGTTTTCAAGAACTATTAGAGATAGAAGGCATGACAGAAACAAGAGCCGTAAATCTTATGATTTATAGAGAAACATATGGTGCATTTGTCTCAGTTGATGACTTAATCAATGTAAAATATATTGGAACAGAAACACTTGAAAAAATACGTCCATTTATTACAGTTTGATAATATCTATATAGAAGGGTTTGCTATTGCTATATGGATATTAAGTTTTCATCAAATATATATTTTAATACTATTTTTTTGTTATTTGTATATTCTTAGAAAACAAATCAAATGGTTAAGATTAATGATATGTGTGATTGTTATATCTCTATCTTTTTTTATCATTGTGAAACAACAATCCATTATTCATATCTCAGGAAAAGCAAAAGTTATTGATATCAAAGACTATGATACTTATGAAAGAGTTACTATACGCTATCAATTTAAAACATATCACATATATGATTATCAAAATTTATATGAGATTGGAGATCACTTATATTTAGATGGTGATATAGTAAGCTATAAACATGAAACGATACCTTTTGGATTTGATTTTAAAGAGTATTTTTTATCAAATGGAGTTTATGGAAAAGTAGAAAATATTGAAAATCTTTCAATTGATCATGGATTTCACATCAACACATATAGATTACATTTATTAGAAAAACAAGATAACGATTATATTAAAGCACTTATATTTGGTCAAGCATTTGATGATACAGAAATGGAAAGCATTTATCAAAATCTAGATATTTTGTTTTTATTAAACGTGTCAGGTTTACATGTTTATATGTTTATTTTAATACTTAAGAAAATAGGCTTTTATTTAAATATTGAAAACAAACATCAAAAAATAATGATTTTCATCGTTTATGTGTTGATTCTTTATTTATCACACATGGATTTATCTGTACTCAGATTAATGATAGTCTTTATCATTTCAATATTTAATGGACACTTTGAATTAAGATTAAAAAAAATTGATCAACATGTGATAGCTTTTTTTATATGCTTATGCTTAAATATATATTTAATCTATAGTTTATCATTTTTAATGATGTTTATGATTGTTATGATTTTGCAAATAACTTCGTTTTTATATGAAAAACAATCACCAATGATTAAAAAATATATGAATGCCTTGATGATATTAATTTGTTTAAGTCCACTTCAAAATCATTTATCGCTAAGTTATTATATGCTTTCACCATTTTATATTGGCCTTTTTTGTTATGTGATTTATCCATTAAGTTGGATAACTTTGATATTACCTAAGTTTAATGTAGTATTTCAAATCATCATAAGTAAAGTTCATGCGTTGATGTATATGCTAGAAACGTATGAAATAAATATTGTTTATCATCGACTTGCGTCTATTGGTATTATCATAGCTTATGCATGTATTATCATGACATTATTATCTAAAACGCACAAACAAGTCTTAGTAAGATTACTGATATGTTTATTCGTGTTTTATATGCCAACGATTAAGTTTAACTACATTAATGAAGATCTTTTTTATATGATTGATGTAGGTCAAGGTGATGGTTTTTATATGAAAACAGGGGATACGCATATAGTTGTTGATGCATTTAGTCAAACAACCAATTTTTTAGAAAATCATGGTATTCGTCACATAGATTATTTAATACTTACACACAGTGATGAAGATCATACCAAAGAAGCACATATGATTATAGAAAGATTTGAAGTGAATGAAGTACTCATAAGCGCTTATGATACATCATATGATAAATTTGATGCGCATGTGAGACTCATTAAAGCTGATGACCAAATCATATTAAAAGAACAAACCATTAAATTTTATAATCCCATTTATGATTATCAAGATGCTAATAATAACTCACTAGTGTTTAAAATAAAGTTAGGCATATATGATTTTTTAATGACAGGAGATATAGAAGAAATTGCTGAAATTAAAATTGTTGAAAAATACGGTAATCTCATCAATAGTGATGTATTAAAGGTCGCACATCATGGTTCTATGAGTTCAACATCAAAAATCTTTTTAGAAACTGTATCACCAAAGATAGCATTAATATCTGTAGGCTTAGATAATCGGTTTGATTTTCCTGCACAACAAACCATAAATAGATTAAATGAAAGAGCTATAAAAATATATCGTAGTGATATCGATGGAACTGTGATTTATCAATATCAATTTAAGAAAGGAAAATGGATGGTATATCTATGATTTTTAGTGTTTTTTTAGTATAATAAATATAACGACTTGGAGGACTTATGCAAGAACATATTTATGTATATAAAGGTAAAAATTCATTTTTAAATAAACAAGCGATAACAAAAAAGATTTCTTCATATGATATAGATCCATTTAACATTATGCATTATGATTTATTAGACAATTCAAGTGATGATGTCTTAGAAGAACTTCAAACGATTGCTTTTTTTGCTGACTTAAAAATAATTGTATTAAAACACATTGAAGAAATAGATAATTATGCTGATTCAATTTTTAACACTTGGGAAAAATATTTTAAAAATCCAAATCCAGATGTTGTCTTAATTATTGAATTAGATGATAACTATGAAATATCTAAAAAGGTAAAAGATCTTATTTTTTCATATGCTTTTGTGGTTGAAATTGAAGATATGGATAAAAAAGACTACCCTAAATATATTGAAAAAGTATTAAAAGAAGAAGCGTATGAAATGAATCAATCTGCGATGATAATGTTGTGTGATCGAACAAATTATGAGTTTAACTTATTAATGCAAGAGCTCAACAAATTAAAAATATATAAAATCGATGAAAAAATCATTAATGAGCAAGATGTATTAGCACTTGTACCAAGAAATTTAGAAGACAATATATTTGAGTTAACAAATGCGATGATTTTAAATGATCATGCTAAAACAATTGAGATATATGAAGATCTTGTGACTCAAAGTGAAGATCCATTAAGAATTATTAATTTTATTGCAAATAAGATGAGGGAATTATTTCATGCAAAACTATTATTACAAAAAGGTTATACAAAAAATGATTTAGCAACTCATTTTGGGTATAGCAGTGGTAGAACATATTATTTAATGAAAAATGTATCTACACAAACACTTAAACAGCTTGAAAACCACTTGAAAAAACTATCTCAATTAGACTATGAAATAAAATCCGGTATTAAAAATAAAAGATTAGGTTTAGAACTATATTTGTTAGGAGCGTCATAATGTTTAAAAATAAAAGAGTATTACTATTTGACTTTGAAACAACTGGTTTAAATGCAGCTTATGAACAAATTATTGAAATTGGAGCTATTGTTCTAGAATTGAGAAATGGTAAATATGAAATCATAGAAGAACTATCTACATTAGTAGAAGCTCAAAAACCACTTTCTCCAAAAATTATAGAAATAACACATATCACTGATGAGATGTTATTAAGAGATGGTATCCCTGAATCTGTTGCATTTCAAAAATTATTTGACATGTATCAAGATGAGAATACGTTATTAATTGCTTATAATATATTATTTGATCTTTCATTTTTACAAGCACTATTTAGAAAATACTATCAACCTCAATTTGAAATTAAAAATGATATTTTAGATGTGATGGCAATTTACAAAGATAGACATCGTTACCCACATCGCTTAGAAAGTGCAGTTCAAACATATCAAGTTAATATTAAAAACACACATAGAGCATTAGATGATATAAAAGCAACTTATGAAGTCATTAAGGCACTTCAAGTAGAACAACCTAATATAAAACACTATGTCAATAAAATAGGATTTAATCCTAAATATGGCATCAAAGGACAAAAAATGCCACATGTACAATATATTGCACAATATGGCGGAAGACGTGAAATTGAAAAATCTGTATAAAAAAAGAAGCATTTAATATGCTTCTCTTTTACAGGCTATTAACCAATTTTGAAAGTTGAGATTTGTTTCTTGCTACAAAGTTTTTATGATAAATACCTTTTGCAAGACCTTTATCAAGTTTCTTATGAGCAAAAGATAAGTTTTCCAATGCTTTTTCTTTATCATTTGATTCAACTGATAACTCAACTGCTTTAATCGCTGATTTTACAGATGATTTAAATGATGCGTTAGTTAAGCGACGTTTTTCATTGGTCTTATTGCGTTTGATTTGTTGTTTAATGTTAGCCACAATTTCACCTCCTATAAATATGCACACTTATTGTATCAAAAGGAGATTAAAATTGCAACAAATATTAGTGATTTATGATAAAATATTTATGAAAAACTGCATAAAGAAGGGAAATTATGACAACTGCAAACAAAATAACTTTATTTCGATTTTTTATTATCCCCATCATGCTTATTTTAATTTATATACCAGCGCTTAAAGAACCTATTGGGATGTTGGATTTATCTATAGGAGAATTCATTTTTTCAATACTATTTGTTGTTGCTGCATTAAGTGATTTTCTTGATGGATATATCGCAAGAAAATACAATCAAGTAACTACATTTGGGAAGTTTTTAGATCCTATCGCTGATAAAGTCTTAGTACTTATCGCTTTGCTCTTCCTTATGATACAAGATCCAAGTCGAGTTCCATTATGGGCAGTGATGATTGTGATTGTAAGAGAATTTGTTGTTACAAGTATTAGACTTATATCAATGGATCAAGGAACTGTTATTGCTGCGTCACCGTATGGTAAAATAAAAACAGCATCAACAATGGTAGCATTAGTGTTATTATTATTTAATGATTTTGGATTAACACCATGGATTGCAAATATTATTTTTTGGTTTGCTATTTTAATGACTTTAGTAAGTGGTGTTGATTATTTTATAAAAAATAGAAAAGCAATTTTATCAAGTATTTAAAGAGTAAAATATTTATATTTAGTTTAATATAATAATGGAGGTATATCATGGATAACGATAAAAGAACGCAAGCGCTTGAAGCTGCAATGAAACAAATAGAAAAACAATATGGTAAAGGTTCAGTGATGCGTTTAGGGGATGAAGCTGATCGACATATTGCAGCAAATCCTACAGGATCACTCGCATTAGATATCGCATTAGGTATTGGTGGATATCCTAAAGGAAGAATTATTGAAATATATGGACCTGAAAGTTCTGGTAAAACGACATTAGCACTTCATGCAATTGCTGAAGTACAAAAAAGAGGTGGATATGTTGCATTTATCGATGCTGAACATGCACTTGATCCTCAGTATGCTAAAGCTTTAGGCGTTGATACAGATGCACTTATTTTATCTCAACCTGACACAGGTGAACAAGCATTAGAAATTGCTGAAGCACTTATTCGTTCTGGTTCAATTGATACGATAGTTGTAGATAGTGTTGCAGCATTAGTTCCAGAAGCTGAAATTAACGGTGATATGGGAGCATCTCATGTAGGTCTTCAAGCAAGACTTATGAGTCAAGCAATGCGTAAATTATCAGGTGTTATTTCAAAATCAGGAGCAACTGCAATTTTCATTAATCAAATACGTGAAAAAGTTGGTATTATGTTTGGTAATCCTGAAACAACACCAGGTGGACGTGCTCTTAAATTCTATTCAAGTGTAAGATTAGAGATAAGAAGAAGTGAAGCATTAAAAGACGGTACTGATATAGTTGGTAATAAAGCCAAAATTAAAGTTGTTAAAAATAAAGTTGCGCCACCATTTAAAACAGTTGTCGTAGATATTATCTATGGTAAGGGTATTTCAAAAACTGGTGAACTTATTGATTTAGCAGTAGAGTTAGATCTTGTTAAGAAAAGTGGATCTTGGTATGCATATAATGGCGAAAAAATTGGTCAAGGTCGTGAAAATGCAAAACAATACTTAGAAGATCATCAAGATGTATTTGATACTATTAATCAAGAAATATTAGACCACTATCATATGACTGATAATAAATAAGGATATTTTATATCCTTTTTATCTATATAATTAAAAACAAAAAGAGGTGATTTTTATGAAACTGGCATTACAAATTGCATGGCGTTTTTTAATGTCTTCTAAAAGACAAACATTACTTATTATTTTAGGTATAGCAGTGGGTGTATCCGTACAAGTTTTTATAGGTGCTCTTATTACTGGGTTACAAGTAAGTCTTGTTGATAAAACAATTGGATCAACTTCGCATGTAACAGTTGAAGTATCGGAAGGATATCTAACTGATTATGATGACGAATTACTAAATATTAAAAATACAAGTGAATCATTTAACGTGGTTTCACCTTCACTAGAAACAGGTGGATTTATTTCATTTGATGGGAACATGAAAGAAGTATTGTTAAGAGGATTAGATCTTGAAAAAGCTGAAAACATCTATGACTTTTCAAATAATTTATATGCAGGACGCATACCAAGCAGTGATAATGAAGTTTTATTAGGTATTGGTCTTCATGATACAACTGAAGTATTTTTAAATGATTTAATTGATATTGAAATAGAAGGTGTCACACATCAATTAAAAGTTGTTGGATTTATGAGTTTTGGCGTATCAGCTATAGATGAATCATGGGCTGTTGCACCACTATCGACTGTACAACAATTAGTTGGGACAACTGGTATTAATCGTATTGAAACACAATTAGATGAAGTGTTTGAAGCCGAAGATATTGCATTAGCACTAACATCAGATTTTGATGATAGTTTTGAAATCAGTAATTGGATGAGTGATAATGAAGATTTATTAAGCGGTTTAACTGGACAAAGTGTTTCTTCTTTAATGATTCAAATATTTGTTATTATTTCTGTTGTATTAGGGATTTCATCAACACTAGCCATTACAGTGATGCAGAAGTCTCGACAATTAGGTATATTAAAAGCAATGGGGTTAACTGATACTAACGCTTCAAAAGTATTTGTTTCTGAAGGTATATTTTTAGGCATATTTGGAGCAATTGTAGGTATTTTATTAGGTATTGGACTACTTGTAGCATTTACTTCGTTTGCATTAAATCCTGATGGAACACCATTGATACCATTGACGATAGACCTTGGCTTTATTGCGTTATCTGGAGGAATTGCGATTTTCGCATGTGTGGTTGCTTCATTGATTCCAGCGATTAAATCATCTAAACTAACAGTCATCGAGGTGATTAGAAATGCCTAATGTATTATCACTAAAACATGTATGTAAAATATATAATGAAAATACTAAATTTCCAACACAGGTATTATTTGATATTAATTTAGATATTAAAGAAAAATCGTTTAATGCGATCATCGGACAATCGGGTTCTGGTAAATCAACGATATTAAATATTTTGGGATTATTAGATGATCCGTCTTGTGGTCAAGTTTTCATTAATGATCAAGAAGTTGAATTACTCACTAAAAATGAAAAATCTCATATTAGAAATAATGTATTAGGTTTTATTTTCCAATTTCACTACTTACTTCCAGAATTCACAGCATTAGAAAATGTTTTAATGCCTTATCGGATTTCAGGGAAAAAAGTTACGAAAGAAATTGAACAGCGTGCATTAGAATTATTAGAAGATGTTGGCTTAGGTGCATATAAAGATAATTTATCGACGAATTTATCAGGAGGACAACAACAAAGAGTTGCTATCGCACGTAGTTTAATGAATCATCCAAAGATTGTATTGGCTGATGAACCTACTGGTAATCTTGACTCTGATACTACGGATCAAATTTATGATATTCTTAGAAAAGTCAATAAAAAATATGGTACAACATTTATTGTGATTACTCATAATGATGATATTGCGAAAAAGGCTGACCGTATTATTGAATTAAAAGATGGAAAAGTATTAAATGATAAAACAATTTAATGATAAAAAAAAGATGCAAATTTATTTTGCATCTTTTTATACATATATGAAGTTAATCAAGAACTGAATCAGGATTATAATCATCTAAATTAATTTTTACATATTGTGTTTGTGTTGAAGTTGTTGATCCTACATCATATGTGACATCAATTTTTAAGTATAAGAATGGTTCCTCAACGTTAACAAATATTAGTTTTCTTTGAGGTAATTCATAATTATAAACAATAAGTGCATTTGTGTAACTGTCATCTGATAATGTAATCATTGTCCCGAGTTCTTTGTAGTCAATCCAATTGGTTTGCAATACCGGTGTTAGCGTGACTTTACTTACTGAATAAGTGTTTCTAGCATCATAGGAAAACTTAAATTGATAGTAACCTGTTGCATCTACTGAGCCATCTTCATTAAATGAAGGGTATTTAAGTGTAGTCCAAATAAAATCCAAATCAATAATCTCTAAATCATCAATTTGTTCAAAAGAACTAATTTTTTCATTGGTCTCTTCATCAAAGATAACTTTATTATATGTCAGATAAGTTCCTAGATAAGCTAAGAGTATAAGTGTTAGTGAAATGACAGTTATTGCAGTGATTATTAAAATTCTTATTCGATGTGTATGAAACCATATTAATTTGTTATTTTTTCCATTATTATATGCCATAAAAAACTCCTTGTTTAAACGTCTCTCTTAATATTATACTAGAAAAAACAAAAATATGAAAAATGTAAATAAAATCTTCGATGAATTTACATTGACTTAACCCCTAAAAATCATGTATAATATGCTTGTAAGTTAAATTCATTAGTTTAAGTATATAAACTTATAAATATAAAAAATAAATGGAGGTGGTAGAATGCCTAATATCGCATTCTCATTAAACACATTAGAGTCACTCATCTCCATTTTGCTAGCATTGCTTATAGGATTTGGAATTGGTTATATTATTCGTGTTTCTCATCACGAAAAAAGTATTAAAAATTCCAAAGCAATGGCTGAAAAAATTGTTGAAGACGGTAAAAAAGAAGCTGAAAAATTAAAAAGAGAAAACGTTTTAGAAGCTAAACAAGAAATTTTTACGCAAAGAAAAGATTTTGAAAATGATATGCGCGAAAGACGTCAAGTTGTTTTAACTTTAGAAAACAAAGTGACACAAAGAGAAGAAAACTTAAATAATCGTGCTATACATTTAGATCGCCGTGAGCAATCATTATCTTCACGTGAAGAAAGATTAGATCAACGTAAAGAACAACTTGAACAATTAAATAGCAAAGTGGAAGAAGTATTAAAAGAACAAGAACAAAAACTTGTTGAAATTTCCGGATTGGATAAATCTTCTGCACAAGATATTATTATGTCTCGTGTTAAAGACCAAATGGCTGATGAAATCGCCATATTTATTCGTGACGAAGAAGAACAAGCAAAAAATCAAGTTCAATCAAAATCAAAAGAATTATTGGCACTTGCAATTCAAAAATACGCAAGTGAAACAACAACTGAACGCACAGTATCAGTTGTAACACTACCTAACGATGAAATGAAAGGTCGTATTATTGGTAGAGAAGGACGAAACATTCGTACAATAGAAGCTTTAACTGGAGTCGATTTAATTATTGATGATACACCAGAAGCAGTTGTATTAAGTGGATTTGATCCTGTAAGAAGAGAAGTCGCTAAACGTGCTTTGACAACACTCGTTTCTGATGGTCGTATTCATCCAGGACGAATTGAGGAAGTTGTTGAAAAAGCAAGAGTTGAAGTTGACATGTATATTAGAGAAGCTGGGGAAGACGCAATATTCCAGGTGGGTATAGGTCGTATTCATCCAGATTTAGTTAAATTATTAGGACGCTTAAGTTTTAGAACTAGTTACGGTCAAAATGTTTTAAAACACTCAATTGAAACTGCATTTTTAGCAGGTAAATTAGCTGTTGAAATCGGTGAAGATGAAATCTTAGCAAGACGTGCTGGATTACTTCATGATATTGGTAAAGCAGTTGACCATGAAGTTGAAGGTGGACACGTAGAAATTGGTGTTAATTTGGTAAGTCGTTATCGTGAACCAAAAGAAGTGATTGATGCGATTGCATCACATCATGGTGATAAAGATCCTGAATCTATCATTGCCATCTTAGTTGCTGCAGCTGATGCATTAAGTGCTGCTAGACCTGGTGCGCGTAGTGAATCTATGGAAAACTATATTAAACGATTAGAACAATTAGAAACAATTTCTAATGGTATCACAGGTGTTGACAAATCATTTGCGATTCAAGCTGGTCGTGAAATCAGAGTTATTGTTAAACCTGATCAAATCGATGATTTATCTGCATTTAAAGTTGCAAGAGAAATCAAAGAACAAATTGAAGAAAAAATGTCATATCCAGGAACAATTAAAGTTACGGTTATTAGAGAAACAAGAGCAACTGATATTGCAAAATAATAAAGAGGCCGTTGGCCTCTTTTCACTTTTATTTTAGAAAGAAGGAATTGATATGAAAGTATTATTTGTAGGTGATATTTATGGAGAAAGTGGCGTCAATACTTTAGCGCATTTCCTTCCGGAAATAAAAGAAATTTATAAACCTAATATTATAATTGCTAACGGAGAAAATGCAGCTAATGGTAGAGGCATTAATAAAAAAATATATAAGCAATTAATGACACTTGGTGTACATATGATTACGATGGGTAATTGGGTATGGGGACATAGAGAATTATATGAATTTATAGAAGATGCAAATATTGTGAGACCGTTCAATTATTTTGATGCACCAGGGCACGGCTATAAAATTATTAAGTATAATGATAAAAAAATATTAGTCATTAATGCTTTAGGGCGCATTTTTATGAATCCTAACTTAGAAAATCCTTTTTTAGGATTAAAAAATATATTAGAATCTGTAGATGCAGATTATAAAATTATTGATTTTCATGCTGAAGCAACCTCTGAGAAGGTTGCACTAGGCTTATATTTAGATGGACTAGCTTCAGCTATTTTGGGAACACATACACATGTTCCTACTGCAGATGCAAGAGTACTTCCTAAAGGGACACTCTATATTAGTGATGTTGGAGTCACTGGACCACTTAATGGTGTGATTGGTGTTGATAAAGATATTGTCATTAATCGATTTTTAAATGGTCATTCAGTCCCTAATGTTATTGCTGATGGTGCAGTACAATTAAATGCAGTCATTTTGGATTTGTGTAAAAATACAATTAAACACATTCATCTTGAGAGCGAAACGGTGTCATAAAACACAACGATTATATATAATAAAACTGGGTGATAATAATGAATCATGTTGATATAGATAAATATTTCAAACCTGACTTAAAAAAGGCAAGAAAAAGAACAAAAAATACAATTAAAGAAGTATCATTTAAATTAGGTGTAACCCACGAACAAATGGGATTACATAAAAAATATCAAATACACACATATGGATGTCAAGGCAATGAAGCTGATGGTGAAACCATGGCAGGTATTCTTGAAATGATGGGATTTACGAAGACAGATGTTGAACGAGAAAGTGATGTTATCATATTAAATACATGTGCTATTCGTGAAAATGCTGAAAATCGTATTTGGGGAGAACTCGGCAGATTAAAAGCATATAAACGTGAAAACCCTGATCTAATTTTGGGATTAGCGGGGTGTATGGCTCAAGAAGAGAATGTTGTTGAGCGTGTATTAAAAAAATATCAACACGTTGATATTGTTTTTGGTACGCATAATATTCATAAATTACCTGAATACATGGAAACTGCAATGTTTTCTAAAGAACGCGTGATTGAAGTATATTCTAAAGAAGGCGACATTGTAGAGAATTTACCAAAAACAAGAAATCATCAATATAAAGCTTGGGTTAATATTATGTTTGGCTGTGACGAATTTTGTACTTACTGTATCGTACCATATACAAGAGGAAAAGAACGTTCTAGATCTAAAGAAGAGATTATTGAAGAGGTGAAATCTCTTGTTGATCAAGGTTATGTAGAAATTACAGTGCTTGGACAAAATGTTAACGCATATGGTAAAGATTTTAAAGATAAAGATTATACATTTGGTGATTTACTAAGAGATTTAAATGAAACAGGCATTAAACGCATTAGATTTACAACTTCTCATCCTCACGATTTAGATCGTAAAACGATGGAAGCTATTAGAGATTGTGAACATGTGATGCCATTTTTCCATCTTCCTGTACAATCTGGAAGTAATAAAGTATTAAAAAAAATGAATCGACATTATACTAAAGAATCTTATTTAAAAGTTTTAGGTGAATTAAAAGAAATGGTTCCAGGCATATCAATTACGACAGATATAATCGTTGGGTTCCCAGGGAAACAGAAGAAGATTTTGAAGAAACGCTTGATTTAGTTGAAAAAGCAGCATTTGAAGGTGCATTTACATTTGTTTTCTCAAAAAGAGAAGGTACACCTGCAGCAACTTTTGAAGATGATACACCTGAAGAAGAAAAGAAACAAAGATTATATCGTTTAAATCACCTAATTAATGATGGTTATTTAAACGGTAACGAACGTTTTGTTGGTGAAATAGCACAAGTGTTAGTTGATGGCGTTTCTAAGCATAATGATGAAGTGTTAGCTGGATACAGCCAACATAATAAACTTGTTAATTTTATTGGAGATAAATCACTAATTGGCAAACTTGTTAATGTTAAAATAACAAGTGCTAAGACTTGGTACTTAAAAGGTGAACTCATATGAGTGCAAAAGAAGAACTACTTCAATTAATTAAAGATAACGAAAGTGTTAAACGATATCAACAAATTGAGACGGTAATTAACAAAGATAAAACGCTTAAAAAAAATATAAATAAATTAAAATCAATTCAAAAACAATTGATAAACGCAAAAGAAATAAATAAAACAGAAGCTATCAATAAATTTCAATCAGAATTTGATCAATTATTAGAAGAGATAGAATCTTTTCCTTTGATGAGTGAATATCTAGATTTACAAGAAGAAATCAATCATATGGTTAAAGAAGTACTTCAAATTATAGAAAACCAAATCAATGAAGGTATAGATGGGGTATAAAAAAGCCATTTAAGGCGAAAAAACGTAATATATTTGAATTACGTAGTAAATCATAGTAAAATGAACTTAAAGATATAATAGGAGGGATTTTATGCCGAAGTTTACAAAAGATACTGAAGTATTACTAGGGGATAAGACAGTTAAAATTGAAGAAATACTAAAATCAATTATATATTTGCCAGGAAGCAATGTTTATAATTTTTTCAATAGCATCGGATTAAATGTTCCAAGAGAATTAAGAATTTATGTTTTAAGAGAAAATTTAAGAGAAAAGGTAGCTGAAACTAGAAAATCTAGATTAACATTAGCAGATGAACTAAATTATAGATTATCTTGGTTTAGTGAGTTTACAGAATCACAATTAGAAAATCTGTTAGTTTTCTTTAATGATCAAAAAATTACAAAAAGATATTTAGAAGATTTGTGGACGGATCTATTTGGCTATATGGTTGAAAAAAAAGTACCTCCATTTGAATTAGAAAAACTTGTTAAAGAAAGTATTGATTATGTAAAAGCTAATGATTTATCACTCCCAGAAATAGGACAATATAACTTAGATATTGAACCTATGTTTTATGATAGTTTTGGACGTATTGATGGTGTTTCACCAAATAAGATTAGAAATGTTTTATATAAGAGTTCTACCATTAATGAAATTCGTGCACTTGGTAAAAAATATGAAGTTAATATTCCTAGAAGACTTAAAAAAACTCAATTAGCTGATATTATTGTTGCTGAATTAAAAGATAAAGGCGAATATACCGAAGCATTAGAAAATCAAGTAAGATCTATGAGTGTTATCATTATGCAAAGATTTGCTATTGATCATGACATTAAAGCTTCTACTGAACTTAAAAAAGAAGAAGTTATTGAATATATACTTAAAAACTCAAAAGAAACAAAAGAAACATATTTTATTCCTAAATCTAGGGATGTTTATGAAAAAGAATTAACGAGTGAAGAAGTAAAAGAAGAACCTGAAGTTGTAGTTGCACCAATTGTCGCAGTTAAAGAAACTCAGGAAGAAGTAAAAGAAGAACCAGCAGTTGAGGAAGAACCAGTTGTTGAAGAAGAACCAGTTGTTGAAGAAGAACCGGTCATTGAAGAAGAAGTTTCAGAAGTTAAAACCGAAGTTGTTGAAGAAAAAACAGTTGTTGAGAAAGTTCAATATGTTGCACCTCAAGTAAACTTAGATGCATTAGTAGATGAAGTGAAAAAATTACGTGAGGCAGTGCAATCATTTGAATTGAAGACTGTTGACGAACAAGAAATAGAAGAAGATAAAGAAGAAACAGATGAATCTGGGCATCCTTTATTAGATATTAAAGATCCTCATGATGATCAAAAAATTGAAGTTATTAATTCAGCGGAATATATTGGTTCTGCAAAAGATTATAAAAAAGTAGTTAGAAAAGAAGATGCATTGGCAAGAGAAAAATTAATTGAAGAACAGAAAGCAGAAATGGCATCAAATAAAGAAGAAACTGAATTACCAGGTGAAGTTAGATTTCTTGGTAGAGTAGGTAAAGCAATATTTAAAGGCCTAAGTAAAGTAATTCTTTTAATTGTTAAGTGGGTTTCCATCTTAGCACTTATAGGCGTTGTATTATTAGTTGCATATGCTGCAATTGATTATGCTGTGCAAATTACTTTCCTTGACTCATTTACAAATTCAATTAATAGTTTACAAATAGCTGGTAAAGGTATTATTGATCATATTTGGAGTTTCTTTGCATCTCTCGGATGGCAGCAAGCAGTTTAATCATTACAGTATAAATAAAGGGGGTCACAAAAAGTGAAACAAAATTATACCCCAATGATGCAACAATATTTGAAAATTAAAGAAGACTACGCTGACGCGATAGTCTTTTTTAGATTAGGCGATTTCTATGAAATGTTTTTTGATGATGCAATTTTAGCATCAAAAGTATTGGAAATTGCACTTACTTCAAGAGATGCAGGTGAAAAAGTACCTATGTGTGGTGTACCTTTTCATGCTGTAAAACCCTATATTCAAAAACTTATAGAAAAAGGGTTTAAAATTGCACTCGTTGAACAAGTTAGTGAACCGGGAAAGGGATTAGTTGAAAGAAAAGTCGTCAGACTAATCACACCGGGAACAGTTTTTGAAGATGGTATATTAGATGCAAATAGCCATAATTTTATTGGTAATATTGCATTAACTGAAAAAGGATATGCTTTAACGTATGTTGATATATCAACAGGTGAAGCATTTTTAACTGATGGATTAGAAAAATTTGAAATCGTTGATTATATTTATAGTTTAAAAATTAAAGAGATTGTTTGTCCGCCACACTTTGATCAAAAAATTCTTGATGCATTAGAACAACATCAAGTGCTTGTTTCTATATCAAGTTCATTTGATATTGGAGATCATAAATATCTTCAAAATTTAGATCGTGATCAAAAACGAGCAGCATCTCACTTATTAAACTATTTAAAAGAAACACAACAACAAAACATGGCACATTTAATGCCTTTTGAACTTGTTAAAAATGTTTCTCATATGCATATTGATTTTCGTGTGAAAAAACATTTAGAAATTCAAGATTCATTAACTAATCAAGATCAAACAACACTTATATATTGGTTAAATCATTGTCAAACAGCAATGGGATCAAGATATTTAAAACATATGTTTAATCATCCTTTGTATGATGAAGATCAATTAAATCAAAGATATGATTTAATTGATGCATTTGGATTATATCAACCACGTCAAAATGTACTTGAAAGCTTAAGATATATTTATGATATTAATCGTATTGTAGGTAGAGTGGCATTTAAATCTATCAATGCAAGAGATTTATATCAATTAAAAGAAACACTAAAATATATTCCTATATTAAAAAATGATTTACATAGTTATCAACATCCAATTATTGAACATCTCATTGAACAAATGGATAGTCATGATGATTTATATCTTCGTCTTAATCAAGCGATTGTTGATGAACCACCTTTAACTATTAAAGATGGTAATATCATTAAAGAAGGATATAGTGAAACCTTAGACGCATTAAGAAATATAAATCATGATGCTCAAACATGGTTGTCTCAATTTGAAATAGATGAACGTGAAAAAACAGGCATTAAAAATTTAAAAGTTGGATATAATAGAGTATTTGGATATTATATTGAAATATCTAAAGGACAAACACAATTTGTTGATGATAGTTTTGGTTATGAACGAAAACAAACACTTACAAATAGTGAAAGATACATTTCTCCTATATTAAAAGAAAAAGAAGAAATGATTTTACATGCTAAAGAAAAAGCGATTGCGATGGAATATGAATTATTCGTAGAACTTCGTAGTGATGTTGAAAGATATGCTCAATCTCTTCAAGTGTTATCAACACTAATTGCTAAGATTGATGTATTTTTAAATTTAGCTGTGATGGTAGAAAAATATAGATTAGTTAGACCAAATCTTACAAAAGAACGTCAAGTTAAAATTGTCAAAGGTAGACATTTAGTAGTTGAACAATTTACGAAATTTATTGAAAATGATATTATGATGGATCCCGGTGAAATCTTTTTAATTACCGGTCCAAATATGAGTGGTAAATCAACTTATATGCGTATGTTTGCATTGATGGTATATATGGCTCAAAGTGGCTCTTATGTGCCTGCAGAAAGCGCAACAATGCCAATTTATGATGCTTTATTTACACGCATAGGATCTTCAGATGATCTTAGTGGTGGTAAATCAACATTTATGGTAGAAATGGTTGAATCTAATGAAGCTCTTACTAGAGCTACAAATAAATCACTTATTCTTTTTGATGAAATCGGTAGAGGGACTGCCACTTATGATGGTATGGCACTTGCTCAAGGTATGATTGAATATATTCATGAAAAAATAGGTGCACAAACACTTTTTTCAACACATTATCATGAATTAACATTCTTAGAACAAACATTATCACGTTGTACAAACTTATGTGTTAAAGCTAAAGAAGAAAAAAACACGATGGTTTTTCTACATCATGTTGAAAAAGGTACGACAGATAAATCTTATGGGATACAAGTGGCAAGTCTTGCACATTTACCAAAAATCCTTATTGAACGAAGTCAAGATATATTAAAACAATTAGAAGCTAAAGAACAAAAAGTTGTTTTAGATTTATTTAACTACGATGATTATGAATCTAAATTAGAACAAACTTTAAGTCAAACTGAAATTGATGTTTTAAATGAGATTGAAGCATTAAAAACTGATGAAATAACACCATTAGATGCACTCTTATTAATTAAACATCTTCAATCGAATTTAAAAAAGAAATAGGTGATTTGCATGTCTGTTATTAAAAAAATGGATCATAAACTCTCGAATATGATTGCTGCTGGTGAAGTTGTTGAAAGACCAAGTTCAGTCATTAAAGAACTCGTAGAAAATGCGATTGATGCACATGCGACTAAAATCAAAATTGAAGTTTTAGGATTTGGTATGGAAAAAATCTCTGTCACTGATAATGGTGATGGCATGAGTCAAGAAGATGCAAAACTTGCATTTGAAAGATATGCAACAAGTAAAATTAAATCTGAAATGGATTTATCCCATATACATACCTTAGGGTTTAGAGGAGAGGCACTTGCTGCAATTTCAGCAGTATCAAAAGTCGTACTTAAAACTAAAACTGAAGATGATTTAGGTAGTGAAGTTATATATGAAGGTGGAAACTTTGTTAGTTCATCTCAAGCAGCCATGAACAAAGGTACTCAAATTGATGTGATGAATCTTTTTTATAATACTCCTGCACGATTTAAATATATTAAATCTGAATATACTGAAAAATATGCCATTATTGATATATTTGATCGACTTGCTTTAGCCAATCCTTCAATCTATATGCAATTATCTTTTGATGGTAAATTATATAAAGAAACTTATGGCAATCATGACTTTTATCAATTAATCGATCAAATATATGGCAAACAGATGACTAAAGGATTAACGATAGCATCACATGAAGTATCGCATATTCAAATGAAAGCATATTTGTTATCACCACATATAGTAAGATCAAGAAAAAAAGATATTTCAATTTTTATTAATCATCGATATATTAAAAATTATCGTTTAACACAAGCTGTGATTGATGGATATCATTCATTTTTAATGGTTTCAAAATATCCTATAGCGATCATCGATATTGTTATGGACCCAAGCTTATTGGATGTGAATGTACATCCGCAAAAATATGAGGTCAAATTTGTTAATGAAACTTTTTTATCTTTCGAATTAGAAAATATGATTAAAAAAGCTTTACAAGAAAAAAACTTACCTATTCAAGAAAATCTATCTTCAATTAAAAAAGAATGGAAACAAGAATCATTTACAAGACCTTCTTTATTAAATGAAGCACCAATGATAAATGAGAATGACGAAAACTCATCTGAACCTCTTAATAAATTACCTTATTTAGAATATATTGGTATCTTTTCAGGCACGTATCTTTTATTTCAAAATGATGAAGGCCTATATTTGATGGATCAGCATGCTGCAGCAGAACGTATTCGCTATGAACATTATTATGAAGCATTAGGCAATCCAAAGTTTGCGATTAAAGAAAGACTTATACCTATTGAGCTATCATTATCTAATGATGATATAGACAAATTACTTTCATATGAAAAAATATTAAATAAACATGGATTTAATTTCCATCAAAAACAATTGATATCAACACCGACATGGCTTAGAGATGAAGAAATAGATATTGCTATTGAATCTATATTTAGTCAATTAGATGAATATCAAAAACTAGACATTAAAACGCTTAGGGATGCACTTGCGAAAGATGTTAGCTGTAAGGGCGCTATTAAGGCAAATCATCATATTTCTAGACAAGAAGTTTTTAAAATATTAGAAGAGTTACGCTTATGTAAAAATCCTTACACATGTCCACACGGTAGACCAACGATTATAAAATTAACGCACTATGAAATAGAGCGTATGTTTAAGCGTGTTGTATCATGAAAAAGGTTATCGTCATCGTTGGACCTACTGCATCTGGAAAAACGAAGTTATCAATTGATTTAGCAAAAGCACTTCACACAGATATTATTAATGGTGATTCTGTACAAATTTATAAAAGACTAGATATTGGTTCAGCAAAAATAACTGATGAAGAAAAACAAGGTATTAAACATCATTTATTAGATGTGATTGAACCTAGTCACAAGTATAGTGTTTATCAATATCAACAAGATGTAAGAGCGATGATTAAAGATATAGATCTACCTATGATTGTTGGAGGTACGGGATTATATATTAAAGCAGCTTTATATGATTATCAATTTGATCCAGAAAGTAAACATCATGATAACGAAGATATCTATCAAAAATATAGTACTCAAGAGATATATGAGATGTTAATAAAACTAGATCCTAATATAAAAATTGATGAAAAAAATAGAAGAAGAGTTATTAGAGCACTTCAATTAGCTAAAGAAGGTCATCACAGATCTCAAAAACAAAACAAAGATGTATTATTATATGAACCACTTATTATCTATTTAGATCTTGATCGTCAAGTTTTAGAACAACGATTAATAAAAAGATTAGAAATTCAACTTGCACAAGGCTTTATAAATGAGGTAAAATCATTACTAGATGATGATATTGAAATTAATGCGATAGGTTATCGTGCAATTGCTTCATATCTAAAAGAAGAAATCACTTTAGAAGAAGCCAAACAATTAATTATTAAAAAAAGTAAAGCACTAGCCAAAAAACAAAAAACATGGTTTAAAAATCAAATGCGTCCAATAATGTTTGATGCATTAAGTGATACATTATATGAAGATGTCTTACAAGAAATCAAAACATTTCTAAAAAACTAATATAAAGGGAGACGTATCATGAAAATATATTTAATTGGAATGCCTGGATCAGGAAAGACAACGATTGCTTTAAAACTTGCTAAAGCTTTAGGGTACACCTATATTGATCTTGACGGCATGATTGAAAAAGATGCACATCTATTTACTGAAGAAATTTTTGAAAAATATGGCGAAGAAAAATTTAGAGCATTAGAAACTAATGCATTAAAAAATTGTCCAAAAGATGGTGATTATGTCATTGCTTGTGGTGGTGGTATTGTGACACAAAAAGAAAATAAAGCTTTGATGAATGGTGTAAAGTTTTATTTAGACACTGATATTGATATTATTAAAAAAAGATTAGAACAAGATTATCAAAGACCACTATTAAAAGAAAAAACATTAGAACAATTATTTGATGAGCGTTTCTTAAAATATCAAGATTTTGCAGATGCCATAGTATCAAATAATTATGATATTGAGCAAACGGTAAAAGTATTACTAAACTATATTAAAAACGAGGAATACAAATGAATCTCTTAGTTATCCATGGACCTAATTTAAACATGCTTGGAAAAAGAAATCCTAAACATTATGGACACTTAACATTACAAGAATTATATGAAACATTATCTGATGAATTTCCTGATGTTGATTTTTCATTTTATCAAAGCAATTATGAAGGTGAAATTATTGAAGCATTACATGAAGTTTTTACAGAAAACTTTGATGCTATTTTAATTAATCCTGGTGCGTTTACGCACACAAGTATCGCGATCAGAGATGCACTTGAAATGATTGAATTACCTAAAGTTGAAGTGCATTTATCAAATATAGATAAACGTGAAGATTTTCGTAAAATTGATTATTTTAAAGATATAGTAAACAAAAGATTTATGGGACATCAATTAGATAGTTATATAGAAGCTATTGCTTATCTATTAGAATTGGTTGCTTAAAAGATAGTTTTCATGTATAATTAACGCGGAAAAAAATATGAGGAGCTAACAATTTATGATTAGTACAAATGAATTTAAAACAGGACAAACTATTGCATTTGATGGAAATATATTTCAAGTAATTGAATTTATGCATGTTAAACCAGGTAAAGGTAGTGCATTCGTTAGAACAAAATTAAGAAACTTAAGAACAGGTGCTGTCATTGATTATACATTTAATGCAGGCACAAAAGTTGAACGAGCACAAATTGATAAAACATCGATGCAATACTTATATGCAAATGGAGATCGTCATGTATTTATGAATAATGAAACTTATGAACAAATTGAAATTCCAGAATTTCAAATTGAAAAGGAATTAAAATTCATATATGATAGTATGAATGTTGATGTTATGTTTTATGATGGAAGAGAAATTTTAGGTGTAAATTTACCTGATAAAGTTGTCTTAGAAGTTGTAGATACAATGCCTGCAGTTAAAGGTGATACTAAAACAAATGCTTTAAAAGATGCAACTATGCAAACAGGTTTATTAGTTAAAGTACCAATGTTTATTACAATCGGTGAACGTCTTATTGTCAGTACAAATGATGGTTCATATGTATCAAGAGATAAATAATCACTTTTAAAGTGATTTTTTTTTGCAAAAAAAAGCACTAAAGTGCTTTTATAAGGTTATTTCTTTTGAAAATTTATAATGACTTGTTGTATAAAGTTCAGCATAACCAATAAAATTATTTAAATTATCAAATAAATGAGATTGAACTAAAAAAGTTGTTGTATGCTTATTTTCTTTAAGTAATGCTGCAATATGAGCATCCATTTGAACAGATTTAATCATTCGATCAGCATGTCCAAGTGTTAAGTGATATTTTTGTCTAAAGACCTCATATATTATATTGCATTTATCAAAATAAGATTTGAAATCAGGAAATTTATCAAGTGAAATAAATTCATCGACAACAATGACTGGAGAACCATTTGATAAATATAAAATACGTAAATTTAAAATGTTTTCATTGTGGCTAAATCTTGTTTTATCACAAAAAGCATTATCTGCTTTAAACACTTTAGACTCAATGACTTGATGACTTGGCGTATGTCCATTATAAATTATACTTTCTTTTAGTGTCTCTAATTTTGAAAATAGATTATTAGTATCTTCAATATAAGAAATAATGTACTGTTTATTATATTTGCGCACATAATGATTTAGAGAAAGTAATTTGTATGCATATTGTATTTCTTTTAAATCAACATTTAAAAGTTTAGCAAATTCTTGTTCGTTGGGTAGAGGATAATAGTTTGGCAACTGTTTAGTAACGATTGCATTAAAAATAGAATTGAAAATCTGCATGCCTAAAGAAGAATTTTTACGACGATCTAGTTTAATCAAGGATTCTAATTTCATATAGCAGTCACCTCGAATTCAATATATTCAGATGCAGTATAAATTGTATAATAAGCTAATTTTTCGTGATGTTGATTTTCTATGTAACTACGTATGAGATAACCAGGAGAATCTTTTTGTATATCCAATAATTCTGAAATATCTGAAGGTAGTGTGACAGGATGAAAAATTTGTCTTATTTTTTTAGGTTTTAATTGATATTTTGATGAAATTAAATCTAAAGTACTAAATTTTCGAAGATGTTCGGGTCTAAGGTTAGGAAAAAATTTTTCAGGGAAAAATATATAATTATATAAAATAGGTTCATTTTTATATTTTGTGATGATTTTAGCAACAAAAATATTTTCATTTGGGTCAATATCCATCCATTGATGCGCCATGTAATGTTTTAATTTATCAAAACTTAAGACAACACGTTTAGTTTTATCTAATAATGCAGTTAGAGATAATAATCCTTTGTTTAAGTTTAAAACATAGGGTTTTTTAGTATTGACATAAGTACCTTTTCCACGAATACGTTTCACAAGATTTTTTTGAACAAGATCTTCATAAGCCTTTTTGACAACGATAGAACTAATTTCATAGATATAACAAATCATTGACTCTGTAGGCAGTTTAGTGCCATGTTTTAAAACACCTAATTCTATATGATGTCTTATTGAATCAGATATTTGAATATATAACGGTATTTTTGAAGTTTTATCTATTATTATATAGTCCATAAGTCCCTCCAACTATATTATACCAAAAATATTTAATTTTTTTTAGTAGCTAAACATAAAATGGTAAATCATTTATGCTATAATATGTATGGTGATAAATATGGAAAGACTACAAAAAGTATTAGCAAACGCAAATGTTGCGTCTAGAAGAAAATCAGAACAAATGATTTCTGAAGGACGTGTTGCTGTTAATGGTGAAATCATATCAAGTTTAGGTTATAAAGTTGGTAAAAATGATGTTATCAAAGTTGATGGTAAAACAATTGATCAAACAAAAAAAATATATTATTTATTAAATAAACCAACGGGTGTTTTATCAACTGCTAAAGACGAAAAAGGTAGAAAAACAGTGATTGATTTATTGCTTCCTGAAGATAAAGATAAAAGAGTCTATCCTGTTGGAAGACTTGATTACGATTCTGCAGGTATCTTATTATTAACAAATGATGGCGATTTAACTTACCGATTAACACATCCAAAGTATGAAGTTGAGAAAGAATACTTAGTGAGAGTTAAAGGTATTGTTATTAGAAAAGATGTCGTTAAGTTAAGAAAAGGATTGAAAATTGATGGTGTATTTATGAAACCCAAATTTATTCAATTACTTGAACTTGATAAAAAAAACCAATCAACACTTTTTGTCATAGTCTTAACTGAGGGTAGAAACCGAGAAATTAGAAAATTATTTGAGAGTATTCATCATGAAGTCAAGACGTTAACGCGTACACGATATGATTTTTTAACACTTGATGGTGTAGAACGAGGACGATATCGTTCTTTAAAGATACACGAAGTAAAACAATTATATGGGCATACTCAAAGAAAATTAACATAATTAGTCTTTAAAATGACTAAAAATATGTTATAATTAATATGTATGGAGGAATCTCATGTCTGGATTTAAATTAGCAATAGATGGACCGGCAGGATCAGGCAAATCTACAATAAGCAAACTTATTGCAACAAGATTAGGGTGGACACATATTGATACGGGGGCAATGTATAGGGCAGTTACACTAGAAGCACTAGAACTAGGTATTGACCTTCATTTAGAATCATCGTATCTTTTTTTAGAATCTATGTTAATTCATTATGATAATGATCGTATATATATAGATGACAAAGATGTCACAGAAGAGATTCGCCAACATCAGGTTACACAAAATGTTTCATTAGTTTCAAGTTTTCCATATGTTCGTAAAAAAATGGTTGAATTGCAAAAAAAAGCAGCAACCAAAGGCATGATCGTTATGGATGGTAGAGATATAGGTACTGTTGTTTTACCAAATGCAGATCTAAAAATATTTTTAACAGCACATATAGAAGAACGTGCTAAAAGAAGATATAAAGAAGATGTGAATAAAGGTAAAAAAGTAAATATAGATCAAGTTATCGAGGATATTGGCACGCGTGATATAAAAGATTCAACACGTGAAACCTCACCGCTGAAAAAAGCGAAAGATGCCATAGAATTAGATACAACTCATTTGACAATCGATGAAGTTGTAGAAAAAATAATTATACAAGTAAATAAAAAACTAGAAAATCTAGTTAATTATAGTTGATTGCAAAGAAGGAGATTTTATAATGCAGAATAATATTACTGAATTGAAGAGGGGCCAAATCGTAGAAGGTACCGTCGTCAAAGTAGAAGAAAACACCATTTATTTGGATGTACAATTTTTCACAGAAGGGAAAATACATCTGGATAACTATGACAAACCAGCACCATCTACATTTATCGGTTTAATTTCCGTTGGTGATGTTGTCAAAGCGAAAGTACAAAAAATTACTGATGAACCCGCTCAAATCTTATTATCTCGTTTACCTTTGTTGTATCACGAAAAGTTTGAGCAAGTTAAAGCACTTGTTGACTCTAAAGAAATTGTTAAAGCTAAAGTTAAATTTGTTAAAGAAAAAGGTATCATTTTAACTTATATGGGTCAAGAGGTATTTTTACCATACAGTTTATTAGATTACGATCTTGTAAATGATAAAGAAAATTTACAAGGTAAAGTATTGGACATACAAATTATTGAGGCTACACAAAGAGGCCGCTCTAAGAGAATTGTTGCATCAAGAAAAGAAATCTTTGAAAAAGCAAGACAAGAAGCTTATGAAAAGAGACTAGAATTGAGACAAAAAGAATTAGAAGACATCAACACTGGCGATGTATTAACTGGTAAAGTTGATAAAATTGAAAAACATGCTGCAACTATTCGTTTTGAACATGTTGTTGGATTATTAAGAATTTCACAAGTAAGTCATCATCGTATTGAAAAAATCAATGATGAATTAGAACTTGGACAAGAAGTAGAAGTTAAAGTAATTAAAAAAGAAGGTAATCGTTTAGATTTATCAATGAAAGCTCTTCTTAAAACACCTTATGAATTATTTTATGATAATCATAAAATTGGTGATGAAGTTACAGGCAAAGTTTTCCAAAAACTTCCATTTGGTTTAATTATTGAAGTTGATAAAGATGTTCGTGGTTTATTACATAAAAATGAATTCTCATGGAATCCGAATGATAATTTTGATGATTTCGTGAAAATTGATGATGAAGTTACTTTAGGTATCATTCAAATGGATCCTAAAAAAGAACGTATTGCTTTATCAAGAAAAGTATTAGAATCAAATCCATGGAAAGATGTTACTGTTAAACGTGGTGACGTTGTAAAAGCTAAAGTTGCAGAAGTTAATGATAAAAATATTCAATTAGAAGTACAAGGTGTACTTGGTGAAGTGCCTATTGGTGAGTTATCAGTAAATCACATTTCTAAGATTGAAGACTATTTTGCAGTTGGTGATGAAGTTGAAGCTGTTGTTACTGATGTAAAAAGAAATCAATGGATGTTAAAACTTTCAATTAAACAAGTATTAGAAAAACAAGAACGTGAATCTTATGAAAAATATTTAGAAGATGATGACGCATCTGATAAAATTACTCTTGGAGATTTATTCGAAGACGACTTAAAAAAATAGGTGATGAATTATGCCTTATAAAGTAGCAATCGTAGGAAGACCAAATGTCGGGAAATCAACATTATTTAATCGATTAGTTGGCGAAAGATACGCCATAACTGATGATCAAGCAGGTGTTACACGTGACAGAATTTATGGACGTGCCGAATGGTTAACCAAAAACTACAGGGTTATCGATACTGGTGGCATCGACATTGGCGATGCCCCTTTTTTAAATCAAATCAAAGCACAAGCTCAAATGGCAATGGATGAAGCTGATGCCATTATTTTTGTCGTTGATGGAAAAGTGGGTTTGACAGACTCAGATTTTTATATTGCAAAAATGCTTTATAAAGCCGATAAACCTATTATACTAGCAGTAAATAAAATAGATGATGTTAATCAAATGCAAAATGTTTATGAATTTTATAGTCTTGGTTTTGGAGATCCTATTGGGATATCTTCTTATCATGGTTTAGGTACCGGAGACTTATCTGATCGTATTATTGAACATTTAACAGAAGATGAAATTGTTTATGATGAGAGTGTTCTTCGTTTTTGTGTTGTTGGTCGACCAAATGTTGGTAAATCATCATTAACAAATGCGATTTTAGGTGAAGAACGTGTCATTGTAAGTGAAATTAGTGGAACAACAAGAGATGCTATTGATACTCCGTTTACTAAAGATAAAAAAGACTATGTTGTTATTGATACAGCAGGGATTAAAAAACGTGGACGCATTTATGAAAATGCGGATAAATATAGTGTTATTAGAGCCATTGCTGGTTTAGAACGCAGTGATGTCGCATTATTAGTTATTGATGGTGAAGAAGGCGTTATTGAACAAGATAAACACGTTGCTGGTTATATTGTCGATGCACATAAAGCTGTCGTTATTGTCGTTAATAAATGGGATGCTATTGAAAAAAATGATAAAACTATGCATAAAATGGAGAAAAAAATTAAAGAAGAATTTAAATTTTTAGATTATGCAGATATTATTTTTACATCAGCAAAAGATAAATCTCGTATTCATACTATTTTTCCTGCATTAAATGAAGCATATGAAAATTATCAAAAAGAAGTACCAACAAGAATTTTAAATGAATTATTAAGAGATACAGTGATGATGAATCCACCTTCAATTTTTAATAGAGGTAAAGCATCATTTCACTATATGACGCAAGTTGCTATTAAGCCACCTACGTTTTTAGTATTTGTCAATAATCCTGACTATATACATTTTTCTTATCAAAGATATTTACAAAATCAATTTAGAGCATCGATAGATTTCAAAGGAACTCCAATTAGATTTGTTTTCATAAAGAAGGACAGCAATGAAATTTAGTATTATTGGTGGTGGTGCATGGGGCACAACACTTGGACAACTCTTAACAGACAATGGTCATGAAGTATTAATTTATGATATTAAAGATATGCATGTTGAAAAAATCAATCATCATTTGCATCCATTCTTTGATACAACACTACCGCAATCCATGAGAGCCACATCAGATTTTAAAGAAGTGATAGATTTTTCATCTACATATTTATTAAGTGTACCAACAAAAGTTGTTAGAGATGTATTAAAAAAGATGAATACATATTTAAGTCAACCAAGCACATTCATTAATGTGTCTAAAGGGATTGAACCACTAACATCAAAACGTGTGAGTGAAATTGTTAATGAAGAGATTAATCCAAAATATTTTAAAGGATTTGTTGTCTTAACAGGGCCATCTCATGCCGAAGAAGTCATACTTAGAAAATTAACTTTACTCGTCACTGCAAGTGATGATCAACAATTAGCATCAGATATGCAACACATATTCTCAAATGACGCATATTTGCGCGTTTATACGTCTAATGATCTTACTGGATGTGAAGTTGGTGGTGCAGTTAAAAATGCAATTGCTGTGATTTCAGGCGCTTGTACAGGCTTAGGATTAGGTGAGAATGCACGTGCAGCAGTGATTACAAGAGGTATTGTTGAAATTGTAAGAATTGTTGAAGTTATGGGCGGAAAAAAAGAAACAGCATTTGGTCTTACAGGTGTAGGTGATTTAATTGTTACAGCTTCATCTGAAAATTCTAGAAACTTTAGTGCAGGTAAGAAACTTGGACAAGGATTTTCTATCGATCAAATCTATAAAGAACAAAAACAAACCATTGAAGGTATTCGAACAATTGAAGCAATGCATGACCTTGCATTTAAGCACAAAATAGAATTACCAATGATAGAAATAGCATATAAAATCATCCATAATCAAGTATCAATGGAAGATGCAGTAACTCAATTATTATCAAGAGACCTCAAGTCAGAAGACTTCTAAATATACATTTTGTCTTACTAAAGCGGTTAAAAAGTAAATAATAGTTGCTTTATATGTAAAAAATTGATAAAATATAATTACTTTAAAGGAGGTAATGTTATGAACAAGACTGAACTTATTGCAGTTGTTGCTAACAGAGCAGGAGTTACACAAAAAAATGCTGAATTAGTACTTAGTGCTTTTACAGACACAATTGCGGAAACACTTGGCAGACGCGGCGAAAAAGTCGTTGTCACTGGATTTGGTACTTTCGAAGTACGTCACAGAGTGGCAAGATCTGGTAAAAACCCTCGTACTGGAGAAGTTATTACAGTACCGGCACAAAACACACCAGCTTTCAAGGCAGGGAAATTACTTAAAGATGCAGTAAAATGATATGATAAAAATTGTCTATGTTAACGATAGACAATTTTTTTTGCATATTTTTCAGTAAAATCAGTTAAAATAAAGATAAGGGTGGTGTATTTATGGAAAATGTTTTTATTGAAGCTGCGTCAAATCATTTAAATGAAGTCAAACAATATATGACACATTTAGAAATGACTGATGAAAATCATAAGAGTCTATTACATTATGCTGTTGCAGGTAGTGCAAATGATGTCATTCGCTATTTATTAGACTTAAACATTTCTGTTAACATGGTCGATCAATATGGTGAAACACCATTATTTGATTGTGCAAGAAAAGCGAAAATTAATATCGCAAAATTACTAATTTCAAAATATGCTCAAGTCAACATAGAAAACAGAAGACAAGAATCACCCATTCATCTTGCAAGCTTTAAAGGTAATTTAGATATGATTAAGTTACTTGTAGAATCAGGTGCATTTCTTAATAAAGAAACACAAGATGGATTACTTCCTATTCATTATGCTATTGCAGGTGGTCAAACACATGCTATTGAATACTTACTTAAAATCAGTCATCAATCGTATCATTTAAAAGATAGTCATGGTCAATCATTATTACATCATGCAACCAAGACATCAAATATTGAGATGATTAAAAAATTATTAGAATCTGGGCTTGATGTTAATGTCTTAAATGATGTATTTGAAACACCGATATTTAATGCAGTAAGATTTTCTACATTAGAAAGTGTTAAATTACTATTAAGTTATGATGCATTACTAGATGTTAAAAATAGAAGATTTGAAACACCGCTTGATATTGCAAAAATATTTAATAAATATGATATGATAGATTTTCTAAGTGAGTATCTAGAAACTCCAACGTATCAAAATCTAGTTAAAAATCAACTTTTAACAATTGCTGTTTTAAATAGAGATCATATTTATTTAAGAAAACTTGTTGAACAACAACACCGATTAAAAAAAGATAGATATAATAAAACTGCATTAGATTATGCAAAAACATATAGATTGAATTTGTGTGTTAACATTTTAAGAGATTTAGAAGTATAAAAAAAAGAACTTATAAATAGATTTCATTTATAAGTTCTTTTGTTATTTAAATAAATAATATAGCGACAATGCTTATTAAGTTGGAAATCATATGTACTGCGATTGGGTAGAAAATATTTTTCTTTGTTCTTATATAAATAAGACCAAAAACAAATCCCATAATAATATAACTTACACCATTAATTAAAGCATCAACTAAAGATGCTTCACTTAGCAAGTGAATAGCACCAAAAACAAATGATGATACAACAAGTGCTATATAAGGTTTTTTAATAAGCCCGAATATAGCTTTTCTAAATACTAATTCTTCAACAATAGGACCTAAAACAACTGCACTTAAAACCATAAATATAGCACCATTAGAGTTTAATGTTTGTTCTATAGTGAGTTGATTGATAGATACTTCAACAGGCTGATCAAAGAGAAATGATAAACCGCTTGCGAAAGTTGCTGAGATTAAATTTGCAAATATTAAGAATACGTAACCTGTGACAATCGTTGCAAGTATTTTAGATTTAGATTCAACTTTTAATTCACCAAAGTCATATGATAAGCTAGGTTTTAATAAGATAATTAATACAGGGAATATTAATAAATATATGAGGAAATTAATTAATCCACTAATAAAACCAGTAAAATCCCATCCGAAACTATTTAAGTAATAAGCGGGCATATCTAAAAGTTCACCAGTTGATATAGTGAGTTGATCGGTATAAGTATAAATATTTATTTCGTCACCATTTTGAAATAAGAGTGTTTCACCAGTAAATATTTGATATAAAGCTAAATATCCCATATTGGATACTTCAGTATTATCACGATGATAAATCACATAATATGTTTCATTATAATCAGTGACACTGATTTCATTTGCATATGATGCATAGTAATTGTCATATAGATTTTTATCAATCAGTGCAATACCATCGGTATCTTCGATAATAGCATCTAAAATGAGTCGTTCATATGAAACGAGATCAATAGAAGGTGCAAGTATATCTGATAAAATCGTTGCATCATCGTAAATATGAATAGTTACTTTTTCCATATCTGAAGTTGACCAATAAGCTAGACTTCCACTAATGATATCAAATACTACGTCATCACCAACGACTATATATGCACTTTGATCAGTAGTATAATCATTAATAATATAATTATTATTAATATTGTACAACATCGTATATGATCCATAAACACCTACTTCATTAACATAACCATCATATTGTGATGCTAAATCTTCATTATAGGTTTCAGTTTCAATCAGTGCTAAGCCATAAGTGTCGTTAATTAAATCACTTAAGACAACTTCATCTTTTGTATAATAATGAATATTATCTTCATCAGAAATAAATAATATTTGTATGATTGATGCAACAATAAACATAATCAAAATATAATAAAGAATTGAAAAACCATATCTACTTTTGTTTTGTTCAGGTTCTTCAACAACTTTTTTAATTTTTAATTCTTCTGCAAATAAATCTTCAAATTTTAAAATATTTCCTTCATTACTGTTTTTGTTTTCTTCATTCATATGTAATCACCCTGCTTTATTATAACTTATCAATGGTTTAAATGGTAGGTTTCTCATAAAATATGTGATAAAATGTTTTTATAATCTATGAGGGTGAATAATTAAATGAAACTATTAATTGCAAGTCAAAATAAGCATAAAATTGAAGAGATAAAGCAAATATTTAATTTAACAAATGTTGAATTATTAAATCTTGAACAATTTAATGATCAAGATGATGTTGTAGAAGATGGTCAAACATTTTTAGATAATGCAATTTTAAAAGCAAAATATTTTGCTAAAAAGTATCATATACCAACACTTTCAGATGATTCAGGGCTAGTTGTTGAGGCTTTATATGGTATGCCAGGTATTCATTCAAAAAGATATAGTGGTGGCAATGATAAAGATAACTATATAAAGTTATTAGATGAAATGAAACATATTAAACAAAGGCAAGCTTATTTTATTACTGTTATCGCAATTTATTTTCCTAATGGTCATATATTTCATTTTGAAGGTCGTGTAAATGGTGAAATCGCAATGACACCTAAAGGTGAAAATGGATTTGGTTATGATCCTATCTTTTATATCCCTTCGCTTGGTAAGCATATGGCGTAATTAGATGCATCCATTAAAAATCAAATCTCGCATCGAGCACAAGCATTAATTAAAGTTAAGGAGCATATGAATGAAATTATTAATTACAAGTGACGTTCATGGTGCAGAAGACAGATTAGCTAAAGTGATAAAAAGACATCAAGATGTAGATTATCATTTAAATGCAGGAGATATGTGTTTAGATCAACATACGTATGCTAAACATTTATTAATTACGGTTAAAGGTAATAATGATTTTAGTAGCATTGAACCATATCATCGTATTTTAGAGTTAAAAGACTTAAAAGTATATTTAACACATGGACATATAGAACATGTAAAATATGGACTAGAATCACTTAAAAATCAAGCAAAAAATGTAGATGCCAAACTTATTGTGTTTGGGCATACTCACAAAAGATATTTAGAAACTGACGAAGATATTACAATATTGAATCCAGGAGCGTTAGGTGATTTTCATAAAAGCTATGCAATTTATGAAAATGGTCAAGTCACCTTTTATGAACTATGAAAAATCAAACAGAACAATTAATTAAAGAAAGAGCTGCAAAAGCTTTTAATACAACACCAGAAGAGATTAAAATTGTTAATCGTCTCATGGGTGGTATGAGTCATTTAACTTACCATATAGAATTCAATTGCGTTGGATATACATATAGAGTTATTGGTAAAGATGGCAACTTATTTGTAGATAGAAAAATTGAGTTAGATAATTTAAATCGCATTAAACCACTAGGGCTAAATAATGAAACAGTATACTTTGATGTGGAGTCTGGTGATAAAGCTGCTAAATTTGTTGAAGGTGATGTATTAACTACACTAGATTTTAAACAGCATTTAGATGATGTTGTTAAAATGTTAAAAACATTACATGAATCTTCAATTAAACCTGCAAGCGATTATGGTTTAATCGATCGATTAAATCTATATGAATCATTTACAAATGAAAATGATCCTTTATATGATCAATTGAAAAAAATATGGATTGATAAATATTTAAATGAACGTGCAAATAAACCTAAAGTATTTTGTCATAATGATGCGCAGAGATCAAATATGGTTATTGGTAAAGAAAAATTATATTTACTTGATTGGGAATATGCAGGATATAATGAATTTTATTATGATATTGCTAGTTTTGGTAATGTCGCATTTGAAGATGCACTTTTATTGTTAAATGCATATTTAGGTAGAGATGCAACCAAAGAAGAACAAGATCTTGTTAGATTTTATCGTATGTTTCAGGCACTTCAATGGCATCAAGTTGCAACACGCAAAGATATGGTAGGTTTATCTGAAGTTGTTGGCTTTGATTTTAAAATGCTTGCAAAAAAATACTTAAATCTAGCTCAAACCTTATATAATGAAATAGACAAAGCATAATTAATTTGATTGGGGTGTTAAAATTGCGTTTATCTGACATTTTGAATTTAGAAAAAAAACCACATAGTTTATCTATTATTAAAGATTTTCTAAGTCAATCTTTAAGTCATTTAGACTATCAAGCAGCATATCATTACTATTTTGACATCGCGATGAGTTTATCGCTTTTTGATCTTGTTTATGATGAAGGAAATACTGTCTTAAAAGAAATTCAAAATCAAAGTGAAACTCTATATTATGAAAAAATATTAAAACATCTTATTGATGCAAGTATTGCACTTTCAAAATTTAATGATACTAAAAGATATATTGAATTAAGAAAAAATGCATTACCCATGATTAATCAGTACCAAGGTATATTAGATGATATTGCTTATAAAAAAGCATTAAATGAACCTTATTTAGAAGATGTTTTAAAAGTTTTACAAGATTTAATTCCTGATCAAGTGAAGATATATTGTTTAGAAGAACTTGTAAAACTATATGAAAATGATCATCAATATGAGATGGCACTTAATCAAATATATGCATTATATCAATTTGATTTAATGGATGAATATATTTCTAAAGAGATTAATTTATTGGTTGCACTTGAAAGATATGATGAAGCAAGATCTAAAGCACAACAATATTTAAAAACACATCCAGAAAATATGTATATAGTTTTAAACTTGATTCATATTTATTATCAACAAAAAGATTATTTTAAAGCATCTAATTTAGATGCTGAGTATGAAGAGATGTTTCCATTACAAGATGATCAATACCAAATGGAAGCTTATCAATTGTTTATTGATTTATATAAAGCTATGGATAATAAGTTGTCTTTAGATTTATATCAAAAAAAACTTAAGAAATTAAAAAAATCTTCAACTAAAAAAATAACACAAGCATCGATTGAAAAAGAAAAAGATAATATTGTTATTATTGAAAAACATGAAGAAAAACAGTTAGTTTCTAAAAATTTATTAAAGCATTTGGAAATCAGTACTGATCTCATTGAATATGCACATCTTATTGATGAAAAATTACCTTTAAGAGAATATTTAAGAATATTTTTTATGCATTTTGAAAAATATATAGAAACAAAAGAAATGATGATTTATACAGATCAAATGACACCTAATTTTTTCTATTACAAAAAAGAAAGATTATATGATAAGGTATTGACGCCATTAATGATAGATGACACATTTATTGCTCATGTGATGCATACAGGAGAAGAAATATATGAGTTAACAAAAACATTTAAATGGCAAAAGAATGTTATTTCACAAAAAGATTTTGATGAAGATGTATCTTTTGTATATGCATTTCCTTTAGGTGACATGGGTGTATTTGCTGTATATTTTAATGAAGTGATTCATGATCCAGCTATACATTATGATTTATTAAAGTTGGTGTCTAGCATATTATTTGCACATCTATTAGATGAACAAAAAATGCTTCATTTAAAAAATGAAAATCATATGCATAAACAAATACTAAATGCACCTATTATTGCATATCGATTACATAGTGATCAAGGGTCTACATATAACGATTTAGCAATGAAAATGTTTGATATTGATAAACATCATCATATGGAACTGTTTTTAAGAGATGTAAGTTATGAATATGTACATCTTTACCAACAAGCTATATCAGCTTGTTTAAGACAAGCAGGCACAATGAAACATTTAAATTATGTTTATCAAAATAAGCATATTGAAGAAAAAATGTATAGTTTTAAAGAAGGAGATGAAACTTACGTTATGAGTTTCTTTTACGATCAAAGTATAGAAGTTGATAAAGCAAAACAACTTATTGAACAAGCAACTGTTGATCAAAGTTCTGGACTATATAACCGCAATGCACTAGATCATGCAATGGATGAACTGAAAGAAGATAAGGTTAGTTTTTGTTTAGTTGAACTAGATGACCATATGAAACATATCTATGGTAGCGAGCAAATGCAAAAGTTTTTTAAAGAATTTGCTCAAGTATCTAAGAAGTTTTTTAAGGATGCACAAATATATCGATTTGATTTTAATCAAATATTAATTGCATTACCTTTAAACGATATAAGAACTGTGACTAAATTACTTAGAGATTATGTTAAGCATTTAGAAAGTTATCAAGTACAAACGCTAGCGTATGAAAAATTTAATACAAGTATTGGTGTACTTAGATATCCTGTGGTAACTGTTGAAAAACAAAAAGATAAATTATATAGATTTTTCCATATTGCATTAGAAAAATCTAAGAGAAATAAAGAAGATGCAATATATTACTTTGTATATCGCGATTATGAAGAAGAACTATTTGAACAACAAGTCATCGATTATTTAAATATCGCTATAGAAACAAGAAATATCGGATTAGTTTTTAATCAAGTCATTGATATGCGTAAAAATATTGTTTGGCAATATGAAAGTGAATTAGTCATTACAGAACTTACGATTGATGCGAAGTATTTATTAGCAATCGCTGAAAAGCGTAATCGATTAGTTGATATTGAACATTTCCATATTGAAAAAGTGTGTGAGTTTCTTGTTGAACTAGAAAAACAAACAGAAAGACTTATTAAAATAACGATACCAATTTCTAAACAAACTTTTTTAGATCCTAAATTTAACAGTTACTTACTGCAAACTTTAAAATCATATGGTATCCCATATGAATTTATCCGTATTAAAGTGATGATGGATGTTCATTCTAAACATTACATGACACATATCCAAGAACTTATTGATCAAGGTATTGCACTTGATACAACAAGTATAGATATGGCGATTAATTATCCTTTTAATGCACTTCATTTAGATATTCAAAAAGATAGTTTGAAATTTAGTGAATACTTAAAACGCATGAAAGAAATGCTTGATGAATTTCAAATGGCTTTAATTGTTCGTGGTGTTAAAGTAAAAGAACAAAAAGAAATGTTACAACGTCTTGGTATTAATTATCTAGAAGGTTCGTTATATAAAGAATTACCAGCACCAGTTTTACTAAGAAAGATTAAGGATACATTATGAGTCTAGAAAAGTTAAAACCCTATATTTTAGCACTTGATAAAGATGAACAAAACAGTTATGGTTATCGCGCAAAAGCGGCTTATGAAATGCTGGGTAATATTGATGTGATGATTGATGCCTATCTTAAAGATGAAGTCTATCATAAAGGTGAAACCCTACTTGATGTATTTGGCTTATTGCAGGGGTTTTTCGTCGGTATAGATGGTTTATATGATCTTGCGATAGGACTTACACATTATAAGTATCATATCAATATAAATCAAAACAAAATACTACATCAACTTAAATATATTAGAAATGATATTGTAGGTCATCCAACAAATAGAACATATCAACAAGGCTCTATTGGATTCTCAATGTTAATCCCTAATAGTCTTACAAGGGATACAATGAGCTATGAAACTTATATCTATCGTAAAAATAAATTAGATATTAGAAAAGAAGTCGTTGTTTTTAAAGATATGATTCATGCATATCAAACAGAAAAAGAACAACTCGTAAACGATATCTTTGAGTTTGTTAGACAAACGCCAATAAACGGTCAGTTATTAAATGATTTATTAGATCTATACGATACGTTAAATCTTGACTTAGTAGATAAGATTAAAATATATTTTATGGATAAATATGGGCTTAATGAAAAATCTAAGCATCGTTTTTTGTGGAGACTTTCACTACTTAAAACACTTATTTTATGGCATGATCATGATGAAGAAATCAATGGCTTTATTACATATATGAGTAAACTACAAGTTGAAAAATTATATGATATTATTTGTGACATGCAAGAAGTCAGTGGTAAAAAGATGTATACAAGTATTCCACATATACTTAGTGATTTTTATAAATTTATGAGAAAAAAACAAGATGAAGCGCTTGTTTTATTAGATAATATACATGATTATGATCATCCCATGCACGCACTTGATTTTGAAAAACTTTTAGGATTAAATCCAAAAGGTGGAGCTTATAAGATATTAGAGTTCTTAAAAGCACAAAATGATGAAGAAAAGGTGTATTTAATAGGATCAACGTTAAAAAATTATAGACCCAAAAACAATTCAAAAAAATAAATAATGTGATATAATAATTTGTGAGGTGTTTAATATGGCTTGGAGCAATGAAACTTACCTAATTGGTGAAAAAGTAAAAATTGATGGTGAAAAAGGATTTGGTGTGATTACACGTATTGATAAACTACGCGGACTTATCTATGTTTTATACAAAAGAGGTCGTGAAGAAGCATATCCATATCCGTAAGCAATCGATCAAAAAGTACTTAAAGTAGAAGTACACCAAAAGTAAACATTTTATGTTTGCTTTTTTTGTAAATGATGATGCATAAATTTAAGAATTTCTGGGTTAAGTTTTTTAAAGTTGTTTGGGCTGTTATAAAATCAATGAACACTTTTAGAGGATATTTAGCACTTTTTATCGCATATCTTATTTATCATGGATGGGCTGTCTTTTTTGTTGCATTTGGTAGCATTGTAGGTAATGCTTGGATGATTGGTATCGGGACTGCTGTGATTCTTTTTTGGTTTGGTCCAGGTACACCGGTGATTCCTTTAATTATAGTGACTGCATTATTTATAAAAAAATATATTTTATTTGATAGAAAACATCATGTAAATATTAGAGAAGAATGGAAAAAACTAAATGATGTAAAAGTTTTTCAAAATGAAAAGCATAAAAGCCTTTAAGGCTTTTTTTTATTGAAATTATACTAAAATTTATGTTTTATTTGTGGTAGAATTAATATACACGAGACATTTTTTTATAAGGAGACCAAAATGCTTTTTGATTCTTTTTTAGTGAAAAACTTAAAACTTGATAATAGAACAGTGATGGCACCTATGTGCATGTATGAAAGTGATGAAAATGGATTAGTTAATGATTTTCATGTTATTCATTATGCTACACGAGCAATTGGTGGTGTTGGACTTATTATTCAAGAAGCAACTGCTATAGATCCTGATGGTAGAATTAGTGTTAATGATTTAGGTATTTGGAATGATGATCATATCGATGGATTAAAAATGATTGTTGATACAGTGCACAGATATCATTGCCCTATTGGTATTCAAATTAATCATGCTGGTAGAAAAGCAAGAGTGGAACATAAGATTGCGCCAAGTGCAATCGCATTTAATGATGAGAAAGATTTACCAGTAGCAATGACTGAAGATATGATTGAACGTATGGTCTATCAGTTTAGAGAAGCAGCGGGAAGAGCGCATGAAGCTGGTTATGATTTATTAGAATTACACGCAGCACATGGCTATTTATTATTTCAATTTTTATCACCTCTTTCAAATAAAAGAGATGATCAATATAAAGATGGTGTCATTGTCCTAAAGAAAGTCATTAAGGCTGTTAGAGATGTATGGCCTCAGGATAAAGCATTAGCAATTAGAGTTTCAGCGTATGAATATGTTGAAGGTGGGATTACACCAGAGATGATTGCAAAAGTATTAAATGAAGTTAAAGATTTAGGCATAGATTTAGTTGATGTGAGTTCTGGTGGTAATGTTATAGCAAACATAAAAGCTTATCCAGGATATCAATTAGAATTTGCTAAAACAATAAAAAAAATGACTGGATTACCAGTCATTGGTGGTGGAATGATTGAAGATCTTAGACAAGCTGAGCAAGCGATTAAGGATAAGTCATGTGATTTAGTTTTTTATGGAAGATTACTACTTAGAAATCCTTATTATGTTATTAATCATGCAAAAGATTTAAATGTCGAAATCAATTATCCGAAACCTTACAAAAGAGGTCAAAAATGAAAGTATTAATGCATATGTGCTGTGCTCCTTGTGCAGTGTATCCAGTAGAAACATTACAAGAAAGAGATATTGATGTTGATGGATTGTATTACAATCCTAACATCCATCCAATTGAAGAATTTCAGAAACGAGAAGAAAACGTAGAAAAACTTGCAAATGACAAAGGATTAACAGTTTATTATTATCCTGATTTTGAAGAAGATTTATGGCGAGCACTTGCAGAAGGAGATAAATCTAGATGTAACATGTGTTATACAAAAAGAATTAAAAAACTTTTTGATGTTGCAAAAGAAAAAGGATATGAAGCAGTAACAACAAGTTTACTTGTAAGTCCTTATCAAGATCATGAAATGATTAAGAAAATTGCTGAATCTTATAGTAAAAAGACTGGGATAAAGTTTTTATATGAAGATTTTAGAGTAGGTTATAGAGAAGGGCAAAAGAAAGCAAAACAATATGGATTATATTGTCAAAGATATTGTGGGTGTATTTTGAGTTTGAAGGAAAGAATTAAAGAAATAACATTATAGGAGGGGAAAATGGCATCAAAAATAACTACAAGAATTATTGTGGACGTCAAAAATGGTGATGTATTTGATGAAAATAGATTAACCAAAATAAATGGTGAAAGAAGAAAGAGTAATACAGGCACATATTTTTTATGTAGTTCTAAAGACTATTCGGAGTATTTACCTTTTTTTAGTATATGTGATAATTATAAATTTGAAATAGATAAAATATCCGAGTATAGAATAGTCTTTAAAGCGAAATTCTATAAAGATAAAGATAATTATTTAGATAAAATGAATAATTTTGATAAATATTGTGATATTCTTGTCAACACTGATTACAATAGTACAAATATTAATTTACGACAAAATGATACAAGATATTTTCTAAGATTCACAAATAATAAAGAGGAGTTAGTGGATGCTTTTCGTCACATACTGTATGGTGATTTGTCATCTATTGTTTTAGAGTTTGATGGTAATATTTGTAGTATATATCCAGTTGTCAAATATGAAGAAAAACTATTTTTTGATTGAGAGGGGAAAAAATGGGACTTGAAATACAAAGTAAAGAAAACAATAAATACATAGTTTGGATAAAAAGTGCATTAGAAAATGGTATAAGTTGGGAAAAAATAAAGTTTGGGAATAATGATAACATTGAAGATTTAGTGATGTTTCTAGAGGAACAAAAAAATAGAAATTTCTGGAAAATTGACACTGAAGGATGGTGTACATTAGTAGATAAATATAGAAATTTTGTAAAAACATGTAAAACAGTAATTATTTCACATCCCGATAATCCTAGTGATATTGTAATACCAGAGCATGGTATTTTTTCAGCTTACATGGATAAATTAAGAAAGAATAAATTTTCAGATCTTAGTTTAGGAAATATTGAAGCGTCAACTGTTGATATTTTATCAAGATTAAATGAAAAGACAAAGCAAGTTGATCCTGTAAGAGGATTAGTTATGGGTAATGTTCAATCTGGTAAGACTGCGAATATGGCTGCTCTCATGGCTCTTGCTGCGGATTATGGATATAATATGTTTATTGTGCTTTCAGGTACTATTGAAAATTTAAGAATACAAACAGAAGAAAGATTAATACGAGACTTGAATAATAGTACAACAAAAGTCCAATTCATTCTATTAAAGCATTTATCTGCAAAAAGATCTGAAGTTGATTTATCAAACTTATATCTTGAGGAAAATTCTAATAAAAGATATTTAAATGTTTGTTTAAAAAATTCAAGTAGACTTAGAGATTTATTGAATTGGTTAAACAAAGATCAAAGGGCAAAAAAACATCTAAAGATTTTAGTTATAGATGATGAAGCAGATCAAGCAGGGATCAATACTGCAAATCTTGATAAGAAATTACAAACTAGAATAAATAATCTTGTTACTAAATTGGTTTTTGCAGGACACAATAAGCCAGGTGGTGTTATTGTGCCTTATAAAGCTATGAACTATATTGCATATACAGCAACACCATATGCAAATTTTTTAAATGAAGCAAATGATTCATCTTTGTATCCGAAAAATTTTATCGCTACTTTAAATCTATCGAGTGAGTATTTTGGACCGCAACAAATATTTGGTTATGATGAAGGTGAATACGAAGGGTTATCAATAATTAACGAAATAGGAACTGATGATCTTGAAATTATTAAACATTATTTAGAAATGCCTAAATCATTATCGGATGCTATAAGTTGGTTTTTATGTACAGTTGCTGTCTTTAGATATTATAAAATAAATAGTCCTGCTACAATGTTAATTCATACTAGTCACAAACAAAATGATCATAAAAATATGGCGGACTTAATTAAAAATTTCTTTAATATAATATCAAAAGATAAGAATTATATAAATAAAATAGAGCAAATATGGAATGATCAAACACAAAAATTTTCTATTGATAAATTTTATGAACAATATAGTGACTATGGGATAGAAAAAGAATTCATAAATAAGTATCCTTACTTTCATGAATTAAAAGAAGAGATAGAAAGACTTATTAAAGGGAATTTAAATAATATTCTTTTAGCTGAAGATAAATCTTTTAAGTTCACTAAGAGTGTACATCTATGTGTCGATAACTGTGCAAATAATAAAAATGAAGATGATATTCACTTAAGACTTGCATATCCTAAAAAAAGTGATAATCTTAATTTTTCATCAGCATTTATTGTGATAGGCGGATCAACTTTATCAAGAGGATTGACACTTGAAGGACTTACGACAACTTACTTTGTTAGAAATTCTCAACAAGCTGATACTTTAATGCAAATGGGTAGATGGTTTGGGTATCGTAGAGGCTATGAATTGTTACCTAGATTATGGTTATCTAATAAAACGACGAGTCAATTCGAATTTTTATCGCAGCTTGATTTTGATCTGAGAAATGAGCTAAGTAGCATGCAGATGAAAGGTAAAAAGCCGAGTGAGTATGGACCAAGAATAAATAAACTTCCACAAATTTCGTTTCTTAAAGTGACTAGCAAAAAAAAGATGCAAAATTCAATCATTGTTGAAGGGGGTTTTAATGACTATAAAGGACAAACTACAGCAATGTATAGAGATGATACAATAATAGAGAGCAACTTCAAAAAAACATATAATTTTATTAAAAACCTTGGAAAAAACAATCAGGATTTCAAGAATAGTTTTAATCATAATTCATATGTTTGGATTGATGTTCATTATAATAAAATATTTGATTTTCTGTTATCATTGGAATATCCAGCGATAAATTCAGTGCATTTAGATATGAAAGAAATTAGCAATTGGTACAAAAAAAGTTATAGTCATGATGAATTGGATCAATGGAATGTTGTTGTACCAGGATTGAATGAAGCAGTTAACAAAGTAGATTTTGGAAATATAAAATTGAATTTAATTAATCGTACAATTTTTGAAGATAGTGATGAAAATATTATGAAATTTGGATCAATAACTGATCCTAAAGCTAAAAAAATGGATGTTGATGAAAGTAAAATTATAAATTTTAATTCAAAAGACAGTTATAAAATCCATAGATTAAAAGCAGGATATGATAAAACCCCGGTATTAGTTATTTATGTCATTGATAAAAATAGTTCGGTGAAACATAGTTTTAAAAATTCTAGTAGAAAATCTAGAATTGATTTAAATGTGAAACAACATATAATTGGTTATGATATATATATACCATACGGTGATGAAGCAAAACAAAAAATAGAAAGTAAAATTACAGTTAGACTTGATTTCGACATTAATGGGGGAGATATAGATGAAATGTAAGATCGAAAAACATGTAAATATGTCTTTTACAGGTTCTAATGTATTAGCACAAATTCAGGATAATAGTACACCTAATATTGACTTATTAGTTAGAGAATCTATACAAAATAGTGCTGATGCAATACTAGATAATAAAGAATTTGCAAGAATAAATTATAAAGTTGGAGAATTTGACACTGAACTATTCAAAAATATGTTTAGAAAATTTGAATACATAGATGAAAACAAACTTGATAATTATGGAAAATATTTGAGTATTTCTGATGAAAATACCACTGGACTACTTGGCGATCATAAAAAGTCAAAAAACAAACCTCAAAATTTATATAATTTAGTTTACGATATTATGAATCAAACCGGAAAGAAAAGTGATGCTGGTGGTTCTTGGGGGATAGGGAAATCAGTCTACTATAGATTTGGTAGGGGATTTTGTATCTATTATTCAAGAACACTAGAAAACAATGAGTTTATAGATAAATTAGCAATAGTTTTTATAGAAGATGAAAATAACGAAAATAACATCATTATAAATAACAATAATCGAGGAATTGCATTTTTTGGTGATATTGATTACAATAGTGAAAATGAACCACCAATGCCAATATATGATAGGAATGAAATTAGAGAAATATTGAGTATTTTCAAACAAGATTTATACGAAAATGAAGTCACTGGTACTGTAGTAATTATTCCGTATTTAAATGAGAAAAAATTTTTAAAGAAACTTAATGATGAAGAAAATTATTGGTGGAAAAACGATTTTAGTAAAACTATAGAAATTGCTATTCAAAGATGGTATTTTCCGCGATTACAAAACAAAAAATTTAAAGGTAAATATATTATTGTTGGTATTGATGATGAACCTGTCAAATTAAATCATTTTTTTGGCCAATTACAAAAAATGTACAATGGAGATGATGAAAAATCATATCATCGAAAAATAAGAAGTAAAAATCCAAAAATTGATCTTGGAGATTTATATATAAGGAAATTTGAATCAAGTGAATTGTTTATGAATAAACCTTATTCATATCCTGATCCGCTTACAATGCTTGATTTATTTAATGAAAGAGATGATTCCCTTCCAATTATTGGATTAACTAGATCTTCAGGAATGATAACTTCGTATGATAGTAAATTTAGAAACGCATCATTAAATGATAATGAATATTTAATAGGTATTTTCAAATTAGACAAAGAGGAAAAATATCAAAATGAAAGACTTGAAGAATACATAAGAGCAACTGAAAAAGCTAACCATAAAGATTGGCAAGATGCAAATGTTGAAAAGTTCCCTCAATTATCTGATAAGACTCCAGTAAGAAAAATATTCGGACAAATAAATTCTGTTATAATGTCAAAATATAAAATTTCAGAAGTTGAAATTAATGATAGTTCGGACTCTAAATTAAGAAAAATTTTAGGTAAGTTGTTGATGCCACCTTCAGGTTTTGGGGATGGTGCAGATGTTGGTCGTAAAAAGCCGGGGGAAAATAAACCTAAAGCGACAAAAAAGAAAAAATCAGTGATCTTGCAACTTGGATTTGAAAATGGTAGATTATTATTTCAAACAAGTACTTATTTAGAAGAAAGTGACAAGATAGATTTTGTTTTTAAAATCAAATCCGGAGCAAAAACTTATAGTTTTGTTGAGTGGATAAATATGGGGTTTGAACTTCCATGCAAGCTATACGATATGAGTTTAAGTGGTTTAGTAATTGGAAAAGAAAAAATAAAGGGAAGTAAAAAAATATTGTTTGAGACTAAAATGGGAGATAAATTACTCGCTAAATCTTTGAAAATACAATTCCTTAAAACATTATCTGGTATCCCTTATGGTATTTCAATGACGAATGTTAATATTGAAGATGAAGTTATCAAAATTATTTTCACAGTAAGTGTTGAACCTTTGGATTCTACATATAGTATCTCAATAGATTCATCTATAAAAAAAGATTTAGAAGGTGAATATAAATGAAAACCTTTAACTTTTATGAAACAATAAATGATGAAAAATATTTAATAAACGGAATATCCTGTGTTGCAGATACGCTAAAGATCGAAATAAATAAAGAATTTTATGATTTTATCAATGATAAAAAAATAATTATAAACGAAAATAGTGTTTTAGGCATAGATGATAATATTACATTTACATTAGATGATCCTAATGGGATTTGGGAATCAAATAAAGTAACTTTAAATTTAAATATTAAAATTAATTCAATTAGAAACCTTTTTGGAGAAACATGTTATGTTTATAAAGATGCAATTTTAGGAATTGGTGTAGAATATAAATCTAAAATGTCCAGAATTAGAGAAGCAGTTAAGATAGCATCTTTGACAAATAAGGATATTAATCTAGATGTGACTAAAACTATTGAATTATATAATTTGAAGAGTGATATAGAATTCAAATTGATTGTTTATATTGAGGGGAAAGGTTCAATTGGAGGTTCCAAAAGTTTTGCTAATGAAATAGGATTAATTATTGCCAATTTTAATTTTTTAAAGTTGAAATTTGAAGGAGAATCTTCTTTATTTCCAATATCTCATTTTATAGAACAAAATGGCCCTCTTTGGAAATTGGAATGTAAGTATACAGATATTTACGAAGACCAGTTTTCAGATGAAAACGTAAGAATACTTATAAATAAAGCTAATAAAAGTTATCAATTTATACAACAAGGCAATTCAAACTATAATCCATCATTTTTATCTGAAGTTCTATCATCTGCAGTAGCAACACTAATAGCTAATATTTTAAGAGATGAAAATGATAAAATATATTTTGAAAAAGCAAATTCGGAAAACAGTATTTTAAGCTTATTAAGGTATTTTCAGGAAAAATTAGGTTTTGATTATCGTAATGGCTATATTAAATTATTCATCTCTGTAAAAAAATATTTTGATAAGGAGTTTAAATTATGACAATCAGAACATTAAAAAAAGAACATTCAGAAAAGCATCTAAGAAAGTTTATTGAATCACCGAAAGATTTTTTTGAAAATTTGTCAAATGACTATATCAAAATAAGAAATGAACTGAAAGATTTGTATCTTAATTCATGCGAATTTAGAGACTCAGGTAAATTAAATCAGTATCAAACTGATTTATCGTTTGCACTTAAAATTTATAAATACTTTAATGATTATTCATGGTTTGATGTAACACGTGCATCTGATTATGGCTTTTGGAGATATATATGCGTACAAGTAGTACCAGATATTATTCAAGATAGACATGGAATCAATGATTACTCATATTATTATTCGAAAAATGTAAGAATATATTTACCTGCAATGTGGTGGTATATACATATGTCATATCAGGGGGATATAAATAAGACGAAAGTTACTTTAAGTGGTTTGAATACTGATTATATCTTACAACTAGTCGAGAGACCAGGTAAGGACGGTTTATATGTTTCGATTTCTAGATTAATAATGTATTATATTGGTATTTTACCAAAAAATATATTAGAAAATAAAATTGACAATAAGAATTTACTTAGAAGAGTTTTAATACAAAATACTTCAAGGATGAATAATTATAATTTAATATTTGATCATAATGAAGATTTTTATGTTCAAACATTGTTTTTGAAATGTGGTGTAAAGGTGAAAGATTATGAATGATTTGAGAAGCGAACTAATAAGTTTGGAAATGTTGCCAAAAAACATGATAAAAAATATTTCGTCAAGGAATGGACAATATAAGACTTTTATTGCTAAAGATGTTAATACTTATGGTGTAGCTATTATGAATCCAAACAATAACATAGTAAACGAAAAATTTTTGAATGTATACATAAAGAATATGGAGTTTACAATTTCGGATATGACGCTTCCTGTTTTGTATTTGTTTACTAATAACGATATTGAAATAATACATTTTGTGTTTTTAGCAGAAAGTTTTTTGGAAATTTCAAATGAAAATACAATTATTGAAGAACCATTACTTTGGATTGAGCAATGGAAAAATATGCTTGGTGATTCAAAAAAACGGTATAAGGTATATGATGTTATAGGAGAATTAATCACTTTAAATTATTGCTTAGAGAAAAAACAAGAAGTACATTGGCAAGCTTCACAAATGGGTGTTCATGATATCGAAAGTGAGCATGAAAGTATAGAAGTTAAATCAAGTATAAAAAGAAGTGAAACGAGAATAACGATAAATAGCGCTTTTCAATTGTTCAGTGAAAAACAAGAATTTTTGTATTATTGTAGATTTGAAAGTAATCCAATGGGTACATATAGTATTAATTCACTGTCTAAAAAAATAGCTGAAGCAGGTTATAATATAGATAAATTAGAAATGGAATTGTCTAAGCTGGGTTATCCTAAAGGAATAAGCACTAGAGAAAATAGTTTTAATTTGATAGAATTTAGAAAATATAAAATAGAAAAAGAAACATTTCCTCAAATATCATTAGAAAAAATCAATGAATTATCACCAAAAAAAAATATAGTATCATATACTATTGAGTTAGATTTATCGGGGATTCAGTATAAAAACATTATTTAATTAAGAGGGTATGTATGATGAAATTAGCAACAGTATTTAGTGGTGTAGGTGCTATCGAGCAAGCACTACTAAAAAAGAATATTAAACATGATATAATATTTGCCTGTGACAATGGAGAGAGATATATAGATGTTGATGAGCAAGAAATCCTTAATAAAACTGAGAGTATGACTGAATTTGAAAAACAATCTTATATAAAAGAGATCTATGATGAGACAGGAAAACCTAATTATGTAAAAAAGACATATTTTTTAAATTATAAGGTTAAAGAAGAAAATTGGTATGAAGATATAAGATTTATCAATGGGGATATATATAAAAACCAGGTAGATTTATTTGTTGGTGGAAGTCCTTGTCAAAGTTTTTCTCTTATGGGGAAAAGAGGAGGATTAGAGGATACTAGAGGTACGCTATTCTATAATTATGCAAATTTGATAAAACAAATTCAACCTAAAGTATTCGTTTTTGAAAATGTACTTGGTATTCTATCGCATGATGGGAAAAACACGTGGCAAACAATAGAAGGAGTATTTGAAGCTCTTGGTTATAAAATCTTTGGACCAAAGACTTTAAATGCAGTTGATTTTGGAATACCTCAAAACAGAAAAAGAGTCTTTGTTGTGGGATTTAAAAATAAAAATGTTGAATTTAAATTTCCTACTGGAAACAAAGAGATTTTGCATATGTCAAACTTTTTTCATGAAAAAAAAAGAATACCAGCAAAACACTATCTAGGAGAAAAAGGATTTAAGTTTGTTACTAGCCCTAAATATAGAGGTCGTGCTAGAGTGAATAGAGACATCATTCGTACACAAAAGGCGAATCAACAGTTCAACTGGAATGGAGATTTTATATTTGAACCTCTTGAAAAAGTTGAAATGGATGCAGAGATTATGGGACGAGCTTATGTAGGAAAATTTAATGGTGAAAAAGGTGTGATTAGACAAATGACACATAGAGAATGCTTTAATTTAATGGGGTTTCCTAAAACATTTAAAATAGATGTACCAAATATTCAAGCCTATAGACAAGCTGGGAATTCCATTGTTGTGAATGTATTAGAAGCCATAGTTGAAGAAATAATGAAAGTTGTTGATTTTAAATGAAAAAAATTAAATTAGCAACTGTATTTAGTGGCATCGGATCACCAGAGTTTGCACTAAGGAGATTAAATATTCCGCATGAATCAATATTTGCTTGTGATAATGGAAATAGAATGATACAATATGATGAAGATTCTATTAAAAAGCAATTAAATACATTTGAAACTATTGATGAAAAAATAGAATTTGTTGAAAATGTATACAAAAATTCAACAAGAAAAACTAATTTTGTTCAGCAATCTTATTTAGCAAATTATGGAGAAAACACAAAATATTTTTTTCAAGATATTAAATTTATTGATGGTAAAGATTTTATCAATAAAATAGATTTATTTATTGGAGGAAGTCCTTGTCAAAGTTTTTCTACTGTTGGTCATGGTTTAGGTTTAGATGATGCACGTGGAACTTTATTTTATGATTTTGCTAGACTTGTAAAAGAGATAAAACCAAAGGTGTTTATTTATGAAAATGTTAGAGGTTTATATACACATGATAAAAAAAACACATGGGATATTATTACTGGAATTTTTGAAAATTCTTTAAGTGAATACACTATTAGTCATACTATTCTGAACTCTTTAGATTACGGAATCCCACAAAATAGAAGAAGAATATTCGTAGTAGGTGTCTTAGGAAATAAAAAATATAAGTTTCCTTCACCAATCCCACTTAAGTTTAATCTGAATGATTTTAGAATTGAAAATTGTAGTTTAGGTAATTTTAGTAGCAATAAAAAAGGCGATATTATTATTAGAAGAATTCCCGGAAAAGTCGATTCTAAATATACTCTATCTCCAAGTGTTAAGAAATATGTAATGTCTTCAGGAACAAAGTCTTTTTACATTAAACCTAAAATAGATTTAGAAATAGCTAGACCTATTCTTGCTACCATGGGTAATAAACATCGTGCAGGAGTAGATAATTATTTTTCCCTTGGCAATGGAGATATAAGAATGTTGACAGAAAATGAAGCTTTAAGATTAATGGGTTTCACGGATGATTTCAAGGTTGTAGTTTCAAAAAATCAAATGTATCATCAAGCTGGAAATAGTATTGTCGTTGATGTAATGATGGCAATGATTAAAGAATTAAAAATACAAGAATTAATATAATTGAGGAGATTTAAGAATGAAAATATCAGTAGGCGGCATGATCGCATCAGGAAAATCAACACTAGTCAAAAGACTAGGAGAAGCATTAGACTTACCAGTAATGGAAGAATTTGAAAAAGATGATGAGGTATTCAACACATTGCTTGGATGGCTATATGAACAAAAAGACAACGTAGAAATGTTGCTTCAAATATATTTTATTCATAATCATTGGTTAAATCAAAAGAAATATGACAATGATTTCATTGTCGATAGAGATTTAATTGAACATTGGCTATTTGCACAACACAATCTGCAAAAAATGCCAACCATCATGAATATGTATAATGGCGTATTTCATGCATATATGAATCAAATAAAAAAAGCTGATCTTTATATCATTTTAGATGTAGATTGGAATAGTTTTAAAGAACGTGTGTTATCTAGAGGTAGAGAACAAGAAATTGAGAACTTTGATAAAAATGAAGCATACTTTAGAAGTCTAATTTCAGATTATGTACCAAAAGTAGAAGCGCAATGTCGTGTATATGATGTACCTCATATTATTTTAAATACATCAGGTAAAACTGAAGATGAAGTCTTCGAATTAGCTTTAAAAGAAATTGATAAGATAAAATAATACAAGGGTCTGTAAATAAATAAAAGCCCATAAACAAAAACTGGATCTCGTTAGAGACCCAGTTTTTTGGTATAATTGAAGTATGAAAAGCACTCAATTAACACATAATTATTTTAACGCAAAACAATTAAAATTACCACTATCTTTAGACATTTTAATACCTTTTGATAGTGAAGTGAGAACATTTGACGAAGTATTTTCAAAATTGGAGGTAGGGAAATACTTAAAAACCGAAAAAGATCCAAGAGGAAGAATCGGATATCATAAAGTCAACATGTTAAAATTGATATTGTTTTGTCGAGATGGAAAAAATTCAAAGTTTAAGAGCGATGGAAAAAGCTGCAAGACATGATATTAGAATCATGTGGCTAACAGATGAACTTAAACCAAGTCATCAAGCGATTAAAGATTTCATCGACAGACATTTAGTTGAAGGTATCAAAGACATCTTCTATGAACTTTCAAAATATCTCGTTGACAAAGAAAACATCAATACTGATATCATATATATTGATGGAACAAAAATAGAATCAAGTGCGAACAAATATACATTTGTATGGAAAAAATCAATCCTCAAGTTTAGAGATAAACTATATAAGAAAATAACAAAAACGCTTAAAACACTTAATGATCGTTATCAATTAGAAGGCATCTACTTTCCAATTGATGAAAGCTATGAGCTATCATATTTAGAACGTATCAAGAGATTTTTAGAAAAAGAGATTCATAAACATTCAATTAAATTTGTTTATGGTAAAGGAAGACGAAAAACAGCATTACAAAGAGATCATGAACACATTGATACGTATATAGAGAAATTAAAACAATACACCAAAGACTTAAAGATTATGGGTAATGATAGAAACTCATATGCAAAAACAGATGTAGACGCTACATTTATGCATATGAAAGAAGATCATATGAGAAATAGTCAATTAAAACCAGGCTATAACATTCAAATCGGTGTATCAGATGAATATATATGTCATCTTGATATATTTAGTGAACGCAGTGATTATAAAACACTGATACCCTTTTTAGAAGGATATAAAGATAGATATGGTTATTATCCAACCTATCCAGTAGCAGATGCTGGATATGGTGGGCTAATGAATTATCGGTATTTGAAGTTTAATGATATGAAACTTTATCAAAAATATGGGATGTATAGTAAAGATACGCATGACAAGAAACGTATCAATGATCCATATTTCACGCATAAACTTATAAAAAATGGTGATGATTATGTGGGTACCAATGGTGATAGACTTAAATACCTTTATAAAAATAATAGGGGCAACGATGTCTATCTTCTACCAAGCGGTAAACGTAAAGAGATAAACAAAGAAAATATAGGTTATCAAAAAGAAGTTATTAAAAATCTATCATCACCATTAGGTATAGAACTTCGCATGCAAAGATCGATACAAGTTGAAGGTGCATTTGGTGTACTTAAAACTGCATTTGGATTTAGAAGATTTAGAAGACGACATACTCAAAATGTAAGATTAGAGTTATTTTTGGTAGCCATAGGGTATAATCTATCAAAATATCACAATAAAAGGTATAGAATTACACATTAGATATCCACAAAAAAGCATAAGATTTATAGAAATCTTTTTTGAATATGCCTAAAAACAGGTGTTTTTTTATATTTATCCACATTAGATAAAAGAAAAAGGACCGATAGGTCCATGAAGTGGTTATAACTTCATTTCTTTACAGTCCCTTTCTTTATAATATAGGTATAGAAATATTAAGGAGTTAACTATGACATTTACGATGTGGTCTTTTAGCCATTATTTATTTATAGTTTCACCTTTTTTAGTGACTATGTTATATTATTATTTATTTAAAAATAAAACATACTAGCAAAAAAGAATGATAGGTATCATCACAAGTATTGTCATGATATTGTTATTAATATCTAGAAATATAGAAATTTTTGTCTGAAAAGGATATGCTTATGATCATGAGCTTATTCCTCTTCAAATATGTCATTTCGCAAATTTTGTTCTATTATATGCATTTGTTAAAGATTCTAAATCAGTTTTTGGATTTGCTTTAATGTTTAACTTACCAGCAGCATTTCTATCTATATTATTTGCTGATGGATTAGAAAATTATGATACAATCTTATCATTTAGAGGCATAGCTTATATATTTGGTCATATGCTTATCGTGTCTACGACACTTTGGGCATTTATTGAAAAGTTTGCTATTCTTGATAAGAAAACCTATCAAAATACTTTAAGTATTACATTTGTTTTATCAGTATTTGTAAATAATCTTTTTAGTATTTTTAATATTGGTCATGCAAATTTCTTTTATTCTGCAAGACCACAAGGTGGAACACCGCTTGAAACATTCTTTTTGTGGGGTGCAAATATAACGATTGGTGATCAGTTTATGATTAACCCGATCTATTTAATTATGATGATATTAACAGGACTTGTCTTGATAAGTAGTATGTATGGCTTATTTAAAGATATAGAAAAAGCAGCAGAAAGACAACCTAGCTTGAATACAGTTTCAAATCATTGTCTTTAAAGTTATAGATATATGTGAATAAACGATAAAAACTTCACATTAGTGAAGTTTTTTTATATAATGGAATTATATTATCGGTTAAGGGGAACTAATCATGACATTTACAATGTGGTCTTTTGAACACTATTTGTTTATTCTGTCACCTTTTGTAGTTGCAATCACGTTATATTTTTTGTTTAGACGAAAAAATCATGCATATAAACGTATCGTTGGTATTGTATTAAGTCTTGTGATGATAACCATATTAATTTTTAGAAATATAGAATTATTCTTCTTAGAAGACTTTACGAATTATTTTGAATTAATACCTTTTCAAATATGTCATTTTGCAAACTTTGTTTTACTATATGCATTTGTAAAAGATTCAAAAGCAGCATTTGGATTTGCTTTACTCTTAAATTTACCGATGGCAATGTTATCCATTATATTTGTAGATAGTTTATCTCATTACACTAATATTATTACTTTTAGAGGTATAGCTTATATTTTAGGGCATATGCTTATTGTATCTACTAGTATTTGGATTTTCCTTGAAGGTTTTGTTCAACTTAATAGAAAAATTATTGAACAAACATTATTAATTACACTGATTGATTTTACTTTTATGGTATTTATTAATCAAATATTTAGAAGTATTGGCTTAGGCGATTCAAATTATTTTTACACATATATACCTGAACCTGGAACACCACTTGTTACACTTCATAGACTGGGTATATCATTTACATTAGGCGATCAATTTGTAATTAATCCAATCTATATCATAGGATTAATGGCGATTGGATCATCAGTTATCGCACTGATGTATATTACATTAAGAACAATTGAAAAATCAACAAATAAAGCATATCAATTAGAACCAATATATTTGAAAAAATAAATTTATATAATTAATAGAAATCATATATACCTAGTTATTTGATGTATCAAATACTAATCTTATGTTAAAATAATGAAAGAGGTACATCATGGAAAAAGAAAAAGTAATGCCAAGATATGAAATAATTGCATATAAAATAGCACAAAAGATACATCAAGGATTTTTTGCAGAAAAATCTAAATTAAGCGGAAGAACACTATTATCTTCGGAGTTTAATGTCTCTAGTGAGACGATTAGAAAAGCATTAGTCCTATTAAGCAATTACAATGTTGTTTTAGTCAAAGAACAAAGTGGTGTATTTGTTCTATCAAAAGAAAATGCTAAAACATTTCTAGAAACACATGAACAAAAACAAAAATTTAAACATATAGGATTAGAAATAGAAGAACTTCTTCAAGAACAACATAGCATTCAATTAGAAATTCAAAAGAAAATGAGACAATTAAAACAATCTAATGAACTTTTCCCTTTTGAGTATTTCACCATTGATTTATCAGAATTCGAGCATATTTCTAATGAAACTATTGCATCATTAGATTTATATCAAAAAACTGGTGGTTTAGTCATTGCATATGAATTAAATCATAAAATGTATCAGATTCCAAATCCTAATACATTACTAAATCCTCATATGATTATTTACATGATGGGTAATCATTCAATCAAAAAATTAGTTATAAACTACTTTAAAAAATATAAAAAATCGCTATAAAATAAGTGATTTTTTTTTATGTCCCTTTACTAACTGACAACTTTATGATACAATAAGAGTTGTAAATTAACGAAAAGAGGAGAGAGACTATATGAAACTTTTTAAGAAGTTTTTTTTATTAATGTTCGCTGTTATTACTGTATTGTCAGTAGCAGCTTGTCAGTATGATTCTGATGTAATCGTAATCGCTGAAGGTGATTGGGATAGTAATATATTCTATAATGAAATGGTTAAAATTATTATTGAAGAAGGATATGATACTGAAGTAGAAATAACACAAGTAGGTACACAAGTTATGACACTAGGTTTAATCGATGGAGATATTGATTTAAATATAGAGACATGGGCTGCTAATATGGGTACTTATGAAGATGATATTGCTGAAGGTAGATATGATGAATTAGGAACAAACTTTGATGATAACTATCAAGGCTTATATATTCCTACATATATTCAAGAAGCAAACCCAGGTTTAGTTTCAGTTCAAGATTTAGTGGACTATAAAGCATTATTCCCAGATCCTGAAATTACAAATTGGGATCCAGAAACTGATAAAGCCGTTGTTTATGGTGGACCATCAGGTTGGGGTGCTTCTAAATTTTATACAGCTAAATTTGAAAATGAAGAATTATATAAAGATTTAGTAGATAATTTTGAATTTAGAACAATTGAAGCAACTGCAACATTAAATGCAACTATTGCTAGTGCAAATGATAATGAAGAAGCATGGGTTGGTTACTATTGGGAACCAACTGATATTATGGGTATTTATGATATGGTCTTGTTAGAAGACGATATAGCATTTGATTCTGAAACAGGTGCAGGTAATCTACCTACAACACCAGTAACAATTGTTTCAACTGATGGATTTAAAGAAGATTATCCTGAAATCGCAGATTTCTTATCAAATATGAGTACTTCATCAGCAGTTGTTAATGATGTTTTAGCTTATAAAACTCAACAAGGACTTGATATCCAAGCAGTTACAGTTTGGTGGATGCAAGAAAATGTTGATATGTGGAGTAGTTGGGTAACAGAAGATGCAGCAACTAAAATTAATGATGCATTGGATGCTATGTAATTTATAAAAATTAAATAAAAAATATGAATATGCAGCATAATCATGCTGCATATTTAGTACGTAAAAAAATGGAGGTAATTTATGTTACAAATACCAGAATGGTTAGATTTCGGAGAAAATATTTCTGAATTCATTGATAACTTTTTTGAAGGGTTTAAAAATATTTTTGGCGGATTATTTGATGTTATTAAAACAATAATTATTAGTTTGCTCGAAGTTATTCAAAATATTTTAACAAATTCACCGTGGTGGATTTGGATAGTAATGATTTTAATTTATGTAGGTTTTACATTTTTCACTAAAATTAAGTCAAGAATTAAATGGGGAGCAATCTTTGGTGTAATGATTTTATGGTTAGTATTTTATAATGCTGTCATTGAAAATCCAGCTATTGATGTTAATCTAGGTGATTTAACAACACCATGGTGGATATTTGTGATTCTATTATTCTTTGCGACTAAATACTTATACAATAGTTACAAAATGGCAAGTGTTTTAAGTGTATTATTGTTACTTATTGGTGTATTTGGTGTATGGGATGAAATGATGAGCACAGTATCTATTATTATTATTGCAGTTATCTTTAGTTTTTTCATAGGTATTCCTTTTGGTATATTAATGGCAAAATCAACAATTGCTAAAAGTATTATTCAACCTATACTAGATATGATGCAAACAATTCCATCTTTTGTATATTTAATACCAGCAATTATGTTATTCGGTATTGGTAGAGTTCCAGCTGCATTTGCAACTGTTATATATGCTGCGCCACCACTGATTAGATTGACTTATTTAGGTATTGTTAATGTTGATGAAGAAATGATCGAGGCTGGACTTGCTTTTGGTTCAACACCAAGACAATTATTATTTAAAGTTCAAATCCCTCAAGCATTATCAACAATTGCAACCGGTTTAAACCAAACGACAATGATGGCTGTATCAATGGTTGTTATTGCATCTATGATTGGTGCTGGTGGTTTAGGTAGTATCGTTTTACAAGCGAATACACAAATTGCTATTGGTGATGGTTTTGTCGGTGGTTTTGCGATTGTATTCTTAGCAATTATATTAGATAGATTACTACAAGGTGTAGCTAATAAAATTGAATCATCAAGAGGTGAAGCGTAATGGGAATGTCTATATCAGTTAAAAATATGAGTGTGATTTTTGGAACAGATAAACAAAAAGAAGCAGCACTTAAATTATTAGATTCAGATTTAACGACTCAAGAAATTAAAGAAAAAACTGGTGCGACAGTAGCAAATCGCAACGTTAATTTTGAAATAGAAGAAAATGAGATGTTTGTGATCGTTGGATTATCTGGTAGTGGTAAATCAACTTTTATTCGTACACTTAATTTATTAAATGTACCAACTAGGGGTGACGTTATCGTTGGTGGAAATAATGTTACACAAATGTCTAAAGAAGAACTAAGAAATTTTAGAAGAAAAGATGTTTCAATGGTATTTCAACACTTTGGCTTATTTAGTCATATGACAGTTTTAGGTAATGTTGAATATCCATTAGAAATTCAAAATGTAGAGATTAAAAAACGAAGAAAAATAGCTTTAGAAGCCATAGATAGTGTAGGTTTAGGTGGATGGGACTCATCACTTATTAGTGAATTATCAGGAGGGATGCGTCAACGTGTTGGCTTAGCAAGAGCGTTAACCAATGATCCTAAATTACTATTAATGGATGAACCATACAGTGCACTTGATCCGCTTATTAGACGTGATATGCAAAATGAATTATTAACATTAGAAGATGATTCTGAAAGAACAATTGTATTTATTACACATGATATGAATGAAGCATTTAGATTAGGTGATCGTATTGCACTGATGAAGGATGGTGAAGTGATCCAAATTGGAACACCTGACCAATTCTTTAGTAATCCGGCAAATGATTATGTGAAAGATTTTATTGCAGATGTTGATAAATCTAGAATCTTAAAAGTTAGAGCAGTGATGCGTAAAATTTACGATGTAGTCTTATATAATGATTCGGTTGATGATGTTAAAACATTCTTAAATGATAAAGAACTTGATTATTGTTATGTTGTTGATGAAAAGCGTAAACTAATGGGATATGTTGAAAAAGAAGCAGTTATGAAATCAAGAGCAAAAACGATTGAAAAGCTTGTACAAACCGAAGGTTATGAATTTGCAAGACGTAATGATTATTTAAGAGACGTTTATTCACAATTAAAAGAATCAACTTATGATGTACCTGTCATTGATAATAAAGGTAAATTTAGAGGTGTTTTAGGACATGATGATATTATAGAAGCATTAACAGAATAAATAAATATAAGAACATGTTTAAAAAAGCATGTTCTTTTTTTGCTTAATTTTAGAAGATAAAATATATATAAGTATATAATAAAAGAAAAAGGAGTGAATTGATATATGGCACTAGGTGCATTTTCATTAAGCTTAAATATTAAAGATATTCATCAATCTTTAGCATTTTATAAAGCGTAAGGATTTTTTGAATTAGGTGGAGATATAGATAATCATTGGATTATTTTAAAACAGGGATCTCATGTCATTGGACTATTTCAAGGTATGTTTGAAGATAATATTTTAACATTTAATCCTGGCTATGATCAAAATGGAAATACACTTCAATCATTTGAATATATTAGAAGTATCTATAAAAAAATATCAGCTAAGGGCATTGTTATTGACTCTAAAATAGAAACCAAAGATGGACAAGCTAGTTTTATGATTGAAGATTCTGATGGGAATAAAATACTTTTTGATCAACATTTTTAATAAACGCATAAGAGTGGTTTATCTCATGCGATAAACATGGTATAATAAAGAAAAAAAGTGTAGGTTTTATCATGACTTTAGATGAATTGCAATTATTAATCAAAACATTTGTTGAAACAAGACAAATTGACACTTCTGTATCTAATCGTATGCTCGATGTTTTATCTGAAGCAGGTGAATTATCAAAAGAAGTGCTTAAGAGTACAGATTACGGAAAAAAATCTTTTGAATTGACTCAAGCGTTTGTCGAAGAGTTTGGTGATGTATTCTTTTCTCTTATTTGTTTAGCAAATCGTGTGGATATCAATATTGAAGATATGATAGATCAAGCATTAATTAAATATCATAAGAGATTCTTAGAACATCAACATATAGGTTCTGTTGAAAAGAAAAAATAAGTTTTTCATTTTTTAGTTGACAAGTTGATGTGATGTGTTTATAATGATATTAAATCAATGATTGGAAAGAGTAAGTTTATCGATTTTATTCAAGAGAGTATGTGGATGGTGTGAACATACATAAAATGATTAACCGAATGGATCCATGAGAGGAAGTTTGAAATAAGTATGACTTCACGGGTACGCCCGTTAAAGCGTTAAGATATGTTAGTATCTAATGAGGGTTCTTAAAGAAGAACTAAAAAAAGGTGGTACCGCGATATATTCGTCCTTTATGCTTTTGCATAGAGGACTTTTTTATTTTTAGAAAGGAGGTATCAAATGGGTCCTTGAAGAAATCTGAGTAACACTTATATGACATCTTACAAAAATAGAATGAAAGGAATTAAAAAAGATGAAATTACAATTTGGAAAATTCGGAGGACAATTTGTACCTCCTCAAGTAGTCACAGCATTAAATGAATTAGAAGTAGCGTTTGAGGATGCTAAAAATGATTCATCATTTTTAGAAGAGTTTAGATATTATTTAAAAGATTATGTAGGACGTCCTAGTCCATTATATTATGCGGAACAATTAACTAAAAAACTTGGTGGTGCAAAAATATATTTAAAACGTGAAGATTTAAATCATACGGGTGCACATAAAATAAATAATACAATTGGACAAATATTACTTGCTAGACGTATGGGTAAAAAAAGAATTATAGCAGAAACTGGTGCAGGGCAACATGGTGTTGCTAGTGCAACAGCTGCAGCAATGTTTGGCATGGAATGTGAAGTCTTCCAAGGTGAATTAGATACACAAAGACAACGTTTAAATGTATTTAGAATGGAAATGTTAGGTGCGAAGGTAACGCCTGTTACACAAGGTACAAAGACATTAGCGGATGCAGTTGATTATGCGATTAATGAATGGGTTAAACGCGTTGATGACACATTCTATTTATTGGGTAGTGCAGTTGGACCTCATCCATATCCATCAATTGTTAAATATTTTCAAAAGATTATTGGTGAAGAAGCTAAAGTTCAAATCATGGAAAAAGAACAACGCATGCCAGACTATGTGATAGCTTGTGTTGGCGGTGGATCTAATGCGATTGGTCTATTTACTGATTTCATTAAAGAAAAAGAAGTTAAAATGATTGGCGTAGAAGCTGCAGGTAAAGGGTTAAACACAAAAGATCATGCTGCAACCATGACACTTGGTCGTGAAGGTGTTATCCATGGCATGAATACTAAAGCTATCTTTGATGAAGATGGAAATGTCTCTCCAGTGTATTCTATTTCTGCAGGGCTAGATTATCCAGGTGTTGGCCCAGAACATGCTCATTTACAAGATATTAAACGTGTTAAATATGAAAGTTGTACTGATCAAGAAGCAGTTGATGCATTTTTAGAATTATCAAGAGTCGAAGGTATTATTCCTGCGATTGAATCATCTCATGCCATTGCACATGTCATGAAACTTGCACCAACACTTGATAAAGATAAAATTATTATTGTTAATTTATCTGGTCGTGGTGATAAAGATGTTGAAGCTATTGAAGCATTTTTAAATGAAAAACAAATGCATTAATAAACCAAATCAATGATTTGTCTTAGTAGCCTAATCATTGTATAATAAATGTATACAAAAAATGATTTTTATACTCCGTATAGAAATCATTTATTATTAGAGGTATACATATGCGCATAAAACAAGAAGAATATATCATCAAAAGAAATCAAAGAATGTCATTAGAAGACCTATATAGTGATGAAACAATCTTTTCACTTGCTAATGGTTCACTTGGAACAAGAGGACATTTTGCAGAAGGTTATGGTACGGATGATTTCCCGATTACTTTGCTTAATGGATTTTATAATACTTATCCGTTAAGATATGAAGAAAACTATACGGGATTTCCTCAACAAGGACAAATGATTGTTACATTACCTGATGTATCATTTATACAATTAGTCACTGATGATGGCAAAATCGATCGTCATCATGCTAAATTAATATCATTGGAACGCATGCTTGATATGCGTAAAGGATATACGAAAAGAACAGCTATATATTTAACAAAAAAAGAGCATACATTTGAAATAAATGAATATAAAATATTAACATCAAATAGAAATGAGATTGTAACAAAACTAATAGTTTCTTCAAAAGATTATGAAGGACCACTAGAAATACGATCTCATTTAAGTATGCCTAAAATTAAATATACATATCATAGTGATCCAAGACTACCAGATGCAAAAAGACATTTAGAATTAACAGAACTTAAATCAATTGATCAAATTGCATATTTAAAAGCAAAAACAACTGCAACTAAGCAAAAAATTAATGTTTCAATGACGCATGATATCAAAGTTGAATATGAAAAAGCTTATGAAGATATTATTGGCGTACATCATACAACTTTAAAAAATAATGAACCTTTTGAAATGACGAAATATGCATTGTATACGACACCAACAGTTCAAAAAAGATTTCATGAAAAAATTGAAAAATTAAATGATTTTATATATCCATTTGAAAAATATATTGAAGATGAAATGACAAATCGTAGAAATTTTTGGAAAAACTCGCCTATTTATCTTTCAGATAAGGATATAGAGATGGCTTTACGCTATAATGTGTATCAATTGCATTTAAATGCTGGTAAACATAATGAAACACATATTGCTGCTAAAGGTATTACAGGTGAAGGCTATGATGGTCATTACTTTTGGGATACTGAAGCATATATGTTGCCATACTTTATATTAACAAATCCTAAAAAAGCTAGAAAAATATTAATCTATAGATATTTAACTTTAAATCAATCACGAAGAGAAGCAAGGAATTTAGGTGTCAATCGTGGTGCTAAAATTGCATGGCGAACAATAAATGGAGAAGAATCTTCTGCATATTTTTTAGCTGGTAATGCTCAAGTGCATATTAATAGTGACGTAGCATTAGCTATTAAAAATTATTTTAATGCAACAAATGATGTTAATTTCATGATTAAATACGGTATGGAAGTTGTTTTAGAAACTGCATTATTTTTATTTGAATATGGTTTCTTTGATGATTTTCATCAATTTCATATTTATCAAGTCACTGGACCAGATGAATACACAGTTTTAATCGATGATAATTATTATACGAATTATATGGCAAAACTACATTTTAAATTTGCTTATGAGTTTTCAACAAAATATGCTGATGAACTGAGTGAGGTATTTAAAAGAGTTAATATAAATATCCAAACACTTGAAATGTTTAATGAAGCAGCTAATCATATGACATTACTTGTTGATGAACAAAGAAAAATAATTAAACAAGATGCATCATTCTTAGATAAAAAAGATTATGACTTATCTAGAATTCCAAGAGAAAACTTTCCTTTATTGTTAAGTTATCATCCAATGGATTTATATAGACATCAAATTATTAAGCAAGCAGATGCTGTCTTAGCACTTGTCATGCAAAAAGATATTGATGAAGATATATACGTAAATAGTTTTAATTATTATTTAACTAGAACGACACATGATTCAAGTTTATCAAGATGTATTCATAGTATTGCTGGATATCATTTAGGATATGAAGATCTAGCATACGACTATTTCAAAAAAGTATGTGACCTTGATTTTAGAGATAGTCATAATAGAACGCGTCACGGGCTACATGTTGCAAATCTTGGTGGATCTTATTTAGCAATGGTTTATGGTTTGTTTGGTCTTCGATTTGAAGAGACACTTTCATTAAATCCAGCTAAACAAACAAAACTTTTAACTGCAAAAACTAAAATAAAATATTTAGGTGCAGATATTTGGTTAGAATTGAGTCCACAAGCTTTAAAAATTAGAACAAATAAAAAAATTCAATTAAAAATTTATGATAAAACATATGATGTTGAAAATACATTAAAAATAAAATTATAAATAATGTAGAAAGTGTGGATTATATGAATGTATTAATTATTGGTGGTACAGGTATTATAAGTAGTGAAGTTGTCAAAAGATGTTTAGAAAAAAATATGTCAGTAACTGTAATGAATCGAGGTAAACATAACGATGAATTACCACAAGGTGTTAAAGTATTAGTCTCTGATATTAATGATGAGATAAAAACTAAAGCACTATTAAAAAATAAATCATTTGATGCAGTGATACAATTTGTCGCATATCATAAAAAACAAGTTGAGCGAGATATCAATATGTTCAAAGATATGACTAAACAATATATTTTTATAAGTAGTGCAAGTGCTTATCAAAAACCTGTGCAAGATTATCCTATCACAGAAGAAACACCGCTTATTAATCCTTATTGGGATTATAGTCAACACAAAATAGATTGTGAAGCATATTTAAATACAGTCAAAGATTTACCAATCACTATTGTTAGACCTTCTCATACATATAATAAAAAGAATATTATGGCAGTTATGAAAAAAGAAGGTTTTCCTTATGCGCATTTAAAAAGATTGATTGAAGGTAAACCAGTAATTATTCCAGGTGATGGTACAAGTGTTTGGACGATTACACATGCATCTGATGTGTCATATAGTTTTGTTGATCTCATTGGAAATGAACAAGCATATAATGAAACTTATCATATTACTGGCGATAAACTATACACTTGGGAACAACTTACAACGATATTAGCAAATGCCTTAGGTGTTAAACCGCAGTTTATACATATACCAACAGATCTAATTATTAAATATTTACCAGAAATGGTAGGTCCTTTATTAGGCGATAAAGCATGGAGCGCTATTTTTGATAATGCAAAGATTAAAGCATTAAGCTCTAATTATCGCTCTACTATAGGTTATGAAGAAGTAGCAAAAGATGTTATTGCGTATTATCAACAAAATAAGTCGCTACAGATAGTTGATCAAGATTATGAAGAAACTTATGATAAATTAATAGAAGATTATATGAAAATATTAAATCATTAAGCAATTTAGTATCCAATATTTCATAAATCTAATATGATATACATATAAGACACTTATTTATTTGGAGATGCTCATGGATCATCATAAAAATTATTTAGGCAAAAAAACAAGAATCATTATGTTTATCTTCATGTTTTTATACTGGCTATATACATTTATGCTATTTATGGCTTTAAATAGATCAGGAGGATTTAATACTATAGTTACTGTGACTGTTATTTTAGAAGTCATGTTTTTTATTGTATTTTTAAAGTTTGGTAAAAATGTATGGATAAGTTATTTCACCATGAGTGGATTGCTTATTGCTGATTATGTGTTTTTCTCATATGTGTTACCGCAATACTTTCCATTGGATTTTTCAAGAATAGGATATAATTTAATATTCTTAATGATAAGTGCTGTCGTTTTAGGATTTATGACACATAAAAGGCAAAGCGCTAAAGCCATTAAAACCTTTATATTCTTTTTAATATTAATATTTCTAATTTATATGATATTTTTAAGTCAAGATGCATTCTCGTTTACGAATATAACAGGTACTATATTTAATATCATTCAATTATATTTATATTATGTCATATTCGCTATTTACTTTATGTTTGTCCATATCGAAAAAGTTGTAGTTGAATTACCAGATGAATCACAAGTATTATTAAATGAAAAACAGATAATTAAAACCAATCAAGAAGGAGTTGATTTGATGCAAGAAAGAGTATCTACATTTACTGGAAACACATTAGGATATTTAGGTGTTAACTTATTAGCATTTCTAGTGAGTACCGTAACCTTTGGTATAGCGATTCCTTTTATGGTTTGTTATAAAGAAAAATGGATTGCACAACATACGCTCATTGATGGTTATCAGTTAGATTTTGATGGTAAAGGGTCACAATTGATTGGTAAATGGCTTTTATGGTTATTATTGACGATTGTAACATTGTCTATATTTGCTTTATTTATGCCAATGAAATTAAAAAAATGGAAAATTACACATACGCATTTCATAAAACAATCATAGAAATATAAAAAGCAGCAAACATTTAAGTTTGCTGCTTTTTATTGGGAGTCTATGATACCTACAAAAAGGGTTTAACGTGATTTAAACTTAATTCTAATCCTTTTAAGACATCATCAAATGAACCTTCAAAACTTTTATCTTCTATTTCTATAACGATATTGTTTTTATATTTGATATCTTTAATAGTTTGAATGAACTTATTCCAATCAATATCACCCAATCCAGGAATTTTAGGATCCATATATTGAAGTGGGTAAGAAAATATACCATACATATCTAATTTTTCATGATTGACTAATGTATCTTTTAAATGAATATGAATTAATCTATCTTTAAATTCATAAAGTGGTTTAATGTAATCCATACCTTGGAAGCTTAAATGTGATGGATCATAAGATAATCCAAAATATTTAGAAGGAATAATGTCAAACATCTTTTTCCAGATTGCAGGAGAACTTGCTAAATTAAGACCACCTGGCCATTCATCTTTTGTGAAATACATCGGACAGTTTTCAATGCCCACATATACTTTAAGAGAAGCAGCATAATCAATAATTTCTGGCCAAACTTTAGAAAATGTTTCTAAGTTTTCTTCAATTGATTTATCTTTATCTTTTCCAATAAAAGTACTTACTTTATCAATTCCAAGTAAGTGAGAAAAATAGATTACTTTTTTAATGTGTTTTATATAAGAATTACTTTTTTCTTTATCAGGATCTAATGGATTAGGGTAATATCCTAAAACTGCTAGATCTATTTTTTTATTTTTAGCTTCTTTAAGAATGTGATTGATATATACAGGATCTGTATTATCTACATCTACATGAGAAACGCCTGCATAGCGTCTTTCACTTTTGCCTTGTGGCCAAGCACAAACTTCAAGTGATTGATAACCAATTTTAGAACATATGTCTAAGACTTGTTCATAACTGTGATCAGGTAAGATTGCTGAGTGTAGTCCAACTTTTAACTTAGTCATCAATTTTTACCCACTTTCTATCATTAGCAGATTCATAAATCTTATCATTTAATACCATTTGTCTTAAACCATCTTCAAAACCTGCATATCTTTTTAAAGCATCAGGATGAGTAGATGAGTAGTAGATGTTTTTAAAGTTTTGTTTAAAAGCATCAGGAAAACCTTCCATATGCCCAGTAGGATAATCAATAAGTGATTGAACTTCAGGCATCAGTAATTGGTCTTTTGTGATAACTTTATTAGCTTGATCTCTATAACCAACTGAAATGTTAGATAAATCATCTAAACTCCATTCAATTGAGGCTTTTTCACCGCTTATTAATAATTGAATACGATTTTTCTTTCCTGCAGCCATTTGTGAGACATAAACATTACCTAAACTGCCTTCATTTGTTTTAAATGTGATGACAGCGACATCTTCTGTGTCAATTGGCATTTCATCGTATGTCATTTCTGATGAAGCTGTTTCAAAAGTTTTTAAAGGTTGAGTGGCTTTTTTTCTTGTAGGATAAACAGTTTGAAATTCTGCAAGGACTTCTACAATTTTTTGACCAGTCATATATTCCATTAAATCTAACCAATGTGAACCTATATCCGCAACTGCTCTAGTTTTACCAGAGGTTTTTGAATTTAAACGCCATGAATAATCTGTTTGATAAAGCAACCAATCTTGAATATAGACACCTTGTATTGAAAAAACATGTCCTATTTGATTATTTGAAATCATATGTTTAATATGAGATGTTGCTGGATATAATCGATTGTGGAAATTAACTGCAGCTGTTACATTAAGTGCTTTAGATAGAACAAGTAGTTTTTTAGCTTCTTCAGCTGTAACAGTCATTGGTTTTTCTAATACGATATTTATATGTTTATTCATTGCATAACTTGCAATATCATAATGTGTGTTATTAGGTGTACATATATGAATGAAATCTAAATCTTCTTTTTCAATCATTTCTTTATAATCTGTATAATAGTGACTAACATTTAATTGTTTAGCCTTTTTTTCTATATCAAATTGATCACATATAGCGACGACTTCAATATTACCAAGTCTTCTTAACGCTTCTATGTGCGCGACGCCTATAAAGCCAACGCCAACAATTGCAGTTTTAAATTTTTTCATTTCTAACATCTCCCTTGTTGTAATCGATTACATAAACATTGTATAATAAAACAAAAAAAATAGCAAGACCTTAATTAAAAAGTAATTTTATCTATTGACATAGCGCTTACATGTGTTATAATAAGTTTGTAAAAACCGTGTAATCGATTACATGAAACGGGGATATTATGACCATAAAAGATATTGCTAGACTTGCGTAAACATCTGTAGCAACCGTATCTCGAGTACTAAATGATGATCCCAAAGTGGCTTCAAGTACACGTGCAAAGGTATTGCAAGTTGTAGAAGAGAATAATTATACACCTAATATAACTGGCCGTACCATGAGAACTAAAAAGAGTAATAAAGTATTAGTGATCATTCCAACGATTGTCAATTCATTCTACTCTAAAATATTACAAGGTATTGAAGCTAGAGCTGAAGAAAGTAGTTATGAAGTGCTTATCGCGATATCAAATTTAGAAGAAACTAAAGAACGAAAATATATAGATATGTTAAAAACAAAACAAGTCGATGGTTGTATAAGTTTATTTAGTCTACTTGATGCAGATAGTATTGATCAATTAGCTAAAGACTATCCTTTTATACAAGCTTGTGAACCTACAGTTGGTGCGCATGTATCAAGTGTATGTGTAGATAATCGACAAGCGATGTATGATGTTACTGAAGATTTTATAAAACAAGGACACAAACGAATTGGTATGATTTCTGGAGATTACTATAAATATTCTGAATTAAATAGAGAACGTGGTTATAAAGATGCATTAATTGATCATGGATTTGATTATGATGAATCATTATTAATTAAAAAATATTATAGATATAGAGATGGTGGCGATGCACTAAAAGAATTGATGGCATTAAAAAATCCCCCAACAGCAGTTATATGCGTCTCTGATTCACTTGCGATTGGTGCAGTTAACCAATTACTTAAAATGGGTAAAAAACCTGGTAAGGACGTTAGTATTATTGGATTTGATAACACATCAATTACATCTAACTATGTACCAAGTATTTCAACCATTGCTCAACCTAGATTTGATATAGGCACAAATGCATTTGATTTATTATTAGATAAATTAAATGAAAATGATTCAACATCTAAAAAAGTTATATTACCATATCAAATCATACACAGAGAATCAACTAAAAATGATGAACAACTATAAAATAGTTCAAAAATAGGAGGAAATACAAATGAAGAAAATTGTAGTATTTTTAATGGCACTTGTGCTAGGGATTTCACTAGCAGCTTGTAATGAAGAAACAACACTAATTGCAGTGTTAATTCCAAGTGCAGATCATGGTTTCACTGGTGAAAGTGTAAGTCATGCGATTGCTGGTACTAAAAGACTAGCAGAAGAAAATGGATTTGAATATAAAGTGTTAACATCAGATACTGTTGTTGACCAATCAAATCAAATTGAACAAATGATTAGTGAAGGTGCTGATGTATTTGTATTATGGCCACATAATGGTGATGAATTAAAATCAGCTGCACAACAAATCTTAGATGAAGATATTCCACTTATTATTTATGACCGTTTAATCAGTGATTTTGATGAAACTGCTGAATTAATGGGTGATAATGTGACTATCGGTGAAGATATGGGTACTTATTTCAATGGTTATTTTGAAGATGAATTAGATAGCGAAGTTCATATCTTAGAATTCAAAGGTGATAACTCTTCAGTCTCTACACAAAGAAGTGATGGTTTCTATTCAACTGCAGACGATAATTTCGTAACTGATCAAGAATTCGTAACAAACTGGAGTAAAGATACTGCACAAGAACAAATGGAAACATTCTTAACATCAAAAACTGCTGCAGTAGTAGCACAAGTAGAAGCTGTATTTACACATGATGCAGAAGTTGCTTTAGGTGTATTAGCTGCATTAGAAGGTTATTCTGGTGATAAAACAATTAATGTTAAATTAGTATCAGCTGTATCAGCACCAACTGAATTATTAGAAAAATTTGATCATTATGAAACATTAGGCTTTGATCAAGTAACATTCTCATTCTCTCCAGCAATGGTTGTAGAAGCAATTCAATTAGGTATTGATGTATTAAATGGCGAAACTGTTTCTGGTCAATATTTAGTAGATACTGAAATGGTAGACAATTCAAACTTTGAAGCATTCATGTTAGGTGATGTTTATACTTACAGATATTCACTTGATTAATTAAAAAAAACTAAATGGTATATATAAGTCGATTAAACAATTAATCGGCTTATTAGCCATTATGATAAGGAACGATGAAATGAAAATAGAATTTAAAAATATATATAAAAATTTTGGAGCTGTAGAAGCTTTAAGTGATGTTTCATTCAACGTCCCGTAAGCTAAAATTCTTGGGTTACTAGGTGAAAATGGCGCAGGTAAATCAACACTCATGAACATTTTAGGTGGAGTATTACCACCAACATCCTGACAAATCTTGATTGATGATCGTCCAGTAACAAGTCTTTCTACACAAGAAGCTTTTAATTTAGGGATTAGTTTTATTCATCAAGAATTAAATCTGGTTAATGACTTAAAAGTGTATGAAAACTTATTTTTACATCGAGAAATCACAAATAAAGGATTTCTTGATAAAAAAGAAATGATTAAACAAGCATATGCTGTATTTGAAAAAATGCATATTGAAATTAATCCAGTAGTATTTGTTAGAGAATTAGATACTTCAAGAAAACAATTAATTGAAATTGCAAAATCAATACTCTTTGATTCAAAAGTTATTATTTTTGATGAACCAACAACAGCATTAACTAATGAAGAGATTAAAAATTTATTTACAATTATGCGAGATCTAAAAAAAGATAAAATAACAATGATATATATTAGTCATAAAATGCCAGAGTTATTTAATATATGTGATAGTTATGTTGTTTTACGTGATGGTAAATTTATCGATAGTGGCATGTTTAAAGATATAAACGAGAATATTGCTACTGAATTGTTAGTGGGTAGAAAACTAGCACATGATAAAATAGCTTATGATGAATCTCATATTGGAAATACGATATTTGAAGTTAAAGATTTAACATTAGAACCATTTTATAAAGATATAAATTTTACAGTTAAAGAAGGTGAAGTTCTAGGCATTACTGGATTATTTGGTGATGGTAGAGGTGAATTAAGTGAATCATTATTTGGTGCGAGAAAATTCACATCAGGTGAAATTATGATTAACGGTAAAAAATTAAATATGAAATCAATTCGAGGTGTGATGAAATCTGGTATCTCTATGGTACCTAGAAATAGAAAAGAAAGATCAATCATACCAGATTTAAATATTAGTGATAATTTATCAATGGCTTCTTTTACAGGGAAACATAAAAAGCTATTTGTTTCAATGAAAGAAGAGCTTGAAAGATTTAGTAAAAATCAAAAAGACACAAATATTAAAGTAGGTAGTCCATTAGATAAAATTACCTCTCTTAGTGGTGGGAATCAACAAAAAGTTATATTCTCAAGATGGTTTGAAATGGACAGTGACCTATACATATTAGATAATCCTACACAAGGTATTGATGTAGGTGCTAAAAATGAAGTTTATCACTTGATTCATAATCTTGCGATTCAAGGAAAATCGGTTATTGTTTTTAGTTCAGAATATCATGAGTTAGAAAAGATATCTAATCGTGTGATTGTTATGTATAGAGGTCAAATTAATAAAGTATTTAAACATGAAGAACTTAATGAATTAGATATTATGTATTACTCAACAGGATCAAATTTTAAGGAGCAAAAAGATGAAAAAAATAGAATCTAGTGTGGTTAAATCACAAATAAAAACCAAATTAAAAGATATTGTTGTTAATCATAATTATGTATTTTCACTTATCATCATGTTAATTATAGGTGCGATTGCATCTCCAAATTTCCTTAGTGCAGCAAATTTAATACAATTGCTTAGAGCTTCAACAATTATTGGTATTATTGCACTTGGGATGACGTTAGTTATCATCAGTGGAAATATAGATTTATCCGTTGGATCCATACTTGGATTTGTTGCAGCTATTGCAGTTATTGTATATAATGCGACCGGTAGTATATTACTGACGTTATTATTCACATTAGCATTTGGTCTTTTATTAGGACTTATCAATGGATTCTTTGTCGGTAAAACGCATATTGCAGGCTTTATTGTTACGCTTGCAACCATGGTATCATTTAGATCATTAACAGTTAAACTTGGAGAAGGTGGACCTTTGTTAATGGATAATGATTTATACTATGAAGGACTAAGAACTATAGGTTATGGTAAATTCTTAGGTATTCCATATTTAGGTTGGATATTTATTTTAACAACTGTCATTGTTTGGTTAGTGATGACAAAAACTAAATTTGGACGTTATGTGTATGCCGTTGGTTCAAATGAAAAAGCAGCAAAACTTAGTGGTATTAAAGTTGATTTAGTTAAAGTATTAGTCTATGGTATTGCTGGTTTATTATCTGGATTAGCAGCGTTCTTATATATTTCTAGATTTGGCTCTGTTGATACATCAACAGCAGGATCATCATTTGAATTAGATGCAATTGCTGCAGTTGCTATTGGTGGTGCATCAATGGCAGGTGGAAAAGGATTTATTCAAGGTACATTCTTTGGTGTTATTATTCTTTACTCAATCGATGCAATCTTAAATGCATTTGGTGTCTCTGCATTCTTAATAGATTTCATTAAAGGTATGCTAATCTTAGGCGCAGTACTTGTTCAAAAATCACTGAACAAAAATAAAGAAAACGAATAAAAAGGTAGCTTGCTACCTTTTTTTTATAAGTTAAAAATTTAATGATATAATTATTAATAGAGGTGACTTAATATGAAAATACAATTGAATTCAAAAAATTATTGTGATGTAATCTTAAAAGATGATGAGAAAAGAGATTTATTATTAATACTTCCAGGTGGTGGTTATACTTACACTTCACCAAGAGAAGCACTTCCAGTAGCAAATGCGTTCATGCCAATTGGTTTGCATGCTGCCATTTTTTATTATCGTGAAGAAATGTTATTATATCCTCAAATTATGGATGAAGCAGTTGAATTATTAGATCAGCTTATGGCATTACCACAAGTCAATAAAATCAACGTCATTGGTTTTTCAGCTGGTGGACACTATGCTGCTTTAATGATTACAAAACTATCAAAATACTTTAATAAAGGACTGTTGATATATCCAGTGATTTCTACACTTCCTAAATATATTCATATTAGTTCATATGAAGCATTGTTAGGAGAAAAATTTACAGGCTATGATATTGATGAAATATCAGCTGATTTACATGTTCACAAAGATGTTTGTCCAACATTTTTAATGCATAGTGTTGATGATTCTGTTGTACCAGTTGAAAATAGTATCAGTATGCTTAGTGAACTTAAAAATGTTGGTGTTTATACAGAAGCTCATTTCTATCCAACAGGTGGACATGGTATCTCTATTGATACCAAAGAAGTGGTACCAGAAGGCACTGATGTTGATCAATTCATGCATGATTTTGGTTATGTAGCTTCTTGGGTTGAACTTGCTAAAGATTTTTTAAAGAGAGAAATTAAATGATTAATATATTACTTAGTTTAAGAGCTTTTGAAAATAAAAAAATATATGACTCAATAAAGCCATATATAAAAAAAGATATGAAAGTTTGTGTTTTAGCGTATTCTTTTTTTGAAATGTTTTATCCAACTGAAGAAGCTTATTCATCATATTATAGTGATCAAGGACCATATTATGAGAAAATAATAAACTCTTTTAGTATGTTTGGTATTAATGAGTTAATATGGATTGATTATTATAAGGACAGTATGAAGGAAGCGATAAAAAAAATAGAAGATGCAGATATTCTTTATTTGCCAGGTGGTGCACCTGATGAAATGATGAAACGTGTTATAGAAAAGGGCTTATTAAAGACACTTAATGATTTTAATAAAACAGTTATTGGTGTTTTCGCAGGAGCTATGATTCAATTTAAAAACTATTATATAGCACCTGATGCTGAATATAAAAAATTTAGTGAAGAAAACGGATTAAATTATATCAACGCTTTTTTTATAGAAGTTCACTATCGTCGAAGAAAAAAACAAAAATCATCAATAAGGAAAATGTGGAGAAAATATAAAAAAGATATGTATGTTATACCTAATGATGGATGTATCATCATTGATCATAGTCACATAAAATGTATATATACAGCAAGAAAACTTTATAATTATAAAGGAATTATTAAATAATAAAAATAGGGTCTTTAAAAAATTGTATGGTAAAGACTAAATAGACCTTTCCAAAATTGTATGGTCAATGTGACCTATAAAAAATTGTATGGTAAGTTAAAGGCACTCGCGGGAGTGCCTTTTTTTGCCATAACTCTTATTTTATTTGTTTTTTATAGGTATATCTTTATTAATTGCATACATAATCTTGTTTCTCAATCGATTATAAGATTTAATACCATTAGATGTTTTGATCACAGTCTTTATTTTATTATTGACAGATTCAATAGGACCATTGGATATTCGTCTTTTATCATAAACTAAAAAAGAATTTTTAATCTCATCTCTCCAGTTATTTAACGTTCTTCCAAATGATCTCATCCCTGCTAACTTATGATTTCTAAATAGATCTATGAGTTGGTTAAGCTCATCATCACACGTATCATAAGAGGCTGTTAGATTAAATGATCTATACCTTTCTTTTAAAAGATATGCATCTTTTAAATCATCATTAGTAGATAACAAATAATGAAGAATATCCGATTTATGCCAATATGCATGTAGTTTTTGTATACGTATTTTCCCATCATAGATATCTTCATAGTTCTTGAGAAAGAAGTAATGAAATTTCTTTAACATGTAATAATACATATCATCATGAACTGGTGCACTTTTGTGTTGCTTGTATTTATTCATTGTATCAATTCTTATACGTTTGATGATTTCATTTAATGTCCTAATTAAATGAAATGAATCAACAGCTATTTTCGCTTGAGGTATACATAATTTGATGACATCTCTATAAGTTTGCCACATGTCCATCACGACGACTTCTACGCTTGATAACTCAGTTTTAGGGATTCTAGCGAAGTAATCAATTAAATAACGTTTATGTCTTGTTGGTAATACATCAATGATTTTTCTATGCATGAAATCATATAAGATACATGCATATTTGTACTTGTGTGCTCTTGATATAAATACTTCATCGATATTGATCACTTTGGGTAGCTTTCGACGCTTCGCTTCTACATAACGATCAAATATATTGATCACTGTTTGGATACTAACATAATAGTGATGCGCAGCAGATGTAAATGTATGATTATAATCTTTTAAATAGTTTAAAATAGACATCTTTGTATACAAACTTACATTTTCATTTGAGTCTCGATAGTGGATTGGACTCGCTAAAGGTTTTCTTACAAAGCTTACATTGATATCTTCTCATATGCCATCTAATCACGCTTTTTTCATGTGTAGATATTGAATGTATGATTTTTTTATATTTATATTCTAAAAATCTTATATGAGCTGATCCTGAGATAGGGCATAATATTTGTTGTTTATAAAACTTTAATTCGATAATCAATACATTTCTTTCAAGCCTTGTTTCTAATAATTCAATCTTGCTTTTAAATTGTTCTAAGTGTAAAATATTTATGGTATCATAAGACATGAAGTCCTCCTATTCTATAGTTATGGCTAATAACTCTATTATAAATGAGGACTTCCTTTTTTATATAAAAAAATAGGCCTTTCAAAAATCGTATGGTATACCATACAATATTTTAAAGCCTATGATTGACCATACGATATTTTAAACATCTTAAAAATAAGCCTACACAATCATTTGTGTAGGCTCTTTGTTTTTAAATATATTTTTTTAATTCATTCGCAATAATAGATGCATACATTCTAGCACCATAACTTGTTAAATAGATATCATCAAGATAGAATTGGTCAATCATTTTGTTATTAAACTTTGATGTAAGTTTTTTTGTGATATCAAATATATCAATTAATACAACATCATTTTCATGACAAAACTTTTTAATCGCTTCAACATATACATTTAAACTATCTAGATTTTGTTTACTTTTACTAAACTTAGGATTATAAATAGGAGTTAAGAAAATAGGTAATTGATGTACCGATTTATTCACTGTAATAAATCTTTGTAAGTTATCTACAAAATAATCAATAGGCACATCGAATGCATCATGAAAACCAAACTGAACAAGTAGATGATCTCCATCTTTTATATCAGTCTCAATTTTAAATAATCTGCCTTGTGCAACAAAACTACTTGTGCTCGCTTGATCAGTTGATTCATCAACTATTTCTATATTAGGAGATATAAACTCATTTAATTGTTTTGCCCAGCCACTTTCAATTTTATTTCCTGCAGCGAAGTGGTCACCTGCGATATATAATTTCATGTCATCACCATAGATATATTAACACAAATATCTATATTTGTTCAATTGATTGATAATTTAAGTTTATCTTTGTATAATAGAAGTAAAACAACGATACGAGGTATTAACACATGTTAGATTCAGTCAAGTTTGAAGGTAAAGGTTATGTTAAAGAAATCACTGAGGATTTAATTGCTGGTATGCAAAATAGTACAAGAGATTATTTTGTGACTAAACATTCATATGGTGAACAAAAATCATCGATGATTGTTTTTCAAAAGTACTATTTACGTGCAAGTGCAGACTCAACTTTATCAGTTTTAGTTTGTAAAGATGAAAGCGAACTAGTTTCGATTGAAGCAGTTGTCTCAGGACAAGGGCAAGGTTATTTGCATGTAGACTCAGGATCTCATTCTGAATTTATTAAAAGATTTGAAGAAGTAGCATTATCAATGGGATTTAGAAAAGAAAGAATGATTTATTAAATATATATAGTAAACATATATATCGTTTTTAAAGGGAGAAAAATATGAAGAAATACGGATTAGTGATATTTATTTTTTTAATAAGTATTACCCTTTTTGCTTGTCAAAGCAATCAAATAGGTATCTATACAAATGATATGTCAATGACAGTCGTATCAGAAGATGAAACGATTAAAATATTACAATTAACAGATCAACATTTAATGTATGGGTTCGGATATAACGATAATAGAACATTCGCTTTAATTGGAGAATTAGCTAGTCGTGATGATTATGATTTAATCGTCTTAACGGGTGATCAAACAATGGCACCAAGAACAACTGCTATTTATAAAAGACTCATCGATGAAATGGAAGCTATAGAAATACCTTGGACATTTGTATTTGGTAATCATGATAATGATCATTGTTCATATGAAGATATCATTGAAGTGGTTAATCAAGCAGAGACAACTTATCTTCAATTTAAAATCGGACCAGAAATGACGGATGGTGGATATGGAAACTTTATCATTGATTTTATGTATAACAATGATGTTATTTATCATGCATATTTCCTAGATTCGAAAAACGAAGAAGATGACTATACTGAAGAAGAAGGTGAATATGGATATATTTCACCTGCTCAAATCTCATGGTATGAATCTCATATAGCACAAGATACATTAGAATCAGTGGTATTTATGCATATTCCATTAAGACAATTTATGTTAGCCAATGAAGAAGATAGTAGCTATGAAGGTATATTTAATGAAGATAAAGTTTATGCACAAGGACAAGACACAGGCTTTTTTCAAGCGATGGTGGATGGTGGATTATCAAAAGCAGTATTTGTTGGCCATGATCACCTTAATGATTTTTCATTTGTTTTAAATGATATATTATTAGCCTATGGTAGGAATTCTGGATATAGTGCATATGGTAATTTAGAACGTGGTGGTAGACATATAGAAATATCAAGTATTAACGAACTTACAACCTATGTTGTATTGGGAGATGAATCATGATGATATCAAAGAAAAATCGTATATATATTGCGTTGAGCAGTTATTTTTTAGCTATGATAGGATTATTTTTTACAGGTTTTGCGTGGTGGTATCTCGTTGTTGTTATCGCTATAATTAATATATTTATAGGGGGTAAAAAACATGTTTGATATCATGATCAAAATTTTAATTTACTCATTTTATATTTCAATAGTATTATGGGCTATTATTTTATTATTTAGAGTGTTTATTGCTATTAAGTCTGATTTAAACATCAAAGAAAAAGTGCTCACGGTTATATTGCCATGTAATATAGGTGTATTTGCATATATTAAAAATGAGTTATGGTTAAAAATAACGAGATTACTTATTGTTGGACTATGTGTTACATCATTTTTAGCAAGTTTGTTTTTATTGAATTCTATTATAGGGTTTTATTAATTTAATATTGCAGAGTAAATATCATAATTATATAGTGTAAATTATAATAAAAACAACCTCAAAACGAGGTTGTTTGATTTTAAAATGGTACACCTTAACGGGATCGAACCGTTGACCCACTGATTAAGAGTCAGTTGCTCTGCCAGCTGAGCTAAAGGTGCATGTGCTTTATTATTATAGCACATATTTTATTAATTTCAAGTATAGTTTTTTAATCAAACCATTGCCAATAATGCCAAAATTCCCATTCACCAGTAACGATAACTGAAATGATAAAAGATAGTATTAAAAGTATGAATGTTATAATTAAACTTATATTAAATAATTTTGTATAAATACCTTTAAGAACATAATGACCAATACGTAAATTTTTCTTAACAAAAAATTGCATAACCATGCTTTTAGAAAATGAGAAAAGTTTAACACTGACTGAAAACAAATAAAAACTAAAAGCGATAAATAATGCACCATATAATATATTTATCCCAGGTATTAATACAGGTATAAACGAGAATGTAGTGATGTTGAATATGAAATAAACACCTAAAGACCAAGAAACAAGCGTACTAATCATAAATAATATTGAACTAGCATATAAAAGTAAGAGCATAGGTACAGCATAAGTAGACGATGTGATAATTTCAAACATGCGTTTATTTTTATGCATTTTTTGATATGTTCTATAATCATTCGCGATACTTTCGATATCTCCAAGTGCCTTAACAGATTGAGATTCAGAGATACGGAAGCAACAGATTCATCTACATGATCTAAATAATCATTAATGATTTCATCGATGTCTTTTACTTTCCTATCTTGTAAAGCAAGCTTTAATGTATTTATAAAATGATCTTTAGTCATATTAATCCTCCAAGAGTTCATGGGTGATATTGATGAAATCAACCCATTCTTTTTTTAATATAGTTAGCCTTTTTTCTCCATTTTTTGTAATTGTATAATATTTTCTAACAGGGCCACTAGAAGCTTCAGAAAGATATGTTGTTAAATAACCTTCATCTTTTAGTTTTCTAAGTATTGGATAAACAGTACCATGAGATATACTCATATTTTTTGATAAAGTATCTGATATATCATAGCCATAGTAGTCTTTTTTATTTAAATAGTTAAGAACTAAAAGTTCTAAAACACCTTTTTTATATTGTATGTTCATGACGTACCTTTTCATTTGTATAGATTTTTTTATTAATGACATGAAATATTGATATCATTATTCTATATAGGAGCAATAAAGAAGAAAAATATATCATAAATATAAGAGTTGTGACTTCGTTGTTTTGAATAATTTCTTTCAAAATATCGCCTTGTAACAACACATTGATGAAAATGTAAGGATTGCTAAATGATATAAAACGATGTACTACAATATAATATGCTAGAAATAGTAGAGTGAAAATATAAAATGATTTATTATTCTTTTGAACAAACATATCATGCTTCATGACGAGAATGCTTGTATAAAATAATATAGCGTGATTTAGAAAAGCCATGGATGCATCATATAAAGTTAACTCCATAAAATAAGATTTACCTAAGAAGATGAAGCTAACTAAATAACCTAATCCAGATAAAAATGCGCCAAATGTAGCGAATGGTTTCAACCATTTGATATGAAAAATCATTGAAATTGAGAAAATAAAATAAGATATTGTTGAAAATTCAATCGGTATTTTTTGAATATTTAACGTGAGTCCATATATAGTGTATTCAGTAAGTTTTAAAAAGAATAAAACATATAATAAAGTCATGATAATAAGTTGTTGTTGTTTTTTATTGTAATGTTTATAACTAAAAATTGTAAAAGCTATAAATGATATGAAAATTGGTATTGTAAATAACATGTTTTATCTCCTATCTTTTGTATACTACTATACATTATATAATAGATTAAAAATAAAATCAATAACTTTGATTATGATAAATAAAATCGCTTTAAGCATGTGTTATAATAACAGTAGACATTTTTAGAAAGTGTGATGATATATATGTATAAATATACATTAGCGTTTCTTATTCAAGGAAATAAGGTATTACTTATTAACAGAAATAAAACACCTTGGATGGGATCATGGAATGGCGTCGGTGGAAAAATAGAAGCTGATGAGCAAATATTTTATTCAATAACAAGAGAAATTAAAGAAGAAACAGATATTGATATCAATATGGATCATTTAATATATAAAGGTACTGTGACTTGGGATGTATTTGATGCACAAGGCAATGGACTTTATTTGTTTATTTGTAGACTTCCGGAAGATTTAGATTACAAAACACCTAAAGTAGTCGCTGAAGGTATTTTGGATTGGAAACCAATTGATTGGGCAATAGATAAAAAAAATCAAGGTATTGCTAAAAATATTCCTTATTTTTTAAAGCATGCACTTGACTCGAAATCAACATATAATTATCACTGTACTTTTGAAGGTGACCAACTTAAAAATGTAGATATAAAGGAATTAATCAAATGATATTTGTATACATATTAACACCTTTACTAGTGATTGTTATTATTCTATATATATTAATCAAAAAAGCAGAAAAGAAATTGATTAGTCAAACAAAAGAGATGCTTGGTCATTATGGAAACTTTAATGATGACAATCAAAGTTTAATCATAAATAATGATACATTTAAGGTTGTTTTTTATAAAGTACCTTCTCATGCGAAATTCACCATTAACAGTCCTAAAATCTGGGAAATAAGAACACATTCAAATCAAAAAATTATGAATGTTTCAAATTTATTATCAGGTAGTGAAAAAAAACTCATTATAATATACCCAAATAATTCAAGAATTAAAAGATACATCAATGAAAATGAAATGGTTTTTATTGATGATACATTCTTTTTAAATATGTATATGATCACAATTGATAAATTAGAGCCGTTTTTAGCAACATTAAAAGGAGATGACACAATTGGAGTATAAAGTATTAAAAAAACAAAATAACGCAAGTAAATGCTTTATATGTGGCATTCATAATGATAAAGGACTTCATGCACGTTATTATGAATTAGAAAATGAACAAGTCATAGCAATTGTTAAAGGTGATGATCTTCATCAAAGTTTTCCTGGACGCATGCATGGTGGTATTATTTCAGCACTTTTAGATGAAACAATCGGAAGAGCAATTCAAATAAATTATCCTGACACATGGAGTGTCACCATTGATTTAACAACTAAATTTTTAAAACCTATGCCACTTGATGAAACACTATATGTTGTCGGGTATATCGTAAATCAAAGACACCAAGTATTTTTTGGTGAGGGCTATATCTGTGATAAAAATCAAAACATATTAGCAACCGCTAAAGCTAGATATTTTGAAAAAAATATTAAAGATATTTTAGAGACACAAGAAGATTTAGGAGACGAATGGATTTACGTAGAAGATAAGCAGATGCCTAAATCATTCAATTTACCAAAATGAGTTTATTAGAAGTAAAAGATATAACATTTAGTTATGCAGACAAAAAAATATATTTAGAAGCATCTATGCGATTATTTGCAGGTGAACACGCTGTATTGGTTGGACCTAATGGTTGTGGTAAATCAACATTACTAAAAATGTTAGATAAAAGTCTAAAACCAGATAGTGGATCCATAGATTGGCTACCACATGTTAAAGTAGGTTATTTAGATCAATATGCAAAAATTGATCCATCACTTAAAGTGAAAAGATATCTATATGATGTGTTTTTACCTTTTTTTGAAAAAGAAGATGAAATGAATAGATTATATAATGAAGTAGCTATAGCACCTATTGCAGAACAAGATAGATTATTAAAATGGGCGAGCGACCTTCAAGAACAACTTTTGGATTCAAATTTTTACGCCATTAAATCACTCGTTGGAAATATTATTCATGGTTTAGGTTTAACCATGGATGTATTAGAACAAACCATTGATACCCTATCTGGTGGTATGCGTGCTAAGATTATATTAGGTAAATTATTATTAGAAGAAAATGATGTGTTGCTTCTTGATGAACCAACAAACTTCCTAGATGTTAAGCATATTGAATGGTTAACTAAATTTTTAAATGGTTATGATAAAGCATTTATTGTTGTATCGCATCATGAGGGATTACTTAAAGATATTGCAAAAACAGTTTTTGCTGTTGAAACAGCAAAGATTACACGTTACAAAGGTGATTTTGATTATTATCTTGGTGAACGTGATCAAAGATTAGCGATTCAGCAAAAAGCATTTGATAATCAACAAAACTACATTAAGAAAACAGAAGATTTTATTAAGAAAAATATTGTGAGAGCAAGTACGACAAAACGTGCACAATCAAGAAGAAAAATGCTTGCTAAAATTGAAAGAATTCATGAACCTCATAAATCTAAAACATATCATTTTAAATTCCCTTTTACTGTACCTACAGGTAAAAAAGTATTAGTAACTAATGAATTAGAAATTGGTTATAGTGATCCTTTATTAGAACCACTATCACTTGTGATAAGAAAAGAAGAAAAAGTCGCTATTACAGGTAGAAATGGTGTAGGTAAATCAACCTTTATTAAATCTGTCTTAGAAAAGATACCGACATTAGGTGGTTCATTTCATTGGATTGATACAGCACAAATATCATATTTTGCACAAGATATGATTTATGATACCGACATCACAGCTTTTCAAGTGATTCATGGAGAATATCCTGGTTTCACAAAGAAAGAAGTAATGAGTTTACTTGCTGCACATGGTATTAATTATGATATGGCAACAAGAAAAATGAAAAGCTTATCAGGTGGTGAGCAAACAAAAGTTAGACTTGCTATATTAAAACATCAAAAGAGCAATGTTCTGATTCTAGATGAACCAACAAATCATTTAGATCAAGCGGCTAAAGATGCTTTAATGGATGCTTTAATTGAATATCCCGGAACAATGATTCTTGTATCACATGAAGTTGATTTTTATAAAGAAATATGTGATTATGAAATATCACTATTTGAAGTAGAATAAGGAGCTTATGCTCCTTTTTATTTGACAAATATAAGTGTTCAGTATATGATAAATATACCCCCCTTATGAGAGGGCTAAAATATAAGAAGAGGTGTTTGATATGAAAACAGTTGAATATAGTATTAAAGGTATGACTTGCACAGGGTGCAGTAGCAGTGTTAAACGTGTATTAGATAGACAGCAAGCAATTAAAAGTGCTGAGGTTAGTTTGGAAAATGAAATGGCAAAAGTAACTTATGATGAACATGAAATTGATGATCAACAAATCATTAACTTGATTAATCGTCTAGACTTTAAAGCAAGTCTTAAATAAATGAAACAAATTAAATTAGAACTTATTGGCATGAGTTGTGCATCTTGTGCAAATAGTATTGATAAAGTATTAAACAAATTAGAAGGTGTTAAACAAGCATCTGTAAATCTTGCAAATGATACAACACTTATTGATTATGATGAACAGGTCATCAATATAGATGATTTGATTCATGCCATTGAAGCAATTGGTTATGATGCTAAAGTTAATCAAGATCAGCATCATATTGAATTAATGATGCGCATTGAAGGAATGACTTGTGCCTCATGTGCTGCAAATGTTGATCGTGCAGTACGTAAATTAGACGGTGTGATTGATGTTCATGTCAATATTGCTAATGACAAGATGAAAATATCATTTGATCAAAATAAAATAAAATTATCACACATAAAAAAAGCAGTATATGATGCAGGTTACGATGCTTTTTTAATAGAACAATTTGAAGACGCAATTGATCCTGATCTTATTAAAATGCAAAAAGCAAAACAAAAAGTCATGATATCGATGTCGATAACAATATTAATGATGACATTGATGATCATCCATATGTTTGTCATAGAAATCCCTTTATATACGTTGATAGTTGCGATGATGGGATTTCCAGTAGTATTTATATTAGGAAAAAATGTACATAAAGGTAGTTTTAAATCATTAAAGAGTGGACATCCAAATATGGATGTTTTAGTATCCCTTGGAAGCATGCCACCTTACTTAATAGGTTTATTAGGATTGTTTTTACCAATTCAAACATTTATTGAAATGGCAACAACCATTATGACATTTCATTTATTGGGTAAATTCTTAGAAGCGCGTGCAAAAGGAAAAGCATCAGTTGCGATTAAGAAATTAATTGAACTAGGATCAAAGACTGCACGTATCATCATTGATGGACAAGAAATAGAAGTATTATCTTCTGAGTTATCAGTTGGTGATCTCATGGTCATAAAACCTGGGGAAAAAATTCCATCTGATGGTTTAATTATTGAAGGCGAATCTTTTATTGATGAATCTTTAGCTACAGGTGAATCTATGCCTGTTAGAAGAGTTAAAGGAGACGCAGTTATTGGAGCTACTATAAATAAAGAAGGACTTTTAAAGGTTGAAGTGTCTAAAGTAGGTCAAGATACATTCTTAGCACAAGTCATTCATTTAGTTGAAGCTTGTCAAGGATCAAAGGTACCTATTCAAGCATTTGCAGATAAAGTAACAGGTTATTTTGTGCCTGCTATTATGGTAATTACACTATTAACATTTACATCGTTTTTAATCTTTCCAAGTTTCCATCTTTCTATTTTAAGTATTTTTGATTTTCTACCTTGGATAAATACAGACTTAAATCAACTAACGCTTGCATTTATTACAGCAACTTCAGTGTTAGTCATTGCGTGTCCTTGTGCACTTGGTCTTGGAACGCCGACTGCTTTAATGGTTGGTTCAGGTATAGGTGCTGAGCAGGGTATACTTATTCGTCAAGGTGAAGCAGTACAAACATTAAAAGATATAAAAGCTATTGCATTTGATAAAACAGGAACATTAACAATTGGAAAACCACAAGTGACTGATATCTTATCAGATGATATAAACAATGTATTACAAATAGCTGCTTCCTTAGAACAAGGATCAGAACATCCTTTAGCACAAGCAATCATTTCAAAGGCAGTAGAAGAAAATTTAGACATGTTAAATATAGAAAATTTCACTGCTGTAGCTGGTATGGGTATACTTGGAGAAATTAATCATACGATCATTCACATTGGTAATAGAAAATTTATGGAAAGTGAATCAATTGATTATAAGTCATATGACGAAAAAATGATTAACTTAGAAAATGATGCAAAAACTGTTATGCTTATAGCAAAAGATAGAAAGACAATTGGTTTAATAGCAGTAGCAGATCAAGTTAAACCTGAAGCAAAGAAAGTTATTGAAATACTCAATCAATTAAATTTAAAAACCATTATGATTACAGGTGATAATCAATATACAGCAAAAGCTATTGCAAATCAAATCGGTTTAACTGACTATATAAGCGATGTTTTACCTGAAGGTAAAGTTGATGCAGTCAAAACTTTGCAAGCTAGCTATGGCTTAGTATCAATGGTTGGAGACGGTATTAATGATGCGCCTGCTTTAAAACAAGCTAATGTAGGTATCGCACTTGGTACAGGTACAGATGTAGCCATTGAAGCTGCGGATATGACTTTAGTTAATGGTCAATTAGATACAATATTAAAAGCTATTACTTTATCAAATGCAATGTTTAAAAAGATTAAGCAAAATTATTTTTGGGCATGGTTCTATAATGCACTGATGATTCCGTTTGCAATGTTTGGGTTACTACATCCAATGATAGGTGCTGCTGCAATGTCTTTATCATCTCTAAATGTTATATATAATTCATTACGTTTGAAAAAAGTTAATTTAAATAAATATTGGGAGGTATATCATGAAGCATGATCGCACTAAAGCAATTAATTTATTTAAAACTGCAAAAGGTCAGATAGAAGCAACAATTAGGATGGCAGAAGATAACAGATATTGTGTTGATGTTGCCAATCAAGTAGAAGCAACTTCTGCATTGCTTAAAAAAGCAAATCTGCTTATATTACAAGATCACATTAATACATGTGTTAAAGCATCTTTTGAAGATGGTACGAGCGAAGAGAAAATTGAAGAAATTATGAAACTTATTCAAAAATATATGTAAAAAAAGAGCCTTATAGGCTCTTCAGACTGTTGAAAAAAGCCCCATTTAAAAACTCAAGGTTAATTTGAGATTAAAAAAGGGCTTTTTCTTTTGCCATTTTGATAAGAGTTTGACGATCAGAGTTGATAAATTAATGGATACGTGTTCTTTTAATGCTCTTTCAGCTAATCTTAATGCCATTTTTTTGACATTCATGCATGAGAAAGTAAGCGATATATGATCGCTTGCTTTTTTTAAGCCCCGATAATAGGTGAATCGCCCCTGGTGTCTTTCCTTGAAATCTCCAAAACACCTTTCTATGGTCTGTTTCCTTAAGGCGTATTTCTCTTTTCCATATTCTGATTTTCTAATCTCATCAGAAAATCTAAAGTAGTCTTGGTACACGGAAATTCTAAGTGTTTTTTTCTTTTCTTTTGGGCTCATACATTTGCTTTTAAATGGACATGCCTGACATATCGTCTGATCGCAGCGATACTCTTTATAGCCTTGACGGTTTGTGGTTTTATAGATGAGTGTTTCATAGTTTGGGCACGTATAACTATCTGTTTGCTCATCATATAAAAACTTATGATTGCCAAAGTCACCTTTATGAGCATTTGTACGCTTATAAGGCATTAAAGGGAGTATCTGCTTGTCAGAGATTGCTTTGATGATCGGACCTGTTTTATAACCTGCATCTAATCCAGCAGCTTCAATAAGTCCTTCATACCTATCATTGATGCGTTCAAATACCTCTTTAAATATTTGTGAGTCATGGATGTTTGATGGTTTTAATACTTGTCCTAGAATAAATCCATGTCTATCACACACTGCGTGTGAGTTATAGGAGAAATTATGTTCTTTTTCACCTTTATTAAGCCATCCTGAATCAGGATCTGTTTTACTTTCTTTTTTCGTTTCTTTTCATCTTTTTGCTTTTGAGGTGGCAGCGGCTTTTTATCGTTTTCTTTGCGATCTTCATTAATCACTTCTAAAACTTCTTTTTCAAACACACTTTTTTCTTTTTGAATCATTTTATCGACATATTTCTTTTTGTTTGCACTTGCTTTAATATGTGTGCTATCGATAAATATATAGGTTGGATCAATTAAGTTTGATGCTTCTATTTGTTTTAAAAATCCTTCAAAGACTTTCTCATAAATGTCGGTGTCATAAAATCGGTTCGTATAAGCTTTAGAATAGGTTGAATGATCAGGTACATTTTACGTAAATGGTATACCCAAAAAATATCGATATGCGATATTGACTTTAATTTCTTCACAGGTCCTTCGATACTTGATATCCCAAAAGTTGATTTTAAAATTGCGATTTTAAAGAGAACGACTGGGTCATATCCTGGTCGTCCAATATCACTATAATAAGGTTTTGCTAACTCTCTGATAAATGTATAATCCACATGTTTGATGAGTTTTCTTACTAAATGATCTTTTGGTACGATATCTTCCATCGTTGACATAATAAACTCATCTTTTGCTTGTGTCTTTTGATGACTCATAATTCCACCGCCCTTATAATTGTATTTTATTATTTGACGATTCACTTTTATAGAGTTGTGTGATATTTTTCACAACTTTGTGGATAACTTTTTGTTCTATATTAAAAAAAGCACCTTTCACAAAGAAAAGTACTTTTTCAACAGTCTGAAAAGAGCCTTTTAGGCTCTTTTATATTGCTTGTTCTACGATTGAATCATCATAATTATCAATTTCTTTGATAAGTTCATCGTATACATCTGCTTCTTTAATTTTCTTAATGACTTTGCCTTTTCTAAATAATAAAGCTTCGCCTTTACCACCTGCAACACCAATGTCTGCATGTTTAGCTTCACCAGGACCGTTAACAGCACAACCCATTATGGCAACATTAATTGTTTTATTAACTTGTAATAAATAAGTTTCGATACGTTTCGCGATGTCAATCATATCATATTGAATACGTCCACAAGTTGGACAACTAATTAAGTTAGGTACTTTATCACGTAAATCTAGATTTTTAAGTATTTCTTTTGCAGCTTGAATTTCTACTCTTGGATCATCAGTTAATGATACACGAATCGTATTACCAATACCTTCATGTAATAAAATACCAATACCCATCGCAGATTTAATTGCACCACTAAATGCAGTACCTGCTTCAGTGACACCTAAGTGAAGTGGATAAGGAAATTTTTTAGCAGCTAATCGATAAGTTTCAATCATAAGATTCATATCGGTTGCTTTAAGTGAAATCGCAATATCGTGAAAATCCATAGATTCTAATATTTCAACATGATATTCAGCAGTTGCAACCATTAATTCTGGTGTAGGTAGTGCTCTACCAGGTAGAGAACCACTATTAACGCCGATACGTATAGGAATATGTTTTGCTTTGCAAGCTTTAACGACAGCTTCGACTTGCTCACGCTTAGGAAGGTTACCAGGGTTTAATCTGATTTTATCAACGCCTTGATTAATTGCCTCTAGAGCAAGTTCATAATTGAAATGGATATCAGCAACCAATGGAATTTTAATTTGCGCAATAATTTTACTTAATGATTTTGCATCTTCCATATCAAGTACTGCAACTCTTACAATATCGCATCCTGCATCAGTTAAAATCTTTATTTGTGCAACGGTTGCATCAATATCTTTTGTAAAAGTATTTGTCATACTTTGAATATAAACTTTGTTGTTTCCGCCAAATGGTAGATCCCCTACCATAAATTGTTTTGTCTTTTCTCTTTGTAACATATTATCACCCAGTACTATTATAGTCAAAATAGTTATAAAAATATAGTTATTTACATAAATATTTAAATTAATAATAAAATACTAAAATCATTGAATAATTGTTAAAGTAATGATATAATACATGCGTATGTTTGGAGGTATGACATGAGAGACTTAGTAAAATTGGTTTGTACTTCTTGTGGAGACGAGAATTATCATACAGACAAGAATAAAAAAACTAAACCAGAACGTTTAGAATTTAAAAAGTATTGTCCACGTGAAAAGAAATACACAATCCATAAAGAAAAGAAATAAGCTATTCTAAGAATAGTTTTTTTTCTATCAAAAAAAAGGAGATTAATAAATGAAAGGTTTTGTAGTTTTACTTAGAGGCTTTAATACTGGAAATCTTCGTATGACAAAAGATGCACTTTCAAATTTGGTGCGTCGTTTAGGTTATGATAAATTCGAGTTAATTTCTAATACGGGCAATATTGTTTTGTTTACTGATGGAAACCCATCAAAAATCTTAGATGAAATTATTCATGAACTTACTGTAAATTTTGGTCAAAATATGTTTGGTCATATAAGATCTTTTGATGAAATGCTCCTATTAGAACCACATTTGAAAGCGTTAGTTTATGATGTTCAACAATATATATTATTTGGGGATAAAGAGACATCAAAAGAATTATATGAAGTATTTGAACTTATCGATGATGATAAGGAAAAGTTAGATATGATTGGACATGATCTATATTGGACAACACCAAGAGGATACACATTAAAGAGTTTTGGTAGAATCGCTCTAGGCGATAAAAAATACAAAAAACTTGTTACATCAAGAAATATCACAACGATTAAAAAGATTATTGAGTGTATTCAACATGGTTAAAACAATTTTTGGTAATGAACAATACGCTAATGAATTTATCATTTGTAGATTTGATCAATGTGTCATTATTGATCCGTCCCATGATTTAGAAAAAATCATATCTGTGATTGACCAAAGAAAAGTTGTTGGTATATTAATTACACATGCTCATCAAGATCATGTTGATTTAATTGGTCATTTTGAATGTCCAATTTATATTCATGAGGATGATGCTCATTTGTTATTTGAAGACAGATATAATGGATATGATCAATATAAAAGACCTTATACAAGAAAGTCTTTAGATTTAAAATTGATTAATCATAAAAGTAAAATTAAATTAGCAGACGGGTTTATTGAAGTACTACACACACCTGGACATACAAAAGGTAGTGTATGTTATTTATATCAAAATCATTTGTTTACAGGTGATACTTTATTTAAAGATGCTGTTGGAAGACATGATTTATATTCAGGATCTCTAAAAGAACTTAAGCATAGTGTCTTAGAGGCTATGACATTATCAAATCAAATTAAAATTTATCCTGGCCACGATGAACTTACGACGATGAGAGAAGAAAAAAGAAATAACCCATTTTATTTAAAATGGGCTAAGCAATTTAATAAATTATAGAGTTAATGTGCGTTTTGATTTTACAATAAAATTTTGATCAAAATCATAAATCACAGGTGTCGCTGTCGGAAGATTTAATTTTAAAACTTCCTCTTTTGATAAGTGTTCAATATACATCATCAGTGAACGCAAGCTATTACCATGGGCAACAATTAAGACATTGTTGCCTTTTTTTAGTTACGGAAAAATATGTGTATGCCAATAAGGTAAGACACGTAATTGGCAAGTATGTAGACTTTCAGCTCTTGGTAAATCATCAATGCCTTGATAAAGTGAATCAAATTTTGGAAGTCTAGGATCATCTAAATCTAATAATGGTGGCAATGTATCGAAACTTCTACGCCATAGATTTACTTGTTCTTCACCAAATTGCAATGTAGTTTCTTTTTTATTTAATCCTTGTAGTGCACCGTAGTGACGCTCGTTTAAACGCCATGATTTATAGATTGGAATTCTATTTTTATGTAGTGTATCTAATACGATATGAAGTGTATCTACTGCACGTTTTAATACAGAAGTAAAAGCTATATCAATATCAATACCAGTATGTTTTATTTCTTGAGCAGCAATATGGGCATCTTTGACACCTTGTGTGCTAAGTTCAATATTTGTCCAACCAGTGAATTTATTTTCTAAATTCCATAAGCTTTGTCCATGTCTAAGGATGATAAGTTGAGACATTATATCACCTTCCTTTATATGTGCATTATATCACTTTTTAAAAAAATATAAAGATAGGTCAATTTTTAAGGTTTAAATGTGTTAAAATTATGTTATTTTTAAAGGTATTTATCTAAAAACAGCACATTATACTTGACAGTGCCAAATAAATATCATACAATAATATTGGCACAAAGGAAAATAGAGTGCTAAAAGAGGTGAGGTCTTGTTAACAAGTAGACAAAAACTAATATTAAAAGCGATTGTAGAAGCATATGTAAAAGATGCCCTACCAGTAGGATCTAAATATTTAACACAACTGCCATATTTAAAATTTTCAAGTGCAACATTAAGATATGATATGGCTATTTTAGAAGAATTAGGATTTTTAGAAAAAACGCATACCTCAAGTGGTCGCGTGCCATCTGAATTAGGATATCGTTATTATGTAGAACATCTTGTAACAAGAGACAGTCATGTGACTGAAAGTTTTCCATTGATTGATGAAATATTTATACAAAATAAACTTGCAAAAGAACAAGCTATTAAAGAAGCTATTTCATTATTAAGTGATTTAACGAATTATACAGCTATGGCAATAGGTCCTAATGGGTCTAGAAATACAATTAAACGTATTGATTTTGTACCTGTAGGTGAAAGTGACGCAGTTATATTGATTGTTACTGATCAAGGACATGTACAGCATCAAAATATTAGTGTACCGGAATCAGCTGATATCGCAAATGTTAAAGAAGTAATTAGATCACTTGATGAACTATTAAGAGATCGCACAATTGATGAAGCAAAAGCTATACTAGAAAATACATTTGCAAAACAAGAAATCGATAACTATATGGCTTATCAAAGTCAAATACTTAATTCGTTTATTAGAGCGTTTGCTAAATTTGCAGAAGACAATTTCTATTTATCAGGGATGACAAATGTCTTTGAACAACCAGAGTTTCATAATATTAAAAATATAAAGAGTTTTGTTGACATGCTTGATAGAAGAGATATTCTTAAATTAATAGGTGATGAAGAAAGCTTATCAATACGATTTGGGTCTGATCTAAGACTAGTGCCAATGGATAATTGTACAGTGATATCTATTCCTTATAGAGTAAGTGATCATGAACATGGGACAATTGCCGTTGTTGGACCAACACGTATGGAATATAACAAAGTTATACCGCTTGTAGAATATATTGCAAGTAACCTCGCAAAACTATATAAAAAGTAAAGGATGATATGATGAGCGAAGATATAAAAAACGAGCAAGTTGAACCTGAAGTCGTTGAAAATAAAAAAGATAAAAAAACGAATAAGTATAAAGAACAACTTGCACAAAGAGACAAAGAAATATTTAAATTAAAAGATCAACTGTTGCGTAATGTAGCAGAATTGGAAAATTTTAAGAAGAGAGTAACAACCGAAAGAATTAACGAAAGAAAATTCGCCTCGAAAAATTTAATTCATGATATTTTAATTCCACTTGATATGTTAAAAATGATTGTTAATCAACCAACAGATGATGAAAAATTAAAAAATTATTTAATCGGGTTTAAAATGGTCAATGATCAATTATATCAAGTATTAGAAAATGATGGATTAAAAGAAATAGATGCTTTAAATAAACAATTTGATCCCAATTTACATCATGCAGTTGAAAAAGTGTCTGATAAAGAAAAAGCGAATGGCATCAATATTGAAGTCATTCAAAAAGGATATACATATAAAGAACAATTACTTAGACCAGCCATGGTAAAAGTTAATGAATGGAGTGATGAAAATGGCAAAGACGAATAAAATTATAGGTATCGATTTAGGGACAACAAACTCATGCGTTTCAGTCATGGAAGGTGGAGAAGCAAAAGTAATCCCAAATGCTGAAGGTGCAAGAACAACACCATCAGTTGTATCATTTAAAGGTGAAGATGTGAGTGTTGGTGATGTTGCAAAACGTCAATCAATTACAAATCCTAACACAGTAAGTTCAATTAAACGTCACATGGGTAGTGCGACTTATAAAGAAAATGTAAATGGTAAGAAATATACACCTCAACAAATTTCAGCAATGATTTTACAAAACTTAAAGAAAACTGCTGAAGATTATTTAGGTGCAACTGTTACTGAAGCTGTTATTACAGTACCTGCTTATTTTGATGATCATCAAAGACAAGCTACAAAAGATGCTGGTAAAATTGCTGGTTTAAATGTTAAACGTATAATTAATGAACCAACAGCTGCTGCATTAGCATATGGTATTGATAAAACTGATACAGAACAAACAGTATTAGTATTTGACCTTGGTGGTGGTACATTTGATGTATCAGTATTACATTTAGCAGATGGTACTTTTGAAGTTGTTTCAACTGCTGGTAATAATAACCTAGGTGGAGATGATTTTGACCAAGCAATTATTGATTACATGGTTCAAGAATTTAAAAAAGAAAACAAAGTTGACTTATCACTAGATAAAATGGCAGTTCAAAGATTAAAAGATGCTGCTGAAAAAGCTAAAAAAGAATTAAGTGGTGTAACACAATCACAAATTTCATTACCATTTATTACAATGGGTGTTGCGGGTCCACTTCATTTAGAAATGACATTAACAAGAGCTAAGTTCAATGAACTTACATCATCATTAGTTGATAAATGTCAAGCACCAGTACGTAGAGCATTATCTGATGCAAAACTTACTGCAAAAGATATTCATCAAGTATTATTAGTTGGTGGATCAACTCGTATTCCAGCAGTTCAAGAATTAGTACAAAGAGAATTAGGTAAAGCACCTAATAAGAGCGTTAACCCTGATGAAGTAGTTGCCATGGGTGCAGCAATTCAAGGTGGTGTTTTAACAGGTGATGTTAAAGACGTATTATTATTAGATGTTACACCATTATCATTAGGTATTGAAACACTTGGTGGTGTATTCACTAAATTAATTGAAAGAAATACAACTATTCCAACATCTAAATCACAAGTATTTTCAACAGCAGCAGATAATCAACCAGCTGTAGATATTCATGTTTTACAAGGTGAAAGATCAATGGCAGCAGATAATAAGACATTAGGACGTTTCCAATTGTCAGATATTCCTGCAGCACCTAGAGGCGTACCTCAAATTGAAGTATCTTTTGATATTGATGCAAATGGTATTGTTTCTGTAAAAGCAAAAGATTTAGGCACAAATAAAGAACAAAAAATTACAATTTCTGGAACAGGTACATTATCTGATGAAGAAATTGATAAGATGGTTAAAGAAGCTGAAGAAATGGCTGATCAAGACAAGAAACGTCGTGAAGAAGTTGATTTACGTAACGAATCTTCAAACTTAATCTTCCAAACAAATAAAGCTGTTGAAGACTTAAAAGACAATGTAGATGAAAGTACTAAATCAAAAATTGAAGCTGAAATTAAAGATTTAGAAGAAGCGCTTAAAGGTGATGATATTGAAGCAATTAAAGCGAAAAAAGAAGCATTAGAAAAAGATGCTCAAGAAGTCGCAACAAAAGCATATCAACAAGCACAACAAGCTCAACAAACACAAGAAGAACCTCAAACAGAAAACAAAGACGGTAAAACTACTGTAGATGCAGAATTTGAAGAAAAATAAAATCGGGTAGGGGCTTTTGCCCCTTATCCATGATGGAGTTGATAAAATATGGCAGATAAGAGAGATTATTATGACGTATTAGGTGTTTCAAAAAATGCATCTGATGATGAAATAAAAAAAGCTTACCGACAATTAGCAAAAAAATATCATCCCGATATCTCTAAAGAAGAAAATGCTGAAGTTAAATTTAAAGAAGTACAAAGTGCTTATGATACTTTAAGTGACAAACAAAAACGAGCTGCTTATGATCAATATGGTCATGAAGGTAGTCCTTTTGGTGGTCAAGGCGGTGCAGGATTCTCAGATTTTGGTGGATTTTCAGATATATTTAGTCAATTTTTTGGTGGTGGTGGCAATCAACAAAGACAACGCAATCCAAATGGACCAATGCGTGGTGATGATTTAGAAAAAATAATGACCATAGATTTTATGGAAGCTGCTTTAGGAACTAAAAAAACAGTCAGCGTAAATGTAACAGATACATGTCATTTTTGTCATGGAACAGGTGCAGAATCTGCAAAAGATGTAGAAATATGTAGTCGTTGTCATGGTGATGGTGTCATTAATGTTGAACAAAGAACAATGTTTGGTTCAATGCGTTCTCAACAAGTTTGTCCTGTTTGTGGCGGTCGTGGTAAAACAATTAAAAATAAATGCCATGTTTGTCATGGTTCAGGCCAAGAAAGAAAGACTAAGACAGTTGATGTAACAATACCTGCTGGTGTAGATACAAATATGAGCCTTAAAGTTGCTGGTTATGGTAATGGTGGTAAAAATGGTGGACCATCCGGAGATTTATATTTAAATTTTAGAGTGAAACCTCATAATGTGTTTAGACGCCAAGGTGATGATGTTGTCTTACATGTACCATTATCGATTACACAAGCGGTATTAGGGACAAAAATTGATATACCTACCATTTATGGTGATGTCACATTAAAAATACCTGCTGGTATTGAAGGTGGTACTTCACTTAGAATGAAAGATAAAGGTATAGCAAACATTAGAACTAAAAAACATGGTGATCAACACGTGGTTGTTGATATTCAAACACCTAAGAATTTAAGTAGCCAAGAAAAGAAACTTTACGAAGAATTATCTAAAATTGAAAATAAAGAGACAAATTGGCAAAAATTCAAAAATTTATTTAAATAAAATGACTTCATATAGCAGATATACACGCATATATCTGCTATATTTTTATATTGAGTCATAATATTTTACCTCATCATGTAATAATGATATAATTTGAACATAAAAGGATGTGATTTCAATGATTCTAATCAGACATCATAACGAAGGTAATTTAAAACCTTATTTCTATTTTGCGCTTGAAGAATATTTATTAAATGAAGTATTAAAAGAAGGAGAAACTTATTTTTTCACTTGGGAAATTCACGGCGTTGTTGTTGGTAAAAACCAAGTCATAGAAAATGAAGTAAATCTTGAGTTTTTAAAAGAAAACAAAATTGATATATATAGAAGACCTACAGGTGGAGGTTGTGTCTATGCTGATCATAGAAATACTATGTTTTCCATTGTTACAAAACGAACAAATAAACAGTTTAGTTTTAAAAAATATTTACAAAAAATTATAGATGCTTTAAACGTATTAGATGTAGAGTTAACTTTTAGTGGCAGAAATGACTTGTTATTTGATGGAAAGAAAATATCAGGAAATGCATTTTTACAAAACAAAAATGGTATGTTAATGCACGGAACTTTTCTATATGATTGTGATTTGGAAACTATGGTACGGGCCATTTCTCCAAGTGATGAAAAACTGGTATCTAAGGGTATTAGCAGTGTTAAATCTAGAGTCACTAACTTAAAACCCTACCTTAATGGGATGAGCCAAGAAGAACTTATAAAGCATTTTGAAAATGTCTTGACTACTGAAACTTATGAACTATCAGATAAAGAAATTGAAAAAATAAATTTGATGGCATCAAAATATGCCTCAAAGGATTGGATATATCAAGTTCAACCTCCTTATACAAAAATGTTAAAGAAGCGAATAGGTGGTGGGTTATTTGAAATTATTATTGATTTAAAACATGGCAAAATCAATCATTTACAAATCAAAGGTGATTTTTTTGACACAAAATCATTAGAAACTTTTGAAAGTAAATTTAAAAATATATTATTTAATCATAAAGAAATAAGTAAAATATTACAAAATAACCATATTTCTAACTATGTTTTGGATGTTGATGAGCAAGCATTCAATGAATTGTTATTAAGTGGGACACTTTTATAACATTTATTGATAAAAAGGTAGTTTTGTTTGACTATATTTGTTGTAATTTGATAAAATAAGATAAGAAGTGAAAGGGTGATTAAAAATGGGGAAAAAAGCAAACAAAGATTTAGCTCATGAAAATGAAGAATTAACACCTAAAGATACTGCAAATAAAGCTGAAGAAAAGCAATTAAAAAAAGCTGCTAAAAAGAAAGCACTCGAAGAAAAACAAGCTTTAGAAATTGCTAAAGAAGAAGAAAAAGCACAATTAAAAAAAGATAAAAAGGCTGCAAAAAAAGCCGCTAAAGAAGAAAAAAAAGCATTAAAAAAGGCGAAACGTATTAAAGCTATTCGTCCAAAATGGGTGAAAAAGTTTTTTAAACGCAGTAATGGTAAATCAAAAGAACAAATGTTTAAGTATATGGAAAGTGATCAAACAAGACTGCTTGAAAGAGCACATACATTATTAAATATACAGTCTGCTGATTATGATAAATCTTTTATTGTTAAAATGCCAGCATCATTTGATAACAAAAAATCTGTTAAATATAGATTAGCACTTAATAAAAAAGGTGATAAAACTTTATTATATGATCAAGCATTTTTCAATGTATTGTTCTTTGGTGTAGAAACACTGTATCAATATCAAGCAAATATTGATTTTCATACAGGACAAATTTCGAATGATAAAACATCAACATTTAGATATTTTGACATTGTAAATATTGAATCAAATTTAAATTTTGATCATATTAATCATCCTAAATATTTAAAATATGGTATTGATTTAACATTATCAAATAGTCAAAAGATATCTTTAAATTTAAGAAATCATCGACTAACATCAGGTTATAAATTACCTGGATTATTAACGGAACAAGAGAAAAAAATTGTTAGTTTATTAAAGCAAAAATTACACTAAATAAATAAGTGATTTTGAGTCTTTGATTTAAAGTCTTGAAATCACTTTTTAAATTGACTTTTTTGCTGTATTTATGTATAATAAGTCCGTTGAGGTGAATTTTATGAAAATATTAGTAAATGATTTAAAAGATAAACCCTCATTTGATTTTATTTGTAATTATACAAATGAAATTAAGTCTATCGAAGATATTATTTCTATCAAACCTGTAAATTTTCATTTAGATGCATTTTTTACAGATGATGAAGTAACTTTATCTGTGAGTGGCCATGTTGATTTAACACTTACTTGTGCAAAAACACTTTTACCTGTTGAACATCAAATGGACATTACAGAATCAATTATTTTTGGTTCAAGCGAAGATGCAGATTTTATCTTAGAAGACGAAATTGATATTTCTGATATCTTATTTGGATATATTATTGCTGAGAAACCATATGTTGTCTATCATCCAGATGCAAAGAATATAAATTTTGAAAAAGAAAAGAGTATTCATCCTGCATTTGCTGATTTAAATAAATTATTACATAAGAAGTAGGAGGTGAACACATGGCTGTTCCATTTCGTAGAACCGGTAAGTCTGCTAAAAGAAAAAGACGTACACATTATAAACTTACTGCACCTGCATTAGTTGTTTGTCCACAAACTGGTGAATTCACACTTCCGCATAGAGTGACACCAAATAGTGGTTATTACAAGGGTCAAAAAGTTTTAACAAAAAAAGAAGCAAAAGCGGAATAAGAAAAGGTGCTGATGAGCACCTTTTTCTTTGTAAAAAATTGAAAAATTAACGAATTTATATTATAGTTATAGTAAAGGTAAAATGGTGCAAAATATGAAACATATTACAGTATTAAAAAATGAAGCTATTAAATATCTAAATATTAATCCTAATGGTATATATGTCGATGGCACGCTTGGTGGTGCTGGACACTCATCTGAAATTATTAAAAGATTAAATGAGGGACATTTATATGCTTTTGATCAAGATCAATTTGCGATAGATTTTGCTAAAGAAAGACTAGGGACAAGTAAATCTTATACTTTAATTAAAAATAATTTCATGTATATGAAAGAAGAATTAGCAAAACGTGAAATATATAAAATTGATGGATTATTATTAGATTTAGGTCTATCTTCATTTCAAATTGATGATATTGAACGTGGCTTTACTTATTTGAAAGATACTGATCTTGATATGAGAATGAATCAGCAGCAAACATTAACAGCAAAAGAAATTGTAAACACATACGAAAAAGAAAAGTTAGCACATATATTTTTCGTCTATGGAGAAGAAAAAAATAGTTTTAAAATAGTTGACGAAATTATTAAAAATAGACCTCTAGAAACTACGATGGATTTAGTTAAAATAACAGACAAAATTAATTATAGAGATAAAGGCCATAGTGCAAAACGTGTATTTCAAGCATTACGCATTGCTGTAAATAAAGAACTTGATGTTTTAGAGAAAGTATTAAAAGATGCAGTTGATATGTTAAATCCTGATGGTAGATTAGTTGTGATTACGTTTCATTCACTTGAAGATCGTATTGTAAAGCATTTTTTCAAACAGGAAAGCACACAACAAATTCCTAAAGGGTTACCAGTGATGGTTAAAGACACATCAAAATTAGAAGTGTTAACACGTAAGCCTATATATCCAAGTCAAACTGAACTTATGGAAAATTCAAGAAGTAAATGCGCTAAACTACGCGTTGCAAGAAGGAGAGACATATGAAAATAGCATTAATCGCTCATGACAAGAAAAAAACAGATATGGTAAGCTTTGTTCAAAAGAATTTAGATGTATTTGAACCATGTGAACTATATGCTACTGGTACGACTGGTACAATACTTAATAAACACACAGGCTTAAAAATAAACTTAAAAAAATCTGGCCCGCTAGGCGGAGACCAGGAAATTGGCTCAATGGTTGCAAATCAACTATTAGATATGATTATATTTTTTAGAGATCCATTAACTGCTCAACCCCATGAACCAGATGTATCAGCATTGTTAAGATTAAGTGATCATTATGAAATACCACTTGCGACAAACTTATCTACAGCGAATTACTTTGTAGAAGCGCTTAGATTTGAAATGCAAAATAAAAAGGTGTAATACACCTTTTTATTAATGAGAATTTTTTTTACTTGCAGATACAATAATACGTATATAGTCTAAATCGAAATCTTTAAAACAATCGTGCTTAGATATAAAATCAAAAATATCTGGTGAATTTACTTCAGTTATTTCATGAGTTTCTCGATTCATAATGTGGATATGACTATCTGAACTATGCTTTGGATTATCCAAAGCTAAATCATAATATTTAACATTATCTATGTAAATCTCAACAACCATTTTATGCTCCATAAGAAACTCTAAATTATTGTAAATGGTTGAGACATTATAAAAACCACGATTGGCTAATGCTTTTTGAATTTCTTTAAATGTTAAATGCTTATTTTCAAGTATTTCAATCATTGCTTGACGCGATTTAGTTAGTCTTAGTTTTTGAGAACGAATCTTTTTATAATAACGTTCTTTTAAGTCCATTTTAATGCTCCTTTAATAAATAGATTGTTTTATCTATTTTCATATAAATTATAACAGTATTTATAATAGATTTAAAGAATAATGCTCTATATAGCCAATGATTAGATCAAATCTCAACTTTATGCATTATTATGATATAATATTAATGGTGATTTTATGAATTATGTATACGGTGGATCGTTTAATCCTCCAACAAAAGCACATAGAAAAATTATTGAATTATTAAGCAATCTTAACGATACTGAAAAGGTGATTTTGATACCAGTTGGAGACGACTATCAAAAACCTTATTTAGCACCTTTTAAAGATCGATTAGAAATGCTTGAACAAGTTATTTGTGAGTTTCCTCATGTGATAATTTCAACGATAGAACAAGATGACAAATACCATGGGACATTAAATAGTTTAAAAAGCTTAGAAAAAAACTATAAACCCTTAAGTTTTGTTATTGGCTCTGATCAAATAGATGAGTTGCCACAATGGATAAATAGTAAAAAATTGTTAAAAGCATATACGTTTGTTATTATACAAAGAGATCGTAAATTAAGTATAGAAGACATTGAAAAAAAGTTTTCTCATATACCGCATCATTTTAAATGGATACCTTTTAATCAAGAAGTGTCTGCTACAACTGCTAGAAAAAATATTGATAAAAGAAAAAAAATATTAGATCCTAAAATAATCAAATATATAGAAGAACATCAATTGTATAAGGAGTGATATCATGTATAAACATGGATATTTAAAAGTTGCTGCTGCAACACCAAAAATTCATGTAGGTGATATTTCGCATAATAAGCAAGAAATTATCAATCTACTTAATCATAGTCAATCAAGTATCGTAGTATTTCCTGAATTAACGATTACAGGATATTCGCAAGCGATCTTTTTTTTCAAGCGTCATTTTTACTTGAAGCAAAAAATGCTTTAAAAGATATTATGCAGAATACTACATATCAAGGTGTATATATCTTAGGGATGCCTTTAGATGTTTTAGGGGTCTTATATAATGTTGGTGTTGTTATTCAACAAAATGAGATACTCGGTATAGTCCCAAAACAATATATTCCTAATGGACATGAATTTTATGAAAAACGTTGGTTTCATTCAGCGCTTGATACAGAAATCAAAGAAATTAGAGTTTTTGATAAAAAAGTACCTTTTGGATATTTAATTTTTGAAAATTCAAAAACTGATATTAAATTTGGCGTTGAAATCTGTCAAGATATATGGGCGACTTATGCTCCAAGTGATGAACTTAGCTTACATGGTGCATCAATTATTTTTAATTTATCAGCATCTAGTGAATTTGTGGGTAAACAAGCAAATAGACGACATGTTGTCTTAGATCATTCAAGAAAACAATTTGGTGCATATGTTTATACAACATCAGGCCATTATGAATCATCATCTGAAGTTGTGTTTTCAAGTCATAAATTAATTGCGAGTATGGGAGAAATGGTTTGTGAAAGCATGCCGTTTGATATTGAAGATACGATGCTTATTGCCGATTTGGATATGACTGCGATACATTACCAAAAACGTCAAGATTCCACATATAGAGACTGTCATATGAAATTAAATCATAAATTTCAAATGATTGAATATAAAATATTAGAAACTAAAAAATATATATTTGAAAAACCAATAGATCAAGATCCATTTATGAATAAAAATCATCAATTAGAAGATATAAAAGTTGCTAATCATTTACAAATATATGGCCTAGTTAAAAAATTAGAGTCATTACCAAAATCTGCTAATAAAATTATTATTGGTATATCTGGTGGACTAGATTACGCACTAGCATTACTCGTCTCACATCAAGCGATGAAGCTTTTAGGTAGAAGTACTAAAGATATTATTGCTGTGACAATGCCTGCGCATGTCACATCAAAAGCATCAAAATCAAGTGCCTTAGATTTAATGGATAAACTTGAATTGACAAGTTTAGAAATTCCAATCAAAGATGCTGTAGATCAACATTTAATCAATATAGGTCATGATCAATTAGATGTTACTTATGAAAATGCTCAAGCACGCATGCGTACACTTATATTAATGGATTTAGCAAACAAATATGGTGGTTTTGTGCTAGGCACTGGCGATCTATCAGAAATCGCACTTGGATGGATGACTTATAATGGTGACCAAATGAGTATGTATGCAGTTAATGCTGGTTTACCAAAGACATGGGTTAAACACTTAATTAAATATCATGCGGATACTGATTATAAAATGGTTTCAAAAACTTTATATCATATTTTAAATGCACCAATCACGCCTGAACTCTTAAATGATCAAGATACTGAAGAAAGTATTGGAAAATATGAAATCAATGATTTTATATTATTTCATCATCTTCAACAAGGTGCTGATGAAGAAAAAATCAAATGGTTATTACCATATGCATTTAAATTAACAAAAGAAGAAAGCAACACTTATGTTAAACGATTCTTCAAACGGTTTTATACGCAACAATTTAAGCGACAAACGTTACCAGAAGGTCCAAAAATATTAGGTATTAGTTTATCTCCAAGAGGAGAATATAGAATGCCAAGTGATGTACGGAAAGTGATAAAATGAAAAAAGAAAAAGTTATTATAGGTTTAAGTGGTGGCGTTGATTCAAGCGTTGCAGCATATTTATTATTACAAGACGGCTATGAAGTTGAAGCCGTTTTTATGCGAAATTGGGATAGTGCAACAAATCTGGATTTAAAAGGTAATCCTACTGCTTTTGATGAGGTATGTGAACAAGAAAAAGATTATCAAGATGCTGTTAAGGTAGCTGAAAAATTAGGTATAAAACTACACCGTGTTGATTTTATTGAAGATTATTGGGATCGTGTATTTACATATTTTTTAGATGAATATAAAAAAAATAGAACACCAAATCCTGATGTATTATGTAACAATGAGATTAAATTTAAAGCATTTGTTGACTATGTTGAAAAATTTAATCCTGATTATATTGCAATGGGTCATTATGCTCAAGTTGATCTTAGTGGTGATGAACCTCGCTTAATGAGAGCATTTGATCAAAATAAAGATCAAACATATTTTTTATCACAACTAAAAGCAGAACAATTAAGACGTGTAAAATTTCCTATAGGTAATATCGATAAGAAAAAAGTTAGAGAAATTGCAAAACGTGAAGGACTTGCGACAGCTGATAAAAAAGATTCAACAGGTATATGCTTTATTGGCGAAAGACATTTTAGTGATTTTTTAAGTAATTACTTACCTGCTCAACCTGGGGATATGCGACAATTAGATGGTACATATGTTAAAGCGCATCGCGGATTGATGAATTATACGATTGGGCAGAGAAAAGGTTTAGGAATTGGTGGTACTAAAAATACACAAGCTGCTTGGTTTGTAGTAGGAAAAGACTTAAAAACGAATACTTTATATGTGGAACCAGATAATAACCATCCATATTTAATAAGTAATCATGCAATAATTACTGAAGTTATATGGAGAGGTAAAAAAATAGATGGTAAGATGACTGCTAAATTTAGATATCGTCAAGCGGATCAAGATGTTATTGTTGAGTGGATTGATGATCAAAGTATTCATGTCACATATCCTCAAGGTATTAAAGCAGTGACACCAGGACAAGTTTGTGCTTTTTATCAAAATGAGGTTTGTTTAGGTGCTGGTTTTATTAATGAAGTGTTTATGGATAAAACAAAAAGACAATATAGTTAAAAGGAACTTAGTTCCTTTTTTTACATCTAAATTAGTGCTATAATAATGTTGTTAAAAAAAGGAGATTTCATGGATATAGTCATTGGTAGTATTAAAAATTATGTGTTTCATAACGAACAAAATAGTTATTCAATTGCGCGTTTAATCACATCTGACGAAAAGCAAATAACTATTGTCGGATATTTTCCGAAAATGAGTGAAGATGTTGTCTATGAATTTCAAGGTGAATGGGTTAATCATTCAACTTATGGACAACAATTTAAGGTGCAATCATTTAAAAAAGCAGAAGCACAATCTATTAGTGGACTTATAAGTTACTTATCAAGTCCTTATTTTACTGGTATTGGACCAAAAACAGCGAAAAAGATTGTTGAATTACTTGGAGATCAAGCGATACAAAAAATTATTGATACACCTGAGGTTTTAAAACAGGTAGGATTAAATGCAATTCGTATTGCAAAATTAAAACAACAACTTATTGAAAATCAAACTAATGAATATATTTTAGTGACTTTATATGGATATAATATTTACGGTAAAATTGCGATGAAATTATTAAATAAATATAAAATGGCGACCATAGAAAAAATCGAGCAAAATCCATATCAACTTATTGAAGATATTGATGGGATTGGATTTTTAAAAGCCGATGAAATCGCTAAAAAAATTGGTATACACAAAGATGATATGAGACGCGTTAAAGCAGCCATTATATATACGTTAGAAACAATAGCTTATCAAAATGGTGATATATATTTAACACAGGATCAACTAACATCATATACAAAAGATGTGTTGAGAATAGAAGTTGATATCCAAGAAGGTATAAATGCACTAATTGAAGAAAATAAAATCAAAAAAGAAGAAGAACGTTATTATTTACAAGTTTCATATATGACAGAAATAAAAGTAGCTCAAAAATTATTAGCAATTAATCAAACAAATGAAGAAAGTTATGATGAAGCATATATTAAAACATTAATCGATATGATTGAAATCCAAAAGAATATGAACTATACAGTTGTCCAAAAAACTGCAATTTTATCAGCGATGACACATAAATTTACAGTGATTACGGGTGGACCGGGAACTGGAAAAACAACTATTATTGATGGATTACTTGATGTATATCGTAATTATTATAAATTGAATTTTGATGATTGAGAAATATATCAAAGAATAGCATTATTAGCACCAACAGGAAGAGCAGCAAAACGGATGAAAGAATTATTAGATATGCAAGCTTCAACGATTCATCGCCATTTAGGATTTAACTATGATGGTATGTTTGCATATGATGAGACGCATTTATTGCCACAGCAATTAATTATTGTTGATGAAACATCAATGATTGATTTATTTTTAGCAAATAAACTTCTTTCAGCGATCAGAAGTGATGCACAAGTCATCTTTGTCGGTGACGTTGATCAACTACCTTCAGTTGGACCTGGTCAAGTATTATCTGATATTATATCTTCAGGACAAGTAGAAACTGTTGTTCTTGATGAAATTCATAGACAAGCGAAAGATTCAAGTATTGTTGATTTAGCATTTAAAGTGAATATGCAAGTACTTAGTATGCAAGACTTGAAAAGTGTAAATGATGTGTATCTATTTAAAACACATACCAATCAGATTAAACATCACCTTGTTTCACAAATTAGGGGTGCACTTGAAAAAGGTTATGATATGGTAGATGATATTCAAGTATTAGCACCAATGTATAAAGGTGAACTAGGAATTGATAAACTTAATGAAATATTACAAGAAGCTTTCAATCCAAATCAAGAAAAATTTATCAAATATGGTGATAAAACATACTATAGCGGTGATAAAGTGATACAACTTGTCAATGATCCTAAAAGATTAATAATGAATGGTGATATTGGACGTATTGAAGATATTTTTTATAATGAACAAAATGAACAATTAGTTAAAGTAAGATTTGATGATAATATCGTTATTTATGACAAATCCGATTTAGATGAGTTAAATCTTGCATATGCAATATCTATTCATAAATCTCAAGGTAGTGAATATAAAATTGTGATGATGCCAATGGTTAAACATTACATGCATATGCTAAAAAAAGAATTGATATATACTGCAATTACACGTGCTAAACAATATTTGATATTATTAGGGGATATGCCTTTGCTGGTATATGCATCCACACATTTAGCAAATAAAAGACAAACAACTTTGTCATTGCGATTAGGACAAGAATTTGATATGATAGATATTGAAGATAAGACTGAAGAACTATCGCCTTATGATTTTATGTAGGAGGCTAACCATGGAAATAATAAATAAAATATTAGAATTTTTAAATAAACAAATGACTGAACCTGTTGCATTTTCAAGTTTTACTGAGAGTTGGTTTTATTATCTTTCGTTATTACTTGTAGTTCTTTTTACAGTGTTTTTAGCATCTAAATTTAGAAAATTAGACAAGAAAGGCATTAAAAAAATAATTCTGTTTGTTGGGATTTTATTAGTTGTCTTTGAAATATATAAACAATTATTATTTTCATATACAAATGGTTGGGATTATAGATGGTATGCATTTCCATATCAATTTTGTTCAACTGCGATGTTCGCAATGATGATTGCAGGCTTAACAAAAAATGATAAAGTCTTTGATGTGATGCTTAGCTTTTTAGCAACGTTTAGTTTATTTGCTGGAGCAGCTGTTATGTTTTATCCAGCAGATGTATTTGTGACAAGTATTGGTATAAATATTCAAACCATGGTATATCATGGTTCAATGGTAGTTGTCGGTGTTGCAATCATCTTTTCAGGGATTGTAAAAACTTCAATTGATACATTATTAAAAGCAATCTTACCAATGACAGTATTTTGGATGTTTGCAATTTTACTTAATGGTGTAGTTAATAATTTATATCCTACGATTGGTACATTTAATATGTTTCTCATAAATCCACGATATAATTCTAGTATTCCTATACTTAACTTGATACAACCAATTGTGAGTCCTCCGGTGTTCCAATTAGCATATTTACTGGGTATCTCATTTGCTTCGTTTGTTACATTTAAATTATTTGTAGGTATTAAACATATTGGATTGGTTTTCAAACGTCAACCATCACTTGCAAAAAACGAATAAAAAATAAGGCTAGTCATTGACTAGCCTTTTTCTTTGGAACTATTATTCTATTGTCGTCCCACTTGGTACGATTTTGTCATTAAATGAAGCAGATTTAAATATTCTACAATTTTTACCAATACGCATTTGTGAAGGAATCACAGCATGCTTTTCAACAACTGTAATACCAGAGTGTAATAATTGTGGAAACTCTTTATTTGGGGTTAAATCTTGACCATATCCTAGTTCTGAAGCATGTCCAACAACAACTTTTTTATCAATAATACATTGAGTTATTTTAACATCATCACTAATAATGACATTATTTAATATAACACTATCTTTTATGATTGTATTTTTTCCTACTCTAACACCGGGGCTAATGACAGAATTGATAACCGTGCCTTCAATCACACATCCATTTGAAACTAAGCTGTTTTTAATTTGAGCATTTGATCCAATTTTAGCAGGTGGTAAATCTTCACTTTTTGTAAATACCTTCCAAGATGGATCATATAAGTCAAGTTCTGTGTAATCTTTAGTCATGTCGAGATTTGCTTCTAAATATGCATCATATGTACCAACATCCATCCAATAACTCTTAAATTGATAAGAAATGACTTTTAAGTCTTTGGTTTCAATTAATCGAGGTATAATGTGTTTACCAAAATCTAGATTATTCTCTTCAATTTTATTTAAGATTTCTTTGAGTAACTCATAGTTAAATAAATAGATACCCATTGATGCTAAATTGGATTCAGTTTTTTGAGGTTTTTCTTCAAATTTTGTAATTTCGTTTTGATTATTGGTTGTCATCATGCCAAAACGATAGGTTTCACTTGAATCTACAGGATAAGTACCAATGGTTAAATCTGCTTTTTGATCTTTATGAAATTGAATCATGGGTCTATAATCCATTTTATATATGTGATCACCAGATAATATAAGTACATATTTTGGTTTTTTACGTTCAATAAATTCTAAATTCTTTTTAACTGCATCAGCTGTACCTAAATACCATTTATCATGAGGTTGTAATAGTGTAACAGAAGAATCTCGTCTATCAAAATCCCAAGGTTTACCACTACCAATATGTTCATTAAGTGATAAAGGTAAGTATTGAGTTAAAATACCGATATCATATAAATGAGATTGTGAGCAGTTTGATAATGCAAAATCTATAATTCTAAATTTTCCAGCAAATGGCATGGCCGGTTTGCTTCTTTTTTGTGATAAAATATCAAGTCTTGAACCTTTTCCTCCAGCTAAAATTAATGTTAAAACTTCCATCGTTTTATTCTCCCAGTATTAATTTGTATAATGCTTCATATGAACTCGCCATACGCTCCACACTAAAGTCTTGTCTCATTGCTTGTCTCATCAATGCATTAAACTTAAGTTTATGATTGATATATAAATCTGTTGCATTAAAAATTTGTTCTTTTAAGTCATTTGGTGTCGCATGCATAAAACTAAATCCTGTACCTTCACAAGTATATTGATTATAAGGTATAACAGTATCTTTTAATCCGCCAGTTTCATGAACAATTGGTAAACTTCCATATTTCATAGCTATCATTTGTCCTAGGCCGCATGGTTCAAAGAAACTTGGCATTAAAAATAAATCAGATGCAGCATATAATTTATGTGCAACAGATTCATTGAATCCTATGTAATTAGCGATACGATTTGGATGATTTTGTGTTAATCGTATAATAGCATCTTCATAACGACTTTCACCTGATCCCATAATGATAAAATTAGCATCAGAAAATTCTATACTATCTTCAATGGTTTGTAAAATTAAGTTGATTCCTTTTTGATCTGCAAGACGTCCTATATAAACTATAAGAGGAACGTAGATATCAGGATTTAATTGATATTGAATTAAAGCTTCTTTTTTTAATTTCTTTTTAATAGAAACAGCATTTTTAATATGATAGTTATATGTTAAATTATGATCGGTATTTGGATCAAATAAAGATTCATCAATACCATTTAAAATACCAGATAAATCATGATAACGATGCTTAAGCGCACCATCTAAAGTAAAACCATGAGATTGATTTAATATCTCGTTTTTATAAGTTGGACTAACTGTGTTGATTTTAGTTGATCTTTCAATCGCAGCTTTTAAAAAGTTTATACGTTCAAAATGAATATAAGTATAATCAAAATAATCTGATAAGTAGTGATAATTTGAAGGATCAAAGCTTCCTTGATATTGCATGTTATGTATGGTTAGCAGTGTATGAATTTTATAATAGTGTTCATTTATCTCGCGATAGTGTTCATCGAGTAAATAAGGGATCATACCAGTTTGCCAATCATTGATATGAAGGATTTCTGGATAATCATCTATTAAAGAAAATAATTCCAAAACAGCATAATCAAATGCAATGAATCTTATGAAATCATCATCATGTCCATAAAAATTAGGGCGTTCGAAAAAATGTATATTTTGGATAAAATAGTAAGTTGTTTTTTCATAAATAAGTTTGTAGTAATCAAAAACCCATTGTTCTTGAGAAACATTAATTGTTTTAGTTCCTACATAGATCATGTCTTTCTTGTACTTCTTAATTTGTTGATAAAATGGAGTAACTACCTTAACATGATGTCCAAGTGCATTAAGTGATTTAGGTAAGAAATAAGCCATGTCAGCAAGACCGCCAGATTTACTAAATGGAAAAGCTTCAGAACTGATAAAAAAATTGTTCATGAGAAATACCTCAATCTCTTCTTTATACTTTTATTATACAGTGATACTTTTTTATATTCAATGCATAAAAAAAATTAATCAAGAAAACATCTTTGTGCTATACTTATGATAGTAGAAGGTGATGATATGAAAAAAGAAGTTTCTTGTGGTGGACTCATCTATAAGTATGAAAATTGCAAAAGAAAATATTTACTTATTCAACATGTAAATGGCAGACATTATGGCTTTCCTAAGGGTCACGTTGAACAAAATGAAAAAAGAAAAGAAACTGCGTTAAGAGAAATTAAAGAAGAAACAAATTTAGATGCATATATTATTGGTAACTATTATAAAACAGTAAGTTATAGTCCTAAAGTAAATGTGATGAAAGATGTGATATATTTTATAGCTAAAACTATAGATGGAAAAATCAGCAAGCAAGATAGTGAAATTTTAAATATGCAATGGAGTACACTTGAGCAAGGACTTAACTTATTAAATTTTGACAATGATAAATTTATATTAAAACAAACTGATAAGAAGATTAATAATATTGAAAAAGATATAAATCCATTTTTAATGTCACATGTTGAAAAACAAATATTACCTCAATATCAAGCATATGATAAAGCACATCATATAGATCATATTTATGATGTGATATATGATGCACTTAAGATTGCAGATGATTATGAAGTTAATCGTTCAATGATTTATGCTATAGCAGCATATCACGATATTGGATTAAAGTTTGGTAGAGAAACCCATCACATTACAAGTGGTGAAATTCTTGAAAAGGATGAAATTATTAATGATTTATTTTCACAAGATGAGATAAATATAATGAAAGAAGCTATTTTTGATCACCGTGCATCTCATGATCATAAACCAAGAACGATTTATGGTTTGATTCTTGCGTAAGCAGATCGACAATTAAATGCTACCGATATTATGTATCGTACTGCGTTATATGAAAAATCAAAACATCCAGCATTAACACTTGAACAACAAATGGACAATTGTTATGCACACATGATTGAAAAATATAGTGAGACAGGTTATATGAAACTTTACTTAAGTTTTAAGAAACATGAAAAAGAATTAACAAAATTACGAAATTTGATTAAACAACCAGAAAAAATCAAACGCATATTTAAAAAGTATTTAACTTATATTTAGTTTATCTATGATAAAATATAAATTACATAGGGTTTTTAGGAGTTTACATTATGAAAATCGGAACAGTAAAAGAAATTAAACGTTTTGAATTTCGTGTTGGCTTAACACCTGATAGTGTTTCGTGTTGGCTTAATCATGGACACGATGTATTTGTTGAAACAGAAGCTGGCTTAGGTGCTGGGTTCGAAGATAGTGAATATATTGAAGTCGGTGCTACTATTATGGAACATGCATCTGATGTATGGCAATCATCTGATATGATTGTAAAGGTAAAAGAACCTTTGGATACTGAATTTCAGTATTTAAGAAGTGATCTTATACTATTTACGTATCTCCATTTAGCAGCCAACAAAGCACTCACTGAAGCACTTTTAGAAGCAGGAACTATTAGCTTTGCTTATGAAACAATTGCTGAGGGCAAGTTACTACCATGTCTAAAACCAATGAGTGAAATCGCTGGAAGACTTAGTGGTATAGAAGGTGCTAAACATTTAGAAAAACATGAAGGCGGTAGAGGCATTCTTGTTTCAGGTGTACCTGGAGCTTATGCAGCACAAGCTGTCATCATCGGTGCTGGTATTGTTGGTGAAAATGCACTTAAAATGTTAGTGGGATTAGGTGCACACGTTACGATATTAGATATAAATTTAGATAAACTAACTTATTTAGATCAAATTTATGGTCAAAAAATCCAAACATTATTTAGTAATGAAACACATATTAAATCTGCTCTAAAAACAGCTGATTTAGTCATAGGTGCTGTTTTATTGCCAGGTAGTAAAGCACCAAAATTAATTAAAAAATCATATTATAAATTTATGAAACAAGGCGCAGTGATTGTTGATGTAGCTATTGATCAAGGTGGCTCAACTGAAGTCAGTCATGCAACATATCATGACGATCCAACATATGTAGTTGATGGTATATTACATTATGCAGTCGCTAATATGCCAGGATCAGTACCTAGAACAGCAACTGAAGCACTTAATCATGCAACATTGAAGTATGGATTAAGAATCGCTGATTTGGGACATATAGAAGCAATTAATAAGTTTGATAGTATCAAACTTGGTCTTAATACTGCACATGGCGATATCCATTGTCAAGGTGTAGCTGAAGCATTTAATATGGCATATAAAAAAATATCATAGGGGGACTTAGTAAGATAAGCCCTTTTTGTTTAGCAAGGAAAGCATATGAATATATTAACAGAAATAGCAAGATTTGGATTAAAAATTTCACTTCACAGAAAGTATAAATTAAAATTTGAATATATCGATTTTGATCGAAAAAGAAAAGAACCTTACATTCTTATTTTTAACCATGCCCAACAAAATGATCCATTGTTTGTAGGACTAAATTTAAAATATTACCCATACCCAATCGCAAGTAACATTATTTATACAAATTGGATTAATAATTTTGGGTTAACAAAATTAGTGAAATCTATTCCTAAACGTAAGGGTCAAGCAGATTCAAGAACTATTCGCATGATACTTGATACTTTTAATAAAGACCATCGTTCAATTATGGTAGCACCAGAGGGTAATTCTTCTTTTTTTGGTGAACAAACACCGACGGAGTTTGAAAGTACTGCCAAACTAGCAAAGAAACTGAAGAAAGATTTAGTGATTGCTAAAATAGAAGGTGGATTTTTTGCAAATCCTAGATGGGGAAAACTTCGAAAAAGAGCAGTGATAGAAATTACGTTTAAACGTTTAATTAAAAGTGATGAATATGGTTCTTATACTGTTGAAGAAATTGCTAAAATAATGAAAGATGCTATCGCATTTAATGATTATGAGTGGATTAATCAAAGAGATTATGTCTATAAACATAAATATCTAGCTGAAGGTATAGAAAATTATCTTTATGCATGTCCAAAATGTGAAAAATTACAAACGATTTATAGTAAAAACAATGATATTTATTGTAAATCATGTGGTCATATTGCACATATAAATCAAAAACAATATATTGAAGGTGATTTTGATACGATGATTAAATGGAATCAATTTCAAAAGAAAGTATTAAAAACACATATTGATGACCATTTTGAAACAACTGGACAGTTATATCAATTAGATTTAATCAAACACCGAAGATATTTACGAGGTGATTATGATGTTAGAGTTGAAAATGATCGACTTACATTAATTAATGAAGCCAATTCATTTACATTTGATGTTGATAAAATACGTGGATTGACTTTAACTCAAAAAAGAAAAATTACATTTGATTATGATGATGATACATATATGATAAGAATGAAAGATTCGATGTTGATTAGAGACTTAATCAAGATGAAAAAAGGAGAATAATCATGGAACAATGGGGCATAATTTTATACTTTTTACTAATTGGTGTTTTAATGTTTATCGCAAAAATCTTAAAGACTTGGTTACCTGGACTTAATAAAATTGTGATTCCTACTGCATTACTGGCAGGGATTATTGGTTTAGTTTTTTCATTAGTGTTCGCACCTTTGATTACAGGTAATGAAACATTTTATGATACAGATGTATTAACAAATATCGTATATCATGCACTTGCTATAGGTTTTCTATCACTTTCTTTAAAAAGAACACCTGAAGGACAAAAAGAGACCAAAAAGAAAATTTGGTCTACTGGGATGATTATCACATCAACTTATGCATTGCAAGCCGTCATAGGTATCTTAATAGTGTTTATTTTCTTTAGTGATAACTTTATTGGTTCTCGTATGTTAGTTGCATTAGGCTTTGGGCAAGGACCTGGATTAGCTTTATCTATTGGTACGATGTGGAATGACTTACTTGGTGGTAATGGCGCAACACTTGGTGTTTCTTATTCATTTTTAGGATTTGTCTTTGGTGGAACAGTCGGTGTTTTAATTATTAATATTTTTTCTAGAAGAAAAGGTATTGAAAAACCTGATACATATAGTGAAGTTAATTTTGATAAGGAAACCATTCAAATTGATACTGTTAAAGAAATTTCAATTTTAGATGGATTAACAACACAACTTATTATTATTGCTATTATTTATGGTGCAGTATATTTAACGATGTTAGGATTATATTATGGTCTCGGTGCTCTAGGTAGCGCAGGAGATGCTGTTTACGGATTAGTTAAAGGGTTTAATTTTATTATCGCAATCCTTTATGCACTTATATATAAACAAATTCTTAGAGGATTTGAACGTAAAGGTAAAAACATTAGATTTATGACTAATAATTATGTGTTATCTAATATAACATCTGCCGCTTTTAATTTAATGATTGCTGGTTCAGTACTAACGATTACATTAAGTTTCTTATCTGAATATGGTGTGCAATTAATTGTGACTGCAGTTGTTGCAGGAACTGCAACATTAGTCTATTTAAAATTCATTACAAAACGTGTTTATACGTAATTCCAAGATGAGTATTTTATTGGACTATTTGGTATGCTTACTGGCGTTGCATCAACAGGACTTGCATTACTAAAAGGTGTGGATCCTAAATTAGAAACACCAGTTTCTGAAGAAATGGTTTTAGGATCAGGGACAGCAATTAGTATGGCTTTACCACTATTTGTTTTACTATTTATACCAACATTCACTGCTGGTTTAGGTAATGAAGCATTATGGAATACTTTAACATTTGTCGGTATTTTCTTATATGTCATTGTATTTGTCGGTATATTGCTTATTCGTGGTAGAAACGCTAAAGAAAGAAAAGAACAATAAATATAGTTGATACAAAAGGAACGGATAACTAAATCTGTTCCTTTTTTTGTTATAAAAATGTCATTATTTTGTCACAAGCATATTTTATACTATGGTCAAAGAGGTGATCATATGAAAAAAATTTATGTATTGTGTTTGATGATAATTAGTGTTTTTATGCTTTCTAGTTGTAGCAGTGCTGATGATAGTATTTATGAAGGTATAAATCAAGACGATAGTGAAGTATTATTGTCTACTGGAGATATACCTGAACGTAAAATAATATATCATGTAGATATGTCAATTGATGTTGATGATTTAGAAGAAACTTCTATAACATTAAAGTCATTTGTTTTATCAGACGAATGGTTTGATTCTGAAATTGTACAAGAAAACTATCATGCGTATGTGATAAGAATTAAATCATCTAGACTTGATGAGTTTATTAATCAAGTAAAAGATGATTTCACATTAAGTAGTTATCAAAAGCAAGGAGAAGATGTTTCTTTAATGTATCAAGATATGTCAAATACTATATTAGCACTTGAAACACAACTTTCAAGACTTATATTATTGTATGAAGGAGCTTCATTAGATGAAATGATTGTTATAAATCAACAAATATCTGAAATTGAAATAGAATTGCAATCATTACAAGGTGAATTAAATACATATGATAGTTTAATTGAATATAGTGTCGTCGAAATAAAGTTATATGGTGAAACTGTAACAACAAATGCACCATTTTTTAATCGTGTTGCAAAAGGATTTTTAGATGGATTTGAAGCTTTGATACAATTTATCGATGGATTTGTGATTGTTGTTGTAACTGCATCACCATTTTTGATTATTTTTGGTGGAGGATCTTTTTCGATTTTTTATGTGATTAAGAAAAGACATGATAAGCAAGAATTATTAAAACAAAAACAAGATGAAGTAAAAAAATAACACTTCTAAAAAGAAGTGTAATTTAAGCTTGGGGATAGATACCCAATATTTTAATTGTAAAATTTTGTTTAATGATATTGAGCATACTTTCTACAACTTGATAATTTTGGGATTTTGAAATAAATTCAATAAAAAAATTATATTGACCAATAATATTTTTTTGTGGTCTTGACATAATGGATGTTAAATTGATATTTTGTGATTTGAAGATAGATAAAATATCATATAGTAGTCCAGGTCGGTCACCATGAGGAATGACCACAAGAGAAACTTTAAAATCTATTGCTGTATCAAATTTTTTAGTTTTATTAATGACAATAAAACGTGTATAATTTTGAAGACTATCAGTAATATTTTTATGATGATAGTCTATAGGGATAATGTGTGTAGGTACTATAGCAGCATCATTGTCAGAACTTTCATTAAATCGTTGAAGTGATTGCATATTACTAGATGTTAATGTGAGATCAATATCTTTTATCGACTCTATATATTTTTGACATTGTCCTTTTGCTGCGAATTGAACAAATATATTTTTTATATCGGGAGTAGAAGTTTTCCAAATTAATGCAAATTGAACATATATAAACAATTCTTGTTCGATATAGACGTCATGATTAATTAAGAAGTCTAATATTTGTTGCACATAACCTTCTAATGTATTTTCTAAAGGTACAATAATTTTATCTAAATGTTTAAGTGAAGCGGTAGTTTCTTCAAGTGTTTGATAATAAAACACTTCAGCATTAGGATTCAATAATTTATATTTTGAAAAAGCAACATCACTGAAAGTTCCTTTGGGACCTAATACACCAATTTTCATAAAATCATCTCATTTCATTTACTAGTATTGTAGCATAAAAAGGATTAAATTCATATATGACAATTACATCTAAAAATGTTATAATCATTATGTAGAATACGTTAACTGATAATATGAGGTGAATGACATATGAATATACTTTTTTGGTTGACACCAAAAGAAAAAGTTGCATACATTTATGATGATTCAACATTAAGACAAGCATTTGAAAAGATGGAAATCTATCGCTATGCAGTAATTCCGGTACTTGATCGAGAAGGTCACTATTATGGCACAATAAGTGAAGGTGATTTATTATGGTACATAAAAAATCATCAACAAGCTTTTAAGCATAGTGAAAAGCTTAAAATAAAGGATATTTCTAGAAACAAAGATAATAAAAAGATTACAGTTGAGACTGAAATGGATGATTTATTAAATATTGTTACACAACAAAATTTTGTGCCAGTAGTCGATGATTATGACTATTTTATTGGTATAATTACTCGGAAATCTATCTTTGAATATTTAATGAAAAAAGCAAATAATAATGAAAAAAAGTAGATAAATATCATCTACTTTTATTTTTTTTCTTCTATAATTTAAATGTTTATTGTAAAATGGAATTGTAGGATAGATAAAGTCATCAATAAATGTCACACTATAAAATAATGTGCAATGGGAGAGATGCTTATGATACATGTATATAAAAAAGGGACGAAAGATATTACTTTTGTATTATTACACAGTGCAGGTGGCGATGAAAATGAACTGATGTATGTTGCTCAAATGTTTGATCCTCAAGCAAATGTATTAGCGGTTAGAGGTAGTATTAATGAGTATGGTGCTAATCGATTTTTCAAAAGAAAATCTTTAGGACAATATGATGAAGACAGTTTGACAATTGAAACGCATAAACTTGCAACATTTCTTAGAGAATCTTCAAAAGCTTTTAAATTTGATATTTCAAAAGTTATTTTATTGGGGAATGGTTCAGGAGCAACGCTAGGCATTAATTGCTTATTTCATTATGAGAAAATGTTTCATAAAGTTATTTTGTTTCATCCAAGAATTCCAAGAAGACCTTATTATCTTCCTGATTTGAAACAAATTAATGTCTTTATGACTGCTGGTGAAAATGATTATATGACACCAAAGCATGAAGTTGTTGAATTAATGCAAATTCTTAATAGTGCGAATGCACATGTTGATTTATTTTTTACGAAATATGGACATCAAATTAGTAAAGAAGAACTAGAATCAGCTAAAAAATGGTATATTGAAGGACATTTTGATCATGATTTTTCTGACCAAGAAGAAATTGAAGTATAAAATTAAGCATTGATACAATTTTTTTTGATGATTTCTAAGGCTTTTACAGATGATTTTATATCTAAATAAGGTATATTATCATTTTTAATTTGCGCTTTTATATAAGGGAAATGAATAAAGCCAGCAATTATATTGCTTGCTTTTTTTGTTGTTAAATAATCAAGAACAACATACATAAAATGATTACAAACAAATGTACCTGCTGAATTAGAAATTATTGCTGGTATTTTTTGTGATAATAAATCTAAATGTATAGTTTTAATTGGTAATGTTGAAAAATAAGCTGTTTCACCGTTTATATTTATTGGTAAATTTATAGGTTGATTATGACGATTATCAGGAATTCTTGCATCATCAATATTAATTGCAACTCTTTCTAAACGAATATGGGATGCTTGTCCTGCTTCACCAATAAGTAGAATTATATCAGGTTTAAATTCATCAATTTTAGATGTCATAATTGCATTAACCTCAGTAAATACAGTAGGCATAATAAGCTTATGAATTTGAGCTTTAAATTGTGTTGTATTTAATTGGTTAAGAATTTTACTTGATGCATTTAATGATTGACCATTAAATGGCTCGAAAGCTGTAATTAGTACTTTTTTCATAGATAACAACTCCTTTTAAATATCAAATCATAATAATTGTGGTATTCATGACACATTTTAACTTAATTAAAAAAAATATAAAACTAATTCATTTATTTATATTAATAAATAATATTTTTATTGACAAGATAATATAAAAAAAGGTATAGTAGAAAAGCGGAGGTGCGAAAATGAACAAAAAAATAGTTATTATAGGTGGTGTTGCAGGTGGTGCAACAACTGCTGCTAGACTGCGACGTCTAGATGAATTTGCTGAAATTATATTATTTGAAAGAGATGAATATATTTCATTTGCTAACTGTGGTCTTCCTTACCATATTGGTGGTGTCATTCCTTCAAGAGATTCTCTTGTCGTACAAACACCTGAAGACTTTAATAGTAAATTTAACATCGATGTCAGAACTTTTTCTGAAGTCGTTGATATGAATACTAAAACAAAGAAAATTACAGTAAAAGATATTAAAACTGGTAAAACATATGAAGAATCTTATGACAAGGCTGTGATATCAACTGGTTCACAACCAATCATGCCACCAATTCCAGGGATTAAAGAAGCTAAAAACTTATTTAAATTAAGAAATATACCTGATATGGACCAAATTATTAAGCACATTGAACAAGAAAAACCTAAAAAAGCTGTTGTTATCGGTGGAGGTTTTATTGGTGTTGAAATGATGGAAAACTTAACACATCTTGGCTTGCAAGTGACACTTGTTGAAATGGCACCACAAGTTATGGGTATGTTTGATTATGAAATGGCTCAAATTATTCATCAACATGTTGTTGATCAAGGTGTTGGACTTGTATTAAGTGATGGTGTTAAATCATTTGAACAAGAAGGTAAACAAATCGTATTACAATCAGGTACGACATTAGCAGCAGATCTTATTATATTTGCGATTGGTGTTAGACCAGATAATGCAATTGCGAAAGCTGCAAATCTAGAATTAACAAAACGTGGTTCAATAAAAGTTAATGAATATTTACAAACATCAAATAAAGATGTTTATGCTATTGGTGATGTTATAGATGTTGTAAATTTAGTGACTAAACAATCAATGAATGCAGCACTTGCAGGACCAGCGAATAAACAAGGTCGTTTTATTGCAAATCATATGTGTGGTATAGAAGATAAGTATTTAGGAACACTTGCTACATCAGCAGCTAAAATATTTGATTTGACTGTTGGTAGTGTTGGTGTAAATGAAAAGACATTAAAACAATTAGAAATGCCATATAAGAGCATTCATATACATCCTATGAATCATGCAAGTTATTACCCTGATGCTGAATCTATTAATTTTAAAGTGATTTATAATCCAGATACATTAGAAATTTATGGTGGTCAAGCAGTTGGTGGAAGTGGTGTAGACAAAAGAATAGATGTTTTATCTACAGCTATATTTGCTAAAATGAAAATTACTGATCTTAAAAATTTAGATCTAGCATATGCTCCTCCATTCTCATCTGCAAAAGATCCAATCAACATGATAGGATTTGTTGCTGATAATATTCAAAAAGGTATTGTTGAAACAGTATCATGGCAAGAAATGCAAGAATTAGCATCTAAAGGTAGCTATATTTTAGATGTTCGTGAAGAAGCAGAGTATGTCTTAGATTATTTACCAGGTTCAACAAATATCCCATTATCAGTATTGCGTCAAAGATTATCTGAAATTCCTAAAGATCAAGAAATTTATGTATATTGTGCAGTAGGTATTAGAGGATATGCAGCAGCAAGAGTACTTATGCAAAATGGTTATAATGTTAAAAACTTAGATGGTGGATTTAAATCATATAGTTGTGTATTTGATCACGAAGGTAATGAAATATGCTTTACATTAACAGATGATTTTGGTGTACCAGTCATCGATAAAGAAAAATCAGAAGCTCCAATTCCTGTTGTCAATGAAGCAAAAGTTTCACTTACAGTTGATGCATGTGGTCTTCAATGTCCAGGTCCGATTGTTCAAGTGTACAAAAATATGCAAACACTTGAAGATGGTAATGTTTTAGAAGTTAAAGCAACTGATCCAGGATTTAAAAAAGATATTAAAGCATGGTCAGATAAAACAGGTAATACTTTATTAAACATAGAAGTTGAAAACAAAGTAATTAAAGCATATATTCAAAAAGGAACAAAAACTAAAGTTCAACAACAAAATGGATTCGAAGTACAAGAATCTAAAAATGGAACAACTATTGTTGTGTTCTCTCAAGATTTAGATAAAGCTATTGCAGCGTTTATTATTGCTAGTGGTGCGAAATCTATGGGTAAAGAAGTGTCATTATTCTTTACGTTCTGGGGTTTAAATATTTTAAGAAAACCTAAAAAAGTTAGAGTTAAAAAATCAATGATTGAAAAGATGTTTGGTTCAATGATGCCTAGAGGTGTTAAAAAATTACCAATTTCAAACATGAATATGATGGGTATGGGTCCTAAAATGATTAAACACATCATGAAAAAGAAAAATGTTGATTCTCTACAAGCGTTAATGAGTAGTGCATTAGACATGGGCGTTAAAGTGATTGCATGTGCAATGTCTATGGATATTATGGGTATTAAAGAAGAAGAACTTATCGATGGTATTGAAGTCGGTGGTGTAGCAACTTACCTAGGTGATACACAAGATTCAAATCATAACTTATTTATTTAATAATTAAAGGTGCTTATAAGCACCTTTTCTTTTTAGATACTCTTTAAAAATTATTAATAATATGGTATAAATAAGTAGGTAATAACAAAAAGAGGTAAGTCATAATGATGAAGATTGAAGTGCTGGAAATTGATGAGTTTGATGATTATAGCGTTGATGTGGAATATGTAACTAAGGCTTATCAAGCAATTAAAATTAAAAAGAAAAAACAATCAATCAATATAGAATTAAAAAGAAAAAGAATGAAACGGCTTAATAAAAAATATAAAGTAAAACTTTTTGAAGATTATATTGAACAACCGATTGTATTTGGTATGTATGATAAAAAACATTTGGTTGCATTTATTGAAGGCGAATACATTGATTGGAATAATACATTTAGAATTTGGGAGTTATATGTTCATCCCAAATATCGCAAAAAAGGTATAGGTTCAAAAATGTTTAAACATATGGAAAGACACGTTTTAGACATTCATGCGAGAGCAATTACTTTAGAAGTACAATCATGTAATGATCCAGCCTTATGTTTTTATGAAAAAATGGGTATGCATTTTATTGGTTTGAATACTTTAGGTTATTCAAACTATGATGTACAAAATAAAGAAGTTAAATTAGAATATGGAAAAAGAATGATATAAAAAAGTGATCCTCATAAAATTAAGGATCACTTTTTACTATATTCATCTAAATAACGATGTATAACATAATTTTTAAAATCAATATTATAGTCATCATTAATCAATTCTTCAAATTTTTTCATTTTCATTTCATTGTCATCTAATTCCAAAACATTAAAACATTTTTTAAGTGAAAATTCATAAGAGGGTAAATCTTTTAATCTATAATAAGCTAAAGATTTATAATAATAAAAATACTCACTTAAATAATAAGATTTATAAGCTTTGTTTCTTTGCAATGCAATATCACAAAAATCAATCACTCTTTCAAATTCTTCTTTAATACCAAAATATTTAGCTAATTTAGCTGCTATCAAAATAATTATCCTATTATTTCCTCCACTAATAATGCCTTTATTTTTGAAAATATAAAAGATTCTATCAACGACTTTATTTTGAACTGGCTTATTTGAAACATCAATCATAAAAGATAACAACAGGAGTTCAATATCAGTAAGAATTTCATTTTTTAGTATTTTAGGATAACCGATTAAACCACTAATAAGTTCGCGAGTTTTATCTCTAGATAGTTCTTTTTGATAATATTTTTTAATGATAAGACTAAAATCATAAAGTAATTTATTGTTTCTATCAATGAAAACATCAAATGTTTTATGATTCAATAAATAATCAAATGATTTATAGTTATAATTGACAGCATAGTTATATAATCTATTAGCATAATCATATTCTTCGGCATGTACTTTTTGCATTTCAGTAAAAACTGATGATAATTTTAATCCCAATTTGTCAATCATTTTTATGAATATATCAAAGGGCATATCAGAAGTACCATTTAAATATCTACGATATTGGCGTAGAGAAACAATATCCTCAGTTAACAATTCCTGAGAGACTTTTCTGGCATTTCTTATTCTTTCAATGTAGACACATAATTCTTTAGAATCCATGATAACGCTCACTTTACATCAAATTTTGTAAATTTTTATCATAATAGGACATATGTGCCCTGTTTTTAAAAGGTTTTTCAAGTTAAAATGGAAATATAAAAATAAATCGAAAAATAAAAAGGAGAATTTTAAAAATGGAAAAAATGATTAAATTAGTTATGGCTATATTAGCAGTGGTTACCATATTTGGTTTTGTTGCAGGTGTTGAAAAAGGAAATATTTCATTAGATTTTGAAAATAGTGGATCAGTTGAATGGTTTGGACAACCAGACGTCATCTTAGATTTTGAAAATAGTGGATCAGTTGAATGGTTTGGACAACCAGACGTCATCTTAGATTTTGAAAATAGTGGATCAGTTGAATGGTTTGGACAACCAGATGTTATTTTAGATTTTGAAAATAGTGGATCAGTTGAATGGTTTGGACAACCAGATGTTATTTTAGATTTTGAAAATAGTGGATCAGTTGAATGGTTTGGACAACCAGATGTTATTTTAGATTTTGAAAATAGTGGATCAGTTGAATGGTTTGGACAACCAGACGTCATTCTTAGTTCGCAAAATAATGGATCATCATTAAATAACGAAACAATGGAGGTATTATAATGAAAAATTTACAAAATAATAATATTCGTTCAAAAGGTTTTGGAAATTCTGGATTACCAGAAACAATTGAATTTAGATTAAATTCTTATCGTTCAAAAGATTTTGGAAATTCTGGATTACCAGAAACAATCGAATTTGGATTAAATTCTTATCTTTCAAAAGGTTTTGAAAATTCCGGATTGCGAGAAACAATTTTAAAATAACTTAATAATTTAATTATAACATAAAGTAATATAAATATTTTGTTTCTAATATAAAGGAGTATGAAATATGGCATTATTAATTATGATATGGATATTGATTGCAATTACAACGATTGGTTTAGGATTATCCATAGCTTTGACGAAAAAATATATATCTCATCATCTTGACAACAAGCATTTCTTTGTTGTGAAAAGAAGTTTAACTTTGTATATGGGAATAATTACGATAGCAACAGCAATCACTTGGTGGATGACATTGATCATGTTTGAAATAAACATCAAAGAAAATTTAGTTGATAGCATGGCAATGGACATTATGTTAATTGCGGTTCCGGTCATTACGATTATTGTATATTTGACTTTTTTCGGATTACAAAAATATATTGAAAAATATTTCGATTTTTCTCAAAATGAAAAGAAATCATTATTTGCTATTAAATGTATGACTTTTATGACATCATTAATTTACGCTATGATGGTAAATTACGGGATTCAATTATTTATTATGATTAGACAATAACAGGAGGACTATTTATGAAAAGTTTAATAAAGACAATTTTATCAGGTTCAATCATTGCATTATTAGTAACGAAATGGGATATTATACTTGAAGTTATTACTATCCAAAATGTATTCCAAGAAGATACTGATCTGCTTATTAAACTTGGAGGTATGATAGGATACACTAGTTTTATTATATTTGCGTTCTTTTTGCAACAAACTCAAATTAAAGATATTTTGAGAGTTAATAAAGGAAAAGGATTAATGCTATATATTGTTTTCATAACTATAACTATATCATTTTTATCATATATTTTAATGAATTTTAATTTGCAAATTGCAATGATTAATTTAATGATATATTTAATTATTGTATCAATTGTTGATTTTGTTTCAGAGCGTATGATGATGACATTAAATGCTTGTAAATCTCATGCGAAATCAATTTTCTAAGAAAGTTGTATAATTTGCAAACAAATTAGAATCTATTGAATTTAATATTTAATCAAAAAGGGTAATTTTGTTGAGAAAACAAAATTAACCTTTTTTTGTTAAGCATATATAAAGTAAAATAGGCAAAGTATTTTTGTAAATATTTAAATAGTATAAAAATGTTGACAAAACAACAAAAATAGTACATAATATCATTATGCGTAATTATAGAAGAGGTGGATTATGTTAAAGGTATTTAAATATTTACAATGGTATCATTGGCTATTTTTAGTCATTGTTGCTGGGTTTTTATATCTCCAAGTTCAGATGGATTTGATTTTACCTGAAAAAATGGGTGATATTACTGAAACAATTATGAAAGGGAACTTGTTAGGTGTATCTGTAACAAGTGAAATTTTGAGTGATGGATTGATTATGTTAGTTGTTTCATTTTTATCCATTGCATCAACAATTATTGCAAGTTATTTTTCAACAATTATTGCAACTAAAGTTTCAAGTACATTAAGACATGAGATTTATCATCATGTTCAAGATTTTTCATTAGCTGAAATCAATCATTTTTCTACACCGTCATTAATCACTAGAACAACTAATGATGTGCAACAAGTTCAAATGGCGCTTGTAATGATGTTTAGATTGATGATTAGTGCTCCAATTACAGCGGTTGCAGCAATTTTAAAAGTTGTTAATTTAAATGTGACATTAACAACCGTGATTGTATTTGCTGTTGCAGCAATCTTAATGTTAATCCTTACTATTTTCTTACTTGTTGGTAAGAAATTTAAGATTATTCAATCACAAACTGATGATTTAAATCAAGTCACTCGTGAAACGTTAACAGGGATTAGAGTTATTCGTGCCCACAATGCCCAAGATACACAAACATCAAAATTTGATGATGTGAATACTAATCTAACGAATACACAATTATTTGTAAACACAGTTTTCTCATTTATGAATCCAGGTATGGCAATCATTATGAACGCTATAAGTTTATCAATTGTGACAGTATCAGCATATTTATTAAATGCAGGTACATTGGGTAGTGATCCAGGGAATGGTTTAAGTATCATGGTTCAATTTACATCATATGGTATGATGATATTATTTAGTTTTATGATGCTTATTATGTTATTTATATTCTTGCCGCGTGCTGTAGTATCTGCTAAACGTATTATGGAAGTTATTGATACACCATATTCTATTAGTGAAAACGAAGCTGATCATGAGTTAAATGTTAATGATGTGATGGCAAGTGATATTTCAATAGAATTTAAAAATGTATCATTTAGATATCCTAAAGCTGAAGAAGATGTGATTAAAAATATCAGTTTTAAAGCAACTCAAGGTCAGACATTAGCATTTATAGGAACGACTGGTTCTGGTAAATCTACTATTATTCAATTGATGTTAAGATTTTATGATATTACATCAGGTCAAATATTAATTAATGATAAAGATATAAAAACTTATCCATTACATGTACTTTATCAAATGATGGGATATGTACCTCAAAAAGGATTATTGTTTTCAGGTGATATTCTATCAAATATGCAAGTTTCAAAAGATGATGCCAATGAAGATGAAGTAAAAGAAGCATTAACGATTGCTCAAATTAATACCTTTATCGAGGAATCAGAAGATGGTATTCATCATCGTATTGATCAGGGCGGAAATAATGTTTCTGGTGGTCAAAAACAAAGACTATCCATTGCACGTGCATTAATACGAAAACCAAAAATGTATATATTTGATGATTCTTTTAGTGCACTTGATTATCGAACTGATAAATTACTAAGAAATGCACTTAAAAACCAAACAGATCAAGCTCTAAAAGTAATCGTAGGCCAACGTATTGGTACAATCATGGATGCTGATCAAATCATCGTTTTAGATCAAGGTATAGCAGTTGGTAAAGGGACTCATAAAGATTTAATTGAAACTTGTGAGGCTTATCGACAAATTGCTTATGCACAATTAAGTAAGGAGGAATTGAATCGTGGCTAAAGAAAGAACAGGCAGAGGCGGACCTCGCATGCATGGTCCTGGTCCTAAAGGGATTGCGCAAAAGCCAAAATCAATGAAAGCTGCATTTTCTCAACTACTTAAATATTTAAAACCGTATCAATTTATATTATTACTCGTTACGTTTTTTGCTATCGCATCAACAGTGTTTAATATTTTAGGACCAAAACTCATTGGGGATATGACAGATATTATTCAAGAAGGTGTTGAATTAGGTTATGCAAATGCAACATCATCTAATATTTTAGCATCAATATCTATTGATGCTATATTAAATATCGTATATATTCTTATTTCATTTTATATATTAAGTTTCATTTTTAATTTATTTCAAGGTATCTTGATTGCGAGAACTACGCAAAAGATAACAAAACAGTTAAGAAAAGATTTATATTCTAAAATTGATAAATTACCGTTATCTTATTTTGATAGAACAAGTTATGGAGATACGTTAAGTCGAATGACAAATGATGTTGATTTAATTGGTCAAACACTTAATAATTCTATAAGTCAATTTGTAACATCTGTTGCATTACTACTTGGTATCACCATTATGATGTTTACAATTAATGTTGTAATCGCATTAATTTCAATCCTATTAATTCCATTAAGCATGGTCATGATACGTATGATTATGAAAACTTCTCAAAAATATTTTAGATCTCAACAAAAAGTACTTGGTCAATTAAATGGTCATATTGAAGAAACTTATTCTGGTCAACAAATTCTTAAAGTTTATCAAGCTGAAGGAAAATTTCTTGATAGTTTTGATACAAATAACAAAAAACTTTATGAAAATGCATGGAAATCACAATTCCTTTCAGGCATGATGATGCCAATTACACGATTTATTAGTAATCTAAGTTATGTTGCAATTGCTGTTGTTGGTGGTATATTTGCTGTTAATGGCACTTTAGGTATTGGTGGTATTCAGTCTCTACTTATGTATAATAGACGTTTAAATCAACCTTTAGGCACTGTTGCGCAATCAATGACACAAATCCAGTCAGCACTTGCTGCAAGTGAACGTGTATTTGAATTCTTAAAAGAAGAAGAAATGCCAATAGAAGAAAGTCGAGAAAGCATAAATTCAGTCAAAGGTGCAGTATCATTTAAACATGTTAAATTTGGTTATGAAAAAGATAAAACGATTATTCATGATTTTAATCTAGAAGTAAAACCTGGACAAAAAGTTGCGATTGTAGGACCAACTGGTGCAGGTAAAACAACACTGGTTAACCTTGTGATGAGATTTTATGATATTGATGCAGGTCAAATTACAATTGATGGCATAGACACAACTAAAATGACAAGACATGATGTTCATCAATTATTTGGTATGGTATTGCAAGATACTTGGTTATTTGAAGGCACGATTATGGATAACTTAAAGTATGGTCGTAAATCAGCGACTGATGAAGAAGTATATGGTGCTGCTAAAACAGCAAACGTTCATCACTTTATTAAATCACAACCTTTTGGATATGATATGATTTTAAAAGAAAATAGTAATATTTCTCAAGGACAACGACAATTATTAACGATTGCTAGAGCCATGGTTAGCGATGCTCCTATGTTAATCTTAGATGAAGCAACTTCATCTGTAGATGTTAGAACTGAACAACTTATCCAAGATGCAATGGATGAATTGATGAAGGGTAGAACAACATTTGTTATTGCACATAGATTATCAACGATTAAGAATGCAGATGTTATTTTAGTATTAAAAGATGGAAATGTTGTTGAAACAGGTACACATGATACTTTATTAGAAAAAAATGGATTCTATGCGGATCTATATAATTCACAATTCGAGGTGTAGCTGATGCAAAGAGATATAAGTTATCTTCCTATATTAATGCATACACTACATAAAAAAATCACAGAAGCACATGATAAAGTATTGACTGATTTTGATTTATCTAAAAAGCACGTACCATTTCTTATGTTATTCACTAAATATAAAGATGGTATGACTCAACAAGAAATTACTGAAAAATTAAATCTTGATAAAGGACATATTTCAAGAACTTTACGAGATTTAGAAGCTAAAGGATATATTGAAAAATTAGGTGATAGTAGTTATAAAAATGTATTTGTAGCAACTCACAAATCCAATCAAATCAAAAAAGTAATTAAAGAAGAAAATCAAAAAATCATAAATCGCGTATTAGATGTTTTAACAGAAGATGAAATGAAAGCATTTGAAATGACTATACAAAAGATTATGAAAGCATTATAAAAAAAGAGCCAATTGAATCCGTTACCTTAAAACGGACACGATAAAAAAAGAGACATATTAGAAATCAATCTAGTATGTCTTTTTTGATATACTAAAAACAGTATTAGAGGAGGAATTAGATGAGAAAGAATGAGAAACATACAAGTTATAGTATCGAAGAAAAAAATCAAATCGTATTATTATATCTAGATGATCATATAGGTATAGCAGATATTGTACGTCGCTATGATATTGGAAGCAAGTCACAAATATACAAATGGGTCAAACAATATCAAACATATGGGACAGTGATTGATCTTAGAGGGAAAGCAACCAAAGCTGATAACCCAAGAAAAGGAAGACCCAAAAAATATGAGGAAGATTTAGAATCATTAAGCAAGGAAGCGTTGATCGAAAAAGTGAGGTTATATGAAGATATAAAAAAATGCCTAGCCTACCTAAAGAAAGGTTAACCAAAGCATACTATCAAATCATTGAAATGAAGAGAGAAAAATATTCAGTTAAGCTCTTATGTAAGACATTAGGCTGTTCTAGAAGTGGATATTATGATTGGATAAAATTAGGTAGGCCAAAACATAAGGCGTTTAATGAAGTAATTAATCAAATGGTTAAAGAAATGTATGAAGCAGATGATCGTAGAGGTATTAGATCTGTAAGAATGCATATAAAAGCGGCATACGGTATCATTTTAACCAATAGAACCGTACACCGCTATATGAGAATCAATGACTTTAAAGCCACTGTTCGTGTAAAACAAAGGTCATATCCAAAGGCTAGCAACCACAATATACCCAATGTTGTACAAAGAGATTTTACCACAAATAAACCTAATGAGAAATGGTCAATTGATATATCCTATATCTTTCGTAGAGATGGACTTAGCTATCTATGTGCCATCAAAGATCTATACGATAAATCTATTATTGCTTGGCAGTTATCTCGACCATATTGATTTAAAACTCGTATTAGATACATTAGATGAAGCATTTATGAAAATACCTTATGAACAAAGAATGACACTGATTATGCATTCTGATCAAGGGTGGCATTTTACGCATCATATTTATCAAGAAAAATTATTATCTCAAGGTGTTACCCAATCTATATCAGCTAAAGGTAGCAGTGTAGATAACGCACCAATTGAATCATTTTTCGCAATTGTCAAAACAGAATGTATATACAGAGAAAAACATTTATATAAATCAAATGTATATGCTGTTATTGAAAATTATATGTGTTATTATAACAACGAGCGTTTACAAGAAAAAATAAAAGAGCTCGCTCCTATTGAATATAGGAATCAAGCTCTTCAGTCTCTTTTTTATTAGTGTCCGTTTTTAAGGAACTAATTCATTGGCTCTTTTTATTATTTTTATATAAGTTTAAATGATTCGATAACGACTTTTTCTTTAGGTTGATCTTGATAATTTGTTGGTACCAAGGCTATTTTATCAACAACATCTAATCCTTTAGTAACAGCGCCGAATGCTGCATATGCACCATCTAAATGTGGAGAATCTTTATGCATAATAAAGAATTGAGAAGATGCAGAGTTTGGATCTGATGTTCTAGCCATTGAGATTACACCTCTACTGTGTATTAATGGATTATCATAACCATTTTGCTTGAATTCCCCTCTAATTGATGGGATTTCTTTTTTACCCCATCCACCTTGAAGCATAAAACCTTTGATAATTCTGTGAAAAGTTAATCCTTCAAAGTAATTTTCATTAATGAGGCTTAGGAAATTTTTTACTGTATTTTCGGCAACTTCAGGAAATAATTGCAATTCAATTGTACCGAAATCTTTAACTTTCAATTCAAGTTTTGGGTTGTTTTCATTCAAATATGTTTCATATGTCATATTTTTGTCTCCTTTAACATAATTTTTAAACTATATATAGTTTACCACAAAAAATACATTATAGCATAGGTGAAACTATGTTATTTATTTTGCAATATAGTATGTCATACAGTATAATATAAATGTGAGGTGATTAGATGGAAGAAAATCAAGTCTTAGAAAATCTGATTGTAGAGTTAAGAAGAGGTACTCAAATTATTATGGTTCTACATGAATTAAAAGAACAAGCTTATGGCTATAGTCTTTTACAAAAACTTAGTGATAGAAATGTTCAAATTGAAGCTGGAACTTTATATCCATTGCTTAGAAGATTAGAAAAACAAAATCTATTAGAAAGTTCTTGGGACACCACAGAATCAAGACCAAGAAAATTTTATATATTAAGTGAATTTGGATATGAAGTATTAAGTGATTTAAAAAGTGCGTGGAAACTTATCAATGATGAATTAAGTAGCGTATTTGAGGAGGAAGAATAAATGAAAAACTATATTGAAAGATATATTTATGCAGTCACAAAAAGATTGCCAGAAGCACAAAGAGAAGATGTTAAAAAAGATTTGGAAGCAAATATATATGATATGTTAAGTGAAAATCCAGATGATACAGAAATAGATCAAGTTTTACATGACTTAGGTAATCCTAGGATTATTGCTCAAAACTATCAAGGTGAACCAAAGTATATGATTGACCCAATTTTATTTAGTGACTATAAAACAACACTTAAAATTGTTTTAATTATTGTTGGATCACTTTCTGTATTCTTTAATGCAATGGATGCATTACTAAATATAGGTGATGTCACATTTTGGACTGCATTTGGTAATATCTTCGGTAAAATAATAGATGGATTATTCTCATCAGTTTTGACCTGGTTTACTTTAATTACATTATTATTTTGGGGTCTAAGTCAAAAGAAAACTAAAAATGAATTATTAAATAAATGGAAACTTAAGGATTTACCAGAAACAGTAAAACCTGAAAAAATAACAATTAATCGTGTTGGTGCTATGGTTGAATTTACATTTTCAACAATATTTTCAATTTTATTCATCGTTATATTAATCGCATATATAGATAAAATTGGTGCATATGATCAAGGTGTCTTAGTTGCACAAGTGTTTAATCAAGATGTGATATCTCCATTCATACCTGTGTTTATAGGCTCATATTTATTAAGTGTTGTTGTGTATGCGATGAAAATAAAAAATCAAAGATATACATTAAATATGGTTATTGTATATAGTGTCAGTCAACTAGCTGGTATGATTGCATTATTTGTTATGTTAAATAATTCTTCATTAGTGTTACCAGAATTTATTGATTACTTTTCATTAAATTCTACATATAGTGTAGCAGAGATTACTGAAGGCATATATCATGGTGCTAGAGTATTTACAACAATTGCTATTATAGTAACTGTACTTGATATAGCAACGTATTGGAGAAAATTATATAAAACATCTAAAAAAGAAGTCGCATAAAAAAAGGCCATATATCAATTTGATATATGGCTTTTTGTTGATTGGAATTTAACGGTGCCATAGACACCAACTAAAATCAATACAGCACCGATGTAATGATAAATATATAAGTATTCATTTAAGAAAAGAAGTCCGGCAACTATCGCAATAACAGTCGAAATATTTGTATAAATACTTGAAACATGTGCAGGCATGTGTTTCAAAGTTGTATTGACTAAGAAAAAACCGCCTACTGAAGCGACAATACCTAAGTATAAAATAGGTATGATTAATTCTATATGATTTAAATTAGTGATATAAAGTGATAGTGAATCGTTTAATAATAACTCAATAGTATAAATTGTATTAAACACAAGTGCACCCATAGTTGTCATAAAAAATGTAGAAGTTATAGGAGTTACAGTTTTTGATATATATCTTGATGTGATATTAAACAAACTAGCTGCTATCACAGCAATAAACATAAAAACAAAACCTAATAATTGATTATCATGACCTAATTGACTAAGTTGAATAACCATAACACCAATGATACTCATAAGCATAAATATGATTTGACTTTTACGTGGCATTTCTTTTAGAAATATAGCACTTAATATGGTAACAAATATAGGAATGATTGCAATCATAAGTCCCGCTTCACCAGTACCTAATAAATTAAGACCATAAGACTCAGTCATAAAATATATGACTGGTTGAAATAAGCCGCATAATAATAAATATTTAAACATTTTCTTATCAAATTGTATTTTAACAAGTTTAAAAACATAGGCTAACATAAAAAACAACCATGCGATTAAAAATCTATATGCAATTAATCCTATGGGACTAACAAATTCTAAAGCTTGTTTGGAAAATAAAAAGGATAATCCAAAGATAATAGAAAAGCCAATCCCTGCTAAATGTTTATATTTCATTTTTGCTCCTATGTTTATTTAAACTTCAAATTGAAGTGTTGTTTTTAGTTTTTCTACAGCAGTTCGTCTAGGATCAATAAGATATATTTCTGTATGTTCTCTAGATTTTCTAGGAAAACCTTGTGTTAAAGCATAACTTTCCATGCGTTTAAATGTTTGAGGTTCATCATCAAAACTACCTATATGTATAGCTTGACAAACTTTAGTTTCTTTAGAAAAGAAGAACTGAGCATGATTCAATAATGGATTTTTCTTTTTAGCAATAACTTTATCTTTAATTATGTTAAAGATATCTTGAGTTAAAAAATCTGGTTGTCTTATCATCAGTTCATAAGAAAAATAATCTTTAAGATCGATAATTGGTATACCCTTATTATATTTTTCAATCCCTTTAGAGGTTAAACTCCATGTAGCTTGTAAAGGGAATACTGTATATTCATAGTAGTTAGAAACAGATGCGTCTTGCTTAAGTAACATTTTGACACCATAAGAAAGACTATAAAGCTCTTCAATATGCTTTTGAAACATCTCACCATTAGGATTACCTTCACCTGATATTTTAATATATGGATAAGATTTTAACGTAATAATTTCAGGATTTTTAGGAAAATATAGATGTTTGTCTTGTTTTCTCCATTCAAATTTCATAAATATACCACTTTCTTTTAATATATGTCATTTAAATCAAATAAAAAAACTTCATTAAGCATTAAGTCTACTTAATGAAGTTTGATGTTTGTTTAATCTTAATTGACATAAGGTCTTTTTTCTTCTTCAGGTTCTTCAATTACAGGTTTTTTCTTTTGTTTGTCTTTTGGTTTTTCATTTTCAACGGATGCTTCCTTACCTTCATTTAATGCTAATGATTTTTCGCGATATATTTTATATCCACCATATCCATCATAGCCTAAATAAATTGCACCAATTAATGAAATAATTAAGAATATAAGTCCAACAACTTCATAATTAAAATCAGCAGAAACTGCAATCATTGCACCAACTGAGATGATTACGATATGAGCCCAAAACTTTGGAACTTCTGTTTTTTCACCAAAAAATACGACACTATTGAAATAGACAAGTGCTCTGCCATAGAAGAATACAACCAATGCATATCTATATACAGCTGCCCAAATTGGTTCACTATCTAAGACATCACCCTTTGCAAAAGCAATATATGTAATTAATGTACCAATAAGTACATCAAATATAATTTCTATAATATTAAGTGTTCGAAGTACTTCCTTATTTAATGATTTCACTAAAGGAACAACTCTGAGTAAAGAGAAAACGATAATTGCAATACCAGTAATTGCATATACAACTTGATCTGCAAAATACATATAAATACCTACACCTAATAAAATTGCAGCAAGAATGAATTTTAATAACCAACCATAACCAAATTTATTTTTCCCCATCAAATATACCTCCTTAAGAGCATAATTTATTATATAATAATTATATAGCATTCTATGATGCATTGCAATGAATCATAACTTATATGTAGGAGTTTTTAATGAAAATTACAAAATGGTTCTATTTTATATTACTATTTACATCGCTTATATGGATGCAATCAGTATTTCCTGGTGATATTTCTAGTGCAGAATCAGGATTTTTAGTACGAATTGCTATAGATGTATTAAATTTATTTAATATAACTATTGAAAGTGATGTATTACATCATATCATACGGAAAATCGCTCATTTTATGGAATTTTTCATTTTAGGACTCTTATGGCTTGCCTTTGTATTATCTCAAGAAAAACTAGAAAATAAGTATTTATTTTTGATGAGTATTGCAGTAGTACTAACTGCTGCAACTGATGAGATAATTCAATTATTTAGCATTGACAGAGGACCATCTATCACAGATTTCTTTATTGATATAACTGGAGGGTTAATTGTCTTAGTGGTTTATATGTTATTTAAATTGTTGTATAATAGAAATGTAGAAAAAATTTAGAAGACGAGGTATTTATTTGTGCGCATAGAAGACAGTCCAAAATTAGATTTTAGTGATGTATTAATTAGGCCAAAACGCTCAACTTTAAAAAGTAGAAAAGATGTTGATTTAGTTAGAGAGTATACATTTAAACATAGTAAAAAAGTATATAGAGGTATTCCTATTATGGCTTCTAATATGGATGGCGTAGGTATGCTTGATGTTGCAGTTAAACTACAAGCTCATGATTTATTTACCTGTTTAGTTAAAACATATACACTTGAAGATATAAAGAAATATAGTGAAGTGTTAAATCCTGAAAACTTCGCAGTGAGTACAGGAACAAATCAAAAAGATTATAAGAATTTAGTAGATATTTTAACGAAATATCCTCAAATTAGTTATATTTGTATTGATGTAGCAAATGGGTATTCAGAATTTTTTGGTGATTTCGTTCAAAAAGTGAGAAAACAATATCCAACTCATACGATTATCGCAGGCAATGTTGTGACTGCTGATATGACACAAGAACTTATTTTAAGAGGTGCTGATATTGTTAAAGTTGGTATTGGTCCTGGTAGTGTTTGTACAACACGTATTCAAACGGGTGTAGGTTATCCTCAGTTATCAGCGATTTTAGAATGTGCTGATGCAGCACATGGCTTAGGTGCTCATGTGATTGGTGATGGTGGTTGTACTTGTCCTGGAGATGTTGCTAAAGCTTTTGGTGTTGGTGCTGATTTTGTGATGTTAGGTGGTATGTTTGCCGGACATGATGAAGGTGGCGGCACAATTATTACCGAAAAAAGAGATTTAGGGTTAGTTGATCCTGATACAAATGAAAAAATATACGAATTAAAAAAATATATGAAATTTTATGGCATGAGTTCAGAAACTGCGATGAAAAAGAATTATGGAGCAGTTGCTGAATATAGAAGTTCTGAAGGTAAAACCGTGAAACTTCCATATCGTGGTGCAATCGATCACACTGTATTAGATATTTTAGGTGGACTACGTTCTACATGTACTTATGTAGGTGCAAGACGACTAAAAGAATTATCAAAAAGTACAACTTTTGTAAGAGTAGCAAGACAATTTAATCAAGTTTTTGGAGATGGGAAAAAAGATTAATTAAGGAGTTTATTCCATGAAAGATCAAAAAGCTTTAAAATCTATAAAAGCGATGTATCATGATTTTGTTACTTTTGCTGTATTTACATTGATTGGTATTTATTCAGTGGTTGCTTTTGATGAAACGAATCATCAGTTGGTTATTGTTGGTTATATTTTTATTGCCATAGCAAGTATTTATTTAATTTTAAATATACCTGCTGTTTTATCACCTTCTATTTTGATAGAAATTGATGATGAAAAATTATATCTTAATAAAATATTTCATAAAAAACAAATCATAAATCTAAATGATATAACATTGATTAAAGCAATAATGACTTTTAGAAAATATTTAAGACCATTGAATCATAGTTACTATAATTATGGTATGTTACTTATTAAGACAAAGGAAAAGCGTTATTATGTTTTTAATGTAGATAACATTAAAGAAGTTGAAAAAGATTTGAATCATCTCATTTCGACTTAAGGAAAGCAAATAAATTGTTTTCATGAAAACTTTTATTTATAATATTAATTAGAAAGAGAGATGACTAGAACATGAATAAAAAAGGTATTTTATTATTAAATTATGATGACAAGCAAAGAAAGTTAAATTTCGCAACTGATAATGACAATAAATTGGTTGTTATTACATCAGGTAAATCAAACAAAGTTGCTTATATGAAAGAAAATGATAGTGTTGAATTACAATTTGGTGAAGAAGTAGTTAATGCTAAACCTGAATTAATTACGATGAAGCAGAAGTTAAACAATTATTTGAGTTTATGACAGCACAAGATAATAATCATTTTAAAGCTTATAATGACATCTTTATTGCAGTAAAACTTAGTCTTTAATAAATAACCTCTTATGAGGTTTTTTTATTGATTTAATGGTATACTCTTTAGTAGGTGATAATATGAATAATAAATGGGTAAATTTTGAAATAACAGAATCATTTCACGGAAAAACTATTCGCGTATATTTGAGTAGATTTTTTGTGTCTAGTAAGAAAATATATAAACTGAGTATTGATAAATCTTTAAAATTGAATCATCAAATCGTGAATTTAGATACAGTGTTAAGTAAAGGTGATGTATTAGAAATTGATGAGTCTATTTTAATGAGTCAAAGCGTAAAACCAACACATGGCGATCTTGATATTGTTTATCAAGATGATGATATTTTAGTAGTTAATAAACCAGTAGAAACATTGGTTTATAGCGATGGAGATGATGAACATACATTGACTAATTTTGTAAGTCATTATTTTAAACGTCATCCATATCCGATTTTACCTGTTCATCGTATAGATTATGATACTTCTGGATTAGTTGTTTTTGCGAAGCATCCAATTATATTAAGTTATATGTCTCGATTATTTGAAAATAATCAGATTGATAAAACATATGTATGTTTGGTTGAAAATGTAGTTCAAAATCAAAAAGGTACAATTAATAAACCAATCGGTAAAGATAGACATGAAAATAAAATGCGTATCTCAAGTGATGGAAAACAAGCGATAACGACTTATGAAGTTATTAAGTCATTTGATCAATATACGAAATTAAAAGTTAATATCCAAAGTGGTAGAAAACATCAAATTAGAGTTCATTTAAGAAGTGTAGGATTACCTATTGTTTCTGATCAATTATATGGCCATAAAAACTTAGCTTATAATAGATTAATGTTACACTTTGAACGTATAGGGTTTATACATCCAAGAACTTTTGAATACATTGATATTATGAAAAAAGCTGATTTTTAAAGTATAAAACAAAAGCATTCCTAAATGGAATGCTTTTGTTTTATAGATACATCGCTCTTAAACATTTTGTTGCATATTCATCATCGTCTGAATCAGCTTCAATGATACACATTAAATATTCTAATGTCTTTGCTTCATTTGATTTTTCCATTTCTTCAGTTTGATAAAGTGTTTTTAAACGTTTATCAATTGCACTTTTTAAGTGGTTTAATTTTTCCTGATTTTGATCCATGGTTAGACTCCTTTCATATGACTTATGTTTATTCTCTATCTTTAGTATGATATAAAATCGATGATTTATCAATAGAAATGCGTAAAAATGATAATTAAATTTAAATAAACTAATGATTATGTCTGTGCTATAATTTAATTATAAATATATTTGGAAGTGATCATATGTCGGTATATAGTAAAAAAATAAGAGAAATGCTTTATCTTGGTGATCAAAAAAGAGATGAGGGATTAGTGACACCAAAAGATATTATCAGATTTGATAATATTGTTTATGGTAAAGATACTACCTATCAAGTTTTAGATGTATATAGACTAAAAAATAATAAACAAGAATTACCAGTCATAGTTATTGTACATGGTGGCGGATGGGTTTATGGGACAAAAGAAACTTATCAATTTTATGCAATGAGTTTAGCACAAAAAGGATTTGTTGTTGTTAATTATAGTTATAGACTTGCACCAGAAGCTAAGTTTCCTGCAGCACTAGAAGATACTAATGCTGTGATTAAATGGATATATGAGCATTGTGATACATATCACATGGATCTAGATGCTATATTTATGGTAGGAGATTCAGCTGGTGCTCATTATTTATCTTTGTATACATCTATTTGTACAAATGAATCTTATCAATCATTATTTGAATTTAGAGTTCCAAATCACTTTAAACCTAAAGCAATTGCTTTAAACTGTGGTGTATATGATATATTTGAATCCTATAAAAAAGAAGAAAACAAAATATTATTTGGTGATCTTCTAGGGCATCATCATCTTGAAGATAAACTTAAATTAATTGATCCACTACGATATGTAAATCAAAACTATCCACCGGTTTTTCTAATGACATCAAATATGGATCATTTGAGACATCAAGCACCTCTGATGGAAAATGTATTTAAAGAAAATCATATTAAATACATATTTAAAACGTATGGTGATGATCAACACTTGCTTTATCATGTGTTTCATTGCGATATGAAAAATGAGGAAGGAAAAAAATGCAACGATGATACAGTCGTATTTTTCAAGTCAATCATATGAAAAAAATATTTAAACGTATCTTATTAATTATTTTAGTTGTTTTTATATCCATGATAGTTGGACTTAAGGTCTATACATTAGATTCATCTAAACCAACGGATGAAATGTATGATGCAATTGAACTAATTGATACGAGTAGTCTTACAATTGAAGATAAGTTTGATCATATAAGTTATTTAAACGAAGATCCAATTAAAAATATTGTGTTTATTCCTGGTGGTAAGGTTGATCCAAGTAGTTATGCATATCTTGCGATTAATTTAGCTATAGAAGGTTATGATGTTACGATTGTGAAAACTTTATTTAACTTAGCTATTTTAACACCACAATATGGCAAAAGATTCTTAAATGATAATTTAGATAATGTTGTTATTGGTCATTCACTTGGTGGTACGGTTGCAAGTATGTTTTCTAGCAAAAACGAATTAGTTGATCAAATGGTATTTTTAGCAAGTTATCCAATTAAAGATGTCAGTGATAAAGATGTTTTAATGATGACTGCAGAATTTGATGGTTTATTGGACTTAGAAGAAGTTGAAACTTCAAAGATATACTTAAATGAAGAAACCACGTATATTGATATTAACGGTGGTAATCATGCACAATTTGGATGGTATGGCGAACAAAAGGGTGATAAAGAAGCCTCTATCACCACAAAAGTACAACAAGATTTAATTATTAATTATATTTTAGAGTTTATAAGATAACAACTTAAAAGTTGTTATTTTTTTATACAAATTCTATCTCTATTTTTGAACTATCATTATAAATATCAAGATCAATGGAAAATATCATGATATAAGTTCCAAATGCTGGTGATGCTTCATTTTTCGTATCTTTAATTTGTAAAGTAAGGATATCATCATTTAGAGTGTATGACTTATAGCTAAACAAATTTGAACCAATATTTGCATTTAAGAACGTATATGTATAAAGCATGTGATCATTAAAAAATTCAGCATCTACTTCAACAGGATAATTTGTATCTGATAATCACTAAAGCTTGTAATAACTGAAACAGGTTCAAAAGTATCAAAATTTTCAACTGATTCAGAGTATAAGAGTTCTATTTTATTTTTTGTACATCCAGATAATAAGAAAATTGTTAGTAATAATGTAATGATGATTGTTTTTTTCATATATACACCTCTATATAAAAATTATAACACGATTAACTTAAGATGTTTTAAAAGAAATCAATCTTCTTATCTTTAAAATACACAAGAGTATCATGAAAACCAAGTTCATATAATTCTTTTGCATGAGAAGAAGTAAAATCAAGTACACCACCAAGTTTACGAGAATTCTTTATTTCGTAGAATTCTATATTTTCAGGTATATTTTTAGTGGTGTTTTTTGTCCCAAAAAAAGCGATATTTATTAAAATAATGGTTGTACATCCTTGATCTATAAGTGGTTGAATAGGCGTATTATCAAATACACCACCATCATAATATTTTTTGCCGTCAATAATCACCGGAGGAAATACTCCAGGCATACTACAAGATGCTTTTATTGCTTTAATAGCGAGTTTGTCATCCATTTTATTGATATGTAGATATTTTGCTTTTGAGTTTTTTCTAACGTAATGATCAACTGAAGCTCTAATGATTTCACTAACACCCTTAGATTCATCTCCACTTTCAGAAATGGAAATATAGAAATCTTTATCTTTAATATGATTTACACTAAAATTTTTTAACAAAATATCATCCATACCTTGCATAGAATATAAACCTTGATTTAATAAATCTAGTTTTTTTTCTTTAATATTAGATAAAAGACTTTTTTGTTCTCCCATTGGGTTTTCTGGAATATTAAACCATATTTTTTTAGCAGCTTCAATAGATGAACTTGATAAAATTGCACCATTGGCTGAACCAATAGAAGCACCAGATATACATGTGATGTGTTTATATATGCCTAGTTCTTCAAGTGCTTTAACAGCGCCAATTTGATATGCACCTCTAGCACCACCGCCAGATAAGCATAATCCTATTTTTTTTGATGTTTTTTTCGTGATGTTTCACCTCAATAATTTATTTGATATAAGCATATTTATTATAACGCTAAATATTAAAAATTTATAGGCTATGAGATAATTAAGTTATTAATTATTTATTTAATTAAGATTTGATAGCCCATCTTAATTTTGCTGATTTAGAACGGCTATTAGAAATTTGTTCATTCATTGAAGGTCTTATAGGTCCATTTGATATTTCTTTGTATTCACCAGCATTTTTAAAGTATTTAAATGATTTTTTTACGAGTCGATCTTCACCTGAATGAAAAGATAATATAGCAACTTTTCCACCTGGTTTTAATACAGTAGGAAGTTTTTCTAGAAAAGCATAAAGTGATTCAAATTCATGATTAACATCAATTCTTAAAGCTTGAAATGATCTTTGTGCTGATTTTTTAATGAGCATATCTCTATTATCTTTTGGTAAAAATGATAATGCATTTTTTATAACTTCATAAAATTGTTTAGTAGTATTAATCATGTGTCCTAAACTATATGATGTAATAATTTGGTTTGCAATTTCTTTAGCATAAGGCTCATCAGCATTTTCAATAAGCATACCTTCTATTTCATCTTTTGATAACTCTCTTAATCGCTCAGCTGCAGAAATACCTTTAAGAGGGTCCATTCTAAGATCAAGTGGTCCATCAGACTTAAAGGTAAATCCACGCTCTGGATTATCTATTTGCATAGATGAAAGACCTAAGTCAGCTAATACAAAATCAAATAATCCAGTATCTAATACTAAGTAATCTATATCAGAGAAGTTTAAATGTTGAATCGTTAAGACATCTGAACCATATCCAAGGTTTGTCAATCTTTGTTTAGTCTTTTCAAGTTCAATTGGATCCCTATCAAGTGCATATAAATGGCCTTTAAAAGCGATTTTCTTAAGCATTTCTAAAGTGTGACCACCATAACCAAGAGTCGCATCTAAACCGATTTGACCTGGAGATATATTAAAAAAATCAAGAATTTCATCTACACATATTGAACGATGCATACCTGCAGGAGTATTTCCCTTTTCAATAATTTTTTGAATTGTTTCTTGATATTTTTCTGGATTGTGTTCTTTATATTTAGTACTAAATTTTTTTGGATGTGTACCTTTGTATCGAGGACGTCTCTTGTGTTTTTTATCGGTGGAATTTTCCATTAATGATATACCTTTTATCTATAGTTTTAATACGTTAAATACTGTAGTTATCATATCAAAAGTATAGATAAAAAGCAAACTTTTAAGAAGTTGAGATAAGTATTATTTTGCAGTAAAATATTAATATATGTGGTATTAAAAATATTGTTAAACATATATATAATTAATATATATATTTAGACATTATATTTTTAGCATGTAAAACGTTTATTCATGTATTCAAATAAATGTTATAATAAACATAAACATATGTTTAAATATTTTATGTTTTTTTTAAAATCCATATAATATTTAAATAAAACTATTAAAAAGGAGTTCTAAAATGATACTTGGTTATATTGCAAAATACTCTATAGATATTATTGCGATGCTCATGTTGCTTGCCCTTTTTAATAAGCGAAATTTAATGGATGATATTAAAAAGAAAGCAATGAAAACTGTAATTATATTGTCAATCATATTAATTGTGATTGAAACGATGACTTTAGTTTTTGATGTTCAAGATGCACAATTTAGAACTGTGAGCATGATATTTAATATGCTTGGTTTTATGTTGACACCTATATTACCTTTAGCATTAGTTCCTATTTTTGCTATCAATGGTAAAAGAACGAGTATCTATGTTTATTTAGCATCAATTGTTAATGCAATATTTGTTTTATTAACTCCTTGGTTTGGATTAATATTTAGCATAAACTCAGATAATGTGTATTCAAGAGGTAATTTTTTTATAGTCTTTATTCTAGTATGTTTGTTTAATATTATATATGTAGCTATACTTGCATATCTTAGAGGTAAAAAGAAGTATTTTCCTATACGTTGGAGACTTATCGGGTTAGCTGTATTTACGATTCTTGGTGCTTCAATTCAAATATTATATGTTGAAATTCGTACCACTTGGCATACAATTTCAATTGCATTATTTTTATTTTATATATTACTTAATGAATTTGAATCAAATTTTGATTCATTGACTGGATTGTTCAATAGACTAGCTTTTACAAAAACAACAATCTCATTAACAGAACATAAAGCATATAGTGTCATTGTGATGGATATAAATGATTTTAAGGAAATTAATGATTTATATGGTCATCAATATGGTGATTATGTATTGAAGGAAATATCAAGTATTATTGATGAAACATCTGATCGTGTGACAAGTTCATATCGTATTGGTGGGGATGAATTTTGTACAATCGTAATGAGTGATTCAGAAAAATTACTTAATGAAAAAGTTCAATATATTGTAGATAAATTAGCTATAATAAGGAAACAAAATGAAAAATTACCAATACTTTCTATCGGATATGTAATAAAACAAGAAGATGATATATATGATTTTAATTATATTTTCGATCTTGCAGATAAGGAACTTTATAAGCAAAAACAAGAAATATAATCATCACTTAATTTATGCAAAGATGTAAAATTGTCATAAATTTGTGATTACATGTTTATTTAAATAAAAAAAATAAATTGAAAAGGAAGTAAATATGAAAAAAGAATTAATCAAAACAGATTTTTATAAGGCAGTGAATGCGTCATGGTTTGAAAAAGCTGTCATTCCAAGTGATAAACCAGCTATATCAGCATTTTTAGAACTGCATTTAGGTATTGAAGAAACTTTAATGGATTTAGCTGCTAAATGGGAAAAAGATCAAGCAGGTCTAAATGAAAACATGAAAAAATTTATTAAACTTTATCAAATGACAAAAGATTTTGATAAAAGAAGTGAATTAGGTACAAAACCTTTTGAAACTATTTTAAATAAACTTAAAGGTTTAAATAGTTTAAAAGATTTAGAAAAATCATTTAAAGATTTTACTCTTGCATCAATTGAAACACCTTTTGGTTTTGCAGTTATGCAAGATTTCATGAATAGTAATAATCAAGTTTTATATTTTGGAGCGTCTAATCTATTTTTACCAGATACTACATATTATAAAGACGAAAAAACAAAAGCACAATTAATTGGATTATTTACACAAACAACACAACAATTATTAGATTTATATGGATTTTCAAAAGAAGAATCAGAAAAACTTATATCAGAAGCGCTTGCTTTTGATGCATTATTAGTACCAGTGACTAAATCAAGTGTTGAAGCTGCTGATTATGTTAAGATGTATAATCCTCAATCAAAAGAAGAAGTTAATAACCAATCAAAGAATTTTGACATTATGGGTAATGCAAAAGCACTTGTTAAACAAGATGTTGAACAACTAATTATATTAAATCCTGATTTTATGAATGCTTTTGATGATATTATTTGTGAAGAAAACTTTGAAATCATTAAGTCTTGGATGATCTTATCAAATGTTAAAGCATTTGCATCTGATTTAACTGATGAAATCAGAGTAGCAGGTGGAGCTTTTGGTAGAGCATTATCCGGAATAAAAGAAGCACAAAGTAAAGATAAATTTGCTTTTTATCAAGCTTATAATAGATTTAGTCAAGTCGTAGGCCTATATTATGGAGAAAACTATTTTGGACCAGTTGCTAAAGAAGATGTTAAAAAAATGGTTCATGAAATCATTGGTATCTATAACGAACGTATCACAAATAATACATGGTTAAATGAAAAAACAAAAGAAAAAGCGTTAAAAAAATTATCTACATTATCTGTTCATGTGGGTTATCCTGATGAATTACCTCCATATTATGATATGTTTGAAGTTTTAAGTTATGAAGAAGGTTCTAATGTTTTAGAAGAAAAACTTAAAATGACAAGAATTATGACAGAATTAAATTATGAAAAATATAATAAAGAACCAAATAAAAATATTTGGGGTATGCCAGCAAGTATGGTTAATGCATATTATAGTCCTACGAATAATCAAATCGTATTTCCAGCAGCTATATTACAAAAACCATATTATAGTTTAGAACAATCACCTTCAGAAAATTATGGTGGCATAGGTGCAGTTATGGCACATGAAATTTCACATGCTTTTGATAATAATGGTGCTAAATTTGATGAAAATGGATCACTAAATAATTGGTGGACAGACGAAGATTTAGCAGCATTTAAACAAAAATCACAAGATATGATTGATCTATTTGATGGTTTAGACACAGGTATTGGTCAATGTAATGGTGAACTTACAGTTTCGTAAAATATTGCAGATAGCGGTGGATTAAGATGTGCTTTAGAAGCTAGTAAAAAAAGAGATGGTCACGATCTTGAAGGTTTCTTTATAAACTGGGCAAGTGTATGGCGTCAAAAAGCTTCGAAAGAATATAGTGAATTATTATTAAGAGTCGATGTTCATGGTCCTTCGATATTAAGAGCTAATATGCAATTAAGTAATTTACCTGAATTCCAAGATTTCTATGATTTAAAAGAATCAGACAAAATGTATTTAGCAAAAGATAAGATGGTTAGCATTTGGTAATCTAAATAAATATTATATAGAAGCATTTCATTCTATCTGGATGAAATGCTTTTTTCAAGTTAAAATTCTATAGATTATTCACATGATATCGTGTATAATTTGAATAAAAATGGGGGTTTTTATGAAATTTGAATATATAATTAATGATAATAGTTTTAAAAAAAAAGTGTTATGAATAATGATTGTGTAATGACATGTATTTTAAAAAACAATAAGAAAATTTGGAAAGGATAATTATTGCATATGAGAAATAAGACAATTATAAACATTGTAGCAGTTATTTTATTTTTGATTATTTTACTGTTGGATACATTAAATAATATATATGGTTTTAATATCTCGATTTTATCATTTATATAGATTTTACGAGTATAATTTTTATATCATATTTAATAATTAAACTTGAACTCTATAAAAATAAATCTAATATAATTACTTTGAGCTTGTTATTTTTATTATATGTCTTGATTCTACTAGATTTTTTTATTTTTAACACTCAGACGAATGGAGAATTATTTGTAAGCTTTCAAATAATTTTTTTCGAAGTTCCATTAATCATTGCTAGTGATCAGTCAAATAAATCTAAATAAATTAAAAAAAGATGCAAATTTTATAGTGTACAGTTTAAATTTCGCATCTTTTTATTTTGTATAAGTTTGTACATATATAATTTAGTAAACTCTAATGTCTAATCTTCTAATGTCAATACAAATCCCACAAATGAAGCTATGAATATTGCAGCAAGTGCAATTTGAACAACGACTGCTGAAATAATATCATATGCCATTGGCTCATTCATAGCATTAATCGTGATAATAACTAATCCTATAAAGGATAAAATTGACACACTTAGACATCCATAATATAGTTTTTTTTTCATTTTTCGATCCTCCTAACCTAAGTCTTCAAAAATAACATTGCCACCAATACCATTGTCAAAAGTTGGATCATTTTGAAACACACTTAATGAATAACTAAAAAATGGAGGCATGTAAGTAACACTAATATCTCCCCAATCTATAGTTCCTGCACCAGTTTGATGGACATAAAAACCTGAAAATGTTGTACCATTTAATTAATGTGGTGACTGTTGGTGTAAACTCCAAAGTTAATTTCATTTCAAAATTAGTATAGTTGGAAAGCATGGAATAAGCGAGTCAAGTCTAATATTTTTATTAAACATAGTAAAACCCCCTCCGAAATATAGATGGGGTTAAATTTAGAATGTCAAAAATTATTTAGTAGTCCCACCCTATTCTTATAATTGATAAAAAAATGAATTATGTCAACTATTATCTAAATTTCAGTAAAATAATATAAAAAAGACAAATCAATTGAACTTTTTTGGCGTAATAACTAATACTATGTAATTAAAAATTATGACTACATCAGGGTTAGTTTGATTTCTGTTTGGTGGAGATGAGGGGAGCCTAAACTAACCCCGATTTATAAAAGTTTAGTAGTGATACGGGTATGGAAATCTTTTGAAAATATTGAAGTAACTTTCTCTACATTGTTGATTTCATGGCTGTGTCTCATCATATTAAGTAAAGAAATCATTACATAGGAATCTCTTTTAAGTTTTAAAGGTATAAGCATTCTGCTATTACTTGTAGATAATCCTGAATCATAATCGATATGATTGAGTATTCCGCCAGGACAAATTGATGTTTTATTGGAAAGCAAATGTTTGATTAGTGGAAGTACTGAAAGTTTTTGAAAAGTAGTGTTATCAGCTTTGATTTTGACTTTTTCTAAATTTATATTTTGTGCAATACAACTCTCAAAAAAAGCTTTTGCACCGTATTCATACTTAATACCACATAAATGTTGAAAATTGGTAGATTGAAATGTTAAAGGAATTGTATGAGATTTACTATTAAAAGTGACTAATTTATTCATAAAATTTTCTTTAATGTATAAAGCAACTGACTCGATATCCTTTATCGAAAGTTTAAATCTAGTCAATTCTGATGAATTCATATTTCTATATTGATTATTATAAACCATAAACCCCTCCAAAAATCTATATAAAAGAGACCATAAATTGGTCTCTTTTCATTAATAAAATGATAGGTTTTTCTGATGCTCGCCATCTTCTGGACCATTAAATTCCAGTATTAATATCGAGTTTTTCTGATGCTCGCCATCTTCTGGACCATTAAATTCCAGTATTAATATCGAGTTGACCATGTGCCTAACCACATTACATAAGTATTATATCACATTTACAAATATAGTCAATAAAAACATAAAAGTGAAAGTTATAAATAGCGAAACTAAATAATTTATACACTAGCAATTTCAATAAAAGTTAATAAATATTTTTTTGTGATTTTACCATTAAATTCTTTTGTTTCCTCATTCAACTTAACATTAACAATGCTAGGAAGTGAGAAATTCAAATCAATATTATCTGAAATTGACCCTTTGAAACTTTTTGATTTATCAATAATATGAAATGTTGCTGATTTTGTGTCAGCACCAACTAATTCACATTTCAAAATAGTTATAAGTTCAGTGGAAATTAATGGTTCATGAGAAATCAATTCATTAACTTGTTCAAATCTAGCAGTATCTATTTTTAATGAAGGGATATTTTTATTATTAGTTTTAATTTCTAATTCACTATCATATTTTTCATTTACTGTAACCCAATTGTTTAATGTTTTTATAGTAGCTACACCAAATTTTTTGATATTAGCATCTAGTTCTTGTCGATTTGTAATTGAAATCAAATTCATTGTATTTTCAATAGTGCGATCCAAAGTATCATCTATCAGGTCTCTATGGTTATCGATAGTTAGTACAAAACCAACAGAACCAGCATATGAAAATCCATATTTCAATGTTGATGAATTTCTAATTTCAGATGATAGATGTGTAGATGATTTTGGCGAATTATTTTTTGTAACATCAAAAACTAATGAGAACAAGGTTTGAAATAAGTTTAAACTCTCAGTAATTTCTGATATGGGGACACTATCATCTATAGAATTCATGATTCTATAATCTATGACCTCATAATTTAATTCATCAGATAGATGCATATATTGATCCTTAAAATTCATATACAGTGATTCAAAAGAAGAAAGTGACAATCTAGTTTCAATGTCTTCAGGATTATCAATAAGCATTGCTTTATGGTCATTAATGATTTTATTTAATTCCAATAATTTTAATTGCAATAATTTTAGTTGATCCATCATTGTCCTCCCTATAAATTCAATAGTATGAAACCTTTTGGTGTGTTATTTCTATCATGAGTAAATAAATCAAACCAATAATCATGTTTATTCTGACTCAAAAAATACACATCTAAATCATGTTTATTTTTAAAATCCAAATGTGACTGTACTTCCATAAACACTTTTAGAAAATCATATTGTATAAGATTGAGATTATAGTTCTTTAATTGAATAACTACATCAATGTCATTTGGTTCTACTTTTTCGTTAAAAACTTCCATCTACCCAAATATCGCAATTTATGTTTAAATCAGTTATAGGCTCAATCAAATTAGACATAAGACTTTTAAATAGATTTCTTCTTTTAGTATTTTCTTCAAAATTTTCAATACATAGAGTTATTAATTCAGAAATAGATTTAACATGTTTACCCAATGGCAATAGTGGTTTGGATTCATCAAACATTTTGTACCCCCAAAGAATTGTTTTATTCATTATTCTATCATATATATACAATAATTTTACCATAAATAAAAAAGAAACTTTAATTTATAGTTTCTCTTTTAGTTCTATAACTAACACTATATAATTCGGAATAATTTTTACATAGGGGTTAGTTTTGACTCCTGTTTGGTGGAGATGAGGGGGTATGCACCACGTGGGGCACAAAAATAAAAGTTAAATTTTCAAATAGATATCATCTCTAAACTAGGTCTCAAAAATTTAGTATATCATCATTTAATCTATTCTAAAATTGCACTATAGTTTAATAAATACCAATCTGATACTTCCCAATTGTTTATAATATGTGCTAGCACAATCCCTATATAGTTTATTTTTTTTGAGATGTCATAATCTATTAAAAATCTTTGGAAAGTTTTATTATATTTTCCATATTTATATAATTCATTATAATACTTTTTAATAATTATGCTTTCCCATTCATGGTTTACCCAATGTGAACCATATATATTTTTGTAATCTCCTAGTAATCTAGCTAAATCAATCGTGTAAAATCCTATTGAGCTTACTTCCCAATCAATTATGTTTACAGTACTATTTACTTTAATAACATTGATGGGTAAAAAATCGTTGTGTAGTAAAGTTTTAGGTCCCCTCTTTATGCGTTTAATAACTAAATCAATATTATTCAACATTTTCTGATTAAGCATATACTTTTCGCTAACTTTCATATTTTTCACTTTATCATATTTCTCTTGAAAGTTTTTGGTTTGATTACGTATAAATTTATGATCTTGTTCGAAAGCATTATCATTTAAAAACTTATTGTGTATGTATGCAAGCTCTTTTACTATTTCAAGATATGTAAAAATATCTTTATTTATACATAAGCAACCGTCTAGAAAAGTAGTTATTAGCCAAAAACAATTATCCTTATCTAGCACATGTTTATAAGTTTGCGGAATATTTTTAATACCCCTATTGTTTAAGAGTTTATAAATTTTTAATTCATAATCTGAATATACCTTTTTTATGACAAATTTGCCTTCAGAAGAATTAAAAACAAATGCTTCATATTGTTTGTCAAGTTCTAGATCAACTATTTGGATAATATCTTTTACACTATTATAACCATTTGTAAGTAATAATTCCTTCATTCCTAAAATAGATTTGTTCATAATTAAAGTACCAAATCTTCCTTTAATATATTTAACCTTTATTTCAACACTTAAATTATACCATAAAAAAACTGTGCTTAGAGCACAGCTTTCGCTTGATTTTTGGTGGAGATGAGGGGAATTGAACCCCTGTGCAAGACACTGCAACAAATACTTTCTACATGTTTAGTTCATTTATGAATTCATTTATAAAACTAAATAAACAAAAGTTGTATAAACTATCCTATAAGTTTTCATCTACCAATATAGGCACTCAGTAAATATATCTTGCTTTCTTATACCACATTTGAGTCACAAGCCTCCTCAAAATAGGTGCTTACCTTTTCTTAGGCAGCGAATTGTAAATTTTGATTTCCGGTTATTAAAAACCTCGGCTTTTTTACTTGAGCAACCAAGACATGCTTATAGTTGTATTCATGCCGTGACGAATCCAGAACATCCCCAGGCGTAATAATCATATAACATTTTATATATTTTGTAAAGATTTTTAGATAATTTCACTATATTATGATATATAAATATTTAATTAATTTTAAACGATGTCATATGATATAATAAACTATATTATTAAAGGAGATTTTTTTATGATAAAGACAGTTATTTTCGACATGGATGGAACGATATTAAATACACTTGATGATATTACAAAAAGCATAAATGTTTCTTTAGAATATCATCAATTACCAATAAAGACAAAAAATGAAGTTAGAAAAGCAGTTGGAAGAGGAGCGTTAAATTTAATTATAGATGTAGTGCCTGAAAATAGTGATCAAAAATTAATAGATTCTGTGTTTAAGAAATATCAATCATATTATGATACACACAGTAATGATTTAACTGCACCATATCCACATATGTTAGATGTTTTAAAACAATTAAAAGAAATGGGATATAAGTTAGCAGTCGTTTCAAATAAATATGAATATTTAGTGAAAAAACTTAATGATGATGTGTTTGAAAGTATTTTTGCTGTTGCTATTGGAGAGACTAAAGATCTTCCTATTAAACCAGCACCAGATATGTTATTTAAAGCTATAAAATTATTAGATTCAACAATTGAGGAATCTATTTTTATTGGTGATTCTGATACGTACATGAAAACAGCAGTTAATGCAAATATTACAAGTATTGGTGTTACATGGGGGTTTAGAGATAAGGAAACTCTTATCAAAGAAGGAGCAAAATATATCATATCTGATCCATTTGATATGATAAAGATTATAAGCGAGGGATAAAAATGTCAGTTATAAAACTAGAAAATGTATCAAAGTATTATAAATCTGTTGAAACTGTTTCTATGGGCATGCAAAAAATTAACCTTGAATTTAATATGGGTGAATTTGTTGGTGTTACAGGGGAATCAGGATCTGGTAAATCGACGTTACTTAATGTTTTAAGTGGTTTAGACTCATATGAAGAAGGCGAGTTTTATTTATTTGGTGAAGAAACATCACATTTTATTATTTCAGATTGGGAAAAGTATCGATCTGCTTATGTAGGTTTCGTATTTCAAAATTATAATATTATTGATGCATATACTGTTTTACAAAATGTATTATTAGCATTAGAAATTCAAGGATATGATCCAAAGAAAAAACATGAACGTGCATTAGAACTTATTGATAAGGTAGGATTAAGTTCACATATCCATCATAAGGCGTCTAAATTGTCAGGTGGTCAAAAACAAAGAGCAGTGATAGCAAGAGCACTTGCAAAAGATTGCCCAATTATTGTTGCTGATGAACCAACAGGGAACCTTGATTCAAAATCTGCTAAGCAAGTTATTTCATTGTTACATGAAATAAGTAAAGATAAATTAGTCATTATTGTGACACATGACTTTGATCAAGTTGAAGGTTATGCTACACGTAAGATTAAAATGCATGATGGTGAAGTTGTCGAAGATAAAGTTTTTGATAAACCAGCTGTTGAAGCAAACATTGTTGAACCAGTCATTAAAAAGATGAATTTTCCTACACTTATGCGTTTTGCTTTAAGAAATTTATTTTCAACACCAAGAAAAACATTTTTCTTACTTTTAATGCAAATGATTGTCATGCTTGCATTTACTTTAATTTATGCGAGTGCTCAATCTGCGATGTTAAATCAAAATACGGCGAATAATTCAGTAAATCTTAATGTACCAGATAATCGATTCTTAGTTGAAAAAAGAGATGGTTCTGATTTGACAAATTCAGATTATGATTATTTAGAAAGTATATCAGAAGTAGATGCTGTATATGAAAAAGGGTTAAACTTTTATAATGATGTTGAATTGTTTGTTTATAATATGGATCGTCTTGATACCAGCAATTATTATTATATTTATGAACACTTTACGATTAGTGGGACCAATCCGGCAAAGCTGTTATCTTCTAAAGAGTTTACTGGAACAATGCCAACTGAAGAAAATGAAATTATTATTGATGACCCAACTGGTAAATTCGAAATAGGTGACCGTATCATCTTATCAACAATTAGTGGGTTTAATGATACAACTGAAATCGAGAACCAAAAAATACAAGAATTCTATATTACTGGCATTACTGATGATATACATGGTGATGATAAATCAAATGGATATATTTATTTCTCAGAAGCGTTTTTAGAAAGTGACGCTGTAGATCCTATTATAGAAAATGAAGATAGAAAAGAAATGGTTCTTAGTCAAATGTATGATAATCCATTTATGGTCGAAGATAATATGGTACTTTTATATAATGCCATGACTATTGATGATTCAACAAATATACCTAAAATAGTGTTTTATACAGATGATGGAACACATGCACCTTTTGAAGATATGGATGTTATGACAATAGATGTTACAATAGATGGATTTGTTTATGATTATTATGATTGGCAATCAGAAGGAGTATCAAAATCATTTGTTATTAACGATGTCGAAGTGTATACAGAAACTGATGATGAATACAATTTAGTTATGATTAATACTGCATTTATGAACCTTATAGAAGAAGGTCAATTAGAAACATTTAAATCTATTTATACATCTGTAGCAAGAGATAGTTATTCTATTTCAGTTAGTAGTTTAGCAGCTGGTAATCGTGTGTTAGATAGAATAGATACAACGCTGTATCGCGTATACTATCCAGCAAATGTTCCAGTAACACAATCAATTGATGTTATCTTTTTAAATTATTTTTATAATATTTTATTAATAGTGTTTGGCTTATTCTTATATAGTATTGTACATGCTGTTAGTAAAAATGCAATGCGTTCTAGAAGTAAAGATTTTGCTATTTATCGATCAATTGGTGCACAACAATCTATTGTTGCAAGACTTGTTGTTATAGAACAAGTATTAATTTCGCTCTTTAGTATTGTATTTATGATGATTACTTTAATTGCATTATCATTCTTTATCAATAGGATTGCGACTTATTTAACAGTATTGACATTTGTTAATTATTTATATTTATTTGTCATATTTATATTATTTGGTGTATGGTTAGGTCTTAGATTTAACAAACGTGTCTTTAAACAATCAGTTATCGAAAATATTAACTTAAGCAAGGAGGATAACTAATTATGATAAAACTACATCATTTAGATAAATATTTTTATAAGAATAAAAAGAATGAAATTCATGTTGTAAATGATATCTCTTTAGATTTCCCCAATCAAGGATTAGTTATCTTATTAGGACCATCTGGTTCAGGTAAAACAACACTTCTAAATGTCTTAGGTGGGCTAGATAAAGTTAATCATGGTCAAGTGGAATTTGATGATAAAATTATAGAAAAATATAAAGCGAATGTATGGGATGATATTAGAAATGAAAAGGTAGGTTATATATTTCAAAATTATAATTTATTGCCTAATCTTTCAGTATTTGATAATGTTGCTTTTGTATTAAAACTCTTAGGTATTACAAATGCAGAAAAGATTGAAGAAAGTGTAACATATATTTTAAAAGCTGTAGGGATGTATAAATACCGCAAGAAAAAAGCAACACAATTATCTGGTGGGCAACAACAAAGAGTCGCTATTGCTAGAGCATTAGTGAAAAATCCAGAAGTTGTTATTGCTGATGAACCAACAGGTAATTTAGATAGTAGAAATACACTTGACGTCATGAAGATCATTAAAGAAATTTCTAAAACAAAACTTGTTGTTCTTGTAACACATGAAAAAGATATTGCACACATTTATGCAGATCGTATCATTGAGTTAAAAGATGGAAAAATAATTAGTGATGAAGAAAACACATCTCAAATGGATTATGAACATATAGATGAGAACATTGTCTATTTAAAAGATATGCAACATATAATTGATCTTGACAATGAACAAATAGAAGTTGATATGTATCATGAACAAGTAAAAGAAATTTCACCGATTAAAGTTAGACTTATTGTTATAAATAAAACATTGTATTTAGATGTAGATAGTCAATTTAGCAAAGTTAAGTTACTTGATGATCAATCTAATTTACTAATTAAAAATGAACATTATCAAAAAGCTAACAAAGATACACTGACTGAAACTACTTTTGATTTAAAACATCTAGATTATAAAGATGAAACAAAACAATCAAAGATACTCGTATCATTTAAACAAGTGATATTTCTTGCCTTTCAAAAAGTCGTCAAGTCAACTAAGAAAGGTAAATTGTTGCTGATGAGTTTTGTATTCTCAGGTGCAATGATCGCATTAGCAATGGCTTTGGCATCAAATTTTATAGTGCCAAATCCTGCATTAATGAAATATGATAATGATTATGTTGTTGCATCGTATCAATATGTAAATGATGGCGAAAGTTCACCAACTCGCGTACCAGAATATAGTGTGTTTAAAGATGCTATTGGTGAAGATAATTTTGTTAACTTAGTTTCTGAATCAACTTTTTCAATTGTTGATTCACAATCGAATAGTACATTTTTAGATTTTAAAGCATCAGTTGATTTAATATCTCATAATGAGGATTCTAAAGTTGTTGAAGGTACTTTATCTACAGAAGATGATGAAATCATGATATCAACAACACTTGCTGATGGATTTTTTAAGAGTTCTATATTTGATTTTAGTCCCAATTTAGCACAATCTTATGGTATTTGGAATTATGAAGATTTACTTTCTGAAAAAATCATAAGAAATCATAAGACTTATACTATTTCTGGTATTATAAAATCTGATGTTTCACTTATTTATGTTACTGATGAAGTATATTATGGCATGTTAACTTATGGATCTTTGTTTGAATTCATGGATAATGAAATAAATTTGGATGTTGGATATAAAACTTTTGCACCAGATGAATTGATTTATGGTCAATCACCTGCTGATGATGAATTTGTACTATCAAATCAAATATTTGAAGATCTTAATCTAGAAGATGATTTAGATGACTCAACTATTTGGCCAATAGAAATTGAAAATTTTGGTAAAGTTAGCGGTATTGTTGAATCAACAGAATATATTGGATATGTTTCTTCAAAATATATTGAAGAATTAGTATTTAATGCTCAATATGAGGATATGTATAGTGCTGCAATTTATATTCATACAACTGATCCTGATAAGTTGATTACTGCAATAGAAGATGATTTAGAAGTTACAGGAGCAAAAGAAACGAGATATGCTATATCACTAGGTAGTGAACTTATTATACCTATTGCTGTGATTGTACCTATGATTCTTATCATATTCTCAATGACATTTTTAGGATATTATTTTTTGATGCATTCTTCAATGATTTCAAGAATATATGAAATATCCGTATTTAGATCACTTGGTATGAAAAAACGGGATTTATTTGTTTCTTATCTAGTTGAGTCTGTATTTGTTACCACAATTACTTCGTTAATTGGATATTTAGGAGCATCATTTATATTAATTAGATTAAATAGTTCTCCTTTAGGATTCAGCCCATTTAGAGTTAATGTGCTAACTATATTCTTAGGTATGATAATTTTATATGGTATTAATATTTTAGCGGGTATAGCTCCAATTGGTGCCTTATTAAGAAAAACCCCTTGAGAAATTTCATCTAAATATGATATATAAAAAAAGATACGCATATAATTTATATCAAGTATTTAGTATAAAAATATAAAAAAAAGGCTTAAATAAGCCTTTTTCTTTATGTTTATAAGAACTTTGCTACTTCGTTGATGTTTAATCTAACAGATTCATAACCAGCTTCATCAGCTTTACCAACTGAAATAATATGTAATGCTTTATATCGTTTTTTATCAATGCCGACAACATCAGCTAATTCATCATGTTTGAAACCACCAATGGGACAAGTATCATAACCATGTGCTTTTGCAACAAGCATAAACTGCAATGCAATAATACCACCATCAAAAATTCCTGTTCTCTCAGTTTGTGAAAGATTCAAATCTTCAACCATATTAGTTATATTTCTTAACTGTCTATCTCTAACTTCTTTAGGCATTAAGCCTTTTTTTACAGCTAAGTCAAAAATGTTTTCAGCTAAATCATATTTTTGTAAATCTGTAAACATTAATATCATTGCTGAAGATGTATCTAATTGTACTTTATTGCCATATAATATACGTTCAAGTTTTTTCTTATATGGATCAGATTCGATAATGAAAAATCTTGTAGGTTGCATATTCATTGAAGATGGTGCTCTCATTGTTTCTTTAAGCATTTCCTCTAATTCTTTACGTGGTATTTTATAGTTTGGATCATATTTTCTGATCGAACGTCTTTCTATTAATATATTCTTCATAAAGCCTCCTTGTTTATATTTATTATATCACTTAAATAAATTATGTGAAATCTTTTTGCAAGACTTAATATGTTATAATTGATTTGAAAGGATGGACGTTATGAAAACACATTTTATTTTTGTAAGACACGGGGAACCTCGTTATGATGAGGTCCATCACCAATGGAAACAAAGTGTAGGAAGAAATTTTGGGAGATTATCAGAAAATGGTGAATCTCAAGCAGAAGAAGTTGCGAAAAATAGTGTATTTAAAGATGCTGAATTAATTATTTCATCACCATATACGAGAGCGCTTCAAACAGCTGCAACTATTTCAAGAGTTACAGGTATTAAATTAACTGTAGAAAATGATTTGCATGAATGGGATCCTGATGTTAATCAAATATTTGATTATGATGGGAATTTAGCATTTGAAGAGTATTTAAAAAACAAAGGTGTACATCATGTCATGGATCAATATCGATGGGAATCATATGAAGATTTAAAAAAACGTGTAGAATTAGCACTTTTAAAATATAAAGATTATAAAAATGTTATTGTTGTATGTCACGGTATAGTTATTTCTGCGATAACACGTTTTGATGATGTTATAGAACACTGTGGTATTAGAGAAGTTGATATGTAATGGATATTAATAAATTAGAGACGTGGTATCAAGAAAACCATCGAAAGCTAGTTTTTAGAAAAACTAAAGAACCATATTATATTTGGGTAAGTGAAATTATGCTTCAACAAACTCAAGTTGATACAGTTCTTCCTTTTTTTAGTCGATTTATTGAAACATTTCCTGATGTATTTACATTAGCAAATGCTGATGAAGATTTGCTTCATAAATCAGTTGAAGGTTTAGGATATTATAGAAGATTTAGATATATGCATTTAGCAGCAAAAAAAATTGTTGAAGAGTTTAATGGTATTTTCCCTAAAACTTATAAAGAAGTATTAAGTTTACCTGGTGTTGGGAAATACACAGCTGGTGCCATTATGTCTATTGCTTATAATCAACCTTATAGTGCACTAGATGGTAATGTGATTCGCGTACTATCAAGATATTTGAATATTGATGATGATATGAGAATTGAAAAACATAGAAAAAAATTAGATTTGATCAATCAAGATATTATAGTTAATGCGACACCTTATATATATACTCAAGCAATGATGGAATTAGGAGCTACCATTTGTAAACCTAAAAATCCTTTATGTGACGCATGTCCCTTGCAAGTTCATTGTCAAGCATTTGCAAACGATCTTCAATCAAAATTACCAGTATTATCAAAACTAAAAAAACAAAAAGAGATCAATTATATTACGCTTGTTATACGTGATAAAGATCAAATATATTTATATAAGAGAACTGAAGAATTACTTAAAAATATGTATATGTATCCTCAATTTGAATCAGAAAGTTTACAACAAGTGCTTTTTGATTTAGAAGCTCAAAATATTATTTTAGAACCCGTAGAACATTTAGGACAATATAAGCATGTCTTTACACATCTTATATGGTATATGGATGTTTATGAAGTTAGAGTTATTCAAATGAATGAGCAAAGTATATATGAAAAATACCCATATCAATCAGTTAAAACTTTACCGATGGCAATCGCACATCGCAAAATTAAAAGGTAGGTAAAATTCGATGAAGCAAACATTTAAAACATATGAAAAAGATACACGTGTAGGAAGAGTTAGTTTTTATGAACTAAAATCAAAAGATGTGACTTTATTGTTAACCAGTTATGGTGCAGGTATTGTTGATATTATATTTGATGACACTAATTTGTGTGCTAGACCTGAATCAATTGAAGATTATTTAGACTCAAAAGCATATTATGGTAAAACTATTGGTCGTACATCTGGTAGATTATTTCCTCCTTATTTTGAATTAGATGGCAAAAAAATAAAGATTGAAAATACACCTGGTGACGTTTCACATTTACATGGTGGTGCTGATGGATTTGCATTTAAAAATTTCAGTCTTATATCTTTTGAACAAAGAAATGATGAGACATCAATTACATTAAGATACGTTTCATCAGATGAAGAAGCTCATTATCCAGGAGAATTAACACTTGATGTAACATATATATTAAAAGAAAATAATGATATTATTTTTAAACACTATGCTACAACCACAAAAGATACTCTATGTAATATTACAAATCATGTTTATTTAAATTTAAATAAAAATAAAAATAACTTAGAACATCATCATATCAAGATCAATGCTGATCAGTATTTAAAAGTCGATCAAAACTATAGACCGATTAATAAACAAGATGTATCTGGATCGGTTTTTGATTTAAGAGAAACTAAGTCATTAAAAGAACAAATAGATATTTTTGATCAAAAAAATATGATGGCATATGATCATGCATTCTTTTTAAATGATGAGAAGATTGCTGCAGACGTCTATGATCAAGCATCTGATATTGGTCTACGTGTTGAAACTGATTATCCAACTATTGTATTTTATACACACAATTATATCGAAGACAAAAAAATGCTTTTATGTGATACAAATGGTGTGCATGGATCAATTACATTAGAATGTCAATATGAACCAAGTGGTATTTATCATAAAGATCTAAATGATTCAATACTTAGAAAAAACGAAGTCTATCAACATACAGTCAAAATGACGCCTTATAAAAAACATACAAAATAGCAATCAATTGATTGTTATTTTTTTACTTGACATTAACGTAACGTTAAGGTGTATGATAGGTGTATGGAGGTGATAGCATGTATCTCATTAAAGAAATCGCAGATATTGCAGGTGTATCAACAAGAACATTAAGATATTATGATGATATAGGAATATTAATGCCACATGTTAACAAGGACACTGGCTATAGACTATATGATGATAAAGATATTGATAGATTACAACAAATTTTAGTTTATAAAAAATTAGGCGTTAATCTTCATGAAATCAAAACTATTTTAGATGACAAAGATTACCTTATGGTAGACGCGCTTAAAAAACAAATTGTAAGGCTAACAAAAGAAGGAGAAAAAATTAAAACAATTATCCATACGATGAAAGAGATGATAGCTTATCAAGAAGGGAAAATCAAAATGAACAATGAAGATAAATTTAAAGGTTTAAAGGAAAAAGATATATTGGAAAATGAAGAAAAATATGGTGATGAATTACGCTTAACCTATGGTGATAAAACAATTGATGAAAGCAATTATCATTATAAAAAATTATCATCATATCAATATCAACAAGCTAACCAACTTGCAAAAACGATATTAGAAAAATTAAAACGTGCGCTGATAAATCCAATTCCATCAAGTGATTTAGCTCAAGAGATATGTAGGGATCATGAACGTTGGATTAAGATCTATTGGAAAAAATATGATAAACAAAGTCATTTAGCATTAGTCGATATGTATTTAGAAGATGAACGATTTAAAGCATATTATGAAAAAGTAGGGTTAGGTGCCACTCAATTATTAAATAAAGCTATGCATATCTATTTAAAATAGAAAAAAACGGATGAAATTTCATCCGTTTTTATTATTCAAATAATGCAGTAAATGATTTGTTTCGATTTAGCGCATAATACAATGGTAAACCAATGATATATAAAACTGCTGCTTCACCTAATGATACTTGTCCAACGGTAAGCCATAGTGGAAGATCATATAATACTTGAAGTAAAAGACCAACATATAAACCATTTATGATGACTGGTATAAGTAACGCTAAAGGCTTCATTTTCTTTAATAACAACATAAGATATATAGCAATTGATGTTGCTATTGTGCCAAATATTGCATCGATGATACCAATATCTCCAACAAAATTGGCGATAAATGTACCAATGATTAAACCAACAGCATTTTTCTTATTAAAAAATATTAAAATAAGTAATGCTTCTGAAATTCTAAATTGTATTTCACCATAACTATAACCATAAAATATTATAGTGATGACGACGTAACTTGCGCCTATCAATGCTTGAAAGATAAGGTCTTTTAATGCTAAATTATTCATTTATATTCTCCTTGTTTTGTTTAAGCTGGTTTATCTAGGATACAGCTTTATAAATACTTTAATATTCTATCAAAACTATGATATAATTACAAGGGTAAAGGATGATAAGATGAGTATTAAATTTGAAGTAACACATATATGTAAACAATCAGGTGCAAGACTTGGAAAACTTACAACACCTCATGGCGTTTTCGAAACACCTTTTTTTATGCCTGTAGGCACACAAGCAACCGTTAAAACACTAACGCCTGAAGAAATAAAAGAAGTCAGCGAAGGCTTAATTTTAGGAAATACCTATCATTTATGGCTACAACCTGGTAATGATATTGTAAAAGATCATGGTGGTATAAGAGGCTTTATGCAATGGGATGGCGCACTATTAACAGACAGTGGTGGTTTTCAAGTATTTTCGCTCACAAATATGAGAAAAATAACTGAAGAGGGTGTCTTTTTTAAACATCACAAAAATGGATCACAATTATTTATGTCACCAGAAGATTCTATTAAAGTACAAGAAGACTTAGGTGCTGACATAATTATGAGTTTTGATGAATGTCCACCACCTTATGAAACATTTGATTATATGAAAAAATCAGTTGATAGAACACTGAGATGGGCAAAACGAGGTAAAGATGTTTTATCGACAGATCAAGCATTATTTGGTATTGTTCAAGGTGGACTTAATAAAGATTTAAGAGCATATTCAGCAAAAGAATTGATGAAGATGGACTTCCCAGGTTATTCGATTGGTGGATTGTCTGTTGGAGAGACTAAAGAAGAAATGTATGAAATTACAAAATTTTTGAATCCAATTCTTCCCTTTGATAAACCAAGATATTTAATGGGCGTTGGTGCTCCTGACGATTTAATTAATAATGTGATAAATGGTATGGATATGTTTGATTGCGTGCTTCCTACAAGAATTGCAAGACATGGTACAGCTCTTACAACTGAAGGAAAAATCGTTATTAAAAATCATATTTATGAAAAAGATTTTTCAACACTTGATCCAAACTTAAAGACACATGTCTCTAAGTATACAAGAAGTTATATAAGACATTTATTTAAGGGTAATGAAATATTAGGTATGCGTCTTGTGACTTATCAAAATTTGGCTTATATAAAACATTTAATGCAAGAAATAAGACAAGCAATTAAAGAAGATAGACTTTTAGATTATAAAGAAGAAATGATGAATAAAACAAATTATTTCAAAAAGAGATAATTTTCTTTATTTTATATATAATTTCGTGTAAAATAAGAATAGTCATTCAAGGAGGGATACGCATGGTATTTGGCGAAGAAAATAACTTTAATCAAAAACCAGTCATTAAAGTCATCGGAGTTGGTGGTGGTGGAGGTAACGCTATAAATCGTATGATAGATAACGATGTTAAAGGTGTTTCTTTTGTTGCTGTAAATACTGATGCACAAGTTCTTAAAGTTTCAAAAGCTGATACGCGTGTTCAAATTGGAAAATATTTGACTAGAGGTTTAGGTGCTGGTGCTAAAGCTGATGTAGGTAAAGAAGCAGCTTTAGAATCTATTGATGAAATAGAAGAGATGCTTAAAGATGCTGATATGGTATTTATTACTGCTGGTATGGGTGGTGGAACTGGTACAGGTGCTGCACCAATTATTGCTCAAAAAGCAAAAGAACTTGGATGCTTAACCATTGGTATTGTTACAAAGCCATTCTCATTTGAAGGACCTGCACGTATGCAAGCTGCTGTTTATGGTTTAGAAGATTTAAAGCCGCATGTAGATACATTAATTGTTATTCCAAATGAACGTTTACTTGCTGTCTCAGGACCAACAACACAGTTATTAGATGCCTTTAGAGAATCTGATAATGTACTTAGACAAGGTGTTCAAGGGATTGCAGAAATTATTGCGATACCTGGATTAATTAATGTCGATTTTGCTGATGTTAGAACTGTGATGGAAAATAAAGGTACTGCGCTTATGGGTATCGGTATTGCATCTGGTGAAGATCGTGCCATAGAAGCTGCAAGAAAAGCAATCCACTCTAAGTTGTTAGAAGTATCAATAGATGGTGCAACTGATGCTATTGTAAATATTACATCTGGTACAAATATTACTTTATTTGAAACAGAACAAGCGTTAGGTGAAATTAGAAATGCTACTGATCGTAGTTTAAATATTATTTATGGAACAACTGTTAACAATGAAATGGACGATGAAATGATCGTGACAGTCATTGCTACTGGTTATGAATTAAAAGCAAAAGGTTCAACAATAGAAAATTTAGCATCTGAAATTTTTAATAAAACATCAGATGAACAATTAACCTTGACCAATGAAGGTCTAAGAAATAATGATGATGAAGACGATGAACAAGTATCTGAAGGTCCTCAATCAAGAAACTTGCCATCATGGTTAAAGAAAAAATCAAAATTCTAAAAGGCGAAAGCCTTTTTTAATGAAAGTATGTGAATATATATGTTAAAAGCAGGTATCGTGGGATTGCCAAATGTTGGAAAATCAACTTTGTTTAATGCCATAACGAAAACTGAAGCACTCGCTGCAAATTATCCATTTGCAACGATAGAACCTAATGTTGGAGTCGTTTATGTAAATGATCCTAGATTAGATGTTTTAGAAGAAAAATACGTTCCTAAAAAGGTCGTACCAACTGCATATCAATTTATTGATATTGCGGGTTTAGTTAAAGGTGCATCACAAGGTGAAGGGTTGGGAAATCAATTTTTATCACATATCCGTGAAGTTGATGCTATTTGTCAAGTTGTGCGTTTATTTGAAGATGATTTGATTACACATGTTGAAGGTTCAGTTGATCCTCTTAGAGATATTGAAACAATTCAATTAGAATTAAATATTGCAGATTTAGATATTTTAGATAAAAGAATTAGTCGTATTGAAAAAAAAGCGAAATCTAAAATTAAAGAAGCAGTTGAAGAACTTGCTTTATTAAAAAAAGTTAAAATTGCTTTAGAAAATGAAGAAAACCCAAGAGATTTAGATTTTACTGAAGAAGAGCTAAAACTCATAAAAAGTTTTAATTTGTTATCATTAAAACCATTACTCTATATTGCAAATATAGGTGAAGATGAAGTAAGTGATCCAACAAGTAATCCTCATTATGAAGAAGTGTTAGCATTTGCTCAAAAAGCTAATACAAAAGTTGTTTTTATTTCAGCACAAGTTGAAATGGAAATTGCATCTATTGATAAATCAGAACAAGCAACCTTTTTAGAAGCTTATGGTCTTGAAAGATCAGGTTTAGATGAAGTGATTGAACAAAGTTATGATTTACTTGGCTTAAGTACATATTTTACTGCTGGTGTACAAGAAGTTAGAGCTTGGACATTTATTAAAGGTATGAAAGCACCACAGTGCGCAGGTATTATTCATACTGATTTTGAAAGAGGATTCATTAAAGCAGAAACACTTGCTTATAAAGATTTATTAACATATGGCACACCACAGTCAGCTAAAGAACATGGTCGTGTTCGTTTAGAGGGTAAAGATTATGTTGTCAAAGATGGAGACATCATGCTCTTTAGATTTAATGTATGATTAAATCAAATGAATTATATAAAGTTATTTGTGCATCTAAATATTTTACCAGTGATGAAATAAAGAACATATATGCACAGGGCTACAATGACTTTGGTGAAAATCAAGTACAATCAATGATTGAAAAAATGGATGTTTTAAAGGATTTAAACATCACATGGCATTTTATTGGTCATCTTCAAACTAATAAAGTTAAATATATGATTAATAGAATTGATATGCTACATACCCTTGATCGAATATCACTTGCTAAAATGATTCAAAAGCATGCAAATCATAAAATTGATTGTATGATTCAAGTTAATATTAGTCAAGAAACTCAAAAAAGTGGTGTTTTACTTGAAAATTTAGCTGAATTTCTTATAGAAATTAAAAATTATGATAAAATTAATATAGTCGGTTTTATGACTATGGGCGTATTTGATGATATAGAAAGAACAAACGATATATTTCATCAAATGAACATACTAAAAGAAAAATATCAATACCCATATTTATCGATGGGTATGACTGATGACTATGAAGTTGCTATTAAACATCATGCAACACATTTACGTATCGGTCGTCTATTTAAGACAATGATAAAATAGGAGGTACTATGGGGATTTTTAATAAAAAGAAAAAACAAGAACAATTTACAAATGAACCTGTAGAATCTACATATGATAAATTAATATTTGAAAAATTAAAATCTGATGATGATCATTATTTAACGTAATTAGCTGATCAAATGATTAATGGATCACCACTTATTTTAAATTTTGAACCACTTGATATTGATCAAGCGAATAAAGTGGTTGCATTTTTTTCAGGTGTAGTTTATGCAATTACTGGTGAAATTGTACATATCCAAGAAAAAGTATTTTTATTTGCAAATAAAGATGTTTATAAAGATGGTACAATTGAAGAATTTCTAAAAGAAATTGTAGAATAAAACTAAATCATGCGAAGAAAAGACCAAATGAATCATGTTAAGGTTTTAAAGCGAGTTAGGGAAGGTGTAAGCCTAACAAACAAACACATGAAATCATATCATCTTGGAGCATTATTTATAATTGAGGGCTAGAAGTTATTCTAGAACTAAGGTGGTACCGCGGAAATATTCGTCCTTAGATTTTTATATCTAAGGACTTTTTTATATGAAAAATCAGGAGGAAGAAAATGGATTTTAAAGACACATTACAAATGCCAAGAACTGAATTTCCTATGCGTGGAAATCTTGGACAAAGAGAAGTAGAGTTTCAAAAAAACTGGGAAGCAATGGATTTATACAATAAAGTATTGGAAAAAAACAAAGATGGAGTACCTTTTGTATTACATGATGGCCCACCTTATGCCAATGGAGATATCCATTTAGGACATGCACTTAATAAAGTATTAAAAGATTTTGTTGTGAGATATCAAAATATGATAGGTAAAAAAGCAAGATATTTACCAGGTTGGGATACACATGGTCTACCTATTGAAACAGCACTTGGTAAAAAAGGTATTAAGCGTAAAGAAATGCCTCTTTTTGAGTACCGTAAATTATGTTATGATTATGCAATGAAGCAAGTAGAAAGACAAAAAGAACAATTTAAAAGATTAGGTGTATTAGGAGAATGGGATCATCCATATATCACATTAACAAAAGACTTTGAAGCAAGACAAATTAAAGTCTTTGCAAAAATGGTTGAAAAAGGACTTATTTATAAAGGACTTAAACCTGTTTATTGGTCACCTTCATCAGAATCAGCATTAGCGTAAGCAGAAATTGAATACCATCCACATACATCAACATCAATTTATGTTGCATTTCCTTCAGTGACTGAAAATAAACGCTTTAAAGACGTATCATATATCATATGGACAACGACACCATGGACAATGCCTGCAAACTTAGCGATTGCTGTTAATCCTAAAATGGATTATGTAACAATTAAAGTTGAAGGTAAGAAATATGTTGTTGCTCAGTCTTTATTAGAAAAACTTAAAGATATGTTTTCTTGGCCAAGTTATGAAATATTAGATACTTATAAAGGTAGTGTTTTAGAATTAGAAAAATATGTTCATCCTTTATATGATAGAGTAGCACCTATTATTTTAGGTGACCATGTGACTGATGAAGATGGTACAGGTCTTGTACATACTGCTCCAGGACATGGTGAAGATGATTATAGAGTAGGACGTCAATATAAATTAGACATTTTATGTCCTGTTGATGATCGCGGTATTATGACTGAAGAAGCAGGCCCAAGATTTGCTGGTATGTTTTATGAAAAAGCAAATGATGAAGTTGTGAGTGCTTTAGATGAATTAGGAATTTTACTTAAAGCACAAAAATTTGATCACTCATACCCACACGATTGGCGTACTAAAAAACCAGTTATTTTTAGAGCGACTTCACAATGGTTTGCAAGTATTGATAAATTAAAAGATGATTTATTAGAAGCGATTAAAGATGTTAAATGGTTACCTTCATGGGGTGAAGTGAGATTATCAAATATGGTGATTAATCGAGAAGATTGGTGTATTTCACGTCAAAGAGCATGGGGTGTTCCAATTCCGATTTTTTATGCTGAAAATGGTGATGCGATATTAGATCAAGAAGTTTTAGCACATGTCAGCAATCTCTTTGGAGAACATGGTTCAAACGTTTGGTATGAAAGAGAAGCAAAAGATTTATTACCTGAAGGCTTTACACATCCAGGATCTCCAAATAAAATATTTAAAAAAGAAACTGATATTATGGATGTTTGGTTTGACTCAGGTTCATCTCATACATTACTTGAAGCAGATGGCATGAGCTATCCAGCAGATGTATATTTAGAAGGATCTGATCAATATCGAGGATGGTTTAATTCATCACTTATTACAGGTGTTGCAACAACAGGTCGTGCACCTTATAAAGCTGTTGTATCACATGGTTTTACGCTTGATCCTCAAGGTAGAAAAATGAGTAAATCACTCGGTAATACAGTTGATCCTATTAAAGTTATGAAACAACAAGGTGCAGATTTACTTAGATTATGGGTCGCATCTGTTGATTATCAATCAGATGTTAAAAACTCAAATGAACTTATGAAACAAATTGCTGAATCATATCGTAAGATAAGAAACACATTTAAATTTATTCTTGGTAATCTTAATGGTTTTGAACCCGAAAAAGATTATGTAAGTTGGTCAATGAGAAGCAAGTTAAATAAAGTTATGACAGTTAAATATCATAATGTAGTTAATGAAGTATTAGATGCATATGACAATTATCAATTTGATAAAGTATATCGCTCTATTGTGCCATTCATGATTAATGACTTAAGTGCTTTTTATCTAGATTATACAAAAGATATATTATATATATTGGGTGAAAAAGATCATGAGAGATTAAGTGTTGTATCTACACTTTATGATATACTTTCTGGACTTGTTCGTTTATTAACACCAATTATTCCACATACAACTGATGAAGCATATCTTTATATACCAAATCATAAATTTGAAAATGTATACTTAGAAAATATGCCTGAACGTGTCAATATTGATGCCAAAGAATTAATGGATGCATTTGAAATATTTTCACAAGTTAGAGGTGTTACTTTAAAAGCACTAGAAGAAGCTAGAGCTAAAAAATTAATTGGTAAATCACTTCAAGCATCATTAGATTTAGTGGTCACACAAAAACAAAAAGAAGCAATAGATTTCCTAGATATGGATCTACATCAAGTACTTATTGTTTCTAAGGTAGACGTCAGAGTCGGTGATAAATTAGAAGTTCATGTAAAATATGCAGAAGGTGTCACTTGTGATCGTTGTTGGAATATTGTCGATCATGTCCATGAAGATGGTACATGTGATCGTTGTCATCAAATTATTTCAAAAGGAGAATAAAGATGAATATATTAGTCGTTAACGATGATGGATATAAAGCACCAGGTTTAGCTATTTTAGTAAGAGCACTTCAACCATTTGGTAATATTTATGTCTCAGCGCCAAAAACACATCAAAGTGGTAAAAGTCATGCGATTACGTTTTTAAATAAAATTGAAACATTTTTTACGTAACCATTAGTAGGTTCTAAAGAAACTTTAGTTGTTGATGGTACACCTGCAGATGCGACAAAATTAGGGTTAAGTTTATTTGATATTGATTTTGATCTCGTAGTATCTGGTATTAATGATGGTGTAAATATGGCCAAAGATGTCTTTTATTCAGGAACAGTTGCTGCTGCTTTAGAAGCAAAAGTTTTAGGTGTTAATGCTATTGCTATATCTGCACAACATGCAGATTTACCATATTTATATGATGAAACGATTAAATTAATGGATGAAATCATTGAAACTAAAGCTTATAAAGGTGATGGCATTTTAAATATAAACTTTCCAAAATCGACTTTTCAAAAACCTTTAGGCGTAAGAATTACGAGACAAGGATTAAGATTACAAACTGGTATATATATAAAATCAGAAAAACCTGATATTTATCATATAAAAGGTAGCGTTATTAATTATCAAGAAGCAGAAGATTCGATGTTACTGCGTTTGAAGAAGGATATATATCGATAACGCCTCTTCAATTTGACCGCACAAATTATAGTAGAATTAAGAAATTGTTAAACCCCTAATGCGTTGTTTATAAATCATTTATATGTTAAAATATAAATAAGAATGGTGGTGTATGTATGGCTCAATTTAACATTCATTTTTTCAAAGAAAAAAATAGAAAAATTGATTTAGAACAATTAATTGTTTTTTTCGAAAATATTGAAGGATATAAGGTCCAAATGGATGAAGCAAGTGTCCGTATTTTATTCACACATCCTAGACTAAACTATAAAGTAAAGTACTTGATTACTCCAAAATCTCAAGTGCCAGACATTTATCGATTGAATCCTAAATTTTTGGATTTAAATTTCCATTTAGAAGTTCCTATTCTTACACCAAATTATGTTGCAGAACAAATCTTTGATACAGCCAAAAAAATTGCTGATAAATTTGATTTTGCAATATACAATGAAATGTTTGAAGATGTTTTAACATTTAAGATGGATATTGTTTTAAAAGTGTTTAGTATGCTAAAAAATGCGTACATCGAAAAAAATCCAATGATTTTAAACGATTATTTCTATTTAAATACAGATAGATTAAATGCTATATATAGATATTTAGACGATTTTCAAGAATTACAAAAATATTATCAAGATTTAGATACATATGTTCCAAAATATCATTTCTTATCTACCAATAATAAAAAATTAGGCCTAGGTATCGAATGGCGTGAACAAACCATGACATTATTTCCTATTTATACTGACTATATTTTTTATCATATAGATCATCAAATTAAAGTTTATGATGCAAATGATGTATTTGAATTAATAGAAAAATATTTAATTGATGTTCCAGGATTTATAAAAGGAACAAAAGTTATTCCTAAAAAGGTTTGTAAAAAAGTTCACAAACTTATAAAAAAAGCAAAATTAAAAGAATTGGATGATCAATTTAAGCGTGCTGAACTTCGTTATTTAATTGATTTATAGGATGATATGAAATTATTTGAACACATTATAGGCTTTATTATTTTATCATTAGGTATCGTTTTAGTGATTGCTGCTGAATTAGGAGCAGGTTCAATGGATGCATTTAATTTTTATGTAAATGCATTACTTAGTGAACATGTTTCTTGGCTAACTTTAGGTAGAGTTGCTATTTTAAATGGTGTATTTGTTATTATTTTAGGTTTTATACTATCTAGAGATAAAAAAATATTTATCAGTTTTCTTTGGATATTTATCACAGGTATGTTTATTGATTTTTGGACACTCATTGTTGGTTATATCCCTGATGCTTTTTATGCAACTTTAATCATGAAGTTTGTATTTGCTGCATCTGGAGTCGCAATTATTGGTTTTGGTGTCGCATTAACATTAGATTCTGGTTATCCGCCATCGCCATTTGAATATCTATTGGTTATTTTGGATAAGAAAATAAATAATATAGCTATTACAAAAATATTTATTGATGTCACATACTTGATTTTAGCAATTGTATTGGGTTATTTGTATAATGATATTTTTGAACAAATAGGTCTTTTTACGATTGTACTAACATTTTTTACAGGCGTTTTAGTTAAACATTTTTCGAATCAAATAGATAAATATAAATCAAAAAAAGGAGTGATTAAACATGTTATTGAATAAACATATTGATCATACTAAATTAGGTGCGAATGTCCTAAAATCTCAAATTGATCAATTACTAGATGAAGCTAAAACTTACGATTTTAAGAGTGTATGTGTTAATCCGATATGGGTTAAGTATGCAAAACAAAAACTAAAAAAAACAACAGTGTTGACATGTACAGTGATTGGTTTTCCACATGGTACACATGAACCTAATGTTAAAAAATATGAAGCAGAACAAGCAGTATTAGATGGTGCAGAAGAATTAGATGTTGTCATGAATGTTGCTGCGATGCATCAAAAAGATTATCATAAAATTAAAGCTGAAATTGAAGGTGTCGTTGAAGCTGCAGATGGACGTGTTGTAAAAGTGATTTTAGAAACATGTTATTTATCAGATGAAGAAATTGTTAAAGCTTGTGAAATTTCAGTTGAAGCTGGTGCTAACTTTGTAAAAACATCTACAGGTTTTGGTACAAACGGTGCAACAGTAGAACATGTGAAACTAATGAAAAAAACAGTAGGAGAACGTGCAGAAGTTAAAGCTAGTGGTGGTGTTAGAACATACGATCAAGCTATGGTTATGATTAATGCAGGAGCAACTAGATTAGGTACTTCTAATGGTGTACAAATTATGGAAAGAGACGGTAAATCTGATGATTCCAACAGCACATATTGATTTAGATAATAAAGATTTAATTGCAAAAACAGTCTTAATGCCTGGTGATCCACTTAGAGCTAAATTTATAGCAGATACTTATTTATCTGATGTTGTTCAAATTAATCATGTAAGAAACATGTTTGGTTATACTGGAACATATCAAGGTAAAAAAGTTACAGTTATGGGTTCTCGTATGGGTATGCCTAGTATTGGTATTTATAGTTATGAATTATATAAGTTTTATGATGTAGAAAATATTATAAGAATTGGTTCATGTGGCGCATATAGTCCAGCATTAAAACTATATGATGTCTTATTAGTAGAAAAAGCTTATTCCGAGTCTTCATTTGCATCAACGATGGGTGTTAGTGATTCACATACGTTAAGTAGTGATAAAGCACTTAATCAAAAGTTATTAGATGCAGGTAAGCAATTAAATATAAATGTAAGACCTTCAATTATTCACTCTTCTGATGTGTTTTATAGATTAAATGGTGATAGTTATAAACAAATTGTTGATGATCATCAAGTTGAAGCAGTAGAAATGGAATCTTTTGCATTATTTGCAAATGCCATGGCTTGTGGGAAAAAAGCTGCATGCTTATTAACTGTATCAGATTCTTTTGCAACGAATGAAAAAACTACTGCAAAAGAAAGACAAGAAGCTTTTACGCATATGATGGAAGTAGCGTTAAATAGTTTATAATGAAAATTATCCAAACAGATTATAAAACGATACAAATTAGTTTTCACATGATTGATGAAGATGATGTGAAACAGCGTGCGTATCGTTTTTTATTACAAAAAATGCTTGTATCCCACACAGCAAAATATCAAACAAGACAAGAAATGTCTACATATCTACAAACACTATACGGTGCATCATTAGGTGGTAGAACCTCTCATATAGGTAATTTAAATATGATTCATATTGCATTAATGATCGTTAATCCTAGTATGGTTAATGAATTAAGATTAGTTGATGATGTGATAGAACTTTTTAATCAAATGATTACAGGAAGAACTTTTTTTAGTCAGTCAATATTTGACCATGAAAAACGTATGCTTATTGAGCAATGGGAATCTATTGAAGACCAAAAAAGACTTTATGCAAGCATTCATTTTAATCAAAAATTTTATTTAGATCATCCATTTGGTTATCCTGAAAGTGGTTATGTTGAAGATATTAAAAATACAACACTTGATGGATTAAAAATGTATTTCAAAAAAGTCTTAGAAACCAATAAAAGATTAGTGATAGTAAATGGATTTATTGCTTCTTATGAAGACAAACTTAGAGAAGGCTTAAAGCAGTTAGAAAAAGAAGGCCCACAAAAAATAGTATTTGCACCACTTATAAACCATAGTGAGAATCAAATCAGTGAATACTTAGAAATGAACCAAGCAATTATTCATCTTGGTTATCATTTACCAATATTTAGAAATGAAGCATTATATGAAGCAGCTTTATGTTTTGATCTTATGGTTGGAGGTTATGCTGAAAGTATTCTATTTAAAGAAATTAGAGAAAAAGAAGGATTGTGCTATGATGTACGTTCAGCTTATGATTCAATTTACGGTATATTGACAATTAAAAGTGGTGTTGATTTAAAAAGAAAAACTGAAGCGATTGAAAAAATACACGAAATTATAAAACATTTAGAAAAATACGGATTTAATGAAGATGCTTTAGAACATGCAAAAAAATATATTATCCATCAAATAAAGAGCAGTTATGATGATCAAGGTGCTCTAACAATGAGAGCATTCTTCGATATCTTATATGCAAATCCTGTAAGTTTAGATGAAAAGATTAAACGCATCATGAAAGTATCATTTTCTGATGTTTTAAAAATAAGAAATCAATTGAAGTTACAAACAACATATGTTTTATCAGGTGATAAAAATGATAATTAAATATGATAAGCGATTTAATGAAAAAGTTTATATATTAAAACTTAAAAATGGTATGCAAGTGCACATACTACCAAAAGAAGAACCATATTTTTCGACATATGTTGAGTTAAGTATGCCTTTTGGTTCAAATCATTTAACATATCAAATAAATGATGACATACATACATATCCTCCAGGAAGTGCACATTTTATGGAACATAAGATATTTGCTATGGAAGATGGCGATGCATTTTTAAAGTTTTCTAATTTAGGTGTTGATGCGAATGCAATGACTTCATATCAACAGACTTCTTATATGTTTAATGCTACTTCACATGTAGAAGATGCTTTGAAGTTACTTTTAGATATGCTTGATTCAACCTATTTTACGAAAGAAAATATTGATACGTAACGTCAAATTATTGCAGAAGAATTAAAAATGTATTTAGATGATATAGAACAAGAAATTTATCAAGATTTAATGTTATGTATGTATAAAAATCATCCACTTAAACATGATATTGGTGGTAGTATTGAATCTATTAAACTTATAGATAAAAAAGTATTATCAGACATCCATCAAAAGTTTTATCATCCATCAAATCGGTTATTAGTCATAGCTGGACGTGTTGATATACCTAAATTAAAGAAGTTTTTTAAAGACTATGATACTTTAGAAAAAGTTAGAATACCTAAAATAACATATTTAAAAGAACCTAAGGGTGTTGTTACTAAAGAATTGGTGCGTCAAAAAGATGTAAGTATTTCTAAATTAGCAATGGGCTATAAATTCTACTTGCCATACAAAAATGCTCAAGAAAGAGTTAAACAAGAAATGATTCATACAATATTGTTTAATTTATTATTGGGGACAACATCAAATTTATACCATGCGCTATTAGAAGAAAAATTAATAAATAAAAACTTCTATATATCATCTACTTTTGAAAATCACCAATCACATTTAATGATATTTGCTGATACAAAAGATCCAAAGGCATTAAAATCATTTATTTTAAATTCTTTTAAGGACAATATTTCAAGTTTAATTTCAAATGATGCATTTAATCGTTATGTCAAAGTCTATATAGGTCAAATAATTTTTGCACTTAATTCTGTTGAAAATAAAGTATATTTATATGGAAAGTATTTTCACAAAAAAATTCAATTATTTGATGTCATCGATATCATATCAGATATAGTATTTGAAGATATTATGAATGCATATAATCGGCTTATGGCATCTCCAATGTCGACAGTTATTTATAAAAAGACTAAATCATAGTCTTTTTATTATAATCTACATTATATATAAGTTCTCATCTATGATGTAGATATTGTTTTTACATATAATATGAGTTAAGTCATTTGTTCATTTATATTTTGGTCATTATGATATAAAGAATAATGTCTTTATAATGCGATTAAAAGGAGATGATGAAATGTTAAATCAATTAATTTTAATCGGAAGACTTACACATGATCCTGAAACTAAAAAACTAGATGATGGTCGTAAAGTTAGTGAAGTGGTTTTGGCAGTACAAAGAAGTTATAAAAATATGGATGGGAATTATGACACAGATTTTATTAAAATTTCTTTATGGGAAGGACTTGCAACCGCAGTTGAAAACTATTGTAAAAAAGGTGTGATGATTGCTGTAAAAGCTAGAGTTCAAACTTACAAGCTAGAACTTGATGATGAAAAAAAGATTAATATGTTAGAAGTTATTGGAGAACGTGTTACATTTTTATCTTCATCAGGTAAACATGAAAACGTTACGGAAACTAAAGTTCAGTAAAATGAACTTTTTTTTATTTATCATCAACATGAAATTATGATAAAATAATACAAGGAGATGATATATATGAAATTAGATTTTAAAAAAGAAGTTGAGAAAAGAAAAGAACTTATCATTGATGATTTAACTAAATTAATTAAAATTAATTCAGAATTAACATCATATGATCCACATAGAAAAGGAATGCCATTTGGTCAAGGTATCAAAAATGCATTAGATTTTATGTTAGCATTAGGTGAAAAAGACGGATTTGAAACTGAAAATATTGATGGTTATGCCGGCCATATTATTTATGGAAATCAAGAAGATTATGTTGGTATGATTGGTCACTTAGATGTAGTACCAGCAGGAAATGATTGGACATATCCAGCATATGGCGCTGAAATTCATAATGGCGTGATGTATGGTCGTGGAACTGAAGATGATAAAGGACCTACAATTGCAGCATATTATGCTATGAGAATATTAAAAGAACTAAAAGTTGATTTATCTAAACGTATTAAATTAGTATTAGGTACTGATGAAGAAACTGCATGGCGAGGTGTAAAAAAATATTTTGAAAAATACCCTCAAATGCCTGTTAGTGGATTTATCCCTGATGCAGATTTTCCATTAATTTATGCTGAAAAAGGTATTTCTAGAATATATATAAAAGGCCTTATTGGAGATACTGATTTAGTATCTATACAAGGTGGATTTAGAGATAATATGGTACCAGATTATGCTGAAGCAAAGCTTAAAGCTAATCAAGATTATACAGGTAAATTTGCACTGTTTTTAGAAAACAATGACTATCAAGGGGAAAGCAAACTTGAAGATGATTTAGTTTATATTAAAATTGTTGGTAAATCTGCGCATGGTTCTACACCAGAATTTGGTGTAAATGCGATTGATTTATTATTTAAGTTCTTAATTGAAGAAAAAATTGAAGCTCCTGTTGTTAAATTAGCTGAAAATTTATTAATTGATGATTATTTAGGTAAAAAATTAGGTGTTGCATATCATGACGAAGAAATGGGAGATTTAACTAATAATGTAGGTGTTGTTAAAACACTTGGAGATACCTATCAATTTAGCTTAAATCTAAGATATCCAAATGGTGTTAATTTTGATGAAGTTGTTGCTAAAATTACTGAAAAAGCTGCGCCATTCTTTGCGGAAGTTATTGTAGATAACCATCAAGCATTATTATATGAAGATCCAAACTCACCACTTGTTAAAACACTTATGGATGTTTATAAGAAGAACACACATGATAAGCATGCTAAACCAATTACGATTGGTGGAGGAACATTTGCCAGAGCGATGAAAAATACTGTTGCTTTTGGACCACACTTTTTAGACAAACCTACATATATTCATCAAAAAAATGAATATATTGATTTAGATGATTTCTTTAAAGCAATTGTCATTTATACAGAAGCATTATACGAATTAGCAAAATAAGGAGGTTTCTATGAGACCATATTTAGATTTATGTCAATATGTGTTAAACAATGGAACTTTCAAAATGGATCGTACCAAAACAGGAACTTATAGTATTTTTGGTTATCAAATGCGCTTTGACTTAAATGATGGATTTCCATTACTTACGACTAAAAAAGTTCATTTAAAATCAATTATACATGAACTTTTATGGTTTATTAAAGGTGATACTAATATTAAATATTTAGTAGAAAATGGTGTTCGTATTTGGAATGATTGGCCATATCAAGCATATAAGAAAAGCGAAGATTTCAATGGTGAAACAATGAAAGAATTTGCTGATAAGATTAAAAATGAACAAGGGTTTGCTGAAAAATATGGTAATTTAGGTCCTGTATATGGCGCACAATGGCGCAATTTCAACGGTATTGATCAATTACAGTATATCGTTGACACTTTAAAAACAAATCCAAATTCAAGACGTTTAATTCTATCTAGTTGGAATGCATCAGAAATAGATAACATGGCTTTGCCGCCGTGTCATACTCTAATTCAATTTTATGTTGCAAATAATAAACTTTCACTACAGCTATATCAACGCAGTGCAGATATATTTTTGGGTGTACCTTTTAATATTGCATCTTATGCATTGTTGTTACAAATGGTTGCTCAAGTAACTGGCTTTGAAGTAGGAGAATTTGTTCATACACTAGGTGATGCACATATATATCAAAATCATATCGATCAAGTAAATCTTCAACTAACAAGAGAACCTAAAGTAAGACCAATCATGAAGTTAAATAAAAATATCACTTCAATTTATGATTTTACCTATGATGATTTTTCATTGGAAGGCTATGATCCATATCCTCTCATTAAAGGTAAGGTGGCTGTATGATTTCAATGATATGGGCAATGGATGAAAACTGGTTAATAGGAAAAGACAATTTATTACCTTGGCATTATAAAGAAGATTTAATTTACTTTAAAAATATTGTTAATCAAAAGATTGTCTTAATGGGAGAACAAACGTATCTCTCACTAAAAAGCTATTATAAAAAGAAACCATTACCGTATAAAAAAATTTATGTTTGTAATTTAGAAGATAAAACATATGATGATGCGATTCTTGTTCAAGATATTCATCAATTTTTAAAACAAAATGAAGAAGAAATATTTGTTATTGGTGGCAAAACTATATATCAACTCGCATTACCATATGCAGACCAACTCTATATTACATATGTTTTAAATCGTCATGAAGGAAATATTTATTTTCCTAAGTTTGATTTATCAAATTATAAATTAGCTAAAAAAGAAGTAATACCATCATTAATATTTGCATTATATGAAAGGGTGTCATCATGATATCAGCAATATTTTTCTCAGTTTATATAATTTATGTCGTACTATTATCTATTTTAGTACCTTCATTGTATCTCATACCAGTCTGGTTAATTACAGGTTTAATTGCCGCTGGATTATTTCTAGTGATATTCTTATACACTAATTTCATTTGGTTGTCTCGTGTATCACCTTTGAATAAATTAAAAAATTATATAGCAAGAAGCCTCGCGTTTTTTGTTAATGTATTTGTATTACGCATACGTATTGATGTTCAAGGTAAAGAAAATATACCAAAAACTGGAAGATTAACAACGTATGCAAATCATAAATCGAATATTGATCCTGCTCCAATTTTACAATTAATGAATAGACCAACTACATTTACACCGAAATCAGAAGTCATGAGTTATCCTTTTATAGGTAAATACTTAAGATATATTGGTGCATTTGTTATAGATAGAGCTAATGACAGAAATACTGCTAAAAATCTTGTTCAAGCGATTAAGCTTGCTAAAGAAGGTATGAATACACTTATATTTCCTGAAGGTGGTATTAAGTCTAGAGAAGATGAACAAATGGTTCAAATGCGACCAGGTGCTTATAAAATAGTTACAAAAGCTAAAACGGACATATTAATCATTTCAATGAAAAATATGACGCGATTACCTTACAATTGGCCATGGAAAAAGACTAGAGTAAAAATAAAAATACACCCTGTCATTAAATATGAAGATATTAAAGATTTATCAACTGCTGAACTCGCAAAACTTGTATTTGATAAAGTGAATGCAGATTTTGAATAAAAAAAATAAGGTTAACGTTTATAAACGTTAACCTTTTCTTATGTTTATAAGGCACCTTCTGAGTGGCTTATATGTTCTTTAAATATAATTTTATCTTCATAAACTTCAAAGTAGATGATATCTCCATTTGTAAGTGAATAATCTGCGAAAGAAAACTTTTTAGGATCACTATATACTAATAAAGATTTTAATACATGTGAGTGTGCAACACATAATAAAGATTTTCCATCATGTAATTTTAATAAATTATAAGTTGCATTAATCACACGTTTAATGATTTTTTCATCATCTTCAAAACCTGGATACTTATATCCTTTTGTTCTTACAAGAGGCATTGCATCATCAACTGACATACCATCTAAATGGAAAAAGTTTCGTTCAACAAAATGCTGAACAATTTCAATTGGTTCTTGATAGTTAAGTTGTTTTGAAACTATATATGCAGTTTCTAAAGCTCTTGATAATGGAGAACTTAAAATAGCATCAAAAGTCTTATTTTCTTTGATTAAATTTTTTGCGAGTATAAGGGCTTGTTTTTTACCATGTGCATTTAAAGGATTATCAATTCTTCCTTGCACAAGACGTTTAAAATTGTCGTTTGTTTGGCCATGTCTTACCATTGCTAATTTTATCATGTTTATCACCGTTGATATTATATCATAAGTTCAATTTTTTGTGGTAAAATATATAGTATATAAGGAGTGATCTTATGAGATTTATTGATGTGATTACAAAAAAACGAAACGGGAAAGTTTTATCATCTGAAGAAATAGATTTTTTTATTAAGTCTTATACTCAAGGTGAAATACCTGACTATCAAGTCAGTGCATTATTAATGGCGATTTATTTTAATGGCATGAATCATGAGGAAGCAACTCATTTAGCGCTTGCGATGCGTGATTCGGGTGATGTTATGGATTTATCACAAATTAAAGGTGTTAAAGTCGACAAACACTCAACGGGTGGTGTTGGAGATAAAGTAACATTAGTACTTGCTCCAATCGTTGCAAGTCTTGGCGCTAAAGTCGCGAAAATGAGCGGTAGAGGATTAGGACATACTGGAGGTACAATTGATAAATTAGAAAGTATTAAAGGTTTTCATGTTGAACTTAGTCCTGATGCTTTCATTGAGCAAGTAAAAGATATTGGCATTTCAGTAATTGGTCAAAGCGGAGATATAGCACCTGCTGATAAAAAACTTTATGCACTAAGAGATGTTACTGCAACAGTAGATATTATTCCACTGATAGCTTCTTCAATTATGAGTAAGAAACTAGCAAGTGGAGCAGATGCAATTTGTTTAGATGTTAAAGTTGGTCATGGTGCTTTCATGAAAAATACCAAAGACGCTACAGAATTAGCTCAACTCATGGTTGATATTGGTCGATTAGCTGGTAAGAAAGTTACTGCAATATTAACGAATATGAATCAACCTTTAGGTCATAAAATAGGAAATGCTTTAGAAGTTTATGAAGCAATGGAGACTTTAAAAGGTAGAGGTCCATCTGATCTTTTAGATGTAGTTACAACAATAGCATCACAATTATTAAAAGATGCAAATATTGCAAAAGATGATGAAGAAGCTAAACAATTAATAACTGATAGTATCCAAAGTGGAAAAGCATATCAAAAATTTGAAGCATTTGTTAAAGCTCAAGGTGGAGATATAAGTGTATTAGAACATTTTGAAGATTTTCTTTCTTCAAATAAAGTTGAAGTTATATCAAATAAAGATGGTTATATCATCGATATGGATGCTTTATCAATTGGTAATGCTGCAATGCTTTTAGGCGCAGGTAGAGAAACTAAAGCCGATGTGATTGATATGAGTGTAGGTATAGATCTACATAAAAAAATTGGCGATCACATTGCAAAAGGTGATGTTATAGCGACACTTTATGTGAATCAAAAAGGTATTGAAGAAGCAAAATCTCTTGTATTAAAAGCAATTACAACGGGTAAAGATAAAGTTGAACAAAACTTGATCAGAGGCATCGTGCGATGAAATTAATGGAACCTGATTATAAGCATTCAATACTCAACGTTTCACATACAATACTTAATCATTATGGATGCAAAACAAATAGAGAAGTTATTGATAAATTAAAAAATGTATTAGATAAAAATTATAAACATGTATTTTTAATACTATTAGATGGTATGGGCACTAATGTTGTTAAAAAACATTTATCTAAAAAAGATTTTTTAAGAAAATATATGATTGATAAAATTACTTCAGTTTATCCACCAACAACGGTTGCTGCAACACATGCAATTTTAACAGCAAAACCACCTTATGAAAGTGGATATTTAGGATGGACACAGTATTTTCCTAAAGAAGATGTTCAAAATATTGTGTTTAGAAATAAAGATTATTATGATGAAAATAAAGTAATCAATGAAAATTTAAAAGACAAATATTTAAAGCATGAATTGATATTTGAACGTATTGAAAAAGCAAATAAAAATGTTAAGACACAACAATTATTTCCATCATTTGTAAAGGGTGGTTATGATACTTTCGAAGATCAAATAGAAGAAGCGATAAACATCAGTCAAACAAACGATCAAACATTTTCATATTTATATTGGATTAATCCTGACGATTTAGAACATAAATATGGACCTATGAGTAAAGAAGTTAAAGTAGAACTTAAAAACCTTTCAAAAGATGTCACACATTTAGCTGAACAGATGCATAGTGATTCAGTAATCATCGTCATGGCAGATCACGGTCAAATTGCTGTAAAACCTATAGAGTTTTATGATACAAAATACTTATGCGATATGCTAGAAAGAATGCCTTCTTTAGAACCTAGAACACCAACATTTTTTGTAAAAGACGAAAAAAGAATTGAATTTAGAATGATGTTTAAAAAAATGTATGAAACAAGATTTCATCTTTATAATAAGAATGAGTTTTTAGAAAGTGGATTGTTAGGTGATGGCGTTAAACATCCAATGCTTGATCAATTTATTGGAGATTATGTCGCGCTTGCAATTAACGATAGTTATCTAAAATTTAAACCAACTGCAGTATATAAAGGTCACCACGCAGGATTAACAAAGGGTGAAATGGAAGTTCCTCTCATTGTTTACGAAAAAAAATAGCGATGCATTAAGCATCGCTTTTTCTTTGTTTTTTAATTATTTAGTTGTTTTTGTAGCAGTTTTTTTAGGATCAGCTTTTGCAAATTCTGCAGCCATCATAACTGAAGAAGCTAAGTCAGTAATATTTGTTGGAACAACAAGTTTAGTTGATTTTCCATCAGCAACTTTAGCAAGTGCTTCAAAAGCTTTAATTTTAAGAACAGTTTCATCAGCCTTAGCATCTTTAATTAAACCAATACCTAAAGCTTCAGCTTCTTTTAATTTTCTAATAGCATCTGCTTCACCTTCAGCATGAAGTATTTTTTCTTGCTTGTAAGCATCTGCGCGAAGTATAACTGATTCTTTTTCACCTTCAGCTCTAAGGATAGAAGCTCTTTTTTCACCTTCAGCAATTAAGATTGTTTGACGTCTTTCACGTTCAGCACGCATTTGTTTTTCCATTGAATCTCTAATATCTTTTGGAGGTAAAATGTTTTTAACTTCAACACGGTTTACTTTAATTCCCCATGGATCAGTAGCATCGTCTAAAATCTTTCTCATATGTGTATTAATAAGATCTCTTGATGTAAGTGTTTGGTCTAAATCTAAATCACCAATAATATTACGTAGAGTAGTTGCAGAAATCTTTTCAATTGCTAGCATAGGAGTTTCAGTTCCATAAGTATATGCTTTTGGATCGGTAATTGAGAAGAAGACAACAGTATCAATTTGCATGGTTACATTATCTTTAGTAATCACGGGTTGTGGTGCAAAGTCTTTAACTTGTTCTTTAAGAGAAACAATATTAGCAACACGATCAATAATTGGAATAATGAAGTGAACACCAACACCTAAAGTTGTGTGGTAACCACCTAAACGTTCAATAACAAATTTCTTAGTTTGTGTAACAAGTCTAAAGCTTGATGCAAACAAGATTAACATAATAACAACGACAACAACAATTGTAACGACACCATTAGCAGATATTGCAATAGGTGCAAGTAAGTTTTCTAATAACATAAATTAACCTTCTTTCTTTTTATTTATCTATTTTTTCAACAATTAACTTAACGCCTTCAACATCGAGTATACGAACGCGTTCATTGACAAGTATTGGTTCTGATGAAATAGCAGACCAAACTTGAGTTTTAAGTTTTACAGCGCCAATCGTATCAATCAATATATCTTCAACACAAATCGCATGTTGCCCAATTACTGAATCAACGTTGGTTTTTATTTCATTTGTTTTAAAGTATTTCATAACAACAGGTCTTGTGACGAATAATAATACTGCGGTAATGATAAAGAATAATACAATTTGTAAAACAGGGTTTACATTAAATAAGGACAAAATATAACTTGGAACAGCTCCTAAAGAGAACCAGATACTGACTAAATCAGCAGTAACAAATTCAAATGCGAGAGCTCCTAGAAATATCCCTAACCATACCCACTCTAACCAATCCATTAAACTACCTCCTTCAAATCTACCACTAAGATTTCGTTTTTAGGATCCCAAACAGCTTTAAATTTTAACACGTTTTCTATCACATCTAAATTAAACCATTCAACAACCTCTTTTAAAAACGCTTTATTAGTTATTCTACCATAAGAACTACGAATTGTGATTCGATACTTACTATTTTCAGGTAAGTCATGCATCATCGCACGTTGTTTATTTAATGGCTTAATAAAAATTAATTTATCATCAGTATTTTGACCAAGCATTACTGAATATGCATTTTCAAAAAATGTTACTGCTGGCTTATTTAAAGTCAAGCTTCCATTACCTATGGTAACTATACAGTCTTTAGGCTTTTCGTTATACCATGTGATATTCATACACATCACTCCTTTGACTATATTATAGCATAAATTATTAAAAATGCAAAGTTGTTATATAATATTACATAAAATTATTTTTGATTATCATAATTTATTTCAAGTAGATCAAAACCAAATTGTTTAGTATAAGTGAGCAATTGATCAGTAATATCATTAGGATCCATTTGTTCTTTAAGTGCTTCAATGACAAACTTATGGACTTCCATAACACAGTCGATAGCACTATAAGTATAAAGCATTTCATCAAACACATTGATTTTATAAGTTATCATTAAAGATTGATTAATATTTTCTTGCTTTTTAATTTTTTTAGTTACATAAAATGGTTTTGTAGGTATACGTTCTATAATGCGTTCAATAAATGGCATCATGACATGTATACCAGGTTCAGTAATTGTTTTTTGGTATTTTCCTAAACGTTCAACAATTGCCATTTCATTTTCTTTAATGATTTGAAATGAAGGCAGTGTGATTAAAAGTGCAAGTCCTACAAATATTAATGTAATAGTTATAGCTGGGGGCATAAAATAAGTCTCCTTTATTGATTTTTGTTTTATTTCGTGTTATATTTTATATGATCACTACGGGGAGCGTTAGCTGAGAGGACCAAGAGTCGACCCGAAGAACCTGATCTGGATGATACCAGCGGAGGGATAGTCGATAACATAACGTTATATACAACTATCAATTTCTTTGGCTAATCCATAGAAATTTTTTTATTTTCTAAGGAGGAAGAAATGAAAGAGAAGCAAGTTGAATTAAGAAAGCTCATTATGAGCAGTATGTTAGTTGCAGTAGCAGTCGTACTTGAGTTAATTTTAAAAATTATACCAGGTATGCCATTTGGCGGGAATTTTATTGGTTTATTTATGATTCCATTAGTATTTATTGGTTTTATGTTTGGCTTAAAATATGGTATTTTAGCTGGGTTTGTCTATGGGATTGTTGAAATCTTATTAGCACCTGCAGGATATATCATAGGATGGTCATTTTTGTTAGATTATCTTATTGGATTTACTGCATTTGGTTTAACAGGATTATTCAAAGGTAAATTAAATCATTTGCCTTCAATCATCATTGGAATTTTAATCGCTGGTTTTATTAGATACTTATCCGTATCTTTTGCAGGTGTATTATTTTGGTCAGAAATTATTAATGCAGATGCATTTTTCTATTCATTTATAACATATAACTTAGGGTATAACTTATCAACAACACTGATTACTTTAGTATTTGTTGTCTTATTAAGTCGTACAATGGATGATATGTCTAAAAAGTTTATTTATCAAGAAAGTGCTGCTTAATAATAGATAAATAATCAAGTCTTGGTTGAAAACCAAAAGGTATGATATAAGCTGATTTTTTAAAAGTTAAATACGGGATTGATTTACGTCCCGTTTTTTCATGCTGTGAATCCCAAAATGTAGATAATATGTCAAAAGGAAGTAAAAAATACTCATTATACTGTTTAAAATGTACAATTAAAAAAGCAATACCACCTTGAGATTCAACATTTCGTAAATGTTCAATTTGATGTGGATGTACATTTTTTAAAGGCATTGAAGTTTTAGAATTGGTTTCTTTTGCATCAAAATCAATGTATTTTCCCTTATAAATACCATTAAAATCTGTAGTTGATGGTGTTTTATAGTAAGCCTCAACGATTTTAGCTTTATTTCTTGCTGGATAAGAAACGTTGACCACTTGAATGGGCGTTGGCTTTTTATGGATCACAGCAATGTTGTGATCAAGATAGTATTGATTTGTTTGTTCAATGTCAGATTCTAGCGTCATACCGAGGTTTGCATAGTTTGTTATTTTTTCATGTGGTTTACGTTTTATTGGGTATTTTACCATTATTATCACCTACTTTTATGATACCATATGTTAAAACAAAATCATTGTTAAATTTTCAAAACATGTTATAATAAATATAGATAAAATGACGGTTCATTATAAAGGAAGTGTTAATATGAGCAATATTAGGTTTTTTGCGCTTGGGGGACTAGGCGAAAACGGGAAAAACATGTACGTAGTTGAGGTCGATCGAAATTTATTCATCTTGGATGCAGGGATTAAATATCCAAGTTCTGAATTATATGGTGTCGATGAAATCATACCAGATTATCGTGTTTTAATACGCGCTAAAGATAGAATCAAAGGGATTTTCTTGTCACATGGACATGAAGATCATATTTCTGCTATTCCACATTTAATCAATGATTTGAATGTGCCAGTTTATGCGACAAATTTTACGATGCAACTTGTTAAAGATATGTTAAAAGATTCAAACTTTAAAATAGAAGATTACACACTAAATACCATTAGTCAAAATAGCATTATCAAATTTGGAAATGTAAAAGTTTCATTTTTTAATACAACCCATTCAATACCAGAATCAGTTGGGATTGCTATTCATACGATGGTAGGTGTGATTGTTTATACAAGTGATTTTAATTTTGATCAAAGTAGTGATGCTAAATATCAAACCGACTTTAAAAAGATTAATGATATAGCTGAAAAGAAAGTGCTTATGTTATTAACAGAGTCACTTGGATCTACGCTTGTTTTAAACGGTGGTGTAAATCAAGCCCTAGATCACAAATTAAATAGTATATTTGCTAATGCAGAAGGACGCATTATTATTTCCTTGTTCTCTTCTGATTTAAGAAAAATACAACGTGCAGTTAATGTGAGTTTGAAACATAAGAAGAAGATTGCAATCATAGGACGTAGAGCACAAAGAATTGTAGATATTGCAATTGCAAATGGATACTTAGAAATACCGAAAGAATCTTTAATTAATTTAAGATTTATTGATGATAAAAATAAAAATAATGATCCAAATATCGTAGCTTTAGTAACAGGTAGTAGACATGAACCATTCTTTATGCTACAAAGAATGTGTAAAAAAATTGATAGACTAATTCAAATTGATGATAGTGATACAATTGTCTTAATGACAGCACCAGTTCCTGGAACTGAAAAAATGGCAGCAAGAACACTTGATACTTTATATAGAAGTGAAGCTAATGTAGAAGTCATTGATAAACGTTTATTAACTGCAGCACATGCAACTGCAGAAGAATTAAAAATGATGATTAATTTACTTAAACCGGAATTTATCATTCCTACAATTGGTGAATATAGACATCAATATGGTGTAAGAAGACTTGCCAGAGAATTAAATTATAAAGATGACCATGTATTCCTATTAGATAATGGTGATGTACTTAATTATAATGAAAAAGATGTTTATGTGAGTCGAAATGATATTAAAGTTGGTGAAATCCTTATTGATGGTACAGCGATTGGTGATGTTAATGATTATGTAATGAAAGATCGTGAATTATTAGCTGAAGACGGTGCTTTACTCATTGTTGCACATGTTAGTCCTAAATACAAAAAAATACTTGGTGAAGTAGAAATTATCACAAAAGGTTTTGTATATGTGGAAGAATCAGAAGAACTACTTGATCAAATCAAAAAAATATTCTATAAGACTAGTGAAAAACATTTAAACGGAAAATATATTAATTGGAATGAATATAAAAGGGATATACGAAGTGATGTTAATCGTTATATTTATCAACAAATTAAACGTAATCCAATTACAATTCCAGTAATTATATCTACAGAAATAGGTTAAAAGGCTAATGATTTAGCCTTTTCTTTTTATATAAAAGTAAAAATTGAATATCTTTTCTAATATAAGTTGACATAAAAAAAGTCCTTAAAGTAATATTTAAGGATATTGTGATTTAATTATATAAAATTACATTTTTTATGTCAATTATCATTCATATTAGAAAGGATACATCTTATGTCTAAACAAGCTTTATGTGCCTTATTAGATGAATGGCTGAAACATAAAAAAAATTCAGTCAAAACTTCAAGTTTTAATATTTATCAAAGCATTATAAAAAATAACATAACACCTCAATTAGGCCATTTATTAGTTGTAGATTTAAATGAACAGATCTTTAAAGATTACTATTATCAATTTATAGAAACCAGATCTAATACTTATATAACTACAATTTTTAATATTTTAGTATCTAGTTTGAACTCATACCCAATGAAACAAAAAATGCTTAAAAAGTTTATAAATGAAAACATTAATACGAAAGTCATAAAAAAATCTTATATGTTATTAAGTAAAAAACAAATTGAACACATGATTCAGATACTAATAGTAAATAAGAATAAATACTATATAGGTATTTTGATTGCTATATGTACAGGTATGAGAATAGGTGAAATTTGTGCATTAAGATTTAGTAATATCGATTTAGAGAATCATTTAATTTTTGTTGAAAAAACAATATATAGGATTAAAGATTCTTTTAAAGGCAGTACATTAGTGATGACGACACCAAAAACTATACATAGTCAGCGTGTTTTACCTATCCATAAACATATTTATACTGAATTATTGTCTTTATATAGCCATTCAACAGATTATGTACTTACACAGTCAAAAGTTCCTCTAGATCCAAGAATATTGAGAAGACAGTTTAAATTATTTCTAGAAAAATATGATTTTATGGATATGAGGTTTCATGATTTAAGACATTCATTTGCAAATTTATGTTTTGATCAGGGAGTTGACTTTAAAAGTATAAGTGAACTTTTAGGGCATGCTAATATTGCAACTACATTAAATTTATATGTACATTCAAATATTAAGAAAAAACAAAAATATATCGATGAATTATTCTAATGTATTAAAAAAGTCCTTAAATATTACTTTAAGGACTTTTGGAGGGGCTATGCATTGGATTCATGATTTAAACAAAGAACAAAGGAAATATATTTATAATAAGTATTCTAAGATTTGTAAATATATTACCTATATGATGATTATTTCATTTATGTTAATATTGTATTCAGTGAGATATTTTGTTATTGAAAATAATATAATCTTACTGGCACTTTCTATGATTATTCATGGAATACTAGGTGGAACACTCATCATTTATGGTAATACATTAACTGCAGTAAGATTCAAAGAAATGAAAAAGCGTAATAAATATACATCTATAGGATTGTATTTTGGTTTATACCTAATACCTAAAATTTCTTCGATTGTTTTGGAACAATTTTTAACAATTAACTATTAAAAAAGCCATTGCGGCTTTTTTTATCTTTTTTTGTGTTTAATTTTATCAATTTGTTCTAATCGTGTAGCTAGTGCTTTTTCATAGCTAGATTCTTTTTTTGGTTTGAAATAGACTTTATCTTTTATTTTATCCGGCATATAACTTTGGTCATTTATACTATTTAAATGGTCATGTGGATAAAGATATAAGTCAGGATTTTTAGCGATTTCTCGATTACTTGACTGTGGTGCTATCACACCTGTATCTGAATTTTGATAATCTTCTAAAGCTTGATCAATTGCTAAATAAGCACTATTTGATTTTGGAGACAACGCCATGTCAATGACAATAACACTTAATATAATTCTAGCCTCTGGTAAACCTACTTTTAATACACTTTCACAAGCATTGGCTACTTTAACACCCATCATTGGATTTGCTAATCCTATATCTTCATAAGCAATGACGAGTAATCTTCTAATAATTGATTGGAGATCTTCTAAAGTGATAAGTCTTGCTAAATAGTGAATACTTGCATCAACATCGAGACCTCTTATTGATTTTTGTAGTGCACTAAGTAAATCATAGAAATTATCTTGATTTTTATCAAGGTCAAAATGCGTTTTACCAGCTACTCTATAGACAATATGAGAAGTTAATATATCGTTATCTTCTAATAACAAAGAAGAACTTTCTAAAACATTGAGTGCGGATCTAATTTCATGATTAGATACTCTTATAATAGCATCAAGTGCTTGAGGTTCAATTTTAATATCGACATCAAGTTCATGTAATCCTTTATGAATTGCACTTGCTATAGAATTATCATCTAGTTTTTTAACTTCATACAAATGACATCTAGATCTAATCGCAAGATTAATACTTTGATAAGGATTTAATGTCGTTAAACCGATGATTGTGACATGTCCATTTTCTAAAAACGGTAATAAATAATCTTGAATGTCTGTTTTCATGCGATGAATCTCATCGATAATGAGTAAAACATCATGATATGCAGTCATATCAACGATATCTTTTAGTTTAGCTTTATTATCCGTTGAAGCATTAAAAAAATATGTATCTAAAGCTGATTCATTAGCAAATATTTGTGCGATAGTTGTTTTACCTGTACCTGGGGGACCATATAAAATGAAAGATAAAATTTTATGCTTTTTAAGCATAATATTTAATACGCCATCTGGTCCAATTAAGTGGTCTTGACCAAAAACATCTTCAAATTTTGTGGGTCTCATACGATATGCTAAGGGTTTCATTTTTATCACCTATAATCATTATAGCATACTTGCTAAAAGTTAAAATAATATGGTAGAATAATAAAGTGCGATTTAAATAATTTATAAAACTTGGAGGCTTTATTTATGGACTTAAAAAAATTTATTGCTGAGGTACCAGATTTCCCAAAAAAAGGGATATTATTCAAAGATATTACACCGTTAATGTTAAACGGAGAAGCATATAAATTTGCTGCTGATGCATTTACAGCATATGCAAAAGAAAAAGAAGCAACAGTCATTGTTGGACCGGAAGCTAGAGGGTTTATTTTTGGGTGTCCTGTATCAACAAACTTAAGTATAGGTTTTGCACCAGTAAGAAAACCTGGGAAGCTACCAAGAGATATTGTAACTGAAAGTTATGACTTAGAATATGGTTCTAATGAATTATCAATTCATCAAGATGCTATCAAACCTGGAGATAGAGTTATTGTCATCGATGATTTACTTGCTACAGGTGGCACAATGAATGCAACCGTAAAACTTATTGAAAAATTAGGTGGCGTTGTTGTTGGTTTAGCATTTCTTATTGAACTTGCTGATTTAAAAGGTAGAGATAAATTACTTGGATATGATATACTTACTTTAATTACTTATTAGGAAGAAGTGTTTAAATGACAGATCTTTTATTTGATTCTTTAAAAAATAGTTTCTCTTCATATATTCATCATGATGAAGATGTATTACTCATAAAAAAAGCTTATGAAATAGCAAGAGATAAACATGAGGGACAAATGAGAAAATCTGGAGATCCTTATATTACTCATCCTATTGCGGTTGCTATTATTTTAACTGAGCTTTCTGCAGGACCAGCAACGATTATTGCTGCATTATTACATGATACTGTAGAAGATACTGATTATACATTAAAAGATGTTGAAACAACATTTGGGAAAGAAATTGCTGAAATGGTTGATGGTGTGACTAAAATTGGTAAATTATCTTTTAACACAGTCGCATCTCAAGCTGATAATCATCAAAAGATGCTTTTAGCGATGGCAAAAGATATTCGTGTTGTATTAATTAAAATTGCAGATAGATTGCATAATATACGTACACTTCAATCAATGGCACCAGAAAAGCAATATCGAATTGCAAGTGAAACTTTAGAAATATATGCACCCTTGGCACATCGCTTAGGGATTTTTAGAATTAAAGCTGAATTAGAAGATAAATCACTTAGATATACTGATGGACCCATGTATTATCGTGTATCTAATATGATTCAAGCTAAAAAGACAGAAAGAGAATCTTCAATTGATTCAATTATTGAGCAAGTAAAATCTCTTTTTTCAGATAATGATTTACATGAGTTCTCAATTAAAGGACGTATTAAAAATATATATAGTATTTATAAAAAAATGGTACGAGATAATAGAGCATTTGAAGATATTTATGATTTATTAGCAGTGCGAATCATAGTTGATAAAGTTGAATCATGTTATCAAGCACTAGGTATTATTCATGCAAACTTTACACCAATACCTAGAAGATTTAAAGACTATATTGCAGTACCTAAGCCAAATATGTATCAATCATTACATACAACTGTGTTAGCTGAAGATGGCACTCTTTTTGAAGTTCAAATTCGTACACATGAAATGGATCAAATTGCTGAATATGGGGTTGCAGCTCACTGGGCTTATAAAGAAAATAAAACCTACTCTAAAGAAAAAGAACAATTTGAAATTGCACAAAAACTAAAATGGTATGGTGAACTCTTAAAAATGAGTGAAGATACAGATGAAACACAAGGTGGTGCAAAAGAGTTTGTAAACACCATTAGAGGAGATATATTAGAAGCTAACGTATATGTATTCACACCTAAAGGTGAAGTCATTGAGTTACCTAAAGGATCAACACCTATTGATTTTGCTTACCGTATTCATACAGATATAGGTAATAAAATGACAGGTGCTATTGTTAACAATAGAATCGTAACACTTGATTATGAACTTGCAACAGGTGATATAGTTAGTGTTAAAATCAATAAAAATTCAGTTGGACCAAGCGAAGATTGGATGAAAATAGCTAAATCAGCACATGCTAGACATAAAATTAAAAGTTTTTTAAATAAACAAAATAGAGACCATTTAATTCAATCTGGTCAAATGTTGTTAGATAAAGAATTATCATCACAAAAAGTTGATCAATCACTGATTGATGATCAATTTGTGAAAAAACATTTTGAAAAAAATATGATAGAAACAGTGCAAGAACTTTATTTAGAAGTTGGTAAAGGATTAGTAAGTCCGAAAACTGTGGCTCAAAAAGCAATTGGTAAGGAAGTTGATAAAGAATTAATACTTCAACGTCAAATGGAAAAAGCTGCAAAACAACTAACCACACATCATGAAACAGGTGTGATGATTGAAGGATTGTCAAGTCCTCAAATAAAACTTGCTAATTGTTGCCTACCTATACCAGGTGATCATATTTTAGGATATGTATCTAAAACTAATGGTATTGTGATTCATCATGCAGCATGTCCGAATTGTAAGCAATTTGATGAAAATAGATTACTAGAAGTTTTTTGGTCTGAATCAATTGAAAGAAAATATCCAACGAGAGTTAAGATAATTGGTACTGCAAGACCTACACTATTAACAGAAGTTGTGACGGCTGTTAATGCACTTAGTATATCGATTGCAGAAGTTAATGCAAGCACTGCATCTAATTTAGAAATGACAATTAAATTAAAGGTGTTAATTTCAGATGTTAAGGCTTTACATAATTTAACAGCAAATATTAAAAAAGTAAGTGACATCTCAAGTGTTGAGCGTGATTTTAAATGAGAGTCGTATGTCAAAGAGTTAAAAAAGCTAAAGTATCAGTTGAACAAAAAATAGTAGGTCAAATCAATAAGGGTTATTTACTATATATTGGCTTTAGTGTGGATGATAATCTTGAAAAAGTCATTAAAATGGCACATAAAATATCTAAATTACGTATTTTTGAAGATAAACAAGGTAAACTAAATTTTAACTTAGAACAAGTCCATGGTCAGATACTTGCTGTTTCACAATTCACTTTATATGGTGACGTTAAAGGTAATCATCGACCTTCATTTACAAATGCGTTAAATCCAGAGGAAGCAAACAAATTATATCAATTGTTTGTAAGCGAATTAAGTAAGTTATTTGATGTTGAAACTGGCATATTTCAAGCACATATGGAAGTTGAATCTATTAATGATGGTCCAGTCACGATTTTAGTTGAATATTAATTGACAAAAAATATAAAACAGGTTAAAATGTTTTTATAATATAATCGCCAGTGAAAAAGGTATTTAGTACATACTAAATAAGTGACGCCTTTGGAGGCATTTTAAATCAATAAGGGCTAGAAGAAATTCTAGAACTAAGGTGGTACCGCGATATAATCGTCCTTAGATGTTTTTAAGGACGTTTTTTTTAGGAGATAAATATGAACATATTAAAAGATATGCCAACTCAATATTTTGATCATTTCATGTTAAGATCCATAAAAAAAAGTGATGCACTTGATATGTATGCATATGGAAAAATGCATGAAGTAACAAAAACCTTATCCTGGGGTCCAATGACTAGTGTTCGTGAAGCAAAAAAATCAATTAATGATATATTTCTCACACGACCAAAACAAGGAATACCAGTTGGATATGCTATCGTTGACCTAGATAACAATAAAATGATTGGCACCATTGATTTTCACTCTAAAAGCAGTGATAAGGAAGTTGAAATAGGTTATGTGATTCATAAAGACTATTGGAATCAAGGCATTATGACTAAAGCACTAGCGTGCATCATTGAAGTTGGATTCGAATACTATAAATATGACAAACTCATTGTTAAGCATTTAGAAAACAATCCTGCAAGTGGCAAAGTGATTGAAAAAAATGGATTTACATACATAAAAACCTTACCTTATACATTTAGAAAAATAAATGGTATATTAGCTTCAAATATGAAAGTATATGAAATGACAAAGGAGAACTATAATGAAAATAAATCGAGTAAAAGGTACATATGATGTTTTACCAGAAGAAAGTTCTAAATGGCAACAACTAGAACAAGCCATTAGAGACTTAACAAAAGTTTATGATTTTTTAGAAATTAGAACACCAATGATGGAATACTCCGATGTTTTTCATAGAGAAAATGATTTATCCGATATGGTAACAAAAGAAACTTATGATTTTTTAGATCGTTCAAATAGAAAATTAACATTAAGACCTGAAGGTACAGCAGGTGTCATTAGAAGTTATGTTGAACATAAACTTTATGCTGAACAATCACTTAAAAAAGTTTATTATATTGGTCCTAATTTTAGATATGAGAGACCACAAAAAGGTCGTTATCGTCAATTCTCTCAATTTGGTATTGAAGCCATTGGCTCATCTGATCCAATGATTGATGCTGAAGTGATAATGTTAAGCTACGATTTTATTAATAAATTAGGCTTAAAAGACGTCAAAGTAAGACTTAACTCATTAGGAGATAAATTATCAAGAGAAGCTTACCAAAGTGCCTTAAAGGCTCATTTTGAGCCTCATAGAAAGACATTGTGTAGTGATTGTCAAGTAAGAATTGATAAAAACCCATTAAGAATATTAGATTGCAAAGTAGATGCTAAACATGAAGCAGTACTTCATGCGCCAACACCAATTCAATATTTAAATGAATCATCAAAAGCATATTTTGATCAAGTTATCAAATATTTGGATGCAGCAGATATCTCATATGAGCTAGCACCTAGACTTGTGAGAGGGCTTGATTACTATAGTCATACAGTTTTTGAAGTAGAAGCTAAAATAGAAGGATTTGGTGCACAAAATGTTTTAGGTGGTGGTGGCCGATATGAAAACTTAGTTGAAGAATTAGGTGGTCCTCAAACACCAGGTATTGGTGTAGCATTTGGTATGGAAAGATTACTGATGGCCATTGAAATGGAAAATCCAAGTTGGTTTAACCAACATCATTTAGATGTTTATATTATTCAATTTAATGATGCTTTAAAAAAAGAAGCCGTAAAAATTGCACATGATCTTAGAGCTCAAGGCATTAAAACAAATATGAATTATTTAAATAGATCATTTAAGGCACAATTAAAAGAAGCCTTAAGATTTAATGCTAAACATATGATTTTTCTAGGTGAAGATGAATATAAAAAAGGATATGTTGCAATTAAAAATAGTGAGACTGAAGTACAAGAAAATATTAAAATAGAAGAAATTGTTTCATACTTAAGTAAAACAATATATGGAGAAGAATTATGAAATATACACATCATAATAATGAGTTAACATTAAAAGATATAAATCAAAAAGTTATATTAAAAGGATGGGTACAAAAGTCTAGAAATTTAGGTGGCCTTATCTTTGTTGATCTAAGAGATAGATTTGGTATCACACAATTAGTGATTAAACCTGAAAATAAACACTATGAAGCCGCTTTAACATTAAGAAGTGAATTTGTTATTGAAGCAGAAGGTGTTGTTGTTGAACGAGAAAGTAAAAATCATCAAATTAAAACTGGAGAAATCGAAATCGAGGTTTCAAGTTTAACAATTTTAAGTCGTGCATTGACACCACCTATGAGTGTATTAGATGATAGTGATGCATTAGAAGAAACGAGATTAAAATATCGTTATCTTGATTTAAGAAGACCAGTGATGCAAAATTATTTAATTAAAAGACATCAAATCGTGCAAGAAATTAGAAATGTTTTAGTGGAAGAAGGCTATTTAGAAATAGAAACACCTATATTAGGTAAGTCAACACCAGAGGGCGCTAGAGATTATTTAGTACCATCTAGATTATATGAAGGACAATTTTATGCCTTACCACAATCTCCTCAAATATATAAACAATTATTTATGGTTGCTGGATTTGAAAAGTATTTTCAAGTTGCTAAATGTTTTAGAGATGAAGATTTAAGAGCTGATCGTCAACCTGAATTTACGCAAATTGATATTGAAGCCTCTTTTATTGAACCTATTGATATTCAAGAAGTAACTGAAAAGATATTAAAAAACACATTTAAAAAAGTATTAGATATTGATATTAAAACACCATTTAAACGCATGGCATATAAAGATGCTATGGCTTTATATGGTAGTGATAAGCCTGATACTAGATTTGACTTATTAATTGAAGATTTCAAACCTATGTTTGAAGGTATTGATGTTCCTTTATTCAATGGAAAAGATGAAATTCGTGGTATTAGAGTTCAACAAGCTGCACATTTATCAAGAAAACAAATGGATAAATTAGGTGCTTTGGTTAAAAAACATCATGGTGATGCATTAGCGTTTATTAAAAAACAAAATAATGAAGTTAAAGGTAGTATTTTAAAATTCTTATCGACAGAAGATATTGATAAATTCAATTTATCTGATGAAGAATTAATTTGTTTTGTACCTGGAAAACTTGATGATGTTCTACAATCTTTAGGCGCACTTAGACTTGAATTAGGTCAACAATTTAATTTAATTGACCCAAATCGTTATGATTTCTTATGGGTTGTTGATTGGCCATTATTAGAGTATGATGAAGAAGAACAAAGATTTTATGCAAAACATCATCCATTTACAGCACCATCTGATTTAGAAGTATTTAAAACAAATCCAAAAGCTGCGATGGCAGATGCATATGATATTGTACTAAATGGCTATGAAATTGGTGGTGGATCACTTAGAATACATAATCAAGAAGTACAATCACTAATGTTTGAAACATTAGGATTGAGTGATGAAGATGTTAAAGAAAGATTTGGATTTTTTGTTGATGCACTTAAATATGGTACGCCACCACATGGCGGGTTAGCATTGGGATTAGATCGTATTGTGATGTTAATGACACATACAAATAATATTAAAGATGTTATTGCATTTCCAAAAACTCAAAGTGCAAAAGATCAAATGATGAAAGCTCCATCGCTTGTCGATGAAGAACAAATGAAAGAACTCCATATTAAGGTTGGTGATTAATTTGAAAAAAGTTATTTTAGCTGGAGGTTGTTTTTGGGGCGTAGAAGCTTATTTTAAACAACTTAAAGGCGTCGAAGAAACTTCAGTAGGTTATATCGATGGTAATAAACGATATCCTACATATGATGAAGTTTGTATAGGTGTTGCAACACATACGGAAGCTGTTGAAGTTTTTTATGACGAAACAGTGCTCTCTTTAGAAAAGTTACTTGAACATTTCTTAAGATTTGTTAATCCTTTTACACTTAATAGACAAGGTCATGATATTGGTAAACAATACCGTAGTGGTATTTATGTATTTAGTGATTTTGATGCAGACGTTGTTAATGCATATTTTAAATCTTATTTTAAAGATGATTATAATCGTGTTCAAATAAAAGTTAAAATGGCAAAAGATTATGATAAAGCAGAAGCATATCACCAAGATTATTTAGATAAAAATCCAGGTGGATATTGCCATGTTAATTTAAATCTAGTCACAAAGGATGAAAAGAAAAATGCGTAAAGATTATATTTCATGGGATGATTATTTTATGGGTGTTGCTAAACTTTCTGCGATGAGAAGTAAAGATCCAGAAACACAAGTAGGCGCATGTATTGTCAATGAATCAAAACGCATTATAGGTATTGGATATAATGGTTTTCCAAGTGGATGTGAAGATGATGCATTTCCATGGGCTAAAAAAGGGGAATTAGTTGACACAAAATATCCTTATGTTGTTCATGCTGAGGCTAATGCAATTTTAAATGCGACTCAATCAATTAAAGGATCAACGATATATGTGACACTATTCCCATGTAATGAATGCAGTAAATTAATTATTCAAAGTGGTATCAAAGAAATCATATATGAATCAAATAAATATGAATTTAAGGACACACATAAAGCAGCTCTTAAAATGTTAGATGCAGCTGGTGTTACATATAAAAAAATGCAAACTGGAAAGCTTACATATGATAAAATTTCTTCTTAAACATCTTAAAAAGATAGTGATGCTGTCTTTTGCATATGTTTATGTTTTGATGTTGCTCGTCGTACCAACACAATATGCTGTGGTAACGCCAGGTGGACTTACTAATTTAGAAGATTCATTTTCTATAGAAGGATATGAAATGGATGATCATTTTTATTCTATATATGTATATAGTCAAGAACCTATCACAGTTTTTCAATATTATTTATTAAAAAATAATGATCAAGTATCCATCACAGAAATAACACAAAGACAAGAAGATACATCAATTTTAGATAGCATCAAACAAGGAAACATTTCGAAAGTAGTATCTTATAAAACAGCGATTATTAAAGCATATGAGCTCGCTCATATGCAAAATGATGAAATTTATGCGAACTATACCTATGATGGGTTAATTATTTATGATTTTCCAAGAAGAATCGATGCATTAAATATTGGAGATAAGATTATCGCAATTAATGGAGAAAATCTTGAAGATGAAGATTTCATATCTTCAAAAACTCTAGCTTATCAAAGTGATGTTACTTATACGATATTAAAAGAAAGTGGAGATATCATTGAATATCATTATGTTTATGAAACAGAAGATGTTTTGTTTTGGTTTTTCCCATCTTATGAAATTATAGATGCAAATCCTTCATATGATTATGATCAAGTCAATGTCGTTGGTGGATCAAGTGGGGGCCTTTTACAAACACTTAGTATTTATGCAAGTTTAGTAAATATAAACTTATTGGACCTTAAAATTAGCGGAACTGGTACAATTGAAATGACTGGAGACATTGGATTAATTGGTGGAATTCGTCAAAAAATCATTACTGCAGAACAAGAAAATGTCGATGTTTTTTTCATTCCTATTGACCATTTAGATGATATAAATGGTCTTGAATATTCATTTGATTTAGTACCTGTAAATACTATTAATGAGGCGGTTATATGGCTTAATGAAAACGTTATATCATAAATTATTCAATCAATTTTATCGTTACAAAAAGATCAATCAAAGAGTGCATGCGATCATTACGACAAAAGATGGTGTAAAGTCTGTATTGTTTTCTCTTTTGATGTCAGTCGTAGTTGCTATAATTCCACTACTAATAACAATCAATATGTTTATATATACTAAACATTCGTTATTTTTAGCTATCATTATAGTATTCATAGTTTTAAGCTTTGTATATTTATACTATTGGTTTTATTTACAACTATTAAAAAGTTATCAACCTAAAGTAGAAGAAATTAATACATCCTATATTTTTTGGTTTGAAACAACTTTAATTAATATATTTTTATTAATATTTGCTATTATAGTTTTATCAGTCTTATTTTAAAGATAGTCTAAAAAAGAAAGGAATTACACTAAATGAAATTTAAACAATTTTTAAAACATAATTACACAATAGGTGGCCTGCTCATTTTAGGTTTCATCTTTCTTGATCAAATTACTAAAATCTTCGCATTTAATGCACAAGAAAATCTTGATCCCAATGTGATTATCATACCGTCTATATTAGAACTATCTTATACGCCAAATTACGCTGCATCACTAGGTTTACTAGGTGGTAGTGATTATAAAGAACTTATATTTGTCGTTGTTACTATTTTTGCACTTGGATTATTTGGATACTTTTTTAAAGATGTTGATTTCAAATCAAAAAAACTATATAGTATTTCTATTGTATTTTTTATTGCTGGTACATTAGGTAACGCCATTGATAGATTATTTAGAGGATTTGTTGTTGATTTATTACATTTTCCGTTTTTTGATTTTCTAAGTCGCGTTGGGCTTAGTAATTTTGATAACAATATTGCTGATATTTTATTATTTTTTGCTATATTTATGTTTGCAATTGATATATTTTTCATAGATCCCAAACGTAACAAATTAAAGGAGAATACTTCAGATGAAAACATATAATATAGATCAAGAAAATGAAAACCAAAGGTTAGATGCATATGTATCTACACATATATATCCAGATCGCTCAAGAAATTTTTGTCAAAATGAAATTAAAAAGGGTTTTATCAAAGTAAATGATGAAGTTGTAAAAACTGGTTACAAGTTAAAAGAAAAAGATATAGTTACAGTTAAAGATTATGAAGTTGAAACTTTAAATTTAGATCCTGTAAACTTAAATTTAGATATTATCTATGAAGATGATGATTTAGCAGTGATTAACAAACCACAAGGCTTAGTAGTGCATCCTGCATCGAGTTATAAAGAAACAACACTAGTACATGGCTTACTGCATCAAATGACTGATTTAAGTGATATTAATGGTGTTATAAGACCGGGTATAGTTCATCGCATTGATAAAGATACTAGTGGATTACTCATTATAGCGAAACATGATAAAGCACATCAATTATTAAGTGAAATGCTTAAAAAACACGAAATTAAAAGAACATATTTAGCAATTGTTTATCACCCATTTAAAGAAACAAAAGCATCGATTAATGCACCTATTGGTAGAAGTACAAGCAATCGTATAAAAATGGCTGTCGTTAAAGATGGGAAGCATGCAATAACTCATTTTGAAGTTTTAGGGCAAGATTTAAATTATGCACTTGTTAAATGTGAACTTGAAACTGGAAGAACACATCAAATACGTGTACATATGGCATATATAAATCACCCAATTGTTGGTGATCCTGTTTATGGACCTAAAAAAGTCTATGGTAAAACTGGACAGTATTTACATGCATATAAATTAGCTTTTATGCATCCAATAAAAAAAGAGTATATGACATTTAATGTCGATATACCCTCTGAGTTTAAAACTTTTTTAAACCAATTTAAAATAGATTTTGTTTTGTGATATTTTTGAAGTTCATTTTTGCAATGGTAGGCATTTGCTTTAATCCCACTTTATTGTAGATGTTTAGTATTTGCGAATCAACTTCTTTACTTGCACCTTTTAATAGTTTAACATCGATTTTTTTACTATATTGATCGAGTTTAACTAAAAATGCATATCTTGAAATAATTGATGCAGCAGCTACGCTTAAGTGAACTTGTTCAGCTTTTGTGTGAAATTCAATATCACGATATATTTCAGTTTCATCTTTCAAATAATTGAAATATAAGTTTGGTGCACAAAATTGATCAAGAATTATAGGAACTTGATGTCCAACTTTTTCAAATGTCTTTACAATCGCTTGGTTGTGTAATAAGGCTTTGATTTTGTTTAAATTGTAGCCTTTAGCTATCAATTTATTATATTTCTGTGGTGATAGAATAATTAAAGAATGCACTAATAGTTTTGCTAATTTAGGGCCAATTTCTATAATTTTTTTATCACTGATGTTTTTCGAATCACGTACACCTAATTGTTCAAGTAAAGGTATATCAGTTTTCGAAGCAAAAGCAGCACATACGACAATAGGTCCGAAGACATCGCCTGTACCTACTTCATCTGAACCAATAGCTTCATAATCTTCACGATTTATAATTTTTTTAATTAATACAATTTCGTGAGTGATTTCTTTGCCTTGAAGCACAAGTTTACCTGTGTTATAACCAAAAATATTTGTTTCATGATGTTTCGCATGAAATAGTAAATATGGATTGTCAGTTGTGATACAATGGTTTTGGTAAGTTTTATGTAATTGTTGTAACTCTTCAGTAGTTACAGATAGCGTGTAATGTTTCATAACTAACTCCTTCTAAGAATTATTATACCATAAATTTACAAAAAAGGTGGCTAACTATGCGGTTTATGACTAAAACATTAGAATTTGATGAAATACTTAAAATGATTGCTAAGTATGCACATACGGATTACGCAATTAAACGTATTAATGAACTAAAACCAAATCATGAATTAGATTTAGTGAACCAATCTTTATTGGAAACTAAGGATTTTTTAACGATGATTGAGCGCGGTAGTCATTGCCCACTTATTGATGATTTTGATATTGTTCAGTTATTTAAATATGCGAATAAAAATATAAGTTATTCAATTTATGAATTTCTTCAAATAAGATTATTTTTAAGCATGGAAAAAGATGTTATATCTTATATAAAATACTTAAAAAAGCTTAATATAACACCTGGTGTCATTGAAACTTATTTTGATCAAATAAAGAGTCATTATAACTTGTTAGAAAATATTTCCGAGGTCATAGATTTAGAAGGATTAATTAAAGATGATGCTTCGCCATTAATATCTCGATTAAGAAAAGATTTAATAAGATATGATAAGCAATTACAAGAAAAGTTAAATAAATTAGTCAATGATTATCAACAATCATTATCAGATCACGTTATCGTGATGAGAAACAATCGTTTTTGTTTATGTGTCAAGGAACAATTTAAGCATAAAATTAGAGGTATTACACACGATATATCAGCAAGTGGACAAACAGTATACATAGAACCAGAACAAACCAGACAAATCACTGCTAATATTGAATCAATTAAAGCAGAAGAAAAAAATGAAATTAATAGGTTATTATATGCACTAAGTGCGAATACGAAATTCCAACCTTCGTTAATGCATAATCTTGAGATATTAATTGATATTGATTTTATTCAAGCGAAAGCTTTATATGCAAAATCTATTGATGCTATTATGCCACATACAAACGAAGAAGGTCTTACGAGGTTAGTTCAAGCTAAACATCCATTATTAGACCAATCTATCGCAGTTCCAATTAGTTTAAGCATTGATGAAAACTATAAGATATTATTAATTACAGGACCAAATACAGGTGGTAAAACTGTTGCGCTTAAAACATTAGGTTTGCTAACGTTGATGACGCAATCAGGAATTTTAATACCTGCTTCTGAAAAAACAGAAATTGCAATATTTAATCAAATATTTGCTGATATTGGTGATGAGCAATCCATTGAACAATCATTATCAACATTTTCTTCACATTTAACAAAAATCATTGATATGTTAAATAAAGTAGATGATAAAACTTTAATTATATTAGACGAAATTGGTAGCGGTACTGATCCTAATGAAGGTGTTTCACTAGCGATTGCGATGATGAATGCATTTAAAGCGTATGATGTACGCATGTTAGTGACTACACATTATGCTGAATTAAAACATTATGCGTTTGAACAATCAGATATTCAAACTGCCAGTGTTGCTTTTGATCAAGAATCACTTAAACCGCTTTATTATATTCAAATGGGAATGACGGGTTCTTCACAAGCTTTTCATATTGCACATAAACTTGGGCTTTCGGATAAGATTATAGAAGATGCTAAATATATTTTTAGTAATAAACAAACTGATGTTGCAAAAATGATGGATAAATTAAATGCTTTAATGTTACAGCATGAAGACCAAAAGAATAAATTGGTATTGCAAAATAAAGTATTAGAAGACAAAATAAGCAATTATGATAAATTAAGACATGATTTTATAAAGAATCAAGATCAAGTCATTGAAAAAATTAGACATAAAGAATTACAAAAATGGCAAAATTTACAAGAAGAAGCTAGAGATGTAATTAAAACTTTAGAGCAAAAACAAAACTTAAGTAAACCTGAATCAGCTAAATATAAACATCAACTAAATCAAGGACTAGAAAAAGAAGATTATTTAATAGTAGAAGATGAATTGAAAAAAGGGGATCATGTTTTCATTAAATCATATCAGCAATATGGTTATATTACACAAGTTAAAAATGATAGATATAAAGTAAAATTTGGTAATTTTGAATTAGATTTTAATATTAGTGATCTTGTGAAAGATAAAGCTCCAAAAAAGAAAAAACAAACTACTTTAAGAAATAAGAAACCGAAACAAGAAAGTGTTGAAACGCAAAAGAATGCATCTTTAATGACACTTGATTTAAGGGGTTATAGATATGAAGAGGTATATGAAGCCATTGATAAAGCAGTTGATCAAGCATTGTTATCTGGACTTCATGAAATTACTGTTATTCATGGTTTTGGTACTGGTGCAGTTAAAAATGCAGTCTATGCATATATTAAACAGTCGACGTTTATTAAATCTTATCGATATGGGCGTGAAGGTGAAGGATTAATGGGTGTAACAATTATCACTTTAAAATAAGCATTCACCTTGAATTAATGATAAAATAGTATATAATATAAGTGTATAATTTATTAAGAAATGAGGAAATTTTAATGAGTATGAAAGAATATCAAGGTCAACCATATGAACAAGTGGTTGGACATCAAGGATTAGTTGTTGTTCAATATTATGCAACATGGTGTGGTCCATGTAAAATGTTAAAACCTGTCTTAGAAGCATTAAGTTCAGAATTAACAGACGTTGGATTCTCTAGAGTTGATATAGACTTATACAGAAATCAAGCAATTGAAGCTGGTATTAAAAGTGTACCAACAGTAGTTGTTTATAAAGATGGTGTAGAAGTTGATCGTTCAAGCGGTTATCAACCTAAAGAAAGAGTTGCTAGTTGGTTAGCACAATACCAATAAATAAAGAAAGCACGAAAGTGCTTTTTTTATTTGCTTAATTTTTGTATAATAAACATGGTGATTAAATGGATGGATTTATATTAGTAGATAAACCTATTGGCATGACATCTCATGATGTTGTTGCTAAAGTAAAAAGAAAACTAAATGTAAAAAAAATTGGACATACAGGCACACTTGATCCTTTTGCAAGTGGTCTTTTAATCTTATGCGTCGGTAAAGCCACTAAATTAGCTTCGCTTTTTTCAAATTTGGATAAATCATATACAGGAACAATTTCTTTTTTCAAGCATTATGATACATATGATGTAACAGGAAAAGTGACAAAAGAAGCTATCGTGGAATTATCTCAACAAGACTTAGAGGATAAAGCTAAGTCAATGGTAACGACGTATCAACAATATCCACCGATGTATTCAGCTATTAAAATTAAAGGTAAAAAGTTATATGAACTAGCGAGAGAAGGCAAAGAGGTTGAAAGACCTTCAAGAACAGTTCATATCTATGATTTTGATATAGAAACTCTAAATCAAAATGAATTAAAATTTTATGCACATGTTTCTAAAGGTACATACATTAGAAGCTTAGCAGTAGATTATGCTCAAAAATTAAACACATATGCTGCACTTAAAACCTTAAGACGAACAAAAGTTGGTCCTTATCTCATTGAAAATGCTAAATCCTTAGATTCATTAGAAGCACATGATATGATGACATTAGATACATACTTTAAAAATCATCATATGTTAGAATTAAGTGACTACTTAATTCAACTTGTTAAAAATGGCGTTTATCTTGATGAAAGACAAATTAAGACGAATGAACCGTTTGTTGTTATTGATAAAAACAAAAAGATGATTGCGTATTATGAGGTTATTGATCAAAACAAATACAAACCAATTTTAATCTTTTAGGAGTATACATGAAAATTATTAATGATGCATATAAAAAAATACAAAATAATGAACCCTTGACAATTACAATGGGTAATTTTGATGGTGTCCATATTGGACATCAAAGATTAATAGAGCGAGTTTTAACTTATAATGATACAAAACATGGACTATTGACTTTTGATCCTCATCCATCAGAAGTATTAAGAAGACAAAATTTCGCAACTTTATCTCAAAAAGAGGATAAACTTACAATATTTAAAAAATTCAAGTTAGATTATGTCTTTATTGTGAAATTTGACGAAGATTTTTCTAAGTTGACCATCAAAGAATTTATTGATTTTCTTAAAAGCATCAATGTGAAACGACTTGTTATTGGTCGTGATGCGAGATTTGCATATCGAGGACAAGGAACAATTGAAGATTTAAAGAAATACTTTATTGTTGATGTACCATCAGATTTTTTATATAACCAAACACGTGTTTCTACAACATATATTAAAGATTTTTTAAGACAAGGTCAATTAGATGAAGCTAGAAAACTATTGCATCGACATTTTGAAATAAAAGGTCAAGTTGTTTATGGTAATCAAATTGGTAAACGTCTAGGTTTTCCAACTGCAAATATAGATTATGGAAACTATTTTCTACCTAAAAATGGTGTATATTATGTGAATATCTTAATTGATGATTTATTTTATCCTGGTATTGCAAATGTTGGTTATAACCCTACACTTAATTATAGCCAAACCAAAAAATTAGAAATATTTATCTTAGATTTTAATGGGAATATATATCATAAAGATGTAAAAGTTATTTTTATGCATTATTTAAGAGAAGAGAAAAAATTCTCTAATCGAGAAGAACTTATAAATCAAATAAAACATGATGAAGAAGACGTTAGAGCACTATTAAAATAGAAAAAATATGTTATAATATACACATATAAGGGGTGATTTTATGAAACTTATTGTAGCTATTGTGTCAAGTGATGATGCGAATAAAGTACAAAAAGCACTAGTTAAAGAAAAATTCTTTTCTACAAGATTATCTTCATCTGGAGGTTTTTTAAGATCTGGTAATGTGACATTTATGATTGGGATTAATGATGAAAAAGTACCTAAAGCTTTAGAAATCATTGAAGCACAAAGTAAAAAACGATCAAAACTAGTACCCAATACAATTGTTAACGAATTCGGTTCATTTACTGCACTTCCAATTGAAGTAGAAGTTGGTGGAGCAACTGTATTTGTTATGAATGTTGAACAATTTATAAAAATCTAATAAACTATTTGCATTTTTTAAATAAAATGTTAAAATATTAAAGGCGGTAACAAGGTATTTGGACAGCCGGCCAATACTTTAGTTATTCGAGAAAGGAAACAACAATGGCAATTTCAAAAGAAAAAAAGCAAGAAATCATCAAAGCATACGCAATTAGAGCAAATGATACAGGATCTCCTGAAGTTCAAGTTGCAGTATTAACAGAAGAAATTAATACATTAAATGCGCATTTACAAGTACACATTCATGATTTTCATTCACGTCGTGGACTTTATAAGATGATTGGACAAAGACGTCGCTTATTGAAATATTTACGTAACAATGATGTAAATAGATATCAATCATTAATTGAAAGATTAGGATTACGTCGATAAAAGATTGCTGAGCAATCTTTTTTTTATCTATATATATATTTTCTTCGCAATTTTACATGAAATTTACATCTTTTTTTGTTATAATATAGATTAGAAAAGAAAAGAGATGTCGTATGGAAATAAAAAAACGTGAATTAGTAATTAAACTCTATTTAGTGATTTTCATTATATTATCATTTTTAGAGATCATATTTCGATTAAGTATTATGGGTTCAATTGAAATTGAAAATTTTTTTAGAATATTTTTATTTGTAAATGCTTATACACTTATTCTAATTTTCTTAGTAAGATTGTTACCACGAAAAGTAGCACGCTATTTTACGATGGTTGTTTTACTAGGTATTATAATGTTTTATTTTTCTCAGGATTTATATTATAGAACATTAAGTGGCTTTTTCTCATTTTCATTAATTGGAGATGCAAATGCTGGTTTTGCTTTTATTGGAAAAGTATTTAAAAATATTACATGGATACATATATTATATTTATTACCAATTGCAATCGTTTTAAAATATTTTATAAAATATAAATCTAAAATTATTCCAAAAAGTTTTATTTTTTATGTATCAGCAAAAGATTTTGTATTCACCATTTTGTTATCAGTTACTGTATTTTCACTTGCAGTCTTTACAATTCCTCATACAAATACGTTAGTTCAAGATTCACCATTTGCTTATTCACCGTTTGATTTATATATTGAAAATCCAATAGCATATAAAACTATTGAAAATTTTGGGGTACTGACTTATTTACAACGAGATATTATTACATCATTTAACGAAATTGATGATGAAGAAACAATTGAATCACTAATCGATACATATATGGATACCAGAGTTGATCATGAAGATAATGCATATACAGGCTATTTTGAAGATAAAAACCTAATATTAATTATGGCGGAATCATTTGACACATATGCGATAGATCCAACATTAACACCAAATATTTATCAAATGCAACAAAACAGTTGGAATTTCACTCAATATTATTCACCACTATATTATAGAAATACCGCTGATACTGAGTTTATGGCTCAAACAGGACTGTATGCTCATAAAAATGTCAATCTTACGATGGATTCATTTAGTGAGAATGAATTTCCTAACACCATGCCAAGACTTTTTGAAGAACAAGGATATGGAAGTTATTCATTTCATAACTATCTGAGACTATTTTTATCCAAGATCAGTATTTCACCCAGAAACATTAGGATATGATGAATATTATGGTGCTGAAGCTTTAGGATTACTTGAAGAACAAACAGGTGTCGTTATCCAGCATCAATGGCAAAGTGATTTAGATTTAGTTAATAAGTCTATTGATATATTAAAAGATAAGGAACAACCATTTTTCACTTATATGTTAACAGTTTCTGGACATCTTCCTTATAATGATAATCACCCGATAGCGGAAAAAAATATTGATTTTATTAGACAAATATTTATAGATGAAGAAAGAGAAGTTCCAACTGAAGATATTTTATATTATCATGCTGCGAATTATGAATTAGATCTTGCTGTTGGACAATTACTTACCCGATTAGAAGAAGAAAACATGCTAGATGATACTGTGATTATGCTATATGGTGATCACTATGCATATGGCTTAGATCAAAAAATAATTGCTGCTTATGATGATACAAAAACAATGGATAATTTATTATCAATTCAACGAGTACCTATGATGATATATCATCAAGATTTAGTGCATGAGGATATTGATGAGGTGTTTGCATCTATCGATATTATGCCGACGATATCAAATCTCTTTAATTTAGATATTGCTTATCATGATATTATGGGAAAAGATATTTTTAGTAATCAAGAAAAAGCTGTTATATTTTCAAACGGTAGTGTCTTAACTGATAAGTTTTTATATAACCTCGAACAAGATAAAAAGAGTATATATGATGAAGATTATACGATTGAAGAGGTAACAATTCTTGTTAATGAATATATTTATCGTATGAAAATCAATCAGTGGATATTAGAAATTGATTATTTTAATAAAGAAGATTAGGAATAAAAGATATGGGTAATCACCCATATCTTTTATTAATATTTAGTAGCATAAAAAACAATAAAGTCAAATAATATTTTGAAATTATGTAATTTTTATAAATTGAACGACAAAAAAGGCATTTTATGGTATCATAATTAAGGCTTATTAAAGAAAAAAAATATAGATATAAAATGAAGGAGATTTTATATGAACGAAAAAAAAGTTTATAAAACAAGCTTAGGTGGGCGACCACTAAGTGTAGAAATTGGTGAAGTTGCAAAACAAGCTAATGGCGCAGCAATGATTCAATATGGCGATTCAGTTGTATTAAGTGTTGTTACAGCTAAAACGAGACCATCAAAAGGAGATTTTTTCCCATTAATGGTGATTTATCAAGAAAAAATGTATGCAGCAGGTAAAATTCCTGGTGGATTCCTAAAAAGAGAAGGTAGACCTTCTGAACATGAAACACTAACATCTAGATTAATTGTGAGACCACTGCGTCCTTTATTTCCGGAAGGATTTAAAAATGATGTTCAAGTGGTTAATACAGTATTAAGTAGTGACTTAAATGCAACACCTGAAATGGCATCAATGTTTGGTTCATCACTCGTATTAGGTATTTCTAACATACCATTTAATGGACCGGTTGCAGGCGTTCAAGTTGGACGTGTAGATGGCGAATATGTGATTAACCCTACACCAGCTCAATTAGAAGTCAGTGATATTGATTTAATTTTATCAGGTACTAAAGAAGCGGTTAACATGGTTGAAGCTGGCGCAAAACAAGTATCAGAAGCTGATATGTTAGGTGCGATTTTATTTGGACATGATGCAATTAAAGAATTAGTTGCTTTTCAAGAAGAAATTATTGCAGATTTTAATCCAGTTAAAATGGATTATGTTGTATTAGAAATACCTGAAGATCTTAAAAAAGAAGTCTATGCAGTTGCACATGATGAATTAGTTGCAGCAGTATCAATTTTTGATAAATTAGAAAGATATAGAAAAATTGATGAAATAATAGCTAACACTAAAGAAAAATTTGGTGATAAAGCATTCTTTAAAGTGATTGAAGGTAATAAAGTGTTCGATCGTGATGCTCATCATATGTATTTACAACAATTAGATGCCATTTTAAATGGTATTGTAACTAAAGAATTAAGAAGATTAATCACAGAAGATAAAGTAAGACCTGATGGACGTAAAGTTGATGAAATTAGAACATTATCTTCACGTGTAGATTTATTACCACGTGCACATGGTTCAGCATTATTTACAAGAGGTCAAACTCAAGCCTTAGGTTCAGTGACATTAGGTGCTGTCGGTGAAGGTAAAATGGTTGATGGTTTAAGTGAAACTGAAACTAAACGTTTTATGTTACATTATAACTTCCCACCATTTTACGTAGGTGAAACTGGACGTTATGGTTCTCCAGGACGTCGTGAAATCGGTCATGGTGCTTTAGGACAACGTGCTTTAGCACAAGTATTACCTGATGAAGAATCATTTCCATATTCAATTAGAATTGTTTCAGAAATTCTTGAATCAAATGGTTCAAGTTCACAAGCGACAATTTGTGCAGGTTCTATGGCTTTAATGTCAGCAGGTGTACCAATTGATGGACCAGTTGCTGGTATTGCAATGGGACTTATCATGGAAGGTAAAAACTATACAATCTTAAGTGATATTCAAGGTATGGAAGACCATGAAGGCGATATGGACTTTAAAGTTGCAGGTACTGAAAAAGGTATCACAGCTTTACAAATGGATATTAAAATCTTAGGTATTACAAGAGAAATCTTAGAAGAAGCATTAGAACAAGCAAGATTATCAAGATTACATATCTTAAAACATATGAATGAAACAATTAGCGAAACAAGAGAAGAATTATCTCCATTCGCACCTAAAGTTAAAATGTTACAAATTGATCCAGATAAAATCCGCGATGTTATCGGTGCTGGTGGTAAAATTATTACAAAACTTATTGAAGAAAATGACCAAGTTAAAATTGATATTGAACAAGATGGTCGCGTATTTATTATGCACTATGATTCAAGTGTCATTAAAAAAGTAGCTCAAAAGATTGAAGATTTAGTAAAAGTTGCTGAAGTAGGTAAAATCTATGAAGGTAAAGTCGTAAGAGTTGAAAAATTCGGATGTTTTGTTGAATTATGGCCAGGTACACAAGGTTTAGTTCACATTTCTAGACTTGCTAAAGAAAGAGTTGCTAAAGCAGAAGATGTTGTCTCAATGGGCGATCAAATTCTAGTTAAATGTATTGGTATTGATGATAAAGGTAGAGTTGATTTATCAAGAAAAGATGCTTTAAAATAAACATCATTGCTATTCGTAACAAATTTTGATAAGATTTAGTTGTTAGTGGAAGGTGATCGAGCCTTAAAAGGTTAGGAAAGTCCATGCTAGCACATGCTGAGATGCATGTAGTGTTTGTGCCTAAGGAAAACATAACTTAGGGTATGTACAACATAACGGCGTCAGATGACCTAAAGTTTACGATGGTCTATGACATAACGTGCCACAGAAACGAGTTATTTAGAAATAAATAAATGAAACGCGGTAAACCCCTCAAGCTAGCAACCCAAATTTGGTAGGGGCACATACACAAATGAAATGAAAAAAGTGTATGCTACTACTTGTAGAGATAAATGATCACAGTCTATCTTTGATAGAATACAGAACATGGCTTATGCACACTGACAATTTAAAGGCCCTAACTAAAACGGGGCCTTTTTATTTTTATATAAATATATAATAATTAAGGAGTTTTTATGTATATTAAAGTCAATCATGTAAATCTATATTATGAAGTTATTGGAAAAGGAAAACCCCTTATTATGATTCATGGTAATGGTGAGGATCATGAGACATTTTATGAACTTGCTAAATCATTAGAAAAGCAATATAAAATCTATTTAATTGATTCTAGAAATCATGGAAAAAGTCAAAAAGATGTCGATATATCATTTGATCTTATGGCTGAAGATATTATCACATTTTGTGATAAATTAATGTTGGATAAGATCTATTTTCTAGGTTTTTCTGATGGTGGTATCGTAGGATTGAAGATTGCTGTTAAACGGCCTTATTTAGCGCATGAAATGATTTTATGTGGCCCAAATTATAAACCAAGCGGCATTAAAAAAGCAACTTATAAGGAAATTAAAGAAACATATAAAAAAAATAAAAGTCCACTACTCAAATTAATGATTAGTGAACCGAAATTTAGAAAAAAACAATTAAAGAATATCAAATCTAAAATAATAATTATAATTGGAGAAAATGATGTGATTAAACAATCACACATTATTAAATTAAGTCGATTAATTAAAGGATCTAAATACTATATTTTAGAAAAAGAAACACACGATAGTTATATTATGCATTCCGTTAAACTTAAACCTTATGTATTACTATTAAAAGACGCCAAAGGTTCTTAAAATGATATATGTGATATACATAATATAAATAGACAAGAATATAATACCATCAATGCGACTCAACTTATTTTTTAACAGACTAAGTACAAATACAATGAGTGTGATTGCAATGACGATAAAGAAATCTATTGCTACACCTTTTGAAATACCTAAAGGTGTGACTACACCTGCAAGACCTACAACAAGTAGTGTGTTAAATACATTTGAACCAATAACATTACCTAAAGCGATATCACTTTCACCTTTTTTAGCGGCTACAACAGATGTTACTAATTACGGTAATGAAGTACCAAGTGCAACAATACTTAAACCAATAAAAGCTTGTGCATCTGATTGATTTACACCAAAACTTTGAGTTAATACTTTAATGGATAAATATTCTGCAGTTTGAGTAACGAGGATACCACCTAATGTAACACCAATTAAACCTACAATAAGTAATATAATAGCTTTTTTAGTATCAATAATATGTATATCTTCAATTAAATTTTCTTTATCTGTTTTAAACATCATATACATATAACCTATAAAACAAATAAGTAATATAACTGCTTCCAACTGTGTAATTTGTTGATCACTTTGGAAAAAATATCCTAAAACAGCTATCAAAACTGTAATCACGATTAGAAAAGGGAATTCTCGTTTAATCATTGATTTTTTAACAGCGATTGGCATCATCACAGCACTTGCACCTAAAATAAGTGTGAGATTTGCAATATTTGAACCAATAATATTACCCATGGCAATATCAGCAGTTGTATTTGCAGCTTTTGCAGCTAAAGATGCACTAAAACTAACAGCTAATTCAGGCAAGGAAGTCCCAAATGCGACAAGTGTTAATCCGATGATTAAAGTAGGTACTTTTAATTTTTTAGCAATTGAACTTGATGAATCGACGAAAAAGTCTGCACCCTTAATAAGGAGTATAAATCCGAATATTAAGCCAATTATATTTAAAAATAATTCCATATGATGTACCTTGCCTTCTTATAAAATATGTTGATAACCATATATTATTGTAGCATATTTTTTTATGCTTAACAATGACCAAATGAGTTACTTTATGTGATAATTATTGACTTTTATGTTAAAAAAATGTATGATAGATTCATACAAGATTCACGGAGGAACCGCGTAATAAATGGAAGAACATAGTTGTAGGATCGAAGATCCAATAAATCGAGTTAACAAAGACATTAAACTAGCATCTTTTTTTGGTGTCTTTTTTTGTAGTATGAGGAGTGATGAACATGGTATTATCTAGTTTGCTCGTTATTCTTTTTGTGGTTCTTACAGCCGTTTTAAGTAGTGCTCAAGTGGCATTGGTTGCGGTAAGTAATATCCAAGTTGAAGATGATATCGATAATCATGTAAAAAAGGCTAAAAGAGTTCATAAAATTATTAATTCACCAACTCATTATTTAGTTTCTATACAAACACATATGACTATATTTACAATAGCTTCTAGTGTTTTAACTTATACATTTGTATATCAAGGTATACTTGATTTATTAAATCAAGTTTCATTACTAATTGAAGTACTTATTATTGTTGGACTAGGATTTATCTTATTATTATTAGAAGTTGTTATTGGTAGAATGATACCAAAAAGACTTGCAAATAAGCATCCTAAAGAAGTTGCATATAGCGTTGCTAGATTTATTATATTCTTATATGTTTTAACAAAACCATTAGAATATCTATTCTCAAAACTTTCTATATTGCTTGGTCATATTTTTGGACTTTCAAAAGATGATGGCGAAAGATTAATGACAGAAGAAGAAATTAGAAATATTGTTGAAGAAAGTTTTAAAAGTGGTGAAATAGAAGCATCTGAAAGTAAAATGATTCAAAATGTATTTGATTTTAGTGATACAATTGTCGAAGAAATTATGACACATAGAACAGAAATAGCTGCACTAAATATTAAATCAACAAAAAAACAAGTGCTAAAATATATGCAAGAAGAACATTTCACAAGATATCCAGTCTATGAAAAAGATTTAGATCATATTATTGGTACAGTACACGCCAAAGATATGCTTAAATATGGAGATGGTGAAAATAATTTCTCATTAAAAGAGATACTTAGAGAACCAATTTTTATACCTGATTCAAAGAAAACAAGTGAATTGTTTAAAGAAATGCAAGTATTAAAAAATCATATTGCCATTGTTTTAGATGAATATGGTGGTACTGCTGGCTTAGTTACTATTGAAGACTTAGTTGAAGAGATTGTTGGAAATATTTTCGATGAATATGATGAAGAAGAAATCGATATTTATACAGAAGATGAACACACTTTTATTGTTAATGGATTAGTTAATATTGATGATGTAGAAGATGAAATTGGTGTTAATTTACCAGTAGATGATTTTGATACACTAAGTGGATTCATATTAGGACAACTTGGTAGATTACCTGAACCTGATGAAAAAATCGATTTTATATATGAAAATCATGAATTTATTGTCTTAGAAATAGATGATAATGTGATTAAAAAAGTTAAAATAATTAAAAATGAAACTAAAGAGGATGATGAGAATTAATGGAGTCCCAGGATTGGATACAAATATTTGTACTTATATTATTAATTGCCTTATCAGCATTTTTTTCATCAACTGAAACTGCATTTTCATCAATTAGTAATATTAAATTAAAACATATAATTCAAAATGATCATAATAAAAGAGCTAAAAAAACATTAGAATTATCAGAAAATTTCGAATCAGTTTTAACAACAATTCTTATTGGTAATAATATTGCAAATATATTATCTGCATCGTTAGCAACAATATTTTTTGTAAAACATATCAATGATCAAATTGGACCTGCAGTAGCAACTGCTGTCATGACAGTTTTAGTATTGATGTTTGGTGAAATAACGCCTAAATCGTTTGCTAAGCGCATTCCTGAGCAATTTGCTATGGCAATTACACCATTACTTACGTTTTTTATGTTTATATTAAAACCACTTGAAGTAATCTTTGGTTCATTTCAAAAATTGATGAAACGATCGATTAAAACCGACGAATCACCTATTTCGGAAGATGAACTTCTTACATATGTAAGTGAGGTTCAAAATGAAGGTGGTATTAATGAAAACGAAGAAGAATTAATATCTAAAGTTATCGAATTTGATGATTTACTTGTTAAAGATATATTAACACCAAGAATGTATATTATAGCGATTAAGGTAGGAGCAACTAATGAGGAAATTGTTTACGCATATAAAAGGTGCGGTTATTCCAGATTGCCAATATTTGATACAAGTATAGATCATATTATTGGTGTTATTAATCATAAAGATTTTTATAATCGTGTATTATTAGATAAACAACCGTTAGATGATATTATTGTAGATCCTGTTTTTGTCACAGAATATATGAAAATCGTTAATTTGCTTGATTTATTTAGACAAAATAAATCTCATATGGCCATTGTTAAAGATGAATTTGGTGGTACGATTGGTATTGTTACTTTAGAAGACATCTTAGAAGAACTTGTTGGTGATATTTGGGATGAACATGATGAAATCGTAGAACAAATTATTAAAATTAGTGATAATGAATTTAGAGTTAAAGGACATACTGATTTTGAGTATTTATTTGAAGAGTTAGGCATTGAAATTCAAGATCATGAATATGCAACAGTTAATGGTTGGATTGTAGATGAGATGGATCATATTCCTTTTGTTGGTGAAACTTTGCAGTATGAAAATTTATTTATTAAAGTGACATCTGCTGATACTAAAAAAGTATTAGAAATACTTGTTAAAATTCAAGATATTAATAAAGAATTAGAAGAAGAAATAGAATAGGCAATCCATTGGATTGCCTATTTTTATTTAAATATATAAAAGCATAAAAAAAGATGCCGAAGTGTAATAGTAAAGACTTAGTAGACACTTTAAAAAATATTTAATTAAATGATAGCTCAGTTCGATATTGAACTGGGCTTTTATAATGAAGAGACCAAGCTCTTCTGATATGGTTATAATACTTAACATAGTCATGAATACATCGATAGACATCGTTTGTTTGTTTTAAATTAAAATCTAATCTTAGTTCATCTTTAATCCATCCATTTAAGGATTCTAAAACAGGATTGTCTGTTGGTGTCCCTTTGCGTGACATTGATCTTTTTATGGTAGAATCTAGTTGAGCATTAAATGCTTGTGAGGTATATATGGCACCTTGATCGGAATGCAGAATCGTTTCTAGGTCTTTATATCCTCTTTTTCTTTAGCTTTTTGAAAGTTTCGTAATGCTTGATAATGATTAGCTACACCGTGACCCGATTTAGATAATCTAAGATCGTAAGCGACAATTTCATGGTTAAATAAATCCACATAAATGTTCCAATCATAAGTGTGATTTTGATGTTTAAAACTTGTTGTGTCTGTGCACACTTTTTCAAAAGGTCTTGATGCACTAAATTGTTTATTTAAAATATTAGGGTATATTTCATGCTCTGTACCTGGTGGATTATAATGTTTTCTTGCTTTTGATTTAATCCCTAGTGCTTTGCAGCATTGATGACATAATAGGTTTGAAATTTGCCATCCTGTCTCTTTTCTAATGTAGTCAGCGATGTTTCTATAACCCCATATTGTATGCTTGATGGATATCTATAATCATTTTCTTAAGTGTTTTTCTATTTTGGTCATATTGATTTAATGTACCTTTTCTACTAAGCCACTTATAATATCCTGATCTTGATAGTTTCATTATTTTGCATAAACTAACAATATTAAAATTCTTTGATAATTTTTCTATGATTTCGAATTCTTTTTGTTTGATTGCTTTTGTCTTATGGCTTTCACCTCCTTTTGTGTAACCTTTTTTAAGCGCTCATTCTCAATGCGTAGTTTTGCATTCTCATATTCAAGATGTTCATACGGCGTTAAAGTTTTTCTTCTTTGATATTTAATAAGGGGATTCCGCTGTTTTCGATTGTTTTCTAGCGCTTCTAATCCGCCTTCGTTATATTTTTTTACCCATGTTGATAACATCCCCACTGATATATCATTATCTGTTGCTATTTGTGTCATAGAAAAATGACCTTCTGAAATGAGTTTGATATATTCGTGTTTGTCTTCTTTACTCCAGTGTCTATTGGATTTGTTGCTCTTTCCTTTTGGCCTTCCCATTCTTCAACCTCCTTTTACCCTATTATATACAAAAAAGATGTTCATAGACTTTTTTATATGTCTACAAACATCTTATCATTTCACCGAAGCATCTTTTAATATATATTATGTATGAAATTATGATTAATCTAAATTAGCTGCTGCAAATAAATCAGCTAATACATCGTAATAAGAACCAGTGTGAATTGTTGCTCCAGCTAAGTCATCAACTAGTGTTGAGCCATCAATTGTACCACCACGTCCCGCTAATGCTTCAAGACTTGAGTTCCATCCGTTAGCAGTAACATAATCAGTGATCAGAGCAGCTTGTTCATACCATTCAAGCGTTGCGTTTTCGCCAGAAGATACCCATGCACCATCAGTAAATGTGTATCCGCCGCCAACACCTTTCATGCCATAAGTGTCGCCTTTTTCTTGTTTAGTATCTTCGCTCCAAGCAAATGTAGCACCACTTGGGTTTCCTTGAAGTACATCAAGTTTTAAATTTGAGAATTCACCATCTTTGTTAACAGTCATTGTTGCTGAATATAAATCATCTGCTTCACATAAAATTGATTGGAACTTACCATCTTTTGCTAATTGAACAGCTTCTTTAGCCAAAGCAACATAACTACCATCTTTAATAGTTACACCAGCAATGCCATCAAAATAAACTTCATCATCAACCGTCTTAGTAGGAACGTCATCTACACCATTTTCTAAGAAATATGCTTCAAGAGCTTCAGCTTGTTCATACCATTCAGCAGTAGCTCCACCATAAGCAACCATGTTATAGTCATCACCAAGTTCTTTTTTAGTCTTTTCATTCCATGACCAAGCGTATGTATCATCACTTGTATCATCTGCAGTATCTTCACCAGCAGTTTGTGTACTACCACCTTGTCTTGCATCAATATAAAAAGATTCAATTTCACCATCTTTAATTGTAACCGATACCATCGTTACCATTGGTCCATCATGAACATCTGCTTCATAAGCAGTAAATGTTCCATCAACTTTGTAATCACTAGAATTACATGCAGCAAGTGAAATTGCTGCTACAGCTACAAAAAGTAGCATAAGTGCTTTTTTCATTTTATTTAATTCCTCCTATGTATTGTTTATCTACAAATATATTATACTTAATATTCAAGTTAGATGCAACTTGTTATCATCTTATAAAATATAAAAACGTTTTCTAAATTCAAAAAACGACAAAACTAAATAAATACTTTTTTATAACGCTTCCTTTAAAAGAATATACATGTTAAAATGATTTAAGAAGAAAGGTATTAATATATTATATGAAAAATAAAACACTTAATGATAGACAAAAAAATATTAGAAATTTTTCCATTATTGCGCATATTGATCATGGGAAATCTACTTTAGCTGATCGCATTTTAGAAAAAACTAATACGGTTGCTTTACGTGATATGAAAGCTCAACTTCTTGATTCAATGGATTTAGAAAGAGAACGTGGCATCACAATTAAATTAAATGCAGTAGAATTAGCATATAAAGCAAAAGATGGACAAATATATACGATGCATCTTATTGATACACCAGGTCATGTCGATTTCACCTATGAAGTATCAAGATCTCTAGCGGCATGTGAAGGTGCTATATTAGTTGTTGATGCTGCTCAAGGAATTGAAGCTCAAACACTTGCAAATGTTTATTTAGCAATTGATAATGATTTAGAAATCATTCCTGTGATTAATAAAATAGATTTACCAAGTGCAGAGCCACAAAAAGTTATTAATGAAATTGAAGATGTTATAGGTATTCCAGCACAAGATGCTATTTTAGCATCAGCAAAAGCTGGTATAGGTATTGAAGATATATTAGAACGTATTGTTAGAGATGTTCCAGCACCAACAGGAGATTCTGAAAAACCTTTACAAGCACTTGTCTTTGATTCTATTTTTGATGCATATAAAGGCGTTATACCATCAATTAGAGTTGTAAATGGAACCATTAAAAAAGGCGATACTATTAAATTTATGGCATCAAATGCTACCTATGAAGTTGTTGAAGTAGGCGTACATACACCAAAAATTGAAAAACGTGATGTTTTAGGACCTGGAGATGTTGGTTATCTAACAGCTTCAATTAAAGATATTAATACTGTAGGTGTAGGGGATACCGTAACACTAGCAAATGCTCCAGCATCAAATCCACTTCCTGGGTATCGTAAAATGAATTCAGTTGTCTTTTGTGGATTATATCCAATTGATTCAGATCAATACAATGACTTAAAAGATGCATTAGAAAAATTAAAACTTAATGATGCTTCCTTATTATATGAGCCAGAAACCTCACAAGCATTGGGCTTTGGATTTAGAACCGGTTTTCTTGGATTGCTTCATATGGAAATTGTACAAGAACGTATTAGTAGAGAATTTGGTATTGAATTAATTGCGACTGCACCATCTGTTATATATAAGGTATATTTAACTGATGGATCAATGATTGTTATTGATAATCCGTCAAAGTTACCAACACCTCAAGAAATAGATCATATAGAAGAACCATATGTTAAAGCTACTATTATGACACCTAAAGATTATGTAGGTGCTGTCATGGATATTAGTCAGAAGAAACGTGGAACTTTTGGTGATATGAAGTATCTTGATGAAAACAGAGTGACAATTACTTATGATCTTCCTTTATCTGAAATTGTTTATGATTTCTTTGATAAATTAAAATCAACAACAAAAGGTTATGCATCTTTTGATTATGAAATGTCTGGATATAAGAGTTCGAGATTACAAAAGATGGACATCTTATTAAATGGTGATGTCGTCGATGCACTTTCACTTATTGTTCATAGAGATTTTGCTTATGCGAGAGGGAAAAATATATGTGATCGCATGGTTAATCTAATTCCTAGACAAATGTTTGAAATACCAATTCAAGCAGCTTTAGGCACTAAAATTATAGCTAGAACTACAATACGTGCTATGAGAAAAGACGTTATCGCTAAGTGTTATGGTGGCGATATTACCCGTAAGAAAAAACTTTTAGAAAAACAAAAAAAGGGTAAAAAGAAAATGAAAGCCATCGGACGTGTCGATGTGCCTCAAGAAGCATTTATGGCAATTTTATCAAATAGTGATGATTAAACAAATCATCACTTTTTTATAGTATAATAGAAGTGAGGAAGTGACTAACTATTAAAAGTCAAGTTCTTTATTAGATATAACAGTAAAAACCTCTTATAGCCTTTAATTTTAAGAGGTTATCTGGTAAAATGATGAATTTTAACTTATCCGCCACAGATTAAGTTATAAACTATTTTAGTTTTGAATCATTAAAATCTTCTTGATGAGTTTCTAAATGATGCATAATTCTAATGAGTTTTTTTGCTAAGTGAATAAGTGCGATACGATGATGTTTGCCTTCTAACCTTTTCTTGGTGTAGTAAGCATAGAATAACGGATTGTGTATCATGACACTCATAGCTATATTTATTAAAGTAGAGCGAAGATATTTACTGCCACGTTTAACCAATTTACCTGTTGAGGACATGGTGCCAGACTGTTTGATGGTTGAATCTAGACCTGCATAGGATAACATTTCAGCAGGTGTAGAAAATAAAGAAATATCACCATATTCTGAAACGATAGTTGCTGCTGAAATGATGCCAATACCTTTAATGGTTTGAATCTTAGTTGGATACCTGTTCATTAAAGAAGTGATTTGTTTCTCGGTTTCTTTGATATCTTGATTGAGTTTTTCAACATAAATAATCGAGGTTTTTAGTTTAAAGAGTTGATAATCTTGTGTGACACCAATCGTGTTTGAAGCTAAGGTTTTAAGTTTAACAAACTTAGGATAACTAAATTTACCCATAGATTTTTTTCTTAAAGCCTCATAGTGTTTATCTTTGAGCTTAGAGATACGTTTGGGTGAATAAAAATGCTTTAAAATGTATAGAGATGTCTCTGAATAGCCCTGTTCCTTCATAAAGGGTTTATACTCAGGGAAGATGACATCTAAGACTTTGGTCATCATATTGTAGTGTTTCGTCCTCATAGAAATAAGTTTAAAACGTAATCTAGTGAGTGATTTTAAAGCACTTATATGATAAGATTGATGATGATAGGCTTTGTAGTCTACAGACCTCATATAGGTTGAAATCATTTGTGCATCTTTCTTATCCGTTTTTGTTTTTCTTAGTGATTGGGCTTCTCCAAACTTCTTCACGAGAAAAGGATTGATCTCCATGAATGAATATCCATGGAGGGTAAGAAATGACTTAAGATTTTCACCATAATGACCTGTGGCCTCTAAGCCTATGATCATTTCTGCTTTACTTAAAGGGTTAAAATAACTTAACAATTCTTTAAACCCTGACTTGCTGTTCTCAAATGAGAACTGATGATTGATTGTTTTTGTGGCGATAAAACAATCATGTTTGTACTTTGAAATATCAAAATCGATATAGTTCATAAGTACACCTCCAAAATGAATTTTTGCACCAGCGGTTTGTCCAGCGGATTCTTTATTTCGTAATCATGTAATAAACGTTAAACGTTAACTAACTATTGCCGATTAAAATAAAGACCGTGGTAAGCGTCACTCCCAAACAGTCTAGCTGTAATTAGATGAAACAAATCCACGGTGCAGTATTATTATATTAAACTAGAGAAAAGGAGTAAAGATTCAAAGTTGTTAAGATCTAATTTAATACACTTTAAATCTTACATGATTAAATGAAAGGACTTTATGTACATATACCATTTTGTGAGTCTATTTGTCACTATTGTGATTTTGTAAAACGTGTACCAAGTCACCAAGAAAGTATTGATCGCTATCTTGATGCACTTGTTAAAGAAATAGCTTTATATAAAAAACATTTTGATAGTATTGACACGATATACATTGGTGGTGGGACACCAAGCATGTTATCAGTTAAACAATTAACAAAAGTTTTTGAAGCTTTAAAAGATATAAAACCAATAGAATATAGTATAGAAGTAAATCCTGAAAGTTATAGTGAAGAAAAAGGCATGCTTATGAAAACATATGGGATTAACCGAGTGAGTTTAGGCGTACAAACATTTAATCAAGAATTACTGCATTACTTAAATAGAAAGCACACGAATAAGCAAGTCTATGAAGTTGTCGATCATTTAAAAGCTTGTGAGATTGAACGTATTAGTGTTGATTTAATATTTGCTATTCCTGGTCAGACGATCAAAGATTTAGATCAGGATTTAAAGCATATTAAATCATTAGACATAACCCATGTTTCTAGCTATTCATTAATATTAGAAGAAAAAACCTATTTTTATCATCAATATTTAAAAGGCAATTTTGAGCAAATGGATGAAGATTTAGAAGCATTAATGTATGAAAAGGTCATCAAAGATTTAGATGATTTCGGATTTAAACAATATGAAATTTCTAATTTTTGTAAACACAATCACGAATCCTTACATAATAAAATATATTGGACACTTGATCCATATATAGGTGTTGGTTTAGGTGCACATGGTTTTATTGATGGCTATAGAACATATAATGAAAGATCGATGCAAGCCTATATTGATCATTATCAAAAAGAAAAAGTATATCAAACTTCTGATATGTTAATTCAAGATGCACTCATATTTGGACTAAGAAATACTAAAGGTATTGAGATAGAAAAAATAGAAAAAGCATTTAATATTGATCTATTTAAACGATATCCAAAGCTTGAAGAAAAAATGAATTACGGCTTATTAGAAATTAATCATGGCTATTTAAAATTAACTAAAAAGGGGACTCTACTAGGTAATCAAGTCTTTATGGTATTTATATGAAATATATGATTAAAGATTATGAATATTATTTAAAACAAGAAAAAGGAAGAAGCGAAAACACCGTTTCTGCTTATTTAAGAGACCTTAAACAATATGCTTTATTTTTAGATAAATATCATCACATTCAAAAAGTACGAGATATTAAAAAGAAACATATAGAAGGCTATTTAAAAAGTTTAAATAAAAAAATATCATCGCAAAGTGTTGCTAGAAAACTAACAGCAATAAAAAGTTTTCACAAATTTCTTTTATTAGAAAAAGAAGTTGATGAAGATATTACGAAAAGTTTTACAACACCTAAATCAGCAAAAAAACTACCAATGGTTTTATCAATTGATGAAGTTATTGCTATACTTGAACAAGTCAATAAAACGACACCTTTAGGCCTTAGAAATAAAGCTTTGCTTGAATTAGTATATGGTTCTCGATTAAGAGTATCTCGAGTTATTAGACATTAAAATATCAGATATTCATCTTAATCAATCATATATATTAGTTCATGGAAAAGGACAAAAAGAACGAATAGTTCCAATTTCAGATATGGCAGTGATCGCAATTAGAAAGTATATGATTGATGGTAGAAATGAATTATTAAAGGATCAAACATCTCAGTTATTATTTTTAAATAGTATGGGTCATAGTTTATCTAGACAAGGATTTTTCAAACTATTAAAAAAACTTGCAAAAGATGCAGGTGTTGAAACAGAGTGTTCACCACATACACTTAGACATTCATTTGCAACTCATCTTTTAGAAAATGGTATGGACCTTAGAACACTACAAACATTGCTTGGACATGAAGATATTTCAACGACACAAATATATACACATATTAGTCAAAAAAGAATAAAAGAAGTTTATTTAAGTGCACATCCTCGTGCACAAAAGGAGGAAGAATAAATGTTATATAAAAGAATTTTTTTAATTGTTATGGATAGTTTAGGTATCGGTGAAGCACCAGATGCTGCAGCATACAATGATGTTGGTGCGAACACAATAGGTCATATTGCTGAACGTATGGACTTAAATATACCGAATATGCAATCATTAGGTTATGGTAATATTGCACCTATTAAGAATGTTCCACCCGCAAAAAAACCTAGAGCATATTATACTAAAATGCAAGAAGCTTCTCTTGGTAAAGATACGATGACTGGTCATTGGGAAATGATGGGTATGTATATTACTAAACCATTTCAAACTTTCACTGATACAGGATTTCCTAAGGAACTACTAGATTTATTAGAGGAAAAAACTGGTAGAAAAATAGTTGGTAATATAGCTGCATCTGGTACGTAAATCATTAAAGACCTTGGTGAACATCATATGAAAACAGGTGATCTCATTGTCTATACTTCTGCAGATTCTCAGATTACAAATTGCAATGCATGAAGACATTATTCCTATTGAAGAACAATATAGAATTTGTGAGATTGCAAGAGAGATTATGATGAAGCCAGAGTGGAAGGTTGGACGTGTTATAGCAAGACCATTTATTGGTACGAATAAAGATAACTTTAAGCGTACACCAAACCGTCATGATTATGCATTAAAACCACATACTAAAACATCACTAAATTACTTAAGCGAAGCTGGTTATGATGTAATTGCTTTAGGTAAAATAAATGATATATTTGATGGTTATGGTATAACTGAATTCAGCAAGACTAAATCAAATGATGATGGTATGAGACAATTGACTGAGGTTGCTAAAAAAGATTTCACTGGACTGTGCTTTTTAAACTTAGTCGACTTTGATGCACTCTATGGACATCGCGTAAATCCAATTGGTTATGGCGAAGCAATAGAAGCATTTGATAAACAATTACCAGATTTTTTAAATGAATTAAATGATGATGACTTAGTATTAATTACTGCAGATCATGGTAATGATCCTATTCATCACGGTACAGATCATACAAGAGAATATGTACCATTATTAGTTTATTCAACAAGATTTAAACAAGGAAAAGAATTACCAATATTAAAAACTTTTGCAGATCTTGGTTATAGTATTAATCATAATTTCAATACTGAATATCCAAAATATGGTAACTCATTTTTAAGATTTTTAAAATAAGATTTATATAAAATAAAGGGTCTTTAAAAAATTGTATGGTAAAGACTAAATAGACCTTTCCAAAATTGTATGGTCAATGTGACCTATAAAAAATTGTATGGTAAGTTAAAGGCACTCGCGGGAGTGCCTTTTTTTGCCATAACTCTTATTTTATTTGTTTTTTATAGGTATATCTTTATTAATTGCATACATAATCTTGTTTCTCAATCGATTATAAGATTTAATACCATTAGATGTTTTGATCACAGTCTTTATTTTATTATTGACAGATTCAATAGGACCATTGGATATTCGTCTTTTATCATAAACTAAAAAAGAATTTTTAATCTCATCTCTCCAGTTATTTAACGTTCTTCCAAATGATCTCATCCCTGCTAACTTATGATTTCTAAATAGATCTATGAGTTGGTTAAGCTCATCATCACACGTATCATAAGAGGCTGTTAGATTAAATGATCTATACCTTTCTTTTAAAAGATATGCATCTTTTAAATCATCATTAGTAGATAACAAATAATGAAGAATATCTGATTTATGCCAATATGCATGTAGTTTTTGTATACGTATTTTCCCATCATAGATATCTTCATAGTTCTTTGAGAAAGAAGTAATGAAATTTCTTTAACATGTAATAATACATATCATCATGAACTGGTGCACTTTTGTGTTGCTTGTATTTATTCATTGTATCAATTCTTATACGTTTGATGATTTCATTTAATGTCCTAATTAAATGAAATGAATCAACAGCTATTTTCGCTTGAGGTATACATAATTTGATGACATCTCTATAAGTTTGCCACATGTCCATCACGACGACTTCTACGCTTGATAACTCAGTTTTAGGGATTCTAGCGAAGTAATCAATTAAATAACGTTTATGTCTTGTTGGTAATACATCAATGATTTTTCTATGCATGAAATCATATAAGATACATGCATATTTGTACTTGTGTGCTCTTGATATAAATACTTCATCGATATTGATCACTTTGGGTAGCTTTCGACGCTTCGCTTCTACATAACGATCAAATATATTGATCACTGTTTGGATACTAACATAATAGTGATGCGCAGCAGATGTAAATGTATGATTATAATCTTTTAAATAGTTTAAAATAGACATCTTTGTATACAAACTTACATTTTCATTTGAGTCTGATAGTGGATTGGACTCGCTAAAGGTTTTCTTACAAAGCTTACATTGATATCTTCTCATATGCCATCTAATCACGCTTTTTTCATGTGTAGATATTGAATGTATGATTTTTTTATATTTATATTCTAAAAATCTTATATGAGCTGATCCACAGATAGGGCATAATATTTGTTGTTTATAAAACTTTAATTCGATAATCAATACATTTCTTTCAAGCCTTGTTTCTAATAATTCAATCTTGCTTTTAAATTGTTCTAAGTGTAAAATATTTATGGTATCATAAGACATGAAGTCCTCCTATTCTATAGTTATGGCTAATAACTCTATTATAAATGAGGACTTCCTTTTTTATATAAAAAAATAGGCCTTTCAAAAATCGTATGGTATACCATACAATATTTTAAAGCCTATGATTGACCATACGATATTTTAAACATCTAAAATAAAAACGCATATCAATGAAGGTATGCGTTTTTTTGTTCTCTAAGATTATGATTAATATAAAGTTTGAATTTAAATAATAAATAGAATAGAAGACTAAATATTGGTAGTAAGATTAAACCGACAAATAATAAAACACTAGAGAATCCATAGACATAATTATTGGGATTTAGAAATGGATAAACATAGAGCATATCAGGTTCGTTCGGATAATAAAAGTGAATAAGACCACCTAACAATGGATGAACAATGATGTATACAAAAATAAAATAAATAATCGGATAGATCAGTGCATAAAAAGATTGTTTTATTTTTAAATTTGTCTCTAAGAAAAACATATATAAAACAAAATATAATATAGGAATGATTGTGTGAAGTAAATGATGAATAAATAAAAGATGATCTATATGAGGTACTAAAAATATATGAAAAATTAGACCAGTAATTGTGATATTTGCAAATGCGATAAATGCAAATATATCAAACCATTTTTTCTTATAATTGAAGTAGATAAATACAACAGCTGCAAACACTAATAAACTAGATTGATTTGTAAAATATATTAATAAAAAAATGATAGAAGGAAAGAAGAAACCAGTTTGATATGCGCGCAGTAATTGTAAAAACAATCCAAGTATACTTAATAGAATAATAATAAATGATAATAGCTTTTCGTGTTTTCTATTTTGTGCAAACATAAATATACTCCTTAAAAATATTTTTTGATCGTTTCAATATCATGACTTAAACCAAGAGCTAGCATTAATTGAATTCTTGCTTTTTGACCATTTAAGTTTTTAGTAAATATGACACCTAATTGATGAAGATGATATCCTCCACCTTCATAACCATAGTTATCTAAGACTCTTCCTATGGGACATCTAGAAGTGAGTAAGACAGGAATATTATTTTCGATTGCTCGTGTGATGCCACCTATCATTTGTGGAGGAACATTGCCACGTCCTAATGCTTCAATCACGATTCCTTTAACATTTGTATCAACAAGTAAGTTTAGTAAATCTGAACTCATACCAGAAGCAACTTTGATTAAAGCTACATTTGGTTCGATATCCTTAGGTTGTATATTTGGAATAGTTAAATGTGTGTTTCTAGTATAAATCACATTATCTTGTTCAATAATACCAATAGGTCCAAACTCAAGTGATTTAAAAGTATCTAGTGCTAATGTATGAGATTTGGTAACTTCTCGAGCAGTATTGATTTCATCATTAAGACAGACCAATACACCCATGTTCATGGAGCTTGAATCAGCTGCAACTAAAATGGACGACAACAAATTGGACAATCCATCAAAACCAAGATCAGAATAGCTTCTCATTGATCCAGTAAAAACAACTGGTTTTTCATGTCTTAAATATAGATCTAAGAAATAAGCAGATTCCTCAAGTGTATCAGTTCCATGTGTAATGACAACGCCATCAACTGTAGGATCATCTAAAAATGATTTCGAAAGTTTTGCAAGATTAAGCATATCACCTGGTGTTATAGAAGGCGATGGCTTTAATGAGTATTGATGTAATCGAATCTCAATTTGCGAGAGCTCATTCTTAATGTTTTGTAGTAGATCATCACGGTTATCAATGATATTAGCCTGTTTATTGATAGCGTGACGTTGCATTGAAATTGTACCGCCTGTAAAGATAATTTGAATAGTTTTCTTCATATTTATCACCATTTTTATTGTATCATGAAAAATCGACATTTGCATTGCATTAAAAAGACAAAATTCGATAGCTTTAAGCCAAAGTAGTAACGCAAAGTGGAAATTATAACCAAGTGTAGATACCAACATATCCACATAAAATCAGTTGTCCGCACAGTAAAGGCTTGCATAATTGGTTAACATAATATATATTATACGAACAAATATAGAATAATAATATATGGTGTATGCGTATAGAATATAGTTATGTTTAACTAATTAGTATGATTATATAAGTATAATAGGTCTTCTATGCTGTTTAATTATAGTCATATATTATAAATGAGTGTGATAAATTATCGTGAGAGTAGTATATGAGCTGATTTTATTGCTTCGCTCGTATAATTGTATAACTGAGTCGTTATAAACTCGTGTAAGCTCGTTTGTACTATATTTTGCTATATTTAGACATATGGTAATCTTAGTTCTTCTTCTACTTCTATGAGTGTGTATGTGCGTTATATGATTGTCAGTATTTTTAATAATATAAAAATCAACTTATATTAAATAGCATAGTTTGATCTGAGGTTATCACTCGTTGTTTTTAGGTTCTTCTTATTTTGAATTGACTTGATACTATATTAAGATCTTTGTTTCTCGATTGCTCAGATGACGCCTGTTATTAATTGCTATGTATATAATTTTTTTTTGCTCATATCAATGATCATTTAAACTAATCAACACGTGAATCTACTTTTAATCAGCTTGAGTTTATACCTGGTAAATCAACTTATTAAAAACTCCATATTAGATTTTAAAATATTTTATGTTAATCATGCTTCTACTGCTCGTCATTTAATTTGAGTGTTTATTTTTTTAAAAATATAGAAATATGATTTTAATAAATGAATTGTATTATCATTTTATGTTTTATATTTTAAGAGAGAAATTTTTGAAGTCGTAGTAGTTCATCAACTAAATGATAAGTAGCAACATTGAATTATTGATATTAAAAATATTTTTAATTATCATCTATTTATAATTTTTATATAAAATAGAAAATAACACATATGTTTACTTATACTAAACTTACGATTTTTGAGTTATTTATTGTAGCGTAAATATATATTGATGAATTGCTAATTTCAATTTATAGATATAAATAAAAAAAGCCATACTATTAAAGTTCAAATAGTATGGCTTTTATATGTTATTAATTATATCTTTAAGAATTTAATAATGTCATTTGCTAATTGATCAGGTACGTCTACTAATGGTGCATGACCACAGTTTTCATAGATAATATAAGTTGATTGACTTTTAAGTGCATTATAATTATCAAGTACCATATACTCAGGTACGGTTATATCTTGTCTCCCCCAAGTATGAAGAACATCAGCTTTAACCTTTGTTATTTGATTAGTACCAGCATTATAGAAATTATGGCTTGATGACATATTTTGATTTGCTAATGCCCAATCTGCATCAACTAAATTTCTTTGCTTAAGTGATTCTTTAATCCAAAGATCGTTATCTATTTTCGAAGGTTTTCCAGCTGTGTAAATCGTTTTATCAAAGAGTGTAGAAATGTAGTCAAAATCTTGTTTTTTCTGTGCTTCTAATATGGGTTTAACTTGTACTAAATCTTCACCCATTTCATCAGCACTAAGATAAGCTTGACCAACTAATGGTTTTCCATTTTTATTCTTTTTAAAGATTGGATATCCATGATGAGTTGAAGCGTTAATTAAAACGACTTTATCGGTAGCTTCTGGATGGCTTGCTGCAAATTCTAAAGCAACACTCCCACCGAGCGACCAACCAATTAAATGAGCTTTTTTAATACCTTTAGCTTGCATAAAGAAATAGATATCTTCAGCAAAGTCACTTAAACTTTTTATTCTTCTGTAATAGCTTGAATCGCCAAAACCTCTAAGATCTGGTGTCAGAGCTTTTACGTCTTTCGGCAATCTACTTAACAGTGGTGTGTAATATAGACTTGAGCTAAAATTACCATGAATTAAAATGATTGTCGTATCACCATGACCTTGTTCTAGGTAATGATATACTTCACCATTCTTAATAACGATTTGTCGCTTTTCCATTTTTAATAGCCCCCTATTAAATCTTAAACTCTGCTTCTAATGCGTTGACAAAACCTAAAATCAATGTGACAAACAATAATGGTTTTTCATACATTGATGCATGTCCAGCGCCAGGAATAATGACGAGTTGTGAATCTTTAATATGTTCATTTAAATATCTTTGATTTGCCATAGGTGTTAAGTAATCTTCATCTGCTGCAATAATTAATGTTGGCATATCGATGTCTTTTAATTGATCTCTTACATCATAGGTTTCAGCACTATTTGTTAAACGCTCCATTGCATCTAAGAAATCAGGATTAGAGAAAACTGGTATAAGCGTTTTTTCTCTTTTTTTCATCCAGTCTAATTTTTGTTCATAATAACTTGGTGAATAGATTACTGGAATAGCAGCTTGATAATAATTTTGTCCGTTTCTTGTTTTACCGATTGCATTCCATGAATAGCCAATTTCTGCAAGCCATGGAGATGTATATGCGGTTGTATTAAATAAGACTAATCGATTAACAATATTAGAGTGTTTAATTGCGAATTGTAGAGCAACTTCACCACCATATGATATACCAACGACATTAACTTTTGTAATGCCTAATTCTTTTAATAAATAGTTTAAAATATCTACTTGCATTGATTGAGAATAAGCACTGTTTTCTAGTTTATCACTTTGGCCTTGATCCATAAAATCAACACGAATTAATTTGTTATTATTTGATAAAGTTTTAACAAATGGTTCCCATGATTTTGTAGACATCATAATACCATTTAAAATAAGAATTGGATTACCGCTGCCTTGCACATCATAATAAATAGAACGACCTTTAAAATCCAAATAAGCCATATTAAATGAACCCCAATTCTTTAGCTTGTTCTCTTAGTTCATCTCTAAATTTAGGATGAGCTATACTAATTAATAATTGAACACGTTCACTAATGCTTGTACCTCTTAGTGATACGCATCCATATTCAGTAACAACATAATCAACATCATTTCTTGATAATGATACTGCTGCTCCTGGTTTAAGGATAGGAACAATTTTAGATATTTCTTCTCGCTCACCAGTTTCATGATTTTTAACATTTGCTGTTGAGTACAGTGTAATAAAACTCATACCACCTTTAGAATTTTGAGCACCTACTGCAGTATCTGATTGACCACCAGTACCAGAAAATTGTCTAACACCTAATGATTCAGATGCACATTGACCAGTAAGATCAATTTCTATGGTTGTATTAATTGATACTTGATTATCATTTAATCCAATGACTGCTGGGTCATTGACATAGTTTCCATTTAATATTTGTACACTTGGATTGTTATCAATAAAATCATATAACTCTTGTGTACCTAATGCAAAACATGCAACATGTTTACCAACATGTGTTTGTTTCTTTTTACCTGTAACAGCACCAGCTTTAATAAGATGCATAAAACCAGTCGTTAGCATTTCAGTATGAATACCTAAATCTTTTTTACCCATAAGCGCATGTGCTACAGCATTTGGAATACCACCAATACCTAATTGAAGACTTGATCCATCTTGGATTAGTTCAGCAATTGCATTTCCTATTTTAATATCTTTTTCATTTGGTTCTGCATCAGGTAATATCGGTGCAGGATAATCTGCTTCAATCATGTAATCTACATCATTGATATGAAGCTCAAGATCACCAAATGTTCTTGGAAAGTTTGGATTAATTTCTAAGATGACAATGTCTGCTGCTTCGCAAGCTTCTTTTTCATAAACATTTGATAATGATAATGAAACATAACCATGTGCATCTGGTCTTGATGATGTACCTACGAATATATGAGGTTTAACATGTCCAAAACGTTTACGGCCAGCTAAGTGTAGATGGTTTGGAATAAACGTTATATTACCGTTTTTATGTGCTTTTCTAAGTGAGCCTGAATAAAACCAGCTGTCAACTGAAAATGATGATTTATAAGCTGGATTAACAAAAAATTCAGCATTTTCAAATGGTAAACAATTTGTGACATGTACGTTATTTATACGATCAGCAATTTCATGTAATCTTGATAAAAATAATTTTGGTTCTGCGCCAGCCATTGCTGAGATTATTGTGTCATTATCTTTAACAAGTGCTAATGCTTCATCGACTGTTATAATTTTGTGTTCTTTCATAGTAACCTTCCTTTTTAAATATATGAGGGGAGAGTTTCCCCTCCCCTTATATTTTACCACTTTTTTTAATAAATAATTATTTTGCTCTAACTACATCAATTGATTCTAATCCAATAATCTTAGAGAATTGTACTGATGGTGAATAGATTAATTTATTTAATGCAAGTACTGATAAACCTGTTCTGTTTCCATCTGCCCAGTCAATTGATCCAGCCATTGGTAAATCTACAGGTGCTGATTCAGCATCTTCAATAAATGATTCCCAAGTTACTGTATCTAAGTCAACTCTTTCTAATAATGTAACAAATGTTTTAGCTGCTACATAACCAGCGATTGCATATGCATTACCCCAAAGTGAAGCTGCTGTTGTATCACCATCTGTGCGATCTGAAGAGTTCATATCGAATACAAATTCATCCCAATATTCTGCACTAAAACCTGCAAGATAATCAAAAGGTAAATCCCAACCAGCAAGAGTTCCGTCGCCACCAATTTGAGCTACTGTAGGAGCTGCTGCGCCAGCTTCTGAAATGTCTACCCAAGCATTTGCGTATACATCATAAGGAAGTGGAGTTGTTTCATCTACCATAGCAGGTGTGAAAGTAGTTGCACCATTTACATAACTTGTAATTACTGGAACATCACTGTTTGCTACTCTTAAAGCAGTTGCCATTGCAGTTGCTGGAGCTTGATTTGCTGACAATAAAATTACAGCAGGATTTTCAGCTAAAGCAACACTTGCTACTGCGCTTGCAGTTGCTGTGCTAAATGGAACAAAACTTACGCGATCAGAGATACCACTTGAAGTTACTTCGTCATCGATACCTAATTTAATAGATTGACCAGCATCATCATCTGAATATAATACAACGATTTTATCTCAGATCGATAGTTTAGCATCATTGTTTTCTCCAAAGATACTTTCATTTAATGCTCTAGCAACTAACATTCTACCTTCTGTACGATAAATAGGTTGAACTGATAAGATGTTATTTCCTGGTTCATCTTCAAAGAATAATGAATTAACACCAGTTACACCATAAACCATTGGAACACCAGTTTCTAATAAATAGTCCATTGTAGAGTTAACTGTGTTAGTACCAAAATGACCAACAAGAGCAAATACGTTATCTTCTTCTACTAATTTTTTAGTATAAGCAAGTCCAGTTTCTCCATCAAAACCATCATCATAATGAATAAATTCAATGTCTCTACCATCATGAGTATCATTGTATTCATCAAATACAACTTGCATCGCTAAGTTAAATGGAACACCAACGCCAGCAAATACACCAGTTGTTGCAGCAGTGTTACCTACAATAATTTTATCTTCTGTGATACCTGCGGTACCTTCACTTGTGTCACATGCCATTAAGCTAATACCAGCGACAACTACTAATAAAGCTAATAATACTTTTTTCATACTTTTTCTCCTTTATTTTTTTGTGCTTATGCACTATAATAACCTTTTTATTCTACTGATCCTAAATAGGCACTTACTAAATCTTGATCATTGAGTAAATCATTTGCTTTACCCTCTGCTTTGATTTTTCCAATTTCTAATACATATGCATAATCTGCAATTTTTAATGTTTGCCTTGCATTTTGTTCTACGATTAAGATAGTTCTTCCATCATCTTTAATTTTTTTAATGATATTAAATATATCTTTAATAATCAATGGTGCAAGCCCTAAACTTGGTTCATCTAGCAATAATAATTCAGGAGCACCCATGAGTGCTCTACCAATAGCTAACATTTGTTGTTCACCACCAGAAAGTGTTGATGCCTGTTGTTTTTTTCTTTCTGATAAGATTGGGAAGTATCCGTAAACTTCTTGTAGTAAATCTTTTAATCGTTGATTTCTAGATATCTTTTGTCTATTTTTATTTACTTTAGATTTTATTGAATATCCACCAACTAATAGATTTTCTTCAACAGTTAAATCTTTTAATATCATACGACCTTCAGGAGATTGCATAATACCTTTTTGAACAATTTTAAATGCATGATTATTTTGAATAGGTTCACCATTATATAGGATTTCACCACTTTTAACTTTTGTTAATCCAGATATTGATCGAATCGTTGAAGTTTTACCAGCACCATTGGCACCAAGTATTGCAACAATCGTTCCTTTTTGAACAGACATATTAATATTTTTAACAGCTTTTACTATACCGTAATCAATGACTAAGTCTTTAAGTTCTAAGATATTATCAGTTTTCATCAGAATCATCTCCTAGGTAAGCTTTACGAACTTCTGGATTTTGTTGTATCTCTTTAGGTGTTCCTAAACCTATACGTCTACCAAATGATATTGCACAGATTCTATCACAAATTGACATAACTAATCCCATATCATGTTCAACTAAAAATATAGTGATACCAAAATCTTTATTGATTTTCTTTATAACTTTTGCTAAATCTTCAGTTTCTGCATCATTTAGACCCGCAGCAGGTTCATCTAAAATAATCATTGATGGATCTGTCATTAATGTTCTTGCTAGTTCTACTTTTTTAAGTACACCATAAGGTAAACCATATGGCGATCTAAATGCATATTCTTCAATACCTAACTCTTGAAGGATACGATATCCTTTTGAACGAATAACTTGTTCTTCCCAAGATAATTTAGGTGTATGCATCATGTGATCTGCAAACGAAGTAATAAGTAATGTGTGTGCTGCGACCATTAAGTTGTCAAGCACAGTTAATTCCCATATAAGTTCTACATTTTGAAAACTTCTTGCGATACCTTCATTAATCATATCGTGTGTTTTATATTTATATAAATCAACAATGTGATTTTCTTTGTTTCTTAATATCATGTTTCCAGAAGTGGCCTTATAAAATTGAGTAATGCAATTAAAAACAGTTGTTTTACCAGCACCATTTGGACCGATAAGTCCAAATATTTCACCTTTTTTAACATTAAAAGATAAGTCGTCTACAGCTTTAACACCACCAAAATACATTTTTAATCTGTTTATTGATAGATGAATATTTTCAGCATCAAGGAGATGTTTGACTGATTTTATTTTTTGAATTTTATTTTCTAATGCTTGTAATTTCTTTTCATTAACATGTTCACTATTGTTTTTATGATCAGTTAAAACTTTGTATTTTTGTTCTAAAGTTTCAAGTATAGCAGCGTCTTCTTTTTGTCGCTTAGCATTATATAATAAAATGTTTTTTGTATGTGTTTCATTTTTAGATTCCATACGTTTTATTTTTGCTTGATTTCTTTTTTGAAATGCTACAACTTTTTCTTTAAGTTTCTCTGCTTTTTTGTTCATCTTGTTTAAATCATCTTGTTTCTTTTTATCCAAAGCAGCAATTTTGTTTTTAATCATATCAGTTTTATTTGGATCAGTGTTATGATTAATATATTTCTTTTCAAGATTCTCAATAAATAATTCTTTTTGTTTCTTTTGATTTTGATCAAATGATTCCATTAAATTATTTAAAGTACTTTCATCTACTTTTCTAGATTGTGATGTTTTGTAACGACGTCTTGACCAGTAAGCTTTTTTATTAAATCTTTCTAGTTTGCGTTCACGTTTTTCATCTATTTTACTAATACCTTCTAATCGTTTTGTTAAAGGAGCTGTGTCTTCTTGATAATATGTTTCAATTAATTTGGTTTCTTTTTCAATAAACGCATCAAATTTTTTATTATATTCTAAAGAAAGTCCTTTATGGTAATTGATTTTTAATATCAATTTACGATGATTATTGACACGTAAATCATTTAAGAATCTTTCATAAAATGTGCCAGGTTTTTTATTCAACGCCATAAATTCTCTCCTTTATACTATTTTTAACTTTTATAATGAGTTTTTTGAGATCACCAAATAACTGAATAAGACCACCAGGGTAATACATTACAACAACAATAATTAAAATACCATTAATAATAACAGAATAATTTCCAAGATTTAATGGTTGCAATACAGCTAAATTCATACCGAATATAACAAATGTACCGAGTAAAATACCCCAAATGGATTTAGTACCACCAATAACAACAGCAGCAAGTACATTTAACGCAAATGTTAATCCTACTTGATTTACACTTGCATTTCTAACATACATCATGCTTAAAATCCCAGCGACTGTTCCAAACATACCAGATATAGTAAATGCAAATAATCTATATTTAATTAATTTGATACCCATGGTTTGTGCTGCAGTTTCACTATTTTTAATTGATAATAATGCACGACCAGTTGGAGAGTGAATTAAATTATAGACTAAACTCATTCCTATAATAAGGAAAAACGCGATAAAGAATAACGTGGAATTGGACTTAAATGCCATACCAAATATTTCTAGTGGCCGTCTTATACCACCTGATAGGAAACCACCTGATGTACCTGAAGCATATTCAGGGATGTTTTTAATAACTTCTACAACAATTTGTGATAAACCCATTGTTATTATTGCTAAATACATACCAGCGATTCTTAATGATACAAATCCAAATATTAATGAAACCACAATTGAAATAATAATGGCACCTATGATAGCTATGATCAAATTCATTTCCATATATCTATATATATAATGAAGTGAAAATGCACCTATACCAACAAATGCACCTGTACCAAGTGAAGCTAGACCACCATAACCTAATAATAATGCAAATCCTAGTCCTGCTAAATAGTAATATGAAGTGGTAACGACTGCACCAAATAAACCTGGTGGAATGAAATCTGCTAAAAATCTTAATACAACTAATATTAAACCAACGATCACAAAAGAAAATTTCGGATTTTTAACAAATGGTTTAATTTTTTCTCTAAATAATCTTCTCATATTTTTACACCTTTTTTGTCACTTTCTTACCAAATAAGCCAACAGGCTTAATAAGAACGGCAATCATAATTGCTAAATATAAAAATGTATTACTCCATTGCGCCATATTTAAACCAATTAATAATCTTGGGAATAGTGATTGACCGGTTGTTAGTAAAAACGCACCAGCAAGTGGTCCAAAAAATGTGCTAAATCCACCTAATATAGATGCATAGAAAGCATTAACTTGAACATCTATCATTGTTGATGATGTCAATGTTCCTATAGCTGCGGTGTATGTTATGGCTGCAAGTGCACCAAGTGCACCAGCTATAGCCCAACTTAAAGCATTAATTAAGTCTGTGTTAATACCCATTAATCCTGCAACGCGTTCATTTGATGCAACAGATCTAACTCCTAGACCCCATTTTGTGTATTTTAATAGTAAAAATAAACCCAATATGATAACTGCTGCAATAACTAGTGTAATTAAACTATGGATAGACATAGGAATGCCAAACAATTCAATTGTATTTTTAGAGAATGGGAAACTCACGCGCGTTACAGTACCTCCAAATGCAATTGGAATAAGTCCAGTAATAACAATAACTAATCCCATTGTAATAATCTGTTTAGTGGCAACATTTGTGTACCGCGCATTTTTAAAGATTACAGCATGAATTAAAAATCCTGCTATAAAAGATATTAGAATACCTGCTAACATAGGTATAAAAAGTTGTGTCCAACTTGTAACAACTACGCTAGGTTGTCCCGTAATATCAATAACACCTTGTCTGTCAATGAAGTAACTTGTTGCAAAAGCGCCCAGTATACCTAGTGATCCTTGAGCAAAGTTTGTTGTTGAACTCGTTTTAAAGATTAATACAATCCCAAAAGTTGCGAGTGACAAGAAACTAAATGCAATCAAAGAATTCATAATGACATCGATAATATTTGTCATAATTTACCTCTCATTCATATTTGTTTAAATTTTATCCCCATTTAATAATATTTGCTGCCCACACATATCCAATACCAGCAGCTAACATACATACAACTGTACCATCTTTAACTTGTCCGGTTTGTAATGCTAAATGTAGAGATAACATTTGATCTATTTGTCCAATATGACCATAGTTCTCTAAATAGATTGATTGTTCTTCTTTTAGACCTAGTTCTGCTAACATAGCCATGTGTCCACTACGTTTCATATGAAGAATGTCTAAAAAACCAATATCTTTTCTTTCATAATTTGACTTTCTAAGTGATTCATCAATACATTTGTACCAATTCACCATAGAAACTTCTTTTAATCTAGCTTTCATTCGATCTGCATCTAATAATCTAAGAGATTTCATACCTTCATCTAGATTATCTTTTGTAAATGGATGACATTGGCCACCTATTTCAACACCAGCAGTTCTTGCAAGAGAACCATCGCCTATCATATGTGATCCAAGGAGTAGGTTTTTACCATAATTCTTTTTAAGAATAATTGCGCCGCCTCCAGCACCTAAGTCATACATCATAGACATTTTCGGGTCAGAATAATCCACAAAATCGCCATTACGGTAACCACCAACGACTAATACAACGTTAATTTCATCATCTGCTACTAACATGTCTTTAGCCATTTTCATCGCTGAAACGGTAGTACAGCAACGGTTTTGTACATCAATTCCCCATGCATTAATTGCACCAATACGATCTTGAACGTATAATGCTGAAGTTGTCAATGGATATTCTTTCCATTCTTCAGTAACACTTAAGATCACATCTATTTCTTTAGGATCAAGACCTGTGTTCTTTAACGCATCCAATGCTGCTAAAGCACCCATCTCTTGAGAACCATCTTGAGGTAATTTTGTTGGTATTCTTTTTTCTTTAATACCGAGTTTTTCAATGACAGCTTGTTCAGCCCAAACACCATTTGTTTTATCGCTGATTTCTTTTGCAGTCATGATACCCTCAGGTAAGTAGATGCCAGTTCCGACAATACCTACATTAACTTTTTCCATGTGGGACCTCTTTCTTTTTGTATTATTTATAAATGTTTTTTTAATGTTGTTATAAATAAATCTAAATTATCAGTGATGACAGAATGTCCAGCACCTTCAAATTTGATTAATGTTGCTCTATCTTTAAAATATGATTTCATTTCTTCTGCAAAACTTATTGGTACAACTAAATCGTTAACACCATGAAGAATCACAATTGGTGCAGTAATTAAATCCATACGACCACTACCATCAGTAACACCATTAGAATCGTTTGTCATATTAAAATGAACTAATGAATAATCAACATCAACTAAATTTCTTTGTTTAAATATAGCATCTAAGTATAATTCATAATCTTCTTCTGATGGTTTGTTTTGATTATAGATCACTGAATCCCAAATCATACGAAGCACTGCTCTATTATTTGATTCATATGCTTGTAATATTGGGAGTACTTGAATTGGATCTGCTGCAATTTCTTCTTTTGTAGAAATCATTTGAGTAAGTATGGGTTTTCCTTTTTCATCTTTTTTAAACATTGGGTAACCTTTAATACCTACTGAGTCAAGTAAGAATATTTTCTTAACTCTTCTTTTTAAATCTGCTGCAACTTCTAAGATAATACCACCACCGGTAGACCATCCTAGTATATTAAAATTATCTAAGTCCAAAGCATTAACAAATAATTCAACGTCTTCTGCAAAATCATGTAGTGAATTTAAAGGATTTTTAAAACTTGAGTCACCAAATCCTCTTAAATCTAATGCATAAACTTGATAATCATTTTCTAGTTGTTCCATAACGACTTGAAAGTGTACGTAAGAACTCATGTTACCGTGGACTAAAATGATGATGTCACCTTTAGTTCCTGATTGACGATATGCAATGGTTTCACCATTTTTAAGATTTATAAATTGAACTGGATATTGTTTCATAGTCTCATGCCGCCATCAACGCTAAGAGTTTGGCCTGTAACATATGAAGCTTCTTCTGAAGCTAAGAATAATGCTGCATTTGCTATTTCGTTTGGTTGTCCTAAACGTTTTAACATCGTTAATGCTGCAAATTTATCTAATAAATCTTGAGGTACAGTTTTTAACATATCAGTCATTGTATAACCTGGAGCAATCGCGTTAACTCTAACGTTAGCACCTTTTCTTGCAAATTCTTTAGCCCAAGTTTTTGTTAATCCAATGACACCAGCTTTAGTTGCTGCATAATTTGCTTGTCCAATATTCCCATATACACCAACAACAGAACTAATATTGATAATTGAACCATAATTGTTAACTTCCATTAATGGACCAAATAAACGTGTCATGTTAAATACACCTTTTAAATTTACATCTAATACAAGATTCCATTGATCATCAGTCATTTTTCTTGTCATAGAGTCACGTGTAACCCCTGCATTATTAACTAAAATATCAACTTTTCCATATTTTTCAATGACATAGTCATAAAATTTTTGAACATCTTCAACGTTAGTGATATTTAATTTATATCCTTCAACATTTTTGTTTTCATAAACTAATTCACTCATATCAACAGCGACAACTTTTGCACCTTCATTTGCAAATTTTTACGCCATTGCTTGTCCTAATCCTCGTGCACCACCAGTAACGACAGCGACTTTACCTTTTAATCTACTCATGATTTACTCCTTTATTATTTATTTTTATATGTTTTTAAACTTTTTTCAATATGACAGCTGTTCCCATACCGCCACCAATACAAAGACTAGCTAAACCTAAATTAACGTTACGTTTCATCATTTCATAAATAAGTGTAACAATAATTCTATTTCCACTTGCACCAACTGGATGACCTAATGCGATTGCACCACCGTTTACATTTGTTCTTTCTAAGATTTGTTCTTTAGTAATATCAAATGCTTCAGTTAATTCTTTTATGACACCAAGTGATTGAGAAGCAAACGCTTCGTTTAATTCTATAAGATCCATATCTTTTAAATGAAGATTGGTTTGTGCTAATGCTTGTTTAATAGCCGGTGTAGGTCCAAGTCCCATAACAGATGGGTCAACGCCACCTTGTCCGACGCCAATAAGTTCAAATAAAGGTGTTAAATTATATTTTTTAACTGCATCTTCACTTGCTAAAATAACAAAACTTGCGCCATCATTAATACCTGAAGAACTACCAGCAGATACTGTTCCATCTTTTTTAAAGGCTGTTCTTAAATTTGCAAGTTTTTCTGGTGTTGATCTTCTATTAATAAATTCATCATCAGAAAATACAACATCACCTTTACGCGTTTTAATCGTTACAGGTGCTATTTCATCTTTAAATTTGCCTGCATCTTGGGCTGCAGCTGCTCTTCTTTGTGATTCATAAGCAAATGCATCTTGTTCTTCTCTTGTAATATTATATTTATCTGCAATATTTTTCGCAGTTATGCCCATGTGATATCCTTCAAATGCATCTGTTAGTGCATCATATATCATATGGTCAACTAGTGTTCTATCACCCATTTTAATACCAGTTCTTACTTGACTAGGCACTAAAAGAGGTGCACTACTCATTGATTCAGCACCACCTGCAACAACAACTTGATGAAATCCTAACTTAATGTTTGCGTATGCGTTCATAAGTGTTTTCATACCACTACCACATACCATATTAATACCATATGCAGGTACTGATGTAGGAATACCTGAATGTATTGAGATTTGTCTAGCTAAACCTTGACCAAGACCTGCAGGTAATACATTTCCTATTTGCACTTCATCAATAATTTCTGGTGAAACGTTTGATTCTTTTAATAATTGTTTTAAAACTTGTGAACCGAAATCTTTGGGATGAACACCATTTAAGGCACCCATAAATGATCCTATAGCACTACGTTTTGCGCCGACTACAAATACTTTTTTCATTGATTTTCTCCTTATTTAAAGCGGTTACATTAATTTAATAAAGTTTACGCATATAAGATTAAAAACTCACTAAATACTTTAGTTAAGCGGTTTTAATCAAAATGACATCTTTATTATTAAAATGAATGTTTATTCATAATTACATTTACATATTATCATAACATGTAAGCGATGTCAATTAGTACAATAAAAAAGTGTTAACAAAGTTAATATAATAAAATAAAAAAGGCAAAATTTGCCTTTTTTCAGAGAAAAAGATAGATATATTATTGATGTAATGCTTTAATTGCAGCAACTTCTTCTTTTAAAAGAGGGAGCACTTTATTTGCGTCTGCAATAATTGATACATCAGCAATATTAAAAATTAATGCATTTGGATCAGTATTAATCGCAATAATTAATTCTGATTTGTCCATACCAGCGATATGTTGAATAGCACCACTAATACCAGATGCGACATAAACACTAGGTCTTACTGTTGAACCTGTTTGTCCGACTAAACGGTCTTTAGGTTGGATATTTGAATCAACAACTGCTCTTGATGCTGCAACTTCACCACCAGTGATTTCTGCAATATCTTTCATTGTTTGAAACATTGTTGCTACACCACGTCCACCAGAAATGATTAACTTAGCTTTTGTTAGATCGACATGTTTGCTGCCTGCAGCTTTAATATCTAATATTTTTACTTTTGATTGTTTTTCAAAGGATGCTTTAAAGTCCATAACTTTTGCTTCATTTTTAGCATCAACTGAGATACTAAATACACCTGGACGAACGGTTGCCATTTGTGGTCTTGTATTTGGACATATAATTGTTGCAAATAAATTACCACCTAATGCAGGTCTTGTAGCAAATAGATCAAGTTTTTCTTCTGATTCTTCAAATTCTAAAACTGTAGCATCAGCTGTTAAACCAGTATCTAATCTTGCAGATAATCTAGGACCTAAATCACGACCAAGCAATGTTGATCCAATTAATAAGACATCAAAATCATTTGCTTGAATGACTTGAGTAAGTGCATCTGCATAATATGTTGTGTCATAATCTTCTAATTTCTTATCTAATATCGTAATAATTTCATGAGCACCACAACTAGACATTGCTTTTAAATCTTCTTTAGAAGCAGCTCCAGCAGCATAAATTGCTGTAATGGTTACTCGATCGCCTAAATTACGTTTTGCTTCACTAATAAGTTCTAAACCTACTGAACAAACTTTTCCATGACGTTGTTCGACGAATACTGCACAAGTTCTCATGAGTTTGATACCTCCATGTATGGATATATAAGTTGTGAAATCTTTTTAGCTGCTGCTTCAGGTTCCATGACTTCTTTTGGTGCTTTTTGAACGACTGGTTTTGTATATGTTTTCTTAACTCTTGTTGGTGAACCATTAAGTCCAATTGTATTTTGATCAATACCTAAATCATTAAATGTAATTAAATCAAATGGTTTTTCAAATGAAGTCCAAATATAGTTAGCAAACATATATCTTGGTTGATTCATTGTTCTGATTGTAGATATTAAAGCAGGTAATTCAACGCTTAACGTATATACTTCAGTTTCAAATGATTTTTCTACAATAAGATTTTTGCCTTTTTGTTCAACAATTTTTGTAACATGTGTCACTTGAGGAATGTCTAAAAATTCAGCGATTTGTGGCCCAACTTGAGCAGTATCACCATCAATTGCTTGATATCCAGCAATTAATAGATCATAATCTAGAGTTTTAATAAATGTTGATAGTATTCTTGATGTTGCCCATGTATCTGATCCCGCAAATTTTCTATCTGATAATAAATAAGCATGATCAACGCCACGTGCATATAATTCTCTAATCATTTTTTCTGCTTGTGGAGGTCCCATAGTCACTGTAGTTACTGTGCCACCATATTGTTCTTTTAATTTTAAAGCCTCTTCTACACCAGCTAAATCATCTGGATTGATAATACTTTTAATACCTCTTCTAATTAAAGTATTTGTTTCTTTATCAATTTTAATTTCTGTTGTATCAGGAACTTGTTTTACTAAGACTAATATTTTCATTATCTCAACACCTTCCCTGAAATCACCATGCGTTGCACTTCTGATGTACCTTCATAAATTTACGTAATTTTAGCGTCTCTATAAAATCTTTCCATTTCATAGTCACGAATAAAACCATATCCACCCATTAATTGAATGGCATCATCAGTAACTTCGACAGCAATTCTTGAGCAATATAATTTTGCCATAGCTGCTGATTCTGTATAATTTCTACCATTATCTTTATCATCAACTGCTTTATCTAATAATAATTGAGCAGCAGTGACTTTAGTTTTCATATCTGCAATTTTAAATTGTGTATTTTGAAATCTTGAAATAGCTCTACCGAATTGTTTACGAGTTTTAACGTAATCTACACATCTTTCAAATGCACCTTCAGCAATACCTAAAGCTTGTGCGGCAATACCTATACGTCCACCATCAAGTGTTGACATTGCGATTTTAAAACCTTCGTTTAGTTTACCAAGTAAGTTTTCTTTAGGTACCTTAACTTTTTGAAAGATTAATTCACAAGTTGCAGAAGCATGAATACCCATTTTCTTTTCTTTAGGACCAACAGTAAATCCAGGCATATCTTTTTCAACAATAAACGCTGAAATACCCTTTAATCCTAATTCTGGATTAGTCATTGCAAATATAATATAAACATCTGCATAACCTGCATTTGTAATAAAGATTTTATTACCAGTTAATTCATAATAATCTCCAAAATCAATTGCTTTTGTTTGTTGACCCGCAGCATCTGTACCTGCACCAGGTTCAGTTAAACCAAATGCACCTAAGTATTCGCCTGTATTTAATTTTGTTAAATATTTTTCTTTTTGTGCTTCATTACCATAAGTATCTATAGGCCATGAACATAAAGATGTATGTGCAGAGATAATAACACCTGTTGTTGCACAATATTTTGATAGTGTTTTTACAGTATCAATATATGCTTTAGTATCAGCACTAACACCTTGATATTTTGTAGAAAATGGTATACCTAATAAGCCATATCTACCCATTTTTTCAACTGTTTCTTCTGAAAATCTTTACGCTTCATCGATTTCTCTTGCTAGAGGTTTAACAACTTCTTCACTAAATTGTTGAACCATATCATGTAATAGTTGATGTTTCATCGTGGCGGCATAACCAACGCTGTACCAACAATCACTGCAACACCATCTTGGTTATATGCAGTTGTGTTTAATACAACACGGTTTTTCTCCTCATTAATTTCTGCAACTTCACAAACAGCTTTTATCGTATCGCCAATAAAAACAGGTTTAATAAATTTTGAATCTTGTCTCATGTAAATAGTGCCATTACCTGGTAATTTTGTCCCTAAAACAGTTGAAAATAGAGAATTTACCAAACCACCATGTACGACTCTCTTTTTAAAAATAGATTTTTGTGCATAAGTTTCATCAATGTGCATAGGATTTAAATCTCCTGATACACCAGCGAATAGCAACACATCAGCGTCTGTAATAGTTTTCGTGAAAAAATCTTGATCACCAATGCTGAGGTCTTTGATCTTCTTGCCTTCCATAATTGAAGCCTTCTTTCTTTTATTGAATTTCTTGTAACATGAATAAACGTTCAGTTTAATTATATAATAGTCCTCTTTATAAAAATTGTCAACACTTAATTATATTTTTATTGTGTTTTCACATATTTTGCGTTACACTTAATATAGGTGATCACATGAATGAATTAAATTATCGTCTACCAAAGCGTAGAGATGGTCAAAAAACGTTTGACCAAATTATAGAATCAGCAAAAAAACTGTTTTCAAAAAAAGGTTATTTAGCAACATCAATTAATGAGATTATAGATAAATCTGGTATTGCTACTGGAACCTTTTATTTATATTTTGATGACAAATTTGCATTATATTCTTATATACTAACAAAATATAGAAAAAGCATTAGACATAATATAAGTGATGCTATAAAAGATGCCACGACACGTTATGAAAAAGAAAGACTCGGATTAAAAGCCTTTCTAAAGTTTGCTTGGGACGATCCACTTGCATATCGTATTATTTGGGAATCTATGTTTGTTGATCATAGTCTATTTAAAGAATATTATGAAACATTTAGTAGTAATTATGTAAAAAACCTTAAGATATCTGTTGAAAAAGGTGAAGTTAGAGATGACGTCGATTTAGAAACTATGAGTTATGTCTTAATGGGTATATCTAATTTTGTTGGTATTCAAGTGATGTTTAGAGATACATTAACAGAAGCTAAGTTAGACTTTATTGTAGATCAAGCAATGAAAATTCTTAAAGATGGCATGTTTATTACAAAAAAAGGGGTTGCGTAATAGATGAAAGAAAGATTAGAAAAGATTATAGGTGCAAAAATTACCGCTTATACACGTGGTTCAAGTTATCAGGCAACTATTATTAAAGGTATATTAAAAGAAGTCGATGATGATTATATAGTTATCTTTAATGGGAAAAACTATGTCATTGTACAAATGAATAAAATAATTTGGGTTAAAATATAAAAAGTTTGTTAGCAATTTGCTAACAAACTTTTATTTTAGTCATTATATACTGGCATAACAGTAATTTTAGAACCATCACAAGGTATATCTAAGCGACAATTTAATTTATTATCGATACCTTGTCCAAGTTCAAATTTATAAAAATCAATTAAGTGAACATGATGATTTTCTAAATAATTTCTAACGGTAATATTTGGATCTTTATAAAATCTTTGATCAAGTAGAGAAATCTCTTTTAAATATTGATCAAAAGATTGTTGATCAAATTTTCCATGTTGTTTTTCATACATAAATTTTTCATAATTAATTGTATCAGTATCTATCGTATCAACTGAAATATATTGCGCATTGTTTGCGACCACTTGTCTTGCTAATGCATCTGCAATCTCTTGGTTATATTCATTTAAAACGACCAGTGACGCGATTTTATTCTTTTGATGACTATAAGTACCAAATGACTGGCTATTCGCTTTACGAACGCGATAGAATCTTCTTAATTGAAGGTTTTCTTTTGTGATTGATGACATTTTTTCAATCATTGATTGAATAGATACTTGATCTATTTCTATTTTAAGTGCATCTATTTGATTTGTTACAGAACTTTCTAATAAAGGATATTTTATGGTGTTGATAAAATCTATAAAATAGGGATTTGTATTAATAAAATCTGTTTCTGCATTAACTTCAAATAAGATAGCATCATTATCGTTAAATAATACTTCAACAACACCTTTAGACGCAACTCTTTGATTGCCTTGTTCTTTTTTTTGATGTGTATTAATATAAGCTAGAGCTTCTTCATATTGATCACTAGCATGGTTTAATGCATCCCTGCATAATAAAAAACTTGCACCTGTTTCACTTCTTAATTGTTTTAATAATTTTTGATTCATTTTGCTTCACCTCATTACCTATATATCATAACACAACATGTTATAAATTAGTTCAATTTATGCATAAAATAAATTAAAAAAGATACATATTGCAATGTATCTTTTGTTTGTTAATCATCAAATAATGATAATTGTGATGATGTAAGTTTTTGATTACCTTTGACAATTCTTTGCCATTTAGTACTTCTACCTTTACCTAAAGGACGAATAATATCTTCTTCTTTTAAGCGTTTAAGTGTACGATCAATAGTGGCATCACTTACATTTGGATGTCTTTTTCTTAAATCATTTTTAGTAAATAATTCAGGCATTTTCAAAATACTATTTTCTAAGTTATCAGATTTATTAAGTCGTTTTTCAAAATCATATTCATGTGAAAATAAATCAACTTCTTTATAACTATCAATTAATAAATTAACTAGTAAGCGATGTACCATATCGGTTTGAGGATAGCCTGATTTCCAATAATAACTTGCATTAATAATACTTTGTTCCCAAGCATCTCTTACTTCATATAAATGTTTAAAGAAACTAACATATTTAAATACGAAAAAGTCACTAATGAGTAGCGCATATAACATAATCATTGAAATTAGTTCACTATGTTTACTAAAAATATCACTATTTAACAAATCGATATAAAAGTTAATCATGCGCTGTGTCAGTTCTACTTTATCTGACTTAGCTGCCTTTTTATATAGTTCAAATAATTTTTCTAAATCATCTTTTCTCGTATGTTTTTTCATACGTAGTAAACCCTCATCCATTGATTCATAAGTATTAAAACTAATGGTTTCATATTGATGAGATAATAATTTAATAAGATTACCTACTTCATTAACAAGTAATTCAAAAGACTCTGGATTTTTCTTAAGTTGTGTATATGATTTTTTAATATTTGAAAATAAATGTTCATCTTTTGTTCTTGCAGCCATTTTCTTTTTAGCAAATAACTTCAATCTAGCATCAGTCATATCTAAATTTAACCATTTGCCGATATAGTAAAGATCAATTTCTTGAGTTTTACGATAGAATACTTGTTGATCACGACTAAAAAGATCATCATAATAAAATGATTTCCCTTTACTTTCATATAAAGATAATAATAGCATAATAACTTCATTGCTCATTTGTATGCGATCAATATTTTTTAGTGCGTTCATGAGTATCTCCTATCTAAAACAACTATCTCCAATAAACTCTCTTAATAATGAATGATTAGGAACTAATTCATCATCAATATCTTCAATATATTTTAAGAATTTTAATAAACGGTTAGCTGTAATAAAATGTTTAGATTCAGTATTAATGTTTTTAAGTTGCGTTACAGCATGTTTTTTAAGTACTGCAAGTTCATATGTAAGTTCTGAATTAAAGACATAATCTGCTTCATTTTGGAATGGATAAATCCATTTAAATTCACCTTTTCTCACATTAGCCCACATGTCCATTGTTTCAGAAGCTGATGAATTTCTATATTTTTGATCTCTAACAATTCTTCTAAGTAATCTTAATTCAGTAATACTAATTGGATTATGATCATCAATATGAAGTTGTGTTTGAGGTGAAATATAGATTTTATATTTTTGGTGTTTTGGAATACTATAAGTTAAATGTTCATTTAATGCATGAATACCTTCTATAATAATAGGTGTATCATCTTTTAAACGAATAGTTTCACCTTTTTCACGTAGACCAGTTTGGAAATTAAAATGTGGTAATGTCACTGATTCTCCTTGAATAAGTTTTAACATATCATGATTAAATAATTCGACATCAAGTGCTTCAACATGTTCCAAGTCAGGTTGACCAAAATCATCTTTAGGTGCGAGTGCTTTACCTAAATAATAGTCATCAATAGATATCATAATTGGGTGTATACCACGACTTAACAATTCAATTCTTAAACGATTTGAAAATGTTGTCTTACCAGAAGATGATGGCCCAGCAATACCAATAAGTTTAATACTATCTATATTAAATTCTATGGCATCACCAAGTTCATGTAACATATGTGAATGTTTTGCTTCACACATATAAACAAAGTTAATCGCACTTTGTCTAGATTCAGCATAACGATTAATTTTAGGTATAGTATTGCCATCAATAATAGATCCCCATTTAGCAACATCCTTTAAAGCTTTACCAAAATTAGGTTCATCTTTAAATTGAGGAATTTCCCCATTTAATTCTGCTCTTGGATATTGGATAATAAAACCTGGATAATATAAGAACATCTTATATGATTTTAAATATTTTGTCGAAGGTAACATATAACCAAACATATAATTCTTATAGCCATTACAGTCATAGTAATTGACTGTTTTTTCATCTCTATATTTTAATATATCTAATTTATCGTCCATATGAAAATCTTCATAAAGTGCCATTGCTTCTTCAATATCTACTTTATGTCTGATAATCTTATAATCAGATGCGATAATGCGATCGACTTCTTCTTTAATTTGATTAATAATATGTGGTGCAAGTAAATGCTTAAGATTATCAAATGTCGCTAATATAGCACGTGAGATGCTATAGCTAAATCTTAGTTTTACATGGGGATACAATTGATGCACAGCCATTGCGATGACATATCTTAAACTAGACTCATAAATCTTTATAGCAGCACTATCTTTCATCGTTAAAAATTCTATTTCAGAATCGTTATAGACACAAAAAGATAATTCTCTAAGTCTCCCATTAACCTTTGCGGCTAATACACCTTCTATATTGAGTGATTCACTGATTGCTTCTAGTGTCATTTTTTGTTCAAATGTATGTGTGTGATTATCTATGATAAGTTTCATCAAGATATCCTCCTTATTTTTTTATTCATTCTCATCATCAAATAAATCAAATCTTGAGATATGAATTTTTTTCTTATCTTTTGTTTCAATAGCTTCTTCTTTAACTGCTTTTAAAATGTCTTGTACTTCTTGTGATTGCTTGACTGGTTTTTTAGGTTTAATGTTCGTAGGTTCATCATTTTTAGCTTCTTCGATATATATATGTTCAGCTATACCTACTTTAGTAGTATCAATCATCTTTTTACCAAACTTATTATAGTTTCCTTTTAAGTCATTTGCAGTTGTAATCAGTTTATCAGTTTCACTAATAATAAGCACTTCAGTTTGTTCTTTGATTTGTGCTTTTGATAAACGTCTTAAATCAACACCGTCATGTGGATTTGATTTTAAGTGATCAATGATAAGAATACCGCGTCTATTTCTATTATATAAAGGTAATTCTGCAACAACATCAGTGATTACATGCCCTCTAGATGTTAAGCAAGCTAATTCATCACTTTCATAAGCATATCTTGCTGCAACCAATTGATCAGAATCAGCAATTGACATACCTTTAACGCCACCCGCTTGTAAACCATATGAAGGTAAATCATCTGATCTCATACGTAATAAGTAGCCTTTCTTAGAAAGTGCAATTATATTATCTTTTTCTCGAAGATCAATCGATACTAATGCATCATCTGGTTGTATTTTCATTGCTCTAATACATTTATTATATCTTGATACTTGAAAGTCACTTAATTTCGATTGTTTCATCATACCATTTTTAGATGCTAATAATATATTAATATCTTCATTAAAATCTGATATTGCTAAAACATCAACAATCGATTCATCAGATGCAATAGGTGTAATATTACCAATGTAGACACCTAAATCTTTCCATTTTTGTTCTTCTATTTTATAGACTGGTAAATATATATAGTTTCCTTTATTTGTAAATATTAATAAAGTATCTAATGTATTTGTTTCTTTATCATATATCAAAACATCATCTTGCTTCATGCCTGCTTCACTTGTTGCTTGATAACTTCTTGTACTTGCACGTTTAATATAGCCTTCTTTAGATATCCCAATAGCAACCATTTCTTCAGAAACAAGATCTTTTTCATCAATTTTAATGGATTGTATTTCATCTTCAATGACTGATTTACGTGGATTTCCAATAAGTTTAACAACTTCTTGAAGTTCTGATTTAATGACTTGTTTTAAGATTGTTTCATCAGCAAGAATACTATTTAATTCATTTATTTTAGATGATAATGCATCACTTTCATTTTGTAATGCTAAAATATCTGTATTTGATAAACGATAAAGTTGAAGTGTCACAATCGCTTCTGCTTGAAGTTCAGTAAAATCAAAAGCTTTAATAATGTTTTCTTTTGCTTCTTTTTTATTATTTGATGCACGAATTAGTTTAATGATTTCACCAACAATAGAAACCATTTTAATGAGACCTTCAACAATGTGTTCGCGCTTCATTGCTTTTTCTAATTCATAATTAGAACGATTTGTAATCACATCTTTTTGATGATCAACATATGCTTTTATAATTGGTAATGCACCAACTAATACTGGTCTATGATTCATAATCGTTACCATATTATAATTATATGAAGTTTGAAGATCAGTTGATTTATAAAGTATATTTAACATTAATTTAGCATTCGCACCTTTTTTTAAATCAATAGCGATACGAAGCCCTTGTTGATCTGATTCATCTCTAATTTCTAAAATGTCATCGATTTTTTTATCAATGCGTAACATATCCATCGATTTAACTAAATCAGCTTTATTGACTTCAAAAGGAATTTCAGTAATCACAATTCTTTCTTGTGATTTAGACATTTCTTCGAATTCTGCTTTAGCTCTAATCATCACTTTACCACTACCTGTGGTTAGTGCATCTCTAATACCTTCCTTACCTTGAACGATACCGCCTGTCGGAAAATCAGGACCTTGGATATATTTTAATATTTTATTAATTGATATATTTTCATTATCGATATAAGCAATAGTTGCTTTAACAACTTCGACTAAATTATGTGGTGGTATTTTAGTCGCGTATCCTGCTGAAATACCAGCTGCACCATTAACTAATAAGTTAGGAAATTTAGCAGGTAATACAGTAGGTTCTAACTCTTCATCATCAAAGTTAGGAATAAAAGGCACAGTTCTTTTATCAATATCTTGAAGTAATAATTCTGCAGAAAGTGATAAACGTGCTTCAGTATAACGCATTGCAGCAGCTGAATCACCATCAATTGAACCATTATTACCATGCATATCAATAAGCATTGATCTCATTTTAAAATCTTGAGATAGACGTACCATTGCTTCATAAATTGAAGAATCTCCATGTGGATGATATTTACCCATGACTTCTCCAGCAATTCTTGCTGATTTTTTATATGGTTTATTGTGAAACATACCTAATTGTTGCATCGCATATAAAATACGACGTTGTACAGGCTTAAGGCCATCTCTTGCATCAGGTAATGCTCTATCTTGAATAATATATTTAGAATATGCACCAAAGCGTTGTGCAACAATATCTTCAAGTGGCGTAGAAATAATATTTTCTACAAAATCATCAATCTTTTTTGAAATAGACATTATTCTATACCCCTATCTAAATCGAAGTCATCGATCATTTCAAAATCTACGTTATCTTCAATCCATTCTCTTCTTGGTTCAACTTTATCACCCATTAATGTAGAAATACGTTTATCAGATGCTGAAAAATCATCAATCGTCACTTTAATAAGTGCTCTTGATCTTGGATCCATTGTTGTATCCCATAATTGTGATGCATTCATTTCTCCTAAACCTTTATAGCGTTGAATACCATAAGGTGATCCATCAATATATGAACGAAGTTCTTCATCACTCCATGCATAAAAAGATTCCTCTTTACGACCTTTTTTTCTTGTAATTTTATATAAAGGTGGTTGTGCAATATATAATCTACCATCTTCAATTAAAGGACGCATATATCTAAAGAAAAATGTGAGTAATAATACTTGAATATGTGCACCATCTGTATCAGCATCAGTCATAATGATAACTTTTTTATAATTACATTTTTTAATATTAAAATCATTACCAAAATCTGCACCTATCGTATAAATCATGGTAGAGATTTCTTCATTTCTTAAAATTTGTTCTAAACTAGCTTTTTCAGTATTAATGACTTTACCTCTAAGTGGAAGAATAGCTTGAAATTTTCTATTTCTTCCTTGTTTTGCAGAGCCACCAGCTGAATCACCTTCGACTAAGAACAACTCATTAACATTTTTATCTTTACCTTGTGCAGGTGATAGTTTACCACTTAAAGAGACTTCTTTTTTATTTCTAGACTTCCCATTACGTGCTTCTTCACGTGCTTTTCTTGCAGCATCTCTTGCTTTTTGAGCACTTTGGGCACGTGTAATAAGACTTGAAGCAACTTTTTTGTTTTCTTCAAGATAAGTTGTCATATTTTCATAGAGTACATTATCTGTTGCATTTCTAGCTTCAGGTGTACCTAACTTACCTTTAGTTTGTCCTTCAAATTCTAAGACTTCTTCAGGAATTCTAAGTGATAAAATAGCAGTTAATCCTTCTCTAATATCTGAACCATCAAGATTAGAATCTCTATCTTTAATGACATTGTATTTTCTTGCATAGTCATTAATAGATCTCGTCATCGCTGATTTAAATCCAGTTTCATGTGTACCACCATCTCTTGTTCTTACATTATTGACAAAAGATATGATATTTTCAGAATATGCATTACTAAATTGAAAAGCAATATCTACTTCTATACTTTTCTTTTTATTATGTTCTAAATGATATGCTTGTTCGATTAACACAACATTATTAATCGTTTTTTTATTTTCATTTAATAAATCAATATAAGCCTTTATGCCTTCTTCATATTGAAATACTTCTTTTTGTTTATGTCTTTGATCACTTAATATTAATTTTAACCCTTTAATTAAAAATGCTGATTCTCTTAAACGTTCTTTAATTTGTTCAAATGAGAATAATGTAGAAGAAAACATTTTAGGATCTGGTTTAAACCAAACGGTTGTCCCAGTTTTCTTAGTATCTCCAATACGTTTAATGGGTTCAATCTTTTTACCACCTTGACTAAATCTTTGAAACCATATGGCATTATCTCTATAAACAGTTACTTCAAGAAATTGAGAAAGTGCATTAACAACACTTGAACCAACACCATGAAGACCTCCAGATACTTTATAACCACTTTCATCAGAGAACTTACCACCAGCATGTAAGACAGTAAAAATAACTTCTGTGGTAGGTTTACCTGAAGCATGTTTTTTATAAGGCATACCGCGTCCATTGTCAGAGACTTCGATACTATTATCAGATTTAATTGTTACAGTAATTTCAGTAGCATAGCCACCTAAAGCTTCATCGATTGCATTATCAACAATTTCCCAAACTAAATGGTGTAGTCCTCTTTGATCGGTTGAACCGATATACATACCAGGACGTTTTCTAACTGCTTCTAATCCTTCAAGTATTTGAATGGATTTTTCATCATAATTTTTTATTGTTTTATTCACTTGATCACCAACTTATATTTATATATTAATTATACCAAAAAACATGGTCATCTACAATCTTTTGAATATGTTTATTTATTAAATGAATTTTAATTTTAATCATGATATAATAATGAAGAATGAGGTGAAATAATGGATTATATTTATATTATATTGCTATTTTTAACATCATATTTAATAGGTTCAATTCAAAGTGGACTTATTATAGGTAAAGTTTTTAAAAACATAGATATTAGAGAACATGGATCTAAAAGCACTGGATCAACAAACGCGATTAGAGTCCTTGGATTTAAATATGGGATTTGGGCATTCTTTTTCGATACTTTAAAAGGTGCATTAGTCATTATTATATTAAAATGGGTTGCATATGAACCAGTCTTTATGATCAATGATAGTCTAAACTTTGTAAGTATATATGGTTTATTTGCAGTATTAGGACATGTATTTTCTATCTTTAATCATTTTAAAGGTGGAAAGGCAGTTGCAACTTCATTAGGTGCTATTATCGCTATAGAACCACTGATTGCAGTTATTGTACTTGCAACATTTGCAATTGTATTTTTTGCTAAACGATATGTATCGCTTGCTTCAAGTTTTGCTGCTTTATCAGCATTGATTAGTTTTATTGTTAGAATTTTCTTACCTTTAAGTTATACAAATACCCAATCAAAATTATTTGATTTATTTATTTTTCTGATGCTAGGCTTAATTATTGCACTTAGACATCGTAGTAATTATCAAAGATTAAAAGCGGGTACAGAAAATAAAATGTAAAAAAAAATAAGACTTTTAGGTCTTATTTATATTGATTCATAGAACTTAATATTTGTCTTACTTGTTTTTCAGAAGGTGTACGTCCCATTTGACGCATCATTTCTCTGATCATCATTTCATTGACTGGTGGGTTTTTCTTAAGATATTTTTGGAACCAAGCTCTTGCAATAAAAAATCCTGCGACAGCGCCTACTAAAATTCCGCCAACTATGATTAAGATGAGTCCCCAAACTGGTATGTTCATTTATTCACGCTCCTATCAATATTATTCTACTTGAATCCTTTTCAAATTACAAGGATTATCATACATAAAGGATGTGTTTTTTATCGATATTCTACAGATGATACTAAATTTCTTTTCTTATACAATCTTTTCATATATGGCTTTTAGAATTTTTGGTCAAAAAAGAGCAGCTGGTTTTATTGTTCTTGGTGTTTTAATGGGTAGAGGTTTATACTATTTATTGCCATATGTATTTTATGCTGCTCCCATATTATTAATATTATATGTCTTTATTATTGAAGTTTTACCAGTGATTGCTGCGACATATACATTTTTATATTTAACTAGATCTTTTAGTACCAGACGACATAAAGTTAAAAAGAGAAAAGTTGAGAAAAGATATTCAACGATATTTCCAAAAAATTATTTAAAAAGATTAACGTTATATGGTTTTATCATTTCTTTTGGATTTCTTGTTACGGTTTTAATTTTATATATATTTGATATATATGAGTTTCAATTACTATATTTTATTATGCTAGTATTAATGTTTGGTATATCATCACTTTATATGATGTATTGGTTATTCCAACATATGTTTTTTGATAAAGAACGCATTATTATCTATATTGGAAAAGATAAATCAGTGTGTTATGCATATGATGTAAAATCTATGAAAAAACCTTTTCTCATCCAAGATGTGTTTAAAAATGATATGTACATTATTGATGAACTAGGATTAATTACAATATATGATGGTTTTAAAGTAGTTGAAAAGAATTATATCTATTGGATTGCGACTTCACAAATATTTGAAATCAACGATAAAGGTTATGTGAAATCAAATAATTTATATAAATCTTGGATTGATGATATTCCTAAATATAAGAAAATAGATCTAAAACTTAAATACAATGAGAGCCATCAACTAAAACGAAAAAAATAAGTAGCTAAAAGCTACTTTTTTTTATAGATTGAGACACGTTTAATGCCATATGTTTTTTCTTTAATTTTAATAAGTTTATCATATGTTTCATTTAACTGTGTATATTTATTTGTTTCTACAACAATATAACCTTGATCTTCTAATAGATGATTTAATTGAAACATCAGTTGATCATAGGATTCAAAAGCATAAGGTGGATCAATAAATATGATGTTAAAACCTATATCTTCGACCTTTTTAAGCATTTTCTTATAATCTCTAAGCAGAATATCAACTTGATCTAAACATGCAAGTAAATCAGCATTTTGATATATTGTTTTAATAGCATCTTTATCTTTATCTGATAAATAAGCATGTGATGCTCCACGACTAATCGCTTCAAAAGCATAAGCACCAGAACCTGCAAATAAATCTAATATAGTATCTCCTTGATGAATGGTTATCATTTGAAAGACTGCTTCTCTTACCATATCAGCTGTTTCTCTTGTTGTTTTTTTACCGACTCGATCAAAACGTCTTCCTTTAAATTGTCCAGAAATAATTCTCATAATATCACCATCTTTATTATAACAAAAAAAGCGTTCAAATTGAACGCTTATTCTTTAACTAATTGATTAAATGTTTCATTTGAAAAAGATTTTAAAAATGAAACGATAAGTTCGACTGTAGATTCAAAATCATCTGTATGAATCATTGATGTATGAGAATGCATATATCTTGTTGGAATACATATGGATAATCCAAGTGCACCATCTTTTGATAAGTGCATCATAGCTGCATCAGTTCTACCAACATTAATCGATGCTTGTTGATAAGGAATCTTATTTTCTTTTGCCACTTCAATCATATGATTTCTAAGCCCTCTATGTGGTAATAATCCTAGATCATAAACGACAATTTGAGGACCTGCACCAAGTGTTTGTTCTTCAGGATCACCATGAGGAACATCATTACCAATACCTGTATCAACAGCTATAGCTACATCGGGATTAACAACATAACTCGATGTTTTAGCACCTCTAATACCAACTTCTTCTTGAACATTAAAACCAGTATAAAAGTCACATGCAAGTTCTAAATCTTTAACACGTTTTAATACTTCAATAACAACAGCACTACCAATTCTATTATCCCATGCTTTAGATACGAGATATTTAGGATTTTTCATTTCTATAAATGTTGCTGCTGGTGTAATCATTTGACCAGGAAGAATACCAAAAGCCATTGCTTCTTCTTTAGAAGTTGCACCAACATCTAAGTAAATATCTTCAAGTTTAATTGCTTCTTTCTTTTTTGCTGCACTAATTAAATGTGGAGGTTTTGAACCAGATATAGCTTTAACAACACCTTGATCTGTATGAATATCCCAAACTTGAGCTAACATAACTTGAGAATACCAACCACCAAGTGTTTGAAATTTTATAAAACCTTTTTTTGTGATTTGTGTGACTAATAATCCAACTTCATCCATATGTCCAGCAATCATCACTTTAGGTCCATTGCCTTTTTTATGGCCAATAATTGATCCTAAATTATCATATAATAATTCATCAACATCAGATTTAATTTCTTTTTCAATGTACTGCTTCACTAGTTTTTCTCTTGAAGGTGTACCGGGTAATAAACTTAATTCTTTTAGTTTTAATTTTAGTTCTTTAGTCATCATATACCTCTTTTTATATATAAAAACCCCAGGAAGCGGTGAGAACGGATTATATAAAAGTGGGAATTACCTTGTCAATATTTCGGGATACCAAATAATGGTTTTCGACGCCCATATTGTTTTAATTCCCTATCCGACGATTTGGGTTCCACGGATGCTTCCTAGGTTATCTTTAATGTAACATTAAAGTGATGTAATGTCAAGATTGGATTCGTTAATAAAAGACATTTAAACGAACAAATTTACCTTGAAAAATAAGAAGATTAAGTAGAGTTTCTCTTAAATTTTTTTCAATCATAAAGTCATTATTAGGACAAATCATATCTATTTTTGCTGATACATAGCCATCAATAGAGACTTCTGATAATTTAGTTGCAGGTTGTGTTTCTGTAAACATTTGATATTGTTGATCATTTTCAAAATATACAATTAGTGAAATAATAACTTTAGATTTAATTTCTAAATCTCTTAATAAATTAGCAAGATATTGTGCTCTTGCAACAATATATGCGTCTTTATGAAAAAAGTTTTTTTCATAGCTTGCTTTATTGTAATCACTATACACATTCACAGGAATTGATCTTTGAAATTTAGATTCTAAAAATCCTTTGAATTTTTCTATACGTTTATGATTTTTATATAAAAAATGTACATGAAGAACTACTTTTTGTGTATCTATAGTATAAGCTGCAATAATAAAATGAAAATAATTTGCATAGACGAGAATACTTTTAAAGTTTTCATTAAATGTTTTTTCATCGGTTTTAATTTCAAATTCAGCACATAAAGTATAAGTTTCATTATATACAAGAGGTTCAAAAAGTGCATTTGCATAAACATCTGCTTGCATTTCAACATCATAATAACGAAGTGGTACATATACAACACGTTGATATAAGTGATATAGTTCTACTACACTTAATACGAAGGTAATAAATATAATGGCTGCTATAATAGAAAATTTAATCCAAAATCCAAAACTTGTTATACCAATAATATATATTAGTGGTGGCACTAAACTAAAAGCAAAAGTCCTAAAAGTTGAAGTGAATCCTTTTAAATATAGAAAGTATGCGAGTAAAAATATAATAACGATTAAATAAAAGGTTAAAAAGTTTGTCCAGTTGAAATTATCTAATGTATTTGCAATATGATTGATTTCATGAATAAAGACAAAAATGCCTAAACCAATTAAGACTAACATCAGTATTTGTCGTAACATCTTATAATGTGTTTGGGTATAGAGTTTTCGTGATTGTGGTAGATGATAATAATTTTTCATCTGTCTACGATAAGCAAAAAATGGCCATTTTTTACCACGAATACTAAATCGAATAGGTTGTGTATTCTCATCTTTCATACCAGATCTAAGTGTTGATTCCAATTGTGCTAGTGGATTTAAAATAAATATGATAGTCATAATAATGACAATAGGCAATTGATAACTATAGTCAATCACATATAGCAATAATGTCGTTATAAAGCCATAAATGCCGTATATAATGAGTTACGGTAGACCACCAAACATAAAAACCCCTACATACACTAATGCAACAATAGAGGAAATTGTAAATATACCAATACCTTCGATGTTTAAAAAAGCTATCGCAAATGGTAATGTGATAAATATAATTGAAAATATAATAATTGATATAATAATTCTTTTTCGCATATATAGCCCCCTATCTTTTTATTATACAAAAAAAGTTTACGTTTTAAAACAATAACGTAAACTTTGTGTATATGAAATATGAATAGATACTTAATATAAAAATTATGTATAGACTTTTCTTTTTAATAATGTTTTAAATTAATTGGTTTTTCTCATTTTTCTTAATAATCCATCAAATGAAGTATTGATAATTATTTTATCAAAAAACAGTAATAGATTTGGTAAGAAAATCATTGTTAAAAATAAAGAGATAAGACTACCTTTACCAAGTAAATAACCAATTTCTTTTACAGTTGATATATTTGATAATAATCCTTCTGCAAAACCTGCAACAGTTAATATAATGGCAGAAACAAACATTGTCATAAGGGTATGACGATATGATGTTTGCATAGCATCTACTGGTTGTGCATGTTTTCTATTTTCTAAGTATCTTGTTGATAATAAAACTGCATAATCAATGGTTGCACCTAATTGGATAGACATGACAACTAAATATCCTATATATATCGTCGTGACATCAGTTAAATATAAAATTGAGACATTAATCATTATAGCTGTTTCAATTAGTAATATTAACATGATTGGTATGATTGGATTTTTAAAAGTAATTGTTAGAATTATAAATATTGCAATCATAGATATCAGCATGATTTTTAAACTATCAGCTGTGACGATATCTTCTATTTCTGATGCAGTTGAAGCAAGTCCAAGTATATAATAATCATTTTCATAAATATCAGATACTATACGATTTAAATCATCAACAAATAAATACATTTCTTCATTTTCTTCTAAAATATCTGTTTGTATAATAACTCTTGTGTATTGATTCCCAACAAATTGTTGTAATATCATTGGATCAATAAATGATCGATCAATATTTGGATCTACTATTGTTACAAGCGTTTCTATACCTAAAACATGTGTTTGTTCATTTAAAGATTGAACTAAAGCTATTTCATGAGCAATTTGATCATTTGGAATAAGAATGACCATTTGATTATATGTATCAAATGTTTGATCTATCCTAGATGCATCTATCATAATTTCACTATCTTCATTAAACGTTTGATTTGCACCATATAGATATGTAGTTTTATTTTGAAAATAAAATGAACCTAAAATAAGTATGATTAATGTGATTAATAAAGGTATGCGAATCTTTTGAAGTAAATGAAGCAATTGGTCAGGAACTTTAATTAAACGTGCATGCTGCCATTTAATGAGTATCTTATCAAAAGTTAATGTGATGACTGAGACTAATGTTAAAGTTGTTAAATAACTAAGCAGAATACCTTTAGATAACACAAGACCAATATCCATACCGATTCGATAACGCATAAATAATAAGGCTAGAAAACCTGCAATGGTTGTTAATGCAGATGCTGTAATAGCAGGTAATGTTTTTTTAAATGCAACTTTTACTGCTTGTTCACTTGGTAATACTTTACGTTCTTCATGATAGCGATGAATAAAAAATAAAGTATAGTCAATAGATAATGCCATTTGTAATGCTAGAGCCATAGTTTTCGTAATAAATGATATATCATCTAAAAATATATTTGTTCCTAAATTTATGACAATAGCGACACCTAAAGATATAAGTGCAATCACTGGGTCAAAATAAGATTTAGATGTAATAAATAATATAAGTAAGACAATAGGTACGATAACTAATATAATTTTAAACATTTCATGACTAGCTAGATCTCTATTTTCCATTTCATAAATACTATCACCTCTAAGATAGATATCATATGAAGACATTGCTTGATCAATATCTTCAACAACTTGATCAATTTCAATACTATAAGTATCAAAATCAAGCACGATGGTTAATAATGCTTTGTTATCTACATAAAATGATGATAAATACTCTTCACCTACATAAGATATCGGTATAGTTTCTAAATCTACATAATCATCTAGCCAAACCACACTTATGACATGATCTATTGCATAAAGTGATGTCTTAATATTTAATACATCATTAACATCAACATCATCTATCATTAATTCTATATAAGTCGATTGACCAAATTCTTCTTCCATAATGGTTAAACCTTCTTGTGTTTTAGAATCTTCTGGTAAATAAAGTGTTAAGTCATAATTTGTATCAACTCTAAAAATAAGAAATATACTAATAATTGTAAGTACTGCAAAAGATAGCATCACGATGATATTTTTTTCATATGATTAATCCTTTCATGATACATTTTAAATTAAGATTTTAAATCTATATTTAAATTTTATTCCTTTTATGGTATAAATAAGATATGAAACATCAATTTAAATCTAATTTCAAATCTTGTTTAAGGAGACTTACATGAAAAATGATTCAAAAATCAGAAGACTAATGATTGAAGAAACAAAAAATTTACTAGAAGAGCAAGGCAAAATCACAATTAAAGACATTGCTGAAAGATGTTATGTTAACATTGCTTCTGTAAATTATTATTTTGGGAGTAAAGAAAATTTAATTTTTATTGTATTATCTGAAGTCATTACAGATATAAAAACTGATGTTATGAACTTAATTGAACAATATAAAAATAAAGATATAGAATTCTTATTAGGACAATTTATTGATCTTATTTATACATTCTCAACAGAACACATCGGTATGCTTCACTATTTGTTTTTCTCTAGTGGGATTAATGAAGGTCAACTTGCTGAATTTATTCGATCATTTTTTATAGATCCAGTATTTGTTAATATGGTTTATAAAAATTTAGGACGACAATTAAAATCTGAAGATCGTAAATTATTAGAAGTCAAATACGTTATCTTGTTTTCATCATTCTTAATGCCGTTATTTATACAAATACTTAATCCAATTGCTTATGCTGGTGAACAAATGGAAACATTTAAAGATGAAGCATTCAAAAAACATTTTATTAATCAAATGTTAAAAATATTAATATAAAAAAAAGATGTTTTCAATTTTAATTGAATACATCTTTTTTAATAGTTTATTTTGATAATAAAGCAATTAATTCAGCTTTTTTAAGTGCACTATATCCACTTAAACCTTTTTCTTTTGCTAATGCTTTTAATTCAGCAACTGTTAATTTAGTTAAGTCAACTGAAGTTGGTTCTTCAATAACTGCTTCTTTAACAATTTACGGTTCAGCAACTTTAGCTTTAGGTGCTTCTTTTTTAGCAACTTTAGCTTTAGGTGCAGCATTTTCTGTGATTGCTGGAATATTACCATTGATTGCATCTTGTGCAATTTTGCAATATGCAGTGAAATCTTCAGGTTGGTTAACAGCTAAATCAGCTAAGACTTTTCTGTTTACTTCAACATGTGCTAATGCTAAACCATGAATTAATCTAGAATATTTCATTCCATTTAATTTTGCAGCAGCATTAATTCTTGAAATCCATAATTTTCTGAATTCGATTTTCTTTTTTTACGATCTCTATAAGCATATGCTAATGAACGCATGACTTGTTCATTTGCTGTACGATATAAAGCATGTTTAGATCCAAAGTAACCTTTGGCTAACTTTAATATTTTTTTACGACGTTTTCTAGTAGTCGTACCACCTTTAACTCTTGGCATTTTCTACTCCTCCTACTTCATGTTCGAAATAAGTGATTTAATTCTTTTTTCATCTGATGGATGAACACTTGTTTCGCCTCTTAATTGTCTGTTTTGTTTTGTTGTTTTATGTGCAGCTAAATGCCCTTTATAAGCTTGACCGCGTTTTAATTTACCTGAACCAGTTACTTTGATTCTTTTCTTTAAGCCACTATGTGTTTTTTGTTTTGGCATAAATAATTCCTTCTTTCTTAAGATTATTTCTTTTCTTCTGGAGCAACGATTGCTATTAATGAACGACCTTCCATTTTTGGTCTTGTTTCAATATGAATATTGTCTCCTAGTGCACTAATAAAGCGATCGACGACTTCTTTACCTGCTTCTTTATGTGTAATCATACGACCTCTATAGTATACTGAAATTTTGATTTTGTTTCCTTTCTCTAGAAAACGTAAACCGTGTTTTACCTTTGTGTCAAAATCGTGTTTATCAATGGTTGGTCTTAACTTAATTTCTTTAAGTTCGACAGTCTTTTGATTCTTCTTAGCTTCACGAAGTTTCTTTTGTTGTTCATAACGATATTTTGAATAATCCATAAGTTTAGCAACCATAGGTTTAGAATTTGGAGATACGACAACTAAGTCTAAATCTTTTTCTTCTGCATATCTCATTGCTTCAGCTTTAGAGATAATACCAATCTTATTTCCTTCATCGTCAATGAATAACAATTTGACATTAGGGATGTGTTCGTTGATTAACTCAACATTTTGTGTTCTACTGTTTTTAATACTATTCACCTCTTATTATTTTTTTAGAGAAAAGAAAAAGTGCGTACTAGATGTACCCACTTAAAAGTCATTTTTAAAAATGTGACTGGTTGCCCATGAATTCATCCATCAGGCGAGAGGGTATCTCTTCTTTTCACTACCGATATGATTATACATATTTGTTGTTCTTTTGTCAAGAAAAAACGTTAAGTAATCTCTTTTTTAACCATTTTCATATAAGATAGCCATAAACCTAATAAAATATAGAAACATTGATATATTAAATGGTATTTATATTGTAGCATATCTTGATGATAATAGGGTAATATATAAAATAGATATAGTCTGAAACTATCTTGATATAGCATATGATATAAAATTGAAAAAATACTTAACATCATCGCGAAATTTTGATATTTTTGATGAATAAACATAAATACACATATAAGTATGATTAAATTTTGAAGAAATACCATCATAAGTTTTAACAAAAATAAAGTTGATGGTATGAAATACACCGTAAGAAAAGATGGTAAAACAAAGATAGGTATTAATAAAAATAGATATGTCCATATAATAAATATAAGATAACTTATCATTTTATATATAGTAACTTTTGATTTACCAAAATATGCATATAAGGGCCATAAGGCAGTACTTTCATGATGCATACTGATCATCACTATTAAAATAGGTAATACGATATTTAAATATTCAATAGTCATATGCTCATAATAATCTTGATATGTATTTTGATAAAGCATTTGATCAAAGATAGATTCATTGATTTGCATAAAAAGTATAGCAAGCATAGAAATAACGCATAAAAAGATTATATATATAAACATCTTTTGTTTTGTCATCCAATGTGAAAAAACAAATGATATCATAGGGCTATATGTTTGTTACAAAGTGGTTTTAAAAAACTAGGAAAATGCGTAATAATAATCACAGCTTGTTCCTCATTTTTAATCGATGCAATCATATCATAAAATTGTTCTCTACCTTTTTCATCTAATGTTGATAGGGGTTCATCTAAAATAATCATATCTGGTTTACCTATACAAGCTGATATAATACCAAGTTTTTGACGATTGCCTTTAGACAATTCATAAATTGTTTTAAATAATGGTATTTCAAATAAATATATATATTGATCATACGCTTTTGATTGTTTAATCATCGAAAGTCTTTCTAAATATCGATTGACTTTCATAAACCATGGAAAAGAGATGTGTTCTGGTAAATAACCTATTTGCATATGCTTTTTTTCAATCAATCCTTGATCTGGTCTAATATAGCCTAAAATAAGTTTTGTCAGTGTTGTTTTTCCTTGTCCATTTTCACCACTAATTAAGACACAATCACCTTTATTAATTTCAAAATTATAAGCTTTTTTTACATCATATTTATAAACATCTCTAAATTTAACTAAGCAAGTATCCATGTAATAATAACCCCGATTGTTTCATCATTTGAAAATCATTAATATACATAAAGTAATCAATAATTTCACTTTCACCATTCATATAATGAATGATAATAGGACATGCATAAAATAACTGTTGTTCATCTGTTATATTTATTAATAATGCATCATCTGTAAGTTCATAACTTGTCTCAAATCCAAAACCTAATTCAACAGATGTTATGCTTTGATATATCTCATCATATGTGACCTGGATTTGTGACATCCGGTTTATATCGATATGCGCATCTTTAATCGCAGATAATGATTCCCATAAAAAAATTTCTTGATCACTTTCTTCTAATGTATATAAACTAAAGCTGCCGATATAAAACTCATATTCATCTTGATTTAATAATGTTATATTTATAAATGCATCTTCAATATAAAAACTTTGATTAATATTTGGCATATCAAATATTAGTGCATATTTTTGATAGGTTTCACCCAAATAATTTTCACTAGATATCATTTTTATTTCATTAAGATCTAATGAGAGTTTTTTATTTTTATCTTCATTCACAAGTTCTGTTTCCATATAACTTTCTACATCTGTTAATGGATGCGTCCCATTTATATAGAAATCTATTTCAATGGATTTATTATCCTGATTTGCATAAGAATAATATGTATCTAGTGTATAGATCTTAAGTGGCATCACCGTTTCATTTTCCTTAATAATCCAAACAAGAGTTGTTGCTAATAAGACTAAAGATATGTAGATAAATATGTGCTTCATATACGAGTCTTCTCAAGTCTTTGATATTGTGTTGTGACTAAAAATAATTCATAGCCACCTTTTTGTGCTCTTATCCAAAAGAAATATCTTGCAGCAACGCCATTTGTTATTAAACCTTCACCATAAATATATAAATCTACTTGTGTGCCTGGATCAACATCAAAATCTATTTCTACACTCTCAGTCTCTTCTTTTGTCAATTGATAATCAGCAGATAGTTTAAGTGATCCTTCAAGATTATTTTTAAATGAAGTTTTATTACTTGATGAACTCATTTGAATACTTCCTGTTGCAGATAAAGCAAGCTTTGAATATGATGAAGATTCGTATTCATAATGATATGATATGGCTGAATAACCATCGTTATAATAAGAAAATTTTGTTTCAGTAATATAATTGGCTTCTAAATCACTGTTTACAGTATATGTTCGCCATCCCATAAATTTTCTTTTCTTTACTTTTTTATAATACTTTTTATATTCACTATCTGTATAATCTGATAATAATTTACCACTATTTACATGAAGTTCTTCATAAGCATGATAATTAGAATCTGCATACACACTAGGTATAGCAACATATAGCATCATAAAACATAATACAAAAAATACAATTTTTTTCATTTTTCTACCTCCACTACATATTAGAGATAAAACACTGATTTTACTTAAAAAAAACACCTAAAACAAATGTTTTAAGTGTTTATCATTTTATTTAGCCATAAATGCTTCGATATCTTTAACTTCTTTAATAATATCTTTACTTAAGTTTATACAACCATCTTCAGTCACTAAGACATCATCTTCAATACGAATACCAATACCTTCTTCAGCAATATATAATCCAGGTTCAACAGTAATGATTGCACCTACTGGAATTGGTTCGCTATATCTTCCAACATCATGAATGTCAAGTCCAAGATAGTGTCCAAGTGAATGATAATAATATTTCAAGATTTCTTCATCTTTTTCAATAAGTCCTAATTTTTTAGCACCTTCAATTAAAATATCTTTACCATATTGATTAAATTCTGCCATTGTAATACCAGGTTTTAACCATTCAATAGTTTTCTTATTACATGATAATACAACTTCATAAATAGCTTTTTGTCTATCAGTAAACTTACCATTAACTGGTAGTGTACGTGAAATATCTGCTGAATATAAATCACGGCATGCACCAAGATCATATAACATTAATTCACCATCTTTAATGGTTGCATCATTATCTCTATAATGAAGTGTTGTTGCATTTGCACCAGTTGCAGCAATTGTACCAAAAGCTGGTGTTGCTCTATTTTTATTTAAGACATAATTAAACTCAGCTTCCATACCGTATTCTGTTTCACCAGGTTTAAGTGTAGACATTAAACGATTTATACCATCTTTTGTAATGTTAATTGCTTTTTTAATTGCTTCAACTTCAACATCATTTTTAACTGTTCTAAGTCTTGCAAGTATATTTTGATTTGGTTTAATATCTATAAATGGAAATAGTGAAGTTAGAAATTTTGCATATGTTTGTGCTTTAGAATCAGGAAGATTTGGTGTTAATCTATCTAAATCTAAATATGCAGTGTGAATATCACCAAAAACAGCACGTCTAGATGTTGATAATAATTGTGTAATAAAACTGTCTAATGTTTTAATATCTTTTACTGCACTAACTTCAACACCACTGACTTTAGCAGCTTCTTCAAATGAAAAGCCTGCCCCATCCCATAAGACTTTCAATGGATCAATTGGGTCCATAAAAATAAATGATTGTGTTTTTGTTTCACCTTTAATCATTAAACATACAACATTTTCTTGATCAATACCTGTTAAATAATAAAAATTACGATTGACAGCAAATGGATAATTGTCATCTTGTGAACGCTGAGGTGCTAGACCTGAAAATAAAAGTGAAATAGATCCTTGATTCACAAACTTTAAATACTGTTCTCTTCTTTGATTAAACATTGTTATTCTCCTTATATAGTATCTATTTGATCGACGATGAGTTTCTCAATCTTTTGAACAAATGCTTTTGCATGTTCAATATGTTGAGCTTTAACGCCAAAATAGATTTTTATTTTTGGTTCTGTACCACTTGGTCTAAAGACAATCCAAGTATTATCTGTATAATAGTATTTTAAAACATTTGATTTTGGCAAATTAAGTTTTGTCTCTACTTGATCTTCAACATGTTTACCTTCTAATACATCATCATATGCTAAAAGTGTTTTATTTTCTATTTGAGGCGGGTTTTGACGGAAATAAGCCATAATACGCTTAATCTTATCTGCACCCTCTCTACCAGCAAATTTCATAGGATTAGTATATTCATAATATACACCATAATCATTATATATGATATCTAAATAGTCAATAATTGTCATTTGTTGTAATTTTAAATGGTTTGCGATTTCACTTAATAAATAAATAGCTTGTACAGCATCTTTATCTCTGACAAAATCAGATATGAGAGAACCATATGATTCTTCACAACCAAATACATAAGGGTTAGTATCTTTATATATTTGTGCTTGTTCACCAATGAATTTAAAACCTGTTAAGGTTGTAATAACATCTAGATTATATGATTGTGCAATGACTTTAATTAAATCAGTTGTAACATTTGTTGTATATACATGACCATTTGATGGTAATTGATTAAGTTTTTGTTTTTCACTTAAAATATAATTTAATTCAACAGATGCAGTTTGATTACCTGTAACTAAAACAAATGTATCTTTATGCTTAACTGCTATCCCTAAGCGGTCAGCATCAGGATCTGTTAACATGACAATATCAGCATTGATTTCTTTTGCATATTTAATAGCATTTTCATAAGCAATAGCATCTTCTGGATTTGAAGATTTCGTATTTGAAAAAGCAGGATCAACAATCATTTGTGGCATATATGGATAAACATCATATCCTTGTTGTTTTAAAAATTTAGGAATAATAGGTCCACCAGTACCATGAAGTGGAGAATAAACAATTTTAATTTGTTTTTCTTCATCATAAATACTTATTTTTTTAACTAAATCCAAATAAATATCATCAAAAGACTCATCTATTGGTGTAATAATATCATCAAGTGTTTCGATTTCAAAAGGATTTGTAATCTTACTAATTTCATTAATAATTTCTTTTGCTGTTGCAGGATTAATTTGTGCACCTGTTTGATCATATACTTTATAACCATTATATGCTTTTGGATTATGTGAAGCTGTAATCATAATCCCTGCATCACATTTAAAATATCTGACTGCAAAGCTTAACATCGGGGTTGGTCTTAAAGCATCAAATAAATATGATGGAATGCCTTGTTTTGCTAAAACCATCGCTGCTTGTTTTGCAAATACTTTTGAATCTTTTCGATTATCATAAGATATAGCAACACCACGCGTTAATTTATGTTTTGTTAAATAATTTGCAAGTCCTAGAGTTGCTTTTGATATGGTATAGATATTTACTCTATTTGTGCCTACACCCATAATGCCTCTAAGCCCACCTGTACCAAATGTAAGGTCTTGATAAAAAGCATCTTCTATCTCAAAAGATGTTAATGTGTTTAATTCTTTTTCTAATTCTGGTAATAAGTTTTGTGTTTTCCAGAAATTATAATTGTCTTTATAGTTCATATTATCACCCACATCTATTATAACGCAATTAAAGTCAAAATCTCAAAAAACCGTTTTCATTTCAATAAGATATAAATAAAACCTGTGTATTACCACAGGTTTTACATTTTTTAACCATTATTTTTTAAAAATATTTCATATAAACCCTTAAGTACTAAATCAGGATCTCTTGTTAATTCATGTTTACATAAAGGTGCAATCGTGCCTGATAAACCACCAGTTAAGATAACTTTGCAGTCTTCATTTGTTTCTTCTTTAATACGATCAATTAAACCATCAACTTGTGCAGCAACACCGTAAGTCACACCTGATTGCATGCAAGTCACCGTATTTGTACCTAAGACTTTCTTTGGTACTGTAATATCAATATCTGGAAGTAATGCAGTATTACCTACTAAAGCTTTAATAGAAATAGCAACACCTGGTGTAATGACAACACCTTTAATCGTTTTATTTTTAACATAGATATATTTAATTGCAGTCCCAAGATCAACAATAATTGTTGGATGATCAAATGCAATTGTTCCAGCAGCAGCACATATTAAATCAGCACCAACTTCTCTAGGATGATCTGTTTTAATATTAATTCCTGTTTTAACACCTGGACCAATCACTAAAGGTTCTATATTGAGATGATGCTTAGAGATTTCAATTAACTTTTCTGTTATTCTTGGTACTACTGAAGATATAGCAACATGTTTAATTTGATCAAAATCAATAATGTTTCTCATCTGAATATAATACTCATCGGCTGTTTTCGTAACAATCGTATTAAGACGATATGTATCAATAATCTTAAAGCCATCAGAGATACCTATACTTACATTGGTATTACCCACATCAAATAATAAAATCATAAAATCACTACTTTCTTATTTTTTTATAAACGAAGATTGTTTAAGTGTATATATAATAGGTGCACCTACTAATACAGCTAAAATAGCTTCTAATAAACCATTAGACATTGCAGCAACAAAGATAAAATCTATGATTTCGCTTGTTGATGCATAAAATTGAGAAATAAAGTCATAACTAAAAAGTCCTACAGCAGCAAGTGTCAATATCGTGTGAATAACAGTTGCTAGTAATAAAGTTGTAGGTATAAATATTAATAAAGGTTTATTAAGTCTTTGTAATGTATAATAATAAGCTGTTAAAAATAGGATACCAAGTAATAAAAAGATAGGAAGTGTAATGCTTTGTGACCAAGAAAAATTGGTTGCAGCAGCAACGCCACCATAATAAAATCCCATCATTGTTAATGCTGAAACTAAACCAAAGAATATAACATCTTGATTTTTAAATTTCGTACTTAAATACTTAAATAATTCAAATAACCAAGCCGCAGCAATCGCGAATAATATTCTAGGTAATATGGATGTCAATGGATTTTGAAATGCTGGATCCATCACACCCGTATTTGCAAATGCTCTAATAAAAGAACCAAGACCAAAGAATAATCCTAAAACCCAGCTATAGCGCTTAGGCAACAAAAAAACACCAATTAAAACAGGAATATGAATGAGTGTCATTGAAATAGGTCCAATGGTAATAAAACCAAGAAATGGTATAAAACTCATAATCAAAATAACTGCAGCAAAAATCGATGTCAAAATTAAATCATATACTTCTAATTTTTTCATTTTCTTCTCCTTTTTAAGCCCTTAAAGGGTCTCATAAGTTATCTTCATTATACAATATTTAAAAATTAAAGCAACAAAAAAGTTATCGATATTTTTAATATCCATAACTTTATGATGTTATTATTTATTTATTTTCTACGTATGCGCCCCATAAACTATTATCAGGATCAGTATAGACTCGCTCACCAAAGCTAAGTGCATCTATCTTTTTCATATCTTCATCAGATAATTTAATAAATTGAGCTTCAAAATTATCTTTAATTCTACTTGGTGTAACAGATTTAGGAATCATCATAAGACCTCGCGTAAGTCCCCAAGCAATAATGATTTGAGCAATTGATTTATCATAAGATTTAGCAATTGGTTCAAGTGCTTCTTTAAAACGACCTTCAAATACTTTACCACGCATCAGTGGTCCATAAGATTCAGTTTGTATACCTTTTTCATCAAGATATTTTTTAAGTGAAACTTGAGATAGTCCAGGATGAAGTTCAACTTGGTTAACAGCTGGTACGACAGTTGCTGTTTCTAATAAGTCATTAATCATGTGAATTTGAAAGTTTGAGATACCGATCGCTTTAATTTTACCTTCTTTATAAGCTTTTTCAAAAAATGCCCATGTTGCTTGATTAATTTTTTTATCTTGATTTGGCCAATGAATTAAATAAAGGTCAATATAATCTGTTTGTAATGCTTCTAGTGATTTATTAAGTTGTTCTTCCATATAATGAATATCACCAGTTCGTCCTTGTTTCGTTGTGATATAAATATCTTTTCTAGGAATTTTTGAATCTTTAATTGCACGTCCAACACTTGCTTCATTTTTATACATTTGAGCAGTGTCAATATGACGATATCCAACTTCAAGTGCATATTTTACCGTATTATATGCGACTTCTCCACTTTCGACTAAGAAAGTACCAAGTCCTAATTGAGGCATCTTATAACCATTGTTAAATGTGACAAATTTCATATTCATTCTCCTTTGATTTTATTTATTTTATCTAAGTTAAGGTCTTCTAGCATTGTAAATAACATTTTTCGTGCTGCATCTAAATCATCTGTATCCATCATAGCAGCTGTTGAATGAATGTATCTTGCAGGTAGTCCAATCGTCGTTGATAATACACCATTTAATGCATCTAATGCTTTAGCTGCATCAGTGCCACCTTTTGATGTAAAGTACTGATATCTTATATGATGATCTTGACCAAGTTTTGTCATATAAGATAAAAGTCCTTGATGCATTGTGTTTCTTGGATCATAGATTCTAAGTAAACATCCATTTGAAAGTGCACCAAGTGGTTCTGATGTTGTCATATCATTAACAGGTGATGCATCTAGTGCTAAAAACATATCTGGTTTAAATTTATTAACAGATGTTTCTGCGCCTCTTAGTCCAACTTCTTCTTGAACGGTTGCACCAATGACTAGATTAACATCTAAATCTTTATCATTAAAATACTTTATCGTTTCAAGTGCAAGTCCACACCCATAACGATTATCAATTGCTTTTGATATAATCCTTTTAGGATTTTTAGTAAAAGCAAGTGGATTATCAAATAAGACCATATCGCCAATTTGAACACCAAAAGACATAGCTTCTTCTTTAGATGTTGCACCAACATCTAAAATAAGATCTGATATTTTTGTTTGTTGTTCGGTTTTTAGATGAGGAGGTAGTGCACCAATCACGCCTTTTATGACACCATCTTTTGTATGTATGTTTAAAACTTGAGAGATAAAAACCTCACCATTTAAGCCACCAATATTTTGAAGCTTTAACATACCATATTTTGTTATACCTGTAACCATCATACCCACTTCATCCATATGACCTGCAACCATGACAGTGGGTGCATTTGCTGTTTTAGAAGGTTTATATGCAAATATGGAACCTAGCTTATCATATGAAATACTATAAGATGAATATGCTTTTATAAAGTTTTCAAAATAAGTACGTACTGGTTTTTCAAAACTTGAAGTTGCTTCTAAATTAAATAAATCGATATATACTTGATTAATCATTTTTCAAACGTCCTTTTAACTGGTTAATTTTTGTGTGTAATCTTTTCTTTTCTTCATATTCAGTCATATAAAGACTAGGTGGTAAATCAGTTGTTGTTTCAAATATATGAAAATAGGGTTCTACATAATCAACGCTATCCATAAAAAAAGGATAAACATCAGTTCTAAATTGCAAGATACCTGATGGTTTTAATATGTTTTGATATAGTTTTAAAAAAGTTTCATAAGTTAATCTTCTTTTATGATGTTTCTTTTTAGGCCAAGGATCAGAAAAATTTAGATATATATAATCAATCATATCTTTTTCAAAATATTGATCTAAATTTTTAGCGTCGCCTAAAATAATGATCAGATTAGTTAATCCTAGCATTTCTTTTTTTTCAACGATACGATATAGTACTGACATGTTTAATTCAAATGCAATAAACACTTGTTCTGGATTGTCTTTGGCAAGTGATGTAATAAAGTGACCTTTACCACTACCAACTTCTAAATGGGTTACTTTTGAAGGATCAAGTGTTATTTTTTCTGGTTCTATGATAACTGATTTACTTTTAAGTAAATCAAGCGTCACAAAACTTAATTTCTTTACTCTCATCGTCTATATATAACAAAGTGGTAGAATATCTACCACTTATGCCAATCTTCCTAAACCTTCTGAAATCATGAAATCACTGAGTAAAGCAATTGCTTTTTCCTCATCTTCACCTTCAGCTTTTATTGTTACTTCTTCACCCTTATAAATACCTAAGGACATTAAACCCATAATTGATTTTAAATTAACAGTTTTACCCATAGCTTGAAGTTCAACTTCTGATTGAAAACTCATTGCTAAATTAACAAGTCTAGTTGCCGGTCTTGCGTGAATCCCATACTCTGAAGTGATTAAAAAATTTTTTTCATTTTTTTAAGCTCCTTTACTTATAAGAAATGAATATATTTCTTTTGTATGTTCTTTAAATAGAACAGTTATTTTATTACCAGATATAAAAGCTGGTATTTTTGCAGTTGTAAAAAATTTTGAATCGATTTGTTTTGTGTCTAATACATTGACTTGAATGCGTTGATGCTCAAGATTAACAGATTTAATATTTTTCTTAGTGCCTAATGCATTTAAGATAGATGTTAAATAACTTTCTTCAAGTGCTGGTTTTTGTTTTTTTAGTTGAATGACAACAATAACAATGGATAATAAGATAATTATTATTATACCGAAAATAATAATTTTGGGTATAATGCTAGTTGTACTAATTAATAAGTTCATATTTTCACCCTATTTAAATTATACATATTTTTACTTACGATTTCAATCACTTGATAAACATAGAGTCTCCAAATGAGAAAAAACGATATTTTTCTTTGATTGCTTCTAGATAAGCATCTTTAATTAATTGTTTTGATGCAAGTGCACTCACGAGCATTAATAATGTTGATTTTGGTAAATGAAAATTAGTAATTAGTGCATCGCATGCCTTGAATTTGTAGCCTGGATATATAAATATATGGGTATCAAATGTACCAGCATGAAATCCTTGATCATAATTAGATTCTAATGTTCTAAGTGATGTTGTACCAACACAAATTAAACGTTTATGATTTTGTTTTGCTTGATTTAGTTTATCTGAACTTTCTTTTGTAATGGTATATGTTTCTTTATGCATATGATGATCTTCAATTTTATCTACCTTAACAGGTCTAAATGTGCCAAGACCAACATTTAAAGTCACAGGTATAATTTCTACACCTTTTTCTTTAATTTTATCTAATAGATCTACTGTAAAGTGAAGACCTGCAGTTGGTGCAGCTGCACTACCAAAATCTTTAGCATAAACTGTTTGATAACGATCTTGTTCTAGTAATTGTTCATGAATATATGGTGGTAGTGGCATGGTGCCTAATTTTTCTAATGTCTCAATTAATATACCTTCATAATCAAGTTTAAACGTTCTTATACCCTCTTCTTTAATACCAACACATGTTGCAGTCAGTAAATCGCTAAAATGAATAACAGTGCCTATTTTAACACGTTTTGCAGGTTTAGTAAGTGCATCCCATGTATCTTTTTCAATTGTTTTTAATAAAAGAACTTCAATAATTGCATGCGTTTCAGCTTTTTCACCCATAAGTCTTGCAGGTATAACTTTAGTATCATTTAAAACTAAAACATCATTTTCATCTAATTGATCAACGATATGATAAAAATGATCATGTGTAATGCTTTGTTGATGACGATCAATAATCATTAATCTTGAATGATCTCTTTTATCTTCTGGATGTTGTGCAATAAGTTCTTGTGGTAATTCAAAATCAAATTCACTTACTTTCATGATCAAATAACCCTTTATAATATGTTACACCTAAAGCATGATAAGTTAACTCAGTAGCAACTCTACCTCTCGGTGTTCTTTTAATATATCCTTCCATTAATAAATATGGTTCATATACATCTTCAACGGTTGTCATTTCTTCACCAATGGATGCTGAAATTGTTTCAATACCAACAGGACCACCATTAAATTTTTCAACAATAGCTTTTAAATAACGATAATCGGTATGATCAAGACCATTTTTGTCAATACCTAATTTAGATAATGCATGATTTGTAATGTCATTAGTAATCACGCCATCACCAATGATTTCTGCAAAATCTCTAACACGTCTAAATAAACGGTTCGCGATTCTTGGTGTTCCACGACTTCGCTTAGATAATGATAAAACCGCATCTTCATCAATTTTATTTTGATATACTGTTGAAGTTCTTCTTACAATTTGTTCTAATTCTTGATGATTATAATATGCCAATCTAAAGACAACACCAAAACGATCTCTAAGCGGTGCAGATAAATCACCAAATCTAGTGGTTGCACCAATTAAAGTAAAAGGTGGTAAGTCAATACGAATAGATCTTGAACTTGAATCTTTTCCAATCACGATATCTAGAACATAATCTTCCATTGCACTATATAATACTTCTTCTACAAAACGAGGCAGACGATGAATTTCATCAATAAATAAGACATCACCAGGATTAAGCGAACTTAAGACTGCAGCTAAATCACCACTACGCTCAATTGCTGGACCACTGGTCACTTTAATTTGAACACCGAGTTCATTAGCTATGATTTGTGCTAATGTCGTTTTCCCAAGCCCTGGAGGACCGTATAATAAGATATGATCAAGTGCTTCTTCACGTTTAAGTGCTGCTTTAATATAGATATCTAACATTTCTTTAATATTAGATTGTCCTATATATTGATCAAGTGATTGAGGACGTAAGCTTTGATCTTCATCTTCTTTAATTGCCATTGCAGTTATCATTCTTTCGTTATCCATAAATACCTCTACTTAATCAATAATTGTAAGGCTTGTTTAATCATTTGTTCTATAGACAAATCTAAATCTACCTTTTTCATGACTTTTCTAATTTCTGTTTTATTATATCCAAGTGCTGAGAGTGCTTGTGTCACATCACTTTCAAATGAAGGGATAAGTGACTTCTCATCTTCTACTAATTTACCTTTAAGATCTAGTATAATTTGTTGAGCACTTTTTGACCCAATACCAGGAAATTTAGTTAAAAATTTTATATCAGCATTTTCAATAGCTAAAATCGTATCATCAACTTGATCAGTAGCAAGCATACTAAGTGCACTTTTTGGACCAATACCAGATACACTAATTAATTGTACAAATAAATTTAATCCTTCAATGGAGTTAAAACCATATAGATTAAATGCATCTTCTCTAATATAGTGATAAGTATAGACAATCACGTCATCTTCCATATGATATTGATATGGATAAGGTGATAGTATTTTATACCCAATATCATGATTCTCAATCACGATATGAGTTGGTTTAATTGCTTTTACCTTGCCTTTTAAATATGCATACATATTTTGCACCACTTTCATAAATATAGACTAATTATAACATTTTTTTAGAGTTTTTCCTATCATAACAATTGATTATGATATAATGAATTTAGGATGTGATGAACACTTGAATAAAGATATAATTAAACACTTCCAATCAGAATATAAATTAAGGGTCAAAGAAGATAAAATCTATGATTCTATCTATAAAAGTTTTTCAAAAGAATTAAATCTTTTTATCCCTTTTTTTAAGCAACAAAGTGATTTAGAAAAAAAACAAAAGTCACTTTTTTTACAACGTCAAGATCTCATTTCACAAGATCATCAAATATTATCTGATAAATATATAAGAGCATATGATAAAATCATTGATAAAAATTCAATTGAAATTAATGATCAACATCAATTGTTATTAGAAAAACATAAAGAAATTCAAACAAATTACCAACTTAAACTTGAACATATTCAAAGTGAACGGATTTCGTTAAAAAATCAAATCACTTCTCAAATCAATGATGCGAAAACTAAAGTTAATCGTCGTTTTTTTGAAATTGAACAAAACTTTAAATCACTAAAAGCTAAAAATTTAGATATTGTTGATGAAATTGAAAAAGAATTTAAGTTAACTGAAGAAAACATTCAAAATAATTTTGAAAAGACACTTGCTTCTCTTCAATTACAACAAACTGAAATTGTAGAAGTTAAAGAACAAGCAATTAATGAAAATAAAGCATCTAAATCTTTAGAAACAACTAAGAATAATACATATTACATCAATATTAAAAAAACGTTTAACGATGCTAATGTCAACATCAATGAAAAGATCAATGTTTTAAATAAAACACATCAACGTGCGCTTTCTAAACTAGAAAAATCTAGAGATAAAAATAATGATCCTATATTAGAAGAAAAAATAGAATCCATTAAACAAAATTATGCAAGTCAATTAGAAGCATTTGATCTTTCTTTTGAAGAAGTCTTAAAGAAATATGAAGATAAGAAAGAAAAAATGTTGCATGAATTTGGTGAATCCATTAGTATTTATAATTCTAAACTAACTAATAATAAAGAAACAATTGAAGAAGAAAAATTAAAAATTGTACGTGAACATCGTAACCAGATGAAAGATCTAAATGATGCTCAACAACAAATGATAGCTAAAAAAATGAAAAAACAACTTAATATGAGTGATAATGAACTCAATAAGATGATTATTCAAACACAAAAAGATATTAGTGAAATTAAACGTAGTTATCAACAACGTACTTCTCAACTAGAAAATAACTATTTAAGAAATAGATATGAATGGCGTTTAAATAAACTACTTTTAACAAATACCTTTCATAATGATTTAAAGAAAATAGAAATAAATTATCAATACAATTTAGAATCAGCACGTTCAAAGTATCAACTTAATGAATCACAGTTTGCTGTAAAAAAAGAAATTTTATTGCAAACACTTAATCAAGATATATTACCACTTGATACACAAATGATGCTTCAAAACCTCGTTCAAGAACGTGAATTAAATTTACTTAATAATGATCAACAAATTGCACTTAATCAATTAAAAATTGAGTTACTTGATATTGAAAAGACTTTTGAAATTGCACATCAAGAACTTATATTTTTAGAAAATAAAAACGCACAAGAATTATCTTCTGAAATATTGGTATTAAATTCTAATACACAATTAGAACTTGAAAAAGCTAAAATTCAAAGAGAAGCTTATAAAGAAGATTTTATGAGACGTAAAACATTATTACAATCTTCTTTTGATTATCAACAGCTTCAATTAAACCATCGTTATAATATACAAAACATCAATTGGATGTATGAAGAGCAAATTGAAGATATCGATTCTAGATATTCTAAATTTCTAGCAAAAAGAAAAGAGACCTTAATTTATCATAAACGATCTCATTTTATGCGTGATGCTGATGTAAAAACAAAATCACGTATTCAACAAAACGCTTCTATTAAATCAATTAGAGACTACAAAAATGACATTATATCTAAACAATACTATATAGAGTCTTTAACTTCTACTCTATTATTTTGTTATACACGTTTACAAAATGTTAATGCGATGATTGGTCAGTTGTATCGACTTCCTGCTCATCCTGATGTTTTTAAATCAATGATTGACCTGTTTAAACAATATGTTGAACAAATTAATTTAGTTGTTGAAAGTAAAATCGAAAACAATAAAGATGAGTTACTTGCTTTTATTAATACACGCAAAAATGACATATCTCATCATAAACATGCGCTAAAACATGAAACATTTCAATTCTTTAGTCAAAACAATATTGATCAATATGATATTGATATCGATCATTTTGAACAAGAAATAAAATATTTGGAAAGTATGTTGCTTATTGAACAAGCTTCTATTGAAAAGCATCAAGCATTTGTTGCACAATTAGAAAAAATTAAACAACAAGTTCAATCAAATGATGACACTCTTGATCGTACAGATAATGAGAAACTCATTAAAAGACATATCATTCATATTAAAGCTAGTCAATCTAGAAATAATATTTATGAACAAGAAATAAGAAAACATCGTCGTGCACAATCTTTATTAGAATATCGCAAACAAAAAATTAAACGTGAAATGAACCGTGAAAACCGTAAATTTGAACGACGTACAAAAGTAGAAATGAAACAATATGATCAATATGGACGATTAATTCTTAAAGTTTATCAACGTATTAATCGTCAATTTAAGACATTTGCATCTTCATTTAATCTATATAATAAATATATAGATAATAATGTTTTTATGACTGATAAACAAATTAGTGATGTCATGAATAATTTTGATAAAAAATCACTTCTATTTTCTAATTTAATCACTGTTGAACAACAAAATCAACAAGTATTAGTTAAAAGATTTTATATGATGCACTTAGATCAAGAAGCATTGCTTATTCAAGATATTAAAGAACATGAAAAACGTTCACTTTCACTACTTAAAAAAAGTAGTGACCTATACCGTCGTAAAATAGACCATGAACTTAAAAAGCAAGAGCATATGACGCGACATGCAAGACAAATTGAAAAAAATCAATTAGATGATGAAATTAAAACTCAAGAAATTCAATATTTAAAATCTTGCAAGAAACTTGAAGTATTAATTAAACATCAAGAAGATGTCATTCAAAAAGCAAATCAAGAAATTGAATTACAACTTCAAACAATCAATCAAAATCAACATGAAATCGCACTTCAATATTTAAACGATACACAGGAAAAAGATCATGCTTTAGAAGATCAATATCAAAAAAATCTAAAACAAGTGCTTCATCAATATGATAAAAAGATTGATGATTTTAATCATTTAAATATGAATTTAGAGAAAAAGAATCAAGCATTATTATTACAATATCAAGCTAATGAAAAATCATTATATGATACCCACACATCTAAGCTAAATCATTTTAAACAAAAATCAACACAAAATTTACAAAAGATTAATCAATTAGAAAACAGTTTTAATAAAAAAGTAAAACAAGAATTAAAAACAAGAAATACTTCATTTAGACTTCTACAAAAAGATTTAAAATCTAAAAATAAACAAACAACAACGGCAGAAACTAAGATTTTTAATCAAGATGTTAAAGAAGAAAGAGCAAGTCTGCGTTTTAAATTAAAATCATTAAAAATTAATAAATAAAAGCCAGAAAATATTTTCCGGCTTTTTTATTATTCAATAAATTCAAATTCATATTTTAAGATACGTACAATGTCATGATGTTTACAACCCTTATCTCTTAGTGCTTGATCAACACCTAAAGTTCTAAGTTGTCTTGCAAAACGTTTAATACCATCTTCTCTTGAAAAATCAGTTCTAGAAAATAATAATTCAATTTTAGAACCTGTTAATACATATACACCATCTTCAATATTGATTTCAAATGCTTTTTCCTTACTATCATCAACAAATGTATAAACTTTTTGTTCTTCAACATCTTCTTCAATCATTTTTGGTGCAAGTTTTAACTGTTCTACAGTTAAGTACAACAATTCATTTAATTTTGTTTTTTGAATCGCTGAAATTGAAACCATTGGTTTATCAATTTTCTTTTGAAGTGCTTCAAATGCTTCTTTGGCACCTGGCATATCAATTTTATTACAAACAACGATTTGTGGTCTATCAAGTAATGCTTCATCATACATTTCTAACTCATGATTAATTTTTTGATACGTTTCATATGGATCATCAACGGTTAGATCGACGACATGTAAGAATAGGCGACATCTTTCAATATGTTTTAAGAAACGAATACCTAAACCATGTCCTTGATGCGCATCTTCTATTAGACCTGGAAGATCAGCTAGCACAAATTGTTCTTCACCAACATAAACCATCCCTAAGTTTGGTTGTAATGTAGTAAATGGATATGCTGCAATTTTAGGTTTAGAGTTAGATACAACAGATAATAATGTTGACTTACCAACACTTGGATAACCAATCATACCTACATCAGCTAAGACTTTTAATTCTACACTAATCTTAAAATACTCACCTGGATCGCCATTTTCAGCAAAATCAGGTGCAGGATTTCTATGTGTCGCAAATGCCATGTTACCACGACCACCTTTGCCACCTTTAGCAACTACTAATTCTTGTTGATGTCTTGTTATTTCGCCAATTTTTATTGTTTTATCAGCATTATAAACAATCGTACCTAAAGGTACTTTTACATAAACATTATTTGCATTAGCACCATGCTGACCTTTACTAAGACCACTGACACCTTTATCTGCTTTAATATGTCTTCTATATTGTAGATTAATGAGTGTTTGTTCACCTTCTTCACCAACAAAGATAACTGAACCACCACGACCACCATTACCGCCCCATGGACCACCAAACTCTACATATTTTTCACGACGATAAGATGCCATACCATTGCCACCTTTACCACCGTATACTTCTACTGTGACTTCATCTATAAACATAGATTCACGTCCTTTCCATAAAAAAAGGATAACGTAGGTTATCCTTCATAAACTGAGACTTGTTTTCTATTTTTGCCGAGTCTTTCATATTTAACAGTACCTGATACCTTTGCAAATAATGTATCATCACCACCGCGACCTACATTAGTGCCTGGGTGAATTTTAGTACCTCTTTGACGAAAGATAATCGCGCCAGCTTTTGCAAATTGTCCATCAGATAATTTTAAGCCTAAGCGTTTAGATTCAGAGTCACGTCCATTTCTAGTGGAACCTACACCTTTTTTAGATGCGAATAACTGTATATTTAATTTTAACATGTTATCCCTCCTTCTTGATTTTTATATATTTAGGATATTGATTACTAAGATCAGTAAGGCTATATTGTAAATTGTCTAACATGGCTTTTACTAAGTGATTCATACCATTGACTTCTATTTGAAAATAACCTTCTTCTATATCATACTTGACATCATCAAGTACGTTTAATTTTTCTAGAGCATTTATTGTCATAATGAGCGCTGTAGATACAGATGCACATACAATATCTTTTCCAGATTGGTCATATAATGCATGACCAGTGACTTCGATGTATTTGATTTCATTCAAATCACATCTGATATCAACCTTAATCATGTTTATAAAACGATTGATTCAATAACAAGCTTTGTATATGGTTGACGATGACCTTGCTTTTTATGGTAGTTTTTTCTTCTCTTAAACTTGTAAACGATAATTTTCTTATCTTTCCCTTGTTTAAGAACTTTAGCAACTACTTTAGCACCAGATACAACAGGTGTTCCAATTTGTGGTTTTTCTCCACCAATTGCTAATACTTCGCTAAACTCATAAGTATCGCCTGCTTCAACGTCTAATTTTTCAACGAAAATTTCTTGACCTTCAACAACTTTTACTTGTTTACCACCAGTTTTAATGACTGCATACATAAATTGTGTTACCTCCTTATTAGATTTGAAGACTCACTATTGAGGCAGTCTAAAAGACATTTAAACCTCTTCTATGTGGTACAACATGACTATTTTAACTTAAGCAAGCCAAAAAGTCAACAAAAACAGTTATTATTTATGGTTTTTAAATGGAAAAATATTGGTTTTGTTTTCTAACTTTTTTTCTTGTTTTGAACCTATTTCTAAATCAGGATATATTTGGAACAAATCCTTCTTATATTTTTGTTCTAACAAGAGCAAATATATGTCATGATGGATGTGCTCACTAATAATAGAAACCATTAAAGGATTCTTTGTATATGTCGCACTCCATGTCTGAGATTTCTTGTTAATATTAGCAACTAGCACTTCTTTATTATCGATGACTAGCATGAGTCTAGAAGGATTAAAAGAGGGGTATTGATGTGTGTATAGTTTCATACCCATATGCTTGAAATTTTGTTCTTGAAATGAGAAAACATAGATGTCTACACCTTTAGGTTCTAAAAATCTTAAAGCATCTTCTAATATATGAATATCTAAATCTGTATTGATATAGACATCTGACTTCGCACTATAAATCATAGTTCTAGCTTTTCCTAAAATATTTTTGAAACCATGAATATTTAAGTATGGTTCTTGTTCAACTTCTTTAGGTATTTCTTTTAATGCTTCTTTTAATTGATTTATTTGCATCTCATATGTTTGATTTAATTTTGTTAATAATATTTCTGGTTTTTCACTATAATATAATTCTTTTGTACCGTGTTCAATGAGTAATATACCTTTTTCACTCATTTTTTCCATTGTTGCATATACACTTGATCTTGATATATGTAAAACTTTAGACACTTGAAATACAGTAATACCAGGTGTTTTTAAGCATTGCACATAAATTTTCGCTTCATGTTCACTAAAATGGATATCTTTTAAAAGTTTAATAATAGCTTCCATAAGTCACCTCGTTGTATATTTTATACAACGTTATTATAACATAAAAAAGATGTGCAAATGCACATCTTTAATAAATTATCGTAATGCTTTATCGTATGGTATACCTTCAGCTTTTGGAGCTTTAGATTTTTTAGATGTAAATATGAGTACAAACAATGTTGCAACATATGGCAAGATATCATAGAATAAATCACCAATATTAAGTGCATCTAAGAATGGAATAAGTGCAATAGATTGTGATAATGTTCTAAGGAATCCAAAGAATAATGCTAAGACAAATATACGCATTGGTTTCCATTGACCAAATATCATAATTGCAAGTGCTAAGAACCCAAAACCAGCAACTCCAGTTTTACCACTAACATTAGCACTATTAATACCTATGGCATAAAAATATCCACTGACACCTGCTAATAAACCAGATATAATAACACCTAAGTATCTCATTTTATAAACATTAACACCAACAGAATCTGCTGCATGTGGATGTTCACCACAAGCTCTAAGTCTTAAACCAAAACGTGTACGATATAAAGCAATGGTTGAAATAATTAGAAATACAATACCAAAGTATATAGTGATATATGTATCTTGGAAAAATAAATCACCAATTACAGGAATATCTCCAAGTAATGGAACTTTTCTAATAAATAAATCAATATTTGTTGTAATACTATCTGTATTAAAAGTAGATCTTGTATAAAGTAATGCTACAGCTGGAATAAACATATTTAGTGCTGTACCAACAATCACTTGATTTGCTTTAAGTGTAATTGATGCAAGTGCTAATAATAGAGAATAGATGGCACCAGCAATCATCGCCACTAGAATACCGATAATAGTTAAGACATGAACATTAATCGTAGAATCTTGCATAATATATAAGAAATATATACCAAAGAATGCACCAAATAACATAATACCTTCTAATGCAATATTAATAATACCACTACGTTCACTATACATACCTGCAAGTGCTGATAACAATAATGGAATAGCAACAGGCAACATGCGTTGGATAATAAAATATAAGGTTTCCATTATTTTTCACCATCCTTTGCATTTATTTGTAACTCTTTAATTTCTTTTCTCTTTTTTAAGTATTCTGCAAGTGCATGATTCATTAATAATGCAAATGCTGCAAAATATATAATAATAGCAACTGATACATCAACAATTTCAGGCACAAAGCCTACACGGCTTATTTGATCTCCACCACGTCCTAAATAAGATATAAATAGTGCTGAAGCAATAATACCTAATGGATTAGAATTTGCAAGTAATGCAACTGCAATTCCACTAAATCCTACAGCAGCTATGACATGAGTTGGTTCGTAAATCGTTGAACTACCTATAATATTTGATGGTGCTAACATAACAAGAATACCCGCTAAACCAGCAAGAGCACCTGAAATACCCATTGTTAAAATTGTATTTCTCTTATAATTCATACCAGCATATTTAGAAGCATCTTTATTAAATCCAGTTGATTTTAATTCATATCCAAAGACTGTATATTTTAATATGACATATAATCCTATAGCACAAATTATAGCAATGATAAAACCTATATTTGCTCTAGATCCTGTAAATCCTAAAGATGATAATTGTAAATCTTGTGGTATATACTTTGTTACACTTCTACCAGTATCAAACATAGTTGAATTATTAACAATAAAGTAATCAACGACAAATACACCTGTATAATTTAACATAATTGAAGTAATTACTTCATTAACATTAAATTCAGCTTTTAAAATACCAGGAATAATACCCCAAATAAATCCACCAAGAATACCTGCTATAATCGCGGTTACTATGTGTAGAAAATCATTAGGTATATCAACCATAAAAATAACAAATATACCAAAAAATAGACCCATTGTATATTGTCCTGATGCACCAATATTAAATAAACCCATTTTAAATGCAAATCCAACTGATAAACCTGTCAGAATAATCGGTGTTGCAAAATAGATAACATCTCCTATATCTGATAACCCACCAAATAATAAGAATGAGAAACCAGAAAATGCTTGACTTGGATCAATAAATAATAAAAATATAAGTGATATCAATAATCCAAGAATAATAGCAACGAAAGTTGCAAAAAACGAAGACTTAGATAAATTCTCAAATTTTAAATTTTCTTTCATACGTTTAAGGAAGTTATTAAATATTTCTTTAATCTTCATGAACTTCCTCCTTACGTGCTTGTTTTTTCGCACCTGACATGTATAATCCTAATTCTTCAACTGATATTTTAGAAGGATCAAACTCGCCAACTATTTCGCCTTCATACATGACTATGACACGATCACTTAAAGACATGACTTCATCAAGTTCTAATGACATTAATAAAACTGCTTTACCTTTATCTCTTGCTGCAACGATTTGTTTATGTACATATTCTATCGCACCAACATCAAGACCCCTTGTAGGTTGTGCTGAAATGAGTAAATCATATTCTTTTTCCAATTCTCTAGCAATAATTGCTTTTTGTTGATTACCACCAGACATGGAACGTGACATTGATAAAGGACCTCGGCCACTTCTCACATCATATTTTTCTATAAGTTCTTCAGCATATGAACGAATATTTTTAGCACTTAAAAAACCATGTTTATTAAATCTTGGTTGCCAATATCTTTGTAAAATAAAGTTATTTTCTAATGTAAAATCTAAAACTAAACCATATTTATGACGATCTTCAGGAATATGGGATAAACCTGCAATCGAACGATTTCTAATTTTTTCGTGCGTAATATCTTGATTATTTAATAAAATAGTCCCACCATGTGCTTTTGTTAAACCAGTAATCGCAGAGACTACTTCTGATTGTCCGTTACCTTCGATACCAGCAATACATAATATTTCACCACGTCTAACATTAAATGAAACATCACTTGCTGCTTTTTTGGTGCCAGTTTGTGCATTAACTGTTAAATGATTAACTGATAGAACAACTTCTTTTGGTTTTGATACTTCTTTATCAATATTAAAGTTAACATCTCGGCCAACCATCATTTTAGATAATTTTTCTTTATCTGTGTTTTTTACATCTACTGTACCAATATATTTACCTTTTCTAAGAACAGTGCAACGATTAGCGACACTTAATATCTCATTTAATTTATGAGATATAAATAAAATTGATTTTCCTTCTTTTGCGAAATCACGCATAATTTCCATCAACTCATCAATTTCTTGTGGTGTTAATACAGCTGTAGGTTCATCAAATATTAATATATCGTTATCTCTATATAGCATTTTAAGTATTTCTACACGTTGTTGTTGACCAACACTAATTTTTTCAATGAGTGCATCAGGATCAACTTTTAATTGATATTGTTCACTTAATTCAACTATTTTCTTTCTAGCTGCATCTTTATTTAAAAAACCATGACGATGTGGTTCAACACCTAAAATAATATTTTCTAAAACAGTAAATACTTCTACCAATTTAAAATGTTGATGTACCATACCAATACCAAGCGCATTGGCATCGTTTGGATTTTTAATATTAACGACTTGACCATTCTTTTTGATTTCACCATGTTCAGGTTGATAAAGTCCAAAAAGAACACTCATTAATGTTGATTTACCTGCACCATTTTCTCCTAATAATGCATGTATTTCACCTTTTCTGAGTTGTAGTGTAATATTATCGTTTGCGATAATACCGGGAAATTCTTTTGTGATGTTCAACATTTCTATGACATAATTTTCCAATTCTTTCACCTTCGTTCATTGTTTTTAGAAAAAATAAGAGGAGATAGGGTATTAGCCAATCTCCTCTAATAGCCTTCTAATACTTAAAAGTTATTGTAGGCACAGTTAAAGTAGACAATTATCTAGAAACTACAGTAACTCTTGTTAAACTTAATCCAGAAACTAATTCAGCAGCAGTTGCTACACCATCAGTATCAGCAATTGTGATTGTACGAAGTGGATCAACAGTACCATTAACTAATAATGCAAATGCAGCATCATAATCAGCTTCATCAAATGAATCAAATCTATCGAAAGCATCCGCAGTGTCATCACCAATAACCATAGTTGGAAGACCAACACCATCGTTTGTTGCATCGAAATAAGTAGATTTTCCACCATAAGTATCAAATGAATCATCATAGTAAGCATCTAATACTAATTGAACTGAAACAGCTAAACCTTTAGTAGCTGAAGTAACTACTGTTTCACTATCATATCTTTGATCAACGTCAACACCAATTACTAAAGCTTCTGCTTCAGCAGCAGCTGACATAACTGATTTACCTACGTAACCACCAGCAGCAAATATAACTTCTGTACCACCTTGATACATTGCAGCAGCGGTTGCTTTATTTGTATCAGTTTCATCGAAATCACCAGTATAGTGATATATAGCATTAACATCAACATCTAATTCAACAGCAGCATATTCTGCACCTTGTAAGAAACCATAACCGAATGCTTGAACTGCAGGAACTGCCATACCACCCATAAATCCAAGTTCTGTCATACCATCCATTACAGCAGCATAACCAGCTAACCAGCCTGATTCTTCTTCTGCATAGAAAATAGATGCAACATTTGATTCAGTATTAAATGTACCATAATCAGCAGTATGTGGAGCACCATCTAATAATATAAATGTTACTTCTGGATATAAAGTTTGTGCTGAGTAAACAGGAACTTCAAATAAGAAACCAGGTGTAACGATAACTTCAGCGCCTGCATCAACTGCATCACTAATAGCATCTAAATAAGCATCATCTGTAGCTTCAGCTGGTTTATAATATTGATGTGAAATATTATTTTCTTCTGCATATGCGACAACACCTTCCCAAGCACCTTGGTTAAATGATTTGTCATCAATATCGCCTTTATCTGTAATAAGTGCGATTTCGTAAGTATTTCCGCCACAAGCAGCTAACCCAATTGCCGCAAATGCTAGAACTACAACTAATAATAATTTTCTTTTCATTCTCTTGTATCCTCCTATTTTTATGGGCGTTACCCAATTAATTCTATTATACATAAAATTTGCATAACTGACAACACTAAAATTGATTTTTTGCAATCTAAATTAGTTCTTTATTCATATTATAGTTAAGACTTAATTATTGTGAAACTTTTTCATTGTTTTTTTCAGTTTTCTTGAAAATATTAATGAATTTTTTTGGAATAGATATAGCCGCATCACCAATGACTGCAGGTAACATGCTAGCCGCTTCTACGAGTGCATCTCTTCTTAATTTTTCTTTTGTAATTTCAGTTGCGTCCGTAAATAGGAATTTTCTAGTGACAATACCAATTCTAAGTGTTAGTATTGCATTTGAAATACCACCTGTTACACTTGACATAAGCGGTTTGACTAGTGGAAGTTCTGATATGGTTTGTAATGTAGATTGTGGTAAGACTTCAGATAGATCTAGATCTTCTAAACCCTCTGCAATTAGTGCTGTTGAAAATACATTAATTGTTAATTTTGCTAGTTTTCTGAAATTAGGTCTAAATCCACATAATTGCACAATTTCTTTGATCATTTTAATGTTAACGACAATCACTGTAAAAAAATCAAGTCGTCCGTTTTGTGATATAGCAGTTGAGACCATCACAGTTTTCGCATTTTTTTGAATGGTTTTATTAATGATTTTTTTAATGTCACCATTAAATGCTTTATGAAGTGCTTCTCTAAGTGATTCATAATCGCCTAGGGCATTCGTTAAATCAAGTTTTGTATCATCTGATAAACCTTCTGCTTTTAATAATCTTTTAGCAACTCTTTTATATAGTGCATAGTTTTTCTTGTGATTTTCATCTAATGTCGTTTCAATTGAAAATGACGGTGAAAATACAATAATATTAATGGGTCTAATCAGTAATATATAAATTAAAATAACAACAATCACATAAAATGCGTATTCTAAGACTGGCACACCGTAGATTAAAACACCTCTTAATCGATCACCTACATCTAATACACTGCTTAATAATATTAATATAAATAAAACAATAAAACCTATGGCTGTTAAATACCAAAAGATTTTAGCATTATCTTTTTTCTTCATCAATCCCACCTCTTTCAAAATAATTATATCATTTTATTTTGATAAGTTATGATTTAATAAATATTTTTTTATTAGATTTTAAACTATATAATTCATGACGTCCTATAATAATATGATCTATAATATCAATACCCATAATTTCAGATGTTTCAAATAATGTTTTAGTTGCACGTATATCAGCTTTTGAAGGACTTGCATCTCCTGTTGGATGATTATGAATAAAGATCATCGCTGATGCTGCATAAACTACTGCTTTTTTGTAAATATCTCTTGGATGAATAACCATTTGATTAATGGTGCCTATATAAAGTGTTTCTCTTTTTATGATTTCACTTTTTATATTGAGATATAATACAATAAAATGTTCTTGTTCTAAATTAATTAAATCATCTATTAATAAAACATACACATCATATGGTGATTGTATTTTAATGCGATTTCTATAACTTATTTGTGATAATCTTTTTCCAAGTTCAATAGCAGCAAGCAATGTGGTTGCTTTTGCGCGTTTAATACCTGGTATTTTAATAAAGGATTCATAATCAATTTTTTTCATGTCTTCGAGATGATTTAAATGATACAGTACTTCTTTTGCAAGTGATGTAACAGTTTGTTCTTTTGTTCCTGTTCTAAGTAATATCGCAATTAATTCATAATTTGATAACGCATGTGATCCTAAACGTATCATTCTTTCTCTTGGTCTTTCTTCAATAGGTGTTTCTTTTAATTTATATATTTTCATAAAAAAATCTCCTCTATTAATGATAGAGAAGATTATATTTATTTACTCATTAAAATGTCTTTTTACAAATTGAAGAGTTTGCATTACAATATCATCCATATCTAAATATCTATACCAGCCAAGTCTACCAGCGAATGTTACATTAGATGTTTCATTAGCCAAAGATTGATATTTTTTAAATAATAAATTATTCTTATCATCATTAATTGGATAATACGGTTCATCTCCAACTTCCCATTTTTTAGGATATTCATAAGTTAGTATAGTAGGATTAATTTGTTTAAATTCAAAATGTTGATGTTCAATAATGCGAGTATATGGAATTTCTTTTCTCGTATAATTAACAACTGCATTACCTTGGAAATTATTTGAATTAACTACCTTTTTTTCAAATTTCAATGAACGATAATCTAGTTTTCCTAGATTATAATCAAAATATTGGTCAATAGTACCCGTATATATCACATGATTCGCTAAAGCCATAAGTTCTTCTTTATGTTCAAAAAAATCAGTATTAAGTCTTACTTCGATACCATTTAATAACTTTTCGATGATTTGAGTATAACCACCCTTAGGGATTCCTTGATATTGATCGTTAAAATAATTGTTGTCATAAGTATAACGAACAGGCAATCTCTTAATGATAAATGCTGGTAGATCAACACAATTTCTACCCCATTGTTTTTCAGTATATCCTTTAATAAGTTTTTTATAGATATCAGGTCCTACTAAATTTATAGCCTGTTCTTCTAAATTTTTTGGAGATTCTACTTTATATGATTCTTTTTGTTTTTCAATGTATGCTCTTGCTTCATCAGGTGTTTTTACACCCCACATTTGATTAAATGTAGACATATTAAATGGTAAATGATAAAGTTCATCTTTATATCTTGCAAGTGGTGCATTGGTAAATCTATTAAATTCAGCAAATTGATTCATATAATCCCAAGCTTCTTTGTTATCAGTGTGAAAAATATGTGCACCATAAACATGAACATTGATGCCACCTTCATTTTTAGTATATATATTACCTGCAATGTGATTTCTTTTTTCAATAACAAGTGAAGTTTTACCCCCTTTTTTTAGCTTCATAAGCAAAAATTGAACCAAACAACCCTGCACCTACAATTAAATAATCATACTTAGACATCTAAATCATCCTCCTCAGGAAAGAAATTTTTTCTTTCAATACGATCAGCACGCTCATTCATTTCATGAACTTCTAAATGATATTTCTTAATCTCTTTCATCATGTAGCTTGCGAAATGTAGAGAACCTAGAATATAAATATTATTGGTTTCATCACGTTCTAATATAAGTCTTTTATATGCATTCATCGCATCTTCATTATAACTCATTCCAGGTCTAACAAACGAACGAAGTGATTTAAATCTGGCATCAGGAAACTCTGTAATAATAATACGATCAGAGAGTTCTTCTAAAATATCAAGCATACCATTTACATCTTTATCTGCTAAACAAGAAAATAAGATTGAAATATTTCTTCTTGATTTCATCAGTTTTAGATGTTCACCTAAAGCTTTCATTGCTGATATATTATGCGCACCATCGATATATAAACCCGGTCCATACCAAGTGAGCCTTGCAGGAAGTTTTACTTTACTAAAAGCTGCACGATAATCAAGATAAGTCAATTCTGGGAATAATCTTTGTGCTGCTTCAATCGCAAGCATCGCATTTTTAACTTGATAAATACCTTTTAAATGAATATATAAATTCATATCTTTATAAACGATGCGTAATGGATTAAAGGATTCAATCACTGGTTTTTCATCAATAAATTGAATGGTTGCTCCAACATCTTTAGCATATGATTTAAATAAATCATGAAGCTTTGGATCTACTGTAGTAATTAAATGGTTTCCTTTTTTAAGAATTCCTAATTTATTTTTAGCAATGCTTTCAAGTGTATTTCCTAAAACACGCATGTGATCATATCCAATATTTGTAATTAAGGATAAATCATAATTAATAATATTTGTTGCATCTAGTAAACCACCTATACCAACTTCCATAATCATCACATCTACCCTTTGATCATAAAAATATTTAATGGCCATCAGTGTTAGTAATTCAAAGAAACTTAATGTCTCTTTATATGATTTAGAAAATAATTGATTAAAATCATAAATCCAATTGATATAGATTAATAAATCTTCATCTGTAATTAAAGATGTTCCAATACCAATACGTTCATTAAAACGAACAACATAAGGTGATGTAAACACACCTGTTTTTTGTTTTGCAAATCGACTCATGCGCACTAAATAAGCGCATGTTGAACCTTTACCATTCGTCCCCGCTACATGAATCTTCTTTATATTTGATAAATCTAAATCTAACATCTTATATGCAGTTTGCATACGTGATAAATCAGTTTTAGGTTTAAATTTTGTTTGAGATTCAATCCATGAAATGGCTTTTGTCAGTTCATTAAACATATATCTTTAATTTCTCCTCTAACAATTCATATTGTTTTAGATAATTTTGATATTTTTCTTTTTCAATATCAATCTTAGCTTGAGGTGCTTTTAAAATAAACTTTTCATTATGCAATAATGATTCACTACGTTTAATTTCAGCTTGCAGGGTTGCTTTTTGTTTAAGCAATGTTTCTAGTTCCTTTTTAGGATCAATTAAATCTGATTTAATCACATGTATCGTAATCTTAGTACCAACAATTAATATAGTTTCATCAGTTGCTGATAATTTTGTTTCAATTGTAAGTTTTGAAGTATTTAAGAATTTATTTAAATATACTTCTTGTGATGCTAACAATGCAAGATCATCATTGTTTTCAACAATAAGATGAATAGCAAGTGGTTTTGATGGTGCTACTTGATTTTCAGCTCTTAAGTTTCTTACTTTAGTAATTACATCTTGAATCTCTTTAAATGCTGCAATTGCATTTAAATCAATATTTTCAGCTACTGGCCAATTGCTAATCACAATACTTTCTTCATTAGAAATCTCTAAAAATAATTTTTCAGTAACAAAAGGAATAAATGGATGCATTAATTTAAGAATTGTACGCAGTACTTTAATTAAAATAGCTTGTGTTGTTTTTTGATGTTTTTTATCATTTAATGCAATTTTAGCAAACTCTAAGTACCAATTAGCAAACTCTTCCCAAATAAAATTATAGAGTGTACGAGAGACTTCGCCAAACTCATATTTATCATAATTTTGATCAGCTTCAACAATAACTTCTGATAATCTAGATAAAATCCATTGATCTTGTAAGTTAAGTTCATCATCAATTTCAACATGAATATCATCTATATTCATGGTAATAAATCTTGTAATATTCCAAAGTTTATTAATAAAGTCTCAAGAAGATTCAACTTTTTCTTCTTCATATCTTAAATCTGCACCAGGTGCGTAATTAGTTGTTAAGAAATATCTTAAGGCATCAACACCATATTGTGAAATAACATCCATTGGATCAACACCATTGCCTAAAGATTTACTCATCTTTCTGCCATCTCTATCACGAATAAGTCCATGAATTAAAACATCTTTAAATGGATCTTGTTTAGTAAATTCAAGTCCTTGGAAAATCATACGTGCAACCCAGAAAAAGATAATATCATAACCAGTCACTAAGACATCAGTTGGATAGTACTTCTTAAAGTCTTCTGTGATTTCTCGCCATCCAAGTGTAGAAAAAGGCCATAAAGCGTAACTAAACCATGTATCTAATACATCTTCATCTTGTTTCCAATCATCACCTGGAGACTCTACTTGAACTTTTATTTCATCACCTTTATACCATGCAGGTATACGATGACCCCACCATAATTGACGAGAAATACACCAATCATAAGTATCAGTCATCCAATTAACAAATATTTTTTTAAATCTTTCTGGCACAAACTGACTATTTGATTTTGTTAATGCTTGATGAGATAACTCATCCATTTTAACAAACCATTGTTCAGATAGTCTTGGTTCAACAACGACACCAGTTCTTTCACTAAATCCAACGTTATTTGTGTAATCTTCTATTTTGTCAACAAGATCTATTTTTGTTAAATCTTCAATAAGAGCCTTTCGACATGCAAATCTTTCCATACCTTCATATTGATTTGCTATATCATTCATCGTACCATCTTCATGCATACATAAAGGCATATCTAATTGATGACGCTTACCAACTTCAAAGTCATTTTGATCATGTGCTGGTGTAACTTTAACAACACCTGTACCAAAACTCATATCAACATAATCATCAGAGATGACAGGAATTTCTGTTTTTGTGCCTGGAATATATACTTTTCTACCAATTTTATCAGCATATCTTTGATCATCAGGATGTACCATAAGTGCTTGATCAGCAAACATTGTTTCAGGTCTTGTTGTCGCAATCACTAAATATCCTTTTTCACCAACAAAAGGATATCTAAAATAATATAGGCTACCATTTGATTCCTTATGTTCTACTTCAATGTTTGATAAAGCAGTCTTCGCTTCGCAATCCCAGTTAATAATACGATTACCACGATAGATTAATCCTTTTTCATATAAAGTTAAAAATACTTTATTAACAGCATCATTTAGCTTATGATCTAAGGTAAATCTTTCTCTTGAATAATCTAGAGAATTACCTAGTGCAGCCCATTGTTTTTTAATATGATCAGCATATTCATCTTTCCATGCCCATGCTTGATTTAAAAAAGCTTCTCGGCCTATATCATAGCGTGATATACCTTGTTCTTTTAATCTTTGGTCAACTTTTGCCTGCGTGGCAATACCAGCATGATCCATGCCTGGTAAAAATAACGCGTCAAAACCTTGCATACGTTTACGTCTTATAATAATATCTTGTAAAGTATTATCCCAAGCGTGACCTAAATGTAGTTTACCCGTTACATTAGGTGGTGGAATAACAATAGTATATGGTTTTTTCTTTTTGTCGCCTGCTTTAAAGTATCCTTTGTCTACCCATGTTTGATATCTGTTTTCTTCAACAGATTTAAAATCATACTTTTTGTCCAGTGTTGTCATATTGAAACCTCTTTTCTAAATAATCTAATCTCATCATGTGATACATTTTTAATGTCACAGGATATTTTTGATAATCTTCTGTTTCTTTTTCATGTGTAAATGTAAATCCTAATTTTTCTATCACACGTTTTGATTGATGATTATGGATATAATGTCCACATAATATTTCATCTAATTCAATTTCTATAAAGCCATAATTAATCACTGCTTGTGCAGCTTCTAAAACTATACCTTGACCCCAGTAAATATCATCAAGCGCATAACCTAACTCTTTTTTATTATCTAATGCTTGATAAAAATCTCTTGCATGTAGTCCAATTGTTCCAATTAATCGATCTTCTGATTTTAATGTAATCGCCCATGTGTCATCTTCTTTTATAAGTAACTTTAAAATATTATAAGAATTTTGAAGTGAGCGATGTGGTGACCACCCGGCCATAGGACCAATATTTGGCTTATGTGCATAAGCAAATAAATCAGGTGCATCTGTTAATTTTAAATGTCTTAAGATAAGACGTTTTGTGACTAATGTTTTCATGTTCTCCTCATTCATATAAAAAACGCCCTTAGAAAAATCTAAGGACGAATAATATCGCGGTACCACCTTAGTTCTAGAATAAATTCTAGCACTTGAAATCTTTAACGCAGATTAGACGAGCATAACTACTTCATTTCGCTATACCAGCTCCCTAGCTACCTTCATGCTTGTTTGTTAAACCTTTCACCAACCGGTTTATCTCTAAAACAAAACAATGCATTACTCCTCTAGTTCAAAGCTTTATAAAAATATATTAACATATTATATATATTAATACAATCATAAGATATAAAGATTAGTTATCGTGAAATAAATCTCTTGTATAAATCTTATCAAAGACATCTTTTATTTCATCCGTTAATCGATTTACGACAATCATATCAGATATTTTTTTAAACGCTTCTAAGTCTTTATATACTTTAGAATTAAAAAATAATTCTTCTTTTAATTCAGGTTCATATACAATGACTTCAATACCTTTAGCTTTAATACGTTTCATAATGCCTTGAATGGCTGATTGTCTAAAATTATCACTACCTGATTTCATTGTTAATCGATATATACCAACGATAGAAGGATTAGTTTTAACAATCTGTTCTGCAATATGATCTTTTCTTGTACGATTTGCATCAACAATCGCAGACATAATGTTTTGAGGAACATCTTGATAATTTGCGAGTAATTGTTTTGTATCTTTTGGTAGACAATATCCACCATACCCAAATGAAGGATTATTATAATGAGATCCTATTCTTGGATCAAGTCCTACACCATCAATGATTTGTTTAGCATCTAATCCTCTTATTTCAGCATATGAGTCAAGTTCATTAAAATATGCTACTCTAAGTGCTAAATAGGTGTTAGAAAAGAGTTTAATTGCTTCGCTTCTGTAGAATGTGTAAATAGTGTTGGAATATCTTTTTTTATAGCACCCTCTTTTAAAAGATTAGCAAAGATAGTTGCACGTTCAGATATCTCACCAATAACAATTCTAGATGGATATAAATTGTCATATAATGCTTTACCTTCTCTTAAAAACTCTGGTGAGAATATAATTTGATTTGTGTTTATTTTTTCACGCATTTCTTTAATAAATCCAACTGGTACAGTTGATTTAATAATCATAACTGCTTTAGGATTATAATATGAAACTTTTTGGATTACTTTTTCAACAGTTGATGTATCAAAATAATTATATGCAGGATCATAATTTGTAGGTGTAGCAATAATAATATACTTAGCATCATCATATGCAACACGTTCATTAGTAGTTGCTACTAAATTAAGTTTCTTTTCTTTAAAATAAGTTTCAATTTCATAATCAACAATAGGTGATATTCTTTGATTCACTAAGTTAACTTTATCTAGAAGAACATCAAGTGCAGTCACTTCATGATGTTGAGAAAGTAAAACAGCATTTGCTAAGCCAACATACCCAAGACCAACAACAGTTATTTTCATAGAAAAGTCCTCCACTATTTTAATCATAAAATATATGGAAGACTTAAATTTAAAATTTTATTAATCTTTACGCATTCTTAACAATATATAAGATACCAATAGTACCTTGTCCACAATGTGAAGATATCACACAACCTGCATATGATTCAATGAGTTGTTTTGGTTTAACTACTTGATGTACTTTATGATGCATATATTTAGAACTTTTATGTGCTAAACTATGCGTAATCATCACATAATCAAGATCAATGTTATCTTTATGAACTTCTTCAAAAAAATCATCTAACATGACATCGAGTGCTCTTGACATTTTACCCACTGGTTTTTTATAAACATCAAGAAGACCTTGCCTTACTTGAATAATTGGTTTTAATTGAATAATAGTACCTATAAGTTTTGCAGTACCACTTGCTCTACCGCCTTTGTGAAGATAATCAAGTGTTTTAATAGCAAACTGTGATCTTACTAAAGGTACGATCTTCTCAAGTTCTTCTTTGATTTGACTTGCACTTAAACCTTTATCTCTTAAGTCACATGCTTTTAAAACTAATAATGCAATACCGGATGACAAATTCTTTGAATCAATTAGATGAATACGATTCGCATCTAGTGCATCTCTTGCTATCATTGCTGATTGATACGTTGAAGATATTTTAGATCCAATACTAATATATACAATATCATAATCTTCTTTTAAATACTTTTCAAAACGTATCATAAACTCTCCAGGAGATACTGCAGCAGTTTTAGGAAGTTTTCCTTTTTCTTCTACTTTCTGGTAAAGTTCTTCTGTTGTGATGGTTATCCCATCATCAAAACTTTCATGATCAAATTCTACATGCAACGCAATGACATCAATATCTCTTTTTTTTAATAAGTCTTGACTTAAATCTGCCGTTGAATCTGTTAAAATTTTAATCTTTTGCATCAAAGCTATTTCCCCACTTTATTTAAAATATATTTTTCAACTAATTCTATATTAATACGTTTTGTGTTACTTACTTTAATAAAATGTTCTGGATGATTTAATTTTTCTAAGATGATTTTATTTTGTTTGCCTCGTCTTGTCGATGGAATTTTATCAAGTTTAGTTGCAATAATTAATACATCCATGCCTAAATTATGCAAATATAAATACATATCGATATCATCAACAGTAGGACCTACTTTAAAATCAATGAGTAAACATACAAGTTTTAATTGTTCACTTTGATGAAGAAAATCATCAATCATGTGAATGAATTTTTGTTGCATCGATTTTGATCGCCTTGCATAGCCATAGCCAGGTGCATCGACGATATAAAACTTATCTTCAATTAAATAAAAATTCATTAATAACGTTTTACCTGGTGTATTAGATGTTCTTGCTAAGTTCTTTCTATTGGTTAAACTATTAATAAAAGAACTTTTCCCGACATTTGATCGACCTAAAAAAAGAACTTGAGGTTTATCATCAGGTCTATCTATAATATTTTCTAAACTTTTAATATATGCTGCTTGTTTAAACATAATTTGCTCCTACAATAAAAAAGTAGCCTTTTAGACTACTTTTATTATAACTTATTTAAGTGCTAATGAAAAGACTTGATTGACACTTTCAACAGGTATGATTTTAAGTTTATCTTTTACTTCTGCTGGAATATCATCGATATCCTTTTCATTTTCTTTTGGGATAAGGATAGTTTTTAATCCTGAACGATGTGCTGCAATTGATTTTTCTCTTAAACCACCAATTGGTAACACATAGCCTCTTAATGTGATTTCACCAGTCATCCCAAGGTTTTTCTTCACTAAACGATTGCTTGCTGCTGATGCGATAGCTGTAGCCATCGTAATTCCTGCAGAAGGTCCATCTTTAGGTGTAGCGCCTTCAGGCACATGAATATGAAAATCATTTTCATTAAAGATATTTGGATCAATACCTAATGATTCTGCGTTTGATTTAACAAATGATAGTGCGGTTTGTGCACTTTCTTTCATGACATCACCAAGTTTACCAGTTAAGACTAAATTTCCTTTACCTTTATAGTAAGTGACTTCGACTGATAAAGTATCACCACCAAATGCTGTATAAGCTAAGCCTGTAACAACACCAACTTGTTCTTTTTCATCTGCAATATTATGTGTAAATCTTGCTTTACCAACAAAATCGAATAAATTGTTTTCATCAACATGAACTGCATCAATATTTTCTAATAAGATTTGTTTAATTGCTTTTCTAATTAAAGCACCAATATAACGATTTAATTCACGGACACCAGCTTCTCTTGTATATCCTTGAATAATTTTAAAGATTGCTTCATCTGTGACACTAAATTGTTCTTCTTTTAAACCATGTGCTTTAAGTTGTTTTTTAATTAAATGACGTCTTGCAATTTGGAATTTTTCTTGTTCGGTATAACTACTTAAATTAACTATTTCCATTCTATCTCTAAGTGGTGCAGGAACATTTTCTAAATAGTTAGCTGTTGTAATAAACAATACTTGTGATAAATCATATGGTTCTTCTAAATAATGATCAGAGAAATTTGCATTTTGTTCTGGATCTAATACTTCAAGCATCGCTGATGCTGGATCACCCTTAAAATCTGATGACATCTTATCGATTTCATCTAATAAGAATACAGGGTTAACTGTTTTAGCATCTTTCATACCTTTAATAATACGACCAGGCATCGCGCCAATATATGTTCTTCTATGTCCTCTAATCTCTGATTCGTCTCTAACACCACCAAGAGATTGTTTAACAAACTTACGATTTAATGCTTCAGCAATTGAAATCGCAAGTGATGTTTTACCAACACCAGGAGGACCTGCTAAACATAAAATTGTTTGAGGATTACGTTTTGTCATAATCTTTACAGCTAAATACTCAATAATTCTTTCTTTAACTTTATCAAGTGCATAATGGTTTTCATCTAATTTTTGTTTTACTTTTTCTAAATTATAATTATCTCTTGATGCTTTCTTCCAAGGAAGTTCAACAAGTAATTCTAAATAAGTTTTAATAATAGAAGACTCAGCCATCGCAGTAGGCGTTGATTGATATCTTGCAAGTTCCTTTAAAGCTTTTTCTTCTGTTGACTTAGGCATCTTCGCTTTTAAGATAAGACCTCTTAATTCGTCGATTTCATCTTCTTTTTTAGCTTTATCACCTAATTCATTTTGAATGGCTCTCATTTTTTCACGAAGATAATATTCTTTTTGATTTTCATCAATAGATTGTTTAATATCATCATTGATCTTTTGTTCAAGATCAACAATCATTTTAAGTTTATTCATATCTTCTAATAAGAAACGCAATCTCTTATTAAGATTTAACTCTTTAACATACTTAAGTTTATCTGGTTCATTAATCTTAAGACCGTTTGTGACAATGTCACAAGCTTTCTCAGATGATGCATCTTGAGCAATGCGATCAAGCACTTGTTTATTTGAGTGTAATAAGACTTGTTCTCCTTGTGCAACTTCATCCATGACCATCTTTAGTAATGCTTGTTCTTCAGATGGATCTCCTTGAATTGTTTCTAATTCTTTATATTCAACAACAAAGAACGGTTCAGTCACAAAATAATCCGTTATTTCTACTCGATTTAATATTTGTAGTTTAGTTTTATATGAACCATTAGGTAATTTAATTTTCATTTGTACTTTAACTAATAAACCAAACGATTCCATATCTTCAACTGTTGGTTGTTCAATAAGAGGATTTTTTTGGATTAAGACAATTGCAAATGATCCAAAGTTTCTCTCTGCTTCTTCCATTGCTTTAAGTGAGAGTTTACGACCAACCTCTATTCTTATATCGTTATTGGGGATTGGTACAACGCCACGTACAACGAGTGCTGGTAAGCTTTTTGATAGTTCCATATAATTCACATCCTTTTTCTATGATTTCATAATATATTATAGCACGAAATGTTAAATTTGCAATCATAAAGCATGAGTGCCAAAATATTAATTAAAAACAAGGGAAATTATGTGTTTTTCCCTTGTTTCACGTAAATTTTTATAAATTTATTTAATTATACTCTTTTTGCAGATTCTAAGACAAAGTTATATGCTTTTTCATTTTGGATATCAAGTTCTAACATATTTCTTGTTAAATACTTATCAATATCTTCAACTTGCATATTATACATACCAGCTAATTTAACCTTACGTGCTTGTACATCTTCATCAGTTACTTCAAATTTTTCAGCTTTTGCAATTGCTTCAATCACTAATGTAACTTTAAGTCTTGCTTCAGCATCTTTTCTACCTTGTTCTTCGAACTGTTCTAAAGTCATGCCACTAAATTGTAAATACATTTCGAATTCAATGCCATATTGTTTAGCTTGTTCTTTTAATTGTTCTCTATATTGAGCAAATTCAGTTTCAATCATTGTTTTTGGAACTTCTACAGTTGCTGCACCAACAACTTTGGTGATAATTTCTTCGCTTCCGCTGCTTTTGCTTGCTCTGCTTTTTCTGCTTCTAATTTAGCACGTGTAGCTGCTCTAAATTCTTCAACTGTATTTGATGCTTCATCTTCTAATGCAGCAACAAATTCATCAGTTAAATCAGGTAATTGTGTTTCTTTTACTTCATGAATAGTAACTTTAAACACAGCATCTTTACCTGCTAAATTTTCTGCTTGATATTCAGCAGGGAATTTAACATTTAAATCTTTTTGATCATTTGCTTTTAATCCTAACATTTGTTCTTCAAATCCAGGAATAAATTGACCAGAACCTATTTGTAATGAATAGTTTTCTGCTTTTCCACCTTCAAAAGCTTCACCATCAACAAAACCTTCAAAGTCAAAAATAACTGTCATACCATTTTCAATAGCTTTATCAACAACAACTAATTCACTCTTGTCGTTTAATTTTTGTACCATTGTATTTTGTACTTCATCATCAGTTACTTCTAATACTTGTTTTTTTACTTCAATATTTTTATAAGCCCCTAATGTGACTTCAGGTTTTAATTCAAAAATTAAAGATACGTTAAATGCTTCTTCTCTACTTACTTTTGCAAAATCAACATCAACTTGAGGTTCACCAATAAATCCATATTGAGGATTTTGACGTACTTCATAATACTTATGGTTTAATGCATGATTGATTGCTTCTTCATAAAGAGATTCCACACCAAATTTAGTTTCATATACGTTTCTTGGTACTTTACCTTTTCTAAAACCTTTTAACTCTAGATCTTGTGCAACATGTGCAAATGCATGATCTAATGCATGTTCAAACTCTTGTGGTGTAATTTCAAATGTGAATTTACCACGATTGTTTTCTAATTTTTCAAAATTCATTTGTAATACTCCTAACTTCGTTTTATATAACCTTTGATATTATACCATATCTAAAATATATTTAAAGTATTTTAATTGTGCAATCACATAATTTCATATGATATTATGCTTTGATGAATAAATCATAAAAATATCATGTGCTAAATGACACATGATATAAGTTTATATAAATTATTTATTTAGTTTTCAATTGCATGATAATATGCATATCCATATGTTAAATCAATTTTTTCTTGTTGTGTTAAAACTGCACCAATTATATTTGCTTTTTGTTGTTTTAATGAAAAGACCGCATCTTAAATTATTGATTTTTTGCTTGGTCATAACCAACAACAAAAATCACACCATCTGCTAATTTAGAAGCATAAAGTGCATCAGAAATTGATGTAATAGGTGGTGTATCAATCAAAATCTAGTCAAATTGTTCTTTTAACTTATCAATGAGATTTTTTAGTTTTTCTGAATTAAGAATATTTGAAATTAGATTTGTTTGTCTACCTGAAACCATAAAACTTACCTGTGAATCTTGATTAACTTTAATGATTTCATCTAAACTGCAATCTCCAATGAGATAATCCATAATACCCCTCTTATTTGTTTTATATATGAATAACACTGTCGTTCAATTATTTTTTTTCTATCAAATGATTACATGATGTCAATCATTATTAAATTTTTTACTTAAATTTTTATAATTGAAGTAAATCATTTATTGTCTAGAAAATATGAAATTTATTGAACTTTAAAATAATTTAGTATAAAATAAGTATATTGCGGAGGAAATTATGATAACAATTAAAAAAGTTGAATCTAGGCTTGATGCTTGGAGATTCACAGAATTCCCAAACAAAATGTATAAAGATGTTGCTGCATTTGTACCTGCACTTTCAGTTGATGAAAGAACAGTTTTTAATAAGAAAAAGAATCCTGTTCACGCATATTGTGAAAGTATTAGATTTCTTGCTTATAAAGATAATGTAATAGTCGGTAGAATTGCTGGTATTATCAATCATTCATGGAACGAAGCATATCAAAGAAAAACAGGACGTTTTACCGGAATTGATATGATTGATGATATTGAAGTTACTAAAGCTTTAATTGATGAAGTAACATCATGGGTTAAAGATAAAGGTATGAATGAACTTATTGGACCTATTGGTTTTACTGATCTTGATCGTGAAGGTATGTTAGTTGATGGTTTTGATGAATTAAATATGTTTATCACCATTTATAATTTCCCATATTATCACAAGCATCTTGAACAATTAGGATTTGTCAAAGATGTTGATTGGATTGAAAAGAAAATATTTTGGCCTAGTGAAGTACCAGATAAAATTAAGCGCGGTGCAAGAATAGCGCGTGAACGCTATGGTTATAAATTACTTAAGTTAAAAAAGAAAAAAGATATTAAAAAATATATCTATGATGCATTTGCAGTTTATAATGAAGCATTTATGCAATTATATGGTTTTTATCCAGTCACTGATAAAGTCATGGACTTCTATGTTGATCAAACAATGACTATTGTTCAATTAGACTATTTATGGTTTGTCCTTGATAAAGAAGATAAAGTCGCTGGATTTGCAGTCTTAATGCCAAGTCTTGCAAAAGCAAACAAGAAAAACAACGGTAAACTTCTACCTTTTGGTATCTTTAGAATATTAAAAAGTCTAAAAAAATATGATGTCATTGATTTTTATTTTGTTGCAGTTGATCCAAGACATCAAAGCCGCGGTATGATGGCATTATTTATGGAAGACGGTATTAAAGTTTGTAATAAAAATGGTGTTAAATATGGTGAAACTGGACCTGAACTTGAAGACAACATTGCAATTCAGAATCAATGGAAAGCATTCGAAAGTATTCAACACAAAAGAAGACGTTGTTATAAGAAAAATATTTAAGAGGTTTAATACCTCTTTTTATTTGGTATAATATATTTAAATAAAATTTAGAAGGATGATAAAACATGAAAAAATTTCACTTAACTGATAAATATTGCATCATGAATTTTGGAACAACCATATGTGATACAAAAACAAAACTACTTTCCTCTAAAGGATTTGTATACGTACTAAGACAATACATCAATGATTTAAAAAATAAAGATGATATATCTATATCTTCATTTAAATCTGTAAGAACCTCAACATTTATTGAAATCTATAAATTATTACTACTATGGGATTATGAATATATATATCATCACTATGATCATCTACTATCTATTTTAAAACATCGTGAAGATCTTTATCGTTTCACTGAAAATTTCTACAACTATTGGAGAAATTTAGAACGTATCGGTATTCTTTCTGGTGATAAACATGCATCAAGACATTATTTGTCACAATCTCTAATCAATACTGCTGATAGTTTTAATCATCAAGTATTATTACTATATCGAACAATATCTCAAAATCTATTAGGTGAAGAATTCTTGGTATATAGACAACTACCAGCTGGTGTGAATACAAACTTAATGCTAACACCTCATCGTTTCAATAAAACAAAAACATATGAAAAACTTCAAGGATTTAATTTTATTCAAGAAATTCTTATTAGACCGCCTTTTATGATTTATTCTAAATCAAATAAAAGACAAGGGTTATTTAAAGAAATTAAAGAAAATCCAATTGATCATATCACATTAAATAAAAACGAATATATCGTATATCCTGTTTATGTAGGATCATTACTTGCATTCGTCTATATCCATCTTGATTTTCTTCATCATGGCATTGCATTAAGCAATCTCTTTGAAACTGCAACTTATGATTTAGATACAAATAGACAACCTGATTTAATATATATTTATGGTGTTAATGAAACAGCTTATGATTGTACATATTTTAAAGACTTAGAACAAAACTATTATGTAGGTGTTGTTTCACGTGAAGATAAAAATGATTATTTTGGTTATATGAAAAAAATGCTTCTAACACTTCATAATGTCTATATGATTGATCATGGATATTTACCTATTCATGGATCAATGGTCAATATATTATTTAAACAAGGTGCATCAAAAAATATCGCAATCATTGGTGATAGTGGTGCAGGAAAATCTGAAACACTTGAAGCACTTCGCCAAATTGGTGGATCATACATAAAAGATATGAATGTCATATTTGACGATATGGGGACATTTTATCTAAAAGATGGCCAAGTTTACGCACATGGCACTGAAATAGGCGCATTCGTCAGATTAGACGACTTAGATCAAGGATATGCCTATAGAGAGTTTGATAGAGCCATCTTCTTAAATCCTGATCAACAAAATGCACGATTAATTCTACCGGTTGCCTCTTATAACTTTATTATGAAAGATCATAAAGTTGATATGTTATTATATGCAAACAATTATATAGAAACCAAAGAAGGATTAACTTTTGTATCTGATATTGAACAAGCAAAAAACATGTTTATTCAAGGCAGACGAAAAGCAAAAGGAACAACCTCGAAAATTGGATTAGTTGATAGTTTCTTTGCAAATCCATTTGGTCCGGTTCAACAACAAGAAAAAACAAATATTATCATCAATCAATATTTTAAACAATTATATGCATCAAACATACCAGTAGGTGTATTATATACTCAACTTGCAGTTGATGATATTTTGGGTGAAGGTCCAAAACATGCATCACATATATTACTAAATTACATGATAAAACAACTATAAAAATAAGGTATCTGCTAATTTGCAGATACCTTATTGATTAAATTCATATTAATGCGATTAAACATAAGCTCTAAAACATCTGTTTTATAGTGCTTTTTTAGCTTTTTATATGCATCAAGTAAATTAGGTGGTCTATGTTTTAAATGATGCGTATCGGTTGCTACAACATCAATTAACTGATGTTTAACCAAATAATTCACTATTTTTTTATCTGCATATTTGGAAATACCTAATAATGCTGAAGCATTAACTTGAAGTAATGCGCCTGTATTTCTTATTTTTTGATAATCTTCTTTTTTTAAATATTGATATCTTTCAACATGTGCAACAATCACTTGATACCCTTGAGCTTGAATATCATATACAACTGATTCAATATCATGGAAATTGGAAGTTGAAAATTCCATTAAGATAATATTAGAATCTCCAAATACAAAATCATCATAATTCACATCAATATGTGAACGATAATAAATCTCTGCACCTAGGATCAATGTAATATTTAAATCTTTTACTTTTTCTTGTAATAGTTCAAACTGTTTAATATGAAATGCACGTGTCTTATCTTGTTCTTTTGAAAAGACATGAGGCGTCAAAACTATATGTGTTACACCTTGTTCAATCTCTTCTTTTATCATTTCTATTGATTCTTCAAAAGAAGATGAACCATCATCTACACCAGGTAGAATATGTGTGTGAATATCAATCATTTTTGTCCTGGTAGTAAGAATAGTCATTCATATAACCATAACCAGCTTGACCCATTTTAACTTGATTAAAGACAATGCCAAGAATATTAACATCATAACGTTTTAATGTTTGAATAGATTCTTTAACTAATTTTTTCTTCGCTTTACCTTGAGCAATGATAAATATAATGCCGTCAGTGTATCTTGAAACAACGATTGCATCAGATACGGCCATCACTGGTGGTGTATCAAGTAGAACATAATCATATCTTTCACGAAGTGAATCAATTAGTTCTTTCATTTTGTTAGATTCCAACACATTAGTTACCAAACTTGTATTTTCACCTGCAACCATAAAATCTATACCTAAATCTTCTGAAGTTTTAATTGCTTCTTCTAAAGTAATCTTTGAAGAAATATAGTCAGTAATACCATTTTTATTAGGTACAGAAAAGGCACGATTAATTTTAGGTTTTCTAAGATCTAAGTCTAGTAAAATAACTTTTTTATTTTTTTGAGATAGTAAGTATGCAATATTTGATACAAATGTTGACTTACCTTCTGAAGGAAGTGTAGATGTAAATTGTAATACTTTATGATCATTATCTAAATTCGTATAATCTAAATCAATCACTATTTTTTGAAATGATTCAGTAGCAAATGACAACGGTTCATTTTTAGTAATTAAATAATCATATTTTTCTACGCGTTGTTTTCCATTGATTAATTTATCAATAGCAACTTGTTTCTTAGCCATATTAGAAATCCTCCTTAATAATAAATTCTGGGATAATACCTAATACTTGAACATCAAATGCTGCTTCTATTTGTTCTTTTGTTTTAAATGAATTATTAATCATTTCTCTCACAAATGCCACACTTACGCCAATAATACCACCAACAAATAATCCAATAATCACAATTAAAATTTTATTAGGTGATGCATAACTGCCATCTTCTGTAGCAAGAATACCTACTAATTTAATTGAATCGGGTAAAAATTGTTCACCTGAATTTTCATTTTCTTGCATGTCAATACTAACACTGACAAGCTCATTAACAACAGCTGTTGTAAGTACTGCATCAGGATCTTGATATGATACATTAATTCTAAATGAATCAGTACTTGCTGTAACTGTAAGCTTATCCTTAAAATCGTCTCTATCTAGATTTAATTCCAAGTTATCAATTACAGTGTCAACAATTGTATTTGATTCCATATACTCCCCAATGGTCATGATTAAATATCTTGCAGTACTATAATCTGAAGAAGACACATCTTCAGTCACTGGTGTGATATACACATCAACATCTGAAACATATTCTTCTTGTGCAATTGAAAATGCATAGACAGCAGCAAGTGCACCAAAAAATAAGGTTGCTATGACAATTGTTCTTATATAATTTATTAAAATATAAAATAAATCAGTTAAACTGAATTCATTTTGTGTCGATTCTTGAGTGTTTTCCATCCTTTACCCTCCACTAAAAATTTACTTATATTATAACATAATAAAACATGAGTTTCATGTTTTATTAGTGTTTCTTTGTTTGTTTTTCTATTGTGTCTAATAAATATTGTGTCATTTCATTTTTAGGCATTGGTTTTTTAAAGAAATACCCTTGAGCATACTTACAATGATATGCTTTCATTATATCTCTGACTTCAACTGTTTCAACACCTTCAACTGTCACATCAAGATTTAAGTCATTTGCAAGTTTTATTGTAGATTCTACAATCTTTTGATTGGCTGTATTAGTTAAAATATCTTTAGCAAATGCTTGATCAATTTTAATTCCTGTAAATGGTAGTTTAGATAAATATGATAATGAAGAATACCCTTTTCCAAAATCATCAATAGATATTTTAAAACCTTTATCATAAAATCTTTGAAGATTCGTGGTTATTTGTTCATAATCAGAAACCAAGACAGTTTCTGTTACTTCTAGTTCAATATCTTTAGGTTGAATGTCATATTGATTAAATATGGCCATCATATTGGTATAAAAACTTACATCATATAAGTTCTTTGCAGAAATATTAACTGCGATTGGCACATATAATCCATGATTTCTAAGTTCTATATGATATTCAATGACCCAAGTAAACACACTTTTTGTTAATTGTTGAATCAGTGATGTTTTTTCAATCACGGGAATGAATTCATTAGGTGGTATTAAAACTCCGTTATGTTCCCATCTAATAAGTGCTTCAAGAGATTCTGGCTTACCAGTTTCAAGATTAATCTTAGGTTGATAATACATAAAGATTTGATTATTTTCTAAACTTTCAATAAAATCATAAGATATTTCATATTCTTGTCTAGAATCAGTTTTTAAATTTGAATATCTAAGATATAGAATATGTCGCTTAATCGCTTCTCTTGCTGTCATATCTGTTGAGATAAAATATTGAGATAAATCATCATCTTCATGATACATTCTTGTATCAAAGCCTAGACCAAAGTTAACAAATAAACGTTGTTCAATATTATCTTTAATATGTTTCATAATATTCACTATATTTTGAATTTCATCACGATAATCATCTGATTTTTTTAATATCCATAGTCTTCTTTCCTCTGGAAAGATGACATAAGTATCTTTATATATTTTTTGAATACGTGTTTTAATAAGATTTAAAAAATCATAATAAGCTTTATATCCTAAAACTTCCGTAATCATTTCATAATTTTCAATAAGAATGGTTGTTACCATATAAACTTGATCATCTTTTAAGTTAATATGTTGTAAAGCATTAATATTATAAAGTTTACTATCAGGATGTTGGATTAAGTAATCCTCCATCTTTTTATTTAGTTTTTGATAATCAGCTGAAAGTATGCCTGATAAAAGGCCAACCATACTAAACATAAACAATCTAAAGAACCAATCAGGAAACTGTTGAGCAGTTCCTGCCAGTAAATCTCTTGGAAGTAATGGTCCTGCTAATATACCAGCATATAATCCAGCTATCAATCCTGCATATGGACCAACTAAGCTCCCAACTAAAACAATTGATATATAAAATATATGCGTATATGTCAAATGATTTAATTGATAATCAATGGTATTAATGTAAAAATAGATAGCGAGCATAAAAATAAAATTAATAATCATTAATTCTGCTTTATAGTACTTGATTAAAAATTTTACAATGGGTAGATTTCTAAAGTGCTTTTTCATGCGTTGCTCCTATTTAATATATGTGATCCAATGATTTGGATCTGGCAAGTCCCCCACTTGTATTTTAGTTAGTATATCATGCAATTTTTTAATGGTAGGCCCCATTTCTTGATGATATGGAAATATATGCTTATTATGATTAAATGTAATTGATGCAATTGGTGTAATGACTGCAGCAGTGCCACAGGCACCTGCTTCAATTATAGCATCTAATTGGTCAATATAAATATCTTTTTCTTCAACTTGTAAGTTTAACATATTTTTTGCAATATATTTTAAAGATCTATTTGTAATACTATTTAAAATAGATGGTGATGTAGGCGTAATGTACGTGTTATCTTTGGTAATGCCGAAGAAATTTGATGTGCCTGCTTCTTCTATTTTAGTATGTGTTTTAGGATCTAAAAAGATGCAATCTGCAAATCCTAAATGTTTCGCATGTTCTTTTGGTAGAAGAGACGCTCCATAATTTCCACCAACCTTCGCTGCACCAGTACCTTCTGGTGCTGCTCTATCATAAGTAGAGACAAGCATATCAACTGGTTTAGCAGGTCCATCAAAATATGTACCTACAGGTGTGACAAATATAATAAACATATATGAAGGTGATGGTTTAACACCAACATTATCACCTACACCTATCATAAATGGTCTGATATATAGTGATTGATTTTTTCCATAGTCAGGAACAAATGATTCATTTGCTAAAACTGTTTTTTTAACTGCTTCAACAAATACATCAACAGGAATAGTAGGCATAACAAGGCGTTCGCATGATTCTTGAAATCGTCTTGCATTATCTTCTGGTCTAAATAATTGAATGCGGCCTTCTTTTGTGCGGTATGCTTTCATACCTTCAAAACAAGTTTGACCATAATGAAGTGCTGTTGATGATATAGGAATACTTATTTTATCTGATGTTTGCAGTTTTCCTTCATCCCACTTTTGATTATCATAAACTGAGATATAAGAATAATTTGTTTTAATGTATTTAAATGATTGATATTTGCTAGACATAAACACTCCTATAAAAATATTTTATTTTTATTATAACATTTTTTATCTATATCATGTTGTGATATTTAAGAACTTCTAAAATATTATTTTATGAGATACTTTATCTAAATTTAAATATAATACATCTCTTTCGCTTTGATCATCTAATGTGATTGTTTTTAATACCCTAAACCCAAATTTAATAAAGTTATTTCGACTATATATATTATCTGGATGCACTGTACAAAGCATATATTTTTTTCTTAAATATAACGCATTTTTAACAAAATGTATTAATACACTTTGTTGTATATGTTGACCTCGATAAGCTTTTTTAACAAATATGGTTCTAAAATATATAGAATTTTGTTTATTTATTTCTTCAGTAAAATATTTATTGGATGCATAAGATGCCAAAATTAAATTACAATACCCGACAAGATTTTGTTCTCCATTTTTTTCATAAATACATAAACTATAATTGTTTAGATCTTCCATTAGTGCAACAAATCGTGATTTATCGGAAAAATAGAATAAATCTTTATTTTCCATAGATTCATAAATTTCTTTTTGCATTTCATATACTTCATTGATGTTATCATATAACAAAGGTTTAAATTCAAAGTCACCATAAGTCAAATCATAGTAATTTGATAAACAAAAATCCTGATTTCTTGTTTTTTTCTTGTTTATGATTTTATAATTTCTCCATTTATTATGTAATTCGTAAATGTTTTTATAACTATATTTATATGTGCCTATCTTTATATCTTGAATCACTGGATTATCAGTTGCTTGAAAAAATCTTACTGTAAATAATTCATCAATAATATCTAAATCAATAATTCTTCGTTTAATTAGTAAATTCATTGTTTCAAAAAAAGTAAAATATGGCATCAATTTAAAGTTATCCTTATCGTAAATATATCGATATTTTTCTTTTTCAGTTTTATTTTTTGCTAAAAAATATTTTTTATTTAAATCTTCATCAGATTTTCTTACAACTGTACTCGCATCTTGTATGATTTCATTTGCATTAAAATTATCATTTAAAGAAATAATAAAGCTAGCTTCTTCTAAATCTCTTGAACGTCTAAATTCAATCCAAATATAATAAGCACCAATAATAGCTGTCATAACAGTTAATATATCAAATATGATTTGATAATATTCGGTAATTAAACTTGCAGATAGCAAGATAATAAATAAAACGACAACTAAAAGCATTCTTGTTAAAATTTTTCTTTTTTGTTTTATTAGCTACCCCCTAATGGTTTGTTAAATTTATAAATGTCAAAAAATGACAAAATATATTTAATTATATTTTATCATTAACAAACAAATTTTTAAATTATAAAAAACTCTCAATATAAAATATATTTGAGAGTTTTAATTAATGATTTATATAATTGGTAAATATGTTTCTAATTCATAAGGGGTAACACGCATTTTATAAGCTGTCCATTCACTTGTTTTAGCTTCAATTAACTTATCATATAAAATATCACCAATGGTTTCTTTCATCAATGATGAATTAGAAAACTCTTCTATGGCTTCCTTTAAGTTTTCAGGTAAATTAATAATACCATGACGCTTAAGTTCTAATAAAGACATTCTAAATAAGTTTTTCTTAATTGGATTGACAGTTTTTATATCTGATTTAATACCATCAAGACCAGCTGCTAAAATGCCACTCATTGCTAAATATGGGTTTGCAGATGGATCAACACTTCTTACTTCGATTCTTGTTGCTGCACCTCGTGCTGCAGGAATACGAATCATCGTTGAGCGATTAGCATCACTCCACGCAATATAACAAGGTGCTTCAAATCCAGGTACTAAACGTTTATATGAATTAACGGTTGGATTAGTCACTAATCCAAATTCACGAGCATGTTTCATAACACCTGAGATAAATTTTCTAGCAACTAATGATAATTGTGCTTCATCTTTTGGATCATAAAATAAATTATTACCATCAGCATCCATTAAAGAACAATTTGTATGCATACCTGATCCATTAATACCTTCAACGGGTTTTGGCATAAATGTTGCATGATAACCGTGACGTCTTGCAACATTTTTTACAAGTATCTTAAATGTTTGAATATTATCACTTGCTTCAAGTGCATTATCAAATCTAAAGTTCACTTCATGTTGACCATATGCAACTTCATGATGTGATACTTCCATTTCAAATCCCATTTTTTCCATTTCTAACACAATATCACGTCTAACATCTTCAGAACCATCTGTTGGTGATAAATCAAAATATCCACCTAAATCAGAAAACTCTTGTGTAGGTTTACCATTTTCATCTAATTTAAATAAGAAAAACTCAGGTTCTACACCAACATTAAATTTATCAAATCCAAGTTTTTTCATTTCTTCTAAGTTTCTTTTTAAGATATATCTTGGATCACCTTCGAAAGGTACATGATTTGATGTATAAACATCACATATAAGTCTTGCTACTTTACCATTAGGAATTTCTTCCCATTCTAAAATAAGCCATGTAGCTAAGTCAGGATATAAATACATGTCAGCTTCATCAATACGCACAAAACCTTGAATTGATGATCCATCAAACATCACTTCATTTGCGAGTGCTTTTGCTAGATTAGATACTGGTATTTCAACATTTTTAACGATACCTAGCATATCTGTAAATTGTAGTCTCGACAAATCTTACATTATTTTCTTTTGCGATTTTAATATATCTGTTCTTGTGTAATTTTTCATAAAATCCCCTTTTTTATTTAATATTATACGTGATAACAAATAAAATATCAATTTAATTGTAAATTTTACACTCTTTTTTACATTCCAAGTTGTATTTATATTGTGTATTTCAATAATATTGTATTTTTTGTAAAATTTTCTCTATATTTCTTAATATCTATATCTTAGCTAACATAATCTTTTTAATTTTTATCTATACTTATACCAAAGATACATAAGTTTACCCTTTTATAAAATATAAATAGACCACCTGTTTGAGCAGTGGTCTATAAACACAAACATGTTTACCTAGATGATAATAAAGATATTTTATGATTTGTTTGAAAAGACATGAATAGTCTTTAAATAATCTTGATACATTGCTTTTTTTGCAGCAACAATAACATCATGGTAATAGTTAGTTTTTGAAGAATCAACAAGCTGTTTGACTCCTTTATATCCAGCAATTTGACTATATGTGTAATAGTTAATCTTTCTAACTCCAGCATCAATCACTTTTTTATAATCTGATTCACTTACACCTGATCCACCATGCATCACAATCGGGAATTTTAAATTACGATTTCTAACTGATTTGATAACATTTATATCTAAATTTGGTTCTTTAACATATTCACCATGTACAGTTCCAAATGAAATGGCTAAACAATCAACATCAGTTTGTTTAATATAATCAGTAGCTAAGTCAGGGTCTGTATGAAATGCATTCTCAGAAGCTTTATCATCTGCACCTTCCATACCATTAGACATAATCATACCTAATTCACCTTCTACACTAACATTATATTTTTTGGCAAATTCAACTACTTGTTTCGTATTTTTCACATTTTCATCATAGGGTAAACTTGACCCATCATACATCACTGAAGTAAATCCCATTAATATACCTTTTTTAATATAATCAATATTTGTACCATGATCAAGATGAACACAAACTCTAATCTTTGATCGTTTAGCATAGTCTAAAGCAATAGGTAAGATATCTTCTAATCCATAAAATATATCATGAACTGGAGCGTGACTTAAAATAACTGGATGGCCTACTTCTTCCGATGCTTTAATAATTGCATCAATACTCTCCAGACTCGTAAAATTAAACGATCCAATTGCGCACTTATTTTCCTCTGCAAAATCTAACAACTCTTTTAAATTTACAAGCATAATTTCCTTCTCCTATATTCTTTTTCATATTTAATAAATTTTGTTTCATCTTTTGATAACGGCTTTGGGGTATCACTTAAAAGCACATCAAAGGCTACACATGAAGCCAATCTTAATAAGTATTCATAACTATATTTTTTATATATCCCATATAAGACAGCAGCACAAAATGAATCTCCAGCACCGACACTATTTACAATCTTTGATTGATCAATCTCTAGTGAGGGTACAATTACGAACTTTGCTCCATCATAAATTAACCCAAATTCAGGTGAGTGTATAACAACGAGTTTAATCACTCCTAATTTTTTTATATGTAAAGCTGCTGATTTAATTTCATCAACAGTAACATTGTTTATATCTTCAACATGAGTACCAGCTATTTTTATTGCTTCTATTTCATTAATTATCAAATCATCTAAATATGGCAATGCACTATGTACAACCTCTTTATATCTACTAGATTGTTCTGAAATCAGATCAGCTGAAATACGAACACCTTTAGTTCTCATTTTTTCTAATACAAATGACAATCTTGAACGATTTTCTTGTTCCATTTCATCTAAAAATGGTAATAAAAGTAAATAACCAATGTGAAGATGTGTTGTTTCACATGAAGGAAAATTCTTTCCAAAGTACACATTAGCTCCTTCTTGATAGAAAAAAGTTCTTTTGCCATTGCTTTGGTTAACATAAGCGTCGACATGTGCTGATTGCTTTCCTTCTAATATTTCTATACGATCACAAATAATTTGATTATCATTCATGTATTGCATAAATCTATATCCAATATCATCATCGCCAACACTTCCAAGTACTTCGAGATGAAGGCTTGCATCAATATGTTTTAAAACGACACTTGTGTTAGATACACATCCACCAAAAGTTTCAGATGTGTGTTTAACCGTAGTTAGATTTCCTTCGTCTGGATATACATCTAAGTATTTATTAGTATCTGAAACAATAGTTCCAGCAATTGTAATACCTTTTATCATAATATCTCACGTTTATCCTTTGCATATGCTAAACAGGTATAGTATTCACTACCTCCGTAATAACACATCCATTTACCGTCATGTTTTGTCATACCTGTAAAAAAGATCGTATTTTTCCAAGCCGATACTAAAACATCTGGTTTTTTATAATCATATCCATTTTCATATGGTCTATCATCAGTCTTTAAAATAGGTCTATTTAAATAATCAATTGGTTTAGTCACATCTAATTTGCTGAATAATACTTCTCCAATCGCATAAAAATATCCACTGTGATGTCCACCCGTAAACAAAATAATATTATCATTGTCTTGATAGTCAGTAACAGCAAAACAACCTTCTCCACCTGGCCACTGATATGATGATTGGTGACTTGTCCAATTAATAAGATCTTTAGATTTAGCAATGAGAAAATTATTCAGGTACATGATATATTCATTATTAATTAAAACTGCTTCATTTTCTGGGTTTTGCAAAACACATGCATTACGATGAACCTCCCTAGCCTCTTTGAAAATTAATTCAGGCTTTGTCCAATGAATCAAATCTTTGCTTGTGGATAATACAACACCGGATTCTTTAACATTTATTGGATCTTTAAAATTCCACCTATTGCAAAATAAGTAATAAGTATCTTCTTTTTTCACACAACAAACATCTTCAAAACTATATTTTTCATCTTCACCATGTCTAAATAGTGCAGGTGCTAATCGTTCGAAATGAATGCCATCATTACTTATTGCGACGCCAATGTCACAAATATAATCTGCAACAAACTCAATTGGAGAAGTATGTTGTTCACTCATTATTAGTTCGTGTGGCATCTCACCACGATAAATATAATAGAATTTATTATCTTTCTTTATAATTGAACCATTATGTACACCACCACTCATATGTCCTTTATCCCACGAATTATAATCTGGCTCAAAGATTGGTTCATGATACTTTTGAAAAGGACCTATCGCCCATTCTGGAATGATTGATTCATCAACTTTATCTTTTGTAAATCCACCCCAATATAGTTTTTCATTATAAGACTGCTTATTTCTTAATTCTTGCCTTTTGGAAGTTTGCCAATCAAAGATTCCATCTTTAAAAAAATCATTCTTTTTCATTATTATTCTCCTTAAATATTTTGATATGCTGCGTATTGTGGATACTGTAATTTATTTGTTAAAATTGCATATCTCAATTTAAACTCACTAGACTTAGAAATGATTTTTATATCATGCATCATTCGACTTTCGAGTTTAAATTTATAAATACCAATTTGACTTCTATTTATCTTCTCAGGATATTTTTTTTCAATATCATTGATTAAAGTCTTGCCATTTAATAAGAATGTTACAGGATGTTTTTTAGATATACCTTGTATATAAAATTCTACATATTGAAAACCACTGTTTTCAAAATTAAGGTTATAAATGTAGTCATCATTATCTTTTAGACGTTTTTCAAAACTTAATATATTTTGTGTTTGAATGTTTATAGGTTTAATAATTTGTAATTTTTGCAGCGAAAAACCTAAACCTTTGGATCCATCAACTTCAAATATCACATGTTTTATATGTTGATTAATTAACGGATTTAAATCTATGTCTAATAAAGTAAATTGTTCTTTGAAATGATAAACTAATACATTTTCATCAGTAACAATTAGAACATTAAGTTCACAAGCCTCATTCAATGATCCGATTTGAACTTGTAAATATTGACCTTCATCAACTATCTTATAATCAGATTTAATATTGACTTTAGCCGTCTTATTTAATTCTTGCCCATAATACATATACATGTGTTCATCAAATACAACATCAACATTTTCTGAAATCATTGGCATATACATCAACTGTTTAATAAAATCAAGCTTCATTGATTTAATCAATAGTTTTTTATAGCTAATGTTTTTATGATTCATAACTGCTCTAACTATCACTTCTACATTGAATTCTCTATCTATAACTATATTTAAACGAGGTATTAAAGTCGTATATGTTTTTGTATAAAATGGATACTTAATTTCTACTATGTAATGTTTTATATCTTTATTTTTAATTTTATGCCACTTTAGAGTGACTGCTTCAAAGCCATCATATTTAACAGTGTAGTTACTATCGTAATGTTCATAACTTTGAACCATAGTTTTTGTTGGTTTTAATGTGATTAAATGTTTAGAATTTTTATAATAACTTAGTTTAATACCATCATATAATTTTTCTCTAGAAGCATTTGTTTTCATTTCATTATCTATATACACATCATAGTTTTCATGCATTAAGTGATTGAAATTTATAACTGCATCAATATCTTGTTTTTCTATATTATAAGTAATGAAATTTAATTCATCACTTTGTAATTGATTAACTTGATCTGATTTGATTATAATCAAAGATCTTTGAGAACTTCTTGCAAACATTTCAAACATCATATATGCTAAATAGACTTCGCCGGAACCATATATTTCTTTAATTTGTCTCATTAATGATTGACTTCCACCTTCAGCACCTGGATTGTCACCCAGACTTCCAGTAGAAAATTCATATGGTATATATTCTCCTCCCATTGAATCATATGGTCTACTTAAATTACCATATGGATTCCCATTTAAAGGTAATGCCCATAAAATATTTTCTCGAGCATACCAAAACAACTTGAATAACGTATCATTTTTATTATATTTCATAAAAAACGATAAATTATATAAACTTTCTACCATTTCAAAAAATGCTTCCCAACGTTCTCGAGAACAAGCATAACCAAAACCTAAAGTTGAAAAATAGGCATGAGGATGTGGAGATAAGTAATAAAAGAAAAATATACTCGACGCAATAATTTGAGCTTTTTCTAAATACGAAGGATCTTTAGTTAAATCATATGCATAAGTATTCGCTTTTGTAAGCCAACCAACAGTTGTTGGTTTAGGAGCAACTCTCATACCATAATAATGATCGAAATCTAGGAGATTAGCATGATTTAATCCCTTTAAGCCTTCTTCTAGATAGTATGTATCTCTTAATATATGATAAGCAGTAAAATGTATGAGTGACCATAGTGCTGCGCCACCAGCGCTACCCCCATCTTCTTTTCCAGTAACAGGTAAATGTGTATCTAAATCATATGTTACAGGCTGAATATAGTCTTTCATTTTTAATTTATTGACAAATAGCAATGTCTCTACAAATGCGTCTTTTAATACTTTATTGTTTTCTAACAACGCCATTTCTCCTAATATCTCAACACGAAAAAAATACTTCCATGTAGAAAGAAGATTTGGACCTTCTTCATGACCATCAACGTCTGAAAAACTACCTAACATAGGTGATTTTAAAAAGCTTTCATCTACGCCTACTGGTAAACTTCCCCAAGCTAAATGAAAGAAACCTGATGTATTGTGTGCTTCATCAATCCAAGGGTATTCTAATGTTTTATCCGTCATTAATAATAGACATTTTAAAATAAAGTTTTTTTCCTTTTTTAGGTTTAAAAGTGTAGCATAAGGATAAAACCCTTTAGCAACATCCATTAGAGCAAATGATTCAGCATATGGTTTTTCTTCTAAATATCCGTATGGAATAAAGGTACCAACACCATCATTAATTCTTGCACGTTCATCCATGAGATTGTGTGTTACTCCATATGCAGCATCTTGATATGTAGCAATGTTAATACTATAATCTAAATTATCTTTAATTACTGGTTTATTAAAATTTAGAACAATTTCAGCACATTGATTAATAAGTTGAGTGAGTTTATATTTTTCTTGTTTGATTATTTTGTAAAATACATCAATATACATTTTTTCATTTTCTTTAACGTTAAATAGTTTGTTAGTTAATCCAGTTTTCACATAAGATTTTTGTGAACTTTTAATCACTTGACGAAATGGTTCAGGCAAATGATAGTAATCTGCAACTAAAAATAGAGATATTTCACGATTTTCTCCTATTTGCTCAATAACTGCAGGAAATGCAAATGGTAGACGATATGCATTAACACTAGACTCATGCGTCATAATAAATCCTATATTAGATTTTATTTTTTCAGATAAAAATCCAATAAAAAAAGCATTTTCTTCTATTTCCATCGTTTTTGTAAATGTAATATCGTAACTTAATTTTAAATAATCATCTATTTTATTTGTTTTTTTGCTTATTTTCACATCTAAAGGATGTTTAATTACAAAATTCACCATGGGTAAGCCTCTTCCATTATCTAATTAAATTCTTATCGGTAAATATATCATATTGATCTGTACTTTTTGTTGAAAATTCACTAACTATCGCACCATGAGGTCCAGCTTGAAACCAATGTTTTGTTTGTGGATAAATCGTATATTGCATACCCTCTAAAAGAATGATTTCATTAAATACAGTTGTTGTAGTTTTTGGCTTTTTAGCTTTAATTAGTTCTGTTTTCGGACCTTCTACATATAAATATACTAAGCCTTTTCTACATCTAAAAGTTTCTTCCTTTCCTATTTGTGTTCCAATAGTTGGGTGTAGATGTTCAGGACAGGTTTGATGTGGAAATAAAACAAGTTCTTTCGCACATACTCTTTCAGTATTAATATATGTAATGATTTGAAGTCCTATTTCTAATAAATTATTCAACCCAAAATCTACAATTTCGATTTTATTTTTTTCTTGTGATGTTAAAGCAATATGTGCATCTTCTAACATCTTAATCGTTTTTTTTCGATATATCTCAATTGTATCATTATTCATTTTGATTCAACTCCAATTTTATCATTGTTAATAACTCATTAAGGGAAAATGTAATTAAACAAATATTTTCATCACTATTTCCATAATAAAGATATATCATATCATTTTCAATAACTTGTCCACATGGGAATAGGACATTTGCCATAAAACCTTTTTGTTCATATGATGCACTTGGTTCAATTAATGGTTCTTCACTTCTATACAAAATCTTTGATGGATCATTTAGATCTAAAACCATAACACCGACGCAGTACTTATCTTCGAAACTTGCACCATGGTAGAATTCAATCCACCCAATTTTGGTTTTAAATGGTGGAGTTGATGCGCCAATTCTTGCATTATCAAAATGATTCGGTCTTAACGATGCTAGTAACTTATGATCATGATAGCTAATCAAATCATTCGATGCAGCAATCCACATTTCTGGTTTATTAAAATATGCGCTAACTGGTCGATTTAATGCATAATATTTATTATTAATTTTTTCTGGAAATATAGCAACATCTTTATTATCTTGTAAAAATATAATTCCAAGACGTTCGACCTCCTTAAAATCTTTTGTTCTAGCAAGACATGTGACAACACCAGACATTGAGATAGCACTATAATTAATATAATAGTAATCATCGATGTAAGTAATACGAGGATCTTCAATACCATATGCTTCATAATATGTACTTGCAATCATAAATGGTTTATCATCAATTTCGAAATGCACTCCATCTGTACTTGTCGCTAATCTAAAATGTGATAAACTCGTTAAATAAAGTTGTTCTTTTGTTTTAACAAATCTAGGATCTGTAAAATCTATAGTTTTATCTTTACGATTAAATTTTTTTATGATGATTTTGTCGTCAATTTCACTATACATCGGAACCCCAACGATTTCAGGGTCATTTGTATGATATTTTTCAGCAACTCTAATCAAAAGTAGAAATTTTTGATTTACCTTTGCTACACCAGCATTAAATGTACCAATAACCTTAAAATCTTTTTTAGAAGGTTTGACATCCTTTGGTGTTATTAATGGATTATTTATATTTCTAGTTATTTTCATGCTAACTCTCCTTTGACCCCGTAATGTTGACACCTTCCATAAAATATTGTTGTGCAAAGAAATAAAGAATAATAATAGGTACACTTACTAAAACATTTGCCGCAGATAAAATATGCCATGGCAAGATAGTAGCTCCAGAAGCTCCTAATTCTCCGATTGCATCTTGATATATCATGTATGTTCCTTTTGCTAGAGTCCATAAATTTTGATTATCTAAATAGATTAATGGTCCAAATAAATCGTTCCATGTATTTAAAAAAGTAAATATAGCGATAGTAATCATTACTGGCTTACTAATCGGTAAAACAATCTTGAAAAATATTGCAAGTTCACTGGCACCGTCCATTTGTGCGGATTCAAATACTTCTTTTCCAATGCCTCTCATAAATTGTCTTTGTAAAAATATATTGAATATTCCACCTCCAAAAAGTGGGGGGATAATGAATGGTAAAAAAGTATTTGTCCATCCGATTTTATTATATAATTCGAACATTGGTATAATTAGTATTTGACCGGGGATTAACATTCCTGAAATAAATAAACCAAATAATAGTTTTGCGCCTTTGACTTTAAATCTTACAAAACCGTAAGCTACAAATGCACTTGTTAAACAACTCGCGATGACATTAAATACTGTAATAAACACAGTATTTCTCAAATATAACAAATATGGATTTCCTTGAATGACAGTTACAAAAGCATCAAATGTAATTTTTGCGGGTAACAAAGAAGTTGGATTAATCAGCATATCATCATAAGTTTTAAGTGAAGTTGATAATAATACAACAAGCGGTAAAAACATACCAAATCCAATGACAAGCAACAAGAAATATATTATAAATATTTTCATTTTATTTTTTTTCATATAACTTGTTGTTTGCTTCTTACCTTTAAAATTTAATGTTCCAAACATTATGATTCACCATCCTGATAAAATACCAATTTCTTAGAAAGTTTGAAATAGATCAATGTAATCACGCCAATGACAATAAATAATAACCAAGCCATCGCTGATGCTTGACCTAATCTGAATGGTTGTTTGTATGCCATATTATATAGCCTTAAGACATAAAACAATGTTGAATTACCTGGACCAGATCCAGATACAACAAATCCTTCTGTAAAGACTTGCAATGCACCAATTGTTCCCATTAATACATTATAAAATATAATAGGAGATAGCATTGGTAATGTAATTTTTCTTAGTTTCATCCAATAAGTAGCCCCATCAATTTCTGCAGCTTCATAAAGAGTTTTTGAAATACTATTTAATCCAGTAAGAAATATGATCATTTTCCCACCAAATGCATAGACTGAAATAATGACTAAGGTGAATAATGCTGTATTTGCACTTTCTAACCATATGGGTGGCTGAGAAATACCAATAAATCGTAAAAATGTATTAACTATACCATTAGATGGATCAAAAATCCATTTAAACATAATTGCACTTGCCACAGCTGGTAACAATGAAGGTATAAAGAAAATAGTTCTAAATATGTTTTTCCCCTTAACGTTATTATTTAAAAGCAATGCTGAAAATAATGCAAAAACAATGGTTAGTGTTACATTAATTACAGCAAACAATAATGTATTCTTCAGTGATAGCCAAAATAGAGGATCCATCCCAGAAAAAAATGATTTGTAGTTTTTTAACCCTACAAAAGTTGCTTCATCAGGTGCTAATAAGGTCATATCAGTAAAACTTAAATACAGTGATCTAACCACTGGGTAAACAATAAATACAAGAAATCCTATGATTGCAGGCATTGTAAAGATCCAAAACCATATGATTTTAGATCGATAATACCCTATTTTATTTTCGATTGTGCTTTTAAATTTATTCATAAATATCACTTATAATTTAGTATTATATAATCATTTGCTTGTTTTTGAATACGACTTAATGCTTCATCAATTGATATATTTGATGAATCATTTGCCAACATTAATTGAAGAATTGGTTCAATAACATTCATTGTAATATCAGTAAAGTATTCATATTTAGGTAATGTTCTTGCATAGTTTGGATATTCACCATTTGGATCAATTGCGCTAATAGCTAAAGAAGCACGTTCTTTTTGCACGCCATCTTCCATTTCCTCAAATACAGATTTTCTAACTGTTAAGAATCCTTCCTCAACTGAATCAGCAATACCTTCTTTATCGCTTAAATACTTAATAAATGCCCATGAAGCTTCCTTATCAGGTGAATTTTTATATATGCCTACACCATCAATAGCGAATTCTGCACCACTTCTAGTTTCTAAACCCGTTGGCAATAAGGTAACACCCCAATTTAAAGTATCCATTGAATCATATCTTGACCAATTAGCAGTATGTCCACCATATTCCATGGCAACATGTAACCCTTGAAATCCACCGAAATCAGTTTCACCAGGAGCTGCACTTATTTTTGATCTACCCAATGTTTGGTTACCATATGATTTGTCATACCAAATTTGAAAAGCATCTTTTGCTGCATCCGTATCAAATGAAACATAACCATCTTCATCAAAAATGTCTCCTCCACTCTGGAGTAAATGAATGAGCCATTCTCCCCACCATCCACCAACCTTAGTTGATCCTAATTGAGTGATTTCACCATTACTACCAGTTTTAGTTAAAACTCCACCAGCAGTAAAATAGTCTTCAATTGTCCAATTAATATGTGGATAATGTGTTTCATCGTCTGGAGTACCATCTGGTGCCGGTGTTATATTGGCATTTAATAATTGTACTTTTGATTGATCAAATAAATCTTTATTAAAATATAGTAAACTAATATTAAAATAGCGTGGTAAAAATACAACATTACCATCTTCATTTGTTAATCTTTCCATAATACCATCAATATAATCATCTACATCAAAAGTATCTTTATCTCTTTCAATATATTCAGTTAAATCAAGTAAACTTCTACTGTATACTTCTGTATATGTGTCGCCACCAATAATTACATCTGGTGGTGTACCAGAACCGATTTTTGTTGCTTGATTCGATTGAACATCTGAACCAGCAGTCCAAATAGGATTGACAGTATAGCCTAAATCAGCATAATCTGTTTCAAATCTTTCAATTACAGATTCATAATATCCTCTATCTTTATTGTCTAATAAAACTGTGATTACTCCATCTGATTCTGTTAAACTTTGTTGATTGTTACAAGCAATTAAAGTTAGTGATAGAATAGAAAAAATTATTGAAACCATTATTTTTTTTGTTAAATTTTTCATTGTTTACTCCTTTCAAAATCAGGGAGGTTTGGTGTAAAATACACCAAACCTATTGATTTTATGACGTTTTGTATTTATATGTGATGTAAGTTTAATCCTCTAATAATGCCGCTTCTTCTACTGTTAAGAATTCAAAAGGTGTTAAATCAATGGATACATCTGAACCTACAATATACAACACAAATGTTACATTTAATTCAACATCTGTTTGAGAATATCCTGCACTTGATGCATAGTCTCTTAAGTCAATAAGATAATCTCCAGTAGCACCATTTTCCGCTACAATAATTACACTATATTGATCACCAAATTGTAATTTCCAAGTACCACCACTTAGATTACTTGTACTAAATTTAACAAATGGAGTTTCATCTGTCGTTAAATTCACATTAAACTTGAATGAAGGCCAATAGAATCCATCATTATAAGTGAATACATAAGTACCATCGATAAACGCACTATTTAATTTATCACCAGCAGCAATTGATTCTTTAATCCATCCACTCTCAACTGTAATTGTTTGTGATAAGTCAAGTGCATTAGGATAACTTGCAATAATAAGATAAGTTCCAGTTTCTTGTGCAATAAATGTATTTGTTTCATCAAGAACTGATGATGCATCAATAGTTACCCCATCTTTTTTAACTAAAAAAGTTACTTCATGTCCTTCTACTGCATTTTCAATTTCAATATTTAACGGATAATTTCCTTTTACAATAATAGTTTCTGTTAAATTATTTGTAGTTTTAATCATCGGATCTTCATCAGTTAACACAGTAATAGTTCTTGTAATTGTTTCCGCATACAATGATGTGTATTGAATTTCATATACACCAGGAATATTTGTTAAAAATTGTCCATCCACTAATACAGTTTCTGTCACATCTTCTTCAGCTTCATTGAAAACATTTACGAGAACTGATTCGTTTTCTAAAGCGTATTTAAGTTCAGCGGAAACATTTATTGATTCATTAACAGATATAGTTGGTGCCACAACTGGAACCACATTTGTAATTTCATTGTGTTGTTGTGCCATTTCTGATTCTGTTAAGAATGAAATATCATTTATTTCAAGTTTTACATCAGTACCGACTATTAATATTGAAAATGCCATTGCTTTTTCACTTTCATCACCGATTTTATCTGATAAATCAATAATAATAATCCCTGATTGAGTTCCTTCTGGCACAGCATTTGATAATATTAGATCAATGTCTAATTTCCATGTACCACCAGTAATTGATTTAACATCAAGTACAACATATGGTCTATCTTTTGTCACTATATATTCTCTATCTTGTTTTGGCCAATAAAAATCTCCAGCATATGAGAATGTTAATACATCTTCAACAATTGTATTACCATTATTTCCATATGATTCAGATTGCCACCCTGTTGAGACTTCAATACTAAATGTTACTTCATTTGAAACTGATGATGATAAATGAACTTCAAATGAGCCTATATTGTTTGGTGTAAAAAGATATCCTTCTTCTAAGTTTGACAATACTTCAGAAGTTATATTGATTTCATTATAGAAAACTTCATAAGTAACTTCTTCATCTTGATCAGGAGAGATTGTAGCTAAAATCTCTAATGTTTCATCATAATTTATTGACGTTGAAACATTATCAGTGACTATTACTGGTTGTGAAGTTACAGTGACTATGCGTGATACAACATCTAAATCTTCATAAGAATAATTAATTGTATACACACCTTCAACTGTTGAATTAAATATACCTTCATTATAATAAGTGGCTGTTACATCTTCACTATCTTCATTGAACACTTTAACATCAACATCACCTACTGGATATAAGAGAACAGCTGAAACATCAACATCACTTCCAACAGTTACTGATACATTATCTGTAGGTAGAACTTGAGTGATTTCATTTTCTACTTCTGGTGTATCTACTAGTGATATGAAGTCGATTTTTGCAGATTTGTCAGAACCACCTACTATGAAGAAGTTCAACGCTATCTTATTAGTAGATTTTGTTTCTTCAGTTAATCCTAATAATGCATATATATCGATTGTAAATAAACCTGTCATAGAATTTTCTGCTTTTACAGTTTTAGTATATTGTGTATCTAGACCAACGTTCATAACAACATCAATTTTCCATGTTGCACCTTCTGTTAATTCATCTAATTTAATATTTAAATATCGATTAATTAATAAATCAACTTCACTTGCGAAAACTTCACCTTTTGAATAATAACCTGAATTAATTACCCAAAGTTGACCATTTCTACTAAATACAGTAGCATCTCCAACCCAATTGTCAGATTGATTACCTTCTTCTACAATAAAACCATCATGAATTATTGCTTCACCTTTTTCTGGTAATGCATTTTGACTCATATTTTCATCTCTTTCAAAAGCAAAACTTTCAATTGTTACAGTTGCATCTTCAGTTGACTCTAATACAAAGCTTATATTAGCTTTAGAATATCCTGAAAGATAGTATTGTGTCATATCAGCTTCATATGTTCCTGCATCAACAATAGTTAAAATTACTCTTGAGTTCATCATGACCTTGAGTGTTGCGCCTTCATCAATATCATTGACTTTAACAGTGAGTTTTGGATATGTTGAGAAATTTGTTACACCGCTAAATCCAACTTCAGCATTTCCAACTAAATCACTAATACGATAAATCACAAGATTATTATCGTTAACACTAACATCAGCACTTCCTTTAACTTCAACTAAATCATAAATTGATTCTTGATCGTATGTGTCAAATGTTTGTGTATATGCTTCATATGCTGATGTAGTTAATCGATCAATTACCAATAAGCCATTCGTTGTAAATTCAACAACTACATCACCTTTAATCTCTGTTTCTAAACTACTTAAATCAAAGCCAAAGTGTCCAAATCTACTTACATTTTCAAGAATAATATGATCATCAACTGAAAGTGAGAATATTGTATCATCACCAATAGCTGATACAAATAAATCGAGCATTTGTGCAAGTGATGAATCTACATATAGATTAAAACTTATTTTTGCATCTTCTTCAGTTGAAGTAGGTGAAATTGAAACTACACCATCTAGTGTTGTTACTTCTGCGTTAGTTATAGTGAAATCATCAGATTCATTAAAATTATTTGTTTCTGGAATATGTGTTACAGATTTCATATAATCAAAAGTTACAAAATTATCTTTTGTATCAATAATATATACATATAAATCAAATTCTACAACATCTAATCCTTCTAATCCTTCAACTTTTGTTAAATCAAAATAGAAAATACCAGTTGAAGAAATATCATTTGCAGATAAAGGACGAGATGCAGTAACATCTTCTGCAAGTTTAAGTTTAATTGACCATTTTGGATTCGTTCCATCAAGTTCAGCTACTTTTACTGCAAGATAAGGAAATTCAGATAATGTAACTTTAAAATGCTTACCTTTACTAGGATATGGTGTAACACCTGTGTTCATGATAGTTAATTGATCATTATCAATCCAATGCATATTATCAATATCACCTAATCCCCAAGAAGCTTCATCACCTTCATCCTCAAATGTTTCATCAATTTGATAATTGATTATTACAGGTTCATCATCTTCAACAGTAAATACAACAACACTTGACCAATCAGAAGTTTCATAATTATCAGTACCATTGGCTCTAACCTTAATATCATAATCTCCAGGTACATTAACTAAAATTTTATATGAAAGCTCTGCGGTTTCATAAACGTCGCCATCTACGTTTACTGAATAGTTTGTTGCATGCTCAACTGCATTCCAAGAAACGGTATCACCATTGATTGTCACGTTTGTTGGAACCTCTAATTTGACAGTAGTTTCTTCGCAACCTATGAGAATCGTTAGGCCTAAAGAAAATGTCAACAACAACATTAAAATTTTAATTCTTTTCATTTTTTTCCTCCACTTTATTATTAATATACACTTACTATATGATTCGGAATATTGTTATTTGTTGTGAAATTTATATCTTGTATGTTTACTGTTGCGTCATTACCAATGACTTGAATCATCAAACCAAATGTCATTTCTCCCGTAAATCCCGTTATGTCATAAATATCATAGATGTAAAATCCAACTTTAGAACGATTATATCTCTGGGTGTACTTTTTCTCTAAAGAAGTTTTCATTTCAAATCGTCTATTTGTATTTTTGTCAATTAAATAGAGTTTCCATTGTGCATCCTTAGAAATCTCAGAAACACGTATATAAATATATCTAAAATCAGTAACATTAATTGTTGTCATATCATACTCAACAGTGCTCGTTACTTCATCCGATGTATTTGAAATAACGCTTAAAGCATTACCAAATGTAATTGGATTCATTTTCAGCATTGCACTTTGATCACCTGCATATCCTCCAATAACGAATATCACAAATGTGAAAGTTGTAACATCACTGGATTGTAAAACTTGTGATAGATCATAAGCACTCTTGCCAGTTTGTGACTCTGCTAATGATGTTACAGGAATATCTGAAACGGCACCTTCTGGAACCACTTTAACTGACCATGCACCGAAAAGTTCTGCGACATCAAAGAAAACAATAGGTGTTTGTCCTAAGTCCACAGTAACAGTTTGTCTTACATCACCATAATTATAAATTGTTGAAGATTTGAGTTTAATTGTATCATTTTCAGTCATATAAGCACTGTAGCCATCTATCCATTGGCCATATACAACTGGAATTAATTCATTATCTGATTCACCAATAAGTTGCATCATATCAATGACAACCTCTTCATTTGAAATTTCATATGAAATAGTATACGTATCATCTTCGGTTATATTTAAAGCTAGTAAATCAAATGTGAAATATCCATCATAATTAGTGATATACATTACATCACTTATATATAACTGTTCATCTAAACTATTTGATATTGTTAATTTAATAGTATCTCTTGGATAATATCCTGATAAATATAATTCTAAAATTGATAATTCATTAGGATCAAAATCAACTTCGCTCGAAGGTGTACTTATCACAGAAGGTTCAAGATCATTTTGGATATTTAAATATCCATTGTTTAGGCTTATAGTATTAAATTCATTCGTTTTATCAATAGATTGAAAATCAGAGATGAGTTGATGTTCACTTTCATATATGAACCTAATATAATCTAGTTGAAATCCTATGTTTCCTTCTTCACTCATAATAGTAATTTCAATATCTTTTGATCCTGTCATATTTAATTCATTTAAATTAAATCTTACATATCCTCGGCTAATAACACTCATATCTAAAACAATATCATAGCGAACTTCATCAATTGTCATAAAGGCTGATATTTTGGAATTTGTATTTTTAGTTATCCATTTTATTTCCAATATTTCAGCTAAATCAAGATTGACTTCAAATGTTTTTTTAATTGTTAATTCAGATGATGTACCATCAGGTGAAACAATCAACGAATGATAATCGCTTGAGATATTCGCATTAATTGTAGTCCAGTCATCAATTGCACCTAAACTAAAGTCATCTCCTACAACCAAATTTGCATATGGACTAACGATTGTTTTTACATCAGATACATCATAAGATTTACCATTCTCAGCAATTGCTTTAGCCATCACATAAATTTGACTGTTATCATTAAAATATAATCGATATGATGATTCCTTTGATATTAAAGTTTTTGTAAAGTCTGATTGAAAATCTGAATAATTAGATACTTTTATCTCATAATGTGAGACTCTTTCTTTTTCATCAAAAGTTAATAGTGCTGAACCAGATTCAATATCACTAACTTCAAAACTTGTTTTTCCTTCTGGTATATAATTATATTCAGGAACATTAGGTTCATATGGAGTTTCAGTTGTTGATGTACAACTTACTAAAGCTAACATTAACACACATATTATCATTACTTTTATATATTGTATATTTTTCATCTTAATTCACCTACACTTTTTGTAAATCAATGACAATTGATTCTCTTGACTGAATATTTATAGTTAAACCCTGATTTAATTGTTCAATTGAATAAGTACCAATAACAACATTATTTAGTTTAACTACATATTCTCCATCATCAAGATTTCTAAAAATAAATGGCCCTTGACGTTCTATTTCTGATGGGTTATATAATATATACAATTGTTGATCATGTTTAATTTCATTGTGCGCACCAGTTAAAGATAAAACAAGTAAATGATCATCTGAAGAATATCCATAAGCCTCAAACATTAAATAATTTAAGAATCCTTCTCCAGATCCATAAATTTCTTTTACTTGACGACTTGCTGCTTGCGCACCACCTTCATTACCTGGATTATCACCAATAACACCTGTCGCAAATTCAAATGGAACATAATAGGCATCTAGAGAATCATATCCTGGTACTCTTGAATAATTACCATATGGATTTCCATTAATTGGGAATGCATAAACATATGTTTTACTTGCAGCATATAGTACATCTAACAAAGTTTCATCATCTGACATATATGCCATAACTGGTGTAATTAACCAAAGTGATTGTGCCATTTCTAGATATGCTTCCCAGCGTTCTCTTAGATCAGCATATCCAAATCCTTGTGTTGCAAAGAATGTTGAAGGATTTGAGTTCAAATAGTATAACGATAGCAAACTTTTAGCTACCAACTTTGCATGTTCTAAATAAGTTTCATCACCTGTCATCTCATAAGCTAATATATTCGCTCTAACGTTCCACCCAATAGCAACAGGTTTAACCGCAACGCGCATTGATGTCATTGAATAATAATCAAGAGAATTCGCATGATCTAAAGCTTTTAATCCTTCTTCTTTATAATAAGAGTCTTCACCTAATTGAGTAGCCATTAGATGAATATAAGCCCATATACTTGCATTTCCAGCACTACCACCTTCTTGATATCCACTTGCTGGTTCTCTAGTTTCATAAAACCATGCAACAGGTTGTGCATAATCATCAAGTTTTAAACTATTTAAAAAAGGCATTAATTTAAAAAACCCTTCTTTAATTTCTTCATCATTTGTTAAGTATGCTAAATCTGCAATATTCGCAAGCATATCATAATATTTCCATCCACTAATACCTGTAACATTCCCTGTTTCTTCTCCAGAGGTATTATCACCAAAACCACCATTTAAATAAATATAATGAAGAAAATATTCATCATCTTGTGCATTTTCACCAGTATATGGTTCAATCCAATTTGGTTCACCTACACGATAACCAGTAATCAATTTTATAATCTCTGTAACTTCTTCTTGCATTGCTTCATCATTTTCAGCTAAAGCATATCTTAACATGCCTTTCGTAGTATCTAAAGTCACAAATGATTGACCATAAACCCCATGATCTTCCATATAGGCATATGCAATCATACCACCATTTAATAAGTCGTATCCTGAACGCGTATCCATAATATCATCATAAAGATGTTCCACAATTGTTGAAAATGATGGTGCTATTAAATTCCCACGATTGGCTAAATCATTGACTTGCATTGGATTAATCGTTAAATATTGATCTGCAGCACTTCCAATTAGTTCATAATAAGAAGTAGTATCTGAGTGAATATCCCAATAATCAATAAACGTTAGCTCTCCAGGTTCAATATCTCCTGTATCAGAACTGACACCTAACTCAAATGCATCTCAAACACTGCGTTTACGCATTTTACCAAAAATACGATCAGAGTTTTTATAATCAACTACATTGATAACATTATATTCTGTTTCATCACTAAATAATTTAGTATACAATGCTGGGAATGCATATGGTAGATCAGCTTGCAATTCAGATGGTGATTTTGTTGCAATAGATCCATATTCTCTAATGATTTCATTAGGATTAGTACGTAGTGTAAAACTTAATTGAAATGCACTGAGTTGATTTTGAATATCATTATTTAATGTAAATGTTCTCTTAATGAATGTTGAGCCTTCATCGATGCTCAAAGTTAATGATGCATCTTCATTTTTGACAACAACTTTTTTTTCATTATTTATTTCAACAACTTCAACACTGTTTATTTTTGTATCATAAGTTGTTCCTTCATTTTCTTTGTTATATTGTAATTCAGCAAAACGGAAAAAATCATTTTCTTGTGAATCAAATATCAGTTTATTATCTTCACCCGCATAAACCCCATCAAATAACCATTGATTATCACTATTAGAAAAACTAAAGTGATATCTGTTTTCAATACCAATTTCAATCTTATTGGAACTTTCTTTAACATAACTTTTTAGACTATCACTATCTTGACAACTTATTAACAAAGTAGCTATCAAAATCATACTTAAAGTAATTACTAGTTTTTTTATCATTTTTTTCTCCCTATTCCTTATGCATTGCATTTATAAATATATTTCAAATTGATCTAATGGATAACCACCACTATTGTAGACACATACTAAATCTGCTAAAGTTGGCGCTGTTCCTTCTAAACCAAATACTTCAGTTATACTATATGAATATCCATATCTTACTGATAGTACTTGTCTTTCGTCAGTTTCTATTCTAATTGTATACTGATCTATTAATATGGGTTTTGCATATTGATAATTAACACCATCTACACTTACTTCAAAACCAGCTAAATAATCATTTAAGTATAAACCTTCACCAACGTTAGAAAATTTTAAAATTAAATCATTATTATCATAACCTATATAAGTAATTTTAGGAGATGTCAAAACACCTTCTGCTTGATAAAAAGATTTCATAAAAGCATGAGCTGCTCTCTTTCCTGCTTCTTTTTTATCATATGGATGCATCGGATCATTTGTTTCAGAAGTTTTAATGCCGAGATCTATGTTCACACTATAAGTGACATTTGGATAATCAGCTAACCGTTTTTGTTGTTCTCTTACTTTAAACCAACTACTTTCCGTATATTGAAGATCAAAATCAATTCTAGGAAGTTCAACAATTACAAACTTTAAATCTTCATGATTAAATACTCTTCTCCATCCATCAATCAATTTAGTCATATTTTCTTCGTAAGCTACATGTTGCCCTTCACCTTGATACCATACCACACCTCGAAAACTATATTGTTTTAAAGGAGCAATCATCCCATTAAAGTATTGTGATGGTGTGTCTCATCGCTGACATTTTTAACATAAGTTTGATCCATCTCTTTTGCTTCTTCACTTGGGATCCATGTATTAGTATAAGTTGCTCCAACAGCAGAGATCACTATACCTATAGGTACTTTATATTCTTCATATAAAGTTTTTGCATAATAAAAAGAAAATGCGCTTAATCCGTAAGCATTATCACTTGATAAACTATCCCATGAAAAAACCTGATTTGGAGTAAAATTATCTTTTTCTTCTCTACTACTTAACGTACCAATAGTATTAAATCGAATTTGATCATAATCATTTTCATATATATCTTCTTCAATACTGACTTTATAATCTACTGTAGCACTTTTTAATATTTCACTCATCGTGATTGCCATATTTGACTGACCACTCATCAAAAAGACTTCTCCAAATAATACATCATCGATTTTTGTTTGAAATTCTTTAGTATAAAATTTTATAGTGTAAGGACCCCCATAGTTAAAAGGTCCTATATAGAACTCAAATGATCCATTGATCACTTCTTCATAATATGTGACATCATCGATACTTAACGCAATTGGTCCATCGGTTTCATATTTACCAAAAATTCTAACTGTTGCATTTGCTTGCAATACCATATGATTTGTTATTAAATCAAAAAAATTAAATTTACTAGATGATTCTTCAACAAGTTCATCAATTGTAAATGATGCAATTGTACTAGATGATTTTTGTTCATCGTTTGACATTGTCATCTCTTTCAGCCTTTCTAGATTAATATTTTCTTCGAGTTCTGCTTTTTCACACCCATTTAACAGTATAATTATCAAAACAACTAAGAAAGATAGTATTATTCTTTTAACTTTCATTTTTCCTCCATTTTTGATAACGCTTTCTTCTCACATATAAAGTATACTAAAATTAATGAATTCAATCAACGAGAATTAAAAAATTAAGTTTATATATTGTTTTTGTTACGTAACTAAGTTATAATATAATTATGAAAACTAAAAAAACAACCATGCAAGATATTGCAAACAAACTGAATATATCAAAGGTATCCGTCTATAAAGCACTAACTAATAAGCAAGATGTTAGTGAAGGTCTAAAAAAAAGAGTATTTAACTGTGCAATTAAAATGAATTATAAATTAATTGATCCATTAACTAAAAATTGCCGTAGGGTATATTATTTAATTCCTAAAAAGTTTACAAAATCAACTGAACAGTTTTATTATGGTATATTTCAAGCAATAAGTAAACTTTTTACGAACATTGGTATCACAGTTGAACATACCATCGTAAATGATGATTTTTCTGTTAAAAAATTCATTAACAATATCAAGACATACCATAAAGATGATTTGAATAACTTTGCCGTTTTATGGGCTGGATATATTGAATCCACAAAACTTAATGAATTTTTAAACTTAGATGTGACTATTGTATGTATTGATAGTTATATCCAAAATTCCAATGGGAGTTTCATCTATATTGATGACTATCATGCAGGATATGAAATTACTAAGTATTTAATCGAAAATGGACACAAGAAAATATGCTTTGTAATATCACCAGAAGTCTCAACTAACATGGATAAATTTTTCGGTTTTCAAAAAGCACTTAAAGAAAGTAATATACCTTTTACTCATGATATGCATATTGATATCTCTTTAGGAGATATGCATAACTTTAGTAAACTTGAGTTGCCTGATACTTTACCTACAGCATTTATATTTGATTCTGATCTATCAGCACATAACTTCATGCTCACTATGACCCATCAAGGTTACAAAATTCCTGAAGATTTTTCAGTAGTTGGTTTTGATAACACATATGTTTGTGAAGAAACAACACCTAAGCTTACAAGTATTGGTGTGTCTAATGATGAAATTGCTTCTGCAGTATACAAAGTATTATTAAAAAGACTTTCCTCTTCAATTTTAAAACCATATATGTTGTTTTTAAAATCGAATATTAAAATTAGAGATTCAGTTTCTAAAATTTAGTAACCCTTCTAAATAGTTTTCATTTAATTTTATATATTTAAAAAATAATATATAATTTTTTTTGCTTTACTATAGTCTTCTGTATTTTTTAAATTACTACTATATTTTTTGTTAGATGACATCACTTTTTTAGAACTAGTTCTATGTTAAAGATATGCCTCAATTAAATATACATATAATATTTCAGGTGAAGCACCCGTTATAAGTCAAACTAAAATCAGCATTATTTTCAATTTACAAATATATTTATACTTATTTATTAATGTTCTTATCTTATCAATTATTATCATATCAAAGCTGTAACAGTTAAATCAAACAATGATTGATATTATGAAAAAAGTCATGAGAAATTAATCCGTTAGTTAAAAAAATAGTATATTCATATATAGTAAAACCACCATAATTATTATGGTGGTTTTATATCATATTTATTTTACTTTTTCGCTTTCGGTTTAATTAAATTATTAAAATATGCATCCTTATTAATTTGCTGACCTCTTTCAATCGTAAGTGATCCTTTAGGTACATTTTCAGTTACTGTTGATCCAGCAGCAATAAATACTTCATCACCAATTTCTAAAGGTGCAACCATATTCACATTACATCCTACAAAAACATCATTACCAATCTTCGTTTTATGTTTATTAACACCATCGTAATTGACTGTTATTGATCCACATCCAAAGTTTACACGAGAACCCACTTCTGAATCTCCTATATAAGATAAATGTGCTGCTTTTGTGCCACTACCTGTAGTAGAGTTTTTCACTTCAACAAAGTTACCTACTCTATTATGATCACCAATATTTGCACCATTTCTAAGATGCGCAAATGGACCAACTGTTGTGTGTGCACCTACTATTGAATCATAAATAAGAGAATGCTTTACTTGACAATATTCATCAATATTTCCATTATGTATTTCAGTATTAGGTCCTATGACTGAACCTTCTCTAACAGTAGATAAACCTGTTATAGTTGTATTCGGCATAATGGTAACTCCTGGTTCAATAATCACATTATGTCCAATGGTAATCGTATTAGGTGCAACCATTTGAACACCTGATAACATATGACCTTTATTAATTTCATCTCTTAAATAACGTTCAGCAACACTAACAGAATATAAATCATTAACACCCATCATAAGATGTGCATCATAAACACCAAATGCACCCACTTTATAATCATGTTTCATCAATGCGATCATATCCGTAATATAATATTCACCTTTACGATCATTTAGTTTTATTTGCTTTAATATTTTAAATAAAATTTTATTATTAACAACATAAACACCAGAATTAACTTCTTTTATATGTTTTTGTTCATCAGAACAATCTTTATCTTCAACAATTGCTGAAACCATACCGTATTTATCTCTAACAATACGTCCATATGATTTAGGATTGTTAAATGTCATTGATACAACTGTGAGATCATTTCCCATGGTTTCATGGGCTTGTAATATTTTATTTGTTAGTTTAACAGGCATTAAAGGCATATCACCAGGTAAGATAAGTGTAACCCCTTCTTTATCCGCTAGGACTGCTTCAGCTTGCAAAGCAGCATGACCTGTTCCAAGCATTTCAGTTTGCTCGACATATGTTACTCTATCTTTTAAGATATCCTTTAACACTTCTTTTTTATGACCAACGACGACGACTGTTTCATCGATTGCACTTCTTTCAAGTTTTTCAACAATATAGGCTATCATTGGTTTTTTAAGAATTGGAAATGCACATTTAGGCAATTCCGTTTTCATTCTTGTGCCTTTACCAGCTGCAAGTACTAATGCATAAGTTTTTTTCATTATATTAAACCATACCTTTCAAATATTTAACAATTTCTGATGATACATCTTTCACAGTTTGTTCGTCTTCATGAGATATTGTAACACGTAAGAGTGGCTCTGTGCCACTTGCACGAACTAGTAATAAACTATTTTCACCTAATTTATCTTTCATATTTTCTAGATATCTGATTACTTCATCTTTTAAAATGATAGTTTTATCAATGTCTTTAATGTTTGTTGTTAAGTATGGATATAACTTAATATCAGCAGTAAGTTCTTTAATGGTTTTTTTAGTTTCACTCATAATATGGAGTAAATAAATAGCTGCTAATAAGCCATCTCCTGTATGAAGTAAATGTCTTAAGATAATATGTCCACTATTTTCACCACCAATGATATAATCATTGTTAGTGAGCTCAAGTGATACATATTTATCACCAACATCAGTTAAACTCACATCAATATCATTTTTATCAAATGCTTTTAATATCCCTGGATTACTCATTTTTGTTAAAACAGCATGATTATGTTTTAATAATCCTTTTTGTTTTAAATACTTAGCAATCACAAAAATGATTTGATCTCCATCATAGATGGTATCTCTATCACATACGATAAGGCGATCTCCATCCCCATCAAAACTAAAACCTATATCTATTTTATTTTCTCTTAAATAGTCTTGTAAATAATCAATATGTGTCGATCCACATCCTCTATTGATATTAAGTCCATCTGGATGATTGCCAATTTGATATGTATCAATATAAAATTGATTAAAAATATCATGTGCGATTTTATAATTTGCACCATTTGCACTATCATATGCTACTTTTAATCCAAGATCATTAATCTTAAACTGATTATATAGTTTTATATATTCATCTTTAATATCATTTGATAACTTAAATGATGAGAATTCATCAATTGTATGATATAGCTTATCAATAAAAGTTTCAATGATTGCTTCTTCTTCTAAAGTTGTTTTATAACCTTTATTAAAGACTTTAATCCCATTATCGGTATAGGGATTATGAGAAGCTGTAATCATTACACCAATGATTTTTTTTTGTTTTGCATAGTATGCAATCATTGGAGTAGAACAAACACCAGCAAATATAACTTTTACCCCTTGTGTCATTGCACCAGATGCAATCATATGTGCAAGGGCTGGTGAAGATTCTCTTGTATCATAGCCAATCACGACTTTGTTTAATCCGATAGCTTTTTTTAAGCCTTGACCTAGTCTAAAAGCAAGTGTTGTATTTAGTTTATCAAATGCTTTTCCTCTAATACCATCAGTTCCAAAATATTTTCCCATGATAATCTCCTATTCAACCGTAACACTTTTTGCTAAGTTTCTTGGTTTATCAATATCTAGACCACGTTCCAATGCTGCATAATATGAAAGTAGTTGTGTTGGAACAACAGTGACCATAGGAGCAAGTAGTTCATGACAATCTTTTAAAATAATATCATCATTAGGCTGTGATGTTTTTTCTAATGAAATAATAAGTGTTTGAGCACCACGTGCTAAAACCTCTTTAAGATTAGATCTTGTATTTTTAGCAATGGTTTTATTTGAAATGATTGCGATGACTGGTGTGTTATTTTCAATTAAAGCAATGGTTCCATGCTTTAATTCTCCAGCAGCAAACCCTTCTGTTTGTATATATGATATTTCTTTTAATTTTAGAGATGCTTCTAGTGCAGTATAGTAATCAATATCTCTACCAATATAAAAACAATTACGTTTTAAAAATAAATCATGTGCAATATTTGCTAGATTTTGATGATCTAAAAATGATTCTATAGATTTAGCAACTTTCTCTAATTCATATTTAACATCATATGGTGCATCAGTTAAACTATTAGCAAGCACATATAGCACAGCTATTTGTGCGATATAAGCTTTAGTCGATGCAACAGCAATTTCAGGACCTGCAAAGAGTTCTAAATAATGATCAGCTTCTCTTGCAAGTGTTGATGTTTTAACATTTGTAATTGTTAAAACAGGATGGTTTAGTTTTTTAACTTTTAAAAGACATGCTCTAAGATCTGCTGTTTCTCCTGATTGTGTAATTAAAATAAAATAAGGGTTTCTTGTTAACACAGGCATGTGATAAGCAAATTCAGAAGCAATATGTACTTCAACTGGCATGTTTGTGATTTCTTCAACCATTCTTTTTCCAACATAACCTGCATGCATGGATGTACCTGCAGCTAATATGTATATACGATCAGATTGTTTCATCTGATTAATTATTTGTTTATCAATTTTGGGAAGATCATCAAAAACATATTTAGATACAATTCTTCTAATGACAGAAGGTTGTTCATATATTTCTTTTAACATGTAATGTTGATAAGTTCCAAGTTCAGCCGACACTTCATCTTGATTAATTTTTAAATAATTCATTTGAAGTGGTTCATGTAATAAATTATATGATTTTATATTTTTCGCTTTAGCAACAACAAAAGAGTGATCAACTAATGCAAAATACTCATTAGCATATCCAACTAATGCCATCAGATCAGATGCAATCGTTACTCCATCTTTTGATTTTCCTAAAACTAAAGGAGATTTATTTTTAGCTGCATAAATCGTCTCAGGATCACTTGTGTCAATCACAAGTAATGCATAAGATCCTTCTAATAGTTTTAAAGTTGTAAGTATTGCAGTTTCAACATTAAAGGATTTAGAAAAAGTTTCAATAAGTTGAGCAATCACTTCAGTATCCGTTTCAGAATAGAAGTTAGAATTTTTTAAATATTGTGATTTTAATTCTTCGTAATTTTCAATCACACCATTATGCACAATAATGAATCTTTTAGATTCAGAATAGTGTGGGTGTGCATTATCTTTTGTTACCTTACCATGTGTAGCCCATCTCGTATGACCTATACCGATAGATGATGGATCTACTTTTTGTGTAAGATCAACAATTTTTTGCACACGACCAAAATCTTTATATATTTTAAATGTCTCAAAGCGTTGATCGAATAAAGAAATACCCGCAGAGTCATATCCGCGGTATTCTAATTTCTTAAGACCTGATAAAACAACGTCTTTAGCATCTTTTTTATTATTTCCTATAAATCCTACTATGCCACACATATAAATGCCCCCTTGTAAATTTAGTCACATAATAATCATACAACATTAAAAGCTCTATTATATAAAATATGAATTACACAAGTTTTTAACCTACTTATTTTAAATACTTCCACAAGATAAATATACTGAATTTCTATTATCAACAGTATACGCAAAATCAAATTCAAAAATTATCATTTCTATTCAATTTTAGAATTATTTCACAAGCTTCTCTAACAGCACCGTTGCCACCTTTTTTTGAAAGCACTATTGATGAGATTGCTTTAATTTTATCCGCTGCATTTTCAGGACAAAAAGAAATACCTGATGCAATTATATTTGTATAATCATTAATATCATCACCAATATATGCAGTTTGACTCCACTTTATATTTTGTTTTTGAAGAACATCATCCAATACTCTATACTTATCTTTTATACCATAATATGCTAAATCTATGTTTAGTTTCTTAATTCTTGCTTTTACAACGGAAGAATTTTCAGAAGTGATTACACAAACCTTTACACCAGACTTTCTTATTATTTCTAATCCTTTACCATCAAACATACTAAAATTTTTACTGTATTCTCCATCATCTATATATTGTGCAGTCCCATCTGTTAAAACACCGTCAACATCTAAGCAAAGCAACTTGATTGAATTATATGATTTTATTCTTTTTCTTAATTTTGCCTCTAAAAGTTTCTCTACAATATCAAAATCATGTGGCTCATCAATTTCTATCATGGAATTTTCCTCCATTTCAATGATTTTAACTTTACCAAAAATCCTGTTTCTTTTTTCAATGAATTTTTCTTTTGTTATAGTATAACAAGCTCCATTCTCTACATAACTATATTCAAAATCTTGTCTTCTTGGACGTTTTAAATAGTTATAATTTAGTGAATTACCAGACTTATCCCAAAAAAATCTTTTTATTGGAGCAACAGTTAATGAAGAATCATAACCTTCTGCTAATGCTTTAATAGTTTTATTTATATCAAAACTTGTTAGCAATGGGGAAGTCGCTTGAATCAAAGTAATAGAATCAAAATTAAAATTTAACTTACTAGCTAATTCCCACATTGCAAATTCTGTTGATGCAGTATCAGATGCAGATTCAGGACTTCTATTCATTACAACAATTTTTTTTTGATCGCTATACTCTTTTTTAACATACTCAATAATTAAATCATCATCAGAATACACATATATTTTATCAAGTAATGATTTATTTGCCTCAATTAAAGTCCAAGCAAAAAGTGGTCTCCCCAATAACATCTTTCTATTTTTACCCGGTATTCCTTTAGAACCTTTTCTTAAAGGTATTATTCCAATTTTCATTATTGTACATCCTTTAATTTATCTCTCTGTACTTTCTCAATAGGCAGAATATCATCACCTTTATATTCAAGTGCCTTATATACATTATTTAAATCTCTTACTAATCTTCTTAAACCATCAGGTTCTAAGGAAGCCGCATGATCTGTGCCTTTCCAAGTGCGATCCAAAGTAAAATGTCTCTCAATATAAGTTGCACCTAATGCAAGTGCAGCAACATCCACTGCTATTCCTAAATGATGCCCAGAAAAACCAATTGCTTTTACAATATCTTTATAATCTTTTACAAAATTTTTAATTTCTAATAGTTTAATATCTTCAAAAGGTACTGGATATCCAGATGTACAATTATATAATACTACATCTTTATTTCTCTTATTTTTTACAAAAAACTCCACTAGTTCTCTTATTTCCTTCTTGGTAGTCATACCAGTACTAACATGGATTTCACCATGATAATTTTGACACAAATATTCAAGCATCTCAAAATTATTATTGCACGCTGAAGGTATTTTAATTAACTTGGGATTGAGTTTACTAATTTCAATAGCTGATTTTAGATCCCATACACTGGTAGAATATTCTATTCCAATATCCTTGCAATAATTCATCAATTCTTTATGTTGTTCAACATCAAATTCTAAAAATTCTCTATGTTCTAAATATGTATCTCCATAAGAATTTTGTGAATTTGGATGTGGAGCATTATATATCTCTGGCTTTTTGGAAGCCCAATACTGATTGTCTCTTTTTTGAAACTTTACAACATCTGCATTAGCAAAAATTTTAGCCATTCTTATATGTTCTTTTGCTAATTCAATACTTCCTTTGTGATTACAACCTACTTCTGCTATTATAATTGGTTTCATATTTTTTCTCCTTTGAAATTTATTTATTGCTATATAATATTTTAAAAATTATTCATTTATATTTCCACTATTACATATTATTATCTTTTTTAATGATCCTTAATATATTCCATGGCATACTATATACCTTTGAACTAAGAATCCAAACACTTATAAACTGTATGAAATATACAATTGTAGTTGCATATGCTGCCCCGATAGGACCATATATAGGAACAAGCAATATATTTAATATTATATTAATTATGGCTGCTGTGCCAGTTAGCAAGCCAATATATTTTGTTTTTTTTGCATAAAATATATAATTAGTTACCATTAAATACATGCCATTAAAGGCATATCCTAGTGCAATCCAGCCAACATATATTACTGATTGTTTGAATTCTTCACCTACAAAATACACTAAAAATAAATTTGATATTACAGTCAGACTTATTGCTAATACTATAATAGCAAAAAAGTACACATAGGTAAATTTTACAATTTTAATCTTAATATCTAAAGAGTCTAATTTAAGTTTACCATATAACCATGGAGTATATGCATGATTAAACGATACTGCTAGTACATTGATAATTGTTCCTATTTGATAACCTACTGTATATAAACCAGTTTACGCAACACCAGAATAATATGTGATAAAAAATCTATCTATCATTGTTATAAGAATTGCACCAATTATGTGTGGTATAAGAGGTAACCCAAATTTCAATGCGTCTTTCAAGTCACACTTATCTATTTCCATACCAATCCATTTATTTTTTTTCAAAACAATGATAGAAACAATTATAAATAATAAAGCTGTAATTAACTGTGCATAAATCCTACCTTGCCAAGAAAAACTGAGAACTACAACAAATATAATACTAAGAATTACATTAATAAAAGATTTCGAAATGTTATAAACACCATATGAAAATGCTTTTTTTTGCACCTGCCACAATACCAGTGTAACTGATTGTATATACTGAGCTATTGCAATTGCAAGAGCAATCCATAACATAATTAATGGCAATGAAACCAGGGTTGCAATTAGTTTACCTATAATAATAAATAACAAACTAATTAATAATACAGAATATATTAGTATTACAAATGTTGAACTAATATATATTTTGAGTTCTTTTTTATTTTTATCATAATAATTTCTAGCAATAGCGCCGTGAGTATTAACTCCAACAAGTGAGACTAAAACACTAACTACCAAAGCAAACATTGATACTATTCCATAATCTGCAGGAGTTAAATAACGTGTTAATATAGGCAATAACAAAAACGGTATCGATTTACTTATAATATTTGCTCCAGTAAAAATAGTAGCAGTTTTAAATAGAGATGTCTCTAGGAGTACTTTAATCTTTCTAAACATTAGTTTCACCATTAATTATTATTTCAATTTCTTTTTTAAATATATTACTTATTTATTGATTTTCAAAACGCCATACATCTTCTACCATTTTTTCGATAGACAATTTAGATTCCCAATTTAGTTCTTCTTTAGCTTTTGTAACATCTGCATAGCTAATCGCGATATCTCCTGGTCTTCTATCGACAAATTCATATGGGATATTTACATTATTTACGTTCATAAATGTTTTAACAAGTTCTAACACTGATGTTCCTTTTCCAGTACCCAAATTATATATATTGATACCTCCTTTATTAGATTTTAATGCACTTAAATGACCTTTTGCTAGATCAACAACATGTATATAATCTCTAACACCAGTTCCATCTACCGTTTCATAATCATTCCCATATATCAATAGTTTTTCTCGAATTCCTTTAGCAACTTGTGTAATATAAGGCATTAAGTTATTTGGTATCCCATTAGGTACTTCACCTATTAATCCACTTTCATGAGCACCAACAGGATTAAAGTATCTTAGTAGAGTCACAGAAAGATTTTTGTTTGCTGTATAGGTGTCAATTAGAATACGCTCGCAAATTGCTTTTGTTTCCCCATATGGATTGGTTCTTTCAAGTATTGGCATTATTTCAGTAAATGGTGATTCCCCATCGCCATAAACAGTTGCAGAAGAAGAAAAAATTAATTTTATTACATTATATTTTATAGCAAGTTTTGCTAAATTTATTGTAGATATAAGATTATTGGAATAATACTTAAGTGGAAAATTTACAGACTCTCCTACAGCCTTATATCCGGCAAAATGAATAATGCTTGATATTTCTTCATTTTTGAACAGTTCATTGAGAGAATCGAAATCAGTAGCATCAATATTATAAAAAGACGCATTTTTTCCAGTAATTTCTTTTATTTTAGATAGTGTTTCTATTCGTGAATTATAAAGGTTGTCTAATATAATAACTTCATAGTTATGTTCTAATAGTTCAACAACTGTATGTGATCCTATATATCCTAAGCCTCCGGTAACCAAAACCTTCATATAATCATCTCCTTATTATTATAATATTTTCTTTTGCTATAATAACTACGGTTATTTTGGGTTTTCTGTTCTATTTGAATTCTTGATTTTGTATCTTAACCAAGCATATACTAGAACTCAACTTTACCCTCTGTATTTTTGTGAATAACAGCATAATCATTATCTAGATGCACTTAAAAACTTAAATCATTATTGATATCAATCAACTTAGATAATGTCCAAAGCATTCTTTATGATTGACATAGTATTCTTTAACCTCATTTCTTCAAACTGACCCTTGATTATTTTGACAGTTTGCCTCCATGAAAAATTTATTGAAGGGATATGTTTAAGTCTAAAATCATAAAGTAATCTTTAAATTTTTTTTAGAAGTTCCTTAATTCTTTGTGAATCATCCTTGTTACATACTAAGAGCGCATCTTTTGTATCAACTATAACCATATTAGATACACCAATAGATGTAATCAAACGAGATTCCCTATCTGAAATGACAATATTATTACTTGAATCTACTTGTATATATCTAACATTCTTAATTATATTATTATTATTATCTTTTTCAAAAACTTCTTCTAATGATTTAAATCCACCAACATCATTCCATCCAAAATCAACTGGAATACATTGAATGAGTTGGGACTTTTCCATAACTGCAAAATCTATAGAAATACGTTCAAATTTGTCGAAAAATGGTCTAGTAACATTAGATAGTTCTAATCCAATTTTTACATCTATGACTTTCTTCATGTCATTAATAACAGAAACATGATTTGGAATATACCTATTTAACTCTTTAATAATAGTTGAATACTTAAAAATAAATATACCACTATTCCAAACATACTTATCTTGTTCTAAATATTCCCTAGCAGTTTCAAGATTTGGTTTTTCCATAAATCTTATTGCTTTAGATGGTTGATTTAATTCCAAACTATTCAATTGTATATATCCATAACCAGTTTCTGGTCGACTAGCTTTTATACCAAGCGTAACAATAAACCCTTCAATAGCTTTCTCTTCAGCCCTCTTCAGACTCTGAATAAAACCATTCACATCACCTATCAAATGATCACTCGCTAATACAGTAATAACTTCATCATTATCAGAATCTCTAGAAATTATTAAGCTCCCATATGCAATTGCTGCTGCAGTGTCCTTAAAATCAGGTTCAATAATAATATTTCTTTCAGGGATATCATATAACTCGGAAATAATTCTTTTAGACTGTATTTCATTAGTTGATACATAGATATCTTTTGAGTCTACATAATTAAGAACTCTATCTACGGTTTCTCTAATCATAGATTTATTAGAAAAAAGTGATAGTAGTTGTTTGGGTTTTACTTTTGTGGATAATGGCCAAAATCTTTCACCACTTCCACCTGCCATAATTAATATTTTCATATTATGATAATCAAGAATCACTATTACATTCTACTGTGACTCTAATCGCTCCTTTCATTAGTATTCAACAATCCTTTCATAACTCCAATGTAATTTTATTCAAATATAATATCGATAAAATGAACTCATTCGTTTTTTTATCGTATGATTTATATCATTAAATATCTTTTTAAATGAAATTATACCTATAATTTTTTCGAATCCTAAATATATTATTATTCTCTTTTCAAAATTTATTTATATTCATTAATACAATGAATCCATAGTTTTAATAATACCGCAATACTTTTTGTAAAATCTTTTACAAAATTTTCTTAATTCTTTACTTAAATATATGTCTTCTCTACATAAACTATATACTTTAGAATTCCCACCCATAATATAATGATTAATTAAAACAGTTGAAGTAATACCTACAATAACACTGTTTCTATAGTTATCACTAAAAATAATATCATCACCAGTAATATTTAAGTCAAATATAGTATATCCTCTACTTTTGTAGAGTCCAACATTATTATCCCTTGGATGTAATTTTATTATAAACTCTTTTCCCTTTTTGTTAGCCCAGATTTGAATTTTATTTAGAATTTCGAAATATTTTCCTTTATCAATATCTTTTCCGAATTTGTATGGTTGAGTATAAAATATTACAGGACTTTTATATATTATACTATTTGAAAACTCTATATTTGTTAATCTTTTTATCACATTTCTATAATAAACGACAACATTTTCATTAACAAGGATTAAATTCTTTTTTCTTCGCATCACAGAAAATATTGTATAATAGCTTGGACATATAACTCGAGAAATATAATAATCAAAATATTTTATAATATATCTGCTAATATATTTTATTGTTCTAGATTGAGAATATTGCAATCTAATCCAATAGAAAATAGATTCATATGATCCTATTCCATCATCAATAATTACAAATTTAATTATTTTTCTATAATTTGAAAATTTACTAAACGGTAACTTCCAAGGAAGATGTGGAGAAATAATGTCTTTTCTCGTTAGTAATTTCTTATTTGTGAAGACAAGATTATTTATATTTAACCCAATGAATAACACATCAATTGAAATATTAGTTTTAATTCTACTAAAATCTTCTTTTTTTAAAATTCGACCATTTTTTGAATGATTCATTACAATTATAAGAATCTTAGGATTTTCTTTTCTTGATATAGAATTATTTGACTCTATATACGCGAGGTACCCTATTAAATGATATTTTGTTATTACATATCCAATTGTGTTGTAATCATTCAAGTTAACATGATTATTCTTAATGAAATTTATTTTTTTATACACCATAGATTTTCCCTTTTATTAGATTACTATTACTAGTATATTTGTTAGTTTTATTCAGAGAATATAGTACTAGAAAATACATAAGTACATCGCCATAATAATATGAAAACAATAAATCTGTAGATGCCCTCATAATAAATATCAAACTGATTATTAACAACAAAATTTCTTTTCTTTTCAACATCGATAATAAAGAATTCACCATTAGCATTAAAACGATTACAAATATAATAAAACCATATCTTGAATATAAGTTAAGGAAAGAATTATGTAAATTAAAGTCAAAATATACGGCTAATGGTATTTGATCCAATTTTGGCCCTAAAAGAAAATTTAAAATAGAATCAAATAATTTTTCATAAAATTCTTTCCAAATAGTGAGCCTTCCACCTAAAGTTAAATTTGAAGTTTCAAAAAATCTAGAAAATACAACTTTATAAAAATCCGATTGAATAAAAACAATTATTATAACAATTATTATTATAATAATTAAATTAATTAATTTTTTAAAATACGTAGAATTTCTTGTATTCCACATAAGTGTCAAAAGCACTAGAACACGAGATACTAAAATTCCTGTTCTTCCAATAGCAAAAACTGATAACAAAAAAAATAATACTGATGGCAAAATATTTATTGTATTCTCTTTATAATTAGATACATAATACATAAAAATAAAAAATAATAAATATACTGAAACATAATTTCTACTTGCATTTACGAATATAGAATCAAATGAATTTCCGAAAGAATAAAAAGTAAGAATATAAATGACACAATAAAAAACAAAAATTTCCATAATTTTTTATCAAGCTTTGTATTTAAAATAAGTACTGCAACCCCAAAATATATATAAGATGATACTAACTCTCCTAAAGTTGAATTGTTATTATAAATAAAAGATAAAAAACCAAATATTAAAAAAAACATAATAATCAAATATTGCTTCAACATACTCTTATTAAAATCAAGAAGTAGACATAATAAATGAGAAATTAATCCAAGAGCTAATGAAAAATAAAAATTTAAATCTGCAACAAATATGGAACTAAGATAAGCATTAATAAAAAAAGCTGCCAGAACTAAATTTTTTATTATGTCTACTTTTTTTTTTCTTATACTCATATTCATTTTAACCTAAAATATCCTTATTTTTTTCACCTATGATATTCATATCTCTATCTTCTATCTTAATACTAAAGTTTTTTATTTCTCTGTTTTTATCCAAATATTCCCCACTAATTATTTTAGATGTCCACTGTTTATTATCTAAATACCATTTTATTGTATTTTGCAAACCAATATCAAAGGTATACTTAGGTTTCCATCCTAATGCAGTTTCTATTTTAGTAGCATTTATTGCGTATCTCATATCATGTCCAGGTCTATCTTCAACATATTTAATTAAATCTTTTGATTTACCTAATGCTTTAATAATTGCTTGTACTACTTCTAAATTAGTCCTTTCATTATTCCCACCTATATTATATATTTCACCAACACTTCCTTTATGAATAATTAAATCAATGGCTGAACAATGATCATCAACATGCAGCCAATCTCTAACGTTTTTCCCTGTTCCATATACTGGCAATTTTTCATTATTTAAAGCCTTTATTATCATTAATGGAATAAGTTTTTCTGGGAATTGATATGCTCCATAATTATTGGAACATCTAGATATTGTTACCGGTATTTTAAATGTTCTTGAATATGCTTGAACTAATAAGTCAGCCGATGCTTTTGAAGCCGAATATGGACTAGATGCATGGATCGGTGTATCTTCAGTAAATTGTAAATCTAGTCTATCTAATGGTAAATCTCCATATACCTCATCAGTAGACACTTGATGGTATCTAGAAACATTATACTTCCTTGTAGCATCAAGTAATACTTGCGTTCCAAGTATATTCGTTTCTAAAAATAATTCAGGGTTAGTTAGTGATCTATCAACGTGAGATTCTGCTGCAAAATTAACAACAACATCAAACTGTTCTTTCTTAAATAGATTATAAACCAGTTTTCTGTCACAAATATTACCTTTGACAAATCTAAAGTTATTATTTTTTTGTAATGGTTTAAGTGTCTCTAAATTTCCAGCATAAGTTAAGGTGTCTAAACATATTACTTTATATTTAGGATATTTTTTACAAATATAATGGCAAAAGTTTCCACCTATAAATCCTGCACCACCTGTTACTAATAATTTCATTTATATAACCTCAATTTCCTTCAAATATCTTTTTAAAGCATCTTGCCAAGATGGCAATGGTTTGAATCCGTTAGCTATAAGATTTTTTTTACTCATAACTGAGTTTCTTGGTCTTTTTGCTATTGTTGGATACTGATTTGTTGAAATAGCATTCAAATTTATATCTATGTTTGAAAATTCAAATATTTTTTTTGCAAACTCAAACCAACTACAAATACCTTCATTAGTTGCATGATAAACTCCATATTTATCAGTCTCTATCATATCTACAATAAGTTTGGATAGATCATATGTATAAGTTGGAGATCCAATTTGATCTGAGACAATGTTTAACTTATTTTTTTCTTTGCTTAGCTTAAGTATAGTCTTAATAAAATTATTACCATTTTTGCCGAATACCCAAGAAATACGAACAATAAAATGCTTAGAATGTTTTAATGTTTCAATTTCACCAAGGTACTTTGTTTCTCCATAAAAAGATTTAGGATTTGGTATATCATCAACTAAGTATTCTTTATCCTTATCTCCAGAAAAAATATAATCAGTAGAAATATATACAAATTTAGCATCTAATTTTTTTGCAGATTCAACTAAATATTTAGTTCCATTAACATTAACATCATAGCATGATTTTTTATTGAGTTCGGCACTATCTACAGCTGTATATGCTGCACAATGAACTACAACATCCGGTTTATTATGACTCATAAATACATTCACTGCGCTTTGATTAGTGATGTCTAAATCTTTAAGATCTATACCAATTATATCATTATATTTTCTACTCTTTAATTCTTCAACAACATCAAACCCAAGTTGACCTTCAACTCCTGTAACAACTATTTTCATTTGAAATTCACATCCGAATCTTTCAAATATGGTGCTGTTATATCTTTTTTAGATAAAATAACATCATTCAAGGGCCACTTAATACTGATATCAGGATCATCATATTTTATGGATTTATCTGATTTCGGATCATAGTAAGCATCCACCTTATATTGCACTTCAGAATTTTCTTCTAATGTTACAAATCCGTGTGCAAATCCTTGTGGAATGAGAAGCATCTTATGATTGTCTGGAGTAAGTTCTATACCAAACCACTTTTTGTAAGTTGAACTAGATTTTCTTAAATCAACTGCGACATCCCAAATTTTACCTCTAGTACATCTCACAAGTTTAGTTTGAGCACTCGGGTTGTTCTGAAAATGCAAACCTCTTAAAACCCCTTTTTCAAAACTTAAAGAATGATTGTCTTGTTTAAATTCTATGTTTATTCCACAGTCATAAAATACTTTTTTGTTGTAAGATTCAACAAACCATCCCCGATAATCGGCAAAAACTATAGGTTCAATAATTATCAGATCATTTATTTCAGTTTGTATTATTTTCATTAATATCTCACCTTACCTTTCAGCACATCAAATAAAAATTTACCATATTTACTTTTCTTCATGAGTTCAGCTTGCTTTCTTAACTGTTCTTTAGATATCCATCCATTACTATACGCTATCTCTTCTGGACAAGATATTTTCAAACCTTGATGATCTTCAATCATTTTTACAAAAGATGTTGCTTCCGCTAATGATTCATGAGTTCCAGTATCTAACCATGTAAATCCTCTACCAAACGTGACTACATCCAAACTATCATCGTCTAAATACATTCTATTTAAGTCTGTTATTTCTAATTCTCCCCGTTCAGATGGTTTAACTTTTTTGGCAAAATCTACAACTCGGTTATCATAAAAATATAACCCGGTTACAGCATAATGCGATTTTGGTTTTTTAGGCTTTTCTTCCAAAGAAATCACCTTACCAGACTCATTAAATTCTACGACGCCAAATCTTTCTGGGTCATCAACATGATAACCAAAAACTGTTGCTTTTCCCAATTTTGTATTTTGAACAGCCCTATCTAGTGCATTTTTTAACCCATTACCATAAAAAACATTGTCTCCTAGTATCAAACATACTTTGTCTTGGCCTATAAAATCTTCAGCAATCAAGAAAGCTTGAGCAAGTCCATCTGGTGATATTTGAATATCGTATTTTAATGATAATCCAAATTTTGAACCATTACCTAATAAAGATTGAAAACGATATGTGTCATCTGGAGTTGATATAATCAAAATATCCTTAATTCCTGCAAACATTAAAATTGATAACGGATAATAAATCATGGGTTTATCATAAATCGGTAATAATTGTTTGCTTGTCACCATTGTGAGAGGATATAATCGTGATCCTGATCCTCCAGCTAATATTATCCCTTTCATAAACACTCACCTCCTTTTGTTCCTTCTAAATCAATATACTTTTCAAATTTCCCTATAGACTTTATCCAACTAAAATTACTCATATAACTCTTAATATTAAAAGAATACTTGCTAAGTATATCTATATTTAAAATAAATTTTTCCATTGCTTTATATAATTCATCAATTGAATTAGGCTCAATCAATAAGCCAGTTACGTTATCTTGTACTTGTTCAGGGATACCACCAGTCTTAGTTGCTATCACTGGAACCAAAAAATCATAACCCAGCATTATTACACCAGATTGAGTGGCATCTATATAAGGGCAAACTAAAACAACATTTTTTCTTCCAAAATATTTATATAAATCTTCATTAGGAATCCATTCATTTACAACATTAGTTCCTATAGTTTTTTTAATTTCATTGACATTTAGTTTTAAATCACCTTCACCTACTATGGACAATGTTATTTGTTGTTTATACTTATCTAATAGTCTTTTATACGCTTCCCATAAAATATTTAACCCTTTATACTTGGTAATCCTTCCAAAAAAAAGAAAATTCACTTTTTTTGCATCTTTATTTGAATCCTTGAATTCTTTATTACTGCTTTGATTTATATGAATACCTAAAGGAATATATATAACGTTTTCATTTTTATATTTTTCTTTAGTATAATTAATAAATTTTTCGTATGTACTATTATTGCTTTTGCTTTTTTATAAATTTTATTAGTATTAAAAACAAGTCTATATATTTTAAATAATAAATTTTCTCCACTATGGGGAATAGGATCGTGATTAACAATATAATATTTTCTATCTATAATTTTATTTATTCTATAGCTCCAACTTGCACCCATCGGGCAATAAACAAAATCAATTTCTCCAATATCTTTTAAATTATTGATAATAATTTTCTTTTGTCTAAATGAAAAAAATATTGTGTTAAAAATGAACTGTAACAATGAATTATAAGTGTTTATTATAACAAGTTTTTTCAATTCCAATTCCCGCCATTCTTCAAGATTATCAATGTCACTTGAGATAATTGCGCTAACTTCATAACCTTTTAATAGAAAAGCTTTTGTAGTTTCAAGCGAGACTATTGCCCCACCTCCCCTTCTACCGGTAAAATTAATTGCTATTTTTTTCATAATTTATATCCCCTTTCTGAAACTAGTATTATTCACAAAATCAATTCTGTAAATTTAATTAATCATTAAATATATATACATATAAATTAAAATAAAGCTCATGAAACTTTTAATAGTTTGGGAAAATCCATGTATAAAAAGTAATGATATATATTGTTTTCTCTCATAAATAAGATATACTTTGATTCAAACGAATACGAAATATTAATTAAAAAACATACAAAAAACTAATAATCAAAATAGGTGATGCTAGTATAAATTTAAAGTACTTCATCTATGTTACTTCTCTTTCAAATTTCTATGTGATATTCCCTTCACTTTATAGTCGATTAATGAATACATCAATGCTTTGGCCAGATAATATTTATTAGATAGTGTGAATATTAATATTCTAATTATTATCTGTAGAGAATTAATAAGTAACCCATATAATCTTTTAAAAGATTTATAATTCATGTGTACAAAAAGAAGTCTATTTCTATATAAATAATAAATTGAAAAAATACTTGATTTTCCTGATGTAGTACTAATTTTATGATAAATAACACTATTATTAACAACATAATTATCATAATTCATTCTATTCATCAAATATGAATACGCAACATCTTCACCATACATAAAATATTCTTCAGGAATATATCCTACCTTATTTACAGTCTGTCTTGATATCATAAAACAGCATCCAGAAATGAAAGACGTCTTTGAATCTTTGATTATAGGAGTACTTTTCATACTATAATTGAATAGAATTTTTCTGTATTTACCCCCAGAATACCATATATTTTTTGTATAATAATTAAGTATTTTAGGTGAAATAATACCAATTTTGTTATTCGAGTTTTTCTTATAAAAAACCAGTAACTTATCTATAAAATCCGGTTCGACAATTGTATCATTGTTTATTACTATTACATAATCACTTCTATCATCTATAGCCAACTTAATACCTAAATTATTTCCACTCGCGTATCCATTTTTTTTTGGAACATAATAAGTCTTATCAATAGTAACTCTTTTTGTTACTTCTTCATAATACTCCCTGCTTGGAGAGTTATCTAAATAATATATAGTATTTACCTGATTTGAAGAAACATTAACATTTTTTAGACTTATTAAACATTCAATGGTGTCTTCTATATTTTTATATGACAATACAATTATACCAATTTTAATCATGGTCGCACTCCTAAAATATATTACTTGTTTTTTTTAATAGCTAAATGTTGAATTGTTTTTTCTACGACAATTTTTTTATCAAAAAACTCCTCAATATGCTTACGTGAAAGAAGTCCCATAAGTTTTCTTTTTTCATAATCTAAAGTGATAAAATTTATTATTTTATCAGTTAGATCTTCTGTATCTCTTACATCAACAAGAAATCCGGTTTGATTATTTATTACCGCTTCCTTACATCCTGGAATATTTGATGTAATAAGAGGTCTACCTATTGCAGCCGCTTCCAATAGAACATTTGACATTCCTTCATGATAAGATGGTAAAATAACACAACTAGACCTAGAAACATACTCAATAATATTTTTCTGATATCCATGAAAGTTTAGATATCCATTCATAACTAAAAAATCTATTCTTTTTCTGTAATTTTCTTCTTCTTTTCCAACAATATCAAATTGAACATTAGGATAAAGTTTTTTAATTCCAACGATTGCATCAAATAATTCTTCAATCCCCTTTTCTTTCATTATTCTACCAATAAATAAAAATCTGACTTCATTATTCTTTTTAGGATAATTATGAAAAGAATATTCTTCTAAATTTACACCTGCGCCATTTAGTGCTACAGCTTTATTTGAAATAACAACTCTATTTTTTATAAAAAAATCTTTGTTTTCTAAATTTTCAAAAAACACTTTATCTGCTTTTTTTAGTGCAAATTTATTTAATTTTAATGCTAAGCTCTTCAAAAATTTAGATTTATTAAATGCGCTCCCAAGACCAGTTATATTTGCTACATAATTTATCCTTTTAAATCTTGCAAGTATGCCTCCAATGATATTTGGTTTTATTGTATAAGTAATAATGAGATCTGGTTTTGTTATATTAATTATTGTATTAATTTTAATTAACAATAGAAAACCATTTAGAATACTTAAACTTCTCCTTTTTATATTTATAGGGTATAATTTACAGTTTAAATCTTCAAGTAAGCTAGTATCTCCATTTTGAGATGTAGCAACACTAATATTACAGTTCAATTTATTTAGTTCCAATATTAAATCTTTTCTAAATCCATATAATCCGGTATCACTATTAGCTATAATTAAAATTTCCATTCTATACTCCATTCTAAGATCAATCACAATTATATTTTATAATAATATTAAATTTTTTTTAATCCATTATTTCAAAATCCTCTAATCCAATTTATTCTCTTTTAAGTACATTATATACAGTTTCCAATATAGTATTTAAACCTCTAACAAGTGTATTATGCCTAAAATAATCAATATCCAAAAAGAATTTCCCATTCCAACTTATGTCATTTCTACCATTAACTTAAGTATATCCAGTAAAGTTCTAAATTTATATAAAGTAAATATATTTTTCATTTAATCACTTTTTTTCCAATATAATTTCAATTCATTATATTTCATCATATAAACTTGATCTATATATTCTTTGCATTCTTCAACATTTGCCTGGTTTTCTATATTTTTAACAATATTAGAAACAACATTAATACCACACTCATAAGCATGTGGATATCCTCCACCAAATCTAGGATTTATCTCTGATATATAATATTTTCCATTCATTTCAAAAGCATCTATATCTATGATACCTTTAAACCTAATTTTTTCAACTAATTCTAATATGATATTTTTTAAATTATCATTGTGAACAGATACTGATTTATCAGTTTCCCCAGCTCTCATTTTTAATTTTTCTTTGATAAATAATGATGTGACTTGATTAGAAATCATATCAATATAAACATCAATGCCAAATTCATTTCCATTGATATATTCTTGAATCATTAAATTATCATATCTATTAAATAGCAATTCTATTTCATTATCAGCATATACTTTACTTATATTAATACTGGCACTTCCTTTAATTGGTTTAACAAATACTGGATAATTAATAATTCCCTTATTAAGGTCCTTATAAAACTCTTCTTTATTAATATATGATTTTATAGTATTAAATCCTAACTCAAATAATTTTTTGTTGAACTTGTATTTGTCAAAACACAACTCTATAGTTTCATAATCTGATACTATAGGCATAACACCCATATCTATAAGTTCTTTTTTATGTTTTGATATAATACTTAACTCAGGATCAATTAAAGATAAAATACCTTTAATATTGTTTTCCCTACATATTTTTTTTATATATTTAAGATAATTTAAATCATCAATTCTTGGAACAATATAATGTTTATCTGCTTCATAGAGTGCAGGTGCTAATTCACTAGCATCTGTTGCAATAACTAACCCCTTACCATTTAGTTCTTTTTTAAAATATTGCACTATTTTATTTCTTGTTCCAACACTTGTTATTAATATATTCATTTAAAATCACCTAATCCTTGATAAGTAGTATAATTTAATAGTTTTATAAGAATATTATAATCAAATCATCTTTCTTAAATTTGCATTTGATTAACAACATATTTTCTTTTGCCAGAATTTAACACGGGTATTTCTTTAACATAATCAATTTTTAATTCTGCATTTCCGCCTAAAAGTGAAATCAGTTTATTATATAGATCCAATTCGAAATCATGATTTTCCGAAAGTACTTTGAGTACATATTTTTTTCTGTCTAATTGAATAAATTGATATTGTTCTATTACATCAAATTCCCACATTAAATTTGAAAAAACATGAGGTGATAAACGATTCCCTTCAGTATTATATACAATATCTGTTTTTCTTCCACCAAAATTAGCAATCACTCTTCTTCGAGTATTATCTTTTTCAACAATATTAATAGACCCCACATCGCCTGTATCATATCTAATCATTGGCATAGCATAATTATGTAAATCTGTAACTATAATTCTACCTATATTCCCCTAATCTATTGGTTTATTATCATTCATATCAAAAATTTCAATATAATAATTTGCTTCATTTATATAAAAACCATTATTAATATCATCATCTTGACCAAGAACTCCATTTTCCTGATTTGAATATCTTGATACCACCTTACAATTAAAAAATTTCTCTAAAACCTCACGGGTATGATCAAACAACATTTCAGAGCCGCTTATAATACCTTTGACATTCCCTTTAAAAGATTTTAAATTATATTTAGTGATATAATCTCTAATTACATCATAAGTCGAAGCATAAGCGAGTATTATCGCACCATGACGACTTTTTCGTTTAATTTTCTCCAAGATGCCTTCAATAGATTTTTCCGATAGATTGCTAGTATCAATTAATTCTTCATTTTGAATAAATTTTTGAAGTCTAGATTATCTACTCTTTTTAGTTATAGTTCTTAAAAAAATCAACTTAGTTCCAACTTTATATCCAATATCATTGCTATATTTAATAATCTCTGCATTAACATTTTTTTCTTTTCCTTATTTTGAACTACTGTGAGTGGTGAACCCGTAGATCCACTTGTACTCATAGAATACAATTGACTTTTTATATAATTATTTGATAATAAGTCTTCAAAGTTGTTCTTAATTATAGACTTATTGATTATTGGAAATTGATGAAAGTTTTTTTTGTTTCGAATAATATTTTGTGTGTGTTTTAGCATGTTCTACTAACTCATTAAGTTTCCTATTATGATAATCTTGTAATTTACGATCATAAAAATCCAATGAGTTATATAGTTTAATGTTTTTTTTATTATTGAATACCTTCTTGCCATTTAAAATATCCATAGTCCAATATGTTCTATTTCTAAAAAATACAAATAATTTCACTAACATAATTATCTCCAATGTTTTCTTCATTTTTTTTAAGTAATACAATTACCATGTTATCATTACTCAAAAATTTAGTTTTTTTTTCATTATGATTACATCATATAATTTCGAATCGATTTTTCTATCATTAATTAGAGTTTTTATTTCTTTAAACATATTTCTTTTCCAAAATTTAACTGCTTGATGATTATCTTTTACAACAAAAATTTTTAATGCTGTTAACATTAATTTCGCTTCTGCATATTTTTCTAATAACTTATATGCTTTAGTTGCATAACCTCTATTTTGATATTTTTCACTTCCAATATACAGTCCAACTTCCGCTTCATATTGTATTTCATTTATTTTGTATAGACCAATCATTCCAACTGGTATAGAATCAACTTCAATGGTAAATCTTTTATTTTGTTTATTATCAGACAACAAAAAAGTAAAAATATCATTCATTTCTTCTTTAGAAACTGGGTGATATCCTCCACCAAGAAATTTGAATATATTTTTATTGTTTCTCCACTCATAATAATAAGGCAAGTCACTTTGAACAATATTTCTAAGAATTAGTTTTTCATTTTTAAGTTGCATTTACAACACCTCTTATTTTCGTTGAGATTCTCCATAGATTGAAGAAGGCTTAATAACCTTAAATAGTGTTTTAAATATTAATTTAATATCTAAAAATATGTTAAATTTATTTACATAAACATTATCAATCCTTATTCTCTCATCCCAATCAACTGAATTTCTAACAGTAGTTTGAGTCAAACCAGTTATACCAGGCTTCATAGCAAACCTAGTCTTTGCCCATATTGGATATTTGTTATAACCCTTATACGGAAAATATGTGACAGGCGGTCTAGGTCCTACTAATGCCATATTTCCAATAAACACATTGAATAATTGAGGTAATTCATCTAAACTATATTTTCTTAATATTTTTCCAATACCAATAATTCTTGGATCTCCATCTTTTTTAACTGTTAATCCATCTCCAATATTTTCTGCATTAACAACCATCGTTCTAAATTTAAAAATCTTAAATACTTTACCATGTTTACCTAAACGTTCTTGTTTAAATAAAATAGGTCCTTTAGAATCAATTTTAATTAAAATGGAAATGATAATTAATAATGGGCTTAATATGATGATACCTATTAAACTTCCTAATATATCCATCACTCGTTTTAAAAATAGATTAATATGTCTCATGATTTCCATAATCCTCTGATGACTTTAATGATTTCATTTAATTGTTGATCAGTAAGTTTTGTATCACTAGGTAAACATACTCCATGATCAAATATATATTCAGCATTTTTATCGCCAATATAATCATACTTTTCAAAAAAAGGTTGTATATGCATTGGTTTCCAAATGGGTCTAGATTCAATATTTTCTTTTTCTAGTGCTAATATTAAATCAATGGGTTTAATTTTACCTTTTAATATAACACTTGTTAACCAACAGTTAGGTTTGTTCCAATCATTCATTGGCATAAACTCAATATCTTCTATATCACTTAAATTTTTCTTATAATAATCGTATATATATCTTTTTTTAGATACTCTACGATCTAATACTTTTAATTGACCTCTACCAACACCTGCTACGACATTACTCATTCTATAATTAAATCCTAATTCAGAATGTTGATAATGTCTTGCTTTATCTCTTGCTTGTGTTGACCAAAATCTTACCTTTTCAATTCTTTCTTGATTATTTGATACTAACATACCTCCACCAGAGGTTGTTATGATTTTATTCCCATTAAAACTAAAAATACCATAATCTCCAAAAGTTCCTGTATATTTCCCTTTATATGTTGTGCCAAGACTTTCAGCTGCATCTTCTATTAATGTCACATTGTATTTTTTACATAATGCAACAATTTCATCTAATTTAGCAGACATACCATATAAATGAACAACTAATACAGCTTTAGTATTTGGATATTTGATTAGTGCTTCTTCTAAGTATTTAGGACTCATATTCCATGAATCTAAATCACTATCTACAAATACCGGGGTTGCTTTTTCATAAATGATAGGATTTGCTGTTGCTGAAAAAGTAAGTGATTGACATAAAACAACATCACCTTCACCGACACCACATGCTCTAAGAGCCATATGAATTGCAGATGTACCTGATACAAGTGCAGCAGCATGACCAATACCAACTTTTTTTGCGACTTCATTTTCAAAATTAGTCACATTTGGTCCAAGTGGCGCAATCCAATTAGTATCAAAAGCATCTTGAACATAAGTTTTTTCAAATCCTTCTTCACTCATATGTGGTGAAGATAAAAATATTTTTTCTTTCATTGTTTATCCACCTTTATGTATTAATCAAAAAATTGCAAAATCTTACTTTTATCATATTTTGATTTAAATAACTTATTTAAAATGCTATCACGATGCGTATAACTTGCTATAAAAATGCCATCATGCCTGAATTTAATCGCTTCTTCATAAGATACAATTTTGGTATTTAATAATACATGACCTTGTTTATTTATATCATCATCAATAATACCTAAAACATTAACTTGTATATCATTATCTAAAATGATCGATTGAAGTAAAATTTCACAAACTTCACCAGCACCATATAAAAATATATTTTCAAAACCTTGTTCAACATATGGTTTTAAAAATAAAAATATATTTTCTTTTGCTGAGTTATATATATTAAGTGATGCACTTAAATAAGAGATATTTAATACTTGTTTTCTTTCCATCCCTTTTTTACTAACAAAATACTCTACATTTTTTGTAGAGTGTTTTTTTCTTTTTATTAAACCTTGTTCTTCATACTGATCCAAATAATAATTTACCATAGAAACCGAACTCCCAATAGCATCTGAAAGACGTCTTTGTGTCACATGCGCATCTTTTTCTATTAAGTCTAGAATCATATATTCTTTATAAATTGGAGTTGGTTTAAAAAATAAATTATTTGTCAAGATCATCCCCGCCTTTTTGTTCGGTTATTGAATAATACTATTTTATATGAAAACTTGTTTTTTTTCAAGTGTTTGATGCGTTTTCTTTATAGAAAGTGTGAAAAGACAGCGATGTTTATTTATAACTTACGGAGTAAAAAAGGTTCATCAAGCACGAAGATAAAACATCATCATCATTTTTTTATCACCCATTCATGATAAATGCTCACCAAAAGTAATATAGAAGATACTATAGAATAGCTATAAAATAAAGTCCAAAACTCATAAGAGTACTTGGACTTACACATAAGATGACAAAATATCTTTATTTAAAAATTTTTATGACTAAATATATATAGCGTTTATCGTTATGTTAAATGTATCTATATATATGAGAAAAAATAATCTTAGCAATTAAATGCTAAGATTATTTTCAGACTGTTGAAAAAAGCCCCATTTAAAAACTCAAGGTTAATTTGAGATTAAAAAAGGGCTTTTTCTTTTGCCATTTTGATAAGAGTTTGACGATCAGAGTTGATAAATTAATGGATACGTGTTCTTTTAATGCTCTTTCAGCTAATCTTAATGCCATTTTTTTGACATTCATGCATGAGAAAGTAAGCGATATATGATCGCTTGCTTTTTTTAAGCCCCGATAATAGGTGAATCGCCCCTGGTGTCTTTCCTTGAAATCTCCAAAACACCTTTCTATGGTCTGTTTCCTTAAGGCGTATTTCTCTTTTCCATATTCTGATTTTCTAATCTCATCAGAAAATCTAAAGTAGTCTTGGTACACGGAAATTCTAAGTGTTTTTTTCTTTTCTTTTGGACTCATACATTTGCTTTTAAATGGACATGCCTGACATATCGTCTGATCGCAGCGATACTCTTTATAGCCTTGACGGTTTGTGGTTTTATAGATGAGTGTTTCATAGTTTGGGCACGTATAACTATCTGTTTGCTCATCATATAAAAACTTATGATTGCCAAAGTCACCTTTATGAGCATTTGTACGCTTATAAGGCATTAAAGGGAGTATCTGCTTGTCAGCGATTGCTTTGATGATCGGACCTGTTTTATAACCTGCATCTAATCCAGCAGCTTCAATAAGTCCTTCATACCTATCATTGATGCGTTCAAATACCTCTTTAAATATTTGTGAGTCATGGATGTTTGATGGTTTTAATACTTGTCCTAGAATAAATCCATGTCTATCACACACTGCGTGTGAGTTATAGGAGAAATTATGTTCTTTTTCACCTTTATTAAGCCATCCTGAATCAGGATCTGTTTTACTTTCTTTTTTTCGTTTCTTTTCATCTTTTTGCTTTTGAGGTGGCAGCGGCTTTTTATCGTTTTCTTTGCGATCTTCATTAATCACTTCTAAAACTTCTTTTTCAAACACACTTTTTTCTTTTTGAATCATTTTATCGACATATTTCTTTTTGTTTGCACTTGCTTTAATATGTGTGCTATCGATAAATATATAGGTTGGATCAATTAAGTTTGATGCTTCTATTTGTTTTAAAAATCCTTCAAAGACTTTCTCATAAATGTCGGTGTCATAAAATCGGTTCGTATAAGCTTTAGAATAGGTTGAATGATCAGGTACATTTTCGTAAATGGTATACCCAAAAAATATCGATATGCGATATTGACTTTAATTTCTTCACAGGTCCTTCTCGATACTTGATATCCCAAAAGTTGATTTTAAAATTGCGATTTTAAAGAGAACGACTGGGTCATATCCTGGTCGTCCAATATCACTATAATAAGGTTTTGCTAACTCTCTGATAAATGTATAATCCACATGTTTGATGAGTTTTCTTACTAAATGATCTTTTGGTACGATATCTTCCATCGTTGACATAATAAACTCATCTTTTGCTTGTGTCTTTTGATGACTCATAATTCCACCGCCCTTATAATTGTATTTTATTATTTGACGATTCACTTTTATAGAGTTGTGTGATATTTTTCACAACTTTGTGGATAACTTTTTGTTCTATATTAAAAAAAGCACCTTTCACAAAGAAAAGTACTTTTTCAACAGTCTGAAAATAATCTTAGCAATTAAATGCTAAGATTATTTTATAGTTTTATGATCTTTTTTAACCAATTTAAAAGTTCATCATATGTCATTGTTCCATCAGCTATAGATAACCCTATCTTGATAACTTCTTGATTTGTAGGTTTATAATCAATGTCATGAAATGTTAAAAATACCGCTAACAAGTGCATAGAAACTCTCTTATTTCCGTCTATAAATGGATGATTTTTATTTAGAGAAAAGCACAATCTAGCTGCTTTTTCTATCAAGCTTGGATACAATTCTTTGCCATCAAAAGTTTGGTAAATTGAATTCACTGCAGAATCTAGCAAAGCAAAGTTTTTTATACCATCTATACCGCCAGATGTTTCAATTAACCTTTTATGCATATGAATAACTATTTATGCTGTAAATATCATTTTGCTAATTCTTTATACGCTACATCATATGTTTTTAATAAATTTTCAGAGATGTACTTAAGTTTTAGTTGTTCATATTCTCTAATGAAATCCTCACCCATTTTTTCAATATCAAATAGGATATATGCTGGTTTATTTCTTTTAAAAATCACTGTGTCCCCATATTTTTTTGCATTCTTGGTGACCTTAGAGAAATTTTGATTTGCCTGAGTAATACTTATAATTTTATTTGTTGAGATCATCATATGACCCACCTCCATTATTTGTATATTATATCATAGAATAGCTATATTTCAACCTATTTAACAACCTAAATAATAACTTAACCATACGTATACATATCTTACGAGATTTCTATATATTTAAATTCATATCTATAGTTTTTAAAATTATAAACCATTTAAATACTTTTAAATGATACAAATATCTCATACGATATGCATTTTAATAATGATATTTTAACATCTCAAATGCATCCTGTTCTATAACATATATCAATACTCTAAATATTCAATAAATGCACCATAAAAATCGTTTTTTTCTTCATTTAAAATGAACTTTTCAATTTCTTTTTCTGAGTTATCTATGTCTCTACTCATGTGATGTGTATAAATTAATGTTGTATTTAGACTTTGATGTCTAAGTAGTTTTTTCGTCGATTCCATCGTACCTCCTCTCATGAGATTAAAGGTTGCTGCTGAATGTCTTAGCGCATGTGGCGTAAGTTTAGTATCTTCTAAGCCACATGCCTTTAATGCTTTTTGTAACATGGCGTTCATAAATAATGGTCCTAAATATGGGTTTTTTGCATTTTTATGATGAGATATAAATAAATATGGGTTTTTATCTATTCTTTTGTCTAAATAGTCTAAAATCGCTTTTTCTACACCTTGAGTGATTTTTACATATGCATCGATATCTATACTTCTTTTGCTTTGTACATATAATATATATGTGTTTTCTTTTTTAATAAAATCCTTTCGTTTAGCTCTTCTTACTTCTATACTTCTAAGACCTGTCGTCATCATTAAATAGATGATCGCATAGTTCCTATAATCTTCTATACTTCTACGATTATTTTTAGTCCATAAAATAATTTTTTTTGCTTGTTGTGGTGTCATGAACGCTTTTTCACTGTCTACTTTTTCTTTACTAATCTTTATCGTATCAAATATATGATATTGATACCCATCAGGTAAATCAAAACGATTAGCATGTATAGATAAATATGAATAAAATCCCTTTAAAACCAGGATATGTGTATATATCCAGTTATTAGATATCCCTCTATTAAATAAATGATCTTTATATGTTTTTGCATCATTTACTGTGGCGAGATCTATCTTATGCTGTTTTAAATAATTTACATATAATCTTAAAATAATTGCATAAACTTTTCTAGATTCTTTTGTGATATCTTTTTCTAATAAATATGTTTTATATACAATTTCTAAAGGATGTGTGTTCATGTTAAATATCTCCTTATATATTTCATATGAAAAGTAAAATTATCATCGGTAATACTTTTAAATATCTTTAGCATTTAAGATAAAAGATTCAATTTCATTTTCCGTATCATCTTTTAAACGTTCAATATGTTCTACATATATAAGTGTTGTATTTATATGTGCATGTCTCAATAATTGTTTTGTCGATTCAACAGATCCACCACGCATAAGATTAAATGTTGCTGCAGCATGTCTTAGCGCATGAGGTGTAAGACCACTTTCTCCAAGTCCACACTTTTTTAATATATCTTTGAACATCCATGTAATCATATGTCTTGATAAGCGTGGTGTGTTTGCTTTTCTAGAGTGTGAGATAAATAAATAGGGATTAGTGTCTGTTCTTAAATCTAGGTAAGCATCAATCGCTTCTTTAACTGATTTTGTTATTTTTACATATTTTAATTTAGAGTCATTCTCTTTTTCTCTTATATATAGAATCCATAGATTATTTTTTATGATTAGATCTTGTTTTTTCGCTCTTCTAATCTCTATACTTCTGAGTCCAGTTGTTATCATTAAATATATAATAGCAAAATTTCTATATTCCCAGATTTCACTTCGATGTTCTTTTGTCCACAAAATCATTGTTTTAGCTTGTTGTGGTGTCATCACATTTTTTGAAATTAGCGTTTTTGTTTTACTATTCTTTATCGTTGCCATGATGTCATATAAATATGTATCATCAAGACCAAGACGTTTATAATTTGTTCTTAAGTATTTATAAAAACTTTTAATAGCTGCTATTTGATTATAAATCCAATTTGTTGAATATCCTCTATCTCTTAAATGCTGACGATACGCTAAAATATCTAATGTTCGTGCATAAGTAATATTTTTAGTTTTCAAATAGTTAATAAATTGATTTAAAATTAGATCGTATAGTTGATTTGTTTCTTTTGAATAGTGAGTTTCTTTTAAATATTGCTTATGCAAGTCTTCTAATGGATGTTTTTCTATCATGTGTCCTCCAATATTCTTATACTTTTACATCATATGATAGTACATTAGCTCAGAAATTACTTGTATATTATAAAATGATCATCATTTAAACTATGCATTCAAATTTATTATCCTTTTCAAGATGACTAAAACAGCAATTATTTTGTAAATACAAACCAAGTAAGAAACATTCTTTTAGCGGAAATAAACACCAGTAAAGATAACTATGGTAAATCTTAGACGAAAATTGATGGACATGAAAATAAGGTTGTTCTCAACAATGGAGAACAAACCAAATATATCGTCAATAATCATTATGAAGCCATCATTAATAATGAAACGTAGAATGCTATTTAGAAGATATTTTAAAAAAGTAAAAAGCCAAGAAGCAAAAATAATCTTCCCTATATCAATTTCTACAAGAAATTTGTTTACTCTATTCCACATGATGAGTACTTATATCAAAAGAAAAACACCTATCAAACAAACAACGAGATTTTCTAGAAAATGACTACATCCTTAAATCTGAATTACCACTTTTTTATGATAAACATGAATCCTGTGTAATGATTTGTTCTTTAAACGTACTATCACGATAATTTAACTGTGTGAAAACATTATTTAATGAAAAAGTTGACGAGTTACTATCTAAGAAGAATCAAGAATTTAAACTAGAATTACTTAATAAATAGATAATATGCTTGATCCTGATTACTTAAATAACCCCCATTTTCCCAAGGGTATGAGTAAATCACTCATCCACATCCTCAAACGAAGTTTAAACGCCTTAGGACGCAAATTTAGCGACTTAGAACCAAAGTTTGACAAATGTGTTCAACAATTACTTTCTATCGATAAGATAGATGAACAATTAAATAACTTAGGTTGTATCATTAAAACGTATAAAGACAAATATTACACATTAAAAAGAAAAGATCATAGAGATGCGGCTGAACTTGCGATGCTTAAAGATTTAGAAGATGAGATTACCAAGTTCAGTATTGACTATATTAATATTGAGGATGAAAAGATTAAACATGACCATGCATTAAGACATGCAAATAATCTTAAACATAGGATTCAGTCATTTGAATATCCTTTAGAGTCATTAACACCTAAGATGCTTCTTAGCATTGTTAATCAGCTTGTTAAGGTTGATGAGCAATATTATGTGTTGGTTATTAATGCTACCGGTGATATCATAACACCTTATAAAATTAAAAAAGCAATGACAGAAAAGCCATTGCTTGAAGGTGATTGTAAGATGCATCGTTCAAAAACATTTAATTGGAAAATCTATATTCTTTAAATAGATCTAATTACATTAATTAAATATATCTTATGATTAGTGAATGCCTCCTCCACGCCAGATACCATCAATTTGCCATAATTCAAAATAGTACAGCCATAAGCTTATCCATGGGATTATTGTGTTCGAAAAAACATCTTTGTCTACATCAAACTCTTTCCACTTAACATTGTAAAACAAGCATAGAGAGTAGTCGGAATACATATGTACTTTATTGGGAGATTTCACAATTTTCTTCAAATCCGGTTCAACTACATATGTTTTTGGACTATTTTTTCCATTAAACAGAATTTTTATTTTATATTCTAGTGAGAAATTTGTAGGCCGGACTTTGTATATTACTTCTAAACTACTTGGTTTTCTATTTAAGTAATAATCTGGAAAATGTTTTTTTAAGTCACTAAACACTCTTAGTATATTGAGACTAGGGTTATTTCTCTTTTGTTTAATCTTTACTGCCATAAAAATTATTCTTTTTTGCTGGCACTACATATTCTTCAGTTGTTAATCGTCCGTGTTGGTTTACTCCATATGTTGTATCATTATGCCATTGACTCATTGAGTCTAACATTTGATGTGTAGTAGATTCGCCGAAGAGATCAGATAAAACTTTTATTTTATTGTGTACTCCCTCAGTACTCTCGAGTAATGCAAGCTTATCACGCATATATTCAAAGAAATCAAAAAATGAGTCGTAATACTTGTGATCTTTTTTCCATTTCTCAGTAAATTCTTCTTTTGCATCAACTGGGTTATTCAATGTAAAAACATTTTGAGATTGCTTATTAATTTTATCTACAGTATTTTTCATGTTTTGATATGTTGAGCTTTCTCCATTGTAATACATAGCAAACAATGTAGTTAGGACGATGCTAGATGGTGAATATTTATTATCGTCTCGAAAATATATATCTCTTGCCCTCTTAATTAATTGCACTGATCTTTTCAAAGCGGGTTTCAAAGAGAATGGCAAATTATCTTTTGGCAATTCCTCAAGCGCCATATCGGTTGCTCTAAAATGTAAGTTGTTTTTGCAACGAATTTCAAACCAGTCTCTATATTTTTTTGGACTAGTTCTTACCCAGTCTTTTAACTCTTTATCTGGGGCTAGTTTTATATTTTCACCTTGGGTTGGTACTACCGGTAATATATCAAAATAATAATTAGAACTAGCATAATTAATTCTTACACATCTATTCTTTAATTCTACAATTTCACGATATCTACTTTCACCTTTGAAAACTTTAACAAGGCTATTATAGAATCTCTGTGGACCTAAACTTGCATTAGTTCGTGGAAATTCAACTACAATATCAATATCGAATTTCTCAGTTCTTAATGGTCTGTTAACTGTACTTAAGGCATATGATCCTTGAGAATATACCTTGATTTCTTCATAATCATTCAATAACTCAGAGTTATTTTCAATATACTCAGCTAAGGCTTCATAGCTTTTAGAGACACTATCTTTCTGAGTTTCAGATAGTTGCAATTTATCACCTATTCTGTGTAAATATTCATCATATTGTGTTTGGCCATATTGTTCTAAAATAGTTTTATAATTCATAATTTACCTCCGTTCTTGATACAAGAAAACGTGTGTGTTCATTTATAATAGGATTATGATTTCCATTTGAAATGTCCATTCCTAAATTGAGAATTTCTTCATGTGAAAAACATTTGATATAATCATTTTTAAAATTATTAATTATATCTTCTTGTTTTCTTGTAAGCTTATAATCATAAATTCGATATACATTCATCCTATGTTTTGCAATATTGGAATAGAATAATTCATCACCAAATAATTCTGTTCTTCTGTGATACTTAAAATGTTCAATATCTTCGAAGTAGTCTCTATCTTCTGTACTGAGCATTTTTATAACTTCTTCATTAAACTCTCTATTAGGGCTTTCTTCTCTATTAATACCCTTATCAAGCTTTTTAAGGATTTTTTTTAACTTACTACCAATTACTACGCCACGAAAATCTTCTTTATCACCTGTACCATCATTTCTAAAACCTAGACTTTCCCAGTAATCCATAGTATTATCCTTAATATGATAGACCCCGCCAACAGGTTGGTACTTAAAGTTTTTTGATGACTTGACTAACAAAAACTTATTGTCTGATGTTATTATTCTAATTAAATATGCATATGATAGACGAAATTTTTCTTTTCTATGCTCCCAAATGTATCTATCCCTTTTTGAGACTTTAAAAAATCCTAAAATAATGCTAATGCTTGCAAGTGACATGCTAAAGACACCAGTTATTATCATATTAAGAAGTGGTTTGTCATATACATAATTGATAGAGATCAATGATGCAAGCAGTATAATCGCAAAAAATACTATTTTTTTCATATTAATTTCTCCCAATATTTTGTTTTGCTATTCTATATCACCTAAAATATAGTCAAACAAATCATTTAAGTTTGTTCCAATTTTATAATAAAGATCGTCAATATTGTTTTCTAGTAAAGCTGAAATTGAGTTAATCCTAGCATTATTGATTGCATCAATTATTGATATATCTTTATACTTTCGTTTAAGTCTATTATATTCTTTCTTAATGTAACTTGTTTTGGTTGTTTTCTTGTTCTCAGCAATTTTTTCCAAATCCAATTTTTCAGTTTCTTCAAACTGTAATATCAACCATAATTCAAAACAAGGATTTGAAACATAAGGATATATTTTTGTGCCATCACTTGTCGATAGAGATTCTAGATAAGCTTTGTAATTTTCAGCTACAATATCTTCTGTTTCGCCAAAATGCTTATCAATATCTATAATAATGCATAGTCTATCTTTCTTTTTTAAAAAGTGTTCCTTAATCTCTTCGTAAAATTCAATAATACCATCTCTAACATGCTTAGGGTGACTCTTACCATCATCTTTTAATCTATTGACTATAAATAACTCAACAGTATATTTACTTTGTGAATTCAAAAACTTATTAATCTTTTCAAAGTATTTTGGCTCTGTATCAACACCTTCAAATGCAATAAAAACCTTACGCTTGTAATCAATTTTTTCTTCATCCCTTACCCTATAAGAATCAAACTTTCTACTAAAAAGTCTACTCACTTGATATACCCTTAGATTTTAATAATTTTTCGATATTAGGTATACCTCCGTATCGCCCACGAAGATAATCTTTATCAAGGACTTTATCAGATCTTATATTGTACTTATTAAGGGATATTAAGGAACTCATTCCACAATTATTTCGCTCTATAATCCAAATTTCATCCTGTCTGAGTAAATCAAGATTCATAACATTGGTTTCATGTGTGGTAATGATCATTTGTGATGCTTTGTCTTCAATTATATTGATGAATTTATTGATAAACTCAATAGTTAGATTAGGATGAAGAGATCTATCAATCTCATCAATTACAAAAACTTTTTCTTCAAATTGTGATGAATAAAGTATATTTACTAGCTCAATTAATCTCATAGTTCCATCTGATTCATCATTAAAAGAAAATCTTACTTCATTCTTAAAACAATGTTCAAAAGTTAATAATTCAACTTTTGGTTGCTTTTTATCTTTATTAAATGAAATTCTGTAGTAATTATCTTCAATGTTTGCTTCAATCATTTCGTTATCTTTAATGTTTTTTATGTCTTCTTCAAACGAAGTATACAATTCGACATCATCACTTGAAATGTCGCTCTTTATTTTTTTCAAGAAACTATCTACATCAAGTATTTCATATTTATAATCTGTAATTCCAGTATCGAAACTTTTTATTAATTCAATAACTGGTATGATACCTTTTTTATTATTTTTTTCAACAAATTGCCCTAATATATTTATTGGGCGAGAATTTGGCTTTATTATTGTTAGCTTATTTTTAAACCAATCATAGATGTTTTTACAAGTTGTGAAAAAAACGTCTGATATCTCAAGATTTGAAGAAGATAGTTTGTTTAATAGTAATTCACCATTTTTTAGATCTTGAATATATATATCAACTCTTTGTTTGTTATTTTTATTTATTATTTTTTCATCATAGTATTTTTGTTCGTTCTCATAGTCTAAATCGTATATTATTTCTTCTCCCTTAGTCAACCTTATCAAATACTCTCTAACTATCTTTGATTTACTAGTGTCTACAGCAATACCATATGCGTAAATTTCACTTCCCAAAGCTATCTCCAACTCAAATTTAGATACTTTATCATCACCATTTGCAAGCCTAAATGAATAATCCCTTAGAGTTTTCACAACTTTCCCTGTAACAACCATATGTTTAAAAATATTTAGTGCATCTACAAAGTTAGACTTACCTGATGCGTTACCGCCAAAAATAGCACTTAGTTTAAGCGCTTTATATTTGGAACTTTCATAAACATGGAATTTTTTCTTTCTATAGCGACCCGGCACCATTGTGAAATTTTGATCAACACCAAATGATTTGTAGTTGCCAATATTAAAATTTATTATCATAATATACCTCCTCTATAGTTATTATACGATTTTTTCTCTTTAAATACAATAAAATATTTTATTTTTTATATTTTATAGTGTTTATATGAGATTTTATCTCTTTGAGGTTGTAGTAATATCTTCCATGCTGTATATACTGAACGATAACTACAATCCCATGTATCCAGTATGACTCCATCAATACAGGCTGTTATATGACCAGCCATTTTAAGAATAAAAGTTCCTTCGGGATGTAGTTCTGTAAAATCACTACCTTTAATTCTTGGTTCACCTTTAACTGGTTTAAATATCAGTCTAGGATAACCTTTTAAGTATTCATATAAGAACTGTGTATCTTTATAACTTGAGAACCCCAGTTCTTTTTTCTTTCTATTTAACTCTCTTCTCACTTCTAGAAAATCCGAGTTAGTTGCTATTGAGATAGCTCTTACCACACAATCAGTTGTTTTGATACCTTTAGGATGTGCATTAAATTCTTTAAACATTGTCCTGCCACCCTTCATTAAACCAACTCACTAATTCTTTGATTGAATTTGTATTGAAAAGCGATGTATCAAAGTCGTTTTTCTTTCCGTAAACTGTGTATCGCTTCTCTTCTCTAAAGCAATTAATTTGAATGGTAAATAGTGTATCACCAGATTCCATATCAGCTATTCTAAAATCATCATAAAGCGGACCAGCAAGTGTGCAGTTATTTTTGAACCAAACATATATTTTATCAAGATTGAGTTTCCCACCATCTTTAAATTGTTTGACGATGTTTCCCATACGTTTAGTTTTGCTTGCTAAGCTTTCATCTTTACAAAACCAATCATACCAACCAGCTTTAATTTGTGTTTGTAAATCTTTTGAGTCGAATTCACCTTTGTTAAATGATTCGATCCACATTCTTAAACTTTGTTCTTTACTCATAAGTCTATAGTCTCCTTATAATTTTTTGGTTACTATATATATCACTCTAAAGACTAATAATAGCAACCCAAAAAACTCACTATAGTGTACTATTCACATGATCAATTACAACAAGTAAAGAAAAGACTGTTCTAAGTAACGGGACAAGGTCAAAATACTTTTCGATCGTCATCTATCATATATTTCGATAAAAATAATCAGTTAAGCATGATTAAATTTTTATAACCGCTTTTACGTGCTTAAGTTCCTACTCATTCATTTCAATTCATATGAGACTTAAAATCTTGAATGAGTATATGAAATATGAATAAGTTTTTCACTTTTAATTTATCAACTATGGCTCTATATAGACCATAAGTATATGTCATATTTGAAAATATACATAGAACTGAAACCTAAGGATTAAAAACATTAAAAAAGACGAGTTCATCACTCATCTTAGTTGATTTTATAGAATTTGGTGTATCAGATGTTAAGCGATTCATAAGGATGACATAGTAACCGACAGTTTACTGTCCAGGGTCAAGGTGCGGATCATTTTTTAACCGAATATTAAGTAAAAAACGACCTTTTTTCTCTTTAGAAAGACGTTTAGTCACTATGATTCTCATAACAAATTACATTGGATTCGTAACAACAATATAACAAAGTACAGTTCTCATATAAATGTCAATATGATGCTTAGTCCACCTTTACTATGGTGGCCAATGTATTTCACTCTTAGAACTTAACTCACTTTTAATAAATATTGTTATGATACAATATATTGCGTATATTTACTTAAATGACATTGCTACTATTTTCATGAGAATCAAATGTTCTCTTCAATAATCTGTAAAAAAATAAAAAAATTCATTTAACATCTTTACAATTTCAATTTTGTCAACAACTCTAAAAACAACTTTTTCATAGTAATTACCATGCTTTTCATCAAGACTAACAGTTTTAAATAATGAGACGAAAACTTCATAACATCATCATATAAAAAAACTGAGGATTTCTGATATGATCCCCTTAAAGTAGACACTACAAATAATTAAAATGTAGATGTTTATAAGGAAGGGGGTCTTTTCTTTTATGGGAAGACGACCAAATTTTAGTAAAGAAGAAAAACTTAAAATAGTTAAAGCATATTTAACAGGTGAAATATCATTAAAGAAGAAAGCTTTTGATTTAGGTATAGGTCCAACAACTATCAGAAATTGGATTAGTAATTATGAAGCTATGAGTGAACAAGCATTTGATGATAAGCCTAGAAATAAGACATACACAAAACAATTTAAATCTTACATGTCTATATGGCTAAAACAAGAAAAGTAAGTTATGAAGAAAAGATAGAAATTATTAAATGGACAATTACACATAATGATGCATATAAACTGGCAGCAGAAAAATATGAGACATCATATGCACAAGTCTATAATTGGGTGAAGAAATATAGACAAGATGGTGAAGAAGGCTTATTAGATGCAAGAGGGAAACGGAAAGCAATTGAATCACTATCTGAGGTTGAGAAATTACAAAGAGAAATTAAATTACTAAAACAAAAGAATGAACGATTAGAAATGGAAACTGAAGTGATAAAAAAATACCAGGCGAACGAAAGGAGGGCTACTTCAACAAAATTCGCCAAGAAGCCAAATACAAAACGATAAAAGAACTTCACGAAGCCAAGAACTATCCTATTTTCGTGTTGTGTGAGATTTTAAAGATTACACGTAGTAGTTATTATAAATGGTTAAACAGAGTAGAAACAAAGCAAGAAAGGGAAAATCATGAGATCGCACAAATTATTCTAGAGTATCATGAACTTTTTGAAAGAATTCTAGGCTATCGAAGAATGACCTATTGGATAAATAGACTTAATCAAAGACAATATAATGAAAAACGTATTAGAAGACTTATGCGTATGATGGGTATATCAGCAGTGATTAGAAGAAAACGTAAAGGTCATAAGAAATCAACACCTGAAGTCACAGCTGAGAATGTATTAAATCGTGAATTTAGTGCAACAAAACCTAATGAAAAGTGGTTAACAGACGTGACTGAATTCAAGATTAAAGGCACACAAACAAAACTTTATTTAAGTGCGATTTTGGATATATATGATAAAAGTATCATAAGTTATTATATGGGCACTTCCAATAATAATCATTTAGTCTTTAAAACATTTGATTTAGCAATTAAATTAAATTCAAATGCTAAACCAATGTTTCATAATGATCGTGGATATCAATATACAAGTAAAATATTTAAAAACAAACTGGAACAACAAGGTATGACTCAAAGCATGTCAAGAGTTGGTAGATGTATAGATAATGGACCAATGGAAGCTTTCTGGGGGACACTCAAAGCAGAGATGTATTATCTACATCAATTTCATGATATCAATGAACTAAAATCTAGTATTATCAAATATATCAAATTCTATAACGAACAAAGATTTCAAGCTAAACTAAAAGGCTTAACTCCGACAGCATATCGAAATCAAGCCTTAAGTCAATTAAATATTTAATTATTTCCACTGTCTACTTGACAGGGGGCAGTTCATTCTCCTCAGTTATTCACCATTTCTTTTATATGTTTCAATGATACTAGATACAAAATCTTTAACAGATTCATTGTTATATTGATCAACTTTATCAAAAACTTTTTCTAGTTGTAAATCTTCAAATGATACAGCTCTTTGTTTTTCAATAAATATCTTCTCATGTGCTGTTTCTAGATTACATTTATTGTCATGATTAACAAGTAATTCTTCATAAAGTTTTTCACCAGGTCTTAGTCCAGTGATTTCAATATTGATATTTTCATAAGGTACTAAACCTTTAAGTCTTATCATACGTTCTGCTAAATTTAGAATTTTAACGGGTTCGCCCATATCAAGAATGAAGACTTCTCCACCATGTGCAAAACTTCCACTTTGTAAGATAAGTCCTACAGCTTCAGGTATGGTCATAAAGTATCTTGTGATTTCTTTATGTGTCACAGTCAGTGGTCCACCATCTTCTATTTGTTTTGTAAACAATGGGATGACTGATCCATTTGACCCTAAAACATTTCCAAATCTTACCGCACTAAATTTAGTAAAATCACTATCATTTTGCAGCGCTTGCACGATTAATTCTGCATAGCGTTTAGTTGCTCCCATGATATTTGTAGATCTTACGGCTTTATCACTACTTACCATCACAAATTTCTTCGTTTTATGTGATCGTGCTGTTTTTGCTACATTATATGTACCTACAACATTAGTTCTAATGGCTTCAATCGCACTATCTTCCATTAACGGTACATGTTTATATGCTGCTGCATGAAAAACAAGTGTTGGATTAAATGTATCAAATAAATCTTTGACACGATGTTTATTATAAACACTACCTATCCATACTTTTAAATCAATAGGTTTATTTTCTTTTTTATATTTTCTCAGTAATTCTTGTTGTATCTCATAAGCATTATTTTCATATATATCAAAAATAATGAGTTGTTTAGGATCATAACTTGCGATTTGTCGGCACAATTCGCTACCAATTGATCCACCACCACCAGTGACGAGTACGACTTCATCTTTAATGAATTTACATATTTCTTCATCACTTAATTCTATTTCATCTCGATTAAGTAAATCTTCAATTTTAATATCTTTAATTTTCGGTCTTTGTTGTTGTGTTTTTTCATCGATGCCATGCATCCCATTAAAAAACTTAACATTAATTCTATGCTTATTAGCAATTTCAGTGACTTGCTCTAATTTATCCTTAGGATAATCCTTAATCGCAACAATCACTTCTTCAATTTCTAATTCTTTAATATATCTTTCTAATTCTTCGATTTTACCAACAATTTTAATCCCTGATAAATATGCCCCAATTTTCTTTTTGTTATCATCTAAAAAAGCTACTGGCATATTATTTAAATCTTTATTTTGATAAACTTCTCTAACAACCATTTCACCAACATCACCAGCACCAATGATAATTGTTCTAAAACTTAACGCTTGTCCCCATTCCCATTTAATCTTGATATAGGCAACAAGTCGTCTTGCTATGCGTGGTATTGAAATTAAGATTAATTCAACAAATATAATAAATATATAAGTAGTTCTCATGAAAAATGTTAATTCAAAAACTGTCATACCAATAACAATCAATATATTAGTAACAAAAGTACCTAAACTAATTTTTATAACATCATTAAAACTAAAGTAATCATTTAATTTGCTATAGACACCGAAACTAAAATAGATTATTAAGTGTAACAATACGATGACTGGTAAAATATGTAGAACTTCACTAATTGAAACCGATAACTCAATAAATGTTAATGCAAGATATGTTAATAGATATGTACCAACAATGGCGAATATATCAAATATCACAAACATCCATGATTTCTTTAAATAACCTACTTCAAAATTTTTAAACATAACTTCCCACTTCCCATTACTCATAAATTATGAATCTCTAAATTTCACTCATGTATATTTTCTGTTTCAATTAATTTCTTTTGTTCTAGTGCTTCTATGATTGCAAGTACTAATATTTTTTCACTACTTTCTTGTTCTTCGTTAAATGTAACATTAACAGATTGCATTGAAATGATCATTGGAATGATATTTTCTGCATCTTTATTAAAAAAAAGACTTTGTCTATCAATATATATATCTTCAATCTTATGATTTTCTATATATACATCTACAACAACAGACATTGGAAATATTTCATAACTACCTCTAAATGTTCCATCTGTCATATTTAACAAGTCTTCATTGAGATCATATGATTCAAAAGTTGATTGATTCAATTCATCAAAATTTACGCTTGATTTTACAAACACAATAAATAAACCAAAGATGCTAGTTATTATTAAAACAGATATTATTGATAAATAAATATTTTTATTTTTCATATAAAACCTCGTATATATATATTATCATATTTCTAGAAAAGATAAAACTATTTACTTTGACATTGCATCACATTTATTTTATACTTACTTATGAGTAAAAAGAAAAATGAGGTTAGCATATGCAAAAGTTTGAAAAGTACCTAGCAAGTCATTGGCATATCTTTACAGTCTTTATTTTTGCATTAATCATATGGACTATCAAAGATCCCAATCAAAATGAAACAACCTTTGGTTTAATCAATATGATTGGTATGTTTGTCATTATTTTATCTATAACAATTATATTGTCATTATATCGAAATACATTATATACGATACCCTTATATTTATCACTCATATTTGTTGTTAATAATTCACAAATGACATTTAATACACTTAATCAATTGGGTTTTCCATATGTGGTGGTTTCACTTGTGATTCTTGGCCCTATCATAAACATCATAAGATTTAGACCGTCCTTTAAAATAAGGAAATTAACACTAGGATTATTTTTAATTACTCTTGCTTATATGATTTCTTATTTAATGGGACCACTCAATTTAAAAGGCCTTGCCGTGTCTGGTATATCTATCTTATATTTCTTACTTTATGTATTTTTTTCTAATACAACAAAAGGAGATATCAATTATTTGTTTAAAATATTGTTATCTATTAATTTATTGTTATCAGCGCAATTAGGCATAAAAATATATGAAGGATTAATGGCGCATACTGATTTATCAATTATTGATAATTTTACGCAAGGCTCTAGTCACTCCTGGTATTCTAATTTTGGATGGGCAAATATCAATGATATGAATTTCTATATTGCACTAACACTCCCAAGTATTGGATATTTTATCTTTAAACATCCTAAAAATATTATTTTTTGGTTGTTATTACTTATACCTTCATCTGTGATTATCTTATCAGGCTCTAGAGGTGGTGCCATTGGCTATTTATTAAGCCTCATGGGATTATTGCTGATTGTATTGTGGCGTGGCAAACAACGCCATTACATTCATGCGATAATCTTATTGATATTAGTACTAGGTATTGCATATCTATCACAAGATGTACTCATTAAGATATATGAGACATTTATTGCAAGTCTTCAAAGAGAATCGGTTAATAGTATATCTAGTAGCCGTATATACATCTACGATCAAGGACTTCTTCAATTTAGGTCATCACCTATATTTGGTAAGGGTTGGTTATCAGTTGATAATATTGGTTTCACTGGTCGTATCTTTATGTATCACTCAACCATTATTCAAGTACTTGCTACCATGGGATTATTTGGATTATTTGCACTACTTGTTCACTATTACCAAATATTTAATGTTTTATACGATCATTTCACATTAGAGAAACAACTTATATTTATAGGATATATTGCAACTCAACTTCATGGTCTACTTGATAATGTACAATTCTCTGTGCCTTATTCACTGATCATTGTTATGATTTTTCCTATTATTGAAACAGCTAAAAAACAAACAGTATTTAAAAAAGAAAAGCGTAAATATACATTTGATGTTTAATCACTAAAGAGCAAACCGTGTGGTTTGCTTTTTTTACATATTAATCATCATTTTTATTAAAATTATGTAAATTTCCTGTATTTCTTTACACAAACCATTATTATGAAAACATTTTCATAGCGATTTAATGTAAATTTTCGATAGAAAACTATATAAATTTATTATTTTTGTTGTAAAATTTACATTATATTAAAAGGAAAAGGGGATTTATATGGATTTATCAATTGCAATTGACACAATGTGGGTCTTAGTCGCCACAGCACTCGTATTTTTTATGCAAGCAGGATTTGCGATGGTTGAAACAGGTTTTACAAGAGCAAAAAATGCTGGAAATATCATTATGAAGAATTTAATGGATTTCTCTGTTGGATCAATTATTTATTTCATATTTGGTTTTAGTATTATGTTTGGTGATAGTATAGGAGGTCTATTTGGAGAAATTCATTTATTTTCAAATGATTTATATACACATCTAGGTCTATCTATACCACTTCCAGCTTTTATGATCTTTCAAACAGTGTTTGCTGCAACAGCAGCAACTATCGTTTCAGGTGCTATGGCTGGCAGAACAAAGTTTATTTCTTATTTAGTCTATAGTGTATTTATCACATTATTCATTTATCCTGTTGTAGGTCATTGGATTTGGGGTGGAGGTTGGTTATCTTCACTTGGATCTGGTTTCCATGACTTTGCTGGTTCTACTGTCGTTCATTCAGTGGGTGGCTGGGCTGCTTTAGTAGGCGCACTCATTTTAGGGCCAAGAATTGGTAAATATAATAAAGATGGTTCATCTAATAAAATTGGTGGTCATTCATTAACACTGGGTGCACTTGGTGTCTTTATTTTATGGTTTGGCTGGTTTGGATTTAATCCAGGATCAACATTAGGTGTTTCTAGTGATGATGGTGCAAGTGCTGCTCATATCTTTATGACAACTAACCTAGCTGCAGCTACAGGTGCAACCGTGACAATGATCATCTCATGGATAAAAGATAAAAAACCAACCGTAGATGGTACATTAAATGGTGCATTAGGTGGTTTAGTAGCTATTACTGCTGGCACTGATATAGTTTCATTTGGTGGTGCGATTGCGATTGGTGTTGTTGCAGGTTTTGTCATCGTCTACGGATCAGCATTCATTGAAAACGTTTTAAAGGTCGACGATCCAGTAGGTGCTATTGCAGTTCACGGATTAAATGGTGCAGCTGGAACTATCTTAGTTGGTTTATTTGCAACTGATGGTGGATTGTTCTATGGTGGAGGATTTGAATTACTTGGTATTCAAGCATTAGGTGTATTTGCAGTTGCTGCATGGACAATCTCTACATCATTTATATTATTTAAAACTGTTGATCTTACTATAGGATTAAGAGTATCTGCAGAAGAGGAAGAAACCGGTCTTGATTTATTAGAACATGGATTAGTTTCAAGTTACCCTGATTTTGAATCAAAAAAACCTATACCTGCATATGATGCAAATAAATAAAAACATATCTTAGTCATTAAATATTTACATTAAAAAAAGTCCTTGTCTTTAAATTAAGGACTTTTTTATTTGTTAATATACTCTTAATGTGACCATGATCTCTAAATGACCAACAATATCAATATCTTGTTGTTTAAACGTGCTTGGTAGTATAAAGTGTTCACCTTTTTTAATAGTTTGTCCTAAAATAGTACCTTGACCATTTAAAACACTAACTAATGCATATGTATCAAAATTGATGGTTGCTTTTGATTTAATGACATAACGATTAACATTAAAATATTGATTCGTCACATAATGATACATTTCAAATGCATCATTTTTTTCTTCTTTTGTTTCTTGTATAACTTTATTTGCTGGAAAATTAATAATATCAAGTGCTTTGTCTAAATGAAGATCACGAGGATTTCCTTGATCATCTCTACGATCATAATCATATAAACGATAAGTCGTATCAGATGATTCTTGTACTTCATAGATAAACGTCCCTTCATTAATTGCGTGAATGGTTGTTGCTGGAACATATATAAAATCATGTGGTTTAATATTTTGATATGACCATAATGATAAATCATTGTTTTTAACTTTATTTAAAAACTCTTCTTTTGTTTTTGCTGTATGTCCATAAATAATGTTTGCTTGATCTTTTGCGTCTATCACATACCAACATTCAGTTTTTCCTAAATCTTTTTCATGCTCAAGCGCATATGCATCATCAGGGTGTATTTGAACACTTAACTGTTGATTAGCATCAAGTATTTTTACAAGTAATGGAAATACAGGTGAAGGATCATTTGCGAATAATTCGTTTTTATGTTTTTCATATAAGCTTAGAAGATTTTCATCTTTATAGTGATCATTTAAAATATCGCATGCACCATTTTTATGTGCAGATATTGCCCAACACTCACCGATATTTTTATCTGGAATATGATAACCAAAATATGATTTTAGCTTTTGTCCGCCCCAAATTCTTTCTTTAAATACTGGTTTTAAACGTATTATTTCTTTCATGACTTAAGCTCCTTTGTTAGTTTACGCTTTCTGCTTCTTTTGTCATTGCTTCTATTTTATCAGTGAAATATTTTAATGTTGCTTGTTTATCATATATAAAATTAACAAAAGTAGCTAATATATAACAATAAATAACAACAGGGAAAAACAACCATAACACAGGCCAAAAGAAAGTTTCTCCTGTGCCCGGATTAACTGTTACAAATCTTGGAACTAAAATTTTAATAAAATTACCTATACCTTCTAATGAATCTAAATTTTTAACACCAAAGATCAAAGATGGATTTACGCCATCAGGATTATACATTTCCATGCCCTTTGGCACTAAATTAAATTGTGAAAGTATCCATTCATTACCATAAATGATAAACATCACAAGTAATAACATAAACGGCATCCATTTAGCACGTTTCATTGTGAGTGTCACCATTTTAAAATGTAATAATAAAAACGGTGCTAAAAACAATAAGAAATGTGTCGTATAAAATCTAATAGTTTCTAATGAGAAAGCTGTTTTTGTATAAATTCCTGTAATATCAACGGCATTAAATGTTGTTGAAAAGACATCAACTGGATAAAGTAATGCAAGTATACCTGATACTAATCCCACTAAAACCATATATTCTTTTAAGACTTTATTTTTAGCAAAATATAATAATGGGAATGTAACAACTGATACAGCACATATGTTCTCTAGTGAAATTTTAACAATTCTATTTGGAACAAAATATGTATCTGTATAAGGGAAAATAAGAATTTTTAAAAAGTGAATTGATAAATTCACCATGATAATGCCAAATATAAACCAATATCTAAATTTTTCTGATTTATTTTTTAATAATTGCACGCTTAAAATAGTTAAAATTAAAGCGATGATTAAATATAAAAAATAATAAAAATTAAATAATTCTATTTGAGCCATTAAATCATGTAAGATTTAAATTGTATTAGATTAGATCTTAATACACTATAAATCTTTACTCCTCTCTATCTAATTTAATATACTAATAATGTACTGTGGATTTGTGCCATTTTATTACAACCTAGATTGTTTAGGGGTGACGCTTACCACAGTCTTTATTTTAATCAGCAATAGTTAGTTAGCGCAAGACGCTTATTACATGATTATGAGATAAAGACTAGCTGGACTTACCACATGTACAAATACTTATATGGAGGTGTGTACTTATGATTTATATCGGTATCGATATCGCTAAGTACAAGCACGACTGTTTCATCGCCACGGAAACAGTTAATCATCAGTTCTCTTTTGAGAACAGTCAGTCCAGGTTTAAAAAACTATTAGGACACTTTAAACCTTTAATCAAGCAAGAAATGATCATAGGCTTTGAAGCTACAGGCCATTATGGTGAAAACCTTAAATCTTTTCTTTCCCTTCATGGATATTCATTCATGGAGGTCAATCCTTTTCTCGTGAAGAAGTTTTCAGAGGCTCACTCACTGAGAAAAACAAAAGCAGATAAGAAAGATGCAAAATTGATTTCAACCTATATGAAGTCTGTAGACTACAAAGCCTATCATCATCAATCTTATCACATCAGTGCTTTAAAATCACTTTGTAGATTACGTTTTAAACTTATTTCAATTCGTACGAAACATTACAACATGATGACTAAAGTCTTAGATCTCATCTTTCCTGAATTCAAACCTTTTATGAAAGAACAAGGCTATAGTGATACATCTTTATACATCTTAAAGCATTTTAAGTCTCCAAATAAAATAGCAAAGATGAATGATGAACACTTTGATAAACTTCGTAAAAGATCGATGGGTAGATTCAATTACCCTAAATTTGTTAAACTTAAAGCATTAGCTAAAACAACGATTGGTGTGACACAGGATCATCAACTCTTTAAACTTAAAACTTCGATTGCTTATGTTGAAAAACTCAATCAAGATATCAAAGAAACCGAGAAACAAATCACTTCTTTAATGAACAGGTATCCAACTAAGATTCAAACCATTAAAGGTATTGGCATCATTTCAGCAGCAACTATCGTTTCAGAATATGGTGATATTTCTTTATTTTCTACACCTGCTGAAATGTTATCCTATGCAGGTCTAGATTCAACCATCAAACAGTCTGGCACCATGTCCTCAACAGGCAAATTGGTTAAACGTGGCAGCAAATATTTACGTGCTACACTCATTAACATTTGCATGATGGTGATGATTTACAACCCAGTGTTTTATGATTATTACACCAAGAAAAAACAGGAGGGTAAACATCATCGTGTCGCACTTGTTCATCTAGCTAAAAAACTTATTAGAATCATCCATCACTTAGAAACACATCATGAAGATTTTGATTCTTCTAAACTTCAATAACTAATTACTTAAACTGTGGCGGTTAAGTAATCGTTCATACATTTCTAAAGCCCACCTCTAAAAATTATTAGCTATAAGAGGTTTTTACTGTTTATCTACAAAAAGTGCTTGACTTTTAATAGTTAGTCACCCCGCTTGTAGTTATTATATCACAATAGATTAGTCTTATAAAAGATATAACACCTCTTTATATTGGAGGTGTTATTTGTGATTTTTATCGGTATCGATATCGCTAAGTACAAGCACGATTGTTTTATCGCCACAAAAAAAATCAATGATCAGTTCTCATTTGAGAACAGCAAGTCAGGGTTTAAAGAATTGTTAAGTTATTTTAACCCTTTAAGTAAAGCAGAAATGATCATAGGCTTAGAGGCCACAGGTCATTATGGTGAAAATCTTAAGTCATTTCTTACCCTCCATGGATATTCATTCATGGAGATCAATCCTTTTCTCGTGAAGAAGTTTGGAGAAGCCCAATCACTAAGAAAAACAAAAACGGATAAGAAAGATGCACAAATGATTTCAACTTATATGAGGTCTGTAGACTACAAAGCCTATCATCATCAATCTTATCATATAAGTGCTTTAAAATCACTTACTAGACTACGTTCTAAACTTATTTCTATGAGGACGAAACACTACAATATGATGACCAAAGTCTTAGATGTCATCTTCCCTGAGTATAAACCCTTTATGAAGGAACAGGGCTATTCAGAGACATCTCTATACATTTTAAAGCATTTTTATTCACCCAAACGTATCTCTAAGCTCAAAGATAAACACTATGAGGCTTTAAGAAAAAAATCTATGGGTAAATTTAGTTATCCTAAGTTTGTTAAACTTAAAACCTTAGCTTCAAACACGATTGGTGTCACACAAGATTATCAACTCTTTAAACTTAAAACTTCGATTGCTTATGTTGAAAAACTCAATCAAGATATCAAAGAAACCGAGAAACAAATCACTTCTTTAATGAACAGGTATCCAACTAAGATTCAAACCATTAAAGGTATTGGCATCATTTCAGCAGCAACCATCATTTCAGAATATGGAGATATCAAACTTTTTCAAATCCAGCTGAAATGTTATCATATGCGGGTCTAGATTCAACCATCAAACAGTCTGGCACCATGTCTTCAACTGGTAAACTTGTCAAGCGAGGCAGTAAATATCTTCGCTCTACTTTAATAAATATAGCTATGAGTGTCATGATACACAATCCGTTATTCTATGCTTACTACACCAAGAAAAGGTTAGAAGGCAAACATCATCGTATCGCACTTATTCACTTAGCAAAAAAACTCATTAGAATTATGCATCATTTAGAAACTCATCAAGAAGATTTTAATGATTCAAAACTAAAATAGTTTATAACTTAATCTGTGGCGGATAAGTTAAAATTCATCATTTTACCAGATAACCTCTTAAAATTAAAGGCTATAAGAGGTTTTTACTGTTATATCTAATAAAGAACTTGACTTTTAATAGTTAGTCATGTAACTTTTAATGAATATTCAAAATGAGTTAGTGACTTTATATCCACTACAAAAAATCATATAAATATGTTATATTTATAACAAGTGCTTCTATTTTTTAACAACTTAAAAGATAAAAATCACAAATATGATGTCTTGAAAGGATTTATCTAATGATGACAATAAAGAAGATTGAGACTACAAAAGATTTAAATCTCTTTTTTGCTTTTAGCAAAAACTTATACAAAGAGAATCCACATTATATACCACCTATGTATATGGTGATTAAAAAAGAATTAAAAGAACTTATATTTAAAGATAAAACTTACATAGGATTACTTGCCATTCAAGATGATCATGTTGTCGGTCGAGTCCTTTACACATATGATGATAGCAAGCATAAAAAATCAAAAGTCTGTTATTTTTCAATGTTTGAAGCTATTGATGATATCAATGTAACCAAACAATTGTTTAATGCTATATATCAAGATATGAAAAAGCACCATATCACATATCTTGAAGGAAGTTTTACACCTTATGATCCAGATACAAGACGAGGTATTCTCATTAAAGGTTTTGATGAAGATCCTGCACTATTCACTTCTTATAATCCACCCTATTATCAAAAACATTTTGAATCACTTGGATTTTATAAAGCTTTTGATACACTGTTACTTGATGGTGGTAACATCGATGAAAAGAATTTCAAACTTTTAAAAAGATTATATGATTTTACTGTTAAAGGTCAAAAGATTCGTATTGACTACATAGATATTAAAAAAATTGATCAAGAAATTAATGATATCGTTCAAATTATGAGCCAATCAGAAACTGAAGTGATTTATCAAGATTCTCCTACAAAAGACATGATATATGATGCTTTTCATCAAATGAAATCTTTTATTAATCCTAAATTTATTACAATTGCTCGCGAAGTTGATACAAATCGTCCTATTGGATTTGCATTTGTATTACCAGATTACAATCAAATCATTAAAAAAACTAAAGGTCATGTTTTATTATTCCCATTTATTAATAAAAAGAAAATTAATAAAGCTATCGGGAAATTACAATATGTTATTCCCGAATATCAGAAAAAAGGCATTATGGCGGCCATGTATTTTAAAGTTATTGATCAATTATTTAAACAAAACATTAAATCTATTGATATGGGAACAATGATGGAAGATAATTATCAAGCTTTCCATCACTTTAAACGATTTGGTGGACATATCAAAAAAGTCTTTAGAATATATGGAAAGGATATCACATCATGATCACACTCATCTTGCAATTGCTTGCAATCATCTTACTTCCTTTGGTCATATTAAAATTTAAAGATTTTATCATCACTAAATATGTTGGCCCTGTAGGGACCTCATATTTATTAGGTCTTTTGCTAGCTTTATCAATATACCTACTTAATAAACTAGGTTTAAATATTACACTAAATAAAGATATGGGAGAAATTATTTCACATATCGCGATTACTTTAGCTATACCGCTTCTCTTAGTAAGTGCTAATATTAAATCAGCAACTAAACTATCAAGACAAGTTTTAAAATCATTTGCTGCATTAATTATCTCAGCAATGATTGTTGCAACCTTAGTTAATTATTTATATGCACAATATCAAGCAAATGGTTCTATTATTTCTGCGATGGCTATTGGTATGTATACCGGAGGTACACCAAACTTTAATGCTATTGGTAAAATCTTCTTTTTAGATAATTCAACCATTGCACTTGCAAACCTATCTGATATCGTCATTGGTGGTGCATTTTATTTCTTCTTACTTGTTCTTGCCAAACCATTATTCAGTTTATTACTTAAAAAAATGAAATCTCATGATTATCAAGTAGAAACCATTGAAATTGATCAAGTAGAAACATATGAACTTGATAATTTTAAATTTAATAAAGAGATTATAAAAGTTATACTCATTAGTATTCTAGGTGTGCTTATCACTGCAATACTAGGATTACTGTTATGGATCATCACAGGTATGGAAGATGGCAGAATGAATGATTTCTTAGTCCCTGTCATGCTCATAGGTGTAACCGTATATGGTATCTTTATATCGTTTAAATCTAAATTACATAAAATTAAACACACTAATGTCATTGGACAATATATGATTTTAATCTTTTCATTCTCATTAGCTTCAAGTATAGACTTTACAAGTATAGGTACAGTCATTGGTCCAATATTTATTATTCTTGCAAGTATCACCCTAGGAACAACGCTACTACACATGCTTATTAATTTCTTCTTAAAAACGGATATTGATTGCGCAATTGTGACGCTAACAGCTGGTATCTATGGTCCTGCATTTATTCCAGCAATTACAAAGCAATTAAAAAATGAAGATTTAACTGCACCTGGTCTTATTATAGGTTCTATTGGTTATGGACTCGGTACATTTCTCGGATACTTCTTAGGTTTAATATTTTTAGCATAAATTTAAATCTATTAATCAAAAGAGCTAACAGTTTTGTTAGCTCTTTTTTGTTTGCATTATTTTAATATGTTTTTTTATTTTTTTAAATGCCCAATCATAGTGACTTGAGGTTGCTGATATACAATAACAACCAAGTGAAGTCGTTCCGGTCCATTTAAAATACGATTTTGTAAAAAGAATTTCATTAGTTAAAGATTTTATAATATCTTCTAATGATGTGCCTTGATATTTTTTTTGAATTTCAAGATTTAATTTCCCATATGTTTTAAATGTATAAGGCGCTGGTAGAAATGGTGTTTCAATAGCTCTTATATTTTTCATAATCCAATTTTTCAATATTTGATGCCATGCATATAAATGCGTTAAAACATCACTTATATTTTCATCTCGTTTCCAATGCGCACCTTGACGTGATGCATCACTGTTAAATTGAAAAGGCGCTGATATGATTTGATTATCTGTTTTCTTAATTAAATTAATTAACTGATCAAAATTTTTATTTGATAACTCGATTAATGCTTCTTTGGTTTGTGGTCTTGGCATATGGTTGCTCCTAACTTATTAATAATATATAAACTAATGTTGATATGAACAATGTAGATATTAAATTAACCATATCATTATCTATATATTTAATACCTGAGGTTAATATATAGTTTTTTCTATTTTCAACTTTTTCATATATTTTATCATGACTATTTTGCTTATATTTCTCTTGTATTAAAATACCTAGATAACTATCAACAATAGACCCTAAAAAGCCTGCTATGGCGATTATAGCACCATATATGAATATATTTAAGTCATATCCATTACTTATTATTAATAAAATCATTGAAAAGATTGCAATAAATATTGAACCAAGTATAGATGCAATAATACCTTGAAGACTAATCCCACCAGATTCATCTTGTTCGATAGGTTTAAATGAAACCATTGAAACGGTCTTATTTTTTGATAGTTTACCTATTTCTGATGCCCATGTATCTGCATTTGATGCAGCAATCGCAACACATGCAATGACTAAATATATAATATTTGTTTGTTTTGTTAAAAAGTACATCAAAGAAAATATTAGTGCTGCACTCGCATTTGCTAATACTTGTTTATATGTTCTACCTTTTTGATCATCTAGTTTTTCTTTAAATTTAGTAACTAAAGATGATGAAATAAAAAACATCATTAAAATACTAAAAACAACATAAGTCCCCATATAGTAAATCAATGTTCCTACAATTAAGGCACATATAAAACCTGATAGACTAAGTGACTTTTTCTTATATGCAATTGCAGAAATCAATAAACTTAATATAAATCCATAAGCTATATCCATAAAACCCTCTTCTTCATAACAACATCAATAACATCGCCAATAAACTAGTCGCTATTGGTACTGTTAAATTGTCTAAACTCTTTGGTGTATATAATTCTACTGCACTTACAACAAACGCTATAAATAGAGAAAACCATAACGCTTGAGTAATGCTTGTGATATTAATCATAATGACATATATAATCAAAAATGATGTAACAAACATCGTGATTGTTCCAACAAATGTTTTATGACCATATATTTTTTTCTTTCCGTACTTAAGACCGATTACAGCTGCTAGGCCATCACCATATCCAAGTACAAAAATACCCATTGCACCTATATATACATTTGTAATTGTAAATGAAGCAATGACTAAAATAAGAAGTGCTATTGGAAAATAAATAGTCCCAAAACTTCCTTTACCTTCTCGCTCCATTGGTTTAATTAAATTTCTCTTATATGAAATATAATTTAAAATAATAAAGCTAATAGGTGGCACGATTGCAAAGAATACATTATCAAAGAAAAACATGAGAATAAACCACCAATTAGAAACACCAATATGAATAAATTTACGTGCACCTTCTGAGCCTATGATATACATTTTTTTCAAACCATAAGACATAGCAATCATGAGAAACACAAATATAAAAGATATGATAATTCCTAGAAAGTTTTGCATATATATCTACTCCTTATATTTAAACAATACAGTTTACATTCTACCATGAATAACTAAGAAAAAGAGTGATATATATCACTCTTTACATTAAGATTCAAGTTCTCCAAATAATTTATCTGCGATTATTAATGACACATAAAATGTCTCATTTAAATATGAAATTTCAATCATACCATTAAATGTATCTTTACCTACAATTTTAAGTATTGAATATAATCTAATATTTTTCTCATCTAGAAATTTTAAAAGTTTCGGTTGATCCATAACACGTTTTAAAATAAACACATCCCCTGGATTACAATCGCTTAAAGAAAAATCGAATGTTTTTGCAACTGACCCATCTAAATTAGGAATTGCATTACCATGAACACAGTAAACTGGTTGTTTTAAATATTTAAATAAGTTTTCAATAAGCAAATCAGAAGATGCATGTTCTAATTTTTCAGCTTCTTCATGTACTTCTGTCCATTTATAGTTTAAATGATTTACCAAAAACACTTCCCACAAACGATGGTTTCTAACTAATCTAATCGATTCATTTAGTCCTTTAGAAGTTAAACTTACACCTTTATAAGGAATAAATGAAACTAGTTTCTTAGTTACAAGTTTTTTAATCATTTCATTGACTGTTTGATCAGTAAACCCAAGAACTTCAGCAAGTTCATTATTTTTAACAATTTTTTTATTTTTTTCTACAGTTAATTTATATATATTTTTTATATAATCTTCTTCTGCTCTATACACAAATAAAGCCTCCCTATACAAATTCTAAAGCTCATTTATATCAAATTTTGTTTAAACATATATCAGTTTGAATAAAAATAACAATATCAACTTCAATTGCTATTGCTAGCATATATATCTATTATACCAATAGATAGAGTAATAAGTCATATTTTTTCTTAATAATATATACACAATTAGTTTTGTTATGTAAATTAGAGCAAATTCTATATTTTTATATAAAAACACTTATATAACTAAAAGTAATATATAAGTGTTTTAGGTTGATTAGATTAAATAGTTACTCAATTCATATAAACTTTAAATGTTTTAATTTCATAAGGTTTAAAGTTTATTGAATCATTAGTTACCTCTACTTCGTCTTTTTCAATTAAATTAGTTTCACAAATCTTCACAGGTAATTGATTCCATATAACTTTTGTATCAACTTGTTTTCCATGTTTTTCATAAAGTCTAACAATGATTGCTTTTTTATCTGAGCTTTCTTTAATTGCACTACATTCTATATCTTTAGATGATATTTTAAACAATTCATTTACTTCAAGTTCTTTAGCAAATATCGGATAAAATGTATTCATTTGCATGCCTAATTCATCTATATGTGCATCTATATGATTACTCTCATGAAGTACTAAAGCATATTGATAGCTAGTTTTCCCAATATCTCCACTAACTGCAGGATAATTTGTAGATCTTAATAAATTCATATCAAATGCATTATGTTGAACATGAAATCCATATTTAGAATCATTGATTAAACTGGCACCTTGGAATCCATCAAATATAGAAACCCAATGATGACCACACACTTCAAATTTAGCTTTTTCAATTAAATCACGTGTTGTTCTTGGTCTTTCAATTTCTCCAAATTGAATATCAAACATTGCTGTATCACTCAAAATATCTAACGGGAAGTTTGTACGTAGCATATAGCCAACATCTTGCCAATCAACTTCATGATTAAATTCTATTTTATTTGAAAACGTATCTAATATGATAATTTCTTTTAATGAAGATGACTTAAATTCATAAGTTTGTATAATCTCATAGATTGGACCATATTTTTTACATACTCTACTTGTTAATTGCATCGTTGCCGCAATTTGTTCTCTATAGTGATCTTTAATATTCCACGCATCACCGAAATCTTGATAAACAGATAGTTTATTTAATTGATGATCAAGTGCTAATTCTTTACTATTATGATTATTCATAAGACTCTCAATATATCCATTTTCTTTTGAAAATGTTATGCTATAATCATTTAAATCAAATGATAATTCTTCAACTATATTTTCATAATGATGAACTTTTGTTTCTAAAATCTTATTTGATAAGGCTTTAATTTTAAAATCAACATATGATTGATTAGCTTTTCTTCTAATAGTTGCATCAAAAATATTTGAATTATATGGCATAGAATCTATAGAGAAATCTTTTGATATTGATACATTTGTTGCATCTTCTAATAAATCATCAAGTATACGGTTTAAGTCTTTATAACGCGATAGTGCTTCATCATATACTCTTTTTATGGATGAACCAGGTAATATATCATGGAACTCATATAATAAATGTTCTTTCCATACATCATCTAACGTTTCTTGATAGTTATGACTTGTTTTAAACTGTACTAATAAAGTTTCAACAGTCTTTAATTTCTGTTCAAATTTTCTATGTGCTTTTTTTAAGTTTGCTTGAGAAGTAAGCGTACCTTGATGATTTTCAAGATATAGTTCACCTTTCCATGTGTCCATCACATCTTCATATTGATTTAATGCTTTAAAAAACTCATCTGCTCTACTTATTTTAACTTTTGGTAATGGATTCAAGTTCGTTGTTCTATGAATACGTTCAAGATGTTCTTCACCAGGACCTCCACCACCATCACCAATACCAAATAAATTTAGTGCAATTGGAATTTTATCGATTTCTTTATAATTCTTTTGAGAAAAAGCTAAGACTTGAGGTTTAATCGAACTATTATAATTACCTTACGGTGGCATATGACAAATTACTTTCGAATCATCTATACCTTCCCAGTTAAATGAATGATATGGAAAACGATTAACTAAACTCCATGAAAGTTTAATAGTCATGAAATTTGATAATCCACATTTTTTAATGATTTGAGGTAAATTTCCATTATAACCAAACACATCAGGTAACCATAAATTATCAACTGTTTTATTAAATTTAGTTTTATAGTAATCCATACCATAATAAAATTGTCTAATTAAAGATTCTCCACCAGATAAATTTGTATCTGCCTCAACCCACATACCACCTTGTAATTCTATGCGTCCTTGTTCAATATAATATGCAAATTTTTTAAACAAAGTTGGATACTCTTCTTCTAGCCAAACCATTTGTTGAGGTTGAGATATACCAAATATAAAATCTGGATATGTTTCTAACAAATAAATGACATTTGATATAGTTCTACCAATCTTACGTTTAGTTTCTCTAATTGGCCAAAGCCAAGCAAGATCCATATGTGCATGTCCTGTCGCATATATTTTTAAAGGAGATGTCGTAGATTTAGCTAACCACACATCGACTATTTTTTTAGTTTCTTTTAACCAGTCAGGTTTATTGTAAATAACTAAGTAATATATTTCTTTTAGATCATAAAATAATTTGTCGAATTGTTCTTTATTATCTTCAAATACAGTTAGCATATCAAATAATGTTGAAAGATCAAAATACAATTGATTATAATTCTCATTTTTAGATACAACTTCTACTGCAATAATTTTTCCTTGATCTTGTAAATTACCAAATAAATCATTTGCACCAGCATCTAAATAACATTCAAAAGATCCATCATCTTTTATTAATGAATTTAATTTATAATATAATTTCCCTGGTTCACCATGTTTACGATCAAACACACTACTTCCATTAGTAAAGCCTTTAACAGCATCACCATTTTCATTGAATAATAATGCTTCTCCAGAAACATCAAATTTAAGATATAAATCATCTTTTTGAGTTTTTTCAATGTGTCCAGCTATACGAAACCATGCACAATCAAACAAATCGCCCCATGGTTCATTAACTTCAATGCTTTTGAAATCCAAGTCTTTCTTATGAGCAAATGAAACTGGTTCTTTGGTTTTCGCATAACTAATCTTTGGTTGCATGATAGGTGTATATATTTTATTTTTCAAGACATGATGTATCATATCGTGTATTTACATTATTTGGTTTTTTTGATAATCTAAATTAAATTCCATTTAAGTCACTCCATTATGTTTTTTAAGGTTTTGCGTTTACTTTTTCTACATTTTGATTAATTAGTTCCAACATTTGACCTGGTAAGATAACTTCTACATGATCATCAAACATATTTACTAATGTTTTTACATCATCATAATCATGACTCCAAGCATGGACAATGATTAATGTGTACCCTTCTACATTACTAGCATTTATTGCACTACTATTAATTCTTTGTGCTAAAGGTTCTAAACTTGTTAAATCCCACATAGCTTCTCTTACTGATAAGAAAGGTTTTTCATTGTACCACCATAATTCACCATGGTATCCCATATATCTGTCATAATTAGCAAATACAAATCCACCTTTAATTTACGATTGTTGAGCATATACATCTAAAACTTCTGTATGATTATAAAAATTATTTTGACTTCCAATAATAGTCATATAATCTAAATCTAATGCTTCATAGTAATCATTTGTTCTTTTTGCATTAATTAATAGAGCATCACTCGGATATACATCTGGATTAATATAGCCTATACCACTTGGCCCACCAATCATTTCATCATTTAATGTGGCATGCTCATAATATGCATTAAGTGCACTAGGTGCAAGTGTATACATCAATGGTGCTATCGTCCATCCCATTGGGACATCACCACGATTTTCATTGCCATACCTTTTTTCATCAAAGAAATGATCGTTGCCCAATAACCACTGGATATTATCCCCATCTGTCATAATAAAACTAACAAAATGCTTATTTAGATCTTGTGGTATACTATCATCTTTTAATTGTTTAAATGTCGTTGGTTTCACTTGTGATAAAAATGATATATTCCATGCATGATCACTTGCAATAGTTGTTATACCTTGAGTAGATAAGTACTCTACATCACTTACTTCATCTACACCCCATCCTAACATTGGTGTGTCATCAGGTATTAAATCTTCATATCCTTCTAAATCATTTTGAATATGTGTAAGAATTAATCCTTTTTGAGAAATAATAAAATCTCTATTGGCTAAATTATTTATAGGTTGTGTTGCAACCGCATTAAAATTAATGCTATTTTTAAAATTTTCAATAACCCATCTTGTATCTCTATCTCTAACATCTCTTGTTAGAGTTAATCCATGATTTATAGCTTCATCTTCGATTTTTACTGTAACCATAAGCAATCGTTCAACGCCTGATAGGGTCGTTGCTACATTTACACTTTCAGTATTTAATTCATATAAAACATAAGACATTGGAATCTCATCAATATACATATCAAGTAAATCCCAAACATTATCAATTGTATGATATGTAATATTTAGACTATCTAACCAATAAATTGATGCATCTCCAGAATTTATAATGTATACTGATGCTTTATTTTGAGCTAATATGCCTTGTAGTGATACTGCCAGTAATATTTCATCATTTGACTTTAGATCACTCATATGAATAACATATACATTTTCTAAAATATATTTATCATTTAAATCATATAGATGCTCAAAAGTGCTTTTATTAATGTCATCCATAATTTCTTCACTTTCTTCTGATTCATCGCCTATTTGAGGTTTTTCATCTGTTATGCTACATCCTGATAACATAAATAAAGTCAAACAAGTGATGATTATTTTTTTTATCATGAAGTAACCTCGTTTTTTTTATGTAAGTTTGCAAATAGATTCTCTATAGTAAACTTTACTGTTTATAATAACTTTCTTATTCTTTTGTGTATGATCTAACATGTAATTTAAAACAATTGATGTTGCTTCTTTACCTATTGTTTTATAATCTTGGAAAGCATAACTTAAAGTAGGTTTAAGTTTTTCTATATACATGTCACCACCTAATGTGATAACAGAAATATCTTTACCAATAATAATTCCATGTTGTTCACAGTATTGATAAATACCTTTTGCTAATAAATCATTCGCTGTAATGATTGCTGTCGTGTCATTTGATTTATTTAATATACTTTTTGCAAAAGCATATCCTTCTGCTTCATTTGATGAATCACTATATACATGGATATGCTTTTCCATTAATGAACCATTTTTTTCTAACGCTTCCTTAAAGGCTTCTTGACGTTCAATTGAAATTGTTAAGTCTTTTCTACTATTTATGAATGCTAGTTTTTTATGATTATAGTCTACTAATTTATTGATAATTTCAACCATCAAGTGATTATTATCAGTATCTACAAAATTAACATCATCGTGAGTAAGTTCGGGTTTACCAATATAGACAATTGGAATACGATTTGATTGAATTCTTTTTGAACGAACATCGGCAAGCTCTGGAGAAAGCAAAATAGCACAATCTATTGGTGCTTGCCCAATATTAAGCAGTTTTTCTGTTTTCTTAGCATCCATACCAAAATATACTAAAACTCTATAATCAAAATTTGATGCTTCAATTAAGCAGGACTCAATAAGTTGATGATAAAAACTTTGATAAACTTTATCTTCCCCTAACTCTAAAAATAAACCTACAATATTAGTTGATTTTTTATTAGAAAGAGTTGAAGCGAAAAAATTGGGCTCAAAGTCCATTTCCTTTGCTTTTTTTAGTATACGTTCTTTTAAAGCTGGATTAACATATCGATTTCCTGTAAGTGCATTAGAAACTGTAGATTTTGCTACATTTAATTCTTTTGCTATATCTTTTATTGTAACCATAACATACCCCCTACATATTTATCTCTACAAAAACTTCTTCATTAAAAAATAATAAACAAGACATTGTATCTTTTGGTATTGAAAATCTTACATATGGATCTTCTGCACGTTGATCACCTACTAAATAATCTAATCCATCAATCAAATAAGCATTGATTTTTGTATCATCTTCTAGTAAAATCCATAATTCAGCAGATGAAAATGCTGAGTCAGGATTGATATCCATATATATATAGATTATATCTTCACCTTCTATTGTACTTTGTTCTAATGTACTTTTCCATACATTTTTAACAGTTATTTCTTCATTATTAATTTCAATAACTTCATTCATACTTTTAGCATTACCTATTTTTTTATCATAATTAGATTCTTTTTGACATGCGCTAAGCAATATCAGCATTGTCAATATGATTAATATTTTTTTCATCATTAATTCTCATCTCTATCTACATTTTCAATAATTAAATCAAAGAGTTGACTTGGAGATATGACTTCAACATGATCATCAAATAAACTTACTAGTTCACTCACATCTTGATAACTTTGTGACCATGGATGTAAGTTAATGATTGTGTATCCATTAATGCTCGTATAATCTGTATCATATTGATTTATGCGATCAGCAATAGAGGCACTCGTACTATCCCATAAACTTTCTCTAATAGACACGAATGGCTTTCCATTTTCTGACCAAATGACAGAACCATCTCCACCTTTATATTTTTCACCATACATATAGATTGCCCCTTTTAATGAAGGCATTTGTGAATACCATTGAACAACATCTTCATCCGGACCACTATCTAAAATTTGAACAATATCAAGGTCTGTTTTTTGTAAATAGACATCAAGTCTTTGAACAAAATCTTTTAAATCCGGATATAGTGAAGGATACATATAGCCTTGACCAGAAACAGATGCTACATAATAATCATTTTCATCTCTATTTGTATAAATATCTCTTAAAATGTTAGGTGCAATATCAACTAAACTTGGTTGAATACTCCAGCCCATAGAAAAATCAGAACGTGTTGCGCCTAAATCTTTATCAGAAAACGGAAAATAGTTATACCATGTTTGTAAATTATCACCATCACTTCTAACGATAGTCACATAATGTTTATCATTTTGTGGAACAATGGCCTCTTCTTCAATTTGCATATCCAAATCTTCAATATTGAAGAAATCTCTAGCAGAATACACTGTTGTATTATATGAATAATCTGAAGGTAATGTAAATTGACCATTTCTAGATGCAATTCCAATATGTGAATCTTCAGCAAATGGTCCCCATCCAAATATAGGTGAATCCATAGCAACTGCACGATGAATCTCATCTCTAAAATTTATAGCAGCTGAGCTGACTTCATCTTGATAGAAATAAAAATATTTAAAGGTAACTCCATAATCTCTTAAATGTGGAATATCTTGTCTCAATTGTATGACACTATTCCAATTAAATTCATCTTTATATGTATCAAAAGCCCATTTTTCGCTTTTTTCAGAAACATCCATCTTCATTTCTAAACCTGCACTAATAGCTATTGATTCTAAAGTTTTTTCTATTGGAAGATATCCTAAAATACCAGCTAAAGAAGTTGCTACATTAATAGATTCTGTTTCATTTTGATCATAGAGTAAATAACCTACGTCTTCAAATTTGTTTTTATACATTTCAATCATTTGACTTAAACCTATAAGTTCATAGGTGATACCATCATGATCAACCATATCTTGGAGCCAGTATGCTTCTCCAGTCGATTGTGTGTTAAGATAGAAAGTTACTTCATCTCTTGCAAATAGTCCTTGAATCGCTTGACCAGTTGTAAGTTCATGCATATTAAGTTTTCTATCATTTTCATATCCAAAAACATATAAATGTTTATCTTCGTTCATCGTAGTTTTTGGAAAATATGAAAACGATGGATCCTCAGCTTCAAAATTATATTCACTTGTTGTTTGTGGTTTACATGCTGTCATTAATAAAACAATGAGAATAAGAATCCATACTTTTTTCATCATAAAACTCCTTTTTTATTCTGATGTTGTTGTAAAACTTTCAAGTTGAACAGTTTCACCAACACCATTGTTAATACCAGAATCTCTTACTTCTATTAGGACAGTAACAGTTTTTCCGTTGAAATCAATATCAGGATATAAACTTGTAATATTATGTATTTGTTCTTCCATATCACCATATGCTCTTAACCAATCAGTTAAAACAATATATTCTCCATCAATATATAACGATACTTTATATGAAGATCCACCATCTGATCCACCATTAATATCATAAGATATAGTAATATCATCTGATTCAGGTAGAACATAAGTTTTAGCCATCCATAAATTTGTATTTGCATTTCTTTTTTCATCGCCACCACCATCACTTGTGTCTATTTGAATAGCACCTTGTGTAAATGGTTTACCCGTATCTTTATTTAATGCACCCCAATAATAATATTGTGATGTCATAAAGATATGGCCTAAGATCCAATCTTCAGTATCTCCATTTAGAAATTGATTATTATATGGATCAATAATTGAAGTTGATGAAGGTAATTTTTGTGAAATTTCAAAACGATCAACTTTTAATGAAACACCATCTAGAACTTCAATTGAAAAAATTACATCTTTGTTTTTATAATCAGATTCAAATTGTGTAATAGGAAAAGCAATATATTGCCAGCCATCACCATTTAAACTTGATGCTGAACCAGTACCAGAAACTCCTTTAAATTCAACATTATCAACGATTGTTGTTGTTTGACCATCTATATTCATCGTAACTTTAAAAGTTGATGTATCTAGAGGATTTGTTGAATCAGCTCGTGCGACAAAACTAATCCATAAATCGTCTATATTTGGAAAAGTAAATTGATTTTTAGTTGCTACAGATCCATTTGTAATTTGAATTGAAGTAGAGAAACTACCAACATTTGAATTAGCAGCATCACTATTTGAATAACTTATACTTCCAGATGTTGCAGTCCAATCTTCTTCCCATAAAATAAAGTCATTAAATAACGGATTAACAGGAATAAGTGAAGGATTAGATTCAAGTTGTGCTTGTGTAATTGATATACCATTTAATTCTGGAATAGTAAATCCACCATCATTAGTTTTATCAACAATGTTTTCTGTCATTAAATCAATTAAATTATCAACAGATACTACTTCAACATTATCATTTAACATATTAACTATAGTTCTAATATCTTCATATGAATGACTCCAAGGATGAACATTTATAATACTATATCCATCTATTGATGTATTATCATTTTCATACATATTAATACGTGCTGCAATAAATTCTGGTGTTGTTTCCCAAAGTGAATCTCTAGGACCTACAAATGGTTTACCATTAGCCCAGTACACGCCACCTTTAACATTTCCAAAATATTTACTACCACTATATACAATACCACCAGTAACAGCATCAACTTGTGCATAAGATTCTAATGTTTGAATCTGATCAACTGATGAATCCGCACCGATTACAGTAACAACATTTAAGTCAGCTTTTTCCATATAATTATCTAATTTAGATAAATAGTCTGCAAAATATTCGCCATCATTAGCTTTCATAAAGCTACCAGCATTAATATATCCTTGTCCAGAAACTGGAGCAACGAAACTATCGTTTTCATTTGAGACTTCATTATAAACAGAGTCTAAAACTGTTGGCATTAAATCTGCTAAACTAGGTGTCATACTCCAAGTGACTGGGAAGTCATCGTTTTCTCTACCAACTGCATTCATAAAGTTTTGTGCAAATGGAGATGTATTTTGCCACATTGTAGCATTATCTCCATCACTAACAACAAACGATACATAATGTTTATTTGGATCTGCAGTTTCAACTGTATTATCATTTGGTTGTTCAAATTCTAATAGATTTCCATCAATATCATTTCTAAACTCCTCAGCTAATAAATAAGAAAGATTGTATGTATAATCTGTCGGTACTATAAATTGTCCATATTGAGAGAAAAATTCAACATCTTGATCCTCTTGATATGCATAGCCTAAAATAGGACGATTTGGTGATAAAAATTGATGTAATGTCGTCTTAAATGACTCAGGTGCATTCACTTGACTATCGTAATAAACATACATATAGCGTTCAGTAATACCATAGTCTTTTAAGAATTCATTTGTTTCACCACCTGGACTTGAATAATCTTGATGGATTAAACCTTCTGGATTAAGTTCTGATAATGTATTTTCAAAAACCCAACGATAATCAAAAACTATATTATCAACATTCATTTTCTCAACAAGACCTAATGCATTATAAGTTTCTACTTGACTTAACTCAACTGGTATAAATCCTGTAATTGAAGCAAGTGTAGCAGCTACATTAACTGAAATTGTACCTTTACGATAAACGATATATCCAGGTGTAAGATATCCATCAGTGCCTTCTTCTGTATATGCATTAATACCAGGGATATTATTAAAATCAGTCAAAGGTATTTGTGAACCCCATGTACCATCTTCTACATATGTATTAAATGAATCTATATACATTTGGACACCTTGGGCAAGTGTGATATCTTCTACTTCTAGTCCATATTTTTCAGTTGTGTAATCTAAATAATAACGATCAGTGTTTGTCATATTTGTAATTGAACGACCATCAAAGAAAAATGTGACCTCATCTCTTGCAAATAATCCTTGAATCGCTTGTGCAGTAAACGCTTGATCATTATCAAGTTCTTCTACATCTAAAGTATTAAACACATAAATTTTATTTTCTGCATTTAGTTTTGTTTGTTCATAATAATTAAAATCATCAGATGTTTTAATAATTGGTTGTGTTGGTATAATAGGTTCACTTGGATCTGTAGATTCATCTGTACCACAAGAAACAAGTATTAAAGCTAATGCGATTAATAATGTATAACTTACTATTTTCTTCATATTATCTCTTATATTTAAGTATTAATTAAATATATTGTCCTTTCTATAATCATAAGTTTTGTATATATTTTTTACTATTATTTCATACCTGAAACATTTGAAGATGCTAAAAAGTATTTTTGAAATAAAATATACATAATAATAATTGGTACTGTAATCATAATCATACCTGCGTAACGGATAAATCCATCAGCAGCTCCTCCAAATTGAGGATAAAATTGATACATCTTTAATTGCAATGTGAAATAATTAGGATCTTTAATAATAATCATAGGCCATAAATACTCATTCCATGTTGATGTAAATGTTAATATAGTATAAGTAATAATAACCGGTTTAGACATTGGAATGACAACCTTAAATATTTTAGTTAATTCATTCGCTCCATCTATTTCAGCTGATTCTAATACTGCATTAGGAATAGTATTCATGTACTGTTTAATTAAAAATATACCAAATACATTGACTATACCAGGTAATATAATACCTGCAAGTCTATTTGTCCAACCTAGTTGTTGTACGAGTAAATAATTAGGAATCATTAAGACTTCACCAGGAATCATCATCGTTGATAATAAGAGTATACTAACAAACTTTTTACCTTTAAACTCTAATTTACCAAGGACATAACCTACAATGACTGCGATGATTAAGCTTAATACTGTAAATGATACTGTATGGATAACACTATTGATTAATCCAGTTAACAAATCTCCTCTTTCAAAAGCTGTTGGATAATTACTTGGACTAAAATTTTGTGGCCACCAATATAAAACATTATATTCAGGTAAAAAATTTATATTATGTAGTGAATCAACTATTTTTAAGAAAAATGGAAATGTTTGTAAAAAAGCAACTGTGGATAATATCAATATTATAATAACTTTTGATAATTTTATCTTACTCTTCTTACTCATGAGTATCTGCCTCCTTACCACTTAGTTTCAATTGAACTAATGTTAAAATCAGTATAATTGCAAACAATATAAATGCATAAGCAGATGCTTGTCCCATACGTGATCGTTCAAATCCTAATTGATAAATATATAATACTGTGGATAGTGTAGAATTATCAGGTCCACCACCAGTGACTAATTGCATTGGTCCTAAAACTTTAAACCCTTCAATAAGTGACAAGACTAAGTTTAAGACTAAAGCATTTTTAATTAATGGTAATGTAATGATTCTAAAAACTTTAAAACCGTTTTTCGTTTCTAATTCAGCTGCTTCATAATATGACTTTGGAATGGAAAGCATAGATGCATAATAAATAAGCAACTTAACTGTAAATCCTAATAGGAAAGGCGTAATCATTAATCCAATAAGTGCAAATTGTGTATCATCAAACCAAGAAATTGCTGAAATATTGAATAATGATAATAGTTTATTCATTAATCCACTTTCACTACTATTAAAAATCATTTTCATAAGATCTGCACCAACTACAGCACTCACTAAAGTAGGCCAAAATAGTAAACCTAAGAAAAATTTTGCCCCTTTTTTAAGTCTAGTTAATAAAAATGCCAATGCTAAACCCATAACATTATTTCCTAACATCATAACAACTGTCCAAATCATTGTTGTTTTTAATGATTTCCAAAATGTAACATCAAAAAATTCATGATTAGGGTTAAGTATTCTAGCATAATTATCAAATGAAAATTTTGAAATTTGATCAATAGAAAATCTTAAATCTGTCAAACTGAAATAAAATGATCTAAAAAATGCAAAAACAAAGAATATGCCCCACCATATCAGTGGAAGGGCGATTAAACTATATGCTTTAATTTCTTTTTTATATTTGATAAAAAAACTTTTCTTTTGATTTAAGTTTTCTGTTGTCATAAACTACCTCAACTGTATAATTCGTCTAGTGTTCTTTGTAATGCATAATTTAATGAAGCAACATAATCAGGGTCACGTGTACCATTTAATAGCGCTGTTACAAATTCTCCAAGTTGTCTTTCCATTTCTGCCCATTCAGGCGATCCAGGACGAGCAACAATATGATTTAATTGTTCCACATATATATCCCAAACTTCACCAGTATAAAAGTCATCTTCTAAAGCTGTATTTGTTGTAGGCATCAAATTTTGTGCAGTATTATGTAATAATTGATATTTGTCAGATGTCGCAATATATTCAATAAAATCTATTGCAAGATCTTTATTAATACTCTTATCAGTAACAACTAATGAATATAATCCTAACGCACTTTCTCGAGAACCACCTTCTGTTAAACTGATAATTGGTGCATAGCCAAATTCAAAATCTCTATTTTCAGCTATACGACTATATTCTGTAATTTTCCATGGACCCATTTCAATAAATCCAACTTTTCCAGATTCAAATCTTCCTTCTTCAAAAGTTGCTGATGAATATCCCATTTGTCCAAGATATTGAATTAATTCAGCTGCTTCTCTTGAAGGATCTTCATTTAATAACATTGTTTTTAAATCATCAGTAATAATATTACCACCTAATCTCTTAACAAATGAAAGATAAGCCATAGCACTAAAAGACTGACTACTATTTCCTGCTGGTACTGTATATGGTGTATAAGCATCATCCCCAGTTAAACCATTTGATACATTATAATCAAGGATTTTTTGAGATATAGCAATTAAATCATCATATGTTGATGGCACATCATCATCTGTCATTTCTCTGCCTAGTACTGCTTCTATCAATGTTTTATTATATACGGTTGCCAATACATTTGCTGAGAATGGTAATGCATAAAGATGATCTTCATAAGTATTAGGTGCCCATAGTGATTCAATAAATGTATCACTTAATCTATCCAATCCAGCATCTGATAAATTTGCTATTGCGCCATTATACACAAGTTGTTGCACATAAACATGATCGACATATGCTATATCAGGATAATCGACACCATTTAATGACATCATATAATCTATATAGAAATTAGAAGTAGACTGTGGAACTATATTAATAGTAACTTCAGGATTTTCCAATTCATAATCTATTTTTGCTTGATCAATTGCTGTTCTTTCAGCTGGAGATCCACCTGGCCACCATACCGTTAACTCACCATCTTCTTTGCTACTTCCACCACATGCTACTAAACTAAATGTCAAGCTTACTACAGTAATTAAACTTAATAATTTCTTCATACTTTACCTCCTAATGATTGAACTGCCTAAACATCACATTTAGGCAGTTTATCATATTTTAATTTTGTCTTAACAACTTTAAATATTAATTATTGTACTGTTATTGTATCTAAGAATATTCTTGAACTTGATGTTTCAAATTGATCATATAAGAACATAATAGTTACAACTTCATTATTCCAATTTGATAAATCATAATTACCAACTAAATTATCTGTATTATAACCACCAGGTAATACTTGATATATGCCTGTTTCTTGATTTGTTAATATTGTTTCGTTTCCTTCACTATCAATAACTTTTACAGCGAAGTGTGCAGCACCTGAGTCAGTACCAGCTACGAATCCTAAGTTTTGATTTTCTCCAAGTAATACAGTGATTTGAATATAACTATTAGCTTCTAAATCTTCAGTATCCCCATCTTCACCACTTAATACAACAGCTGCTTGAATACCATCACAATCTCCGCCTGCTAAACAAATATTCCAATTACCATCAACATCTTTATTTAATACTGCATGATTAGAATCTCCCATATCTGAAGAACTCACTTCAAAATCATTAAGTTCAAATAATGTAGCAAATTTATATGTTACACCTGTTGAAGCATCAATGTATTGTGGTGTTTCTACAACTGTTAACGTATATATTGCAGTTACACTTTCTTGATCAACTGATGTCACTGTAATCACATGATCACCAAGTATTGCACCTTCAGATAGGCTTACTAAACCATTTTCATCAATTGTGATACCCATATCATCAGCAACACTAAATGTTACTCTAGGATCAGTTGCATCTTCTGGATTAACACTAACTTCTAGTTGAAATTGTTGTCCACCATAATATGAACCGCTATTTTCTGTAAGTACTATATCAGTAACGTCTACATGAGCCATTTCTACAGCTGATATATTCACAATTAATTCTACTTTATCAACTTCACTACCTAATGCATTATAAATAACTTTAAGTTCAGCATCACCACGTCCAACAACTGTTAATAAATTATTAGCTAATGTAATAACTCCATTTTCAGAATCTACAAGTTCATAACTTACATCATTATTTACATGACTTGTGTTAAGTGCTGGATAAATTCCCCAAATATAGAACATTGGATCAGGATCACTGCTACTATTAGCTAAGAAAATAGAAGTTGTTGAAAGCATAAGACTTTCACCTAATTCACCACCATAAACTAATGTCATAGGTTGATAGACACCTTCAATAAATGCTTGCTCAGTATATGCATTATATAACGTGCTCCAATTTGAACCCACTAAATCAATTTGATTGCTAAATGCAGCTCTCATATCATATAAATCAGCTATTGTTGGTGCAACTTCTTCAGATAATGCCATATCTCTTAAGTGTAGATATGCACCTGCACCACTATCACTATATTTCGGCCAATCTCCATTATTTTGTAAACTACCTGTTTGTTCAATGATAATGACGATATCACTATCTTGATACATTGAAATATCTAAACTAATATCAAAGAATGTCGCATCTTGTTTCCATCTGTTTGTTACTGTAGTCCAACCAATGAGTTCATCTACTTGTGTAGTTTCACCAAGTGTAATTACTCTTACTCTAAAATTAGTACTTTCTAATATACGATCATCATCATGTGATCTAACTTTAAATGTAAATGAGTTAATTGCACTATCTACATGAACTTTTGTCCAAACCATATTAATTGGTTCTTCAAAATTAGCTGATGTTGAATGACCTTCTAACACGATTCTTCCTGTACCATCAGTGAAATCAGCTATTTTTGATCCACCATGATTATGATTTACTGTTTTTGCAACCCAATCAGTTAACACAGTAACATCCGTATTCCATACAACTTCAGTTGAAGCTACTTTGTTATCAACTTCACTTTGGTTTAATAGAACGCCTTCAGCAATTAATCCCATTTCATCAAATGCACTAACAACAACTGTGAAAGTAATCGCAAGTTCAACATTCCCTTGAGGTGTAACTGTAATATTTGATGTACCTTCAGCAATAAATGATAATACACCATCTTCATTAATAGTTACACTATCTCCATCAACTTCTGCTAACCATGATTGATCACTTGCACCATCATTATATTCAAATACAAGTTGAACATCGCTATCAGTCATATCAATTTCTTTACCATATGCATCAGTATATGTTCCAATTGTTGCATTAATTGTATCATTATTTGCTATACCATTGATGCCAAACATTGTTAATTCTGTATTTTCTTCAACTGTTAATAAGTAAGTTTGAGTTATTTCTGTATTATCTACAGCATATGCAGTAATAGTATAATCTCCAACTGGTGTAGTTTTATCTATTGAAACTAAACCATTTGCATCCACACTTACGCCTTGTCCTGCAGGAGATACGCTATAAGTTAAACGTTTATCTGTTGCATTTGAAGGTGACACAACTGAAACTAATTCAAAAGATGCACCTTGTCCATATGTACCTGAATCTTCTCCAAGTTCAAATGATTTAACCGGTGTATATTGATTAATCCATATACCTTTAATATGAAGTTCACCATTATTTTCAGTTTCTGTTAATCTTTGTTCAATGACTAATGCTACTGTTTGACCTTTAACTTCATCAGGAATAACAATATCATTGTATCTATTAGATCCATTTATTGTTGTTAAGTCTATTCAATCTTGTAAGACATAAACAGTTTTATCACTTGTAACCATAACGATTCTAAATTGATTGTGAACTTTATCGTTATTTCCTATAACTGCTTCCATTGTTGTTGCTTCAGCACCAATAGCTACTTTATTCCAAACAAGTGCTGTTGTTTTATTGATATCTCCAAAACCTTCATTTACACGAGATTCTAAGTCTATACCATATACTCTATCAGCAGTACCTAAATAAAATATTTTTTGATTTCCATCATCACTATTTTCACCACGTACTGAATTTGTTTGCATTTGAACAACTTGCCATTCTAAGAGCAATGGTCTTGTTGCTAAATTATCAGGATTATCATCAAAATTCCAATCAGATCTATCACTTACATCTAAGTTTTCAAAATCAGATGCCAAAATACCTGCATATAATGAATCTTCAACAACGACTTCAATCGTAATTGATACTTCTGGATTTGTAAAACTCTTAACAGTAACAACAGTTGTTCCTGCACTTAAAGCTTCGTAACTACCATCAGCATTAAATGTCACAATACCTTCAACACTGTATTCAAACAATAACATATCATTTGATGCAGTTTCAGGTAATGTTGTAAAACTTAAATTATATAGTGATGGCCAATATGTCATATCTTCAACTGCTTGTCCAGCACCTGGGCCAGCAGTACCTGCAATAAGACCATCTTTTCTAGCTAATTCTTCTTCTAACATATCCCATTGAGTTCCAACTGCTGTTTTCATAATGTAATCAGTTTCTGTTCCAACTAAAAGTACATCAGTTGCTATTGATTCAACTGGAGTAAATTCAAGAATACTTACCTCTATATAAACAACAGTACCACTGCCATCTTGAGCTTCACCTTTAATATAGCCAGTACCAGTTTCAGCAAGAGCTTCTACAGAAATTTTAGTAACACTTGAACTAACTAAATCAATAACTTTTGTATCGGTAGATTCCAAGTCAACTAATGTATCATCAACTTTTTTCATTAAACTCCAAGTTATTGCTTTATTTGAAGTTTTTTGAGGTGATACACTGAAACTGAAATCTAAAGTTTGTGTATATGAAACTTCAGCAATAAATGGATCTTCAAGTGTTCCAGAACCAGTTAATAATGGGAAGTTAATAGATTCCATCATATCCACCGTAGTTTCTTCTGCTACAACTACTTTAACAAAAATTTCTAAGTCCACATCAACTGGAGCTACTCTTACATAATATGTTCCTAGTGCCACAGCTTTAATATCTAGCTTTGAATTATCAGAACTTGATAAAATTTGAATACCGGTTGTATCTTCAGCTCCTAAAACTTCAAATGATTCACCAACCATTTTAACGTAATCAAATTTAAATGAGACATCATCACCTGTAACTTCTATTTCAGATGATATAGTTTCGTCTAATGCCATCTCTAATGTGAATGGATCTACAATCGTTCCTTCACCAGTCAATCCTGGTATATCAATTTTTTCGACTACAGTATCAATGTCGCCACAAGCTACCATAAAAATTGATAAAACCAACAAAACAAATACTAAAGAAAACTTTTTCAATATATTCCTCCTATTTTTTAGAAAACCGGTTTTTCATGTGTTAAAAAAATAAACTCCCTAAAACACTAACACGAAACCGCTTCCAATCTTCAAAGCAATTTTAACAAACCCCAATACATTTGTCAACAAATTAATTCATTTTCTGTCTATATTGGAAAAAATATAAAATAAAGAATCCACAATTAAATACATTTTAACTGCAGATTCTCTTATTAATTAATCTCTTTTTAATGTTAAAAGTGATACACTTTCAACTAATGCTGTTTGTGGAAACATATCAAAAGGTATTGTTGTTTCTAAAACATATTTTTTCATCAGTAATTTTAGATCTTTTGCAAGTGTTGAAGGATTACAAGACCCATAAACAATACGTTTAGGAAGTGATTCTAACACGAGATCTATTGTTTCTTTACCAAGGCCTGTACGCGGCGGATCAAAAAACATCACATCAATTTTTTTCTTTCTAAGCCCTGATAATGCACGTTTAAATGTTGATTGTAAGACAACTACATTATCAATGTTATTTTTCTTTAAACTCATTCTTGCACTTTCACAAGAATCCTTATCAACTTCAATCGCATAAACTTTTTTACATGATGATGCTATATAGTGACTAATAGGAGCGGTACCTGCATATGCATCTAATGCTGTTTCAAATCTTCTTAGTTTTGCTAATTCAAGCATTTTTAAATAAAATTGATGTGCTTGAGGTGGATTTAATTGAAAAAAGGCTTCTGGTTTTAATTCAAATTTAAAATCATTTAAACTTTCATTAATTGTTGATTTTCCTGCAATCACGCGCAGTGTTTCATTAAAGAATCCTACACGTTGATATCTTTTTTCCATCACTTCAAATACAGATTTTACAAAAGGTTGTTCCTTCATTAAATCTTTAGCTAAATTGTTTAATTTATCATGTTTTCTTAATACGTAAAAAGTGACTTGAATTTCATCAAGACTTGTAATTCTGGCAATAACAGTTAGAATATTTCCTTTTTTTGATCTTTCATCAAGACCTTTAATTTGATATTTAGACATTAAACCTAGAATACTAGCAACAACTTCATTTAATTTTGGGTCATGAATAGGACATGCATCCATTTCAATAAAATCTCTAGAGTTTGCTGCATACATACCAGCATGGTTTGTTTTACCATCATATCTCATAGGAATAGATATCTTTTGACGATATCCTTTTTCTTGTTTAGAACGCACTGTATCTTTAATGATATCTTTTGGAAGATTGCGATGTGTATAACGATTAAATGCTTCATCCAATATATTCTTTTTCACAACAGCAACTTCATCGGATGCTAAATGCTGTAACTGACATCCACCACATTCATGGTAAATTGGACAAAATGGTTCTATTCTATGTTCACTTACTTTTTTAGTTTCAATTACTTTCGCAATGATGCGATTAGGAAACACTTCTGTTACTTCAACATCAACATTTTCTACAGGTAATGCATATGGAACAAATACAGCCATACGTTCATAATAACCAATACCTTCTCCATTGATACCTATATTTTTAATATTTATATTTAGTTTTTGACCAACTTCAAATGTATGCTTCATCATTCACCTTTTCTTTCAATATTATTCTATGTGAGAACTATCTAAAAGTAAAGGAAATTAACAAAAAAGACAACATAATTGTTGTCTCATGTCATAAATTATTTTTTAACGCGCTTTTTAGTTCAGGAATCACTATTTCACCATAAAGCTTGATGCTTTCTAAAGTGATGTCATGTGGCATAATTGATCCTGGCGTATGTAGTATAAATCGTTGGATATCTAGATGTTTAATCACCTGATAGATTCTATTTTTAATATTTTCCGGTGTACCTATAAATAAGTGTCCTTGTTTGATACTTTCTAAATATGATGCATATGTTAATTGATTACCCCAACCACGTTCTTGTCCTATTTTTTCAAATTGAGCTTTTGTAGCAGGATAATATAATTTATGGATACTTTCTACATCATTTGTTACAAGACCATGTAAAGCAACACTTATCTCCATATTTTCAATTGGATGTCCAGAATCCATATAAGTTTTCTTATATAAATCAATAAGCACTTTAAATCTCAGCGGATCACCACCAATAATAGCAAAAACTATAGGTAATCCTAGTTTTGCAGCGCGTACAACAGAATCATAAGAACCCCCTACACCTACTGAAATTTTTAAATCATATGGATCTCTAGGATAAACAGTCACATGCTCTAATTTTTGACGATGCTTTCCTTCCCAATTTAAATTTTCATGTTGTCTAATATTTAATAATAAATCTAATTTTTCAGAAAAAAGCATATCATAATCCTTTAAATCATAACCAAACAATGGAAATGATTCAACAAAAGATCCTCTACCTGCCATAATTTCGGCACGACCATTTGAAATAATATCAAGTGTAGAAAACTGTTCATATAAGCGAACAGGATCTTCACTAGATAAAACTGTAACAGCTGTACCTAGTTTAATCTGTTTTGTTATCGTTGCTGCTGCAGATAAAATAGTGATGGGACTGGTAGCTGCATAATCATGACGATGATGTTCACCTATACCAAAATAATCAATATTTAATTGATCTGCAAGCTTTATTTCTTCTAAAGCATTTTTTATTCTTTGTTGTGATGAAATCATCCCCGATGTTTCATCAAGTCCTGTTTCTAAAAAAGTCATTAAACCAAATTGAATTTCTTTCATATTTATCACCTATAACTATTTTAAATGTTTATATGAATAAAAACAAAGTATATGCCTTATATAAGGGTGCATACTTTGTTTTTTTATTTATTATCTAATTGAAGTGCAATATATAACTTAATTAAATCATTTAAGTCTCTTGGGTTATACCCTGTTAATGTTTGAATTTTATTTAATCTATATTGCATGGTATTCTTATGAATAAAAAGTTTTTCACTTGCTTGATTAATCGAGCCATTGGATTCTATATAAATATTAATAATATTTTTAATTTCTTGTTTTTCTTTTTCATCTACATTTTTTAATATTCTAGCTGCATAATCATGATTCATTGCATTAGAAATACCTTTAAATAAAAATTCAAGTGATGAACCATCAAATTGTTCGATATCTTCTTGATTATGAGCATGATGCAAATCAAGAACGACAGATGCTTGTTTATAACTGTGTGGAAAGTCATGTATAGACTTTATTTCTTCAGATATAGCAACTTTCATACTTACTTTATATTTATGTTCAACATATGATTTAACATGCTTAAAATCTCTTTTAAGTGTTTCAACATCTTTTTCTTGTGATAACATAAGAAATCTATTTTCATGACGTGCAAGTAAATCATGAAAATTAATTCTTTTTTCTATACTATTATATATTTTATTACTTAGCTCAATATTTTGTTCATCAAAATGATCTAGTTCAGCCATTAAAAAATAATGATATTCGTAAATGTCAAATCCTAATTCTTGCATTTTCATTAAAAATATTTCAGCATTAAAGTTTTCTTTTGATACTAGTTCCATAATGACACGATTATTTTCACGTCTAAATTGCTTTTGTGTATTTAAATAGTTTTCTTTAACAAGTATTTCACTCATTTTAACGATAACATTAGAAAATTGTATGATTTGCTTAATCTCACCTGTAATTCCAACAACTGCAACCAAATGATCTTCTAAAAAAACTGGTAAATTAATACCTTTTTTTGCTCCATTATACTGTTCATCATTTTCAATAATTAATGGTTGAAGATTTTTAGCAACAATAAAAGCACCTTCATGATAATCTCCAATTCTTGATTCATCAGAACTTGCAATAATGGTACCATCTGGTGATATAAAATTTATATCTTCTTTAATGACAGATTTTAAATTATTAACAATTGTTTGGGCTTGTCTTTTACTAATTTCCATAATTAACCTTCTTGCTTTTAATATATATATTATAACATATTTATTGCTCCCAAAAATATCTTATAATATTTTTAAATAGATAGTTCAAATTATATTTTTAGTATTTTGATTATTTAATATTTGAATTTAAATTTTTACTTTAACTATTTTAATAAGTACTATATAATATAAATAAAACTTAAAGGTATCTACGGGGGTATTTTACGATGTTAAAAAAAATATTATCAATAGCTTGGATTTTTTTATTGTTCATTTTGATTTCATGTGATGATACTAAAGATAATGATGAAATGACCTATCAATATAGTTATGAGCTTACAAAATATAATTATGATGAATATCTTACTTTTTCATTTCATGATTTAGGTACGACCTCTGAAGAACATTCAATTACAGCAAAATTCAAACCCATTAATGAAGGTGATTATTTCAACGATGTTGATGTTTCTTTATTGCTTGAAGTTAGAAATGAATTACCTAGTTTTAGCAAAAATTACTTTGTCACCAAAGATATCACACTAACAGGTCTTAATGAAACAACTGTTGATGTCACCTATTCTTCTTTTAACACACTTTATGATGTAACAATTAAAGATATATCAGGTACGATTAAAACCAATGTTTCTCATGAATTAAATATAGAGAATAGTGAAAAGATTGAACAACAATTATTTGATCAAATTAACAAAGTGACAATAGATAGAAATGCTTATAAATTAAAAACTAGAGTGGCTTTTAAAAGTGGTAATATTGAATCAGTTGCTAACAGTGAATCATTATACCAAGAAACACCATATTACTTTGCTGAAAAATTTGATGACGGTTCAGGTTTTTATATAAGTGAAGAAGATGATTCATATCAAATGTATGAATTCGGCACTTATGATTATCAATCTTTTTATCGTTTAATTGGAAATTTTGAAAATACTGATGATATTGATGACATACCTTTTCCTATAGAAGAAAATATCAATTATTATTACACATATGAAAATGATATCTATTATGTTACCTCAAGTTATCAAGAATTATTCTCATCGGTTTATGATGATCAATCAATAATTGATGAGATTCAAGATAATTTATTAGATGATGAAATAACTTTATCAATTGAGATAAACGATCAAACAATTATTGAAAAAATTTATATGGAAACAACAACTGGTTATATAGATATCACAATGACATTTACTTTTGATGATATAACACCATATTCTATGACTTCAAAACAATTAATGCCTCCAAATAATCCGGCATACATATCTGAATTTACTGACATTACAGAGAAACAAACAAATCAATTATATGTTAATGCCACACCAAATTATTATTTAACAGAACTTGAAGGTGGTATCTATGCATTAGATTTAGACAGTTCTTATGATATGACATTATATGATTTAGACGGTAACGTTGTTGAATTACAAGAAACAGACAACACTTTCTTAAATGAAGAACATGATAACATTTATGATATTGATGAAGGCATTTATATCGTTATAATATATGGCGATATTAGTTCAATTCATTTTTATGATTTTCAACTCATAAATCTCACTCAAACTTATGATACGATTATCGATATTGATAACCCACATGAGCTTAATGAAAATCAAATAAATGTTGAAATAGAAGGCGCTTATGATTATGTACTTTATGCTTATGATGCACCAACTGGTGGATTATTAACTTTTTCTACTTCTTCAACTAATTCAATTGAAATACTTTCAAGAAGCGAAACAAAAATATTCAGTGCTTATGATGTAAGCCAAAAAGATGGTGTTACAAATATATTTTTAACACCTGGAATGAATTACATTCTCTTAAGTAGTGAAGTTGCAGAAACTATCACTTTTCAAATTGAGCATCATGGTTCTTCAGTAATTGATGGCATGACATTAACAGAACAATACCAAGATGATTATATGGTCACATATGATTATTTCACTATCTATTTATCATATGAAATGGTTGAACAAGGAAATTTAGTTTTAAATTTGATATCTGATGATATGCTTTCTAATAACCGCACTAGTTATAGTGCTCAAATATGGTCTTTAAACACTTTTGATCAATGGGATCTCATCAACAGTTTTAATATTGAGAATTTGGAAGCCAGCATATATTTACTCGAAGGAAATTATAAAATACGCATATTAGGAAAAGCCAGTTTAAAAGTAAAAGGTTATTTCGAGGATGTCGATGAGAAAATATATGAAGAAATTTTTCCAATTACTATAGATGATATTGAGGCATATAAAAAAAATATACTGCTTGATGATTATCAAAGATTTGTTCAATATCCTTATCAAGAAAAATATATTTCTTTTACGTTAACAGAAAATGAATTTATATATATTGATTCTCCTTATAATCCTTATCGTTTACTTGATGCTTTTGAACAACCATATGACCTATATCCTTTTGGTTCTAATGTTATACATTTAGAAGCTGGTACTTATTATTTATATTTTGGAAAGAAATTATCTTTTGGACTATCTAGCATTGTCTTAAATGTTGGTATAGTAAGTGATCCTTTAGTGATAAATGATGATTATCCAACTTATTTAAATCAATATGAAATCATTAACGAAGAACCTGTATCTATTAAAAAAGATTATTTTAATGATATTGATATATTAAAATATAATGCTTCTGATGACATGACTTTAACGATTGAGTTATCAGCAAAACTATATACAATTATTTATGATACGGAAGGTAATGCGATACATAGTACCTTCGATAAAATTTATGATGTGAATTTAAAAGCTGGCACATATTTAATATACATTTGCTACGATGGTGATTTAAAAGTAGGCACTTCATATACATTAAATTTAACTAGTGTTGAAACTTAGAAAAATAAATTAATATTAAATTCATAAAAAGAGCCTTATTATCAAGGCTCATTTTATATATCTATAGGAGAAGGGGTCATTTAATTCTATGTTCAGTTTTCGGATCATAGAATGCAATTCTATCAGTAAATCCTAGTTTAATTTCATCACCAGTTTCTATATCAAATTGATCTGTGACAATTTTGACATCTTCACCATTAATATCTACATTAATAATGACATGTGATCCTTGAGGTTCAATAATTTGAGCATTGGTTTTTAAAACACCTTTTTTATTAACCGTAAAGTTTTCTGGTCTAACTGAAAGTACAACTTCTTGGTCAACATATTTTTGAACTAAAGTTTCCTTCAAGGCACCTTTATATTCAAATTTAAAACTTGGATGTACTAAATATAATTTATCATCTTTAAGTTCAACCTTTACCGTAAAGAAATTAGCAGGTGGTGATCCTATGAATTTAGCAATAAACATTGTTTCACTTTCATGATAGATTTCTTTTGGTGTCCCAATTTGTTCAATAACGCCATGATTCATAACAACTATACGATCAGCTAAGCTTAATGCTTCTGATTGATCATGTGTGACAAATATAGAAGTCGTTCCTAAATCTTGATGAATACGTTTTAAATCAGTTCTCATTGAAACTCTTAATTTTGCATCTAGATTTGATAATGGTTCATCCATTAAAAACAGTTTAGGTTTAACTGCAATTGCTCTTGCAACTGCAACCCTTTGTCTTTGTCCTCCTGATAGTTGTGAAGGATATCTATCTAGATATTGTTCGATATCGTAAATTTTAGCGACATGATGTACAATCTCTGAAATTTCTTCTTTACTCTTCTTTTGTAATTTAAGTGCATAAGCAACATTATCAAAAACACTCATATGTGGCCATACTGCATAACTTTGAAATATCATTGAAATATTTCTATCCTTAGGTTCTAAATCAATCATTGACTTACCTTCAAGAATAATATCTCCTTTAGTAACTTTTTCAAGTCCTGCTATCATTCTTAGCGTGGTTGTCTTACCACATCCAGAAGGTCCTAGAAAAGCGACAAATTCACCTTGATTAATTTCTAAATCAAAAGATTTAACAGCTTCAACTTTATTATTGTATATTTTTTTAACATGATCTAATTTTAAATATGCCATAGTGTTCTCCTTTCTAGCCCCACATCTGATTAATATAATTTTTTAGTAGGAATGTAAATGCTAATGCAGGTAATATCAATATAATTGCACCAGATGCAGCATATTGAATGGATGCTGATCCACCCATAGATTTATAAATCAATAATGCTAGGGTTTCATTTTCATTCGTTAATAATAATGATACAGCAGTATCATTCCAAGCAGTAATAAATGCATACATACTTGATGCAGCAAATGCTGGTAATACTAATGGGAATGTTATTTTTAAGAAAGTTTGTTTTTTATTAGCACCAAAAACCAAACTTGCTTCTTCTAGTTCTTTATTAACACCCATAAATATCGATCTTGTAATCCATGCGGTTAATCCTATATTAGGTATTGCATAAATAATCGCTAGGCCTAACATCGTGTCAAACATGCCATATCTAATTAAAAGTATCGCCATCGGTACAGATATTGATACCACAGGAAACATTCTAACAATTAAAGCTCCTAAACTAATACCTTCTTTACCTTTAATCGGTGTTCTTGCAAGTGCATAACCTACAGCTCCACCAAAAGACATTGAAATAACAATAGTATAAGCAGCTGCTTTAATACTGTTTATAAGTGCTAGATCAGCCCCATCAAAAACTTGGAAAAACTTTTTAAAATTATTTAAAATATTTTTATAATAATCTACTTCAATGACTTCATTATCTGTTTGAGCAATAATAAAATCACTTTCTAATTCTCGCTTCTGCTTTATAAATATTTAAATATGTTTCTAAATAATTACTAATGCGATCATATCTTGAACTCATATATAAATCTTCAAATTCACCACTATTATCAACACGACTTATTATATAGTAATTATTATCTTCGTCCCAATCAACGATCAGCGTTTCTTTAAATGTTGGAAATAATGTTTTTGGATAATCATTAATTTCAACTGAATTACTAAATGCGATTGTTGTTAAATAACTAAGTGGTATTAATACTAATAACATAATACCTGTTAAGAGTATATAAAATATGGTTTTTTTAATTGTTGTATGCATTATGCTTTCCTCCAATCTTTACCTTTAGTAAGTTTAGAGAATGTGAATGCTACTGTAAAGACAACAAGTAATGTGAATACGTAATATGCAACTGCAAGTTTATAACTATAAACACCAGTTTGAACTTTATCTGTATAATAAACAATTCTTTCTAATAAGAAGGGTTGTCTTTGGAAACCAAATATCATTACACTAATGAGCCATACTTGTAATCCTGCAATTAATCGTAACATAAGTGCAGTAATGATAGATGGCTTTATAATAGGAATAACTATATCTTTAAATGCTTGGAATTTGGTTGCACCAAAAACCTGTGCAGCTTCTTTAAATTCTTTATTGAAGTTTTGTAACCCTGCAAGAATAATAATCATTACCGTTGGTGTTACAGTCCAAGTATCAATTAAAATAATCATCATTAAACTCTCAGCTGATGTCACATTTTTCCAAATAATTGGGCCAGACACAACATTTAAACTTTCTAATACACCTTGCAATCCAATCATTTCAAAAAATGAATTAATCCATCCAGATTCTATCAGTCCTGTATTCCATAAAATACCTACAGCAGATTGAGGTAATGCCATTGGAATAAGCATAATAAATAAGAATAATTTAGAACCTTTAAAATTTCTATTAATTAACACTGCTAAAAATAATGCAATTGTAAATTGTAAAATAAGTGACACAAATGCGAATATAAGTGTATTTATAAGTGCTTTCCCAAATAGTGGATCTTGAAACATTAAACCATAATTTTCAAAACTAAAATGGTTATCTATTGAAATAAAACTTTGTACAAAGGATATAATAACCGGTAAAAACCAAAACATTAAATAAAATAATAATGCTGGTGCTAAAAACATATAAGGTGTCTTAAATATGTTTTTCTTTTTGTTTTCTTTTATTGCATTCAATATGCCACCTCTTTTCTATAAAGTTATGAAAAATACAAGGAGGGTAATTCCTCCTTGTACTTTTCTAATTGATTAATTAAATCGTATTATTCTACAAGAAGAGCTTCTAAATCTGATTGTTTAGTATCAAGTACTGATTGTAAATTAGCAAGTGTGATTGAACCATCCATAATACCTGTATAAACTGAATCATAAACTGCTTTAACTTCTGACCATGATGTATAATCTGAAATCATTTGTAATCCTTCTACGTTTGCATTCTTAACTGTTTCTAAACCTTTTTTGATAACTAAATCTTCAGGATCGTCAGTAAGTGCTGTTGTAGCTTCTTCAATTGTTGGAATTGTACCAAGCGCTGCATCAACGATTTGTTCAGGTGCTGTAAACCATTTAATAAATTCTTCAGCCATTTCTTGATGAGGAGCGCCATTAACGATACCAATACCATGACCACCAATAATTGAACCAGCCATACCTGATGTACCCATAGGCCCAGGGAATACTTCATATTTAGCAGGTGCTGCAGCATATGCAGTTGCTAAAGGTGCCATTAATTCAAATGATAACATAACTGATTCATTTCCCATTAATGTTGCACTATCTGATGTAGTTGCACTTTCAGGGTGAATATAATCTTTCATCGCAATAACATCTTGCCATGCTTTTAAGTTACCAGCATCATTCATATTTGGATAAGAACCACCATTTGATAATGCCATACCACCAATTTGGTAAGTTAACATTTTAAGAGGTAAAGCTTTCATATGAACTGAGTTTTCACCTAGTTCAGCTGCCCAGTCAATATAATCTTCCCAAGTATAATCACCAGCTAAAATATCGTCTTCAGTTAAACCACTAGGTAATGTATCAAATGCATCTTTATTTGCATAAGCTAAATATACATCTGAGTTAATAGGGAAGAAATATCTTGTACTTCCACTATTTGTAGATCCATCAAAAGTTGATAAGAATGTACGATCTGACATTTCATCTTCTAAATCATTAACATCTTGTACATAACCTTCATTTATATAATCAGCCATTGTACCAAAATGTGAAATCAATAAGTCAATTGTGAAATTATCAGCTTGTTGTTCAGTATCAATTTTGTTATATGTATCTTCTGCTTGAGCTAATGTTTCAAATTGAATATCAACATTATGTTCTTCTTCAAATGCATCAAATATTTCTGATTGATACAATTCTTTTTCTACAACTTCACGTCCAAAGTCACTATAAATGACAAGTGTTGTTGTTTCACCATCACCACAACTTGCTAATAATGTTAGTGCAAGTGCAGCCATAAATACTACTATAATTTTCTTCATTTTTTGTTCTCTCCCTTTTATTTTATATTGAAATTATATCACTGTGTAAGCGTTTTATCTATGTTATGTAAAACAAATAGCAGTCTATATAACAATATTTATATGTTATTTATAATAATTTTTAAGATATTTTCAAGCTCTTCCATTGAAAAGTTTTTAAAACCTAACTGATAATTTTTTTCTGTTATCTTCTTATATTTTTTACGTTTTGTTAAGATATCTAATATTTCATTTGATGCTTGATTTATTTTATTTTTTTCTACAGTGACTAATCCATTAACATCAAGTGAATGTGTGGATCCAAGTGATACAACATCAAAGAATAATGGTTTAATATCTGTTAAATACACTGGGTATTCATAAACTAAAATAGGTTTTTTTGAAAATATCGCCTCTAAAAATTGATTGCCCCATCCTTCTAAAACTGATGGATATGTAATAAAATCTGATATAGCATATGCATCCCATAAAGCATATTTTTTTTCATTCGTATCATTTCTTTTAGAATCAATTAGATAATTAATAAGTTGAATATCGTAATTTGCTTTTTCTATTTTATGATTTAATAAAACCATTTTATCTGTTTTCAGTTCGTTTAATCCTGCGATAATCAAATGTATTTTTGTCTGATTTGTGATTATACGTCCATCATATAATGTCTTACCTTGATATTGATTAAGTTGTTGATTGATTTGTTCACAAGTATCAATAGCGAGTTCAATTGCTTTTCTATCTTCAATACGTGTCGCTTGAAGAAATATAATATCATTTTCATCAATGCTAAGTTTTTTCTTTAAATCACTATTATAATCATCGATTTCAAATGGTTTTTTATTAAAATCAAACACATTAGGTACAACACTTGATGTTACTTGTTTTCTTTTAAATAATTCTTCTTGTGCAATTTTATTAATGACACAATGAGATATTTGATCACTTCGAAATGGAAATAGTTCATTTAAATAATCCGTTATTTTACTTACTGTTGGTGTGTTATATCGATCGCGTTCCCAATAAAAATCATGATGATGATTAATCACTTTAACACCAGTTTTCATAATAGCTTGTTTAAAACCAATGGCTGCTGGTATATGCAAACCAAGTGAAAATATATTATTTGGTATTAATAAATCAATGTGATGATCATTAATTATATCAATTAGTTTTTGAGCAATTATTTTCCCTTGATGTTCTAATTCATTAATAAGTTCTTCTTCAGTCTCATAATCATCTAATGCTTCATAACAATTATGAAAATTCTTTTGATGTCTTTTATCATTTATATTTTGGCCATCTATATGAAAACTTGGAAGTCCATTAGATTGTCCAGCGATATAATAAACTTTATGTCCCATAGATTCAAGGGATTGTTTCCATTTATCCATTTCAAGAGATACACCATCTGTATAACCAACTCTAAAATGTGCTAATGCAATGTTCATATTAATACCTTCTTTTCAATCCATTTTGCATCATATGGTTTCAATACCAAGTTTTCTATGTTTTTTTGACTTAATAAATCAAAACCATCAACTTCATCAATTGTAATCGTTTCATCAGAAACATTAACATATGCTTCTATAGTTGATGTTTTTCCGAGTCTTTTCATTTTAAATACTCTTGGATCATCAATGACGATGTCTTGTTTTGCTTTTGGATCAAATGCATCAAATTGTTTTCTTATATGTATAAGATTTATAAGTTTATTTAATATGATATGTCTATCGCTTTGCGAATCATCTAATACTTTTTTAAGTTTATCATAATCAACTTTTTTACGATTAATACGACGATTTATCCCAGATGCTTTCATACCTTCTATATCATTCCTTGAGCCTATTAAACTATGAATATATATAGCTGGCATACCTTTCATTGACAATAAGATCATATGCGCACCAATGAATTTATTAATTCTTGTTTCTTGATTATCATTTTTATTAATAATTGCATCAAAATAACTAATATTTAATTCATATGGAGATACACTACCATCTGGATTATTTTTATATCCTATACGTCCATCATTTTTAATCGTATGATCAACCATCAATTGTTTTTCTTCTTGATTTAAAATGTTTTCTACTGGTCTCATACCTATACCATCGTGACTTGCTAAAAAATTAAAATATGTGTTTTCACTTTGTAGAGGCATATCTTCTAGTTGACTAGCCCATGTTGATAAATGAGTTGCATTTTGACTGATATAACTATATAAAGTTAATGGTGGTAATGGAAATTGATAAACTAAATGCGCTTCATCATTATCTTTACCAAAATAACTTACATTTTCTTCATGAGGTACATTTGTTTCTGTAATAATGATAGTACCTGGATACATTTGATCAAGCACATAACGCATGATTTTAACAAGTAAATGAGTTTGTTCTAAATGCATTGATGTTGTATCTTTATCTTTCCATAGAAAACCAACAGCATCAAATCTAATAAATCTTGATCCATTTTTAGCATACAATGCTAAAACTTTTAAAACATGGACAAGGACTTTATAATTTTCGTAGTTTAAATCTAATTGATCTTTACTAAATGTGGCCCATAAATGTTTTTCACCAACTGAGGTTTCATAAGGATAAAACAACGGTAATGCACGTGGACGAATCACTTGATGATAATCAGCATTAACATCACATTCAATAAAATAATTATCATATGCAGGATCACCTTTTTGATATTTTTTAAACCAATGACTTTCCATACTAATATGATTTATGACTGCATCAAACATAAGATCATAAGATAAAGATAATGACTTAATATCATCCCATGTCCCTAAATCTTGATTGACTTCTTCATAATCAATAACTGAAAACCCATCATCAGAAGAATATGGAAACATTGGTAATATATGTAGACAATTCACTTCAGGATAAGCATATTTATTTAAAAACTGATGAAGTGTTTTAAGAGGTTTTTCTCCTTCTTTTTTAATAGAGTCTCCATATGTAATTACCATCACGTCATTTTGAGATACAAATTTTGTATTTAAGGATGTCACGTGATGTGTGTCAATAAGTTCTTTAATTTGACTTAAGGCTTCCTTATATTTATTTGGATATAATTTTTTTAGTGATACTTCTAAATTGATCATAATGTCACCTTTATAGTTTCTAATAAGTTATTTAGTGATTCTTTAGGATTTGACAGTGATACTTCTTTAGTTGCAATTTTAGGAACAATCGCATAAACTTCATCAATATATTCATCTAATTTATGTTCATCATGAATCGCACAAATTGCAATTACCTTTTTATTATATTTTTTTGCAAGTCTTGCAACACCAAGCGGTGCTTTTCCATGTGCAGTTTGATGATCCAACTTTCCTTCACCTACTATAATTAAATCAGCTTTTTTAATATACGACTCTATATCAAGCTGTTCAATCATAAATTGAATGCCACTTTGAATTTTAGCATTTAAGAATGCAAGTGCTGCAAAACCTACCCCACCAGCCGCACCAGCACCATCTTGGTCTCTAACGCTAGTTTTTGTATAAGTTTCAACTTGATCTGCATAATGTTTCATATTTGTTTCTAAAACATGCAACATTTTAGCATCTGCACCTTTTTGAGGTGCATAGACTTGACAACATCCGTTTTTTCCAAGTAATGGGTTATCTACATCACTAGCAATAACAAATTCTACATCTTTGATTAACTTATTTAATACTTTTGTATCTAGTTGATCAAATTTTCCTATAAGATAGCCATTCATATGGTCTTTAATCAGTTGACCTTTTCTATAAAAATCAACACCTAATGCTTGTAATAATCCAGCACCACCATCATTTGTTGCACTACCACCAATCCCTAATACAATTTTACTCACATGTTGATTAACGATAGCATCTTTAATAAGTACGCCTAGCCCATAAGTCGATGTTTTCATGGGATTCAGTTCATGTTCATGAATTTGATTAATACCAACTGCTTGATTTAGTTCAATATATGCTGTTCGTTGATGTAATAAATAATACGCACTTAAAGGAGCACTTAACGGCCCCACGGTTTCTAATATGATTTTAGTTGTATGTTCTACGTGTTCTATAGCTTCAAGAAAGCCTTCGCCACCATCAGAAATAGCTAACGTATCAATGTTATGATTTAATTTTTCATAATGTGATTTTAAAATTGTAGATATCTGTTTTGATGTTAAGGATCCTTTAAAAGAATCAACGACTGTTAGTATGTTCATGATGATAATCCTTTCGAATGTTTACTCATATTGTATACGAAACGTAAGCGCTTTTGTATATTATGTATACTATTAATTTAATAAATTTTAGAAATTGTTTGTTATACATAACATTTTGCACATTTATATATATAAAAAATACCCTTTTGAACTAAAAGGATATTTTTTATATTTATATTTCTTTTATTGAGATAGGGATTTGTATAAGAAAAGTTGTTATGTTATTTTGACTCATTACATCAATTTGATAATCCAACTTATTTATTATTTTTTTTACAAGTGACAATCCAACACCGTGACCATAAACTACACGATGCTTATCTGATCGATAAAATAAATCAAATATTTTACTTAGTTCATGAGCTTCTATCGTTTCACTATGGTTTTGGATATCTAAATGAATACATTCATCTTGATATACTTTAATTGAAATAAGTGAATTTTGATATGCATATTTTATTGAATTATCAATTAAATTTCTAAGCATAATATAGACGAATTGTTTATTAGTTGTTAAAAATATATCATCTAATAATAAGTCTAGTGAAATATTCTTTTCTTCCCATTTTGGTTGCATGCTTTGAATAATCAGTCTTATTTCTTCACTCAAGTTAAAATAATCATGACGACTAACAATTTGATTATTTTCTAATAAAGATAATTCTAAAATGTTTTGTGATAAATGTGATAATGTATCTGATTGTTTAACAATGATGCTTGCATATTCTTTAGCTTCTTCTAATTGTTTAGTTTGTTCAATCAGTTCAGCGTAACCTTTAATAATACTAATTGGTGTTTTATACTCATGTGCATAGTCTTTCATAAATGATTGATTAACGATTTTGTTATCATTTAAAGCGTGAGACATAACATTAAAATTATGCGTTAATTGTGAAATTTCATCTTTACCAAATTCTTCTAAATGAATATCAAAATCACCTTGTGATATTCTTTTTGTTGCACGATTTAAATGTTTTATTCTTCTAACAATAATATAGTTTAAGACAATATTAGCAAATATAATATATAGTGATCCAATAATTAAAGCGCCAAACAAAAACATTTCCCCTAGTGGTATATCTTCTAGTGCATCATTAAAGAATAGTGCAACAACTAATCTAGGAATTGCAAATGTAAAAATTGTCACTATGAATAATGAAATCAATATTTTAGAAAGAATTCTTCTCATTTAATCACCGCCTTGTAGCCTAAACCTCTCATCGTAATAATTTCAAAATCTATCATCGGTACGGATTCTCTAAGTTTTTTAATATGTGTATCCACTGTACGATCATAAGATTCTGAATCATAACCCCAAATTTGATTCATTAATTGTTCACGCGTAAATATTTTATTTGGATATGATAATAATTTATATAATAATGAAAATGATTTACCTGTTAAATTAATAATTTCTCCATTTACTTTAAGCTCTTGGTTTTCTTCGTTTAAACAACTATGTTTAAATACTATTTCTTTTTTCTTTGAAATTTCATATCGTCTAAGTAATGCATTAATGCGAAGTAACATTTCATTTAAATCAATCGGTTTAACCATATAATCATCAACACCTGATAAAAACCCTTTTTCTTTTTCATCATAAGTGTCTAGTGCAGTAAGCATTAAAATAGGTAGTGATTTATGGGTTTCTCTAATACGGTGAGATAAACGATGTCCATTAACTTCAGGCATCATAATATCGGTTATCAATAAATCTATATGTTCATGGTTAAAAACGGTAAGAGCTTCCTTACCGTTTTTTGTTTCAATCACTTCAAAACCATGATGTTTTAAATATTTAGATAAAAGTGTGCGAATATGTAGGTCATCTTCTGCAATAAGTATTTTTAACATACAGTCACCTCTTACTTTTATTTTAACATAATTATTCAGTACGTAATGCAGTTACAGGATCTTTTCTTGCTGCAATTCTACTTGGAATTAAACCAGCGATTAATGTTAAGAAAGTTGACAATACAATAAGTCCAATCGCACTTGACCACATCAATTGAGCAAATCCACTGACATCAAGTAAGTTTGCTAGAATTAGATTAATTGGAATAATTAATACTAAAGTAATGATGACACCTAATAATCCAGATGTAAAACCAATTAATACAGTTTCAGCATTAAAGATTCTTGAAATATCTTTTTTACGTGCACCAAGTGAACGCATAATACCAATTTCTTTCGTTCTTTCAACCACTGAGACATACGTAATAATACCAATCATAATTGATGATACCACTAATGAGATACCCGCAAATGCAGATAAGATAATGGTAATTGTACTAATTAAAGAACTAATGCTTGTTGAAATAATTGCTGCTAAATCTGTTGCATATATTGCATATGTTTCATCAACAGTTTCATTATATGCATCAATATAATCTTTTATTTCTTCTTTTGCATCAAATGAAACAGGATATATTTGAATACTTGCAGGTACATCTGTACCACCAATAGCTAATAAAACTTCATAAATATTATAACCACTTACAATTGATACTGTAGGGCTTAGTAATTGAGCTGCAACAACATCTGAATCCATAGAATCTTCTAACATATAATCAGTTAAAGCTTCAGTATATGCAATACCAGAAGCCACTAAATCAGTTGATGCATCTTCATTTACTCGAATAATCCCTGATACTGTTAAAGTCATAGCATCACTATCATCATAGATTGAACTAATGTTATTATTTCCACTATAGATGCCACCTGATTCACTATAATATAGATTATTAGGGAATACCTTTAATTCAAGACCAATAAGATCATCAAATGTATATGAACCATCAATCGATAGACCTAATGCTTCCATGAAATCAAAATCCAATCTATTTTTCGCATCAACAACAATTACGACTTCGTTCATTGATGTTGCAAGATCACCTTTGATTACATCATATTGTGATAATATAAATTCTTCGTTATTTGGTAATTGAGAATAAAAATCATCTTCTAATAATTCATCATTATCCTTAGTACCTTCAGCTGCTATATTTAAATGCATGGAAGAAGTATAAGATATTGAATTATAAGTTGTTTCATCTAAGTCTTCTAAATAAGTGATAAAATCATCAGTAATAATATTAGCATGTGTAATAAAATCACTTTGAGGATCATAACCTACAATGTCTTCACCTTCAGGAAAATATCCTTCTTCAGATAATCTTTCTTGCCCCACTTCAGCAAAATCAACATAATATTGTTCAATCGTTAATGGGAAGCCTGCAAGTGTATCACTTTGAAGTTCATCTACATAAGCTGTCATACCACTAGATACTGATAATACTAATGCAATCCCAATAATCCCAATACTACCAGCAAGTGCTGTAATAAGTGTTCTACCTTTTTTAGTTAAAAGGTTCTTAAAACTGGTTGATAAAGCCGTCAAATATGGCATTGAAGTTTTCTTATTCACTAGTTTTCCAACAACATCTTTGCCGTCATTGTTTTCACTTGGATTTGAATCATCAATAACTAAACCATCTAAAAGATTAACTACTCGATCACTAAATTCATCAGCGATATCTTTATTATGAGTAACCATAATAACTAATCTATCTTTTGCGATTTCTTTCATTAATTTCATGATTTGATCACTTGTTTTTGAGTCAAGTGCACCAGTTGGTTCATCAGCTAATAATATTTTTGGATTATTCACTAAAGCTCTAGCAATTGCAACTCTTTGCATTTGTCCGCCAGACAATTGATTAGGTCTTTTTGTTAAATGATCTTGTAATCCAACATCAACTAATGCTTTAGTTGCTCTTTCTTTTCTTTCTTTTGGTTCTACCCCACTTAATCTAAGTGCCATTTCAACATTATCTAATACAGATAAATGTGAAATAAGGTTATAAGTTTGAAAAACAAAACCAATGGTTGCATTACGATATGCATCCCAATCTTGATCTTTATAATCTCTTGTTGATTTACCATCAATAAGTAAATCCCCACTTGTGTAACGATCAAGTCCACCAATTAAATTTAGCATTGTTGTTTTCCCACAACCACTAGGTCCTAATATCGATACGAATTCTTGATCCTTAAATACGAGATTTATACCTTTTAGTGCTGGAACTGGTTTACCAGCTACATAATAATCTTTTTTAATGTTTTTTAATTCTAACATACAATCATCTCCTTTTTACGTTATCATTATACAAGTTGTTTGTGAACTTTATATGAACTTTGCAATATATTTATAAAATAAAAAAAGGATGTGATTTTTCACATCCTTTAACAACTTTATTTAAGTCTTACGACTTCTCTTGCAATCATGACTTCTTCATTTGTAGGAATAATGAATGCTCTAACTTTAGAACCTGGTTTCGTAATTTCTCTTTCACCACGTTTTTCATTTTCAGCTTCATCAAGATCAATACCTAAAACTTTAACTGCTTCTAAAATATCTTTTCTAATTAAACTTGAGTTTTCTCCAATGCCTGCTGTAAAGCAAATCGCATCAAGGCCACCCATATAAACATAATAAGAACCAATATAATCTGCAATTCTTTTCACTTGAACTTTATGTGCAAGATAAGCTCTATGATTACCTTCTTCAATACCTTTTACAATATCTCTTGAATCATTAGAAATACCTGAAACACCTAAATATCCTGATTGTTTATTTAAATCATTTAAAACTGATTCATAACTTCTATTTTCTTGATCTGCAATAAGTTTAATCACTGAAGGATCAACATTTCCACTTCTTGTTCCCATAGGGATACCTTCTAGTGGTGTTAGCCCCATTGAAGTATCAACTGATTTACCAGCATCAACAGCACAAAGTGATGCACCATTTCCTAAATGACAAACAATAACTTTTGCATCTTTATTTCCTAATTTTGCATATGCTTTTTCACTGACATATTGATGTGATGTACCATGGAATCCATATTTTCTAACACCATATTTTTCATACCATGCATAAGGTGTTGCATAAAGATATGCAAGTTCATCCATCGTACCATGAAATGATGTATCAAAGACTGCAACTTGTATAACATTTGGTAATGCTTTTTTAAAAGATGTAATACCTGTAACATTTGCAGGGTTATGAAGTGGTGCTAAATCATTTAAAGATTCAATGTCATCAATCACTTTATTCGTAATAACAACTGATGATTTAAATATTTCGCCACCTTGTACAACACGATGTCCTACACCATTAATTTCATCTAATGATTTAATAATATCATATTTAACTAAACCTTCAACAAGTAAGTCAACTGCAACTTTATGATCTAAAATAGGTTGTTCAACAGTGACTTTTTCACCATTAACCTTAATTTGAAAAACTGCATTATGATGACCAATTCTTTCAACTAATCCAGATGTAATTACTTTTTCTTCTGGCATTTCTAATAACTGGAACTTTAAAGACGAACTCCCAGCGTTAACTGCTATAATTTTCATATATAATCTCTCCTCACCATGTATTATGATACACTTTTTTAAACGAATATTCAAGACATGAATAATTATTCACGTTAATAAAGAAATAGGTAGACAGCAACAAACTGTAAAATCGTACCTATACCGCAAAATATATGCCAGATAAAATGGAAATATTTGACTTTAGGTAGTGCATAAAAGACGACCCCTAAACTATAAGATACGCCACCAGCTAAAACCAACCAAAATGCTGAGTGAGAAAAACTATAGAGTTGACCTATAAATGCTAATGCACTCCATCCTAAAAGTAAAAATACAGCAGTATGCAAAGCACTAAATCTTTTGATCCAAATTGATTTAAACACAACACCAATTGTTATAATTAGCCATTGTACAATAAATAATGATTGTCCAAAAGAAATATTTCCAATAAATGGTTCTTGCAAAGCAGGTAATAATAACAATAATGGTGCAAAACTTCCACCAATGAGTAAGTAAATTGATAAGTGATCAAATCTTCTCATCACTGCTTTTGCAGTTTTGTGAAATAATGCATGATATATAGTACTCATCGTATATAAATTAACAATCCCAAATCCAAATACGATTGCTGCAAACACTTCAATCCCTGAGTCACTTTTAATCAGCATTAATATCATTGCGACAATCCCAAATAATGCCATGACACCATGGCTAATCGCATTTGCTATTTCTTCACCTAATGTTTGTTGTTTATCAAGTTTCATCATTTCACCTCTTATTATGCTACCACAAATGATGCACTGTATCTTTTATATATTTATCATATATAGACTTTACAGCATCCATTTGTGCTTGACTAAAATCATCAATCGTAGTTGCTTTAACATTTGATAATATATGTTCTGGTTTACTCGCACCTGGAATGACTGTAGAAACCGCATCATGTGACAATATATATTTTAATGCAATTGGTGCTAAATCCTCTGTTTGAAAAACTTTTTTTAATGATTCGACAGCTTTTAAACCTAGTGCATAATCTACACCACTAAATGTTTCACCTTTATCAAATGCTTGACCATCTCTATTATAATTTCTATGATCATTTTTACCAAATTTTGTATCTAAATTATATTTACCTGTAAGTAACCCACTTGCAAGTGGCACACGTACAATCACACCTACATTTTTTTCTTTTGCAGTATCAAGAAAAACTTCTTCTGGTTTTAATCGAAACATATTATAAATTATTTCTATGGCTTCTACACCAGGATATGTCATGGCTTTCATGCCTTCTTCAACAGTTTCAATACTCACACCATAATGCTTAATAATACCTTCTTGCTTAAACTGATCCATCCATTTAAACACTTGTGGTCTATCATAAACTTCACGTGGTGGACAATGTAATAACACCATATCTAATTGATTAACGTCTAATCTTTTTCTAGATGCATCAATAAATGATCTTAAATTTTCTTCGTTATATCCATCTGCAGTATGCGGATTTAAACGTCTTCCCATTTTTGTAATGACAAAAGGTTTAACTTTTAATGCTTTATTAAATTGACCGATTGCAATTTCTGATTGCTGTTCTTGATATACATCTGCAGTATCAAAACAATTAATGCCTAAATCAGTTGCTTGTTTTAATGTTTCTCTTGCGACATCTGGATTTAATCCTTCACCCCATTTGCCACCTAATTGCCATGTGCCAAGTGATATTTCAGATACTTTGACACCTGTTTTTCCTAAGGTTCTATATTTCATTGAATGCCTCTTTCTGTATATGATTAATCATCAATAAACTGATCTAAAAAATCTTTGCCTTTATGTGTTTCAGGTTCACTTTTAAAAAGATTTGGAAATGACAGTTGTCTTAAAACCTCATAACCTACTAAAGCAACACAATTACTTAAATTAATTGATCTTACTTTATCAGTTGTTGGAATTCTAAAACAACGATCTAAATGACTTGCAAGTATATGTTTTTCTATACCAGTAGATTCTTTTCCAAATACTAAGTATATGTCTTCTTTAACTGCTTTAAAATTAAAATCTGAATATGTCTTTTTCCCATATCTCGTTAAAAAGAAAAATTGTCCTTTATTTTCTTTTAAAAACGATGGATAATCTTCATAAACCTTATAATCAATAAATTCATAATAATCTAATGCGCTTCTTTTTAATCTTTTTTCATCCAATCTGAATCCTAATGGTTCAATTAAATGAAGTTTCGCACCTATAGCAACACAGGTACGCATAATATTTCCAGTGTTTTGAGGAATCTCTGGCTCAAATAATACAATATGTAACATGTTTACGAACTCCTATATTTTTTAATCAGACTTTGTTTAAGTTCAAATAAATCTTTAGATAAATCAACATAATACTCATGTGGATTTTCTAATCTTAAGACTTCTGGCCATAATTGTGCCATTGATGTTTGACAATGTTTTCTAATGTCTTCAAGTGATGGTTTATCATATATAAGTTTACCATCTTCAAATATTTTAATTAATAATGGTTTTACTTTAAAATTATTAACCATTTTCTTTTTCCAAGGATATAAAGGATGAAATAATTCATAAGGTATGGTTTCATCAATTGTTTCATCATGAAGTGTAATCACATCAGCTTCTGCCATACCATTTTCATCATAAAAACGATAGACTTGCTTAAATGCTGGAATCGTTGTTTTTTGGATGTTTTCACTTATCTTTATTTTAGGTTCCAACTCACCATTTTTTTCAATAGCTGCAAGCTTAAATACACCACCAAAAACCGCTTCTGATCGTGCTGTAACTAAACGTTCTCCAACACCAAAAGTATCAATTTGTGCACCTTGTGCAATTAATTCTTTAATCAAATATTCATCTAATGAGTTTGAAACTGTAATTTTAGTCTTTGTTAATCCCGCTTCATCGAGCATTTCTCGCGCTTTTTTCGTAAGATACGTTAAATCCCCACTATCTAAGCGAATTCCTTTTAAATACTCACCGTGAGGCTCTAATATCTCTTTATGAACGCGTATGGCATTAGGAATACCTTGTTTTAATGTATTATATGTATCAACTAATAATAAAGTTGCTTTTGGATATGTTTTTGCATAAGCGACAAATGCTTCATATTCACTATCATATGATTGTATATAACTATGTGCCATAGTACCTAGTGCTGGTATTTTATACTGGTAATCTGCATAAGTATTAGATGTGCCAAGTACACCAGCAATATATGCTGCTCTTGCACCATAAATTGATGCATCATAACCATGCGCACGACGTGCACCAAACTCTAAGACTGAGCGTCCTTGTGCTGCTCTTACAATTCTAGCTGCTTTAGTCGCAATCAATGATTGATGATTAATTGTTAATAACAACATTGTTTCAACTAACTGACATTCTATAATAGGGCCTTTAACTGTAATTAAAGGTTCTTGAGGAAAAATAGGTGTACCTTCTTCAATCGCGTATACGTCACTTGTAAATTTAAAATTTTCTAAATATTTTAAAAAATCACGATCAAATATTTCTTTTGATTTTAAATAGTCGATTTCTGATTTTGAAAATTCAAGCGTATCCAAATAATCAATCACTTGTTCTAGTCCTGCAAAGATAGCATAACCGCCACGATCAGGTACATTTCTAAAAAAAACATCGAATACAGCAATTTGTTCATGTTTACCATCTTTGAAATAACCATTCGCCATCGTTAATTCATAAAAATCCATGAGTAAAGTCAATTTTCTTTCTTCCATAAGTTAAACCTCCTTATGCACTATCTATTCTAACATTTTTTTATATTTTTTGTTATAATTAGTTTAACTAAAGCGAGGTATCAATTCATGATCATTTGTATTTCACCAGCAAAAACTTTCAATATTCAACCATATAGTATCAATCAAAAGCCTTATTTAAACAAAGGTGCACATATGATGATTGATAAATTAAAAACATTAGATAAACAAACCATTATAAAAAAAATGAAGGTCTCTGAAAAGTTAGCCCATCAAATCATGGATGATTATGCACATTTTGGTCAAGTGAAAAATGCTGCTATTTTTTCATATTATGGACATCAATATAGACATTTTAATATTGCTTCTCTCGACCCATCTTTTTATCCAAATCTTAAAAAACATTTATTCATTTTATCAGCGGTCTATGGAATCTTAAATGCTCTTGATGATATTAGTGTTTACCGTTTAGAAATGCAAGATAAAAGTATCATGAATCTTTATGATTATTGGTCACCAAAAATTCCAGCATATATTCATAAATTTCATAAAGGAGAAACGATTATTAATCTATGTTCAAAAGAATATGGAAAAATCATTGAACCTTTAGAAAATACCATTACCATTGATATTTTTCAACTCAAACAAAACAAACTGAGCATTCATAGTATGGAAGCTAAACGTATGCGTGGATTATTCGCAAGATATTTAGTCGAACATCCTGATGCTAATTTAAAACATATTAATATTGATGGTTATCATTTTAATGAAGAAAAATCTAATTGTCATCATTACGTGTACATCAAGGAGATAATATGAAAAGATTATTAAAAATGATTTTAAGTCGAACTTCATTCATTCTACTTTTGCTATTATTACAAATTGCATTATTTTTTGTCATTCTTACATATGTATCCCAATATAGAATTATAAGTGTATCCATGTATGCAATATCTATTATGATTGTTATGTATTTATTGTATAACGAAGAAAATCCAATTTATAAACTATCATGGATTATTCCAATCTTGTTATTTCCATTATTTGGTGGGGTATTTTATTTATTTTATCGACAAAGAAATGTTAGTAAAAAACAACTGAATAAATTTATGGAAATTGAAAAAGAACGTAATGCTTATTTTCATCAATCCCAAAAACATAAAATTGATCACAATATCTCAAAATATATGAATTATAATAATTACATTAGTGATTTTCATACAAGTACAACCTTTTTAGCATCTGGTGAACAAATGTTTGAAGCAATGAAACGTGACTTATCACAAGCAAAGAAATATATATTTTTAGAATTTTTTATCATCAAACATGGAAAAATGTGGTCAGATATTTTAAATATCTTAAAAGAAAAAGCTAGTCAAGGTGTTGAAATATACTTATTATATGATGATTTCGGTTCTTCTTCACTAACTTCTAACTATAAAAAGACACTCCAATCATTTAATATTCACACTGCTGTATTTAATCCAATGCGTATTCATCTTAATTTCGCAATGAATTATAGAGACCATCAAAAACTTGTTATTATTGACGGAAAATTGGCTTACACAGGTGGTATCAATATAGGTGATGAATATATTAATTTAGAACATCCATTTGGTCATTGGAAAGATGCTGGTATAAAATTAGAAGGTCCAGCAGTATCGACATTAGTCTATAACTACTGTAATGTCTTAAAATTTACAAGTGATATCAATATCGCTCCAAAAGATTACATTAATTCTGATTTTGATCTTAACACCAAGCAATCAATGGTTATCCCTTTTTCTGATAATCCTATTGATCAAGAACTTATTAATAAAAACATATATATGTCTATGATCATGCAAGCAAAAAAAGAAATTTATATCACAACACCTTATCTTATTATTGATTCCGAAATCAGTACAGCATTAAAATTAGCTGCGAAATCTGGAGTTCAAGTTAATATTATTATCCCTTATATCCCAGATAAAAAAATTGTCTTTATGGTTACTGAATCATATGCTGATGAACTGATGCATTCTGGTGTTAATGTTTATCAGTATAAACCAGGTTTCATTCATTCGAAAATGATTATTGTAGATCAAGAAATCGCAATGATTGGTACTGCTAATCTTGATTTTAGATCACTTTATCTTCATTTTGAAAATAGTGTCTATTTAGAAAATAAAAAAACCATACAAGATATGCATGATTTTTGTTTAGAAACAATTGATGAATCTGTATTGATGAATGATCTTAAACCAAGACCAGTCATTGTGAGAATTTTAAAAGTATTACTTAGAGGTTTCGCATCAATTATGTAGTTGGATCTATTATATCAGTTTGTACTTCTCTTTTAAATGTTTTATAGATAAGTATCAAAGCTAATAAGCCATTAATACAACCTATGACTAAACCTATAATAGCACTGCTATATTCATTTGTTAATCCAGTGATTTCATCTTGATTAACATACGATAAAATGACATAATTTGTAAGACCGATTGCGACTAGCGCACTTGAAAGATTCACAGACTTTAATGAAATAAATAATATATCTTTACTCCTGCTTGAACGAATAAGTCCGTAAATAGCAACACCAAGTTCGATAAAAGCAATCATAACAATCGCAATACCAATAAAACCACTAAATTCAAATTCAGCACTCATATAAAATAACCTTGCCATATATATAATGTAGAAGACCGCAGATGTTAATAACATAAAATTAATGCGATAAGCATATTTCTTCTCTTTTTGAAGTTCACCTAATGAACGATCAATTGCTCTAAAATACATTTGTTTAGATAAACCTACCATTAATGTATATAAACTAGAGACAATCAAAAAAATAGAGGATAAATATATCGCCATTAAAATCTTACCAGCTGCAACAATAAAGTTAAGCACCATTGTTACGACGTGAATCATATGTTGTCTATGTTTGAAATCACTTTTTATAAATCTTTTGACTAAGTGATTAATCTTCTGTTTTAAAGTCATAACCTACCTCGTGTGTCTTATTATAAAACATTTTATATCTAAAAAGCAAAATATGGTATTTTAAGTAAAAAAAAGCATTCTATACGAATGCTTTTTACTTTAATTAATTGATTTAGCTTCTTAAAAATCCAATAATACCAAATGCGTAACCTACAATAAAGAATGCATAAGTAACAAGATATAATGCAATACCAGTAATCATATACCAATCAGCTGTAAATAAAGTTGCACTTGCTATAGAAGGTAATGCTGCAACAATAACTGCAAATAACATAAAGATTAAACCAGCTCTTACAAGTGTTACTGAGAATCTCTTAGGTTTTTTATTTGCAAATAATCCCCATAAAAATAATACTAATAGAAGACTTGCGCCTGGTACAACATATGGTGATACATTAATAAGTTGATCTAAATAACTACTTACTAAATCTACACCACTTGTTACAAATGATGGCACTGCTAATAAAGTTCCTGCAAATAAACCATTTGCATTATCAGCTGCATCAGCAAATACAAATACTAATAAAACTGTAATTAATAATCTTAATATAATACCTTTTCTAAGTGCCCAAGTTAATAGTAATAAACCAACAATTAATCCAAGTAGTGCATAAGACTCAACAGCAAATCCGACTTGTGAGGTAATATCACCTACCATATTTGCATAAGGCTCTAAATTTGCAACTAAACTATATGAACTATTTGCTAACACCAATTCACTTGCAATTAGCACTGACGATGCTAATAACAAAATGAAGCCAAGTGTTCTAATTATTTTACCAAGAATCCCATTACTAACGCGATTATTCATAATTTCACCCTTTTTCCCAATTTATAGTATTATTTTATCATATACTTATATAAGTTATCAATTTTTTTGTTAAATATCATTGTTTACTGCAAGATCTCCATCATTAATAAGATGATATTTTCTAAATATCAAATCAATAAAATATACAAGTACACTACCACCAACTAAAATGAAAATAATCATAAGCCATGCTTTTAATGAATAATCCATCGCGTCTAAGGTTTGAAGTTGTCCAACTAAAGCAGATGTTCCCATCCCAGCACCATATGCTGTAGTTTCAGCATCTAGTGGTAATACAATGATTGGTGCAAGTATTGCAGATGTAATAATTGTCGGTAACCAAATCATTGGTTTTTTTAATATATTTTTAAATTGTAACATTGATGTTCCAATAGCTATTGAAAATACCATGCCAATATTATTATCTTTTCTTGATTGAACTGCAAAACCAATCATTTGTACACTACATCCAACAACTGCTGCTGCGCCAGCTAATCCATCAAGATTAATTGCGATTGCAATTGCTGCACTTGATAGTGGTGATGTTAATAACATACCCATAACAACTGCTAGTATCATTGACATCGGTAGTGGTGCAAATAATGTTGCTTGATCAATACCAACTGATATTTGAGTTAATGCCCATCCTAATGGTCCACTTAAGACAAGTGTTAACACAAGTGCTACAAATGATCCTAAAATAGGTACTAAAACAATATCCACAGGTGTTTTTTTAACCCATACATATTTTAAAAACATAATGGTTAATACAACAACGAAATAAATTGTTATTGGATTATTAAAATATACTTTATAAAGAACTGCAAGTGCATCAGCGCTTGGTATAATCCCTTCGCCGAAAACAAAACTAAAGCTAGCTGCAATACCACCAGATATGGATGCAACAACCATTTTTAATCCATCCATTTTTAAACTAAGTGCTATACCTATACCAATACCTACACCCATAAGTCCTTTTAAAGCATTTGAAAGTGTTACTGAAATTAATGTTGCATTAAGAAGTGTTCCAATTTGTCCTATGATAACACCAATAATTAATGTTGCAAATAAACCATAAACCATACCGTTCATTGTTGTCATTACAAATTTTTTAAATGTCATGTTTTCCATTACTTATCTTCCTCTCATCTACTATCTAGAATATATTTTATCATATCATGTTATGAATATTTGTGTTTATGTTATTTATTGATAACACAAAATGACAAAAATACTCTATAATGTATATATTGAGGTGCAGTATGAAAAAAAAGGAAAAAAGTTATTTAAGACAAATTTATGCATACGATGAAGCTGATAAATCATATCTTATTGATTTATCACTTGATAAATATGAAGAAATTTTTAATGATTGGGATGCTGGTCCTTTAAAGAAAAAAGCAATGAATCCGTAACTTGAAACATATTTAGATGAAACAGCTTATGAGATTCCACTAAAACATAAAATAAAAATAGTATTTGCTTTGCCAGAAAATGTTGAAGATAATCAAAAAGAATCGATCATTAAAGATGTATTTAAAAACTATTATCGTGCAATGAATCACTTCTTAACAAGAGACATGAAAACAAGTTATCGTAAAATGGCTATCTATATTATGTTAGGATTTATTTTTATTGTGACATCTACTTTAATGGATTACTTATTGGATGCTACCATATTAAAAGATATATTGTCTCAAGGTATATTTATCGGTGGTTGGGTACTCATGTGGGAAGCATTTTCTCTATTCTTTTTTGTCTTATATGATTCTAGGGATAAAAGGAAACGCTACATCCGTTTTATAAATAGTAAAATTATTTTCCGATATATAAAAAAATAGCACCTATTAATTTAGGTGTTTTTTTATGGTCCCCGCGGCCGGGCTCGAACCAGCACGGACTTTCATCCACCAGATTTTGAGTCTCGCACGTCTACCAATTTCATCACGCGGGGTTATTCTTTAAATGCTTATATATTGTAACATATAATAAATAAAGATTCAATTGATTTTAATAAAGTGATAACCAAAGGTTACCACTTAAAATCCTACATTTCTTTTAAAGACTTAATGCCTAATAGATTTAAACATTCATTAATAATCAATTGAATAGTTTTCACAAAATACAGATTACTATTTAATATAGTAAGATCATCAACAATGACTTTTTGTTGGCCATAAAAACTATTAAATGCTTGTGCTAATGAAATTGCATATTTAGCAATGACACTTGGTGCATTTAAATCTTTAGCACGTATGATATTTGATTGGAATTGATCGAGTAGTTTAATTAGTTCAAAATATATATCACCAGCATATACTTGTGCATCTACTTTATCCATATCTATTTTCGTATCTTTTAAAATTGATTCGATTCTAACACTACTATATTGTAAATAAGGTCCAGTTTGTCCTTCAAATTTAAGCATATTTTCTAAGCTAAAGTCAACATTTAAATGTCTTTCATTTTTTAAATCATTAAAGACAATAGCACCAACACCAACTGCTTTAGCAACTTCGTCTTTTTGGCTTAATGAAGGGTTTTTCTCTGTAATAGCATCTTTAGCATCATTAATCGCTTGTAAAATAACATCTTCTAAACGTTTTGTTTTACCGCCTCTGGTGCTCATCTTTTTACCATCAAGCATCACAAGACCAAAATTAACATGTTCAATTTCTACTGGATACTCTAAAAGTTTTGCAACTTGTGTTAATTGTTTAAAATGTAATTGTTGTTCATTGCCGACAACATAGATTACTTTTTTTGCACCATAATGATCATGTCTATATTTTAAAGCTGCCAAATCTCTAGTTAAATAAAGTGTTGCACCATCACTACGTTTTATAAGTGCTGGTGGTAAATCTTCACCTAAATCGACTATGGTTGCACCATCATCAATTTTAAGTAAACCTTTTTCATCTAATGCTGTTACAACTTCATCCATTTTATCATTATAAAAAGCTTCACCTTCATACGCATCAAATGAAACATTTAATATATCATACATGTTCATAAATTCTTCTAAAGATAAATCTCTAAATTGTTTCCATAAAGTTAAATATGCTTCATTACCATTTTCAAGTGCTTTAAATACTTCTCTTGCTTGTACTTCTAATGAAGGATCTTCTTTTGCGTCTTCATGAAATCCAACATATAAAGCTTGCAGTTTTTTAATTGGATCTTTTGATAAGTCTAAAGGTTTCGTTAAACGATTGTATGCAACGATCATTTTACCAAATTGTGTACCCCAGTCACCGAGATGATTAACACCCACAACTTTATAACCTGACTTTTCATAAATATTTTTTAAAGCATTACCTATCACTGTAGAACGCAAATGACCGACTGAAAAGCTTTTTGCAATATTAGGTGATGAATAATCAATGACGACGGTTTCATTTTTATCTGCTAATGATTTAAATTCATTTAACTCATTTAATACTTTAATAGCATAATCATTTCTATGTAAAAATATATTTAAAAATCCATTAGTAAAAAGAATCTTTTCTATAGATGGATCATCTAAATCTTCTTTAACTTTGTCAAATACTAATTTAGGATTCATTTTCCATGCTTTTGCTAAACCAAACAAAGGTATTGCTAAATCTGCATGTCCATGTTTTGGTGACTCAACAACAAAAGATTGTCCACTATATTTTGATTCTAAATTTAATTTAATGTTTTCTTTAATACTATCAATCATTTTTGACTCCTTATTGTTAAAAAAAAGCACAATGTGCTTTTTTATGTTTTTACTTATGCTGCATCTTCAATTGCTAAAATTGCATCTTCAAAGAAATCTCTTGAAGCTCGATTAATCGCTTGTGCATCTGTTGTACCATTTGATGTGAATTGAACTGCAACTTCATTATTCATAAATAATATTAATTGATTTGTACTTGTTGTTACATCTTCATATGTATCAACTAATTCTGCAAATTCATCAGAGTTATCTTCAATATCAAAGAAATAAATGTATTCGCTATAACTGTCAACATCTAAGCTTTCATAATACTTTTGATATGATCCAAGATAAGCAACCGTTACATCAGATGCTGATGATCCAAATAAAACAATAACATTTTCTTCATTTTCTAATTTTTTGACTAATTGTTTATAAGTTAATTCATAGAATGGATGATCTTCTGTAAAATCACTCGTCACAGTTTGTGCACTAAATTCATTATAAAATTTTTCACTTGCTGATGGTCTAATGATTAAAACTAATGCTAAAACGATGACTACAAATCCTATGAGTGCATAAATGACTTCTTTTGGTACTTTAGGTTCTAAATTATGATATTTATTTGCCATGATAAACCTCCTCGTTTGACTCTTATAAATTATAGCATAAATACATTTGATTATCAATTAAAAATTGATTATTATGACGTATTTTAATTAAAAATACGATTTAATATTTCATCAACATACCTTAGATAATAATTTAAGGTTAATTTATGGGAATTTACGAATTTTGAAAATTTAGGATTTGCTTTAATCAGGTCTAAAAACTGCACTTTTTCTTGTTGTGCTTGATATGCAATATGTTGAATTTCAACGTATGTGTCATCTCTATCAAATCCTTCATCAATTAAAATATGCAATAAGTTTTGTGCATAAAATATACCATAAGACATATGAATGTTTTCTAACATTTTATTCTCAAATACCACTAAATTATCAATTGTTTTTACATATCGATTTAACATATAATCTATTAATGATGTTGCATCAACCAATGTAATGCGTTCAACAGATGAATGTGAAATATCACGTTCATGCCACAAAGCGATTGATTCATATGATGCAATCATATATCCTCTTAAAAGTCTAGCAAGCCCACTAATGTTTTCACTGCTAATTGGGTTTTTCTTATGAGGCATTGCAGATGATCCTCTTTGTTTTTGACTAAAGGGTTCACTTACTTCTTTAACTTCAGTTCTTGATAAATGTCTAATTTCTACCGCTATTTTTTCTAATTCTGCGCCAATTTGAGCAATAACACCTATATAGTTTGCATGGCGATCTCTTTGTAGTGTTTGTGTAGAAATAGTCGCACTTTCTAAACCTAATTTCTTAGAAGCTATTTTTTCTAATTCAGGTGTATTTGCACTATAGTTTCCTACAGCACCACTAATCTTGCAAACTTCAACATCTTTTGCCGCTTGTCTAAAACGTTCTAATAAACGTTTAAAATCTTCATACCATAGACCAAATTTCAGTCCAAAGCTTGTGACTTCTGCATGCATCCCATGAGTTCTTCCCATCACGGGTAAATCTTTATATAAAATTGCTTTTTGTTTTAATACCTTCATAAATGAAAGTATATCATCAATAATAATTTGATTAGTTTCTTTTAGTAGTAGACCATATGCACTATCAACAACATCTGTTGATGTTAGTCCATAATGTAGATATTTTTTTTCTTCTTGGAGTGTATCCATCACTGCTTTTGTAAATGCAATAACATCGTGTTTAGTTTTCGCTTCATATGTATAAATATCTTCTAATTTAAACGATGCTTTTTCGATTTTTTCATAAATATCTTTAGAAAATAATCCAAGTTGATACCATGCATAAGATGCTGCTTTTTCAATCACTAAATATTTTGAAAATTTATTTTCATCTTGCCATAACTTTTTCATTACGTCTCTTTGATAACGTTCAATCATGATATCACCTTTTTCTTAAAATATTTCTTCAATCTCAACTGTTTGTACGCGATCAGGTCCTACTGAGAACATACCAATTTTAACATTTACTAATTCACTTAAACGGTTTAAATAATTTTTTGCTTGTTCAGGCAGTTGATCAAAAGAAGTAACCCCTGTAATATCTTCATCCCAGCCAGGTAGTGTTTCATATACTGGTATGCATTTTTCATATGTATGTACATCCGCAGGTACATAATCTATTATTATTCCATCTAATTTATAGTGTGTCACTATTTTAAGCGTTTTAACCCCTGATAAGACATCAAGTAATGTCACTGCTAAAAATGATAGACCAGATACTCTCTTCGCATGGCGTAAAACGACTGTGTCAAGCCATCCAATACGTCTAGGACGTTTAGTTGTTGTGCCATATTCATGACCTCTTTCACGAATTTCGTGAGCTAAATCTCCACTAATTTCACTTGGAAATACACCTTCACCTACACGTGTTGTATAAGCTTTAGTCACACCGACTGAACCTTCAAGTAACCAAGGTGCTATACCAGTATTTAGAGGTACTGAAGCTGCTGTTGGACTACTTGATGTAACAAATGGATAAGTACCATGATCAACACATAGCATAATGCCTTGTGCACCTTCAAATAGTATCTTTTTATCTTCTTCAATCCATTGATTTAATAAAAGACTTGTGTCACATACATGTTTTTCTATTTGTTTTGCATAAGTTTGATAAGTTTCAAATACTTCATCAATATCAAAGGTATCAAAACCAGCATCACTTAGTATTTTATTTTTATAAGGTAGTTCATTTTCTAAATAAGATTTAAATAATTGAGGATTAATAAATGCTGCCATGCGCAAACCAGTTCGTGCAAATTTATCTGTATAAGTTGGCCCAATACCCTTATGCGTTGTACCAATTTTTTGGTCAGCTTTCATTAATTCATTAACTTCGTCAATTTTTTTATGAAAAGGTAGCACTACATGTGCTCTATTTGATATATATATTTGATATGGTGTTTCTATTTTTGATATTTCATCAACGAAACCTTTAGGATCAATGACCATACCATTTGCCATTACATTCTTGATTTTTGGATTAAAAATACCTGATGGTAAAAGATGCAAACTGTATTTATTCCCATCAAAAACAACTGTATGTCCTGCATTGTTTCCACCTTGATAACGAACGACTACTTCTGCTCTTTGTGCAAGATAATCAGTAATTTTACCTTTACCTTCATCTCCCCATTGACTTCCAACAATTACTATTCTCTTCATATAAACCCCTTTTATATATTTGTCTATAAAACAAAAAATGGCTTTAGCCATGTTGATTTTAGCATAGAAATATAGTTTAGTCAATATTGTCTAAAAACACTAATATGAATAATTATTCATTGTTTTTATTATCCTATCTTGTTAAACGCTTACAAAGTATGTATAATATATTTAGGTGATTATTATGAAAGTATATTATTGTAGTTCCGAAGCTTATCCATTTAGTAAATCCGGTGGTCTTGCAGATGTTGCTGCAGCACTTCCAAAAACATTGCAAAATCATGGCAATCAGCTTAAAGTGTTTATTCCAATGTATCAACAAAATGTCAATGATTTAGATGCGCTTGAAAAACTTGGTGAAACAACAATTATAATTGAACAAAAAACATATAAAGCAACTTATTATCACGCAGTATTTGAAGAATTAACATATATTTTGATTTATAACAAACAACTTTTTAATAGAAAGAGATTTTATGGTTATGATGATGATCCGTTGAGATTTCTATTTTTTAATCATGCAATTTTAAGTTATATTGATAAATTTAGTGATTTCCCAGAAATACTTCACATTAATGATTGGCAAACATCGCTTATACCATTTTTAATTGATGTTGATTATATTAAGAAAGATGAAGCATTCAAACATATTAAAACATTATTAACCATTCATAATTTAGAAAAACAAGGATCTTTTCCTTTAGAAAATGAAAAATTATTATCTCATAAAAATTTTACATATATTCATTTAGATAAACTTAACTTCCTTAAAACTGGTATTATGAGAGCTCATGCAATTAATACTGTAAGTGAGTCTTATCGACAAGAAATTTTAACAAGATTTTATGGTTTTAATTTACAAGGCCCCTTAAAATCAAGACAATATCAATTGTTTGGTATATTAAATGGCTTTGATGAAACGTTATATACACCAGAAAAAAGCCAGTTTTTAGTACAAAATTATAACGAAAATACATTTGAAATTGGAAAAAAATATAATAAGAAAGCACTCCTTAAACAGTTAAATTTAGAATATGATGTTGATAAACCAATGATTGCTTTTATAAATCGATTTGCAAGACAAAAAGGTATAGATTTAATGATGCAAATTATGGATGAATATTTAGAAAAAAATCAGTGTTATCTCATTATTATGGGTCAAGGCGAACCCTTATATGCTTCTTATTTCGAACAACTAAGTAAAAAATATCCAAAACTTGTCTATTATAAAAATTCTTATCAAATGACTTTATCACATCAAGTTTATGCTGCAAGTGATCTGTTTTTATTACCAAGTTTATTTGAACCTTGTGGACTTAATCAAATGATTGCAATGAAATTTGGATCTCTACCTATTGTTAGAGAAACTGGTGGATTAAAGGACACCGTGACTCCTTATAATAAATTTACTGGGATTGGTGTTGGTTTTTCATTTAAGAATAATGATGAAGATGAACTTAAAGATGCAATTGATCAAGCTTTTGCATTATATCATCACGAAAAGAAGATTTTCAATGATCTTATTCATCAAGCGATGCATGTCCATCATTCTATGGATAAAATGGCAAATCAATATGAATCACTGTATTTAAAACTTATAGAAAATAAAATATAAGAGCTCTTAGGCTCTTTTTTTCATAGCTTTCGCATGCTATACTATGTCTATGAGAAAAAAATTAATTAATCAGTTAAAAACAAATTGGATAACACTACTTTTCATTATGGTTGAACTATTATTATGGTTTTTTATTTTATTTATTGATTCACCTTTCGAATTACATGTCATACCATTTGTATCCATTACTTTATGTCTAGTTTATGTACTTCTAAACTATAAAAATAACATTGATTATAAAATAATGCTCATAGCTTTCGTATTTACATTAAGTGCAGATTATTTCTTAACACTTACTTCTACACAAACAACACTTGGTACTTTTTTGTTTTTCTTATCACAACTTATGTTTATGCTTAGACTTCATTTTAATAAAAATAAATTATCTATTAATTCTCTTATACCCTATGCAGTAATATTTATGATGCTTAGTATGATTATATTTTTTGCACTTAATACATTTGATTTACTATTGCTAGTAAGTGTTCTCTATTATTCATTTTTATTAATTAATACATTTTATGCTTGGCTTAAAAAAGATAAGTATATAATGTTTGCGATTGCGCTAACACTTTATGTCTTTGCAGACACAATGGTAGGCATAAAAGCAAGTGACCCCTATATCACATTTAATCCGCAGTCACTCTTATACTTTTTATCTCATATATCATTTAATATCATATGGTTTTTCTATCTACCATCTCAAGTACTATTTGCTTTATCCGTAAAATTTAATCACGTTAATAAAGGAGAACAACATGTTTAAAGAAATTATTAATTATCAACCTATCAATGAACAAGAAACCACAGATAAAAAAGCAATGCTAGATTTTATAAAGCATTATGACAATACATTATCTAGAGATAATCTTATTGCTCATTTTACATCATCAGCAATTGTTTTAAATAAAGACTTTAATAAAATACTATTTGCATATCATAAAATCTATGATTCTTGGGGATGGGTTGGCGGTCATAATGACAATGACCCAGATTTTAAAAAAGTGGCGATTAAGGAAGCCAAGGAAGAAACAGGCATCTCTAAAGTATTTGCATTTGATGAAATCTTAGGTATTGATACAATCTATGTGCCAAAACATATTAAAAGAGGTCATTATGTACCTGATCATCTTCATCTAAATATCACTTATTTATTAATCGCTGATGAACATCAATCAATTATGCATAAACCTGATGAAAACACTGCAGTTAAATGGTTCACATTAGATGAATATTTATCATATGTGAGTGAACCTCATATGTTACCCATTTATGAGAAACTTTTGATGAAAGCTAAAACATATCAAACAAAAAGCATATCACAATGATATGCTTTTATTTTTATGATTTATTTGCTACTTTTTCTTTTAAATCTTTATCAAACGTCTTATTTCTAATCATTTGAATTTCTTCAAGATAAGGTGCTTTCTTTTCAATAAAAGGTGTTTCTAATATTTTAGGAATATTTTCAAAATCTTTGTGATAAATAACTTTTAATAATGCATCAAAACCAATGTAACCAAAGCCAAAATTTTCATGTCTATCTTTAGCTGCACCTTTTTCATTTTTAGAATCATTAACATGAAAAACTGAAATATATGATTTACCAACAACTTCATCAAAGTGTTTAATCACACCATCAAAGTCATTTTTAATGTCATAACCAGCATCATGTGTATGGCATGTATCAAAACATACGCTTACTCTTGATTTATCATTAACTTTATCAATGATTTGTTTTAATTCTTCAAAAGTTTTTCCAACTTCATTGCCTTTACCAGCCATTGTTTCAAGTGCAATTCTAATTGTTAAATCTTTTGTGCGTTGAATCACATCATTTAGTCCTTCAGCAATCCAAATAATTGCTTGTGGTCTATCTTTACCAACAGCACTACCAGGATGTAATACAATCTGTGTCGCATGCATTTTTGAAGAACGTATTAACTCTTGTGTTAAAAAGTCTGCAGCAAATGCACGTTTTTCAGGATCTGGATTAGCTAGATTCATAATGTATGGTGCATGAACAACGACATCAGTCTTTGGATCAATCCCTTGAGTTTCCATATATGCAAGTGCTTCATCAATCTTCATGCGATCCAATGATTTTCTTCTTGTGTTTTGTGGTGCACCTGTATAAATCATAAATGCAGTTTCTTTATAACTTAATGCTTCTTTAACTGATCCTAGATACATATCATCACCACTCATAGAAACATGACTACCTATTTTTAGCATAATATTTTTTTCTCCTTGCAGTTTTTTTAGCTTTATCGACTTCTTTTTTATATTTCTTTTTATAGTTTGGTTTTACTTTTTTAGGTTTCTTAATTGATTTTATTGCTTGCTTTTCTTCTTCACTTATCGTTGAAGATTTTTGTTTTCTTTTTTGTAAATTACCATTCGGATTTAATTGATAGTGTGAGAATTTAATTTGCTTACTTAGTTTTTCAATTTTACGATGATCTCTAAGTTGCATTAAAGTCATTACTACACCATTTGCATACATACGACCTGTACGCCCACTACGATGTGTAAAAAACTCTAAATGATAAGGTAGATCATAATGAATCACATGTGATACATCAAAATCGAGTCCTCTAGCAATAACATCACTGGTAATCACATATTGATATTTTAAAGCTCTAATATCATCAATCATTTGTTTTCTACGCTTCATCGGTAGATCAAGACTATAATTACATACTTGTAATCCTTGTTCATGTAAATTTTGATAGATTAAGCTTTGATCTTCTTTTTTACTTACAAAGACAAGACATAAATAAGGTTGTATCGTTTTTATCAAATGATTAAGTGCAACTAATCGATCCATCTCTTTAATATGAATGAGTTGATAATCAATATCAAGTTTATGACCTTTTGAAGTATCAATATAATCATATAATCCAAAATAATGCTTAATAAATGGTTCCATTAATGGTGTAATGCTCGCTGAAAACAACAAGAATTTCGCTTGCTTCATACGGTTTACCATCGGGTCAATCATTGATAAGAAATCTTCATCAAACATCATATCAGCTTCATCAAATACCATATATTTAGCATTGAATAACTTTAAAACACCTTCATCCATTGCATACTGTGCAAGTCTGAAAGGGGTAGAAATAACAACTTGAGGTTGTCTTTTTTTCAACCATTCAATGTCATTTTGCTTATCCTTACCACCAATATAAGCTTTTGCTATGATTTCATCATCAACAGCTTTTAACATGTCATAGACTTGAAGTACCAATTCATTTGTAGGTACACAAATAATGGCTTGTACTTGTTCATAATCTTTATTAACATGTGCTAGGATTGGAAGTAAATAAGCATGTGTTTTCCCAGTACCAGTTGGCGCAAGTCCAACTAAATGTTTAGGTTTTTCAAATTGTTCAAATACTTGTGCTTGGATGGGTGTAATTTCCTCAAAACCAAGCTTTAAAAGTTTTTCTTTAATATACATAAAATCACCATGGGTATTATACCATTATTTACTAATATAAGTAAAAATATCAGCATTCATTATTTTATTTAGTATAATAGAGGTGGTGATGAAATGAATACAATAGAAATTAAACCAAGAGGTTACTGTCACGGTGTAGTAAATGCACTCGTTATTGTAAAAAAAGTATTAAAGGATCCTAGTTATCCAAGACCTATATATATATTGGGACAAATTGTTCATAATAGACAAATTACGGACTTTTTTTCAACGCATGGTGTTATAAGTTTAGATCAAGAAGGTATGTCTAGATTAGATATGCTAGAAACCATTAATGATGGTACAGTCATTTTTACTGCTCATGGCATTAGTGATAAAGTCATTGAACGTGCAAAAGAAAAAGGTCTCACGTATTTGAATGCTACTTGTAAAGATGTCTTAAAAGTACATGTTGCAGTTAAGGATAAACTTAATGAAGGATACAAAGTCATATATATTGGTCATCGAAATCATCCTGAACCTGAAGCTGTACTAGATATTAGCGATGATATATATTTTGTAGAAAATGAACAAGATGTCCTATTACTTCCAAATAATTTAAATCAAGAAAAGATATTTGTAACAAATCAGACAACTCTAAGTATGTATGATATTAATAATGTATTAAAAATGATAGAACTAAAATATCCTAATTACATATTTGATAATGAAATCTGTAAAGCAACTACGATGCGACAAGATGCTGTAATGGACCAAGATTTAGTTGATCTTATGCTTGTTGTTGGTGACAAAAAATCTTCTAATTCAAATAAATTAGTTGAAGTAGGTTTAAAAACAAAAGCCAAGGTTAGTTTTTTAATCCAAAACGTTAATGACATTGACTTACAATGGCTTAATAATGCAAATCAAGTGAGTGTTACGAGTGGTGCATCTACACCTTCTACTGTCACTAAAGAAGTCATTGCATTTTTAAAACAATATAAAAAAGATGATCCCTCAACATGGGACCATCAATCTAAAATAGATGATAAAGACATTTTATAATGTCTTTTTTATTTAGATGTTTAAAATATCGTATGGTCAATCATAGGCTTTAAAATATTGTATGGTATACCATACGATTTTTGAAAGGCCTATTTTTTTATATAAAAAAGGAAGTCCTCATTTATAATAGAGTTATTAGCCATAACTATAGAATAGGAGGACTTCATGTCTTATGATACCATAAATATTTTACACTTAGAACAATTTAAAAGCAAGATTGAATTATTAGAAACAAGGCTTGAAAGAAATGTATTGATTATCGAATTAAAGTTTTATAAACAACAAATATTATGCCCTATCTGTGGATCAGCTCATATAAGATTTTTAGAATATAAATATAAAAAAATCATACATTCAATATCTACACATGAAAAAAGCGTGATTAGATGGCATATGAGAAGATATCAATGTAAGCTTTGTAAGAAAACCTTTAGCGAGTCCAATCCACTATCGAGACTCAAATGAAAATGTAAGTTTGTATACAAAGATGTCTATTTTAAACTATTTAAAAGATTATAATCATACATTTACATCTGCTGCGCATCACTATTATGTTAGTATCCAAACAGTGATCAATATATTTGATCGTTATGTAGAAGCGAAGCGTCGAAAGCTACCCAAAGTGATCAATATCGATGAAGTATTTATATCAAGAGCACACAAGTACAAATATGCATGTATCTTATATGATTTCATGCATAGAAAAATCATTGATGTATTACCAACAAGACATAAACGTTATTTAATTGATTACTTCGCTAGAATCCCTAAAACTGAGTTATCAAGCGTAGAAGTCGTCGTGATGGACATGTGGCAAACTTATAGAGATGTCATCAAATTATGTATACCTCAAGCGAAAATAGCTGTTGATTCATTTCATTTAATTAGGACATTAAATGAAATCATCAAACGTATAAGAATTGATACAATGAATAAATACAAGCAACACAAAAGTGCACCAGTTCATGATGATATGTATTATTACATGTTAAAGAAATTTCATTACTTCTTTCTCAAGAACTATGAAGATATCTATGATGGGAAAATACGTATACAAAAACTACATGCATATTGGCATAAATCAGATATTCTTCATTATTTGTTATCTACTAATGATGATTTAAAAGATGCATATCTTTTAAAAGAAAGGTATAGATCATTTAATCTAACAGCCTCTTATGATACGTGTGATGATGAGCTTAACCAACTCATAGATCTATTTAGAAATCATAAGTTAGCAGGGATGAGATCATTTGGAAGAACGTTAAATAACTGGAGAGATGAGATTAAAAATTCTTTTTTAGTTTATGATAAAAGACGAATATCCAATGGTCCTATTGAATCTGTCAATAATAAAATAAAGACTGTGATCAAAACATCTAATGGTATTAAATCTTATAATCGATTGAGAAACAAGATTATGTATGCAATTAATAAAGATATACCTATAAAAAACAAATAAAATAAGAGTTATGGCAAAAAAAGGCACTCCCGCGAGTGCCTTTAACTTACCATACAATTTTTTATAGGTCACATTGACCATACAATTTTGGAAAGGTCTATTTAGTCTTTACCATACAATTTTTTAAAGACCCTTTTATTTATGATTAAATATATCTTCATCTCTTTTTGTGAAATTTTGATAATTAAATAAGTTAATATCAACTTTTAAATCTTTTTTTAATATCACTTGTTGGAAAGATACGCCAATAAGTCTTACAGGTCTACCATCGTAATACTGTTCAAATAATTCATGAATACGATTTCTAATCACTACAACATCATCATGATATTCATTAAATGAAAAGCTTCTAGTCATTGATGTAAAATCAGAAAATTTTAGTTTTATCCCAACAGTTTTAACAACATATGCTTCTTTGATTAATCTTTGATAAGTCTTATCTACTAATTCATCAATTGTCTTTAATATAATTTCTGGTTGATCAATTAAATAATTTAGTGTTGTTTCATTACTCATCGATTGATGAACACTATATTTTTTAGGATCAACAATATGATTCGAACGCCCTAAAATAAGATCCATATATGATGTATAGGATTGTTTACTCATTAGAGATAATATCGGTTCTTTATTCATTTCTTTTGTAAAATCTCCAATGGTCTTAATCCCAATTTCTTCAAGTCTCGGATATGTTTTTTTTCCAATGCCATGCATTTCTTTAATTGATAAAGGAAATAGTTTTTCTACAATATCTTTTTTTCTTATCACAGTAATCCCTAAAGGTTTTTTCATGTCAGATGCCATTTTAGCTAAAAACAATGTAGGTGCAATACCAATTGAACATGGCAGTTGATATAAATCCATTAATCCATCTTGGATTTCTTTTGCGATTTGCATGGGATGTTTCGTTTTAGATAATTCAGTCATATCAACATATGCTTCATCAATTGATGCAGGTAACACTAAATCTGAAAAAGTTCTTAAAAATTTAAAAAATAGCTGGGAATATTTTCGATATAATTTAAAATCAGAAGGAACAACAACTAATTTAGGATATCTTTCAAATGCATCAGTTAAATTCATTGCACTACCTATACCATATTTTCTAGCCTTATAACTTGCAGTTGAGAGAACACCGCGTCTTGTTACACCACTACCACCAATAGCAAACACCTTATCTTTGAGATAAGGTTCTTTAATAATTGCGCAACTGCAATAGAAAGCATTTAAATCAATATGAAAAATGATTTTTACAACGTTTTTCAATGTTATCTCTTCCTTTCATTGTGTTTTTATTGTATAATAACAATGATATTAAAGACGAGGTGACTACATTGGCTAAAAAGACAGATTCAAAAAAGAAAAATGTTCCAACAAATCATCCTAATCAAAATCACTATCATAACCCAACTGAAACATGGTGGGGTAAATTAGTTGTTTGGGTATTACTTATGGGTATGGTTGGCTTAATTATATTAGGGCTAATCCTTGCAATTATAAGTGGAACAGCATAATTCAAATAGAAATATAGGTGCCTTAGGCACCTTTTTTCTTTATTCAAGTCCTAAAAGTATTTTAGCTTGACCTATTGCATAATGTGATAGTTTTTCATCAGACAACATCATCGCAATATTTGATATACGTTCTTCCATGGATAACAAATGAATACGTGTTACCATACGTTCTTTTTCTTTATGTTTACTAATACCATAGTGATAATTAGCTTTAGCCGCAACTTGTGGTAAATGTGAAATCACTATCAGTTGCATATCTTTTGATAATTCAGTCATTTTAAATGCAACCTTAGCAGCTGTTTTACCAGATATACCAATATCAATTTCATCTAAAATAAGCAATGATAAATGATTTGCTTTAGCATATATACTCTTTAAAGCAAACATAAACCTTGCACGTTCACCACCACTTGCAACTTTCGCAAGAGGTTTAACAGGTTCACCTTCATTAAGTGAAATCATAAATTCGACTTGTTCTATACCTGTTTCTAAAAATTGTGCTTCATCTTTTGATGGACATTCAAATAATACATCAAAGCTCGCTTTATCTAAATCAAGTTCTTTTAATTCTAAAAGTAGTTGCTCGCTTAATCCTTTAGCGAGTTTTTTTCTATATTGAGTTAATTTAATTGCTTGATTATAGGTTTTATCAAATGCATCTTGAACTTTTTTCTTTGATTCAATGACATATTGATCATAATTTGTGTTTCTAAGTAGTTCATCTTTAATATCTTCTAAATAATCAATTAATTCATCAATTGATTTTTGATATTTTTGTTCTATTTTTTGCAATTCAAAAGATCTTTCTTGCATTTGATTAAATGCTTCTTGATCAAAGTCAAGTGATTCAATTAAATCAAATATTTTTGATTTAACATCATCTATTTCATAATAACTACTTTCTAATCTCTGCTGCATTTCTTCATAAGTTATATCGATTGAAATAAGTTGTTTTAAATGCTTACTAGATTCATATAGTGCATCTAAATCAAAAGTTTGTCCAGACAGTAGTTGATATGCTAATTGTAACTGTGCCATTGTTTTATCATAATTTTCTAATTTGTTAATTTCAAATAGCAATGTTTCTTTTTCATTTTTTTCTAAATTGTAACTTTCAAGTTCTTTAATTTGAAAACTTAGAAAATCTGAACGTTCTACACTTTCTTGTTTTTTATTTTTTAAAGTATCAAAAGCTTTTTTCTTAGCTAAGTAATCACTTCTAAGTAACATATATTTTTGATGTAATTCATTAATCTTTTCTTCATCTACTTGATCGATATATTGTAAATAACTTTTTTTATCAAGTAGTAACATCGTTTCATCTTGGCCGTGGATACTTGCAAACATTTTTGTGAGTTCTCTAAGTTTAGATAAGGTTACAACTTCTTGATTTATTCTTATTTGGTGACGCCCTTGAGCATCAATTTGTCTTTCAATATCTATCGTTTTAGGATAACCATAAAAATCAGCAACCTCTAAAGGTATATCAAATAAACCTTTAACAATAGCTCTATCTTCTCCATATCTTATCATTTGTGCATCACTTCTTTTACCAAAAAGCAAATGAAGAGATTCTAGTATTATAGATTTTCCTGCACCAGTTTCTCCAGTAAGTGCAGTAAGACCTTCTTCAAAAGTCATTTCTAGATCATCAATTAATGCAAAATTTTGAACATTAAGTTTGCGTATCATAAAACAGCCCCTATCATATCTTCAATGTTTTTAGATGATTTTCTTTGTCCATCTATATATATCATATATTCCTGATTGCCTTTTTTCCCTTTTATTTCTGATTTTTCTAGATCTATAATTTGAAAGCCAAGTAAATCAATAGATCTAAGTGTCGCTTCAAGAATAGTCTTATGTAACTTTTTATCCTTAACAACACCTTGCTTAATCATTTTTTTACCTGCTTCAAATTGCGGTTTAATCAAAGCTACTATTTCACCTTGAAAATCCCTTAAATGATAAAATATTTTGGTAATTGAAATAAAAGACACATCAATAAGTATCATATCACATGAAGGTATATCAACATCTAAAATATTAGTTCCTTCTGATACAATAACTCTTTGATCTTGTCTTAATTTATCTGCAAGTTGATCTCGACCAACATCATATGTATAAACTTTTTGAGCATCATGATTTAATGCACATTCGGTAAATCCTCCTGTAGATGCACCAATATCAACAACTATTTTGTCTTCAAATATAAGCCCAAAGCGTTCAATAGCATGATACAATTTTTCTCCTGCACGTCCAACAAAATCTAAATGTTGTAAAACTTCAACTTTTTGATGAGTAATATCTATACCCGATTTGCTTGCTTTTTTACCATCAACTAAAACAAAACCTCTTTTAATTAGATCAGATGCTTTTGAACGTGTACTCACCATATCGTGTGAAACTAAATAGACATCTAATCTCATAAAAAAGCTTCAAGTGATTTAATCACTGCCTCTAAATCCATAGCATATTTTTTTAAGACGTCTTTATAACTACCAAATGTTACAACTTGATCTTGAAGTGATTTTTGGCAAACATCATTTTTATAACCATTTTTCGCCATATAATCTAATACTTTAGGATATAATCCAGCTGCATTTGCAATCTCTTCATATATAAATACTTTTGTATTTAATTTTAATGCTTCATCCAATACTTTTTCATCAATTGGTCTAATAAATCTTGCATTAATAATCGTTGCATCTAACTTCATTTTTTCATTTGCTGCTTTTAAAATATCAAGTGATGGTCCATAACTAATTAACACAGGTCCCAAACCTTTACGTAAATACTTCCAATAGCCATTTAATGGCTTTAATTTGATGTTTTCCTCATCAAGATTAAACTGTACTTGTCCACGAGGATAACGAATGACAAATGGATGTTTTTGTTCCATAAAGCCATGATATATTAAACTCTCTAAATCATCTTTATCATATGGCATTGTAATAACCACATTAGGCATAATACTAAACATAGATACATCAAATAGTCCTTGGTGAGTTGATCCATCTTCTCCAACAATACCTGCACGATCAATACCAAAAACAACATGATGATCAGATCTTGCAATATCATTTAGTATTTGGTCAAAAGCTCTTTGACTAAATGTTGCATAAATCGGATAATAGACTGAAATGTTTTGATGTGCTAAACTTGCAGCCATCGTTGCACCATGTTCTTCTGCAATACCAATATCAATATATCGATCAGGATATTTTACTGAAAACTTTTGCATTTTAGTCCCCATCGTCATTGCTGGCATAATCACAAATGTTTTTTTAAGTGTTTGAAGTTGATCGATAGAGAGCGCAACTACCTCACTCCAAGATTTGCCAACTTTAGGTTTACCATTTTGATTTGAAATACCATGATAAGCACCAATCTTATCAATTTCAGCAAGTGGGTGTCCTTTACCTTTTTCAGTCACAATATGAAAAATCACTGATTTCTTAAGTGGTTTAATACGTTTTAGCGTTTTAATTAATAAACGTATATCATGACCATCTATAGGACCTACATACATATAACCTAAATCTTCAAAAATATTTTGTCGTTGAAAAAGTGCACGAAGTGCACGCTTTAAGCGGCCAAATAGTCTTAATATCACATGCGGTGTTAATCTACCCCAAAACTTTTTCATCGCGATTGTTAATCGCATAGAACGTATTTTTGTTAATGCACCAGATAACGCACCAACACTTTTGGATATACTCATCTCATTATCATTTAAGACGACAATACCACGATGATTTTTATCACTACCAAGCATATTCATTGCTTCAAATGACATACCATTAACAATTGATGCATCACCAACAATTGCAATACCCTCGCCACTTTCTTCCTTCATTCTTTTTGCATAAATATATCCCATAAGTGCAGAAATCGCAGTGCCTGCGTGTCCTGACTCCCATTGATCATGGATGGATTCATGATAATTTATATAACCAGACAATCCATTTGTTTGTCGTAATGTATCAAATTCATTAATTCTTCCTGTTAATATCTTATGTGTATACGCTTGATGCCCAACATCAAAAATAAATGCATCATCAGGACTATTAAAAACATAGTGCAGTGCAATAATAAGTTCTACTGTACCTAAATTAGAACTTAGATGTCCACCCGTATTCGGAATAGATTCAAGCAAAAAAGCACGTATATCTACGGCTAATGCTTCTAATTCTTTAATTGATAAGTTTTTAATAAATGATGGATCTTTGATGTCAGTTAATTTCATTAGGCTTTAATTTCCTTCACAACAAGTTTTTCCGCTTCTTCTAGCATTTCATAACAAGTTTTAGATAATTCAATACCTCTTTGATACTTTTTCACTGATTCATCTAATGTTATATCTTTACTTTCTAAATCTTTTACTACTTGTTCCAGTTCTTTTAACAAAGATTCAAATGTTGGTTTTTCCATTTTTTATGCCTCCTTATCAATGACTTTAGCAACCATTTTACCATCTTTTAAAGTTACTTTAATCACATCGTCTTTTGCAATATCTTTTATTGAAGAGATTACATGTTCATTTTTTTCAATATATGCAAATCCTTTATCCATATAAGTTAAAGGATTTAATCCTTTTAACGCACTTTGATATATACGATATGCGTGTGTCTTATTAGACATCACATAATGGATTTGTTGATTTAATAATGCATGTTGCTGATTAAGTCTATCTTTTAATATATGCATAAGATCCATAGGAGAACGCATATATTGAACATCATGACTTATTTGTGTTTTTTTTTCATTTAATTGTAATAAATAGTTTCTATTTAAATTACGATTAAGTCCTATTAACTCTTTTCTAGATTGTTCAACCTGATAGACTGGTGATAAGACATCTAATCGTTGATCAATATGAACTAATAGCGTTTTATATTGATCAATAAATCGATGTATCGATTTATTAAGAGACGTTTTTTGATTTTTAATCAATTCAAGTAAATCAACTGTATTAGGTGTTGCAAGTTACGCGGCTGCAGTTGGTGTAGGCGCTCTTAAGTCAGAAACAAAATCACATATCGTAAAGTCAGTTTCATGACCAATGGCTGTAATGACTGGAATCTTTGATTCAAAAACTGCCATAATAGCTGGAAGTTCATTAAAACCCCATAAGTCTTCAATTGATCCCCCACCACGTCCAACAATTAAAACATCAACTTCATTTCTTTGATTTGCTAATATAATTTGATCTCTAATTGAAGTTGCAGAATCCGGTCCCTGTACTAATGCAGGATATAAATATATTTCAGTTAAAAGATATCTTCTTTGAACTGTATTTCTAATATCTTCTATCACAGCACCAGTTGATGAAGTAACAACACCGATGCGTTTAGGAAATTTAGGAATTTCTTTTTTATGACTTTGTTCAAAATATCCTTTTGATTGTAAATCTTTTTTTAAGGCTTCATACTTTAAATATAATTCACCAATACCATCAAGTTTCATTTCTTTAACCTGGATACTATATGAACCACCAGCTTCATAGATGCTCATTCGACCATTTAATAAAACATGATCACCATTTTTTGGCATAAATTGCACTTGTTTAACATAACTTGAAAACATAATACAACTTACTTGTGCAGATTCATCTTTAAGTGTGAAATAAAAATGACCGCGACTATGGTGTTTAAAGTTAGAAATTTCACCCTTTATATAAATAGAAACAAGGTGTTTATCACCTTCTATTTTTGCTTTTAAATATTTAGTAATTGCAGTGACTGTTAAATAATTTTCCACCCAAATCAATCCCTTATAGCATGTGCAATATTATCTAAGAGTTTATTTGAAAATTTTCTTTGTTTTTCATCATCTAGTGTCGTGAACTCTTTTGTGATTTCTACTGCTTCATTTAAAATAATTTCTACTGGTGTTTTAGTATACATTAATTCATAAGTTGCAAATCTGATAATAGCACGATCAACATACGATAATCTATTTAATGAATAATTAAATAATTGGGATTCAATCACATCATCCAAATCACTTAAATGGGAAAGTATATCTTCAAATATTTTATAAGTTTCATCATCTTCAATGAGACTTTCATATGTCTTATTAATTGCAAGATAAATTTCGTGTTGATAGAGATTAAAAATGATTGTTTCTCTTTGTTTTCTAGTTTCTTTTTTCATAACATACCTCGTTAATATTTTAGCATAAAAACCAATGATTATAAACATAAAAGGAAATTCTTATTTGCATGTTTTTAATGTATGTTATAATTATATTATAATTAGACTAAATAATGGGGTCACTTATGAATAAAGAACTATTTAAAAAAGTCACGAGAATATATGTACTAAAAGTTTTTATTATATTGTTCGTTTTTTCTATGGTTTTTTTCTTTATGTTTTCATTAGTTTCACTTTATCGACAAAGATCAAATGAAATAGATACTATTTCAGCACGTGAAGATGTCATTGTCGAAGGTGCTTATGAAAGATTTTCAGATCACTTACAATTTGTTACAGATGATTTACTCATTTTGCGAAATGAATTTTTATATGACATAGACAATGCAAATCCATTTGAAGATGTCGAAAGAGAGTGGCTTTCTTATTCTAATGAAAGAGATTTATATAATCAAATCAGATTTATCGATGATCAAGGTATGGAACAAATACGAGTTGATCGACATGGTGATGGATCATATGTTGTTGATAGTGAAGATCTGCAAGACAAAAGTAATCGGTACTATGTGATCGATACATTAGCTTTGCCTGATCAATCTGTATACTATTCTGACTTTGATCTTAATAACGAAAATAACGTTATCATTGAACCTTATGAACTTCAATTTAGAGCATCAACACCTATTTATAAAGATGATATTTTATATGGCATGCTTATTATTAATTATGATATTCAATATTTGTTAAATGAAATGCACTATTATGATGATATATCCAGTGGTAGTTTCTATGTTGTTGATGAAGATGGTTATTATATCTATAATAATGATCCATCAGTGCTCTATGGTTTTGACCTTACAGAACGTTCATCTTATTATTTTAATAATCTATGTGAAAATGCATGGCAACGTATTTTAGTGGATAAAAACACTCAATTTATTACTGATAAAGGTCTTTTTAACGTTTCTATCTTTGATTTCTCATCAATTTTAGATACAAATGGTTTTAGTTACTATGGTAAAAGTGAAAATGTTTATTTTATTTCTATGGTCAGTCAAGAAGAAATACCTTATTTTATAGAAACATTTATCTTTTGGAATCTTTTGTTATTATCCATTACTAATAATTGGTATGTTATCATCTTTATTTTGTTTTTATCAACAATCGTTGCAATCTTTGTATACATTCGTCTTTATTTAAACTTTGAAACAAAACAATTCGCATCTATTGACCAGTTAACAAATATATATAATAGGCGCATGGGTATTGAGCAATTAGAAAAACTTATAGAAGAGGATAATATGTTATCCTTATGCTTCATTGATTTAAATGGTTTAAAATCAATTAATGATACATATGGCCATCAAGTAGGAGATGAATTTATCGTTGATGTGGTTAAGATTATTGATCAATATGTTAAATTCCCAGATTTCTTGTTTAGACTAGGTGGCGATGAGTTTCTTATCGTGAGTCACCAAAACGAAGATGCACTTAGAATGCTTTGGACTAAAATTCAAAATGATTTTGACCAATTTAATAAACATAAAGCAAATCGCTATATATTATCTGCAAGTCATGGCATTATCTCATATGATAAAAACATGAAAGATGTTAATCAGTTTATTGCTGCAGCAGATCACAAAATGTATGAAGATAAAAATGCTTATTATAAAAATAGGGTCTTTAAAAAATAAGGTGGTAAACACTAAATAGACCTTTCTAAAATTAGGTGGTCAATGTGACCTCTCTAAAATAAGGTGGTAGTTTAAAGGCACTCGTCGGAGTGCCTTTTTATCCGCCATAACTCTAGCATTTATTTGTTTTTTATTGGAACGTCTTTATTAATCGAATACATAATCTTATTTCTAAGTCTATTAAATGATTGAATACCATTAGATGTTTTAATGACAGTCTTAATTTTGTTGTTCACAGATTCAATGGGACCATTCGATATTCTTCGCTTGTCATAGACTAAAAATGAGTTCTTTATTTCATCTTTCCAATTAATCAGTGTCTTACCAAAAGATCTTAATCCAGCAAGTTTATGATTCCTAAATTGATAAACTAATTTGTTTAATTCATCATCACACGTATCATAGGCGGCTGTTAAATTGAACTCTCTGTACCACTCTTTTAACATATAAGCTTCTTTTAAATCATCATTAATTGAAAGAAGGTAGTGAAGTATATCTGATTTGTGCCAATAAGCTTGCATCTTTCGGATGTGTATCTTTCCATCATAGATGTCTTCATAGTTCTTGAGGAAGAAGTAATGAAATTTCTTTAACATGTAATAATACATATCATCATGAACTGGTGCACTTTTGTGTTGCTTGTATTTATTCATTGTATCAATTCTTATACGTTTGATGATTTCATTTAATGTCCTAATTAAATGAAATGAATCAACTGCGATTTTTGCTTTTGGCATACATAAGTGAACGACTTCCTTATAGGAAGTCCACATATCCATCACCACGACTTCAACTTGATCTAACTCACTTTTTGGTATTCTTGAGAAGTATTTAATGAGATAATGTTTATGTCTCGTAGGTAATAGGTCAATCATCTTTCTACCCTTAAAATCGAATAAAACACAGGCATATTTATAGGCGTGTGTTCTTGATATGAATACTTCATCTATATTGATGACTATTGGTAACTTTCGTCTTTTTGCTTCCACATAACGATCAAATATATTGATCACTGTTTGTATGGATACATAGTAATGTATGGCTGCTGATGTGAATGTGTGATTATAATCTTTTAAATAATTTAATATGGATGTCTTTGTATATAGGCTTATATTTTCATATATATCTGATATGGGGTTATGCTCATAGAAAATCTTATGACATTGCTTACATTGATATTTTCTATGGTGAAATCTAATGATGCTTTTTTGATGTGTAGATATCGAGTGTATGATTTTCTTATACTGATAACTATGAAACTTAATATGCATGTTGTGACATACTGGACAAATTATTTCCTGTTTGTGAAATCTAAGTTCAATGATTAAGGTACCTTTATCAAGTCTCGTTTCTAATAATTGAATCTTGTCTCTAAATCGTTCTAAGTGTAAAATATTTATGGTATCATATGTCATGAAGTCCTCCTTATCTTAAGTTATGGCTGATAACTTTATTATAAATGAGGACTTCCTTTTTTATATACAAAAATAGACCTATCAAAAATTAAGTGGTCTACCACCTCATAATTGAAAGCCTATTAACTACCACCTAATATTTTATACATCTGAAAAATAAGGGACTGTAAAGAAATGAAGTTATAACTACTTCATGGACCTATCGGTCCTTTTTCTTTTATCTAATGTGGATAAATATAAAAAAACACCTGTTTTTAGGCATATTCAAAAAAGATTTCTATAAATCTTATGCTTTTTTGTGGATATCTAATGTGTAATTCTATACCTTTTATTGTGATATTTTGATAGATTATACCCTATGGCTACCAAAAATAACTCTAATCTTACATTTTGAGTATGTCGTCTTCTAAATCTTCTAAATCCAAATGCAGTTTTAAGTACACCAAATGCACCTTCAACTTGTATCGATCTTTGCATGCGAAGTTCTATACCTAATGGTGATGATAGATTTTTAATAACTTCTTTTTGATAACCTATATTTTCTTCGTTTATCTCTTTACGTTTACCGCTTGGTAGAAGATAGACATCGTTGCCCCTATTATTTTTATAAAGGTATTTAAGTCTATCACCATTGGTACCCACATAATCATCACCATTTTTTATAAGTTTATGCGTGAAATATGGATCATTGATACGTTTCTTGTCATGCGTATCTTTACTATACATCCCATATTTTTGATAAAGTTTCATATCATTAAACTTCAAATACCGATAATTCATTAGCCCACCATATCCAGCATCTGCTACTGGATAGGTTGGATAATAACCATATCTATCTTTATATCCTTCTAAAAAGGGTATCAGTGTTTTATAATCACTGCGTTCACTAAATATATCAAGATGACATATATATTCATCGATACACCGATTTGAATGTTATAGCCTGGTTTTAATTGACTATTTCTCATATGATCTTCTTTCATATGCATAAATGTAGCGTCTACATCTGTTTTTGCATATGAGTTTCTATCATTACCCATAATCTTTAAGTCTTTGGTGTATTGTTTTAATTTCTCTATATACGTATCAATGTGTTCATGATCTCTTTGTAATGCTGTTTTTCGTCTTCCTTTACCATAAACAAATTTAATTGAATGTTTATGAATCTCTTTTTCTAAAAATCTCTTGATACGTTCTAAATATGATAGCTCATAGCTTTCATCAATTGGAAAGTAGATGCCTTCTAATTGATAACGATCATTAAGTGTTTTAAGCGTTTTTGTTATTTTCTTATATAGTTTATCTCTAAACTTGAGGATTGATTTTTTCCATACAAATGTATATTTGTTCGCACTTGATTCTATTTTTGTTCCATCAATATATATGATATCAGTATTGATGTTTTCTTTGTCAACAAGATATTTTGAAAGTTCATAGAAGATGTCTTTGATACCTTCAACTAAATGTCTGTCGATGAAATCTTTAATCGCTTGATGACTTGGTTTAAGTTCATCTGTTAGCCACATGATTCTAATATCATGTCTTGCAGCTTTTTCCATCGCTCTTAAACTTTGAATTTTTTCCATCGACAAAACAATATCAATTTTAACATGTTGACTTTATGATATCCGATTCTTCCTCTTGGATCTTTTTCGGTTTTTAAGTATTTCCCTACCTCCAATTTTGAAAATACTTCGTCAAATGTTCTCACTTCACTATCAAAAGGTATTAAAATGTCTAAAGATAGTGGTAATTTTAATTGTTTTGCGTTAAAATAATTATGTGTTAATTGAGTGCTTTTCATACTTCAATTATACCAAAAAACTGGGTCTCTAACGAGATCCAGTTTTTGTTTATGGGCTTTTATTTATTTACAGACCCTTTTCTTTTTTTATTATACAGTTTTTCTCTTTTTCTTAATGACTGAATAAATTGTTGTACCTAATACAATTGAAACACCTAAAGCAATCGCAATAATTGTCGTTGTACCTATACCTTCTTCATCGTATCCTTTATTTGCAAGAATTTGTTGCCATGAATCATCTATTTCTAATTTTAAGTCTTCATTATATCGATACACTTGATCATTTTCATTAATTTTAACATCAAATGATGCTTCATATGCATCATAGCCATCTAATAATAATGCATCAATGACATCTTGTCTTGGAGAAGTATATGCAACCCAATCAGTATTTTGTAATGATGAGTCATAACTCATCATAAAATTAATAAATTCATATGCATAATCACTTTGTGCACCTTTTGGCATTACAAAACCATCTACCCATACATTAGTACCTTCTTCTGGTACATAAAAACTTAAGTTTTCATTTTCCATCATTAAGAAATTTGCATCTCCGGAGAAACTAACTGCTAAGTTATATCTAGCAGGATCTAACATAGCATCAAAGATATCATCTGTAATTACATAAGTATTTTCTGTTAATGCATTATCTAACCATTGATATGAAAGATCTAATTCAGTATCTGATGGATTGTTAATATCTGCTGTATTAGTTGCAAACATTGCACTCATAAATGCATCTCTTGAACTGTTGTAGAATGCAACTTCATATGTATCAGATAAGTTTAAAACATCCCATCCAGTTAAATCATTTTCATCAACAACTGTTGTATCATATAAAATACCAACATTCCCCCAAAAATAAGGGACTGCATAAGATAACAAGTCAAATCCATCATTACCTTCAGCTAATGTGTTTAAAACTGATGTAAGTCCAGTTGCTAAATCTACATCTTTATCAAAAGCCTCGATTTTTGACCAATCAATTGGATCAATTAGATCTTCTTCTGCTAATTGCTCAATTGCATAATCACTTGGAATCACTAAATCATATTGATTACCTGCTTTAATTTGCGTAATAGCAACTTCATTTGAATCAAATGCAATTTGCTTAACTTTGATACCACTTTCTTCTTCAAAAGCTTCGACTAGAGCATCATCAATATACTCTCCCCAATTATATAAGCTAAGTGTTGGTCCACTTGAACAACTTGTTAAAAATACGATAGTTAAAACTAAAGTCATTGTTATTAAATATTTTTTCATTCTAATTCTCCTAATTTGTTATTCTTTGTTTTGAAATAATCATATAAAATTTTAGAGCCAACTAAAACTAATATAATGGTTGATAATGCGTTAATCATTGGTTTTGGACTTAATTTATTTGTATATAGGTATATAGAAATATTCATATCTCCACTAGAACCTGCAACGAAATAAGAAATAATAAAGTCATCAAATGACATAGTAAATGCTAATGCTGCGCCTGCAATGATTGCTACTTTAATTTGAGGTAATATAACTTTAATTAAAGTCACAAATGGTGATGCACCTAAATCATATGCAGCATCTGCAATATTTGGATCTAAACTCTTCACCTTTGGATAAACAGTAATTAAGACATAAGGTGTACTAAAAGCGATATGTGCAAGTAACATTGTGTTATAGGATGGTGCGATTTGCATCGCTCCAAATAACACTAATAATGATACTGCAATAATAATGTCAGGACTAACAATAGGTATATTATTTACAGCCATGGCAGTATCTCTAAATCCTTTTTTTGCTTTTGCTAAAGATATCGCAGCTAGTGTTCCAAAAACAGTGGATATTAATGTTGATAAAATCGCAATCCAAATAGTCATAAAGACGATTGATTCACTTGGATTTGTATAATTAAATAATTGATTATCTGTAAATAATTCTACATATCTATTTAATGTAAAACCAGACCATCTGGTCAATGAATCATCTTGATTAAAAGAAAATACAGCAATACTTATAATTGGTGCATAAATAAAGACCATGACTAATATAAGGAATAGTGTTTTACCAAAATTACTTTGCTTCGCTTTCATTTTGATTAACCCCCTTATACTTATCTAATTTTTTAATATAGAAAACAATACCTAAGATGATTAAAGATAAAACGATTGCTACTGCTGAAGCATAACTTACCTTACCACTAAGGATGACTGTTTTTTCAATAAGTGTCCCTATCATATATATATTTTGGCTTGGTGCTAAATATTGAGGAACAATAATAGTTGTTGCTGATGGTAAAAATACCATAAGAATACCTGATACAACACCAGAGAGTGATAAAGGCAATGTAACTCTCCAAAAAGTTTGAAATTTATTTGCACCAAGGTCTGCTGAAGATTGTTCTAAATTCTTATCTATTTTCACTAAAATAGCATAAATTGGTAGTACCATAAAAGGCAAATAAACATAAATTAAACCTATAACAATACCTAATGGTGTATCAATTAAAAATGGAAAAAACATTCTAAAGATTTGTTCTAATGCTCTTACTCTTAGTAATGTATTAATCCACATTGGTGCATTAATTAAAATAAGCAATGTTGCAGCTGTTCTTGTTCTCATTCTTGTTAGAAAATATGCAAGTGGATATCCTATAAGAAGTGATCCTAGCGTAGTTGCAAGCGCAATCCATAAGCTATTGGTCATTGATCTTATAAATGCAGTTTCAGAAAAGAATCGTTGATAATGTTCTAATGAGAAACTAAAAGGAAATATTCCACTTTGATTACTATCTGATTGAAAAGATGATAAAACTAATAATAATATTGGGATAACAACTAAGATCATTAAAATCAAATAATAAGGCATACCTAAGTATTGATCAAACTTTAGCTTAGATTTTTGTTTGCCCTTTAGATTTTGTTGCATTACCATTGCTCCATAACATGTAAGTCTTCTGGACTAAATATTAAGTCAACTTCACTATTTAATGCTTGATAGTCAGTCGTATGTATGGTAAATATGCGTTGATCTGTCTTAACGTCTATTTCATAATGTACACCTTTAAATGCTACACTATCAACAACGCCAGTTAATAAACCTTTATTTTTTTCAACAATATCAATATCTTCAGGTCTAATGACGATATCTACTTTTTCGTTTTTAGAAAAACCACTATCTACACAATCATAAGTTTTTCCATCAAATGTAACAATATAATCATCATTCATAACACCTTCAATAATATTAGATTCACCAATAAAATTAGCGACGAATCTATTTGCAGGTTCATTATAAATATCTTCTGGTGTTCCGATTTGATATATCTCACCTTGGTTCATCACAACAATTTTATCACTCATGGTCAATGCTTCTTCTTGATCATGTGTTACAAAAATAAATGTAATTCCAGATGAACGTTGAATTTCTTTTAATTCATATTGCATTTCTTGTCTTAGTTTTAAATCAAGCGCAGCAAGTGGTTCATCAAGTAATAATACTTTTGGTTCATTGATTAGAGCTCTTGCAATAGCAACTCTTTGTTGCTGACCACCAGATAATCTATGTACTTCTCTATTTTCATAACCTTCTAAACCAACCATGTTTAAATATTTTTTAACTTTTGTTGATATTTCTTTTTCTTTCGTGTGTTTTGTTACAAATTGACTTTTTAGTTCAGATATCTTAGATTCAATATCCTCTTTATTTTCATCATGAATGGATTTTTTTAATTCAGCAATTTCCTTTTTAAGTTGACTATTTGGATCTTTTAAATCCCTAATGTCTTCTTTCATTGATTTTCTCAATTGCTTAATTTCAACAGTATCTCTTGAACTCTTTATTAAAGCTTGATATTTACGTTGTGTTTTTCTGATTTGTTCCATTGTTGCAAGTGATTCATTTTTCACTCTAAGGCCAAACGCAACATTTTCAAATACATCTAAATGTGGAAATAATGCATATCTTTGAAATACAGTATTTGTTGGTCTTTTATGTGCTGGTGTTTCAAGAATTGAATTGCCGTCAAATAATACTTGGCCAGCACTAGGTTCTACGAAACCACCAATAATTCTAAGTGTTGTTGTCTTTCCACAACCTGAAGGACCGAGTAAAGTGACAAATTCATTTTGATCAATTTTTAAATCTATGCCTCTTAAAACAACTTGTCCATTAAATTCTTTTGTAACATCATTTAATTCTATAAGTGCTGCCATGATAACCTCCTAAATGTTTACTCAAGTTAAACGCTAAAATGCTTTCTATTCACTATTGTTTAGTATTTATATACTTTTAGTTAAACTATCGTAAACTAAACCAAATCTATTATATTACATTATTGTGATAAGTCAACCATTAAACCTATATTTTTTTTACTGCATTTTTCTATGCATTAAAACATGATATGATATAATTAAAATATAACATTAATTTAACTATTAAAGGAGTGACATTTATATGTTTATTGCATCACTTAATTTACTAAAAACTAAAAAATATTTAATTCAGTCAATTATATTTTTAGCAACATTTTTATTTATATATTTCATTATAGATTCACTTAATATGTCATATGAAGAAATGCGTATTACTTATGGTTCATATTTAGTTGTGACTAATATATCACTAAATTTAATTATGGCGTTTCTTTCAACTTTAATGATGCATTTATCAACTTCTATGGTTGAACTTAAGGGAAGCGAAGGAAAAGGATCTTCTCTAGGATTTATTTCTATATTATTTGGTATATTAACTTATGGATGTACATCATGTGTCATTGCATTTTTTGCAAGTATCGGTATTGCATTTTCTGTCATTGCATTACCTCTTGCTGGACTACCTTATAAATTTATATCGCTACTGCTCATAGGTATCGGTATATACTTCATGTTTCGTCAACTCAACAAGGGTTGTAAAATAGATATAGAAAAACAATAAACCACTAAAAAATATTAAAGCCACTACAAATGTAGTGGCCTTTTTTTATAAGATGTTTAAAATATCGTATGGTCAATCATAGGCTTTAAAATATTGTATGGTATACCATACGATTTTTGAAAGGCCTATTTTTTTATATAAAAAAGGAAGTCCTCATTTATAATAGAGTTATTAGCCATAACTATAGAATAGGAGGACTTCATGTCTTATGATACCATAAATATTTTACACTTAGAACAATTTAAAAGCAAGATTGAATTATTAGAAACAAGGCTTGAAAGAAATGTATTGATTATCGAATTAAAGTTTTATAAACAACAAATATTATGCCCTATCGTGGATCAGCTCATATAAGATTTTTAGAATATAAATATAAAAAAATCATACATTCAATATCTACACATGAAAAAAGCGTGATTAGATGGCATATGAGAAGATATCAATGTAAGCTTTGTAAGAAAACCTTTAGCGAGTCCAATCCACTATCAGACTCAAATGAAAATGTAAGTTTGTATACAAAGATGTCTATTTTAAACTATTTAAAAGATTATAATCATACATTTACATCTGCTGCGCATCACTATTATGTTAGTATCCAAACAGTGATCAATATATTTGATCGTTATGTAGAAGCGAAGCGTCGAAAGCTACCCAAAGTGATCAATATCGATGAAGTATTTATATCAAGAGCACACAAGTACAAATATGCATGTATCTTATATGATTTCATGCATAGAAAAATCATTGATGTATTACCAACAAGACATAAACGTTATTTAATTGATTACTTCGCTAGAATCCCTAAAACTGAGTTATCAAGCGTAGAAGTCGTCGTGATGGACATGTGGCAAACTTATAGAGATGTCATCAAATTATGTATACCTCAAGCGAAAATAGCTGTTGATTCATTTCATTTAATTAGGACATTAAATGAAATCATCAAACGTATAAGAATTGATACAATGAATAAATACAAGCAACACAAAAGTGCACCAGTTCATGATGATATGTATTATTACATGTTAAAGAAATTTCATTACTTCTTTCTCAAGAACTATGAAGATATCTATGATGGGAAAATACGTATACAAAAACTACATGCATATTGGCATAAATGAGATATTCTTCATTATTTGTTATCTACTAATGATGATTTAAAAGATGCATATCTTTTAAAAGAAAGGTATAGATCATTTAATCTAACAGCCTCTTATGATACGTGTGATGATGAGCTTAACCAACTCATAGATCTATTTAGAAATCATAAGTTAGCAGGGATGAGATCATTTGGAAGAACGTTAAATAACTGGAGAGATGAGATTAAAAATTCTTTTTTAGTTTATGATAAAAGACGAATATCCAATGGTCCTATTGAATCTGTCAATAATAAAATAAAGACTGTGATCAAAACATCTAATGGTATTAAATCTTATAATCGATTGAGAAACAAGATTATGTATGCAATTAATAAAGATATACCTATAAAAAACAAATAAAATAAGAGTTATGGCAAAAAAAGGCACTCCCGCGAGTGCCTTTAACTTACCATACAATTTTTTATAGGTCACATTGACCATACAATTTTGGAAAGGTCTATTTAGTCTTTACCATACAATTTTTTAAAGACCCTTTTTATATTGATTAATTTGTATAAACTGTCCATGCCCATGTTGTACTAGCTGGATTATAATTTTTATTCCAACTCGTCGTAGAAATATAGTAAACACCGTTATATAATACAATATCATCTAATGTATATAAATTATATGATAACCAATCTTCACTAATCTCATTCCATGATCCACCTAATCCAGCAACTGGATTATTATTGCTTGCATTATCATTAAGTGCAATATAGCTAACACCATTGTATTCAACAATGTCACCTTCTTCATAAGCTGATGCACTATTATAAATACCACTTGTGTCATGTAGACCTTGCCATGAACCTGTACCAGGAGGATTATATTGACTATATGTATATGTAGGATCTAATACTTCCCATGTTACACCATTATAAACAAATTGTTCTCCATCACTATATGTATAGTTTATATCAAGCGGCAATGCTTGAGGTGTATAATCGACAACTTCTTCATGACCCCAATCAGGTGATTGTGGTGTTTCTTCAACAATATGAATCGTTACATAATATCTTCTTGGAATACGTGAGCTTTCTAAATACAATGTATCACCAATAATGATAATAGCTTCGTATTCAATTTCAACACTATATCCTTCAGGAACATCAACATGAAGTACATAATAACCATACATAGAAGTTGAAAACTGATTATTATCATAAGTATCAGTATCACTATCATAGTATGAAAACATACCCATTCTTACTAAAATATCTTCATAATAAAGATCTCCAGTATAATCAGCTGGTAATTGATAAACATTAACGCCAATATGAACACGTTCAATCTCATCATTCGTATCATTAACGACAGTAATATCATATTTAATATTATTTGTCGTATCTTGAACTGCAATGTAGTAATCAGTATAATGTGTTGGATTTTCATCATAATCTTCTGCATAAACACGATACTGTACATAATTTAGAGTTGCACCACTACCATAATCACTAAAGTCTGCAAATAATAAACTAGATTGATAATCATAATGTATATTATTCTCATCAGTGACTCGATAAATCGATGCTCCATCTGGAATATAAAATGTTGGAGAATAAGCAGTTAAATCAGTTTCTTGTACTTGCCCAATAATCCAATAATTCCCGTAATCATCATAATAACCATAATCAATACCAGTTGTTGGTAGCACTGATATAAGTCTTTGAGTTGGATTCGTTTCATCAAAATACATTAAATATTCAGTTGGTGTTACTTCATCAATATCAACGATAGTTACAAAAGCATCAAGTACTTCATCAAATACTGAATCACTTGCAAATAAAACATTTTCTATATTAGAATTATCATTTTTAAGTTTTGTTAAATCAAGCGTAGAAAAAGTATATTGCCAAGATAGAGATTGTCCATTAACAGTCTCACTTTGACTATAACTAAGTGTAAATGTATAATCGCCTTTAGCTGTATCTTGATTAAGATCTACTTCAAATCCAATATAAGATAACGGCTGAATAAAATAATCGATACCTTCTGTAGCACTATCACCACTATTAAGCGGACTAAAAGTAGATACCACACTTAAAATATCATCAGAAGCAAAATAGACATGATCAAAATCATATTCAAATCGTATTGTAGGACTTTCATCATAATACACTAATACTGTATCGAGTGGATCATCTAAAGATCCCCCATTTTTATAAACAACGCTCGGATTTAAATCAACTTCACGTTCAATAATATTATGTGTAAATGTATTTGTAGAGCCATCTTCTGCTGTTATATGATAAACTAATGTATATTGATGTCTATAACTATCATACATCGATACATTAAAAGATATAGATGTGATTTCTGCAAAATATGAAATTTCAAGTGACTCTAAATAATTAGGGAATGTTGTCTCTAAATCAGCATAACTTACATTTGTTAAACTTGAAAGATTTGTAAAATCAACAATGGATGTCTCACTATCATTTGCGATATAATACATGCCATAATCAACATATGATGTATAGCTATTCGTGGTTGGTTCTATAAGTTCTTCTTGATAGGTAAAGCTTAATACATCAGCATTTGCACTTTCTATCTTAGTGAAATTCACTTTAAATGTTTCACCGCTTAACAAGCTAAGTTCAATATAATAATCTCCACTTTCTAAATCATCTTCAGCTTCAAATATAATCTTAACAGTTCCCGTACCCCATGTACCACTATCATTGTCAAAATCATTATCTGTATAAACATCTCCATCACTGAGTTTATAAAGTGATGTCACTACTTTAACACCCGTATTATTATCAAATACTTCAATATCTGTTAAGACATTGTATTCATCTGCTAAATTATAAGTATCATAATTAATTTCAATAACACCATTAGATCCAGATGTTTCATAATATAAGTCATTATTTGCAAATACGTTATTCACATTATATGAGTTAGGAAGACTTGCGACACCGTTGACAAATAAGCTATCCACGTCAGTAATATCTACATCATCAGTTCTAATGATTCTTATTTCATAATCTTGATAAGTTGATGGATCACTACTATTATATGAAGCAGAATAAACTCTAACTGATCCATAATGATCTTCAACAGAATCAATATAGGTACCACCACTTGAATACATTGAATCATAGATCCCATAACTACGTGGTATGGTAATTGTTGTTGTTAAACTTTGCCCATTATTTGTTAAAGATGCAGCATCAGATATTGTATATGTATCATCTGCTGTATTTGCTGAAAAATATACACTAGATGTAGGGTATACAACAGTATTTGGAACACTTTCTGATAAGACATAAGTTACTGCTTCAGTACTTGGACCTACGTATTCATAAAGTGTAGGATAACCAGATAATGAAAATGATTTATAAGCGCCATAACCAGATGATGCAGTTGTTCTTGAAACTCTATAGCCTGTTGCATCCCAATATGTCCACCACAAAAATCTAGAAAAAACATGAGGTTCATGTGTAAATATTGTTGAAGTTGCATCTATTGAACTATTTGCAGTAGTTAAATCATAAACCGGTGTATTTCTTGAACTAGAATCATAAGGAGATGAATCATAAGTTGTTAAATTATATACACCAGTTGTTGCATATGGACCAATAGCGACCATCGTTGACCCAGATTTTTTATGTGTTCCAACATACGTATAACCATTTAATGCATTATCACCTGTTAATAAATTAGCAACTACTCTTGCCCCATCAACATATGCATCATTTACTTCAATGTATCTTGAAACGGTTAATAATTGTGGTGTTTGAGTGCCTAAGACATCAGCATTACTTGGCATATAATAAGTAATTAAAGATCTATCTTCGTCAATGACTGGATCAGATAAGGTTACACCATTTGTTATAGGGTTACCAAATTGATCAGTTTGTTCAATTTCTAGATTATATATTGTTGTTGCAAAAGAGACTTTAATTTGTCTCATTTCAGTATAAAAATCATATGCAATAGTCCCTGAAGTTGCTGCATCACCAATCCAAGTTTCATCTGGATCAACGTTACTTAATGTATAAGGATTTAATCCTTCAAAATCAAAACTATCAGGAATAAAAATACCATTTGAAATACCAGAACTACTAGATAATGCATAAATACCTGGATAACTATATGAAGTATCACTTTCTATTTTCGTAAGAATTTCTGTATTTACTTTTTCTTCAGGAATGTATTGAATAAAATCTGCGATATATTGGTCAGTACCTGTATTCGCTGGTTTAGAATCTCTAAATGGAAATAAATTATAAAACATGCCATCATCATCTTCTGAAACATCATAGTATTCAATGACTTGTCCAATATAAGAACCTAGCCATCCTGAACCTGCATAAAAATATGTAAATGGCTCAACAGAGTCATCACTTGGATTAGTAGTTGCCATATATTGCACCATTTCGATTAATGCTAAATTTGCATCATCTAAATCTCCAAAAAAGCTTGTCCAACTAGATGATAAATCTGGTGCACTTGCAAACATATCAATAAGTGAATCAAAATTCAATAAATATCCAAAATATATGGTATCAACTGGATAATCAACATTCCCAGCAAATTCCCAAGTTGTACCACCAGTATGAATCTTACCAACAATCGCACCAAATGCATAAGGTGTTCCTGATGGTGGTGTTGTACTCATGCTAAATGTATATGCATTTGAAGACGTACTAAAAGCAGTCACTCTTCTTACTTTACCGTAATTAATAGAATTAGAAATATAGACTTGTTCTGATTCTATTGATGGGAATTTAGAATAATAGATAAATCCAAATAATCCGGCAGCTAAATAATTACCATATACATTACCATAGTTAACATTATTAATAATTGATAATATACCAATTGCTAGTATACCTGAAGCTTTACTTCTAGTTTCATTTGCTATTGAATAACTTGACTCATTTGTACCATTATATGCATAAACATCACCATAATTAATACTAAACCAAATTTTTGCAAATTGATTAAGTGATGATGAATTAATATCATTACCATTTTCTAAAACATCATTTCTAACAGCAATACCTGCTGCATGTGCGTAACCTAATGTTGAACTTGAAGCGACTTTAATATCGCCATTATTTGCTGAGTCTCTAATTTGTGCATATTGTCCAAGCATGGCATAAACTAAACCAGCAGCTTCTATCTTATCATTTGAAGTTGATACATCATTAAAAATACTAATATCTCCAGTATTAATTGCATTAGATATAATACTTTCGTTATATGTTAAAATACCTGATGCTTTAATATTGCCATCAAAATTATTATCAACAGTAATGTTTCCACTATTTAACATCGTATCCATTGAACCAGCTATCGCATCAATATCAACTGAATCATAATCAATTTCTAAGGTCGTATATATATCTGTATTGCGATTTGCATATGCAATACCAGAAACAGATATATCATATGAAACATCAACACTTGTTCCTTTGTCAATTAAAATATTACCACCTTGAAAACCATTTGTTGCATAAAATCCTTGACTTACTTCTTCAAATAAACCAAATACATATAGATTACCATTGGATAAAGAAGATGATGTATCATCAAAGATATAGATTGTGATATCTTCTTCTTGTCTCATATGGTTCATTGATAAATTTTTTCCGTAAAGATTACCTGATATATATATTTCATCATTAACCATTGTTTGTGTTGTTGAAAATGAAAGTTCACCTGATTGATAACTTTGTGATACAACTAAATTGCTTTGATCTAATGCAAGTAAGTTCCCAGCAAAAATATCTACAATACTTAAATCAATACTTAAATCATGTTTATTAAATAATCCAGTGATTGTCCCATTTGCATCATAAGTTATTAATACTCCTGATACATATGTATCAATATTTGAAAGCGTGGTTTCTGTTAGTGTATTTAAAACATCTATATCAAGATCCCCATTATTTGTAACACTTGATAAATCAATAGTTGCTTCTTCATCAGTGACATATCCATATCCAGCTAAATATGTTGTTTGAGCAGATAGAATCGATACTGATAAATCACCATTTTGATAAACAAATTCAACTTCATTTTCTAAGTTTGCTTGATATCCTATAACTCCACCCATATATAAATTATCCATATATCCAGATAAGTGACTTGTTATATCACCATGATTAACAACCTTATACATAGATTCAATATTTGCATAGGCAAATAAGCCACCCATATATGTCGTATTTGATGGCATTGATTGATAAGAAAATCCTTCTATATTCATGTTATTGATTGCATAAGATATATTTGCAGCCGTTGCATAACCAACCATACCAGAAATATAATTTTCTGTCATTCTCGCATCATAATCAACACTGATTGTTGAAATATCCCCAGTTGTAGAACTATAACTTATATCACCACTACCATATGCATATAAGCCTGCGATATAAAGTTGTCCTAAGTCCTGTGTCCCAGGATCAAATGATATAGTTAAATCAAGATGAACATCATTAAATGTTGCTAAATTTGCATTACCTGCAAGTCCTGCAACAAATATACGATCAACATCATCTATACTTTCAATTTCTGAACTGTTTATCGTATAATTAACAAAATTAATGTGTTCTATCGTACCAAACATAGACGCAAATAAACTATATGAAACATAATCACCAACAAACGTTGGTTGTGTAATCACTAAATTTAAGATACTATAATAGTTTTCACTACCACCTAATCCACTGTGATTATATAAAGTATTCCCATTGATTGTTTCACTTGTCAATGTTCCACTAAAACTCACTTCAGCTGCAACATAAGCATTTTCAGAAACTTGATTCATATCAATATCTGCATCTAAAGAATAAGTAGATTGTCTAAATAAACCGGATATTTGTAGAAGTTCATTCATATAAATAAAATCTACAGCATCTGTAATCATTAATTTATCATTACTAATATTTAAACCTTGTAAAATCGGATATGTTTCATCAATTTCTAATTGTGCATATTGATTACTATCATTTGTTAAACTATAATATGAATCTTTAAAAAACCATGTTGAAGAAAATATTGAATGTGTTTGAAAACCTATGGTGTTTAATCCTGTACCATATATCGTTGCACTGTCTTCATCTAATAGTATTTCTTGATCATAGTAAACATTATATAAAGAACCTGTTTGGCTATATGTGATGACATTTGATGAAAGATTTTGATATACTGCATTAGATTTTACATAAGGTGTAGCAACATAAGCATTTCTAAGTGTTCCAGTATTCACTGATACTAATCCTGAAATGATAAATTCACCTTCTGCATTAATGCCTGAACTTTCTTCTCGTTCATCAACATAATAAACATTTTCTACCATACCTTGATTAAGTCCAACTAAAGTCGATACATAAGTCATCGCACCAATATTTAATGCTTGTACGATTAAAGGATTAATTAAACCTAAGTTTTTCACTTCTCCTGTACTAGATACTTTAGAAAACATCGCATAATAAATAAGCCCTGGCATATAAGTATTATAAGCATCGTCTGTATTTATTGATCTAAAAATTAAATTTGTGATTTCATATCCTTGACCATCAAATGTACCAGAAAAAGCTTGACTATATCCTACCGGATTAAATAAATAATTTAAATTCTCTTTTAAAGCATCGAAATAATCAATATCATTACCTAAAACATAATCAAGTGATAAATATGCATTATTTGTTCTAGATGACTCAGAGAACTTATAAAGTTCATATGCGGTTTCTAAAACATATGTTTTTGATGTATCAATATTAGATGCATCATCCATAATTTCACTAAAAGATACATAATCACTATCATAAGTAAATGATTGTAATGTTGTAACGCCAATATCATTACCATACCAAGCGCTACTTGATTGATAACTTTGTGCTAAGACATCATTAAAATGCAAAAAAGATCCCATATATAAACATGCGATAATCATAAATAATGCTATGATTGATTTTTTCATCCATTTAATGTGTGTCTTTTTCATTTATCTCACCTAGTCGTAGAAACTACTATCAATTTCCCAAACTTCTGAAAATCTATTTGCTTGAACAACTTCTACAAAAATATCAAAATATAAATAACATACTTCATCGATGGCTTCATTCGTTCTAGTATCATAAGCATCTCCACCATCAATAATATGATAAATTACCTCTGATGTTTGTTTTTCAACGATGTCTGGATCATAAATAAAACCTTCTTGGTCAAATAATGGACTAAATCCAGAAGCAAATGTTAATTGTGAAAAAGGATAATAATTAGAACCTAAATCTTCAAAATAGACAGCTTGCAATACCGGATCTATTTCATTACCTTCAGTTTGATTTAAATAGAATCTTTGTAGTTCCCACTCTTGTTGTATCTTAAATCGATATCGAGCAGCAACTATAGGATTTATAGAAAGATAGATATCTAAATCTTCTATATAATTATCTGATGTCTCATCGTAAGCATTTACAATAACGACACCTTTATCTCTATCATAATAAGGACTGTTAATGGTAACAATGTCACCATCAAAGTAGACAAACATTTCAACTTCAAAATCACCTGTTGTAATCGTAATGCCATGATCTTCTTCAATTTCAAAGTATGCGTATGTAGCAACAATACCTATCATAAATAATATGACAAACGTTAAAGATACAGTTATTAATTTCCTTTTACTTTTCATCATGAGAAATCACCTTTAGAGTTGACGATATCTATTTCTACATCCAATGTAAAGACAAGATCTAGATAATCTTCTTGTACGTCTACACTATCATAATCGCCCCAAGCTATAATTTGGAAAGTGATAGCTGAATTAGCATCTATATTTAGTGTAGGAATAAGATTAAGAGCTTGCATATTATAATCTTTAATGGCTTGTAACTGATCAGCTTTAGTTGAATAGCCTGATACTATACCATCTATAATTGAATAAAAATCAGTAGTTAAACTGTTATCGTCTACATCAATACCTTCGAATATAAATAGATATATTAATCCATTATCCAATGATGATTCATCAATCGTAATATTCATTAAAGCTTGAGGTGATTCATCATCAAGTAAGACATCATAACGTTGAACAGATGCCATAATATTTGTCATGTCATCATCATTTGTTAAAAACTCATTTTCATAATCTAAAAATGCGAGATCATCTATTTCTATAGTACCATAAATTGTATCATTATTATGCTCTCAGAAACGGATAAAACACCTGCTTCTATTGAGGCAAGTGATTTTCTTTCAACATATGTAAACCATGCATATGTAACTGATGTAATTGAGGTTAATAATAGTAAGATTGTTAGTGCTGATATGATATATTTTTTCATCTTACTTCCTCCTTTAATCAATAAAAATAGCCAATTACACAATATTTGTGCAACTGGCTATCTCTTTGAGACCCTATAGTTTTGCGTCCCTAGATTACTCTAGGTTTGCCAAAATGAGAAAATTATTGTTTATCTTTATCAATTTCTTCTAAAATTTCTTGTTTCATTTTTTCTTTTAATGTTAGTAATTCTTTTTCATGTTCTTCTTCTAATGTTTGTTTTTGCTTTTCTTGAACATGTTTCATAATATCTTTAATTTCAAAAACCAATAAAGCAAATATTACAACGATTAATCCTAAGAATATAAAACTTACGCTTGATTGAATTAATGCTGAGATTGGTTTTAAAAATGTGATTTTCATACTAAATTTACCAACTAAATTATCTGCGGTAATATAATCTTGAATGCCGGATTGATCGGTTTGAGATTCATTATCACCTTGTGTAATAAAACCTTCATTAACTTGATCAACAACCCTATGGACAATTAAAATTTTACTGCCATTTGAAGTTTGTCCTTGATAGACGATAACGTCACCAATGTCGATGTTTTCAATTGACACATCTTTCATTAAATACATATCATTAACATCAAGAGAATCCTCTTGATCGCCTACCATTGAATCAGTGGGTACAACGCCTAAAGCGTAATTAAAGAAATATACTGGTTCTCCGTTTTTTATAGAGAGTGTTGCAGAAACCATTGAGCCTATAATAAACACAATGAGTAATCCTGCAAAGATTGACATGATAATTGAAATTGTTTTTTTCATAATTCTCCTAAGCAGATAAATTCATATAAATTGTATTAACTAATAAAGTTTGTCCCATAAATATATTTGAGTTAGTATATGGTGTACCTGAGGTATCTTCACCATATATAGATGGATCAAATGTTAAATCAAAATATAGAACAACGACATTGTCTGTAGTATATCCAACTGGAACATCATCAATAAGATCATATGTTAGATTATCAGTAGATTCAAAATAATCGATTGTATAATCTAAATTTAGAATATCTTTTTGATCACTGGATTCAATATTGTCATTAATATAAGAAATTTGTGTGACACCATATTCGAAAGCAGTTTGTATTTTATTAACTTCTAAATCATATCCATAAGATACAATATTACCAAGTGATAAGTCCAGTTTCCCAGTGGTTGTACCAACATTTGTTATCTTAATCGCAAATGAGAATACATCGCCAGGTGCTGCATATCCAGGAATAATTTGTGCTACCGTAGGATCCGCAACCTTTAAATATTTATCATATTCATTTTCATCAATTGTTGTATTATTAATCAGTGTTAAATTTGATGACCCATAAAATGTTGGATCATTGTAAATATAAAACTCATATTCAGCCTCAACACCAGAAATCTCAGCTACAAATACTGCATTGTTTTCATTTGTAAGTGTGAACCAAGCATATGTAACACTTGTAATTAATAATATACCTATAAGCATATATATTGTTATAATCATCATTAATCGCATATTGGTGTGATTTATTTTTTTCATATAACCACCTGCTTATTTTTGATTAGCTTTATCTATCTTTTTTCGATGACTTTCTTGTATTTTTTGTTTTTGTTTTTCAAGTCTTGCATCTGATTGAGCTTTGATTTTAGCTTCTTGTTTTGCTAATCTTTCTTTTTCTTCTTTTAATTTCTTTTGTGCTTGTTTTGCTAAACGTTCTTTATCACGTTTTTGTTTAGCACGAATTTTTTTAATTTGTTCTTCATATAATTTTTTAGCTTTTTTCTTTTCTGCTGCAATTATTTTAGCTTCTTCAGCTTTAATTTTCTTACGTGTTTCTGAAATCTTTTTAGTAACATTCTTATGTTCACTAGACATTGTATCTCTAATTTCATTAACATATGATAAATAACTTTTTAATGCTTCTTGATTTTCATCAAGATGCTTTCTTTCAAGCTTAATTTTTTCTTCCATTTTTGCACGTTTTGCTTCTTCGCGAATGCGCTTCTTGTTTTCTTTAATCAATTGTTTATCAAGTGTTTCAATTTCTTTCATTAAACGTTTTTCTAAACGTATCGTATTATTATAATCTACTTCTTTGGTTTCTCGAATAATACGTGCAACTTTTAATTTATCTTTTGTTTTTTCAATTAAATCTTCTGTAGATTCTTTGACTAAAGATCTAAACATAAAATCGTCGCTTTGTGAGTCATCTTCTAAATCAAAATATGATTTATACAATGCATTTGAAATATTTATTGTATCTCTTAAAGCTTTTTTTAATCCTACTTCATAACTAGAAGATGTTTCAACATGTTTATCAATTGCTTCTTTAAACATCTTTTTATTTTCTTCTAAGTAATATTGATTAATTTCATTTTCTTCCATATCAACTTTAGTGCCTTGAGTAATTAATGTTTCTAATTGTTTTTTAATAACTTTAGGGCTTTTTTTATGATACGTACGTTCATCTAAATATTGATAATGTTCTTCTAAATCTTTTTGATTACCATAAATATTTGTAAATGTTTGTAAAGCATTTTGATATATGTTTTTCATATAAACATGATCAAAAGATAAGTTTTTTTCAGTAATATCAGTATCAAAATCTAATGTATGATATTTATCTAAATATAACCATAATGTATAACAATTTTTATAATCTAGATTTTTTAAAATAATTGAAGTTTGCATAATTGGTGCACGCACTGGTTTTACATTTTTTAATTCTTCCATAAATTGTGTACTTCTTATGTTATTAATCTGTTTTAATAAATATTCAATTCTTTTAACTAATGCATTATTTTTTTTATTAATTGATTCATCTTGTACATCTTCAGTAACTATAACATTAAGTTCATATTCAACTTTTGAATCTTGAATTTGATACTTTGATTTCATATGAAAATGTCTTTTTTCAAATGATTCAATATTTTTCTTAATTAATTGATATCTTCGATCAATAAAATCACTTAATCGATCAATTAAAGTCTTTAGGAATCTATTTTCATAAATACCATATTCAATTTCTGAATTAGTTACTAAAATTTTACTAGGAATAACATTCCCATTTCTAAACTCTTTAATAAGATGTGTATTAGCAGCTAAATGTCTAACAGAATCACTATTAACACGTTTCGCTTTTTCAATCGCTGTAACTTCTTGTTCATAACGTAAGCCTGACTTAGGATCTCTTGTTATCTTATAGATACTTGGGAAAAATGATTCTATTGTCCCTATCCAATCTTCATGAAAAGATTTGATTTCAGTAATACTTTTTTGATACAGTTCATTTTCACCGTCTAATAATGCAGTGTAAAAATAATTTGGAAATGGTTCTTCCATTTCAATTTGATAATATGCATCATTAATCGCTTGATGAAATTTTCTCATATCAGTAAGTTTTTTCATATGTTACCCTTTAGAATTGTTTTTTAATCGTTGTTAAATAATCTTGACATTCAACAAATCCATTTTTACCAAATAGACGATCTAATAAAACAGATAAATTATTGATTTCATTTTGTAAAAACGGTAAATTTAATCCTTCAAATTTTCTAAATATTTTTCTTGCAACCATATAATCTAGTGCTTCAGTTTCACTACCACCACAAGCGGCATAAACTGGAACGAAAGCTCTAATTTGTTTCATAATACGGTTACCAAATGTTACTTTGAAATTTTCAGTAATAAATTTATCTAGTTTTTCAAGATTTTGTAAAGCTTTTAAAGATATTGGATAATCTTTTGTAGCTGATCTAAATAATTCTTGTAAATAATCATTAGATATAGAGACACCTTCAGTATCTGGTGCATCAATAAACTCTGATTTTGTATTTATAACAATTGGTGTTGCACGGTCATATACTTTATCAGTAATTGTAAATGTTGAATCATCTTTATTGGCAGTACCAATAAACCATACATTTTGCGGTAATAATAATTTACCTTTTTCAATATGATTTGGATCACCAGGTTGTGTATCAGGTACAATATCAATTAACCATTGATCTGTATCTGGCATTTCTAATAGTGATAAGAATTCTGCAAAATAATATTCAACACGTGCTAAGTTCATTTCATCTAGAACAATAAAGTTTGGATCATTACGATATGTTGTTTCATAAATAGATTCTAAAAATTCTGTTTCATTAAATTTCTTTGTAAACTCATTAAGATAACCCATCATTTCCGCTCTATCACGCCATGAAGGCTGTACTGCGATAATGTGTGAATCATGTCCAAAGAATTTACCCATTGCATATGGAAGAGATGTTTTCCCTGTACCAGAAATACCTTCTAGAATCATTGTTTTTGATGAAGCTAGACCAGCAAAGAATGCTGAAATGATTTTCCTGTTATAAAACAATCCTAATCTTGATGCGGAAAAATTAATAAATCGTGTAACTAATTCATTAAGTGAAAGCATATCGTCTTCACGCATATAAATTTGAGTTACTCTATTTTCATAATCGTTATCAACTCTTTTTAATTTAACAAATCTTGTTGGTTCATTTGATTTTTCTTTTTCATCATCTTCATCTTCTGAGTCACTTGAACCACCAGTTGAAGATCCACCAACACCTAAATTTGAAACCTTTAATGCTAAAATTTTATTTCTTTCATCAACCAACTCTACAGTTTTTTGATTTAAAAATGATATTTCTTCTAGTAATTCATCTTTTTCAATTTCACGTCCAATAAATTTAATATATCGGCCAAGCCATTGAATAATCTTTAATATTAAGAAAGCGATAAGCGCAAAATTAACAACTAATATGATAAAACCGATGACCCAATCAATCACCGTAAACTGTTCAGATGCAATTGCAAATTTAGCAAAATACTGACCAACATCAGCAACGAAAAAATTTACGATTGCTTCAAATATTAAACGAAAGAATTCTCCAATATTGGAAAACACATCTCGCAATAGGTCAATATAGAATCTAGCAAATTCTACCATAGTAATCTCCTTGCGTTAAACTAAGCTGACTTTTCTTTTTCTTTTTTTAGTTCGCAAGTATTTCTGCTCGCATACGTTCTTTTTCTGATTCTAAATCTTTTTTAGCTTCTTCCTTTTCTTGTTCATAAGCAAGTGCTAATTTTTCTTTATTTGTAGACATAATTGTTCTTGTTAATATAATACCTTCACCTATTAAAAGTAAAATGACTGGGACAATAATAAATATTGCAAATCCAGCAGATGTTTGAAGATAATCTAACGCACTACCAAATCCAGAAACTTTAGACGTTGTATAAATTGATATAACATCTTCAATGTTTACAGGTTGATCAGGTTCTGTGTTGTTATTTTCTGAGACATAATTATAATCAGCTTGTGTCACAATATACCCTTCGCTTTCGTTGATTTCAACGATTCTATGGGTATTAAATGCATATATTGTTAAGTCAAAGTAAGTAACAATATCGCCAACTTCTAATGCTTCTCTTGAATCTTCATCAAGCATTTTAACAAATAACATGTCACCTTTTTCAAATGAATCTTCTAAATCACCATACATAGAGTTAGATTGTACAGAAAGCATACCAATACCAAATATATTAGCAATGTTATCGTCTCTTTTTACTTTCATATTTGCAATAGAAAATACTAATAAAAATACGATAGCTGTATAAAATAAAACATTAAGTACAATCTTAATAATTCTTTTTGTAAGTGATGTTTGAGGTTGTTCCATGCTTTTCTCCTTAGTTCTTTCGTACTTCTAATCGTTTAATCCAAAGAGGATTGGTAAGTATGCCTGTTTGACATACTTACCAGACTAGATATTTTTTTACTTATTTTTTATACACCTTGGAAAACAAATGAAGTTGTAACTACTTGTGAAAGAATTGCATTATATGCGTCTGCATCCCAACCTTCTAACCAAATTCTTACTGTTATTTGACCGAAATATGATGCACCAAATTCTGGAGTAGCACTTACGTCAGATAAAGTAACAACTTGTTGTGCAGTTGACAATGAAGTAATAGTAGTTAATGTTGTAACATCATCTGCACCAAAAGGTAAAGCAGTATTTTTACTATAGAAATAATTAGTAGATCCAGCACTACCTTCACCAACAGCAATACCATCTGATAAATCTGCATTAGTTAATTGGCCTAAAACATCATTTGTATCTGAAGATGGATTTTCATAACCTACTACAAATGATCCATAGCCTGAACCACTTATCATAGAAATTCTCATCGCATCTGCTGCATTTACTACAATATCATCACCAGCTGTAACAGCTCTAGTACTACCTTGATATGAATCGGTAAATGTTGAATCTGAATTCCATGTATAGTCTGGTGATGTTAAAGTAACATTTGACCAGTTAATAACAGTTGATGTATTAGATCTAAAACTTAGTGGTAATTCGATATAACCCTGAGTTGTACCAGTTAAAGCAGTAGCACCTAATGTGAAGAAAGTTGAACCATCTGCAGTAGTTACATGATCAAAATTTGTAAAATCTGGATCTGCAAGAATGAATGCTTCAATATCTGCAGTATTTAAAGTTGTAACCCAGTTTGCTTCATCTGGAGCGTTAAATACTGTTGAATGATTACCAAGTGAGATTTCAATCCCGCTATCTGCAATAACTTCTGCACTAAATGGTTGTACTGTTGATGTATTTGTCAACGTAAACCACGCAAATGTTGTAGAACCTAGTGCGAACACTGTTAATACAACCGCAATAATTGATAAAACTAATTTTCTTGAAATATTTCTCATTTCTAGTCTCCTTATTTTTTCTTTTTTTTATTTTAATTAACTTTCGTTAAGTCAATCCACTATTTCTTCAGCTTTATCTAATAATTTAAACTGAAGTTGAATCTTTAATCGATCACCACTGATCGCATCGAATGCATCCGCATCCCATCCTTCTATCCAAAGTGTCATTCTTATTTTACCTTGATAGATGGCATTTCCACTTTCATCCTCTAATCCTGTATCTTGAAGTGTTGCTACAATTGATTCATTATCTAATGCTTGATAAGGATTTCTTGGATCATAAGTTGATAAATCATATTTAACTTGTTGTTCTTGTTCTGGTATATTTATAAATACACGGGTTTTTTCTGTAAAATAACTATAATTCCCATATGTTTTTCCATACCCTCTTGAACTATCTCCTGAAGGATCAAATATCCAACTAATAAGTGACGTTTCTTCTCTAGTATCTAACTCATTTAGTTCATCATTTAATTCTACAAATGACATTCTAACTGCATCACTTGCATAATATATACTTTCATCACCTTTTTCAACAAGTGTTCCAAGTTCATCGTATACAAATGTTAAATCAGATCGCCAGTTGACACCTCTAGAAACAATATAAGTTCCACTTGCTGATGAATCAAAAGCAACTTCATCGCTTACATTGTCAATCACATATACTGAATGTGCATCTTCTGTGGTTTGAAACCAAACATCAAATTGTAAGTAATCTCTTTCATCATTTACATCAGATTCATCTCTAAGTCCACCAGCACTAAATGTTTTACCATCGATGCTTGTAACTTCATTTAATGTAATGTCTGAGAATAAATTATATAATTGCTCAGCTGATAAATTGTTTGTAAATGTTTGTCCATCAAGTGATATCATCAGTTCTTCACCAGAACTTGCTGATAATGATAGGCCTTCTATATTATTAACAGTTGATAAGCTGATCCAAGCAAATGTCACAGTACCAAATGTTATAACTAGTAAAAATAATGTTAATAGTGTTAAATTAAACTTTTTAACTAAACCCATATCGTTCCTCCATTATATTGAGAAACTCATTTGCATTTTAATTGATCCACCAGCGATAGCATCTGTAGTATCAGGATCTTCACCTTCAATCCACATAAGAATTGAAAACTTTTTAACTTGCTGTGGTGTAAAACGATTTATTGTAGTTCTTGTAATTGTATAATCGTCTACAAATAACTCACTATCAGGTAAATCAACTTCATAAACTGGCATATTACCCATTTCATCAGCTTCATCAGGACTCTGATATATTGTTTGAACACCATCTTTAATAATCATAACGCGAATGGCTTTATCTAAATCTTTTGTGATTTCTGTGATTCTAATACTATATGTGATATCAACTGTTTCTAACCCATTATTTTGAAGATAAAATGTATAAGCCATGTAATCAATATCAGGATCAACATAATTACCATCAGTTTCTTCAACTTGATCAATTTGTAACCAGTTGTATGTGATGTCTTGTGCATCTTCAATAGGTTCTGTCATTAATCTTGAACTTTGATTTTCTAATGTTTTAGTTTCAGAAAGTATAATACCTCGATTAAATGCATCATAATCAACGCTCATCACAAAGTTTCCTGTATCTTGTCCATAAAATGTAATGATACCGAATGCGAGACTTAATAAGAATGTGATAATTAATCCAGATGTGTATATCTTTCTTCGTCTAAGTATTTTATTTGCTGTTAACACTGTAGATAGTTTCATATCATCACTCCAAAAATAAAAGCCGTCATCATTAAAATTTAATGATAACTGGCTACCTTTTAAAATATTAGGCCCTATAGCTTTGCGTCCCATAGTTGCCTATGGTTTGCCTTTTACATCCTTTTTAAGTTTGAAAAATAAAAAAGCCAGCATCATCATGTCAAATGATAACTGGCTACCTTAACTTATTTAGGCCCTATAGTTTTGCGTCCCACAGTTCCCCATGGTTTGCCTTTTACATCTATATACACATATTTTAAAGCATGTGTCTACAAATGTCAACTATTTTATTCACTTTTTATTTTTATTTGTCTAAAACTTGATGCCAAGCTTCTGTTCCAATGTATCCACGTAGTGATTCTGCAGAAATTGGCTTAGTATAATAATAACCTTGTTGTAATTTAATACCATATTCTAAAGCTTTTTGCATCATAAGTTCATTTTCAATCATTTCACAAATAATGATTGTATCGTTATTATGTGCAAATTCAACAAGCAATTTAGCAAATTTAGATTTCATATAATCTTCATCTTCTTTTAAGAACTCATTATCTAACTTAATAATATCAACTTGAAGATCCGTAACTTTAGATAATGTTTGATAATCTAGTCCAAAGCCATCAATCGCAATCGTAAATCCAATTTGTTTTAGTGTTTTAATATTTTTAATAATAGTTTCTTGTTTTTCAAATAGTGCAAATTCAATTACTTCTAAAATAATATCTTGTGGCTGTGCTTTATATTTCTTAATTATTTTTTGCATATCCATTGCAATTGATTCGTTCATTAATTGTTTAGGACTAACATTCATTGAGAATTTGATTTTTTCTTTTGGAAAATATTGAAATATTTCTTGTTGCGTTTTAATAATTGATTCTAATCCCCATAGTGCCATCCAATGAATATCACCTGACTGTTCCATAATACCTAAGAATTTAAATGGTGATAATAGGCCATGCTCTGGATGATTCCATCTGATTAAAGACTCTACACCATATAATTTTTTTGATTCTACATCTATCATCGGATGATAATACAATTGGAATTCTTTGTGTACAATCGCATGTTTTATTTGGTAGTAATACTCAACATGATCGCCACCTTGTTCACTCATTTCTTCTGAATAGATTCTAATATTATTACCACCACTACGTTTTATAATATATGTCGCAAGCAATAATGAATTTGTTAAATCCTTTAATGTACGCCCATGCACAGGATAGAATGCTAATGCGATTGAAGCAGTTGCTTTAATATTAGTATCTCCAAATAATCGTATTGGTTTCACAAGTGATTGTTTAATTTTATGAGCAAAATTCACAACTTCACTTCGATCATAATCATGATTGAAGAATAAAATAAGTTCATCAGTTTGCATACGTCCAATTTTAACATTTCTAGGTACTGCTTTTTCCATGTTTTTAATAATCTTTTCTAAAATACTTTCACTTTCATCTTTACCAAAAGCATTAATGAAATCTGTGAATTTATCTAAATCTACATAGATTAAACTAAATTGTACTTCCCCACCCGTTTTTGCAATATAAGAAGTAATGACTGAATTAATTTCGTTTTTGGTTAAGACACCTTCAATAGAAAGTGTTTTTTCTTCTTTTAATCTTTTTCTTTCGTGAAAATAAGATAATGCTAATAAATAAACTAAAGCAACAGCAAAACCAACAATTAATACAGTTAAAACAATACTTGTTACATCTGAGATTAAAATCATTTTCTTCTTCCCTCCTTTTTAATCTTTGAAACATCTAATGTTTTTGTCTTATTCACATTGTATACTTGAATTAAATTAATTGCTTCAAATTTTGTAACTGGTTTAGAGACTAAGTAACCTTGTATAATGTCACAACCATTTTTATAAACAATTAAATTTTGTTTATTTGTTTCAACACCTTCAGCAATCACTTCTAGATTAACATTTTTCGCTAGATTTGAAATCATTTGAACAATAGCTCTAGCATGGTTATCATTTTCAACATTATCAACGAAAGCTTTATCAATTTTTATTGCATTAATTGGCAACTCTTTTAAATATTGTAGTGATGAATATCCTGTCCCAAAATCATCTAAATGAATATTGAAACCATATTTTTGTAGTAATTTTAATTTTGTAATCACAAGTTCAAATGAATCAATTAAGAATGTTTCAGTAATTTCAAGACTAATTGAACCCTTTTTAAGTTCATATTGTTCAAACACTGCAATAATTTCATTAACAAACCCTGCTTGAAGCATTTGTACTGGTGATATATTAATAGATACTTCAACATCAAATGGTTCTAATTCTTTTGCTACTAAGAAAGTTTCATGAAGTGCGATTCTACCAATATCAATAATCATTGAGTTTTGCTCTGCCATACGAATAAATTTTAGTGGAGATTCAGACATATATCTAGGATTAGTCCATCTAATTAAAGCTTCAAATCCAGTAATTCTACCTTGCCCATTATGATACTGCGGTTGAAAGAGCATTTTAAATTCATTTTTAACAATTGCATTTGCTAAATCTAATTCCATACGTTTAGTTCTTGACGCAGTAATACTTAATGATACATCATAGACAAAACTATTTTTCATCGTTTGTTGTTTAGCATGTTCTAAAGATAGCATTGTATTATCTAGTGAAGTTTGTGCATTTAATATTTCATATTTATCAGTTTCAATATAGAATACACCAAATTTTGCATCTACATTTAATAAGTTTCTTTCTAGAGTAACTGGTTGATCAAATTTTTGAGATATCTTATCAATCCAATTAACCACCCATTTATAATCATCTAGTCCAGTAAACAATACAATATATCGGTCTGCTTCTAGATTAAATAGCATGCTTGAATAACCTTCTAATGTTTCTAGTGCAAATTCTGAAATAAGTCTAAGGAATCTATCCCCATTCTTTTTACCAAGCAATAAGTTGATTTTATTAAAAGAAACAATATCAAATGCAACTAAAGCATTTTTTTCGCTAATTTGTTCTGGATCTTTAAATAACTCTTCTAATACTTGCATCAATGAATTTTTATTTGGAAGGTTAGTTGTTGAATTCATCAGCGCTAATGTCTTATATGCATCAAACTTACCTTCTGTGCCAGTCACATCATCACCAATTAAAATATAACCACCACGAGTTTTTGTGGGAATAAATCTAATATATTTTATTTCATCATCAATATTGAATAATGCAGTAAAAGATTTTTGACGTTCGATATGTTCGATTAAATTATTATATATTTCATTTTCTTTAAGTCTAAAATCACTCACATTGTTATAAATATCTTGATCACCTAGAAAGGCATTAAACGATTTATTATAAGATAATATAAATCCATCTTTTTTAATTCTAATAATATATGGTTTTGTATAATAAAGTGTTAACCTTGCAGTTTGGATATCTTCTATACGTCTTGATAAAATTTTATAAATCATAATTGTTGAAAATGTATATATTAAAATAATAACAAAAAATAGAGCCCAAAGTATACCTGTTAAATATCCTAGGGATAATCTAATTGCTTGTGTTTCATAGATAACTGCAAAACTTAATGCACTATCAGTTGACTGTTGAATATAGATAGGTGCATATACTAAATAATCATCACCACTAAATGCTGTTGTATCTAAGATACCTGCATTACGGCTAATGATTTCAGCTGAAAATCGATCAATATAATTTTGAGAATATCCCGCATCTCTAAAGTAATCATTAAAATATAAAGTTGTGTTTTCATTATCACTGGTATAAAAAACTAAATTATCTGATGAAATGATATAGTAATCACTAATTAAATCATTACTAGAAAAATATGTATTGATATAACGTGATGCATCAAAAAAAGCAATATATTCATCTACTTTGAAGATGATATAAGTCCCTCCAAAATCATTTGTGTTAAAAGCATCATTAAAATCATACATCGCATATGCTTGATTAAAATCTTCATTAAAATAAGAATCATCAAATGTATATGTAGTTTCATCAATTGTCACATCTCTACCATCGATGATGCCTATGTCAATTAATGACTCATAAAGGACATCAAAAGTTGCAGGATTGATGTCTATTATTGGATTTGAAGAAGATTCGATTAAATCTTCAAAACGATAATAGTCATAACTCACTTGCAAAGCAAAAAGAGAAGCCGTGTCTTCTATGTTTGTGACAAGCTCTTGTTCAGCTTGTTTTAGGATATAATTATTTGTAATTCTTACATATGCAAAAAATATTGCTACCATTAAAATGAGATATGCAAAAATTAAAGTCATCGCAAACTGCCAAGTATTTCTTTTCATCTTAATCTCCACCGAACTATACACTTATAGTGTACTTTCAATTTTATTATATAACAAAAAAAATAAAAAAACATCGTATTTAACCACATTAAAAATGTGTGATATTGCATAAAAAAAGACTATATATGTAATATATAGCCCTTAAAGTTTTATTTATATTTTTTCTCAAGAAGCAATAGTTTTTCTTTTAAAGAAACATGTTCAACACCTGAATAACCTGTAAGATTGCCATTTTTACCAATGACTCGATGACAAGGAATCATGACAGCTATTGGGTTATTTTTACATGCTTGACCGACTGCTCTCATCGATTTAGGATGCCCAATTAATGTTGCAACTTCACTATAAGACATCGTTGTCCCATAAGGTATTTTTTTAAGTGCATCAATGACTTTTTTTTGAAATATTGTCAAATGATCATAGTTAAAATCAAATGGAAAACCACTTAATTTACCTGCAAAATATTGATCTAAAGCAGCATTAATTTCTTTGTTATTTTCACTGTTTTTATCCACTTCATCAAAGTGAAATGCCAAGCTGTATATACACTTGTTTTTATATGTATATTTAATCGATCCAAGTGGTGACTCATAATAACCAATGTTCATCATATTATCACCTACATTAAAACTTCATTTGAAGATAAAACTGAAGTGCGATGAGTGTTTTTGCATCCATTATTTTTTCTGTTTTTATTAATTGTTTTACCTCATTTTGATCATAGAAAAATACATTTATAAATTCGTCATCGTCAGCTGCTTTAGGATGATCAATTTTATATATGTTTTTAGCTAAATATATATCTAATATTTCATCGCTATAACCAATACATGGATAGGTTTTAAAAAGCAACTTTATATCATCTGAAACATAACCTGTTTCTTCTTCTAATTCTCTTTTAGCACATAATAGACCATCTTCATCTTTACTATCTTTTTTACCTGCTGGTATCTCAATAGATTCAGCTCTGATTGGATATCTATACTGTGTCACTAATAATATCTTATTATCGCTTGATAAAGCCAATAATGACGCACCACCAGGATGCTTAGCATAAATTCTTTTCGCTTTATTTTGATTTTCTAATACGAGTACTTCATCTTCATAAATATCAATGAAATCACCTTTAAATACTTGAATTTCTTTTAACGTTTTTTCCATAAAGTCCTCCTTAGTTATACTTCTCTTAATTGTTCTTCAGAAATTTGTTTTTTATTTACTTTTACAATAGGCATAAAATCAATTTTTTTATACATAATTATACCTGGTAACACGATTAATACATTACTAAGTAACATTGAAAACCATATTCCTAAATAATCAAGTTGTGTAAATCTACCAAATAGTAAAATCAATGGTATTCTAATAATCCATAATCTAGTAACTGTAATAATAAATGTAAATCTTGTTTTTCCAGAACCATTAAATGTACCAATAAATGTTTGAAATACAGCCATCATTGGAAGTCCTAATAAGAGATAAAACATGTATTCATAAGCTTGATCAAATGCAATTGGATCATCACTTAAAAATAATCCAATCAAAGGTTTACGTAAAAACATAATAATTGTAGAACCGACTATCATAATGCTAATACCTAAAATCATTGCTTTTTTAAATGCTTCTTTAGCTCTTTTTGGTTGTTGATTTCCTATGTTTTGCCCAATATAGGCTGCAAGTATACCACCGATTGCCATCGCTGGCATTAATATAAGACTATTGATACGATTACCTACACTAAATGCTGCAACTGTTTGATCACTATATTCAACAATCATAGCGTTCATAATGATAAAACCAATTGCTGTAATTGATTGTCCAAGTGAGGCTGGAATTGCTTTTTGTGTAATATCTTCAACAATTGCACTATCTAATTTTAAATCACTTAAACGAAGTCTAATTCCTGATTTTGCAAAAAATATAATATAGATAAACGCTGGAACAATCACAATATTTGCTGCCATTGTTGCATAAGCAGCTCCTGCTACGCCAAGATTAAATGTAGAGATTAGTAATGGTGATAGTATAATATTTAATACCACAGTAATTACACCATAAATTACAGCTGTGACTGTATCGCCACTCGATTGTCTAATCGATGTGAATGCGAAAAATAAAAATACAAAGGGCAGTTCAAATGATCTAATACGTAAATATATTGAACTTTGTTCTAATACATATCCTTCTGTTCCCATAATTTGCATAATATATGGTGATACAAAATAAGAAAAAATATTAAGTAATACACCAATCACAAACGCAATAATTAAAAGATTACCAGCATACTTTTGAGCCTGCTTCTCTTTATTTGCACCCATGAGTTGACTCATTAATGCAGTACCCGCTGCACTTAAGCCTATACCTAAAGATATATAGGTGAAATTCACAGGAAAAGTAAGTGATATTGCACTAATAGCTTGTGTACTATAATTTGGAATGTCACCCACAAAATACATATCAATGACTGATTGTATTGTTTTGATGAAATTATTAAGCATAATAGGTAATGCTAAAATAATAAGACCTTTGTATATATTAGGATTATTTAATATAAGGTCCTTTTTTTGTTGATCTTTTGTCATGATTAATACACTCTTATCTTTCTAACTAACTTTCATATTATAACATAAAAATAGCGAAAGTTAGACTTTCACTATTGTAATAATTCTTTTAAATATCTTGTAAAGATAATTGATTAATAGTACGCATTTCTTTAACGAGCAAGAAAATACTTAAGACACCAGCAAGGAAATCTGCTGCAGCAAAAGCAATCCAAATACCAGTTAATCCCCAAAGATTTGTGAATAGATAGACAAGCGGGATAAAGAACAATACTTGTCTTGAAATTGTAACAATCGTTGCTCGAACTGGAAAGCCAAATGATTGAAAAATTGATGATGCAATAATTTGAAACCCGACAACCGTAAATCCAAGTGCCAAGATTCTAAATGCATGTGTACCTAATGAAATAAAATTAGCATCTGCAGAATCACTAAATACTTTAAATATAAATGGTGATGCGCCATAAATAAATATATAACCGAAAATAAAATAAATTGCTATAATCATAACAGCAAATTTAATTACATCTTTTAATCTTTGATATTTTTTAGCACCAAAATTATAACTTACAATAGGGACTAATCCTTGAACAATCCCAAATGATGGTAAGAAAACAAAACTAATCACTCGATTAATCACACCATAAATCGATTGATAAGTCGTAATTTCTGTAACTGCACCTCCATATTTGTTAATTAATCTTAAAATGATAATAGTTATTAATGCACCAGTTGAATTTCTTAAAAAAGTTGGTAGACCAACAGATATTGCTTCTCCAATTAATTTAAAATTAACTTGGAAAAAGTGACTAAAATGCACTTTTAAACTGGAACGATCACTCATTGCGTATATAAAAATAAAACTAAATGCGGCTGTTTGAGCAATCACAGTTGCGATTGCTGCACCTTGAACACCCATATCAAATCCGAATATAAATACTGCATCAAGTACAATATTTAGTCCAGCACCAATCATGAGTGTATACATGGATATCATCGGTCTTCCTTCTGCTCTTACGAGATTGTTCAACACCATTGATAATGTCATTGGAATTAATCCGATTAAAATGATTGTAAGATAATCTTTACCAAATTGAAAATTTTCTGAAGTAGCTCCAAAAAAGTTTAATAAAGGATCTATAAATATATAAGCAACAATGGCAAATAGTATTGCTATAATCACATCTGCTTTTAATGCTGAATTAACCATTTGATCCATTGTGTCATAATCTTTTTTACCAAACGCTCTAGAATAGACTGAAGCTGAACCAATCCCTATCATTAAACCTACAGCCATTAAAATTAATTGAACAGGAAATGCAAAAGTCAACCCACCAATGGCTGCTTCTCCAGCACCTTTAGCTACAAAAAAAGTATCTACTATATTATATAAGGCATTAATAAGCATACCTGCCATAGCAGGTAGTGCTAATTTCATTAATAATTTTTTAACATTTAATTCACCAAGCATTTTTTCTTTGTTTTGTGTCATGTAATTTCACCAATTTCTATATATTTATTAAAAATTCTACTTGTCTTTGATTTAGTCTTGTTTTTTTTACTTAAATAGTCTTTTTATTATATCATAGTTTTAAATACCTTGAAATTATATTAACTTTCAAAAATAATTATAACCATATACTAAAAAATTAATGAATTTTTAAAAAATAATATCATAATAGGACATATGTGCCCTGTTTTAAAGCAGTTTTTCATGCTACACTATATATGTAAGACATTATAAGAGAAAGTTGGATCAAAATGCTAAGCAGAATAAAACTCTTTGTTACCCTAGGATTAATTAGTTTAGTCTTTATGATAACACTCACAATTATACAAACAACTCATTTTTCTGATGAGGATCAAGGTAGTCTTATTCAAATTTCTGAATTAGATGATTTAGATGAATTTATTTACCAAAATTTAAATCTGCATACGATGAATTAAATTTTAAATCAATTAATAGTATTAAAATTAATCATAGTACAATCACTCAATTAAATGTTGATTTATTTGATGATAATAGCAACATTTATCAATTAGAATTAGATGATTCTGGTTTATCCATTACACGTAGTGGTTCTATGACAACATCGGATAATCCAAAGGTAAAACTTGATCAAATGATTAATGGTTTTGGTTATATTGAAAATTTTGATCGAGATTTAAGAATTATTTCTACTTGGGATTCATATGATAATTACACTCATATAATGAATGCTGAACAATATATTTATGAAAATGATGCTTATATGCTTATTGAAGATAATATAATTTTAGAAGAATCAGGATATATTCGTTATGATGTATATAGTAATATAGATGATAAAACTGTTGAATTAGAAACATATTATTATCCTGCCAAATAAAATGATAAAGGATCCAAAAAGGATCCTTTTTTTATTATTATGGTGAAGTTGGACAGGATTGAACTGTCGACCCCTTGCACGTCAAGCAAGTGCTCTCCCACTGAGCTACAACTCCATTTATCCATATTATAGCATAAAAAAACATGTCGTTGACATGTTTTTATTGTTGTAAATATTATTTTGCAATTCTTCTTGCAGGTATCACATGACCATTTTGAATAAGTGATACTTCTTGTGCAACAATCAGTGCTTTTTCATCTACATCAGTGACAAGTTTAAATAATTTTTCTTTATTTTTTCTATTCGCATAAATTAATAATAATGTACGTGCATCATCTTTACCATATGCATCTAATGCAGTGACGCCATATCCTTTATCTCTTAATGCTTTAACTATTTTTAAACCATTTGGTTTTGATGAAATAACATGAATTTCAACTTTACCGACTGCTAATCTATTTTCTATCATTGAGCCAATATATACACCCACAGCAAAACCTATACTATATATCACACCTTTTATCGGTGTTTCTGTAACTCCTTGAATCACAACGCTTGCGACAAAGACCCATAAAAGCACTTCAATAAATGCTAAGCCAGATCCTATTTTTTTGTACCCTTTAGTAACCATAATTAATCGAATGGTTCCAATAGATACCTCTATAATTTTAGCAAAAAATATAAATAATAATTCCCAAAATGAAACATCTGTAAAAAAATCTATAAATACATTTAATATCATAAATTACCTCCTTATTTTTTAATCAATGAAGAATATTTTGGAACTTTTTGTTCAGGATGTAATTCAAAATTAATCGCACCAATAGCTGTTACGACTTCACCAAATCCTGATGTTAACATCTTTTGTTTACCTAAATATGTAACGCCATTACCACATGCATATATGCCATTCACACTTGATGACATATCAGTATTTACAATAATTAAACCTTCTTCATTTCTAACAAGCCACTGATTATAATCTGTTTTGGTTTGAATCAAACCGTAACAAACAATCATTTCATCCACTTCTAATTCAATTAGATGATTTGTTTCTTTATGCTTTATCGTAATTGATTTAACGTTCTCATCTTCTAATTTATACGCATTTAATGTATAAGGTGTTGTAATAATACCTTTTTTTGATAGAAACAGATCAAGTGAACTCTTATGTGCTCTAAATTCACTTCTACGATGAATCAAGTGTGTTGATGTTGCAACATCAACGACTAAATTAGCCCAATCAACTGCTGAATCCCCACCACCAAAAACAACAACTTTTTTATTTTTGAAACGATCTAAATCATAAACACCATAATGAATGTTTTTTGCTTCTAGTCCTTCAATTTTACGCGGTGTAAACATACCACCACCATGTGTGAATAGAATTTTTTTCGCTTCTCTTATTTTTCTATTTGTTGTTATAACAAAATAATCATCTTTTTCTTCTATTGATAATACATTCTCATTATAATAAATAGGTATGTCATTTTCATAAGTTTTATATTGATCATATAAATCATTTAATAATTTTTTAGTTTTAATTGCTTTATGTCCAGGGACATCATAAATAGTTTTTTCTAAATACAAATTTAATTGTCCGCCAGTAAGCTGCGCTGATTCTAACACAAACGCATCTATTTTTCTAAGTCCTGCATTAAATGCAGCATATAAACCGATAGGTCCTGCACCGATGATACATAGTTCTTTCATGTTCTATGTCCTACTTTCTATAGATATACAAAACCATTTTATCATATAAAACTTGTTAATTTTAATTAAAAAAATAGAAATGTTTTATCATTCCTATTTTTCATTAATATTAATATTTTAAGGTTTGACTATAAACATCCAATGTGAGATCATATACAACAACTTCTGACCTAGAAAATGTATAAATTTTATTTTCAATTTCAACACCGCGGTCAATATAATTATAATATGATGTCATATCATGTGAAATAATTATAGGTTCTCCAATGACTTCTAATCGATTAAAATCTATTTCAAATATATAATATAGTGCTTCATATACATATGTTTGTTCAGTGACTGAATATCTATAACTAGATACTGGAAATCCAAATAATCCTTTATCTACATTAATGAGTAATGCTCGTGGATTGTATATAGCTTCACTCCAGTTATATTGATAATTTTCATCATCATTTTCAAAAGTATATGTATCTAAAGGTTCAGTTAATGCACTATCATATGCGCTTAACTTAAGATTTGTAACAAATCCAGATGCATCAGCATCAAATCCAAAACCTACAAGATAATCATCTTGTCCCCAAACATGCAAATATGCAGAATATCCTTCTTCTTCAATTGGATTTTCTAAAATAAATGGATTTTCAGGGTCGCTTAAATTTATGGTATAAAGTGGATCTGTTTGTTCAAAAGTAACAACCTGAGCAATATCTTGATTAAAGCGTACAGACTTCACGGTTTCATTAACTTTGCCTAAACCCTCTTCAATGACTGATACTTGATTTAATTGGTCTAATTCTTCATCTTCTTTGAAAATATATAAACGATTAATACCAGTCCATTCAGTTGTCACCACTCTAAAGTAATCGTTATAGGCATCCATCCAATATTGATTTTCAATATAGCCTTCAACTGTAGCACTAGCAACATATTTTAAACTTTCATCACTATCAATACTAAACTTAAGAATTCTATTTTGATATATATAGCTTCCTTCTTCATCTACACTTGAATAATAAGAAGTTGTATAAAAACTTGAAGTATCCGCGTATATTTGATTAATACCTACCATAAATGCTTGTGCACTAAATGTCAATGTTGACAAATTAAGCGATGTAATCATTGTCATTTGAGCACTCATCTGATCTTCAAAATAATATATATTTTCATAAGGTAATTGATATGAAGTTGATTGTCCATCTTGATTAATCAAATATGTTGGTCTATATTCTTCACTATTAAGATATACATATTTATTAGAAAATAAATACAACATATCACCAATTAATCGATAATCATTAAAATAGCCATCTGTTTCTAAATCATATATGGTTTCCATTGATTCACGATTTAATATTCGTACTGATGCACTATAACTCATACCTATCCAGCCTTCATATAAAGCATCAGAATAATATGGGTTTTCTTCGTAATTATAACCAATAAGAATAACTTGAGTATCTGTTAGAAATATACCAGAAATATAAAATGTATCCAAAGTTAACGACATATCTAAAGAAATATCACCAAATTCATCAACTTCAAAAACGTTTAGTGTATTCATATACGCTGGTGCATAATATATTTGATAGCCATCTGTTTTAATGACATCAGCTTCATCTACACCTTCAACTTGAATGTTTGTATCTGTATAGCTTCTATCATCAGCTCCAGCTCCATCTTCTAAAGAATCAACATTTTCAGGAAATCCTCCATCATAATTATATTGTGATTGACTTAGCATTGTACTAAGCTGTTCTTTTGATGTGATTTGTTGAGCTTGTTGATAAATTTTATTAGCAATACGATGTTCATAATTTACTGAGGTCATTAGTACACCTGTAACAACAAACACACTTAATGCAGCTATATAAGCATTTTTTATCAAAACATGTTTAGGTATTTGATCAATTGCTATGTTTTGACTTTCTTTAAATTTATTTAATCTTTTTTGCCATATTGTATCCAATATAATTCTAGTCATAAATACTATAGCAACAATTGTAAATATAGCGATTATAATCCATGCTGTGATTGACATTGTTTTCCTCCTATTTGATGCCTATTGCATCTTTAAATTTCTTAACATAGGAACGCGTAACATATACGATTTCACCGTTTGTTAGTTCACAAGCTAATTTAGCGTTAAATGTTACTCTAATATATCTAATTTTTCTTAAATTGACGATATAAGATTTTGCTATACGAATAAATTGATATGGTTTTAATATTTTTTCAAGTTGATAAAGTGGTTGTTTAATCACTTCTGTATTTTTACCTAGCATATGCATTTCAATGTCTTCTTTAAATGACTCGATAAACATAATCTTATGCACAAGTATTTGAACCCATCCATCATGTGTTGGAAATACCAACAATGTATGTTCAAACTTGATTTGATCTAAGATTGGTTTTAATTCACTCATATCATCAGTCTCACATAAGATACCAACCTGACCTTTTTTTAAACCATCGTTTTCACTTAGCATTTGAAAAGTCTTATTTTCTTTAATTGAATTAGATAATTGTTTATGTTGATCTTGGTCCCAAATCACTTTAAACATAAACGTTCCTCCTAATGTAAGTATAAAATAAATAATTTTATTATCAATCATCTTCAAATAAGATGCACTATATCGCGATAACTTACATGTATTTTATCATGAATATATAAAAAAACTGTTAAGCAGCCTTAACAGTTTTCATTGGTTTTTTATTTGTTGGTTTTAAATCATTACCAATTCTTGCAATAGCAACAAAGATAACATAAAATTCAAGTCTACCTAAAAACATACCAATTGTAGATGTCCATAATATAGCATTTGGTGCACCAAATCCTGTAATACCTACAGAAAGTCCAACAGTACCTAAAGCAGATGAAAACTCAAATAATGAATCAGTAATACTAAATCCATAAAATGTAAAAATTAAAGTACCTAAAATAAGTGTTAATATATAAACCATTAAAAATGAATGATTTTGAACAATTTCATCTTTTGAAACAATAGTTCTTGTTCCTATACGATTAATAAATCTAGTTCTAATCGTTTTATGATGTGATAACTGTTCTTTAATATTCCACCAAATACTCTTAAATGCAAGTGCAACACGATATTGTTTCATCCCACCTGCTGTTGAACCCATACCAGCACCTAAGACCATCGCAATAATTAAGATGCTTAGAAATGCAGGTGTTAATAATATGGTATCAAATGAAGATACAGTTTGATATCCTGTACCCGTTATAGCAGAAATAAACTGAAAAGATGAAATTCTAAGTGATTCACCAAATGATAAGTGATTTGCAACCACAAGATCAATGGTTAATAATGGAATAAAGATAAGTAATAATATTGCTAGAAGTTTCATTTCAACATGCGCAACGACATTTTTTAAACGTCCGCTTAATAAATATAAATGCACAAAGAAATTTGTACCACCAAGTAACATTAAAATCATTGTTGTTACTTCAATACCTACACTATTATATGTTCCTATACTACCAGCTTGTGTAGAAAATCCACCAGTAGCAAGTGCACTTATTGAATGATTCAATGCATCAAATGCAGGCATTTTAAATAGCATATAAACAACCATACCTACTAAAATATAACCCACATATATTGATAAAATAATGCGCCCTGATTTAATTAAGTTTGGCACAAGTTTATCACTATGACCTTCAGCACTATATAATCGCATACCAAATTTATCTGAAATCGCTGATGTTAAGACTAAAACTAATCCAACACCCCCAAAAAATTGTAGTAAACTACGATACAATAAGAAAATATGCGGTGTGACTGTTACATCAACAACAGTAAGTCCTGTCGTTGAATATCCACTAGTTGATTCGAAAATCGCTTGAGTGAAATTATATTTTCCCGTTAAAACAAAAGGAATTGCAGATAAACTAATAGCAAGTATCCAAATGAAAACGACTAAAATTGCATCTTGTGAACGTTCTAATCTTCCTTTTTCTCTTCCTTTAAAAATCATTATAATAATTGCACCAACTAAAATACTTGAAATTGATGGAATTAAAAATTCTTTCATATGAACAACTTCTTCGCTGTAAAAAGGTATCACTGCTAAAGGTAATAATAAAATTAAACCTACAAGCACTGAAAATATACCTAAGTAGTTAATAATTAAAGGATATCCAGAAACTATTTTTTTATTCATAAGCATTACTTCTTCTTTTGAACAAAATCAATCAGTTTATCTTGTTCATCTGGTGTTGTAACGACAATTAAATTGTCATCTGGTAACAATACAGTATCCCCATGAGGAATAATGACATGTGGATCTCTAAATATTGTACTAATATTCATATTTTTAGGAAAAGCAATATCTTTAATTTGCTTATTAGCAATTGCAAATTCTTTTTTAATTGGAACTTCAATCATAACAATTTTTTCATCTTCGATCGCAAGTGTTTTAATTATATCTTCAACAGAAGATTCATTTAAAATAGATTGAGCTATAAGGTATGTTGATGAAATAACTGCATCAATACCTAATTTTTTAAATAACTCCACATTTTTAGGGTTTTTAACTTTAGATACGGTCTTTTTAATATTAAATAACTTCTTGGCTGTCACACATGTGACATAGTTATTCGTATCATTATCTGATAATGCTAGAAGAACATCAGCATTTTGAGCTTCTGCATCTTGTAATACATATGCCTTTGTTGGATCGCCAGGAAATACATCAATATCATTGTTGCTACTAATATATTCACAAAAATCATTATCTATATTAATAACGATGAGTTGATGACGTTCTTTTTTAAGCATACTAATAATATAATCAGACTCGTGCTTTCCGCCAGTAATGACTATTTTCATTCTTCTTCCTCACTTTCATTTAATGCATTAAATTCAATTAATGATAAATTAAAGGGATAGATTGCTTTTATATTTGTACCTTCTAAGAGTTTCCCCTTATCAGTATCTGAAATTCTAACAAATATTTTATCAACTTTATAAACATAATAACAAACATGAGCCAAAAATATATTGACATTATCTTGATCAGTAGAGATCACAACAGTCTTTGCTTGTTTAATAAAAGCATTGTCTAAAACTGATAAATCTGTTGCATCACCAACAACTTGATATCCAGAAAACGATTCTTGTAGTTTTCTAAATGAATCATCAGTCGCATCAATAATAATGACATCTTCACCTTTTTCAGACATTTTTGTTGCAATATTTGATCCTAAACGTCCTGATCCAATAACAACAAACTTATTTTTCTTCATAAGTGCTCCTTTAATATCTTTATTTAATATCTTAAATATTTTAACACTATTTTATGAAAACAACAAATATTTACGATTAATTCTATCTTAAAACATTGTATTATACTTCATCAGGACTGAGTAATTGATGATATGTCTTATCCATCATAATCGCACCAAATGGCGCTGTAATGATGATTGCAAGCACTGAAACCATCAATATAAGTTCACCATGCGCTAAATCAAGTGATAATGGAATTGCACCAATTGCTGCTTGAACTGTAGCTTTTGGTGTATATGAGAGTGCAGTGTATAATCTTTCTTTCGCATTTAAATTGGTTTTTAGTGTCGATAAGTATACAGCAAACATTCTAAAACTTAATGCAATTAAAATTAATATGATTGCGAATAGCCCTACATTTAATAAGACTGTTATATCAACAAGTGCTCCAACTAATATGAAAAGCATCATTTCCGCAACAACCCAAATTTTTTCAAATTTATGAATAAGTCTTTCAGATAGTTTTGTATAAGTTCTATTCATCATAATTGCCATAGACATGACTGCAAGTAAACCACTCATGGCAATATAAGGTGCCATAAAATCTTCTAGTGCTAATAATAAGAATCCAAAACTAAAAATAACAAGCACTTTTATCGTATCTCTTATATGTATCTTTTTAAATGCTATCACAAGTAAATATCCAACAAATAATCCAATGATAATACCTAATATAATTGATATAGGCACATTTACAAATGTCATTACGCTTAGTGATGCGCCTTGTTGATATCTAATTAATGCATAAAATAAAATAATTGCATAAACATCATCAATGGATGCAGCCGCTAAGATCATTTGTGGCACTTTTTTGTGTTTACCATATCCGTTTTCTATAAGTTTAATCATACGTGGTACGACAACTGCAGGTGAAACTGCTGCAACTATTGTCCCCATTGTCATAGCTGATACATATGATATATCAAAAAACATAGGAGCGAATATTGTAATAGCTATAATCTCTATAGTTGCTGGTAGAAATGATAATAGTATTGCAGGTCTACCTACTTTACGTAAATCTTTTAAATCAAGAGATAATCCTGCTCTAATCAATATGACGATTAAAGCTATTTCTCTTAGTTCTGAAGAAATATCTAAAATAGATTGATCAATAAGGTTTAATACATAAGGTCCAAGTAACATACCTGAAAGCAACATACCTAAGATGGTTGGTAGATTTAATTTCTTAAAAATTGATTGTAATAATAAACTGATTAATACGATGATTGCTATACTTAATAACATAATATCCTCCAAAAAAAAATTCTACAACAAAAAATGTTGTAGAAGTCATTAGCTTTCGCGGTTCTAGCATTTTTGCTATGGGAGACGTTCATTCCCTAAATCTAATTATATATATTTTTATTGATTTGTCAATTTTTTACAGTTTCTTCTTGTTGTTCTCTTCTGGGTAAAAATACTAATTTAGAAACTTTTTGTTGATAAATCTCATACATAGGTCTAGTTTTTAATATTTTATTTTCCATCAGTGGAATGCTTATATAATAAAATAACAACGTCATTAATATCGGTGCAGTAATTAATAAGTTAAACTGTTTTGAAGCACCAAAATACATGATATACAATCCCCACCATACCATAATCTCACCAAAATAATTTGGATGTCTTGAAAATCTCCATAGTCCTTCATCTATACACATTTTCTTACCTTTATTGTTTTGTTTAAACGTTTGCATTTGACTATCAGCTATAAATTGAATAAACGTAGCACCTAATATAATTAAAGCACCACATATCATGATGATATTTAAGTTTTCTTGTAGCATCATCAATCTTATACCAACATATACTTGTGCAAAAACGATTAATGTTGGCATCAGTTGAATACCAAATAGATTAATCAATATATAAAGTCTTGGATATTGTTTCTTAAAATTGACATATCGCCAATCCATTTCATCAAACCCAGTCCATAATTTCGCCCAATTATAAGTTAGTCTTATACTCCAAATTGATATGACAATAATCATTAATAAAGATGCCATAGACATATATTGAGGAAACTCTATGAGTGTAAATATGAGTAACATAGGTGGTAAAACACTCCAATAGGGATCATATAAACTTGCGTTTTTAAGTAATAAACTCATTAAAAAAATAATAAGTGTATAAATGACATCAGTTGCAAGCAAATTTAAAATATAATCTTCTATATATGATTGTTTATAAAATTGAAATGCAATAAGCCCCGCAATGATATAAATCACTGCAATGATTGCAATACTAAAAAATTTCTTTTTCAAACTATTCACTTCCTTGTAAAACTACATTAAATATTTCTTTATGTCCTAAATCTCTTTTTAATAATTCTATCACCATATTTAATCTTCTTTCTTGAACTTTTGGTGATGCTGAAGAATTGTGAGGAGAAATATATATATGTTTTGCATCCCACAATTTATGATTTTTAGGTAATGGTTCTGGAACCGTTACATCAAGTGCAGCACCTCTAATTTTCTCTAAATTTAGTGCTTTAATCAACGCATCTTGATCAATGATTTCACCTCGACCAATATTAACAATTAAAGTTGATGACTTTAATTGATTAAGAACAGATGCATCAATCATTGATTCAGTATATTGATTTAAAGGTAGTGCAATAATTAAATAATCACAAGTTTTATAATATTTACTTAATGTTTTTAAATCAGTAACAACTTCATCAAAAAAAGGTAATGGTTCATGCGTTCTTTTATAACCAATAATTTTCATATCAAATGCTTTTAATCGCTTAGCAATGTCTTGTCCAATTGAACCAGCACCTAAAATCAATGCTTCTTGTTTATATAGTTCAAAATGAGTCCCTTCATGTTTCCATAAATGTTTTTTTCTATGGTTATCATATACATGCATGTTTTTATTAAAATATAGCATTTTAGCAACTACATCTTCAGCAATTTGAATATCATATACACCTTTTGCATTTGTCACTCGAATACCTCGTTTTTTTAAATAAGAAAAATCAAGGTGATTATATCCAGATGAAATCAATATAATCCATCTTAATTTTTTAAATTGATCAAAATATGATTGAGGATTATTTGCAAACATACCAATGATTATTTCACAATCTTCTTCTTCAGTAAATGTCATTTTATATTGTGGCCATGCATCAATTAAGTATTGATATGCTGATTGACTAATAAATTTGGTTTCTAAAAATATTTTCATGAATTATCTCCTAGTGTTAGATCAAATGCTAATCTTTTTCTGTCGCCTTGATGATTTTCATCTAATAAAATTGTACCACACAACTTAAAACCATGATCAGTGAACAAGCGAACCGCATGTTTATTATCTTCATGTGTATCTATACGGATATAATTTATTTGATGTTCTTTTGCATAGATTTTAGCATAATCCATAAGTTTATTACTTAATCCTTGACCTAAATATGCATCATCAATCGCTAAGCGGTGAATAGTTAAATAAGATTTATCTAAATGCCATCTTCCATTTATATGAAGATATGTCGATTCAATTTCGTGTTGCATATACATCATGCCAACAATTTTTTCATTTAATTCATAAACAAAAAACGATTCTTTTTCAATATCTTGAATAAATCGCTTTTTAGTTGGATTAAGATATTGCCATTGATCAATACCTCTTTTATGTAATAATAAACTTGTTTTTAAACGCAATGCCCATATTGCATCTATATCATCAAATGTTGCTTTCCTAATCATTTGAAATAAGTACTACACTCATTGGACATGCGTCAACATCTAATATAGGAAGTGCCAATGCATACATCATGTAAAGTCCTTCTTTAACTTCTTTTAATCTTAAACCTTCAATAATATCAATATCTTTTTCCATAAGCGCCAAATGTGTAGGATGGCCTTGTTGACTTCTTTCAACTCCTAATCCATCAACGCCAACACCACTGATATTTAGTGATGCTAAATATTTAGCTGCATCTTTTCTAATATAGACAAACTTTAAATTAAACGTATCTTCAAAACTATTTTGTGTTTTAAAAAATACAAAATCATTTTTTTGAATATCAAGATCTTTAAGATCTTCATATGTTATTTCTTCAACAACATCTGTTAAATCAAAAACTTTAACTTCTCTAATAAATTTATTTACATCTAGTGTTGAAGATGTTTTTCCATCTTTAACCATATGTAATTCAAAATCTAAATGTGTCCCCGTATGAACATTCATTGTAATATTAGTTTCATGATAATCATTTTGATCAAAGTCAGCAACCGTCTCGATAATAGGTTTTTTACTTTCCATATTTTTATATACTTGAATTTCAGGATGTATTTTCATCGTCACATCATATATTTTCATGACATTTTTTCTCCTTCTAAATCAAAAATCAATTTTTCTAATGTTTCATAGTCATCATAGATTACAGGTTCTTTTTGAAGCTTTTTAATATCGTCAATAAACTTCCATGTCAATTCTATTTCATCCCATCTTGTAAACAATGTTTTATGACCTTCACTAATATCTAATAATAGTTTTTCATAAGCCTCAGTCATATTGCCGTAAGCTTGACATGCAATACAATATTCCATTTCTACATTTTCAACATCATCGCGTAATCCCGGCACTTTACTATTAAGAGAAAGACCAAAACCGTCTTGTGGTGCGATTTTAATATATAGTTTATTTGTAGATAATGGTAAGTTCCATTTTCTTTGTTCTGTCGTTTCTTCAAATTCAACAATAATCACAGATTCTTTTACATCTAGTTTCTTTCCTGTTAGTAAATAAAATGGAACACCTTTGAATCTTGGTGTATTGACAAATGTTTTTAAAAACACAAATGTTTCAGTCATTGATTTCTCATCAATACCTTTTTCATCTTTATAGCCATTATATTGTCCAAAAATAAGTGATTGTTTATCAAATTTTAAGTTTTTAAATACTTCTATTTTTTCATTTTTAACATCATCACTAAAATATGAAACTGGTGCATCCATCGCAACCAAACTAAGTATTTGTAAAAGATGTGATTGAATCATATCTTTTAGCGCACCTGAATCATCATAATATCCTGCACGTCCTAAAATACCATCAGTTTCTTTAGCCATAATTTTAACATTTTTTATCGTTCTATTATGCCATACTTCTTCAAATATTCTATTTGCAAATCTAACCATTAATATATTTTGAATCATTTCTTTGCCTAAGTAATGATCAATACGATATATTTGTTCTTCATCAAAGTACTTCCATAACATTTGATTAATCTTTTTAGCGCTATCTAAATCATGACCAAAAGGTTTTTCAAATATTAATCGGTGATGACTATTATTCTTTTCAACTAAATCTACTTGACTTAAGTATTTAGCAACATCATCAAATAATTGAGGTGCAATGGCTAAATAGTATAATTGTTTTGTTAAAGGACCAGATATCGTATTTATATATGTTTTTAACCCTTGATAATCATTTTGATCCGTAATTTGCATTTTATAATAAGTAACAAATTTACTTAGTATATCTTTATTTAGTTTATTATTATCAGTATCTACAACATAGTCCAAATAAGCTGCAGTATCATAATCTCTACGACCTACTGCAACAACTTCAATATTTTTAGATATTTGAGAATCACTGTATAATTTTGAAATAGCAGGTAATAATTTACGAGATGTTAAATCTCCAGTTGATCCAAATATGACGAATATGATGTCTTTCATTTTTTCTTATAAACGGCGTGACCACCGAATTCCTTACGCATAGCTGCAACTACTTTTTCTGCAAATTTATCTTCATCTCTTGATTTATATCTTGAGAATAGTGATTGTGTAATAACAGGCATTGCAACTTTATATTTAAGTGCTTCCTCAATCGTCCACATACCTTCACCTGAATCATCTACACGACCAGCAATTTCATCTAAGTGTGCATCTTTTTTAAACGCTTCGTGAATATATCCAATTAAATTTGATTCAATAATTGAACCGTGATTCCACATTTTTGTTATATTTTGATAATCTAGTTCAAAAGGAGATGCTTCAAGTAAGTCAAAACCTTCTGCAATGGCTTGCATCATCCCATATTCAATACCATTATGCACCATTTTAACAAAATGGCCACTTCCTGGTTTACCTGTATAAGTATATCCATCTTCAACCGCAACATCGATAAATACTGGTTCAACATAGTCAACTACTTCTTTTTCTCCACCAGCCATAAGACATGCACCATTTCTTGCACCAAATGTGCCACCTGAAGTTCCTAAATCAATAAAATCTATACCTTTTATTTTTAGTGCTTCATATCTTTTCATGGATAGATTAAAGTTTGAGTTTCCTGCATCAATAATAATATCACCTTGATTTAAAAATGGAGTGATATTTTCAATTTCTTGATCAACAAATTGATTAGGAATTAGCATCCATATAATTTTTCTATCACCATCATCTTTTAATAGTCCATCAAAATCAGAAAAAACTTTAATACCTTCAGCAGATAGTTTTTCTCTCGCTTGTTTATTTAAGTCAAATCCATAAACAATATGTCCGTGATCTTTTAAATTTAATGCGATATTCGCACCCATTTTACCTAAACCAATTAATCTTATTTTCATATAAATCCTCCATAAAATGATAGTTTAATATATCAATTTCTTATGATCATATTATAGCATATAATAAATCATAGGTTTTTTATTTTGAATTGTGACGAACAAAAAAAGCATGAATAATTAATTCATGCTTTTATATATTTATTAGATTTCTCTTAGTTTATTCCTATGATTTTCAATAATTAATAGTATGACCAATATGCCACTTAAGATAAATAAAATGGCTGATGAATCAAATAAAACGAGTGGATTTTTTTGATATAGAAAACCACCTAATAGAGGTCCTAATATCATACCAAGTGAGAAAAATGATTGTCTTATACCCATGGTTAAACTATATTTACCATCTTGAACATGATTCGAAATATAATTTTGTTCAAGTGGTTGATAAACCGTTCTAAACATAATGAATAACATATATAGTGTATATACTGAAATCGAAAAGTTTGTTGATCTAAAAACAATAAATAAGATGACAGCTGAACCTAACTGGATAAATAAGATAGCTGGTAGCTGTTTTTTCATCTTTGCAAATAACGGTACAATAACAAAACTTGCAAATAAAGATACAAGCCCAGTGACCATTACAAATGTTCCTATATCTGCAGTAGAATAACCTAAATCATTAAAATAAACATCTAAATACTTTTCAACATTAACTTTTCCCATTGAATAAAGTGTTAAAGATACAAAAAAGATAATATACGTCCATTTAAGAGACGTTATATATTTTAATGAACTAAACATTGATTGTTTCACAGGTTTTACTTCTTTTTCTTCAAAATTAAAGATATATAATACATAAAACGCTAATGCAACATTCATTAAAGCTTGAATAAGAAATACAACACTAAGATTATTTGTGCCTAGTAAACGAATAAAAAAGTCATTGTCACCTAATTGCCCACCTAAATAATAACCTATAGATGCACCAATAGTAAGAAATGCAACGTTATAACCTAAATTTTTTGTGCGTTTATTTTTAGGTGATGATTCAACAATCTGAGACACAAAGAGTGTCACTGCAGAAGCTGCACCAAATCCACTAACCACACGCGCGATTGACATTAAATATTGATTGCCTAAATATCCAAAACCAAATTGGCCTAATCCATAAAGTAATAAACCCACAAAGATGAGATATTTTTTATTGATCGTTTCACCAAGATGCCCCCAAAAAATACCGCCAATCATTAAACCAAAACTCATTGAAGCAAAAAATACACCAAACATGTAATCTTCAATACCTAAATTTGAAACAAATTGAGGTGTCACAGGATGGCCAAGATTTGCAGCAACTTGTTGTAATAAATATAGAATAAAAATCATATAAACTTTTTGATACTTTTTGTTTTTCATCATTCTTCCATGCTTTCTAATTTAACTTCCTATAACAGTTTAGCACATATATTAAATGATGTGAACTATTTAGAAAAAAACATTTCAATATCATGCATATAAAGAAATGTTTTTTGTATTATATCTTATTTTTTTAACCTATCTTCATAGGTTTCTATATATTGTTGTACTGTGACTTTTTGACTTAATTCTCCGATAATTTTTAACACATTATCATCAATAGTTTTAAATCTTATACAACTTTTACCCATATTTGGTTTACGATTAAAAAGTTTCTTATAAGACTCATGAAACCAATTGCTGATTTCAATATTCTGATACATTGGAAAATGATAAACATTAGTCGTTTGTTTCTGTGAAGCTATCGCCATTAGTGTAAGTGGCGTATCTGGTGTCACATGATAGCCTTTTGGATATGTTTCTAGTGGAATTGTATATGTAATCATAGAATATAAAAAAGTCTCTTTAAAGCCTTCTGGTAAGTTGTTTTTAATTGTTTCTCTAAGTTGATTAATACCTTCTGCTCTATCTTTTGGGATCGCGTTCATATACGCATCTATTGTATCTGCATCATATCTCATGATTAATCCTCTTTTCTATGTCCATGACCTTTATTGTTTCCAGTCATTTGTTTTAATACTTTTTGATGTTCATCAATCACATAAGCTTTACCAGCACCAATCACAAAAGATCCTTTTTTAATCTTACATGAAACGATAACAAAATCCATTTTAAATAACATATGAACAAATTCTCCAAACTTTTCAAACATTGCATCTTTCACTTCTTTTTTATTAGTGATTGAGGTTTCTACTAAATACGATAATCTTTTTCTAAAAAATATATGTTTACTCGCAGCTTCATCTTCTAAAAATAATATACTAATCACTGGATAATTGATTATATTTTGATAATGTGAAGCCATTTTGCTAATTATAAAATAAAAAGTATCATCAACTTTAACAAAGGGAGCATACGAACTAAATGGTTCACCATCTTTTGTTTTTGATGCTATCATTAAAGACTTAAACCCTTGTGGAAAAACATCTAACTCTTCTTGAATTTTCAAAAATTCATTTATCATAATAAAACCTCCTTATTATGTACATCATATCATAATAAGGAGGGCTCTTAAATTAAAGTGTTTTATTAAATGTTCATTTTCTGTGCATGTAAGCTTCATGAATCGTTGATGCTAAGATATTTAGATTTTTATCTTCATTTTCTAGAAGCAAATCAATTTTTGTGAAATGTTTTAAATCAAAAATCTTTTCATCATTTTTTATTCTTCTTTGACTCTTTTCAAGTGAATCACCACGATTAATCATTCTATTCATGCGTGTATCTCGTTTTGAATGTACTAAAACAACAAAAATGTTTTTTTCACTATTTTTAACAATTGCATTTGCACCATTAGGATCAACTACAACTACACCCTTTTCGCACACATCATTTTTCTAAAGTCCATAATAATGATGATCATAGACTGATACTTCTAAAAACTTATGTTCTTTTTTTAACGATAAAAATTCTTGTTCCGTTAAAAAATGATAATCTAAATGGTTTTTCTCATTTTTTCTTGGTGCTCTAGTCGTCGTTGTAACACATTTATTATATCCATATTTTTTATAAAGTATCTTCGCTAGTTCAGTCTTCCCACTTGCACTAGCACCTACTAAAATAATCATGATTTTCAACTCCTCAAAGTATTATATCATAGTTAATTAACGAATAAAATAATGTATCAATATATTACTTAATTTTATGTAAATGAGGTTGCGTCAAACCCTTGATTTATTTATACATATGATAAAATACTTATGAGTTAAAATATTTTATTTAAGAAAGGAATTAACAATGAAAAAAATATTATTAGTTTTATTCATATTATCAAGTGTTGTTTTACTTAATGCTTGTCAAAGAGATACAGGTGTCCTTCGAGTGGGCATGGATTTACAATATCCACCATTTGAAACTGTATCAACATCAAATGAACCTGAAGGTATATCAGTCGATATTGCCTATGCATTTGGTGAATATTTAGGACGTGAAGTTGAAATAGTAAATACTGATTTTGGTTCAATCATTCCATCAATTCAATCTGGAGAAATTGACATTGCAATCGCTTCAATGAGTATCACTGAAGAACGTGAAAAAACAGTTGATTTTTCAAATCCATATTTCTATTTCAAGATTATATCATTAGTCAATCAAGCATTCGCTACTGAAAACAGTCTAACAGAAGATTCAACAATTGATGATTTATTAGCTATTGAATCTACAAGATATACTGGTATTGCATCACAAGTATCAACAACTATTCCACAATCTTATGATAAAGAAGTCATTCAAGTAACCGATTTAGGTACTGGTGTTGAAAGTGTAGCTCAAGGTACAGCAGATGTACTCTTAATGAGTGCTAATCCTGTGGTAGATGGATATAAAGCTAATACTTCAACAACTATGGTCCTATGGGATTCATTTGTATCTAGTCCTATTGGTATGGCTGTTAAAGAAGGAAATAGTGAATTATTAGATGAAGCAAATGCATTTATAGCAACCTTTAATGATGAAGGTGGTTTATATGATGATTTAAAAGTTGATTGGGATGCTACATTATTAGAAAATTTAGGAAGATATGGACTTGACTTCTACATCAACGAATAAGCATAGTTACGTTGCTTATTTCTTTGCGTTTCTAACAGTTATCGCATTTATCATCTTAGTCGTTTTTAGACAGGATGAACCCTTCACTTTATCTGTTTATCAAGCTTATTATCCACTTATATTTAAAGGTTTATTAAATACATTAATCGTTTCTATCATTTCGTTAGTCGGTAGTCTTGTATTTGGCTTTATATTTTATTTATTATCTGTATCAAAAATTAAATATTTCGTTGCTTTAACGGATGTTATTCGAGAAATCGTTTATGGTACACCTCTACTTGTATTAATTATTGTCATGGCTTTTTTGATTGGTCCAGCTTTTGGATCTTATCAAAGAAATGTTTTAGGTGTTATTGGTCTTATTGTATATATGACACCTTATATGATGAATGTTTATCGTTCAGCTATTATTAGTATTGCAGAAGAACAATATCTAGCGATGGATTTATTTGGATTTACAAAATATCAACGATATAGATATATCATTATTCCACAAGTATTGCGCATACTTATGCCACCAATGATGAATAATTTTTCTATGATCATTAAAGGTAGTGCATTACTCAATGTCTTAAGTTTTGCGGAACTCTATTATTCAGTTAGAATTGCTCAATCACAAACTTTCGCTTTTGTTGAAGGATATATTATCATGTGGGTCTTATATCTCGTGATTACTATACCTTTATCATTTCTTACAAAATGGGTGGAAAGGAAGTTTGCTTTATGAAATTAGAAATTAATAAAGTCACACATATTTATGATAAGACTGTCTTAAAAGATATTTCACTATCACTTGATGGATATCATTCTATTGCTTTTATTGGTGTATCAGGTTCAGGTAAATCAACATTAATAAGATTATTAAGTGGTTTAGAAAAAGCTACTTCTGGTGAGGTTTCAATTAATCAATATGATGTATCTAGTGATATATACAAAAGAAAAATTGGATTTGTTTTTCAAAGTCATAATCTTTTTCCTCATTTAACACTTAAGAAAAATATTACATTGGTTTTAGAAAAAACAAGAAAAGTTAATGAAGAAAAAGCATCACAAATTGCTGACAAGTATCTAGATCTTCTACATCTTAGCGATCAACACTATAAACTACCAAGAAATGTTTCTGGAGGACAGGCACAAAGAGCATCAATTGCAAGAGCACTTGCTATGAATCCTGATATTGTTTTTTTAGATGAACCAACATCTTCGCTTGATCCTATTTTAACTGATGAAGTTTTAACAGCTATTGAAGAATTAAAGGGTTTAGGAAAAGATTTTATATTTGTCACCCATGTTATAAGTTTTGTAAAAGATTTTGCAGATTATGTTGTTTTTCTAGATGACGGACATATTATTGAACATGGTGAACCAGATATTTTGGAAAATCCTAAAACTAAACAACTTGAAGCATTTATGAAGAAAGTAAGATAAATCAATAAAGGGACTGTAAAGAAATGAAGTTATAACCACTTCATTTCTTTACAGTCCCTTTTCTTATTGGTTTTGATGCGTGTGATGTTTATTCGCAAGTGCTTCCCAATATTTTTTATCTTCATCTGTAATATCTCTTATTTTCTTACAAGGATTACCTGCAGCAACACAATTTGATTCAATATCCTTAGTCACAATGCTTCCTGAACCAATGACAACATTATCTCCTATCGTCACACCTGGATTAATCACAACATTTCCGCCTATCCATACATCGTTACCAATTGTCACAGGGTACCCGTATTCTAGTTCTTCATTTCGAGTATCTTTATCAATTGGATGTCCTGCTGTATAAATGCATACTCTAGGTGCTATAAAAACATTGTCACCAATCGTAATTTTATTCACATCTAAAAATATACAATCATAGTTTGCATAAAAATGTTTGCCAATATGAATATTCATTCCATAATCGCATCTAAAAGGAGGATTCACCCATGAATTATCTCCAATTGAACCAAATAATTTTTTAATCACTGCTTGTTTTTTTAAGCGATCTATATTTAATTCATTATTAAACTTAAATAATAGTACATCTTTTTTCTTTACAAGTTTTTTAATTCAGCATCATTTGCTGAATACAGCATACCTTTAAGCATGTATTCTTTCTCAGTCATTTTATCTCCCTTAATATAATCTTATTTAATGATTTCTTGTACTCTACCAACAATACCATCTTCCGTTCTAACTTTTATACCGTGGGGGTGAAAACTAGAGTTTGTCAAAATATCTTTAACAATACCTTCAGTTAATTTACCACTTCTTTGGTTTTGTTTTTCTACTATTAATACGGTTAATCCCTTTTTAACATCACTTCTATTTTGTCCGTTCATAAAAACTCCTTTATTTGTCTCTTTTCCATTTCATTATAACATTACAAACAATTAGTGTATACTTTTAATAGATATAATCATTTAGGAGCACAAGACATGCAAAAAGAAATCAATGATCCACAAAAAATTAGTTTTCCCGACTTAATAGAACTCATCGTTAAAGATAAAGTATTTGTATTAGATGTTAGAACGCGTGGAGAAAATCAATTTGTTAATTTCCCTTTTGCGATAAACATACCATTAGGTGAATTAAATCAACATCTTGACATGCTTCCAAGAGATAAGTTAATTGCAACTTTTTGTGTTTCTCAAAGAAGATCTGCAATTGCGACAACGTATTTAAATTCGATTGGTTATCATTCTAAGTTTATAGGTGAAAATCTTGGTGATTTAGCAAGATTATTTAATTATGGATTTGAAAAACAATAATACATATTAAAAATTATAAAACAGGCACTCATCAAATGATGAATGCCTGTCATTTCATTATCCTTTTTTACCCCAAGGAAATATCATTGGTGTTTGTTTAATATAAGTTTCCCAACCATCATATTTAGACATATGTTTTTCAAGCAGTGGTGTTGATATTTTTATCATCACCAAACTCATAAGTAATGGTGATATAATCAATATTGCATAAAATATCATGCTAATTTGTGAATTTAGTAATGATATGCCAACGATATAAAGTCCAATCCAAATCATTATTTCTCCAAAGTAATTTGGATGTCTAGTCAATGACCATAACCCTTTATCCATTAACTTCTTTTCACCTTTTAATATATGTCTTCTTAATTGTTCGTCGCCTACTACTTCAAAAAATAAACCAGTTAACGCAATGAGTAACCCTAATGCAACAAATATTGATAAATAACTATCAAATGAAAATTGATTAAATGCAATGACAGTGTAACTAGCTGAACCTACAACGAAATTTATAAGTGCTTGAACCATAAATACTCTAAAGAATGCGATAATGACCACACGGTCTCCCCATTCTTTTCGCCAATTAGCATATCTGAAATCTTCAGGTTTACCCCAATTTCTCTTAATTAATCTAATTGATAATCTCATTCCCCAAATAAATATAAATGCTGTAACAACATATGATAACAATGTTGGGTTACTTGTAAAAACTAATGTTGAAATTGCACCTATAACAAATCCCATCCCCCAAAACATATCTACAATCGAATTATCTTTAATGATTTGTGCGATCACAAATAATATCATGAATGCACCCAGTGTTATAAGATATGGGTATAATAAACTTGCTGAATCAAAAAATCTAAACCCTCTTGTTGCCAGTGCTACAGTTGCTAAAAATAATAATGGGTATATAATTAATCTTTTTTTATCCATTTTTTCTCCTTCTTTTCTTAACTTATTTACTGATATATGCAATCGCAACTGTTCCGATGCCTGCGTTCATTGCAACTATCGCTGAAATTTCCATTGTATATATAGGATCAAATCCAATAATTTGCTTAGCTTTTTCAATAAATGCATCAGCATGTTTATCTTTATTAGCATAAACAATCGCATATCTTTCAATACCTTTTTGTGTAATAATTTCTTTAATATGACTAAATATTTTTCTCGTTGCTGTTATTGTAGAAAAAGCTTTAGTATAAATAATACCATTTCCTTCATCATCGATTGATACAACCGGTTTAAGATTGACCAAGTCACCAATAACACCAGTTACTTTAGAAACTCTGCCACCTTTAACCATATACTTTAAAGTTTTTACACGTACAAGTATTTTTGTTTGTTCACGTAAACGATTAATTTCGGATACTACTTTATCAAAAGCAAATCCTTTATGTATCATTTCTGCAGCACGCATCACAAGTAAACCTTCGCACCAGAGTTTTGTTTTGAGTCAATGACTTCAATATGTGTATCTTTATCAATAACTTTCTTAGCTTGTTGAAATACATTATATGTCCCAGACATTTTTGAAGAGACACTAATGACTAAAATATTTTGATAATATGTACTTAAATATGAAAAGAAATTTTGCATGTGTTTTAAATTAGGCTGCGTTGTTGTTGGATATGTTTCTAACTCGTCCATAAATTTATAGAACGTTTTAGAAGTCATGGTTAACTTATCGTAATAATCACTACCTTCAATGGTAAGTGTAAGATTTATTTGTTGTATTTGATATTCATCAATTAATGACTGAGGTAAATCAGCAATTGAATCAGTTACTATAACTGTATTGTATTTTCTTGCATTTTTGACTTCATATTGACGTTTCATATCATCAACTTTTTGCTCAATAATTCGTCCAAAATCTCTTAATCTCAAAAATACATGATGAGGTTCATTCGTATGAATATGAATGCGCGCTTTTTGTTCGTTACCTGCAACAACTAATGAATTGCCTAAATCATGAAGAGCAACTCTTATTTCTTTCGCGGATAAATTTTCACCTGTAATTAATGCTTCAGTACAATATCTAAAATCATCGTCACTAAATGCTTCATGATTATCTGGTTCTTTTGCGTTTGATTGTACATCAAATTGATCATCATAAAGTTCATCCATAAATTCATCTTTGATAAAATACATCAATCCTTCAACAAAATGATAAAATCCTTTTGCCCCTGCATCAACGACATGATTCTTTTTTAAAACATCTAATTGTTCAGTAGTTTCAAATAAAAACCCTTCAAGTTTTTCAAACGATTTACTAAATAATACAGTCATGTCCTTTGTTTGTTCATTAAACTGATTAAGTGTTTCACTCCAAGCTCTCATTAAAGTAATCATAGTACCTTCAACGGGCTGACTCACTGCATCATAAGCATATGTTACTGCTTTATTCATTGCATTTAATAAATTTGTAACATCAATATCATCTTTAGATATATCTAATTCATATATAAGTCCATTAAGATATTGTGCAAAAATAATACCTGAATTTCCTCTTGCACCTTCTAATGCACGATCAGCAATAGATAATAATTTATGATTATCATTTTCTTCTGATTTTGAATCAGACAATATTGAATGCATTAAAGAAGCTAAATTGGTTCCTGTATCTCCATCAGCAACTGGAAATACATTAATTGTGTTTAATATATCTTTATGCTTAAGAACACTTTTAGCACCTGCTAAAATAGAAAGATATAATTTGTTTTTGTTAAGTGTTAAAGTTTGCATAAATTTCGTCTCCCTTTAGATATTAAAATAATGAAAACAATAGATACCCTAAAATTGTACTAACAGTCCCCACTGATGTTCCCCAAATCAAATCAATAATAGTTATTTTTACTGGCCAATCTTTTATCGTTGCTAAATTTGTTAAATCATATGTCGCATAGCACATAAAACCGTAAATTGCACCGTTAAGCATACCTTTTCCTAATGAGTTAGCAGCAACTGCTGGCGCAATCGCAAAATAAACTAAACCAATAATAAATAAGACATAGAAAATAATTGCTGCTGTAAAGTTAAATTTATCAGCGAATAAATAACCCAGATACTTATCATACATTTTTTTAGCAAATATGCCTAACCATAATAAATCAATTACAAAAAATACAATAAAAGTTAATATAAACATTAAAAAATAATCCCACATAAGCTACACCTCATTCTATTTTTTTATATATTAATTATAACATAATTAGGGATGCAAGCGCTTCTATTTAGAATTATTTTAGGTGTTTTTTTTATGTTTAAATGTTAATATATTTACATAAAGGAGTGGTATAGTTGAAAATAATAAAAATAGTTTCATTTTTAGGTGCTATCGCGATGACGATAGCTTTAGTCAATGGCTTTGTTAATGGTAGTTTTATTAATGATGGAAAAATGTTATTAAGTAACCCTTGGGGCATTGTTTCTTTAGTTGATTTATACGTAGGTTTTATATTGTTTTCTCTTTGGATCATTTACCGTGAATCATCATTAACAGCGAAGATAATCTGGGTTGTGCTGATGATGGTTTTAGGATTCTTTACAGCAAGTATTTATGTATTTTATGTTTTTCACACATCAAAAGACAATCTATCTATTGCAATCCATGGAAAAAATCATTTGGATAAATCATAATAGATGTCAATTAATGACCAATTGTAGACTAAAATACTTTTTTTGACCAAACTTCGGTATATCAGAGATTTGTGCTAATACAGCACCAAGCAATAAGTTTCTATCTGATATGGCACCACCAATAAGCGCATTTTTTCTTACGGCTTCTTCGTATGAATCTATATGGTATAACAAATGAATAATCAGTGGAATAGATTGATTAATCGCGCATGCTCTACCACTATATTTTTCAATAAACTCATCTGTATCATCCAATTCTATTGCTTTATTTAAAGCATCTAAATATTTTTTAGGTGCTTTTTTTATAGCATCTTTTATACATGTTTTCTTATCCTTAGTTCCAATTGAATCTAAAATAGCATCAAACATTTCATAAAACATAAAATAGTCTTTATTCTTTGTAAAAATCTGTGCTAATGACCAAGCTTTACTAGATGATAAATTTAATTCTCTACATACTAAATATGGTATAAAACCTACCAAATGATCATCATCTAAACTTTCCTTTTCTACTTTAAGATTTAAGTTTGTACCAATTTTATTAATCACATTTTTTAAAGCATAACTTTCAACATAACCTTGGTATAATCCACCAGGTTTAAAATATGAAAAAAGTAATGCATCATAATCATCTAAAGTAAAATTAGCATTATCTTTCATAGCCTTATAAAGCCATTTAAGAATTTCTCCTTGCACACTAACATCACCAATTTTATGATTTGGATAACTATAAAAAGCAACTTTTGCTTTATTATAAGTTTCTTTATTTTGTACAAGAAATAAGATATCTTGTTTGCGATTTAGTTCAGCTAAATACTTAGGATCATAAATCCAATGTATCCCTAAAGTTGCAGCATTAGCAATTAATGCTGGTTTAATATATTTTTCCATAATTTTATCCTTTATTTAAATTTTGTTTCACTTTTTTAATAGTTCTTCAAATAGATTCTAATATATTTAATCGCGCCTAGCGATATATACCAGCCTCATTATATGACTCGAGCAAAGATATATAATAATTCATGTAATTAGCACTCTTAATGTTTGTTTAAAAAATATTTGTTATTCAAACTTTATATATATGGTAAATATAACACATTCAATTAAATATCACCAATTATATTGCTTAGATGCACCCCTAATTAGGTCTATCAAAACTACTTTATGAATAATTTTTTACCTGTTTTATGTCTTAATCATGAATTAAATACTATAGACAATTCTTTTACCAAGACATTTAATGCTTATTTTATAATTTTCTTAATCATGTTATACTATACATACGAAAAAATATAATTTATGTTATAGGGGGCTTTATGTTAAAACACGTTAAAATAAAAAATGTGTACTTGTTGTTTAGAATTTTTATTGGATTTTTGTTGATCGTTAGTATATTAGGTATTTTTATTAATACTGATGATGATTCAATTAGTAGAAATATTTTTGTAGCCATGCAATCACTTGCATTGCTTCTATTGTCTTTTGGTCCTTCATATGCCGAGAAAAAACTGAAAATACAAATTCCAAATTTTATGGAAAGTATATTTTTAATATTTATTATCGCTAGTTTATTATTTGGTGAAATTGCAGAATTTTTTGTCCACATTAGTTGGTGGGATGATATTCTACATACAACATCTGGATTGTTAGTATCCATTGTTGGCTTCTCAATTATTAATACAGCAGTTAATGATCCTCACAAAAAAATAGTATTAAATCCAATTGTTGTTGCTATATTTGTTTTTAGTTTTTCTATGACAGTAGAGGTCATTTGGGAAATGTTTGAATATAGTATAGACTCTCTTATTTCTTCAAGTAATATGATGAGAACAAGAGATTCAATTTCGCTCGTACCTTTTGAAGGATTATTCGCGATAAAAGATACAATGAATGATATCATTTTAACTTTTATTGCATCATTTATTATTAGTACACTTGGCTTTTTTGATACAAAATATAAACTAGGCATATTTAATCGATGGATTATTACGAAAAAAGAAGAGTCAAGCGAGAATAAAATATAAAAATATGTTCTTTTAAATGTTTTTTAATGATTAAACATATAACAAATCAAAAAGGATAGTTCAATATGAACTATCCTTATTATTTTTCAAAATTAAATATATAATTTTTTTGTTACTTTCTTAATATCTTCATTAGCAATATACTCATCAAAAGTACCTTCATAAGTATAAGATCCTAATTGGCCAACTTCAATAATTTTATTACATACTGTTTGTAACAATTTATGGTCGTGCGAAGTCATAATAAGTGAACCTTTATAATCTTTTAACCCATTATTAACTGAAATAATAGCTTCTAAGTCTAAATGTGGAGTAGGATGATCAATAATTAATGTATTTGCTTGAGATAACATTAATTTTGAATACATACAACGCATTTTTTCTCCACCAGATAAAAATTTCACTTCTTTTAATGGTTGATCACCACTAAATAGCATACGACCTAAGAATCCTCTTAAATATGATTCATTAGGATCTTTTGAATATTGTCTTAACCATTCTACAAGATTTAAATCATTATTCTCAAAGTATGCATTGTTATCACTAGGGAAATATGATTTTTCGACAGTTTGTCCCCATTTGATTGTACCAGTATCAGGTTTTAATTCACCAGCTAGTATTTTTAATAATGCAGTTTTCGCTAAATCACTTTGTCCAAACAACGCAACTTTATCATCTCTATTAATCACAAAAGAAACATTTTCAAATAGTTTTTTGCCGTCTTGTGTCACACTTAAGTTTTCTACTTCTAAAACATCTTTACCTAATTGCTTATTAATTTCAAATCCAATAAAAGGATATTTTCTATTTGATGGTACAATTTCATCAAGTTCTATTTTTTCTAAAGATTTTTTTCTAGATGTTGCTTGTGAAGATTTAGATAAATTCGCACTAAATCTTGCAATAAATTCTTTCAATTCTTTAATACGTTCTTCTTTTTTCTTGTTTTTATCAGCCATAAGTTGTTGAACAAGTTGAGAAGACTCCATCCAAAAGTCATAGTTTCCAGCATATAGTTTTGCTTGAAAATAATCAATATCTACCATATGTGTACAAACATTATTTAAAAAATGTCTATCATGAGAAACTGTAATAACTGTATGTTCATAATTAATTAAAAAGTTCTCAAGCCATGCAATAGCTTCAAAATCTAAATTATTTGTTGGTTCATCTAGCAATAAAATATTTGGATTTCCATATAGAGCTTGTGCTAGTAATATCTTAACTTTATTTTTTGGTAGAATATCACTCATCTTCGTATTGAAATCACTCATAGGAACGTTTAATCCATTAAGTAGTATTTCAGCATCAGATTCAGCATTCCATCCATCCATCTCAGCAAATTTAGCTTCTAAATCACCAAGTTCATAACCTTCTGCATCCGTCATGTCTTCTTTTGCATATAAGACCTCTTTTGCTTGCATGATTTCAAACAATTCTTTATGTCCCATAATCACTGTTTCAATAGCTGTATATGCATCAAATGCATTTTGATTTTGGCTTAATGTTGCCAATCTATTATTTTTTTCTATTATAACTTGTCCAGATGTTGGTTCTTTTTCACCAGCTAGTAGTTTTAAAAAAGTTGTTTTACCTGCACCATTCGCACCGATAATGCCATAACAGTTACCTGGTAGGAATTTTAAATTTACTTCTTCAAAAAGTTTTTTATCTGGAAATATTAAACTTAAGTTTGATACTGTAATCATATGTCTCTCCTTCATAAAAAAAAACGGCATGTATTCGCAAATACTTGCCATATAACTTTAATTATTCTACCTTAACCATGAGTTTTTGTCAACTTATATTGACTATATCGATTTAAAATAAAAGAATTATTTTTTGTATATGAAAAACACTTAGATATATTTTGTCAATATAAGTTATCAAACTCATCAATTAGTTACTGTTTTATGCATCAAATGATCAAGATTCTACCCAATTAACTTCTTCCCATTTATCATTTAATGCATCTAATGCTTCGTATTGATTGTCTTTTAAATAATAATCAAAAAAACTAGTACTTGTAGTTTTTAAAATAGTTATGAGTTTATCTTTATCAATTTTCCCTGATAAACCTACATATTTCATAATTGGTGAAATCATATAAGACATTGAAAAATCAGTATGTTCGGTTTCATCTATTTGATATAAATATGAATCACTTAAACTTTCATCAAAAAGACGTAATAAATGCTCATTATTAATACTTTCTTCCCATGATTGACTACGATAAAACAACGATGGTGTTGTTAATTGTTTATCGATATCTGTTTCTAAAACTGGTTCCACCCAAGCATCCATACCCATGATAGCCTTTATTCTACTATCATTGATTGCAGTTGCTACACCAGCGCCAGCACCTGTTGAATGTCCAAGCAAACCAATTTTATCTAAATCTAATTTATTAGAAAAATCTGAATCATTTAATAATGTTAATTGATCTATTGTAAAGCTTATATCACTAGCATATGTATATATAAGTTGATTTGCATAAGATAAAAATGATTCATATGTATCTGTACTAGGTAATGCATCTTCGTAGATATAAGAAATATCATCTTCACTAAATACAGTAGCAATTGATCCAAAAGTATGATCAATTCCTATAACGATATAACCTTGACTCGCGAGTTCTTCAGCAAGATCACTATGAATTGCTCTAAATCCACTCCATCCATGCGATATTACAATGACAGGATAACTATCTTCTTGTTGACTAATCAAAGCATTTTTATATGCATGTGATTCGATAAGTTCCAAATGATTTAACATAAAGCTTGGAAAACCGTAAATGCTAGAAAGACTTTGTGCAATAATACGTCCTTCTTCTAACCAAGGCATTTGCTCATAGCCTTGTGTATCATCTGATGGATACCAACTTTGTATTTTGATTCTTCTATACATAACATCATCACTATATGCTTCTTCTCGATTATAATCAGTTAAAACAAACGATTTAGTACCTATATCATATGAACCAGTTGGTGTAGGCATTTCATTAATCGGTAAAATGATGAGCGCTAAGCATGCAACTACAATCATAAACGAAGAAATGATGATCATTGTTCTTTTAATCCATTTCATCACTATGAAGTCAATACTTGATAATATGCATGCTGTGCTAAATAAATATATGAATGTCATTATATACAAAATCAAATATGGCCATCTAAAACTAAAAATCATGATATGTATTAGTGTCACAATCAATAGTATTAAGCCGATAACTGAAAAGACTATATCTTCTATTTTATCGTGTTTTGAAAGTACGAATAAAAAAATGATGATAGAAATAATATAAAATACATTAAAAAATTGCACACGATCACCTCTTATAATAATTTACTATATATATAGATTTTACCATTATTATCTATTTTATTACTTCATAGGTATAAAAAATATTTCTTTTTTACAGTTTTAAAGTCTATGATCATTCATTATAAAGAAATATATATAATTAAAGTTCTATTTAGTGAATGAATTGCATTTATTTATAAATATGTTAAACTGCAATTAAGAAGGAGATGACAAAATATGAAAAAAACAACGAAGAATTTACCTATTTTTATGATATTTTTCAGTGTATTATTAGCCTTAACAGTATTTCTTGATGTATTAAAAACCGATGATGGAGACATCATTATGGATGGTTTAAAAGCAATCTTTGGTGGCGAAGTCGCTTCTATAGGAAGTTTTGCTAGTGTTGTTGTTAGTTTTTCACTAATGAATTTTATAGCATTTTTCTTACCAGTAATTCTAGCCATATTATTATTTGTACTTGGTGGTAAACGTAAGAAAGGTGAACCTATTAACATTTTATTAGGCTTATTATTATCAGCATCATTCGTATTCTCAATTGTTATCATAAATAATTTAGGCATGCATACGACAGGTAGTGTTTCAGTCGGTAGTATTGGCACTAATTACAACTATGAAGGTTCGAAATTAGCAATTGGATCAATATTTGCACTAGTATTTAGTGCTGGTGGTATCTTAGGATCCTTATTTTATAGTTTTGATCAATTAAGATAAAATAATACATTAAAAATCAGTTCATATTGAACTGATTTTTTTATATTCACATATTATTTTTTTCTTTATATAATTTTTTATACATTTTTTGTAAAGATTGCATTTTATTCAAATATATATTTAAGTCTTTTTCTTTTAACGCTTTTAAATAGTATATATGACTTTCTTTTCTAATCAGCGCTCTTAAATCTTGAACTTTTTGTCTAAATTCTGATAAATCATTGATTGCTTCAACTCGTTTTTTAGGATACCATTGATTTTTTATTTTAAGTTTATATAATCTATATTTTAATTCATCATGTGTATGTCTATAATGTGATGTTTGTGTATCCATCACCTCTTGTTCTGTAAGCACATCAAGTTTTAATTGTTGCTGTTTATGTCCTTCTTTTAAAATTTGATCAATGATTTCATTTCTAGTAATAACAACATTTGTTCCATCAATATCATCATTATAATTATCTAACCAAGCATCACCTAAAGTAACATCTGCAGTTTCATTAAATACATCATCTAGAAAATCAGATGCAAGTGTTTTAAAATATCCTTCTCCCCAATCTTGATCAATAAATGATTTCATTGGTTTTATAATTGTTTTTAGTTGATGATCTACATAACCTTTGAGTTCAACTGCATAATCACTTGCAGGTTTACCTATGATTGGTTTTCTAAAATCAATATATGATAATTGTCCTGGTGCTATACCTGCTTGCCAAGCAAGAGATTCTGCAAATCTAGAACTTTTTTGATGACCTGTAATAAGTCCAATCATAAATTTAATTCTTTCTTTAAAAATAGGTTTTGTTTCTGCAAGTAATCGACATGACATAATAAAACTAGGTCCACCAATTAAAGCATATCGTCCTGGTTTATCTTTAACAACTTTTAAAACCTCAGACATTTCAACTGGATAGTATTTTGATTTTGCACCTTTTTTAATTTCATCAACACTATAAGATATGTCATATTTAAATAATAGATGACTATCTTTATCTTTATTTTGCTTAACATGGATCACACCATCAATTAAATCTCTTTTAAAAAGTTCACTAAATAACCATGTAGCAATCCCGCCTGCAGTTGCTATTTCTCTATAGTTATCTTCTAAGACATATCCTGCATATAAATTTTGATAATAACCTAATTGCTCATTAAATTTAATTTGTTTAATATGTGAAAATAATGTTTCTCCAATTTTTGTTTCATTTGTATGCGTATTTAAATGTGACATGACTTGTAATGCTTTATCATTAATTGTTTTCGTTTCATCTATAATTGATTCTTCATATAGACCATATGCGTTTAATTTCATAGTGATATTATCATCTAATGCTGTAACAACACCATTTGCATCACTATACTTTTTCAGTTGATTAAATGTCTTATTATCCATTATGATTATATCCTTTCAATCTATGAAAAAATCCTCATGATTTGATGAGGATTTTTGATTACTTTCATTTTACAACTAAAAAGATTAACTTGCAAGTTCATGTCGTACTCGTTTTTCATATGATTAACTATCTATTTTTACAATGATTCTTCCTTTTGATTTACCTAAAAGCATTTGATCAATTTTATGGCTTAATTCCTTCAAAGATATTTCTTCTACATGTTCATTTAAATGATCAGATTTCCATAAGCTTTAAAGTTTATCCCAAACTTTTATTCTTAAATCCATTGGACATTGTACTGAATCAATACCAAGCAATGAAACTCCTCTAATTATAAATGGATATACTGTAGTTGATAATTCACGTGAAGCTACATTACCACAACAAGTCACACACCCACCATATTGTGTTGATTTAATGGCAGTTTCTAACATATGTCCTCCAACTGTATCAATCACACCAGCCCATCTTCCTTTTAAAAGTATCTTTTTAGATTGATCATTTAGTGCATCTCTAAGCATGATATCTTTAGCACCTAAATGAATTAACATATCTTTAGCTTCAGGTTTACCGGTTGCTGCAATCACATCATAACCAAGCTTACCAAGTATAGACACTGCAACACTACCAACACCACCTGTCGCACCAGTCACAAGTATCTCACCATCACTAGGTTTAATACCTGATGCTATTAATTTATATACGTAAAGTGCTGCAGTAAATCCCGCAGTACCATAAATCATACTTTCTCTAAGTGATAAATTTTTAGGTCGTTTAACAATCCACGCTGCTGGTACACTAATATACTCACTAAATCCACCTGAAGTATTCATGCCTAAGTCATATCCAGTAACAATGACTTCATCACCTGTTTTAAAATTATAATCACTACTTTTAGTAACAATACCTGAAACATCTATCCCAGGTGTATGAGGATAAACTCTAGTTACACCTTTATTGCCTGAAGCTGATAATGCATCTTTATAATTTAATGAAGAATATATGACTTTGATTAAAACATCTTGTTTTTGAAGTTCTTCTAATGATCTTGTAACAATCTCTCTAGAAAAATTCCCATTTTCATCTTCACTCACTAACATACATTTATATTGATTTTCCATAATTATTTCATCCTTTCAATTTGACATGCTAATTATATTTGCTTGCTTATTTTAACATAAAGATATAATTGCATGCACTCAATTTGTATTTGGGCCCTTTCATTTTTGACACTACTTTATTTTTATCAATGTCTCTTTGCCTAGAAAATTTAAAATATTTTTCAATATTCTTTGTTTCAATCTTGCCATTTGAGTCAATTACACCAATAAACTCATAATCTTTATCCAAATAAGCGAGAGTCGCATCCCCATGAGAATCATTACAAAGAAATATAAGCCAGGCTCAACTTCTAAAGCGCCTGATGATAAAGAAAATATCATGAATCAAGATTTTACAACCCTTTATCCGAATCAGAAGTAGGTGATGGACATCACCTATGTCCTGACTGTTTATGATGGTTGGACATATCTAGCATCAGTCATGGATCTTCATTCAAAGATGATCATTGGTTATAATTATCAGCGGCACATGAAACAAGAAATCGTCCTTGAATCATTACATCAGGCTGTCTATAAAACGAAGGATACAAAAGGCATTATGATTCAGTCAGACTTAGGAAGTCAATACTTAAGTTATGATGTCGAAAAGTTCATCGAAAATCATGACATGATTCATTCTTATTCAAGAAAAGGTACGCCCTACGATAACGCACCGATTGAATCATTTCATTCGATTATCAAAAGAGAACGTTTAAGTCGTATGGTATTAAAAACATTCGAAGAGGCTAAGGTGGTTATCTTTGAATATATTGAAGGGTTTTATAATCGTAAAAGAATCCATGGATCCATCGATTATCAAACACCCTATCAAGTGTATTATTTAAAGTAAGAAATTCTCACTTATCGTGTCCACTTTATTGACATAGAACCATACATGATTAGTGCGTTATGTGTTATGACGGTGGATGAATACCATAAAGAATATAAAAAACAACTCAATGATGAGTTGTTTATCTAATAGTTTTCAATGCTTTTGACCAAGATTCTAGTTGTGGGAAGAAAATCTCTAAATTTGATTTGTGAATATCCATGGGTTTAAATGTACTTCCGTTCTCAAAATCTGTAAACAATGAAAGCAATATATGTGTACGAATATCAGCAACTTGTAATTCCCCGAGCACTCCTCTTAAGTGTTCTGTAGCTCTTGCTCCTCCAGCAGATCCATAACTGATAATGCCTGCTGCTTTATTATGCCAAGGTTCTCTTGCAAGATCGAGTGCATTTTTAAGTGATGCTGGCATACTGTGATTATATTCAGCTAAGATAAAGACAAATCCATCAAATTCGTTCAACTTTGAGTTCCATTTTTTTATCCCAGTCATATCTGCTGATGTTCCTAAAAATGGTAATTCAAAATCTCTTATATCAACTATCTCATATGTTGTTGAACCATATAGATTCGATTGATCAAGAACCCACTTTCCAACTTGCTCACTAACTCTTTGTTCTCTTGTACTTCCTAAAATAATTCCTATTTTCATTTTTCTACTCCTTTAGTATGTTAATTTTATTTGAATATTTAGTGGATCCTTTAGTAATATAGTTTTGCCTTCTTCTTGATATGATATCTCTTGATGATCTAGCATATGTCTTGCAGAATCAAACGCTAATTTTGAATCGTACCAAATTTCATATGCTCTAATGTCTGCTACTTCTTCATCATGTTCTTCCTTATCATGAAGATTCCAACTATTTAAAGCAAGGTGGTGATGATAATGATTAAATGACATAAACACTGCGCTTCGTAGATCAAGTGTCATTTTAAATCCCAATAGTCGATAAAATTCCGCTGCTTTTTCTACATTTTTAGTTCTTAGATGAAGATGACCAATTGTGAATTTAAATTGATCATTATACATAGATTTCATTAAAAGTTCATCAATATCTAAAGGTAAAGTCACCATTTGGATTTCATTACTTTCATAATGCCATTTTGTGTCATCAAGGTCGGCATAAACTTCAATACCATGACCATCGGGGTCTTCAAGATAAATTGCTTTACTTACACCGTGATGACTCGCTCCTAAAAAATTTGGAAATCTTCTATTTAGTGATATCCATGTAGCTAGTTGATCTTCATTCTCAAGTAAAAAAGCAATATGATATAAACCTTCTTGAAATTGATGTCTTTTTCTACTTTTAACTAAAGTTATAAGGGGATTACCTCGATTACCTAAAATGACAGTTTCATCTGTTTTAGATAGTGTATCTAAATGCATGACTTCATTATAAAATGATTCAGATACTGATAAATTAAACACGGCAAGGTTAACGTGTTTAATATATGTTTTACTCTCATGATATATTTCCATTTTTTCTCCTACTCACTTTATGTAATTTATTATACTTTTGTAAGTTTATAAAGTAAAGTAATTTGCTTTTATAATGATATCATGTATAATAAGTACAGGTGATATAATGAAAGATGATATTTGTCCAAAATTTGAGAAAGCAACTAAAATTTTAAATAAACGATGGAATGGTTTAATCATACATCAGTTATTATTACGCCCAAAGAGATTTGGTGAATTAGAAGATGAGATACAGATAAGTGGAAAAGTTCTTTCTACACGATTAAAGGAATTAGAAGAATTTGGAATCGTAGAAAGAAAAGTATATCCTGAAACTCCTGTACGTATCGAATATGATCTCTCGCAGATGGGTAAATCATTAAGTTTGGTCATGAAATCCATTGAGGATTGGTCAAAAATTTGGTTATAATAAAAATGAAATTAATAAAAGCTCAACATTATGAATGTTGAGCTTTTTCTATATATTAATCGCAAGAAAACCTTATTAAAAAAAGACCTGATACTTCTTATATGTGTAATACTACCTATTTTGATACAAATTAGCACCCCATGTTTTATTTAGCACCCTTAACATAATTTTTAGCACCCTTGTAAAAATGGCTTACAAAGGGAATTGTTGAAAATGACTGTTGTTGTTACCGAATACAGTCCTACTAGTATCCAAGATAAATATATATTAATGTTTTTGATTCTTCAAAATAAACCATAATAGTAAGGTTTTCTACATAATATATATATTTTACATCCCATGAAGGAGCATACTTACTGGGTATATCTTTACGCCCTACTAAATGATCCACATCACTTTCTTGATTTTCTATTAATCTACCTTCAGCAAAGGATAAAACACCACTGAATGTTTCCCGATAATGCTATACTCCTTCTGGACTAGTCTAGTAATGTTGACCACCATAACTATACTCACTTGTGAAAAAATCTTCATTTGCGTCTTTAAATGAAAAAACAGTGTACTGAGCACCATGTCCTTGTGCACCAAATGAAGAGTCAATGTAACTATAAAGTATTTCGGCTTCAGCAGGAATTTTTACACCACTAAAATAATCTATTCTAGATTTAATCTCATTATGATTTGTACAACCTGATAATAGCATAATGAATAATATCATTATGAAAATTTTTCTATACATTGACAATAAATCTCCATTTACTCGATTTTTAGCACCTTTATGTTAAATTGAGTAGAATTTTGCACCCTAAGTTCTGGTTTAACAAAGGGAATTTTAAAGTGACGACTTGCGTTGTGTTTTTTTATTTTTTTTGAACAGATCAATCTATTCACATGTAGATATGTACAAAAATAGTTTTTGATACACCATCAATTGTAACTGTTAATCGTCCTAGTTCGTATGTTCTATCTCTAAAATCCTTGATGATTTCATATTTGTTCGTATCTATTTTGACAAAATACTCATTTCTATTTAATTGTAGATTAACATCAAATGATTCACTCGTACCGAACTCTATTATATCTCCAACTTTTAAATTTGATATTCCTATTGTATATCTTAAGTTGCTGGTAAATTGATAATTATTTACATTAATCTCTTGAACAGCTAGCAAAAATGAATCATCCTCTGCTAAAGGTTGTGCAATCAAGCCTAAATAAGCACCATATACTTCGCTACCTGTAACCATCTCAATATCATCATAAAATGACATTGGTATACTTATAACTTCTCCACTAGCCCTAAAACTAGATGATAAATAAGTCTTTTGATTATCAATCTTATATCCATAAGATGATTGAGCTAAGTTAAGTTGGTATTTGATATATATACCATTCATTTCATTTGGAAGTTCTAGTAAACCTCCATCAATTTCGGTATAGGTTTCATTCAAATAAACCGCTATATCTTCAGACTTTTCTCTGCTAGATAATGGACTTCCAATTTTTAAAACTTTAATTTCAAAGGTTTCACTTTTTTTGTTAACCGTTGCTGTTAAAGTGACCATAATATCTTCATCTTTTTGATTCACGATAGCATCATTTCCACTAATTATTATTGCATCGCTATCAGAAGCCCGCACAAACGGTGCGTAGACTCCTCTTTCTAATTGAAAATCTCTTGTTACTTCTTTTGGAATGTTATCTCTTTGTAATGCTTGAAATGATTTTTCAGGATAATCACATGACGATAGAATAAAAATGAAAAAGACCATCATAGTGACTAAAAGTATTTTTTTCATAATCATATCTACCCTCCCATTTTTTTAATTAATCGTTATCTTAAGTAAATTTTATCACATACCGATACTATTTGCCATGACATATTTTTATATGGAGTGGCATAACTTCAGATTAAGGAAAATTAAACTTTGTACTCACTCATTGTTTACGTAATACTTGTCTTGTCATTACGAGTTTTACTCTAAAATCATTCGCGTTCGACGGAGTTTCACTCTGTTTCCAACGGAGTTTTGCTTTTTTCGGATGGAGTTGCTTTTTATTTGTAAGAATTATCGATTTTGATACACATACATTTTACACTTAGAACGTAAGGAAAAAACGTATTTAGATGAATCATCTAAAAATACGCTTTTCATTGATTTACTTATTCGGTATCCCTATCCTTGACAGAGAATCCTTATTAACAGTCTCAATTCTTTATGATTTTGATTGTTTATTCTTAATTAGTTCAATAAATATTATTATTAAAATACTGACAACTGATAAGACACCTGCTTTGAATATATCAATTTGCAGAAGTATAAGTGCAGTTGAATCAGTAGAACCGTTAGGTGTGTCACTAAGAAAAAGTACAAATAAACTATATAAGAACACCAACAATATTAAAATTTGAAAAAATAATAAATAATTAAATTTCTTTTTCATATTTTCACCATCATTTATAATGAATAATTTGAATTGCACTTCTACGCGACTTATCAGGTGCCTGTGTCATTGTTGCAGAAACACCTAAAAAAACAATATTACTTGATACACCGATATATGCTCTTAAATTTAAATTAAACGTAATTGTAATCTTATCAATTGTATGTTGATAATCACTCCATAAAGTCATGTTGTAATCATCAAATATTTTATCAACCAGGACGGTTACTAATTTAACTTCAAGTTCATATACAGATTTTGTTAAATTTACACTATTTAAATAATTACCATTGTCATCATATTGTGGTATTTCACCAACAGGATAGATAAGTGCAAAATATGACGAATATGGTTTTACATCCCAGATAATACCGTTATCATTAATTGTAAATGTGTCATCATGGATAGTATTGAACTTATCTCCAGTTTGAGTTCTTACAAAACTGTTTGATCCTGACTCAAATTCAGCTCTTTTTGTCCACTTAATTGTAGATTCTACAGGCATCAAGTAATCAGGATATCCAATTGCCATAAAATCTCTATACGACGCTGGAGTTGATGAATAAGTTGTGTAAGTACTTCGTAGTATGAAATTTGTATTAGATTCTGGAATATAATCTATTCTAGTTATTACTTGCGAAACATCACCATCAAGATACCTTGAATAAACTATCACTCTACTATAAATTTCATCTATTTCAACTTCAGTTGTGGATGCATTAACATCATAATTTACATATAAAGTGTTTGATGAACCTCCACCGCCTCCACCAGCATTAACTAATTCGAAAATAGTTTGAACAGAATAAGCTATTGCATCTGATATTTCATCCTTACTTGTTTTATCATCTTTAAATTTTTCATATGCTTTTGATAACTTTACAATTGCTTTATTAGCTTTAACTTTTTTAGTGGCATAAACTTCTGATACTTCATTTACTACTTCTTCATCATCTACTATCTTAGTCTCAAAATATTTCTTACTTTCCATTACAATACTAGAATCAAAATTGTCACCCTGTGAAGCATATATCACATTCGTTGTACTAAATAAAACAGAAAACACTAAAATAAAAAGAAGTAAAACTTTCTTCATTACAATCCCTCCCATTTGATTTTTTTTAATTGTATCACACAATATTTAATTGCAAATGTCATTTTTACACTATGTTTTATTATTTTGATAATTTAAAGCTACTAATAAAACACAAAAAATAAAAAGATTTGCGTTAAAAATCTCAAATCCGGTTTCCTCTAGGTGTCTTATCATTATGGACTTTATCACTGTTTTTGATAACCTCTATACTAACTTTACTACAACCTCTATACTAACTTTACTATAAATAATGCTAAAAGTTCATATTTTGATAAGTCATCAAAAGATAACTGATTATTACAATTATGCTATAAAAACAGCATAAATGTTTGTCCAATTAGGTTTGTCCATTTTCCGTCACTTTTAATAATATGTGTCACATTCAATCTGCGTTGATACGACCAAATTGCTTGCAAAATCCATCTTGTGTGTATGCAAATAGCATAAATATAGCTGTTTTATGTTTACACACACAAGCAGTGAAAAAATCACAGAAACATGTTATTGCTTCAATTAATCGATTAAGTATATCAATGCTTTTATCTATTCAAATATTTTTTCAATAACTTTAATTTCTTTCTTATCAAAGTCTACTTTTCCTTTAATCCCATAAGGGATAATAGTTCTAGGTAGTGCGTGGCCAAAATTTAAATTATACACTATGGGTAAACTAAATTGATATGATAAATTCAACAGAATTTCTCGGTATTCTTGATAATAAACTTCATCATATGGTTTACCGATTAGTAAACACTTAGTACGACTTAATACGCCCTCATTAATTAATAAGTAAAGCATCATTTTAAACTTTTCTGGTGTAGGTTTTTCTTCACTCGTTTCGAGAAATATAATCTTATCTTTAAAAAAATCTTTATCTGGAATTAAACCATACTGGTCATAAACGTTTCTTTGATCTGAATATCTTTCACTAGTATATAAATCATAGATGCTCTCGAGGCAACCACCCCAAAATAAACCTTCAATGACACCAAATCCGTTTAGATATTCATGGCCATTGGTCTCTTCTATTTCAACCAACGGTACAAACATTTGATTTTTACTATAGTCTTTTCTATTCAAGTACCATTTTGGACTTGAATGGATTTCAAAAGATTGATCATTTTTAAATAGTCTTTGATAACTTTTCTTTGTATATGGAATCATTTCCTTTTGTAGTTCACACAAATCTGACAAGAAATTCAAACCATAGTAAGTAACTAATCCTAGTTTGTTTAGCATTAGATGGTTATTGGTTGAATCAGAAAAGCCTACAAATACCTTTGGATTTGAACGAACAGTATTACTAAACTCAGTATTCATTAAATAAGGTATTGTTTTGTAAGTATCATCCCCACCTATCGCACAAATTATGCCTTTGATTGATTGTTCTTTAAACGCAAGCATTAAATCATCGGCTCTTTTACTTGGGTTGTTTTTTATAAAGTTTAAACCTTTAAGTGTATGAGGCATAAAAACAGGTTCAAGACCAAGATCTTTTAATCTTCTTATACCTAGTTCTAATTGATGTCTTACTTCAGGTTCACCTAAAATACCTGATGACAGACTAACAATAGCGACTTTGTCACCTCTTTTAAGTTGTTTGGGTTTAATCATTAGTTAGTCTCCAAATCTACTTCAATGTGGCTAGTAATTGATTTGAAAAAATCGCTATTCCATAGATCTAGACTATGATAATCTTCTATAAATGGTCTGATATCTGATTTGGCTATATCAAAGTCAATTTGATCAAATCGTTTATCTAATATTTCTATTAATGATGCTCTTGTTAATTGGACATCCTCTTCTATAGTTTTTGTTTGTTTTAGTCTTGTTTCCAAGTGTTTTAGATTCACTTTTGTATCTAAACTCAAATAATAGATATAATCATATAAATCTCTGCCCTTTACACGGTTTTTCCAACCTCTAGCAATAACGGCATGAATTTTACCCGCAAACAGAGACGATTGGTCATATACTCTAACTTGATATGGAAATGGTAGTAAACGAAACTTGATTTCAGTTTTTGCATAAAGAGGTGGATTCACATCAACTTCAAACTTGATAATGATTTTCTCGTTATGAATAATACGACTTGAATCTTCAGAATCAGGGTAAATTGTAATGATTGTTTCTTTTGTATTGCCCTTTATGAAGGCTGAATCGATTGTTGAACTTGTTGTCTTATCCTTTTTTGACACTTCAAAATTTAACCCCAGTGAATTTACAACATCACTTATTGGTTTAAAGTATTCACTTATATCAAAAGTGTCATCTGCGACTAGTAGTGAAAAATCTAAATCCTCACTAAACCGATTCATTCCATAAAAAAGTCTTAGAGCAGTACCACCATAAAAAGCAGCATGTGAAAAAAAGTCAGTTTTCGAAAGCCCTGACAAAATCACTTCTTGCAAAACTTCTTTGACTGCATTCTTTTTATCTTCCAGTGTGATTGGATTATACTTATTAATCATTTGTTGAATAATCGTCATTTGATATACTCACTTTCAATATATTTTTTTAAATACTTAATATTGTTGGATATATACTTAGTAGATAAAAACAGAATATCGTGAAAATTTAACTGATCAAACGCATCCCTGCTTATTCGAAGATCTTCGAATAGCATCCGCTTCAATTCTTTAATACTTAATACCGGTTGTTTTATATATAGTAAATCACATAATGCTTTTTCAGGACTAGCTACGAAGTATGCATAACTATCTAATTCATATACCTTGACCATATATGGAAAAGCTTCTTTTGGTACATCTCTATATGTGAATAAACCAAAATGATTTTGATATGACTTATATTTCCTTTTGTTAAATGTAGCATTCGTATATACAACTACTCTTTCAGGAATAATATTATGAAAAGAAAGTGCATATTCAAAAGATAAATAGGATGGGCCATAAATATATGAAGCAAGTAAGTAGCCATCGGTGTTGCTATTCGTTTCGTAAACACCTCTTACAAGTGGAAATAAGATACCTTTATCAATGTCTCTTTTAATTTTCCCATTAACATCTACATAGTTTTTATACTTTTCTTTCAGATCTAATGTTGTAATAATCATATTATCTCCTCCACTTAATGTTATTATATACTATTATCTGGAGCGAATCAAATATTATCTTAAATAAATTTCTCCTAGATATTTAAATATGGCTTTTCAATTTTTTTAATGGAGAGATTTGCAACCTATTGGCGGAGAATATTGTAAATTAATTTTTTATTTTTAACACCTAAAAGAAAAAAATATTTATCTCTATTTATTAAGTTTAAATACTTCTCATTCTATTTAATAAAAATATTTGTTAAGTTCTTTTCAAAGAAAGCAATACGACACTTTCAACGTGCGTTGAGTGAACCGGATTGCTCGAAAATAGGGTGTTGTGTGTACTCAAGAAACATAAAATTACCTGTTTTATGTTTATACACATAAGCGATGAAAAATCATGCTTAGGTTCATCTTGTAAATAAATACTTTCATGAAGTTTAGGCATGATTATTCTACCATCTTCACCATGACACGAAATGATAATGTAATCAGCATTTAATTCTACTTTATCTTCTAACACATCAATAAAATCATTGGGTCTTCCAATATATTTAATTAAAACCAGGAATCCATAAAGCTCTAAAACTTGTCTTAAGGCTTGTGCTTCATTTCCGGCATCACTAAAAGATACTATAAGTACTTTTTCCATATTTTTCCCTCTTATCATTAACCTATCAAGTATAAGTATAAATTCTCTGATTCATTAACCAAGTCAACAATAATTTTAATAAAATCTGTATAATTATTTGTTGTATGCGCTTTATCTAGTGCATCATAATAATCTACTCTATTTTCTGTTTTAATTACGACGGGTGGATAGCCACTTTGAATGAGTTCAAAGTTTAATAAAAGTCTTGCCGTTCTACCATTACCATCAATAAATGGGTGAATTTTTACAAACTCTCCATGTAAGAAACAAGCTCTTACTACAGGATGAAAATCTTTCCAACTTTGATACTGATCAATCAAATTCTGCATTTTATATGGAACATTCATGTACACTGGTGGCACATGCTTAGCACCACTGATAAACACATTTTCATTTCTATATTTACCAGCATTAGTAGAATCAATTTCTTTCAAAATCAAATAATGGACAGATCTAATATCGTATTCTGAGAGTTTAACTTTTTTGCTGACTAGATCTTCAATGTATTCAATTGCTTCTTTATGATTAATAATCTCTAAATGATCTTTTAATGGTTTCCCTTTAATTGTTATGCCATTTTCTAAGACTACTTTTGTTTCTGATAAGGTAAGTGTATTACCTTCAATTGCATTAGAATTATAAGTCCATTCAATAATTAGTTTATCTCTTAATTGTCTAGTCATGTTTTGAGAGAATGGTCGATGGGAATCAATTGTATCCTTTTTTTCATCAATACTATTAAAATCTATTGAATCAAAGAACAAGTCATTAACTTGTCGATATCTTTTATCAATAGGCTTTTGTGCATCTTCTGGAATTAACCAAGTTTTACCAACTTTTTTCACACCATGAATTCTACCCTCTGTGCAAAGTACTCGAATTCTTCTTTCTTTAATGTGCCATTTCGTTGCAAAATAAGATATATTTTTGTATTCCATTATTTCACCGTCCTATTATGCCGTTATCGGCACAATATCATTTTATCATTTATTTTTACATCTGTCAATATTATGCCGATAACGGCACAATATAACTTAATGAATTCAATATGATCAATTGTGTTTTTGTCATGCTTTTGTTTTTTTATTAACCTTTTGTTTTTTTATTAACCTTATGTTTTTTTATACTAACATTTTTGATAGCGAGTTTAAACTCACTAAGCTAAACCTAAAATAGATTGATATTATTATAAAGAAAAAAGGGATTATCTCCCTATTTTCCTATTCATTAAAGTCGATGCTATTGTATCAACGCTGTCGTGCTAATATGGGTTGCATGACCTATTTTGATACAATTACGCACCCTTGTCAAAATCTACGCACCCTTACCATATTTTGCGCACCCCTAAATTAGGGTTTAATATAGACCTTTTTTTTGAAAAAATATATAATGGTGTTTTCTTTGTGTCAAAAATAGATTATTTCACTTAAATCAATACTGATTATCCAACCAGAATTTATTAGTTTTATTTATCTATAAATTGTTATTATAAAGAGATTTAAGAAACTCTTTCTCAATTATTTCGATTTTAATAGCGCACGAACTTTCAATTTTTCTCAATAAATTATCCCCTTTATATTTGTATATAGAGATAAACAAATCTGTACCGTATTGATCAATCAAATATTTTATGAATGCTCCTGCAATCGGATAAGTTATTTCATCTGAATGTTCTAGAAAAAAATCATTATTTAATAATTCTTTAATTTCCAAATACTTGTTGTTATCAATAAAGATTTTGACCCATTCTTCATTTGTCTTGTTCCACCAAATTTTGTCAAAATACATCGCCAAACCTTCTCTTAAAAAAATGGAATGTGGTCGATTAATTAGATAAGAAATAATATGAGTATCTTCATGATAACCTACACACTTTATTTTATTATTATAAACAGCGTATATTTCATTAGGTGGGTTAGCAAATCCATTACACGGTTCATGATCTCCATATAATTCACCTACCAATTCCGGTGTTTCTAACAAAAAATATTGTATTTTGAATGTAGGATAAATGTTTAGAAATTTACAAATATCTTTAAAACAATTTTCCTGTATCATAACAATTTTTTCAATATCTTTTTCCGCAATCGAACCAGCTACATAGTGAAAAATATAATTTTCACTAGCATATTTAATTAGCTTAGGTAGACTCATCCTAATTCTCCTCTCCATGACATTTCTTGACCTCTAGAAATAGCGCTGATATGTCCTTTATGTTTTATCATAATTAGTGCTTTAGACAACCAATCGGTATAACATAAATACCATCTTCTCTTTGATAACAAAGTTCGGTATTTGTAAGTATCATTAAAAAGGATGGTTTCCTAGTCTTATGAATTTCAGCTAGTTTTGTAAGATTTGATGCTGCTTTCTCAACTTCGTTTTCTCCTAATTTAACTTCGATTCCAGCCCATCTGCCGTCCCTCAACTCAATAATTAAATCCACCTCTAATCCAGATGAATCATTGTAATGATATACTTCGCCATCCAAAGATTGTGCATATACTCTAACATCTCTAGAACAAATAGATTCAAAAAAGAATCCAAATGTTTCAAAGTCTTGTTTTAATTTATCTACTGACAAACCTAGAGCAGCTACAGCAATACTAGGATCGACAAATTGCTTTTTATCTGATGTTCGATTGTACTAGCACTCCTAATGGCCGGAGACCAAGCTTTGATATTTTCTATAATATATAATCTTTGAAGTGCATTAGTATAGGTTTTGTATGTTTTATAGTCAATAGAAATACCTTCGTTTTCCTGATCTTTATAAATCGTTTTACTGGTTGCTAATGTAGATATATTTCTTGCATAACTGCGTATAAGTTTTCTAATTTTTTCTTTGTCTTTCTTGGTTCTATCAACTTCATCTACATCTTTTGATATAATACTTTCAAGTAAGTCTTTAGGAATAGCAAGCTGTTCTTTTAACGGCAATTCTAGACTACCTGGCCAGCCACCGCGACAAATATAGTGAGCAATGTCACTTATGCTTGTTTTTGATTTTGCTACTTTAATTTTTTTGTCTTCAAATAGATCAGCTAACGAGACTGTTCCACTAGAATCTCCGCTTTCAAATAAACTCATCGGCCTCATGTATATTGAATTAATCCTTCCCGTTCCTGTATGAGATATATTTATGTTTTGTTTCTTTGTAGAGCCTGTAAGTAAATACGCACCTTTATATTTGTTATCATCTATATCAAGCCTTATAAAATCCCAAATCTCAGGAACTTCTTGCCATTCATCAAAAAGAATTGGTTTTTCACCAGAAAGTACTTCGTCTTTAGAAATGGTTGCCAAAGTTTGATACTGTCTTTTCGTAATAGGATTTTGTAATTTAATGATAGTCTTAGAATAAAGTTCAGCTGTAGTTGATTTACCAGTCCACTTTGGACCTTCGATAACTACAGCTCCACTGTATTTCATTTTATCTTCAATTTCATTTTCAATAATTCTCTGCTTATAATTACTAGGTATCATAATTATTACCTCCAATTGTATTATACAACAATTCCAATAAATGTAAAGACTTTATTCCAATTATTATTGATATTTTATTCCAATAAATGTGGAAATATTCTCTACAAAAATTAATTTACACGGTATAATCGTGTAAATAAGTCTCAAATCGTGTAAATAATAATTAAATCGTGTAATTTGAGATGTAATCGTGTAAGCATTTATAATTTTGTACTATAATAAGCTACCTTATATTGATTTTAATGAGGTTTAGCATAAATCTTAATATAGTGAATGGCTTTATTAAGACAAAAAAGTCTGATACATAAAAGTATCAGACTAATGCTTGTCTAATGTCTTGTCATTATGGACTTTATCACTGTTTTTGATAACCTCTAGACTAACTTTACTACAACCTCTAGACTAACTTTACTATAAATGATGCTAAAAGTTCATATTTGTGTTAAAAGTTAATCTTCATTTACAGGAATAAAATTATCAAATGTATAGGGAATTGAAAATACTGATCCACCGATATTAAACTCAATAATCAAACTAATTTTAATATCTTCAATTCCATTAAAACCAGTAAACTCGTTAGTAACATATGAGTTTTCAGTATTAATATTTTCAAAAACGTTTAGATACTTATATTCATTACCAGCGGTGTACAACTCATAAAAATCCGAGTAATAATCTATTTGATTTGAATGATAATATTTAAATTCAATAGTGATTTTATTTATAAATTGTTGTAAACTAACCATTTTATTTTGATTGATTGATAAGTACGGCAGAGTATATGTGAAAGCATCTCTTTCACTCCAATCTTCATCATCTACATTAAATAAATCAATTCTATTCCAATCAAGTTCATCATAAGCATATTTCTTTTCAATGATTTCGCTTGAGAATTCTATATCTTCTTTTTCAATCATAGGTACTACTATCCATTTTTCATCAGGTGTTCTTATTAGCACATCGTTATCACGTGCTTGAATTACATCAACTGTCTGTTGTTGATTTATGATGTTTTGTATACTTTGATATTGAGTTTGAACTAAATCTAATTGATTATTAACTTCTCTAACTGTTTCTTTCGCGGTAAATGATACAAAAATCGAAAATCCAAAAGTAATAAGAGCTAAGATTGTTGCGATCCATTCTCTAGTATTTTTATGTTTTTGATACTTTACTTCATCACTCATTTTTTTCCTCCAAAATATATTTCTAATCTTTAATAATAACTACTCCTGAAATAACAAATATTATGCTATTTAATATTACCCACCAAACTTCTCCTAAATCATATTGTAAAGCAAATCCAATCAAAGATGTGGGAATGCTAAATATGCTTTGAATTATACTAAAAATAGAAAAGGCTATAGAAGATTCTCTAGTCATAAGCATAAATAGTGCCATAATGTATGGCACTAAGTTTATAAAGGTTATTCCTACTAATCCACTAAAGAAAGCTTTCATATTATCACCAGATCACTTTGATATTATATGCCAATTTATTTTTTGAAAAATCTAATATCCTATAACTTCAGTCTCAACAAGGTTAATTATATCATCACTTATATCACTAATATCTAATAAATATATACTGTTTAATCTTGGATTATAAACTCCAATTTTATGAATGTGTTCAAACTCATCATGTATTGATCTTTTTCCCATTAAATAATACATTAACAACTGTAAGGTATGCGCTGACGAAGGTTTTGATTTTGATACTTTAAAACCCCACAATGTATCATATGTTAAAAAATCACCATCACCTGTGCTTACAATATTAGTATATGCTCCTTCAAAAGTAAATCCATCCTTAGTAATTGGTCCATATTTATCAAAGAATTTTAAACTTCTATTAACCATCATTCTTATATTATCTATGGTTTCTTGATTAGGAGCAATGTCTTCGACCGGTCTATAACCAGCTATACTAGCTCTAAAACAAACGTCAAAACCAACTAATTTACAAGCAGATATAATAGATTTATCATCTAAACCTTTAATTTTACTCGATAAACTATCAGCAATGAACTCAGCATTTATTAGTCTTGCTGCTAAAAAAGAGATTCTAAATGCTTCTTTTACATTTGCGCCTAAAGTATATCTAGTTAAATAGTCCACAACCAAACCTACTAAAGATGCATGAATGTTCTCTTGTTCATTCAATTGTTCAGTCTCTTCAAGTTTAATCTCATCAATAATTTGGGATTAACATATCCGCCTCTGGGTTGTTTGATTTCCTTTATTCTTTGTGTAACTGATTTCATTTTGTCCTCCATGAATTTTGAGACATTAAGTTATATTATTATAATTCAGCAATGTGTGTTTCAATAAAAATTATATCCTCTTCACTTAAACCATAATATTTATATAATTCATCATCAGTCCATTTCTTACTAAAATCTAAAACTGGAGCGTATTTATATGTGTCTTTTGTCATGTTTTTTGTTTTTCTAATACCTACCATAAACCTAAAAAATTTTGTAAGCATATATTTTTGAATTTTTTCTGCTTCCAACTTAGACGATAAAGGGCCAACAACCAAAAAGGTCTCAGTACAAACAGTCTTTGGATAACCTATTTCAGACTTGCCAATTATTCTTGCAGGTACGGGATTCCCAATTTGACCAGCTGCTCCATCAGCTTTAGAGACGTAGATTTTCCACTCATTAATTAGTTTTTTTCCTTTTCTCACTTTGTTTATATCTTTTAGCCATTTATAGCTTCTCACATTATTGAATCTTCCAAAAACTTTGTACTCATATTCAAGTTGATTATCAGATAAATCTTTGTCTGATACACCATTTAAATTAAAAGGATTTCTTGAAGATACAAGTTTATCGAATGTATCACTGGTTACTGAATTAACTTTTTTAAATATTTCAAGAGTTCTGTCATCTCTAATGACTATATCAACAGATTCATTTTCATTTAGATATCTCAGAGAATCAAGAACATTACCATTATTATCATGTGTAATGAATTGACATTTGCCATCATAATTTTTATTCCACAAAAAATAGCATACTCCACCTTCTATGCTTACAGAGGGAAAACATTCATTTGCACTCAAATAATCATGTAACTTTTCTATTCTTCTATCGTTTAGCATTGTCGCTCTAAAAGAGTCCAATCCTTTCCCTCCTAAAAACCATCTTGAAGGCATAATCATCGATAAATAGTTAGGATTTAATTTTGTACTAGCTTCAACAAATGTATTGTATACAGGTTTAGCACTTGATCCTCCTCCACCATCGATAATCTGGTAAGGAGGATTACCTACTACAGCATTAAATTTCATATTATCTTTCTTCCCTTCTACTTTCCAATATGAAGAACCATTTTTGACTTTTCTAATGAAAGTTTTTAGTTTGTTTTTCTGTTTTAATTGGTTAATTAAATCTTCAAAATAATGTGTATTAACAGAAATGTCTCTATATCCAACTAAAGTTCTTTTTGTAATGCTTTTTGCCATAGGTGTTTTACAAATGACAAAGATATTATTTTGAACTGTATCATCCCATAATTTTATTTTATTATCAAAAGTGTGTTCACTTTCATCAAGATTATTGCTTTTATTTTTATAAATACTATATGTTACGTATAATGGATACAATCCGGATTTAGAGTTTATTTCTAACACATTGGTCTCATCATTTAATAGTACGTCTTTTGTTACTTCCCCTTGATCAACAAATCTTGGTTCCTTGATTTCGTTATCGTGATTTTCATCAAAGAAGTCGTAACCACCAATTGTATCACTCATATGCATGTTAACTGTTCTCCAAGGAGTAAGTACGGTTTCTTTATCTGGGTTCTTGAATGATGCAAAAAGAGTTGCTATTTTTTTTACCCTTTCTGTTGGCTCTAATTCATCAGCACTTTTTGAAATGAATCTTATACGTCTACTTGATGCTAAAAATACGTCTTTATCATAATACTTAGCAAACTTATCAAATGTATTTTTATCCACACCTTTAGGCATAAATTCTTCCCAAGATAAATCATCAACTAAACTTGCAAAATTGTCTATAGTGACATCATCATTAATATCAATGTTTGCTCCATATACAAGTAAAGGAATCCGGATGGATATACCTCTTAAAATAGATATTGCAGTTGATCTGTTTTTCTTTTTCTCTTTCATCTCTTCCAGCAAAGCTTTTTCTTCTTCTGTTAATTGGCGCTTTGGCTTTTTTTCAAGTTTTTTTGCTTGTTCATACTTTTCATCTGTAAAGCCTTCATCGTTAATTGTTATATCTTCAACTTTTTTAGTTTGTTTTGTTACACCAATTACTTTCTTTAAGTTCATAAATTCTGTGAGTTGAATATCATTAAGTTTTAGTAATTCATCATTATATAATCTAATATCATCAAAACCATTCTTAACGACTCTTTCGGCGTAAGCACGTTTTAATTCTTGTAATAAATTAGCAACTTTAAACTCTTTCATATTTGTATCATCAACAGAGATGATAGGACAAAAATTCAAAAATTTACCCAATTGAATCTCTGCTGCTAAACTATTACTAGATCTTGCTGATAATTGAACAGCTTCAGCAACCATTTTTAAAGTTCTATCTGGTGCAAAGTCAAATACATAACAGTTTTCTTTAATCTTACCATTAATATTAGCTGGTGTCTGAACTCTAAAAATTGTTTGCAGATATCTAGAAGCTTCAGTTGAAAAAGATCCAGCTAGCATTAACACTGCAGTCCATTCAGGCACACTAACCCCTGTTGTTAATCTTCCACATGACAAAGTTATTGAATATGTTTCATCTCGATTTCTACCGATTGCAAGCTGAACAGCTTTTAATGCATCTTTAGAATCGACTTCTTCGTCTCCATCTCCTGCAACATTAACAATTTCAAATAAACCACTACCAAAAATCTTATGTTTTTTCAGTAGTTTACTAAATGCTTTGGCTTCTTTTACTCCAGGCAACATCCATAAAGAGTGTCTAAAATATTCTCTATACTCTTTAGTAGAAAACGGATAATTTGATTCATCACTATCTTTAGTAATTAGATTTAAGAAACTATTTACATCATCTTCATGAACAAAATCACCAACTTTTTTCCCTGTTGGTATATGTTTACCATCCTTTTCTATATCACCTGTCCAAATTCTGAAAAACTCTCTAAAGTTAAATGCTTTATCTTCAACATCCATAAAACCAGCAAGTGAAGTTTCAAGATGATATGTATAGATATTCATTTTTGGTAATTCTGCATAAGGATTTGAGTCACCAAAAGTATTTTGTGGCCAATTCATTTTGGCCTCTTGTTCCATAATATAATCCCATGTATAAATATTATCTTCTTCATAGTCGGATAATATATTAAAAGGAGTTCCAGATAATTCTAAAACTTTTGTTTTATAATCTAAATAAGGTTTTACTAGTGATTCTATAACACTTTTTCCTAAATCGGTTTGTGTACCTTCATGTGCTTCATCAACAACAATAAAATCCCAATTGGTTTTATAGATTTCTGAGTTTTTTCATAATTGCCACCAACTTGACTTGATCCTCTTAAGTCTTGAATCGATGCAAAGTACACAAACTTATCTTCATTAAGTATTAAGTTTTGAATACTTTCTCCTTTTTTATGTGATCCAAATTTATACTCAGGCTTATCGTAAAATATCTTATTAAAATCATCAAACCAACCTTCACTAACTACTGGTCTGTGTGTCACAATAATACTACGATCAAACTGCATTTCTTTTGCAACTTGTAATGCACTTAGCGTTTTACCAAAACGCATTTTAGCGTTCCATAACATGCGGTCATGCTTCTTAAACTGCTTTATAGTTTTATCAATAGCATCTCTTTGCTCAGGACGAAAAATGATGGGGTTTATTCCCTCCGTTATTGTTTCTTGCCCTATAGCTCTCTTTCCTTCTTTAACTGCCTTAATTGCCAATTTTGCAGTTTCTAAATCTACTTTAAACCATTCATTTTGTTTTTTGTTTGTATCAAAAAACTTTTGTTTGATACCTGAACGTTTTAAAACATCATGAACTTTATAGTCTCTGAAAGCTTTTAAATGTCCTTTGCTTTTTAATACAGCAAGTTCAGTATGCAATAAATCATATCTTATTCCAGCTGTAGAAGTGTAACTGTCAATTCTTTCTCTCGCAGCATAATTAAGTTCATT
>CP076021.1:1302500-1598325 GCA_018622495.1 Mycoplasmatota bacterium
AGACAAAAAGGTAAATAGAGATGGATTATTCTTGAATCTTTCTGTTACTTTAGGATATTTCTTATGCCACGTTTGTATGAATGTATCAAGTTTTTCTTCAGCAGCTTCCACTGACTCTTGAGTGTAGACCGTCTTTAGATCATTTAACACTTCAGATCTATCTTTCACTCTTACAGCATGACTTACATTTCTAGCCAAATGAACCCAGCATGATTGGTGTTTAGCTTTAGGGAACACATTTGAGATCGCATCTTTAATCCCTGTAAGACCATCCGTGACAAACAGCAAGGATTCCTCAGCACTGCTCTGCTATGAAAAAACAGGACACAAATTGGACAGTCAAATCGACTTATATTAGGACAAATTATATACTCAAAAAAATAAAGACCGCTTAATGGCGGTCTTAAATCATTATTTAGGGTGTAAAGTTTAAATCCCCTCAACTCCACGGTTTTTGGCAAAATCAGCAAATTCTAAATCCCCTCAAATCCCAGAACGATTTGTCCAATTATAATTGTCCAAAATACTGTCCGAAATGTTAGTTTATCACTAGATAATAAAAAAAGTCTATTCCTATAGTTCGCTAAACAAAGGCGTTAACCCTGTTTTTTGAATAGGAATAAACTTAAATAGTACTGATGGGTTTGTAGAACTATTTTAATACAATTGCGCACCCCAAGCCTGTTTTTACGCACCCTTATCAAAATCTACGCACCCCTAACCTGTTTTTACGCACCCCTAAAATATGGCTTAATTTCGCCCTTTTATTCTGGATTTGTTTGAAAGTAGTGATTTCTTTGTATCAAAATAGGTTCTTCAACTATCTACTTATTGTGGGGTGTTGAGCCAATAAAATATTTTTTTCAATCATTTGATACCCATTTACCATGAAGTGTAATATCTTCTGCGGCATAGACCCAAATATATATGGTGTTTTTAAATTGATATCACTGTACCAACCACTAAATGTATATCCATCTCGTAATGGTACGTATTCCATAATACTTTGATTGTATATGACTGTATCAGAATGTAATAATTCATAGTGTGCTTGTGTGATTTCTGTTGGGGTAGATTTACTTACAGTTGAAAAGCGAGTTGCAAAAGCAATTTTAGATTTCAAATTAAAACAAATTGTTTTACCAATCTCTAAAAGAGAGTGGGCAAATGAGCTTGGTATGAGTAGTGAGGCTTTAAGTAGAACCTTAAAAATATTCAAAGATCAAGAGGATATCGAACTTAAGGGACAAAGAATTATTATCTTATTAGATAGAGAAAACTTAGAAGAAATCTTAAAAAATTAAAATTGTTTAAAACTATTGACAACTATAATTTTTTAGAGTATGATACATGAGTAAACAATCATATGAAGGAGTGTTCATGTATGCAAATCAAATTATTAAACGAAATAGAAAAACAGAAAGTCAGTAATTTATTTAAAGTAATTGCTGATCCCACAAGAATTGATATCTTATATACACTTAAAGATTCTAGACTTTCTGTTTCAGAAATTAAAGACAAACTAAATATGAGTCAAAGTGCGATAAGTCATCAACTTAGAGTATTAAAAGATGTTAATTTAGTTAAGGATGAAAGAGTAGGTAAAAACATATTTTATTCACTTTCAGATAATCACGTATATGACATATTCAATCAAGCGATTGACCACGTAAGGGAAGAGGAGTGTAATCATGAATAAAGAGAAAAAACACAATCATAATCATAATCACGGGGAATTAGTAGAATTAATCTTATATTTTACAGGATTATTATTATTTATAGTGGCAATATTTTTGCCCAAAAGTATTGCATTTACAGTAGGTAATTTTGAAGTAGTTATTAAAAACTTGTTTTACTTAATAGCAACTGTAATTTCAGGATACCATGTAATATATGAAGGTTTTGCTGATACAATCAAATCGAGTATTAAACATAAAAGATTTAAACCCAATATTCACGTCCTTATGGCACTTGCTGCTGTAGGTGCAATTATTATTGCAGAATACTTTGAGGGAGCACTGTTAATACTAATATTTGCAGGAGCACATATTTTAGAAGAATATGCCGAAGCTAAAAGTCAAAAAGAAATTAAAAACTTACTTGACTTAAACCCAACTCAAGGTAGAAGAATTAATGCAGATGGCAGTATCACAATTGTTGATGTAGCCGATTTAGTTATAGGTGATATATTACAAGTGTTAAATGGTGATCAAGTAGCAACTGATGGAATTATCTTAACGGGAATTTCAAATATTGATGAATCAAGTATTACTGGTGAAAGTATTCCAAAAGAAAAAACAGTAGGTGATATTGTCTTTGGAAGTACAATTAACGGTAATGGTACATTTACAATGAAAGTTACTAAAGATAGTAAAGACACTGTTTTTGCTAAGATATTACAACTTGTTAGTGAAACTCAAACAAACGTTTCAAAAACAGCAGTATTGATTAAAAGAATTGAACCAATCTATGTAACTATAGTGTTAATAATTGCACCATTATTTTATGTGTTAGGAAGATTTGGATTTGGCTGGGATCATTATCAAAGTTTTTATCGTACTATGGTATTACTAATTGGAGCATCACCTTGTGCACTTGCAGCAACAGATATTCCAGCAACACTATCAGCCATTTCAAACTTAGCTAAAAATGGAATATTATTTAAAGGTGGTTCATACCTTTCAAACTTTGCAGATGTTAAAGCAATAGCATTTGACAAAACAGGAACACTTACTGAAGGTAAACCCGTAGTAACTGATAATTACTTTATCGACACATTATCAGAAGATAAAAAGAATGATTACCTTGCTATTATAGTTGCAATGGAAAAACACTCAAATCATCCTCTTGCAGATGCCATTATTAACAGATTTACAGAGGTGAAAGAAGTTGAGTTAGATGCAGAAAATATCATTGGTACCGGATTAATTACAAGTTATGGAAGCAATAAATATAAAATAGGTAAACCTAGTTCATATAAAAATGTATCAAAAGAAATATTTGAAGTAACTGAGAAGTTTGAAGATGAAGGTAAAACAGTTGTATATTTCAGTGAGAACGATTTAATAGTTGGATTGATTGCTATTCAAGACATTCCAAAAGAAACATCAATTAACGCAATTAAATATTTCAACGAACAAGGAATCCATACTGTAATGATTACGGGAGATGCAATAAAAACAGGAGAAGCAATAGGTAGACAACTTGGCATAACTCAAGTAATAGGTAATGTATTACCGTAAGATAAGTCAAATATCATTGCTGATTTAAAAGCTACTTACGGCGCAGTAGCAATGGTTGGTGATGGTGTAAATGATGCACCAGCACTAGCTCAAGCAGACATTGGAGTTGCAATGGGAAGTGGAACTGATATTGCAATTGATGCAGCAGATGCTGTATTAATGCAAAGTGATTTAGAAAAACTTAATTATACTCATAAAGTAGCAACCAAGTTAAGAAGAGTAGTCATTACAAACATTATTTTTGCTATGACTATCGTAGTGTTTTTACTAACTATGAACTTTATTGGTAAAATGGATATGCCAATTGCTGTAGTATTTCATGAAGGAAGTACAATAGTAGTAATATTAAGTGGGTTAAGATTACTTAGAACAATTAAGCCTAAAATTAAAAAGTAAATATTGAATATATACAGGAGATATCATAAAATGATTTCTCCTGTTTTAATAAAAAAATGTCTTAAATTATTAAATATAAAACTTTAATAATTTAAGACATTAATCTTTTTAGTTATTTTGGCGGAGGAAAGGGGATTTGAACCCCTGCATCATTTCTAACCTACAAACTTTCCAAGCTTGCCTCTTCAGCCACTTGAGTATTCCTCCATTTGGCGCACCCGACATGATTTGAACATGCGACCTCAATCTCCGGAGGATTGCGCTCTAATCCAACTGAGCTACGGGTGCTTTTCCTCTTATATTTTAACATGTTTTATTTATTAATCATAAGATAAAAATTATTTCTTAAGGTTCTCTTAAGGGTACTGTGGGACAATATATTTATCTTATGTGAATTTACATAATAATTACATTTATGCTTGCTTATTCATCCTTCGTGTTATTTAATAAGACTATCAAGACGAAAGGTTATGATACATATGAAAAAAACTATATTACTATTTATTTTAATTTCATCATTTCTTTTATTAACTTCATGTTCTCTATCTTTATTTAATAGTGATGATACTGTTGCTCAAGATACTTCTTCTGATTTACCAGATGATGTAACTACAATAGAGTTACCTGAATTAGACGATGATGATCAAACAAGTACAATTGAGGCTATTGATAGCATCATTACATTTAGCACTTCTTCAATAGAAGCTGATGATGATTCTATTATGATTGAAGATAACACTGTAACTATTGATACAGAAGGCGTTTATGAGTTAACTGGATCAAATGATCAAGTAAGTATATATATTGATGCTTCTAGTGACGATACAATTACACTTGTTTTAAATAACGTTAGTTTATCAAGTTCAACTGGACCTATTATTTATATCGAAAATGCAGATAAAGTGATGATTAATGTTGTTGCTGCTACAGAAAACACATTAACAGACACATCTTTAGAAGCATATGATAAAGATTCAGTCATTTATTCAAAAGATGATTTAACCATTAATGGTACTGGTAGTTTAACCATTAATGCAGGTTTTCAAAAAGGTATTAAAGCAAATGATGATTTAGTGATCTATGGCACAACATTAAACATCACATCAGAAGGTCATGCTATTAAAGCAAATAATAGTATCACAATTTCTGAAGTTGATTTAACGATTAATTCAAATAGTGATGGTATTCAAAGTGATAACGAAGATGATCCAACAGAAAGTCTTATCTATTTAATTAGTGGTACTTATGATATCACATCATATGGAGATGCTATTAGCTCATCATATGACTTAACGATTTATGATGGAACATATGATTTAGTTTCTGGTTATCAAAATAATAATGTTGATTCAACAAGTGCTAAAGCATTAAAAACAGATCATAATTTATACTTAATCAATGGAGATTTTAATATAAGTTCTGAAGATGATGCTATACATTCAGATGATGGTTTAATCATTTTTGATGGAACATATACAATCGCAAGTGAAGATGATGCTATACACACTAATAATTCATTAGATATTCAAGGTGGAACAATTACAATTACAGATGCTTTTGAAGTTATCGAAGGTAAATACATTAACATTAGTGGTGGTAATATTAATATTATTGCTGAAGATGATGGTATCAATGGATCAGATCCTGAAATAAGTAGTGCAGTAGCTGATGTACCTAATGGTACTACAGGAAGCACTACAACATCAACAGCAGAAATCAACATTAGTGGTGGTACAATTATGGTAACTGCTGAAGATGATGCAATCGATGCGAATGGTTCAATTACTATTAGTGGTGGTATCATTGTCATTAATGGTCCAACTAGCGGTATGCAATCACTTATTGATTACGATATTGATTGGATATTAACCGGTGGTACTATTATTGGAACATCTGGATATGGTAATGAAACAAAAACACCTTCAGATGAATCTACTCAAATTAACTTAACTTATAATATCAGTAGCACAAAACAAAGTGGTACTTCAGTTTCTCTACTTGATGAAAATAATGAAATTGTTATGTCATTTACACCAACTAAATCTTATCAAGTTGTATTTATGACATCAGCCGAATTAGATCAAGATACCAATTATACACTTATTCTAGGTGGTACAATCGACAGTGAATTAGAAAATGGTTATTACTCAAGTGGTACAGTTTCAAATTATCAAAGCGTCGCATCATTTACATTAGATGACATCAATAACACATTTAATGTCAGTTCAAGTTCTCCTGGTGGTACCTTTACACCTGGTAGAAGATAATACATTATATAAGGAGGTTAGATTATGCAACAACGTACATTTAACCGCGTAGAAAAAAAGTTTTTATTATCTCAAGTGCAAAAAGATTTCTTAGTTGAGGAAATTCAAAAACACTTAACCTTTGATCCTAATATTATCAAAGGTGAACCATATCATATATATAACTTATATTATGATACAAACGATTATGAATTTATTAGAAGATCGCTCAAAAAACCTATTTATAAGGATAAAATACGTCTAAGATCTTATCATTATCCGCTCACAGATACTGACCAAGTATTTCTAGAAATCAAAAAGAAATTTAATGGAAGAATCAACAAAAGACGTATCGTTATGACATATCTTGAATTTAAAAATTATTTAATGAATGAAACAAAACCTTCAGCTGAAGATTATTTAAATAAACAAGTATATGAAGAAATTAACTATATTCTTAAAAGAGATTTACTTAAACCAAAAGCATACATCGCATATGAAAGATTAGCGTTTCATAATGATGATGATAGCCTACGTGTTACCTTTGATCATAATATTAGATATCGTACTGACGATGTAGCATTAAACGATGATGATACACATCCCATATTAGAAGATGACACAGAATGGCTTATGGAAATTAAAAGTGCAACCAATTTTCCTGTATGGCTTGCACAACTATTATCAGAACATCGTATTTACTCACAAAGATTTTCAAAATATGGAAAAGCTTATCAACAATTTATAACCGGAGGTTATTATGAACATAAATCTATCACTCATCCTTGATATGGAAACATTATCAATTACAAATTTAATTATTATTTTAGTTATCTCTACTATTTTAGGTTTCATTATGCGCTATGTTTTTCTTTTCACTCACCGTAAAGAAGTCTATGATAAAGCTTTCGCTTCAACATTGCAATTATTGCCGCTAGTTATTTCAATTATTATTGCGCTAGTATCTGATAATTTAGCAAGAGCATTTAGCTTAGCTGGTGTATTTACATTAGTAAGATTTAGAACTGCAATTGCAGATTCAAGAGACATTACTTATATTTTAAGTGCTGTAGCAATCGGTTTATCAATTGCACTTGGTTATATAAACTATGCAATTGTTATTACAGCCTTTATTTCAACAGTATTTATTGTTATTAACTTAACAGAAAAACAAAAAGTAATGACATTTCAAGCAAAACTAAAAATTGTTGTGCCTGAAAATATGAATTATGAGCATGCATTTGATGACTTATTTTCAAAATATCTCACAAATTATAAATTACAAAAGGTTAAAACAAGTGATTTTGGTACAATGTTTGAATTAACTTATTTAATTAAGACATTACCAAGTTTCCAGCAAAAAGCATTTTTAGATGATTTACGTGTATTAAATGGCAATTTAAATATTACGATGTCATCAGATTATGCATCACTTATAGAAGAAAAAAACTAAGTCAAACGACTTAGTTTTTTTTAGATATATTTTTCGATAAAAGTTGCGATATTTTGTGGATCATATGAAGGTGAAAATCTTGCGACTACTTTTCCTTGTCTATCGACTAAGAATTTAGTAAAATTCCATTTTACTTTATTTCCAAAAAATAACTTAGAAATAAATCCTTGTTGCTTATCTAGTTTGGCATATTCTCTAGGTGCTTCACTCTTTAAATACTTAAATAATGGGTCTGCTTCTTTTCCATTGACTTTAATTTTTGAAAATTGAGGAAATTTAGTTTGATAATTAAGTTCACAAAATTGTTTAATTTCCTTATTATTTTCTGGTGCTTGATTCATAAATTGATTACAAGGGAAATCAAGAATTTCAAATCCCTTATCACTATATGTATCATGTAATTTTTGTAATGCTTCATACTGCGGTGTAAATCCACAATGTGTTGCACTATTAATAATTAATAGTAGCTGACCTTTATATTTATCTAACGATACTTCTTTTCCTTCTATATCTTTAACTTTAAAATTAAATACATTCATCATATCACCTCTTATCTTCATTGTATCATAATTATAATGAACGTGTTAAAATATGATTATAGGGGTGTTGCTTATGAAATTATGGACAAATGGCTATATTCATACACTTGAAAATGAAGAAAAAGTATACAATCATATGATTACTCATCATGGAAAAGTATTAAGTTTTAATAAAGACTTATATGATCAATATGATGAAATCATCGATTTAAAGGGATCTCATGTTTATCCTGGTTTTGTTGATGCTCATCTTCATATTTTGGGTTATGGTGAAAAATTAAGCCAAATTGATCTATCAATCTATCAAAATAAAGATGATATGATAGATTGTATTAAAACTCATATCAACCAGCATTCAACATATTATGGTATGTATGACGACTTACTAACTAAGCATGATCTAGATACTATTTCTCTTGATCATCCAATCATTATTAAACATCAAGATTACCATAAATATACAGTTAATTCTTTTGTTCTTAAAACATGTCATATAAACTTAGATAAACAAACTTTGGACTTAACGGAAATGATTGAAGTCAATAAAGTATTTCTATCTTATAGTAATTCACAATTAACATCTTTAATTAAACATGCTTATAAACAATTATATGCATTTGGCCTTACTGGTGGACATTCTGATGATCTTCATTATTTTAATGGGTACAAAGATACTTTAAAAGCTTTTAAAGATGCTATTGCTGATATGCCATTTAGAACGCAACTTCTTGTGCATTATAAAGAATTGTCATCATATACTGATTTATTCTTAGATCAAAATGCTTTTTTACAATTAGGGCCAGTCAAAATATTTTTTGATGGAACATTGACATCTAAAACTGCGTTACTAAATCATGATTATTTTGATGAAACGCATCATGGCAAACAAGAAATACCTACATCTGAATTTATACAACTTATTAAACGTATTAGATCTTTATCATTACCAGTAGCAATACATGTCATAGGTGATCGTGGTTTAGATGATTTAATTAATATATTAAAAGCTTATCCACCAAAACAAGGACTTCATGAGAGACTTATTCATGCATCATTTATATCAAAACATGCAATGAAAGCATTAGAAACGATGCCTATTATCATTGATATTCAACCACAATTTATTGAAAGTGATTTCCCAAAAGGTTTAGCATACTTTAGAAAAGCACCTGACTTTATTTATCCTTTTCAAACTTTATTAAATCATGGTATTACCATATGTGGTTCTAGTGATGCACCAGTAGAAATTCCTAATCCTTTACTCGGTATGTATGCTGCAATAACAAGAAATGGATTATCTAAATTCCCATCAAATGAACATGAAAAACTTTCTAGATTTGAAGCTTTAAAACTATATACACGCTATGCAAATATCCCTACATATCATCAAAACAATCGTGGATTAATCAAAGAAAACTACATTGCAGATTTTACGATATTTAAAGAGGACTTACTAACGATTCCAGTTGAAGATTTTCTTAAAATAAAAACCAAAATGACAGTGATTGATGAAAAAATAGTCTATCAACAATAAAAGGGACTGTAAAGAAATGAAGTTATAACCACTTCATGGACCTATCGGTCCTTTTTCTTTTATCTAATGTGGATAAATATAAAAAAACACCTGTTTTTAGGCATATTCAAAAAAGATTTCTATAAATCTTATGCTTTTTTGTGGATATCTAATGTGTAATTCTATACCTTTTATTGTGATATTTTGATAGATTATACCCTATGGCTACCAAAAATAACTCTAATCTTACATTTTGAGTATGTCGTCTTCTAAATCTTCTAAATCCAAATGCAGTTTTAAGTACACCAAATGCACCTTCAACTTGTATCGATCTTTGCATGCGAAGTTCTATACCTAATGGTGATGATAGATTTTTAATAACTTCTTTTTGATAACCTATATTTTCTTCGTTTATCTCTTTACGTTTACCGCTTGGTAGAAGATAGACATCGTTGCCCCTATTATTTTTATAAAGGTATTTAAGTCTATCACCATTGGTACCCACATAATCATCACCATTTTTTATAAGTTTATGCGTGAAATATGGATCATTGATACGTTTCTTGTCATGCGTATCTTTACTATACATCCCATATTTTTGATAAAGTTTCATATCATTAAACTTCAAATACCGATAATTCATTAGCCCACCATATCCAGCATCTGCTACTGGATAGGTTGGATAATAACCATATCTATCTTTATATCCTTCTAAAAAGGGTATCAGTGTTTTATAATCACTGCGTTCACTAAATATATCAAGATGACATATATATTCATCGATACACCGATTTGAATGTTATAGCCTGGTTTTAATTGACTATTTCTCATATGATCTTCTTTCATATGCATAAATGTAGCGTCTACATCTGTTTTTGCATATGAGTTTCTATCATTACCCATAATCTTTAAGTCTTTGGTGTATTGTTTTAATTTCTCTATATACGTATCAATGTGTTCATGATCTCTTTGTAATGCTGTTTTTCGTCTTCCTTTACCATAAACAAATTTAATTGAATGTTTATGAATCTCTTTTTCTAAAAATCTCTTGATACGTTCTAAATATGATAGCTCATAGCTTTCATCAATTGGAAAGTAGATGCCTTCTAATTGATAACGATCATTAAGTGTTTTAAGCGTTTTTGTTATTTTCTTATATAGTTTATCTCTAAACTTGAGGATTGATTTTTTCCATACAAATGTATATTTGTTCGCACTTGATTCTATTTTTGTTCCATCAATATATATGATATCAGTATTGATGTTTTCTTTGTCAACAAGATATTTTGAAAGTTCATAGAAGATGTCTTTGATACCTTCAACTAAATGTCTGTCGATGAAATCTTTAATCGCTTGATGACTTGGTTTAAGTTCATCTGTTAGCCACATGATTCTAATATCATGTCTTGCAGCTTTTTCCATCGCTCTTAAACTTTGAATTTTTCCATCGACAAAACAATATCAATTTTAACATGTTGACTTTATGATATCCGATTCTTCCTCTTGGATCTTTTTCGGTTTTTAAGTATTTCCCTACCTCCAATTTTGAAAATACTTCGTCAAATGTTCTCACTTCACTATCAAAAGGTATTAAAATGTCTAAAGATAGTGGTAATTTTAATTGTTTTGCGTTAAAATAATTATGTGTTAATTGAGTGCTTTTCATACTTCAATTATACCAAAAAACTGGGTCTCTAACGAGATCCAGTTTTTGTTTATGGGCTTTTATTTATTTACGGACCCTTATTTTATTACATATATTATTTTGCTAAAGCTCCCATTGGATCCCATGGTTTTAATACAATAGGTTCTTGTTGCCAAGCTTTAGCTTGTGCATCTGATAAATATTTAGGATTAATTACTGCTTGATATACAAATCGATCAAACCAGGTATCTGATGCTAAGAAATAACCTTTTTGTCCATTTGCATCTCCCCAACTATTTTCAATCTTCCATCTAACAGATTTATCTTGATCAAGATGAACACCAGTAATTACCATTGCATGACTCATCGCACTTTGTGAATAATCAAGTTGTTCTGCTTTTGTCATATCAAAGTTCATGCCTAAAAGATCAAAATCATACGATTGATCATCCCAAACACCTGCTTTACGATCGCCAAATCTTCCAACATCAGATCCAAACCATACAACTTCACCATCAAGTAATTGCTTAATAACTAATGCTTTTAAATCAGATAATTCTAAGTTTAAATACTTAATATCATAATCAATAACATTTCCCAAATAAGAAACTGTATAAGTTTTCATAAATGGTTTATCAGTTGTTGGTGAGTTAATGATACTTACATAGTCTTTAAGTTCATCACCAATAGATGTTTCATAGAACTTTTGAGGATTAAGATCTTTAATCACATGATATTTATCATTTGATACATATTCAAAATCAAAAGTTTGAGGTGGCTTACCAAAACTTGTCACTAAAAATGTATAAAATTCATCTAAATATTTCGCTTTTATTGAAGGAATTTCATCTTGTTTACCTTCGCTAAATAGCTTTCTAACAGTCGCTGCATATTGTCTAAGTTTAATATTTATAAGACGATTCATAAATCTTGTTTTACTTGAAGCTACAGTTTCTTCCATGGCTTCTTTAGGTACAACACCGTATTTTAAAACTAATGCAACAAACATATCCCATTGTCCGCCGTCTTGAATACCTGTTTTAAGTAAATGTTGCATTGTACGATCATCTTGATCAGCATCTAAGAAATCATCCATTGATTCCATAAAATAATTGATCTTTTCAAATTTATCCCAAAATGCTGTGTAGTTTTGAGAGAACTCAAAAGACTTAAGGTCATATTTTTTTGCTGCAATTTCTCTTAAAACATTTAAACCTGCAAATATCCAACATCTACCACTTTGTTTTTGATTAGATACTGGTAATGTCTTAATTTCATTTGAAAATTTAAATTGTGTATTGCTTGTTGATTCTTGAACGCTAAATGCTGTTTCTAAATCATTTTTAAATAACACACGTTGAAGTGCTTTTTGTACAGGTTTTTCTTCATAACTTTTTTCTAATTCTTCTAATTTTTTCTTTGTTATTGGTTTCATGTAAATCCTCCTAAACACCAAGTAATCTTTCATCATTAAATGTTTCAACGATTGCATAATCATTGTCTTTGACAATCACTAGACTCGTATTCACATAATGAATAATATTAGAAACTCTTTGCGGTGGTACCGCAATAATTAATTGAATAGATAAACTATTGTAGAATTTCATCATCGCGTCAATTCTTGATTCATCCATATTATTAAACGCTTCATCAAATAAGACGATACATCCTGAATCAAGTCGTTTATTTCTTGATAATAATTGTTGGAATGATGCTGCAATCACAATATAGAACGGAACTTGTGTTTCCCCACCACTCTTTTCTCTTGATACTTTAGAAAATAATGATTTATTTCCATTGATATTTGTGACTTCGATATCGTAAGCCATATAATTTCTATAATCTAGAAATTTATATGTTAAAGTATCATATTCAGGATTATTAGATGCGATTTTTTCAAATAATTCAGAAAGTATCGTTTCTTTTCTCTTTGATAACCCTTCAGTAAATAATGTATGATTTTCAATGGCTTGATTACTCATAATAATGTCATAATACATTTTGTAATCAGGATCTTGACTTGCCATACATATTAATTGATATGAATCACTACCAAATGTTTTATCAGTTAATGCATAATTTAATTCTTCTATTTGTTGTTGTGCATTTTCTATACTTGCACGTAATTTACCAACAAATTCTTCTTTAAATCCAATTTCAGAACTTGTTCTTAAATCAATAGCTTCTTGTTCATATCTTACTAAATCATTATTTCTGATTTTATGTGCTTCTTGTTCATATAAATCAAGTCCCTCAATATTAGGTTCTCCACTAAAATGATAATTAAGATTATATTGTTTCATATGATTTGAAAGTGAATATTCCGCTTTATTAATTTGTGCATTAAGCGCTGTCGTTGATTCTGATAAGTATCCAGATACTTTATCATGATCATGTTCAAAACGTTGCTTAAGCGCGTAAAATTGCGTGTGAGCAATAGATAACTTCTCTGGGTGTTTTTGACTTAGCTCTTTTTGAGCTGCCATAAACTCATCAAGTTTTAATTGCACATCTTCAATACGATCGATAATGCGTTGTCTCTCATCTCTTTCGGTTGCAATCTTACCAACAAGAATTTCAGATTGAGCTCTTAAATCTCTACGATTTAATTTAGCTTTTTCAATTTGACTTTCTAATTGTGCTAAACTTTGATCTTTTCCTAAAGCACTGATTTGATCTTCTATTTGACTGTATTCTCTTCTTGTTTGTTTAATAAGATCTAAATACTTAATATGTCCTTGATGTATTAATTGATTTGCTTTTGATTGACTAAGTAGTCTAACAACTTTAGTTTGTTGATCAGTAAGATCATAGAGTTGACTAATTTGACTATCTAAATCTTCTAATACTTTATGAGCCATTTCTAATTGAATTTGAGTAGCTTGTGAACCAATATATGGTGTTTCATAGTTACGTGGATTCATTTGTCTAGCTGTATAACTACTATAAACCATACCTGTTGGTGTGACTGATGTTCTATAATTTTTTAAATCTTTAACATTTTCAACACATGCAACATGATTTAATAACATATTTGCATATAATCTTGCATAACGATGTTCTGATGATATTTTAGAAGATAACATACCTTCGGTTATATCATGATAACTATCTAATTTTTGTGTATTGACAAGCCCAACACCGTATATTTTTTGTTCAAATTTAACACGATCATATATTTCTAATGCATCATTGAAAAATCTAGGATCAACAACAATGTTAAATCTTTGATTACCTAAGTAACCTTCTAATGCATTTCTCCATTTTTCATCTGTAACTTCAATAAGTTCACATAATGGTTGCACATTCACATCTTTTTGATAATAATTAGAAAGTTCACTATTTAATGTATTAATAAGTTTTTCTACGTAGAATGGATAAGTTTTTACATGACGTTTCAATTGATTAATACGTTGTTTTGCGTCATTGATTTTACTTGAAAGTTCTTGTTTCTCTCTTTCAACTTTATCTCTTTCTGTATGATAAGCTTGCAAGAGTGAAGTCACATCATTGCTCATGATTTCTAAATGATTTAATAATTCACTTGCGTCTAACTGATCACTATATGTTTGATAATATGTAACAAATGATTTTACTGATGTATTTGGTACATAAGATAATAATTCTTTCATCACATTAAATTCTTTTGAAAGTTCAATTTTTAATTGTAATATAATTTCTTTTTGAGTGTCATATTCATGACCTTTTTTATTTAATGTTTCTTGATAAGACTGTAATGTTCTTGATAGATCACTGTCATTTTTAGCACGTTCTAAATTTAGAATTGCTTGGTCATTTTCATCAACTTGTGCATCTATTTGAGATTTTGCTTCTCTTAAATATTCTAATTGTTTACCAATACCTACTAATTTAGATTCATTCGTTTTAATAAATGCTTCACGCTTTTCTATCCAGTTTAATTGATCAACTAATTGATTAATATGATTTTGTTCTTTATTTAAAATAATATCTTCACCAATTTCGTTGATTTCATCAAGTTTCTCTAATTTTTCTTTATCATGTTGAATTTGTGCTTCAACTTTTTTAAGTTGTGAAACATTATTTTTAAGTGACTGAATATCAATGGGATCATCATCTAATAAAAAATCAAAAACAAATTGTTGTAAATCAATTGATTTAAACGCTAATGCTTTAGGTAGAATCTTCGCATATTTAGTTGCATCCATACCAAAAAATCTTGCAAGAGCTTCTTTATATTTACGCTGTGAATCAAATGGTGATAAATCCACTTCTAGTGTTTTCAAATACGCTTTCATTGATTTATAATCTCTAGGATATTTTTTATCTAAAAATAAAGAGTCATGAATTGATACATTATCAAGTAAATAAAATCTTTCTTTTAAATTACTTGTTTTAGGAAGATCTAAAATAACACCTATAGTTGAATATTTTTTGTTTTGTTCATCAAAAAATTCCATGGCTAAATGAGAAACAACATCGCCATTTCTCAAATATTCTTTATTTTCAGCACCAATGCGTCCTCTAATATAACCTTCTAGCGAACGTCTTGCATCATCAGTTGCAGCAATATTAAATTTTGCACCACTACGGCCACCAACTAATAAATATTGGATCGCATCTAAAAGTGTTGATTTACCAGAACCATTTTCACCAGATACAAGTGCACTATCTCTAATGTCTATGGTTTGATTAGCAAATAAATGCCAATTAACTAACTTAATCTTCGTCAGTTTCTTCATCTGATGTAGCCCCTTCCGTATATCCTTCATATTTATCAACAACTTCTTTAATTGTATCGTAATTAGTTACAAATAAAATAGTTGGATAAATTTTAATTCTTGCATCATCATGTAATCCACGATCAATATAATCAATTAAATTATAATTTCTTAAAAATGTTAATGCAGGTTTTAGTCTATCTTTTGTAATACGTTTATGATCTAAATATCCAATACGCGTTAATTCACTATGGATTTCATGTAAATATATTTCAACATTCTCATCTAAAGTCACAAAATCTTTTTTATGTTGATAAAGGATTCTAATGACAAGTATAAGTATACTTTCAGTTTTTCTTAATCTCATGTGATTAAATAACTGTTCATTTGCGATATAGATAACTTCATGTTCTCGATGAATATTTAAAACAAAATCAGATAACGCAAAATATGCTTCAAAAACTTCTTTAAACGCTAAAATAAATCGATAGTCGTTTGCATCTCCTGGTTTCTTTTTTGTGATGAAATTAACTTGCAATAATTTATTAAATATACGAGACACATTGCTTTTTTCACTTTCCTTTAAAGAAAGATATGTATCACTTAATTGCATCATAGCTTGTTTTTTATTCATAAGATTTCCCCTTTATAATAAAGTTCTGGAATGTAATAAAATTATTTTTACAACGGTCCCCTGTTGGTATAACATCATAATGCATACCTACTGATTTAGAATATAAGAAAATTAAAATCAATTTAACATAATCTTCTTGTGTATCAATAGACACATCTTTAGCTTCTATCGATGGATGATCTCCTAATAAATTAGTTACATACTGATCAATTTCTTTTTTACCGAAAATATTATTTTTTAATAATGCTTTAATTTTTTCTTTTCTATAATCATCACTAATAAAATTATCATCAAACGTAATTTCTTCTGCTTGTGTATCTATACGTTGTCTTCGTTGGCTGTATAGTGATTGTGTATCTAAATTCTTTGCTTGAACAATATGGAATAATTTTGTGTAGTCAAAATTTTTTTCATTTAATACGATTTGAAACAATCGATTAAATATACCTTCAATATCATCAGATTGATTAGTTAAGAATAAGATTTTAGATGCAGCAGCAGTAACGTATTGCTCATTCTTTTTATCAATGGATAATATTAAATACTCAAGTGCATTAAAACTATCTGATATATATCTAAGTTTATCTTCGATATAAATAAATGCTTCGTTATAATCTTCAATTCTTTTTTTATACATCACAAGTTTAGCAAGTTCATCCATTAAATTTTCATCATGAATGATCTTAGATACTGATTCTAATATGCCACGTTTATATCTTGATAAACTATCAGTCGTTTTTAAATTGTAATAAGCTGAATCAAAAAAGTTTTGTTTATACTCTATGAGTAATTTATCTAAAAGAACATGAAGATCATCTTTTGTTCTCTTTGCAGTAATATCATAATAGAAACGATATATGTTAGCTTTTAGAGCTTTTAGTTTTCTAATAATATCATTTGTTTTAAGTGTTGCTTGTTCTAAAACACCAATACCTTCTTCAATACTAAAAGATGACAATAATGAAAATACAGTATATATTTCACCAGTGTATTCATTTTGTGTATTATTTTGGATACGAATCAATGTATCAATTAATTGGATAGAGTAGTCAAAAAGGTTAAGTGATGTACGATAATCACCTAACTCCTCTTCCCCCAACCATCCAGTTTTCTTTAAAATATTAATGACATAATTGGCTTTTTGTCTTGATGTATGTGCAGGTTCTTCATCATCTTCTTCAACAAGTTCATCTGAACGATCATCAAAATAGTCAATTAGTTTTGCTACGATATATTCTCTATCCCCTTGAAAAGCATCTTCAATACTATCTACTGCATGATAAATAACTAATATGCAATCAATATATATTTCTTTATTTGGGGAGGCAAGGACACTAAAAAAATTATAGGGAATCTTTTCAAATAATTGTGCCATGGTCGCCCTCCTTATTTTATTTATAAAATAACAATAATATAGTATTATTGTATCATGTTTCACATATATTTACTATTGTTAAAGCGCTTTTTATAGGCAAAAACGGCTATATATATAAAAAAACGATAATTTTTATATTATCGTTAATTAACACGTTTCCTGTAACAATGTTCACCAATGCAATGTTCATGATTACTTTTAGGTTGTTCAACATTTAAAGCTTCAATAATAATCGCTTCATCTTGAATACCTTCAAGCTTAATCATTTTATTAATTCTAAGAAATGGCAACATATGAACACCTTTTAATAATCCATTTTCTTTATTTGAAATAACAGCATTACTATATTTATTTGTATATAAGACTTGTTCAACTTCATCTTTAGGAAGACCGACACTAAGAGATAGTTTTTTTAATATGTCTAAATCTGATAAATCTAAGTGTTGTTCATAGATTGCTTTAAACACACTTTGATTATACGCATATGCTAAAGCATGACGTTTTGCTAAATGAAACATCTTATGCACATGATGTATTGGAAACAATTTTATATCTAAATTAGTACCTTTGAGGAACTCTACAACTTCTTCTTTAGGTAAATGTTTGTATTTAGATATAAAGTCAGCAAAAGCAATACTTTGATCAAAATCTTTTTCATCAACCATTTCAAAGCTTCTATAGATAATTAAATTTGGGTCAATAGACTTATGATCGACCATTGATTCAATTATTTTATGTTGTAAATAGCATTTCGGACATAAATAATCCAAATAAAATTCTATTGTCATTTAAAGCACCTCTTTTATACTCATATTTTATCAATTTTAATGAATATAATTCAACACATATACATTATTTATTTTTTTGGATTACTTCTTTTATTAATATAGACGGATAACCTTTTTGATAAAGTTTAGCAAATATTTTTTGATGATCTTCATAACTTAACTCTTCATGCTTAATTGATCTTCTAATAACTTGATATGCTTTCTCTATAACAGCTATATCAACTTCAGGAACTTCATCAATATATTTTGAAATGACCGATTCAACCATTTCTCTTTTAAAGCCAATACGCATAAAGTCTGTTTTAAGTTTTAATATAATTTGTTTTTTTGATTTTTTATGACTAAGTAATCTAATTTTCTTTTCAACAAGTTCACATAATATTTCATATGTATCAACTTTATTTAAAAACTGATAAATGATATGTTTAGACACACCTTTTTTTAACAATTCAGTTTCCATTAATAAAGGCCCTTTTTGATTTTTCTTTAGCTCAATATAATATTTTGTATATTGTGCATCATCAAGATATTTTTTCTCAGTAAAATCAAAAATGAGTTGATCTGCAATTGCTTTTTTTGCGCCTCTATCAATTAAATAATCATAGAGCTCTTTTTTAGTTTGTAGTCTTTTTAATCGATTAAGTGCAATTTTTTTATATTGTTCATAAAGATTATCATTTAAAATCTCTTGATATGCTGAATTAGATATTTCTTGATATAATTTTAAATGATATTTCATATAAATAACAGGTTCAAAATTTATTTTTTCGTTTTCATTAAATGTTATGTCATATGTAGTTTTTCTTTTTTTATTTCTGTAATTTTAGGCATATTACACACTTAAAAGAGAAAGCAATGCTTGTAATTGAGCATCCTCACTTATATCAGATGATAGTAATTTGTAATCTAAATATATGGCTTGTGAAGTTAATAAATCTAATTCACCAGTAATGGTCATACCCTTTTCACTTTGATATAGCTCTATCCAATTTTTAGTGATTTGATCAAAGTAACCATCTTCTCTCATTTTAGAACCTTCATCTAAATCAAAGTATACATTAAGAAATTTTTGATAGTCGATTAAACTGTTATCAACAACATCAATAAATAATGTTTGTTCATATACAGGTAAATCTAGGGTTAAAATACCCTCTTGATCGATTTGATTGACTAAAAGAGGATCAGTAATCACATTTTTGTCAGTTTGATAATTCCATACGCCTTCTGTATAAGTTAAATAATATCTTACATTTTGGATTTCATTTAAGTAAATTGAGTTTTGATAAACACCTTTTCCATATGTATTATAACCATAGAGTTCATAACCATAATCATTTAATGATGCTGCAAGAACTTCGCTTGCTGAAGCAGTATTTTCATTTACAAGCACTTTAATATCATATGATTTTAGTGCTGTTAGTCCACCAAAGTATTCTGTGATTTCATCTTCATTATTTACCAAATTAAAAATCGAATGGTTAGCATCATATGGTAATAATAATTGTGTAATACCTGGACTTAAATTAGTACCTAAATTATTTAAAGCAGTTAAATCTCCACCTGGATTATCTCTTAAATCTATAATTAATGTATCTTCTTCATCCATTAAAACTGTTGATTCTAGTGATTTTAATATTTCATTAAAAATATAATTTGTACCGACTGTAATACCTTCTTCATAACCAACAAATTTATCAATTTTAATGTAGCCTACATCTTCTAAACCTAAATCAACACTATACGTAGTTGCAGTGTCAATAACCACATATTCAAAACTAATAATTGATGTCACACCATCTTTATTTTCGACAACAATTTCTTTTTCATCACCAATTTCACCATCTAAATAAGTTAATACTTCTGTTGTTGAATCCAGTAAGTCAAAATATATAGTTTCATCATCTTCAATCACACCAACAATTAAATCATTAGGAAATATTTTTCCAAATAAATCACTTGTTGCATATACATCATTAACCCTTAAATTAAAATCTTCGTATGTGAAATTGATACCCATCCCTACAAATGTTTCGCATCGATGAGGTTACATCAGAAGCAACTGATGTAATACGTGTATATGGATCATCATTTGCTTGTGCATATGCATCTACAGCAGCATACATCGTTGTAATAAATGCATCATAAACATCATCAGTTTCTATGTCATAATAATAAAACTCATCAAATGCTTTTGTAATGTATTTAAACATTTCATCACTTTCAATGACCATTTTACTTTCAACAAGATTTGATGAAAAATATCCAGCAGCGAATGCTAGAATAACTGAAAATAAAAATAAAATACCTAATTTTTTTGTTCCCATACAGCCAACTCCCTACTAAATCCATTACCTAAAGCTTCTTTTGTTCTTGTCACAAAAGTAAAGGCTTTTGGATCTGTTTCTTTAATGATATGTGTAAAATGATATAATTGTCGACGATCAACAGTACAAATAATCATGTCTTTTTCTTCTCGACTATATCCACCAAAAACTTTTGAAATAGTAACACCACGATCAAGAAGTTTATATACTTGATCTTTAATTTTATCTGATTCATTCGTCACGATAAAAGCTGTAAATCCAGATTGTCCTTCAATTGAAATTCGATCAATAATAACACCAGATAATAACATCGTTCCTATCGCATATAATCCATTTTGGAAATCAAGAAATAATGCGACTAATATAATTGTCCCATCAATTAAATATAGAGCCCAATGAAACGGAATATTTAAATATTTATGCAACATTTTTTGCAAAACATCTATACCACCTGTGGTCGCATTGTTTCTTAGTACCATACCAAGACCGACTCCTACAGACAATGCACCAAATAATGCAGCAATTAATAATGGAGATTCTGTCATATATTGCATTAATAAGTTCGCATCTACTGTTTTTTCTAACACCCAAATAATGGTAGGAGATAATATAGTAGCATAAAATGTTTTCATAAAAAAGACTTTACCCAAAAAGATAAGACCAACTATTAGTAATAATATATTAGCAATATATATAAATACAGATACCGGAATCACATTTTGAAGTAAAACTGATATCCCCATAACACCACCAACAATTAAATTAAGTGGTAATAAGAAAAAATAGAAACCCAATGACATGATAACTACGCCCAATGTGATTTCTAGTATTTCTCTAACTTTTGCTTTATTCATTAAGATCACCTGCTTTTAAGTATGCATTAATAAATCCATCGATGTCTCCATCCATGACTTGATCAATTTGACTGACTTCATAACTTGTACGATGGTCTTTAACCATTTGATATGGATGAAATACATATGATCTTATTTGAGACCCCCAGGCTATATCTTTTTGTTCACCTTTAATGTTTTTCATTTGTTCTTCTTGTTTTCTAATTTCTAATTGTAATAATTTAGTTTTTAAAATACCCATGGCTGTCTCACGATTCTTAATTTGTGAACGCTCATTTTGACATGTTACAACTGTATTTGATGGCAAGTGAGTAATTCTTACTGCAGAATCAGTAGTATTAACTGATTGACCGCCAGCACCACTAGATCGATAAACATCAACTTTAATATCTTCATCTTTAATATCAATAGCGATATCTTCATCAAACTCTGGCATCACATCAAGTGATGCAAATGAAGTATGTCTTCTTGCATTTGAATCAAAAGGAGAAATTCTAACTAAGCGGTGAACACCACGTTCAGCTTTTAAATAGCCATATGCAAAATCACCTTTAATACGCATCGTAACACTTTTAATACCTGCTTCATCGCCTGATTGATAATCAAGTACTTCAATTTTATATTTTCTTCTTTGTGCATATCTCGTATACATACGATAAAGCATATCACACCAATCTTGTGACTCTGTACCGCCTGCACCTGGATGTAATTCAATAATAGCATTGTGATCATCATATGGACCATTTAAAAGTATTTTGATTTCAAATTCTTTTAATATTTTTTCTAGTGATCTTATATCTTCTTCTAAAAGTGTCCATTCTTCACTATCTTCTTCAGATACTTCAAACCATTCAACTAATTGCTTAAATTTGTTTTTAAGGTTTTCATATTGATCAATTTTTTCTTTAATAATATTAGCTTCTTTTGACACTTTTTTAGCTTGATTTGGATCATTCCAAAAATCAGGGGCTTGCATATCTTTTCCCAGTGTTTCATAAGCTTTATTAAGAGATTCTGGTTTTAATGCATTATTTAAATCATTGATTCTCGTTTCAAATGATGTGATCATTTTATTAACATCATATCGCTCCAATGCATGAACCTCCTTTTATCGCCAAGGTTTACTTCTTTGATTTTTGTTGCGTCTAACCTTTGGCTTTCTTTGTTTAGCTTTAGCAACAACACCTTGATTTGTTCTTGTATTTTTAACAACTGCTTCACGTTCAGTATTATATCTAATTTGTGCACGTAGTGCATATCTTGTAATGTCATGATTAATACCATCAATCATTTCATTAAATAATCTTAATCCTTCTTTTTGGTAAACAACTAATGGATTTTGTTGTGCATATGATTGAAGTCTAACGCCTTGTCTTAATTCATCCATGACATCAATATGTCGCATCCAAAAAGTATCAATCACTCTTAACATAACAACTTTTAAGAACTCATTATATACTTCTAGAGGTACTTCAGATTTTTTACGTTCTAGTTCTTTCATACCTAAATCAACAACGTAATCAACATATGCTTGTTCATCTAGTGTCTTCATATGTTCAATATTTAGTGTGCCTGGTGTGAAATTAGGACCTTCGAAATGTTTATATGCTGCATCAATATCAATTGAAACTTCATTTTTATTTTCCTGATGAATAAATTGTTCTGCTTGTATACGTAATTGATTAGCAACGGTTTGTGTTACTTGTTCTTCTACGTAATCAAATAAAATGACATCACGACGTTCTTTATAAATGATTTCTCTTTGTTTTCTAATCACATCATCATATTTAAGTACTTGTTTACGCGAATCGTAATTATTACCTTCAATACGTTTTTGTGCATTTGTTACAAATCTAGAAAACATACGAGATGATATTGGTTCACCAGTATTATTTAACTTATCAAGTGTTTGTAATCTTTGTTTAAATGATTCGCCACCAAAACGCATCATAAGTTCATCTTCAGCTGATAAATAAAATCTTGAATATCCAGGATCCCCTTGACGACCACTACGACCTCTAAGTTGGTTATCAATTCTTCTTGACTCATGTCTTTCACTACCAATAACTGCTAACCCGCCTAATTCAACAACACCTTCACCTAGCTTAATATCAGTCCCACGACCAGCCATATTAGTTGCAATTGTTACAGATCCTTTTAAACCTGCTTTAGCAACAATTTCAGCTTCTCTTTCATGGTTCTTCGCATTTAAGACTTCATGAGGTATTCTCATTGCTTTTAATTTTCTAGATAAATCCTCAGATGTTTCTACAGCAACTGTACCAATCAACATAGGTTGACCTTTTTCATGTCTTGTTTTTATTTCTTGACATAATGCATCAAATTTTTCTTCTAATGTAACATAAATATAATCTGGTGCATCGTCTCTAATAATAGGTTTATTCGTAGGGATTTCTACAACGTCCATATTATATATTTCTCTAAATTCTTCTTCTTCAGTTTTTGCAGTACCTGTCATCCCTGAAAGTTTAGCATACATTCTAAAGAAGTTTTGATAAGTAATCGTTGCTACTGTTTTAGTTTCTTGTTTAATATTAACGCCTTCTTTAGCTTCCAATGCTTGATGAAGACCTTCAGAAAATTGACGTCCTTTTAAAATACGACCAGTAAATTGGTCAACAATTAAAACTTCGCCTTCATTAACAACATATTCAACGTCTCTTGACATAATATAATTAGCACGCAGTGCATTATTAATATGATGTACTAAAGAAACATATTTTAAATCATACAAATTATCTAATTGGAAAATCTTTTCAGCTCTTTCAATACCACTTGGTGTTAATTCAATTGTTTTTGATTCAATATCAATTTCAAAATCTTCATCTCTAAGAGATTTAGAAAAACGATCAGCTGCTTGATATAAATTCATATTATTTTTAGAACCACCTGAAATAATCAATGGTGTTCTCGCTTCATCAATTAAGATTGAATCGACTTCATCAATAATTGCAAAACTTAAGCCACGTTGTGCAACCATATCTTTAGCATATAAAACCATATGGTCTCTTAAATAATCAAAGCCTAATTCACTATTTGTAGAATATAAAATATCACAATCATAAGCTTCTCTTTTTTGTTCTCTTGTTAATTCTCTTAAGTTAAGTCCTACAGTTAAACCTAAAAAACGAAATAGATTACCAATATCGCCATCTACTTCACGTTTAGCTAAATATTCATTAACAGTTACAATATGAACTCCGCTACCGTTAATCGCACTTAAATAAGCTGGCATAACAGCGGTTAATGTTTTACCTTCACCAGTCTTCATTTCTGCAATATTACCGTGGAATATAGTGACTGCACCACATACTTGTACAAAATATGGGAATAGACCAGTAACACGTCTTGCAGCTTCTCTAACAACTGCAAAAGCTTCTACCATAAGGTCTTCTAAAGTTTCGCCTTGTTCAAATCTTTTTTTAAACTCATCAGTTTTTGCTGTTAAATCTTGATCAGACAACTTTGTCATATCATCTTCAATAGCAAATACTTCATGGGCAATAATTTCTGCATTTTTAAGTTCTTTTTTACCTGGATCAAACATATTTTTTAGTAATTTTATCATCTGCACACATCCTTTGCATTCTCTATTATATTACTATAATAGAGCGATTTTTACAAGAATATTCATTGTAATATCTTTTTTTAACATATTTTATTTTTGCATCATATATAAAAAAAATAGAATGCTTGGCATTCTATGTTTTTAAAAGTATTTTATTTATTAAAAATCAAACTTAACATCTTGACGTTTTGCTTCATCAGCTTCAAAGAAATCACGTTTTGTGAACTTCTTCCAATTAGCAATCATACTGCTTGGAAAAACAATAATCGCTTGATTATAAGTTGATACATTTGAATTATATACTCTTCTAGATGCTTGTAAGTTTTCTTCAACTTCTGAAGCAGCATCTTGTAATTTAGCAACACTTGCTTGTGCTTTTAAATCAGGGTATCTTTCGATAACAACATTAATTGCGTCAAGTCCTTTAGTCATTTGATTAGCAAATTCTTGCTTATCTTGAATACTTGCACTATGACCAGGTTGTCTCATTTTAACAACTTCAGTTAATGTATCTTTTTCATGTTTCATGTAACCTTTTGTTGCGTAAAACATTTTACTTAATAAATCATAACGTTTTGTCAACGCAACATCAATACTTGATTCAGATTCATCAATCTTAACTTGCATGCGTCTAAATGAGTTTAATGTAGATATTACCCATCCAAACACTATGACTAATAAAACAACAACTATAATAACATAAACTATTGGATCCATATTTAATTCTCCTTTTATTTTTTAATTGTAATTAATTCTTAAATTTATGACTATCTAATCTAAATTCATTAATAATAGCAGCAATCATCTCAATATCATCAATGACAGGCTTAAGCCCTTCTTCTGTGATAGGTTGACGATATGAAACTTCTAAATAATCTTTTCTATCATTAATACCAATATGTAATTCATTTCCTATAAAACAATAAACAATTTGTCCTTTATGCATATTTTCAAGTTTTAATAACTTTTCTATCATTGAAGATGTGATTTGATAAAATCCATATTCTTTAGATGTTGCATAAATTGTAAATTTTTTATTAAACGCTATACTTTCAGTATCGAACTTTTCATATCCACGTTTATTAAATCCAAAACGTGATTCAATAATTTTTAAGCCTTCTTTAAATTCTTTTTCGAATTTATAAGTAATCCATCGTCCTTTAAAATAAGTTTCATAAGTATAATATGTATGCCCTTTAGAATCACGATGTTGTACTCTTTCTTTAAAATCTAAATCTGAAGTTTCGAAAGTAACACCATGGTAAGTTGCAGTAAAATAATCTTCCATAGTATATCGATCTGGTCGTTTAACAACATCTGTCTTTAAGATCTGATTTAATGGAATACCTGCATGTTCATTATAACTTACATCTTCATAAGCATCTTTAAGTAATGCTTGAATAATATTTTTTTTAACAGACTTACTAAATGCATTAATATGCGCATAAGCGACTGATAAAAGAATAATACCAATAATAACTGCAATAAAGCCTATAAATATAATGGGTGCAATTTCAGTGGCTAAACCGATTGCAACAACAACGATTCCTGGTAGTAATATAAGTAATGAACGTTTACGTTCTTTACTCAATTTTTCAACAGCTTCTAAACGTTTTTTCTCTAAATTCTCTAAATTCTTCATTTTATCACCAAGTTCATTTTATACTAGTTCTCTAAATAATTCAATCTTATCAAGTTTTTCCCATGTAAATTCTTCGTTATTTTTCCCAAAATGGCCATATTGTGTCGTTTTGCGGTATACGGGTTTATTTAAATCTAGTGTTTTAATAATACCTCGAGGTGTTAAATCAAAATGTTTAATGACTGTGTCATAAATTAAATCTTTGGCAACTTTTTCAGTGCCAAATGTATTAATGTTTACACTAATAGGTTCAGCAATACCAATCGCATATGCAAGTTGTATTTCACAAGCATCTGCAATTTTTGATGCCACAATATTTTTAGCAATATATCTTGCCATATATGAAGCTGAGCGATCAACTTTAGTTGCATCTTTACCTGAGAATGCTCCTCCACCATGACGAGCATATCCACCATAGGTATCAACAATTATTTTTCGTCCTGTAAGCCCTGCATCGCCATGAGGCCCACCTAAGACAAATCTTCCTGTAGGATTAATTTTAAATGATGTTTTAGACAAATCATAATCTTTTAATACTGGCTTAATAACATGTTCTATCATTGCTTGATGAAGATCTTCTTGTTGCCAAAATGGATCATGTTGTGTTGATAAAACAACTGTATGAATATATGAAAATTTATTGTTTTCATCATAAGCTAATGTCACTTGAGTTTTACCATCTGGACGTAATCCTTTAACAATATCTTCTTTTCTTACGAATGTGAGTCTTTCTGCAAGTCGGTGTGCTAAATAGATAGCTAGTGGTAAATAAGTTTTTGTGTCATTATTAGCATATCCAAACATAAATCCTTGATCACCTGCACCTAGTGATTTATTTTCGTTTCGATTGACACCTAAAGCTATGTCAGGTGATTGTTGTTTAACTCTGACTTCAACAATCACATCATCTGCATTATAACCATAATCCGGATTATTATAACCTATTTCTCTAATTGCTTGTCTCACTATTTTTTCATAGTCTAGATTGGCATGTGTAGAAATTTCACCAAATAATAACGCATAATTCGTTGTTACTGCTGTTTCAATAGCAACTCTTGAAAATGGATCTTGTGCTAAACAAGCATCCAATATTGAATCTGAGATATAATCAGCAACTTTATCAGGATGTCCTTCAGTCACTGATTCACTACTAAATAATTGATACATTGTATTCCTCCTAAAAATAAAACGCTCTCCAAAGGAAAAGCGTTATTTTTCCTTATTGTTGGGTTAACTTACCCCTTGTGGAAGCACCTAATTTAATAGGTTGCTGCTATCATAACGGCCACGTTCCTAGATAGCTCTTAATAAAGTTTATATTGTTTTTATGCTTTTTCATGATACATGAATTTATAACAAAAGTCAATTGAAATTCCTTAGTGTTAAAAATTATTATACATTTCTAAAAACTCATCATTGAACTTCAAAAATCTTTCTTTTAAATTATAATCAAAGAATGTGCCTAGATCGTTTTGGAATGCTTTTAAAACGATTGAATGTGACATTGGACGTTTATAAGATTTCGGTCCTCTCATCGTTATATATAAATCACTTAATAATATAATTTGTGATTCAATTTCAGGTTGTATATCTAGCATTTCTTTAATAAACTGCTCATTAATTGTATCTTCAGTATAAGCTCTTGCAATATCTTCACACTTTTGAGCTAATTGAAGTCTTCGTGCAATTTGTGATCCTAGTTCAGTTTTTGCTTTTAATAAATCAAATGTTTGCTCATTATAATGATTCATATCATCAAGCATATTTTTAATATCATTAAATTTTAAATGGATCATCGCATATTGATTCATATCATTTATATGTTCACCTGATATCCCATAATAATGTGCCATACGTTCACTCATTTGTTGAACTAAATAAGCATGTCTCTTATCTAATAAAGCATATGAACTCGAAAATACAACAGAAAATAAATCTCCAACAATATGTGAGAAATCGCGTTGTACTTGTCTTCGTTTAATCAATTCAAGTTTTCGCTCTTCTTGCATATACTGTCCCATAGAGACAATAGCATGAGAACATAAAATAAAATAAATAACAATGTTCTAAGTAATATATCACTAAATTCAGGTAATGCAATAAAATTAGGTAAAAATTCAAAAAATGATTGCCCATTGACTAAATCTTGAAAACTATATGTCCACACAAGATGAATAAATGTTAATATAGCTAACAATCCAGAAAAACTCCCACTAAGTACTTTCTTTTCTTGATAAAGAGATATAACAACAACTGCATAAAACATTAATATATATGCACCAGTTTCAAAATATTCTTTATTATAAAGTCTTGCATAAATTAAGACAGATGAAAAGAAAATATATAATGATGCTACATACATAGCAACCATTTGTTTTGTTTTATCTTTTTGATCTAAAAATATTAATTTTCTTAACATTTTATTTATCACATATGTAATTGGATAAATAATAACTGTAATCACCCAATCACTTACTGTTGATTGACTACTAAATGATAGTATGAGTAAGATGATAGAATACATAATATTGGTTACGAAAATAATATTTTTTATAACCACATTTTTTCTAAATAAAACTGCAACATCATCGGTAATATCTATGCCTTGTTCGAAACCAAAAAATTTAGCAAAGATTTCTTTGCCAAATGTTTTTATTCTATGTTTTTTTATGTTTGGTTTCTCTTGCATAGTATCCTCTTCTTATATATCAAATATTGAAAATCTTTCAACTCCGTTATCTTCACTTGCTAAATCTTCATTAAGAATTTGTGCAACTCTTGTTGAAGCTGCTGCTGCAATAGCACCTACGATATCATCTAAGAATGTATGACAAATGCCTTCTTCTTTACCTGCATCGTTAAGTTTTTGTACAATACCATGTTTATTAACATCAATATCACCAAAATTAGTTTGACCAATCGTACCATATAAACTTGATACATCTAATCCCATGGTTTCATCAACACCAAATAATCCAAAATCTTGTTCGATAATATCTTGAATAGGTCCTTGAAATAAACCTTCTTCAGCAAGACGATCTATCTCACATGCGAGTTGCACATGATGAAAGATATCTCTTAATGATAATATTTTTTCAACTGATTCAACACAAACATTTAATGAAACTTGATCTGAATACTTTGATTGTTGTTGATAACTGATTTCTGCAATTGATTCAATATCAACGCCTCTTTTAGCTAAAATATCCTTATTGAGTTTTAGCATTTCTGCTCTTGTATAAATGATTTTTTTCTTACTCATGAAGCTCACCATCCTTTATTATTTCACCTATTTTAAATATAGACTGACCATTTAAAAAAGATTTTACATCCATTTTCTTTTTACCAGGGACTTGAATATTTAATAATTCAACTGCACCATCTAATGTTTTAATAATTAAATGTTTTTTTGTTTGTAGTATTTCTCCTGGTGTTTTATTCTCTATTATTATATCACTTTTTTTTGCCTTATAAACCTTTATCTTCGTTCCTAAATGTTCAAAGTGAGCACCAGGTTCAGGATCTAAGCCTCTAATTTTATTCACTAAATCTTTTGTTGTCATTTTAAAATCAATGGCTTCATCTTCATAAGATATATTATAAGCGAATGTAACTTTAGTTTCATCTTGTGGGAATCTCTTAATTTTACCTGCAGATATATCGTTTAACACCTTTTGTAGAAGACTAGCTCCTACTATACTCATCTTCTTTGTTAATGATTCATAATTATCACTATCTTCAATGATAATTTCTTCTTGTTCAATCACATCACCACTATCCATTTTATATGCCATATACATAATTGAAATACCAGTTTTTTCATCACCATTAAATATTGCATATTGAATAGGTGCTCCACCTCTATATTTCGGTAGTAATGAACCATGTACATTAATTGAAGTAATTGGCTCTATAAGACCTTTTGGAAGCATTTGACCATAAGCTGATGTAATTAACATATCAGGATTGAGATCAAGGATTTTTTGATAGTTTTTTCTTAACTTTAAAGGTTGAAATACTTCTATACCATGATTTAGTGCACACACCTTAACTGGTGAAGGTGTTAAAATCTTTTTTCTACCTACTATTTTATCTGGTTGTGTAACAACAAGTAATACTTCATGATGTTTAATCAACATCTCTAATACTGGAACTGAAAAGTTAGGAGTTCCTAAAAATACAATTTTCATTTTATCACCTACAATATTTCTTGATTTGGATAAAACTTTATCCATATATCATTTTCTTGAATTTTATCCATTATTTCAAATATTTTATCGTTAAATTGAGAATATTTAATCGTCATAACAAATCTATATCGTTCATTTCTTTTTTTAATATATGCTGGAATAGGTCCTAATACTTCAATATGATGATCTAATCTTTCTAATGCTTTTTTCATTTTAAATGCTTCTTGATAAGTTTTTAAATATTTAGAGCCTTCAAATAAGAATTGTGATACTTTTGAAAATGGTTCATAATTTGAAAGTTTTCTATTATATATAGCTTCTTTATAAAATAATTCATATGGTTTTTTAGTTGCTTCTAATACATAATGATCTAAATCATAAGCTTGGATGATGACTTCTCCTGGGAGTAAGCGACCTGATCTACCAGCGACTTGTGTTAATAGATTATAAGTTTGTTCAGATGCCTGATAACTTGGAATATTTAATAATAAATCTGCCATTAAAACACCAACGAGTGTGACTTTAGGAAAATCTAGTCCTTTAGCAATCATTTGTGTGCCAAGTAAAATATCTGCTTTCTCTTCATTAAATTGATGCCATAAAATTTCATGACTACCTTTTGTCTGTGTCATATTAGCATCCATACGAAGTACTTTTGCTTTCGGGAAGCTTTTTTTAATCATCGCTTCAACATATAATATACCAACGCCTACTTCTTTAATTTGATGACTATGACATGCAGCACAAGTATTCTCAAATTTTTCATGATGTCCACAATAATGACATTTTAATGTTTTTTCTTCTTTATAATACGTTAAAGCAATACCACATGTTGGACATGTTGGTACATGACCACAGCTTCTACACATGACAAAAGGCGCGTATCCTTTTCGATTAAATAATATCATGATTTGTTCTTTTTTATTTAATCTTTGATCAATAGCTTTTTTAAGTCTTTTTGAGAATATTGAAGTATTTCCTTCTTTAAGTTCTTTTTTCATATCAACAAGTTCTATTGCTGGTTGACGAATATGAAATGGTCTTTCATTTAACTCAAGCAATTGATATGCATGATTTAATGCTTCATAATATCTTGATATTTTTGGTGTAGCAGTTCCTAATATTAAAGGTATTTGATGAAATTTAGTACGTAGTTTAGCAATTTCAATAGCATCATAAATCACATGATCATTTTGTATATATGATTGGTCATGTGATTCATCAATAATCACAGCACCTAAATGATCAAAAGGTAGAAAAATAGCACTTCTTGTACCTAATGCTATAGAAATTTCACCATTTTTGATTTGTGAGTAAGCATCAAGTCTTTCTCCTTGAGATAATGCACTATGATATATTGCAACATCATGAAATCTAGACTTTAAACGTTTTGCCATCGGTGCGATCAGTGTGATTTCTCGTACTAATATTAACACTTGTTTTTCTGCTTTAATCATATCTTCAATTACTTGCATATATATCTCAGTTTTACCTGAACCTGTTACACCTTTTAGTAAAAAATTCTGATTTGTATCATACTGTGAACTAATGTTTTCATAAACATCTTTTTGTGCACTTGTAAATTCAACTTTTTTATCTTCAAGTTTAAATATATGTTTTACTCTACGCGTTACTTTTGTTTTTGATTGGATAAACACATCATGCTTTAATAAAGTTTTAATATTAGATGGACTAAATCCTAAATCTATTAATTCTTCTCGACTATATTGACCATCGCCCAATGATGAAATTAAATCTTCATAACGTTTAATAGATCCATATTGATGATTAAAATTAAACTTATATACAACCATAAATTTATCTTTTGTTTTTTGTTCATATGTTTGCTTAACTTCAATCGCTTGAAGTTTAAGATATTTTTTAATGATATAATCATAATCGTGGTTTGATTTGTTAATTTTAAGCATATGATGTTTATTAAATAATAGTTTAAATGATGGATCAACTAATTCAGGTTTTACTAATTTAATTTCCCTAAAATATTTCAATTGAATTTGACTAGGAACAACCGTTTCAAATATTGATGCATAAAGTGCGTGTGTACTTTGATAGATATAATCTATGATTTGAAATGTCTCTAAAGAAATGGTTGGTATATCATCTAACACATCAATAATTTCTTTATTTGCTTGATGACTAATCTCTTTTATTTCAACAATATAACCCATTCTAATTTGCTCACCAAAAGGAACAACAACACGCATGCCCTTGCTTGCTTTTTTTTCGTCTTTTGATGCAATTATGTAATCAAATTGACGATTCACTTCTTTATTTTTAATATCAACAATAACACTTGCAAACATATGTTTCACCTTTAGTTCTATTATACAAACATTTCTATTAAATAACCACTTATTCTAGCATACAAAAAAAGTAACCGAGGTTACTTTAATGTTTTTAAGATTTCATCAATATGATTACCATAAGCTAATGCTTCATCAAATTTAAAAACAAGATCAGGTATTTTTCTGACGTTTCTAATTTTCTTAGCTAATTCCATACGAATTGTAGCTTTAGTATCATCTAATGCATTTTGTGCTTTTTTCATTGTTTCTTCATCATCTGCTAATATTGAATAATATACTGTTGCAAATGATAAGTCTTTAGTTACTTTAACTTCTGTTAAATTAATATAACCAAAACTTTTATCTTTAATAGATGTATTAACGATTAACGCTAATTCTCTTTGAATAAGACTTGCTAGTCTTTCTGTAGTAACTGACATTTCTTATACCTCAATTTCTCTAAGTTGTGATGCTTCAACGATATCGCCAACTTTAAGATCGTTATAGTTTTCTATTGAAAGCCCACATTCATAACCTTGACGTACTTCTTTAGCATCATCTTTAAAACGTTTAAGTGAAGCTAACTTACCTTCATAGATAACAATACCATTTCTTAATATTCTAACAATTGCATCACGAATAATAACACCATCTGTTACATAACATCCTGCAATTGTACCAATTTTAGAAATTTTATATGTTTCTCTAACTTCAGCTTGACCTGTAACAATTTCTTCAAATTCAGGTTCTAACATACCTTTAAGTGCATTTTCAATATCTTCTTGTACACGATATATAATTGAATACAATCTAATTTCTACACCTTCAGTATCAGCAACACGTTTTACAGCTGCTGTAGGTCTTACATTAAACCCAATAATAATTGCTTCTGAAGCTGATGCTAAAGTCACATCACTTTCTGTAATTGCACCTACTGTATCACGAACAATATTCACATGGAAACCTTCAACATCTATTTTTTCAAGTAGTCCTTTAAGGGCTTCAATTGAACCTTGAACATCACCTTTTATAATAATGTTTAATTCTTTTTCAGATGCTTCCATATCGCCAAATAAACTGTCTAATGTACGTTTTTTTGTTGATGACAATTCTCTTGCTTTTTGTCTTGAGCGTCTGTCTGCTGCAATATTTCTAGTAACTTTTTCATCATCAAATGCCATGAAAACATCACCAGCTTGAGGAACTTCATTTAATCCAGTAACCTCAATTGGTTGTGATGGTAAAGCCATTTTATAACGTTTTTTCAAATCATCTTCCATTGTTCTTATCTTACCATAGGTATTACCTACAACAATATAATCTCCAACGTGTAGTGTTCCTGTTTCAACAATAAATGTTGCTACAGATCCTCTACCTTTATCAAGGCTAGCTTCAATCACTGTACCTTGAGCAAAACGATTTGGATTTGCTTTAAATTCATTAATTTCACTAATTAATTGAATGACATCAAGTAATTCATCAATACCTTTATTCTTAAGTGCTGAAACTTCAACAAACGGTGTATCTCCGCCCCATGCTTCAGGAACTAGTCCTTTTTCAGAAAGTTCAGTCATCACACGTTCAGGATTTGCACCAACTTTATCAATTTTATTTACTGCGACAATAATCGGAACATTTGCAGCTTTTGAATGATCAACAGCTTCTATTGTTTGAGGCATTACACCATCATCAGCAGCAACAACTAATATAACAATATCAGTTACTTTTGCACCTCTAGCACGCATTTCAGTAAATGCAGCATGGCCTGGAGTATCAATAAATGTAATAGGTTCCCCATTTTTAATGACTTGATAAGCACCGATATGTTGTGTTATACCACCTGCTTCGCCTTCAACAACACGTGATTTACGGATTGTATCTAATAACGTTGTTTTACCATGATCAACATGCCCCATCACAGTGACGATTGCTGGTCTTTTCACAAGATCTTTAGGGTCATCTTCGATTTTCATTTCATCGAATCTTGTAACATCAGTGATGACTTCATCTTGTACTTCAAATCCTTCATCCAATGCGATTAATTCTATGGTATCACGATCAATCGATTGATTGACACTAGCCATAACACCTAAACCCATCAGTTTTTTAATGACTGCTGCATTAGATACATGTAATCCTTCTGCAACATCTCGATACAACCATATCTGGTTTATAAATTAAAATCTTTTCAATTGGTTCTTTTTTTGATTTTAATTGATTTGGTTTCTGATTTGGTTTTCGATGTGTATTTTTTTTGTTTCTGTTTATGTTTTTAGGCATATAAAATCACTTCCTTCATTATTTCGATAGTAATTGAGCAAAACCTTTATCGGTGACTCCTATTACTTTAATATCAAATTTACCGAGGGCTTGTGAAAGTTGATCAGATGACACTTCTTCAATGACATCAACATGATATGTTTTTGCTTTATCATAAATTTTCTTTTTTGTATTATCAGCAGCATCTGTTGCTAATACAATAAGAACAAGTTTCTTCTGTTGTAGATGCGTAACGACAATGTCAGTACCTACAACAATTTTTCTTGCACGATAAGCAAGTCCAAGTGAATTAAGCTTCATCAGCTAAACCCAATAATGTTTCATATATTTCATCTGAGACTTCTACTTCAAGTTTTCGGTTCAATATTTTATTTTTTTGTGCCTTTAAAATAACTTGTTTATCAAGTTTAAGATATGCACCACGACCTTGTGCTTTTCCAGTTAAATCAACTGAGACAACACCGTCTTTGGTAGCAGTAACTCTAACCAGTTCTTTTTTTGGCAATACTTCTTTAGTTACAACACAAGTTCTCATTGGAACTTTTTTAATCTTTTTCATGAAAATCACCTGAATTAATAAAGTATACCTTCACCTTGTGCCATGGTTTCGCATTTAATATCTATACTCCATCCACAAGCTTGTACAGCTAATTTAACATTTTGTCCTAGTTTACCAATAGCTAATGATAATTGATCATCAGGAACTATTGCTAAAGCATTTTTCTCTTTAGGGTTAACATGAGTAACTGCAACTACCTTAGCAGGTTGTAATGCATTTGCAATCAATTCTTTCTCATTGTCACTCCATCTAAATAAATCAATTTTTTCATCACTTAATGCACGAACGATTTCTCTAATTCTAGAGCCACCTTCACCAACACAAGCACCGATTGGATCTACTTTAGGATCATTTGTTTTAACACCGATTTTCGCACGATCTCCTGGATCACGTGAAATACCCATAATTTCTATTGTTCCATCTTTGATTTCTGGAATAAATGATTCTAATAATCTAATAATTAGACTTGGATGTGAGCGACTTACAAATACTTTTGGCCATTTTGTTTTCATCTCAACATCAGTCACATATACTCTTACATGATCTCCGACATGAAAGTTATCTTTCGGAAGAGCTTCTTTCTTTGGTAACAACGTTGTTAAATCCTTACCAATATCCAAACGATAATGACGATCATCAATATCAATAACACGCGCATTAATCATTTCATGTTCGAATGATTTAAAGTGTGAGTATAAATTTTCTTTTTGCATTTTAACAAGTGCTTCATTTAAACGACTCTTAAAATCTCTTACAGCATAAAAAGAAAAATCTTTAGGATCTATTTTTTCTTCAATAATATCTCCTACTTTAACTCTTTGTTTGATTTTTTTAGCATCTGCTAATAAAACTTGTGTATAGTTTTTATCAGCTTCTAAACTAAACTCATCAACAACCATTTGTTGTTTGTATACTAAAATTTCATTTCTTTCTTCTTTGAATTCAACACGACAAGAACGTACATCATGTGCTTTTTTACAACCAGCAATCAAACCTTGTTCGAATGCTTCTAATACTTGTTCATATGTTAGTTCTTTTTCTTGAGCAACCGCATCAATATTTCTATAAAACTCTTTACTTATCATGTGACCCTCCTAAACTTTCACTGCAAGACGCATTTTTCTAGTTTCTTTATAATTAACTTCGATTTTAGCAAATCTACCTTTTAAGTTAACTTCAACCAATAAGGTTTCTTTTTCTAAGTCGACTTCTAGCAATTTAAATATATTTTTCATTTTGTTAGTTTCAAAATATATATACTTACCAATATATTTAGACAATTGTTTTATATCATCAATTGGTCTTTCAGCACCTAAAGAAGATATCTCTAAATAATAGTTATCGTCAATATCTTGATCATCAAGAGATTCTACATATGCCATATGTATTTTCTCTAAATCATTAATGTCCATCGTATCAACATCAAGTAAGATTTCAACAATTTTTTCGCCATATTCTTTTTTTAGTTTTATGCTATAGATTTCTAAGTCATACGGCTTTAGAAATGGTAGCAATTTGTTTTTTAAATTATCTAAATTCATTTTTACCTCATTAAAATGAGTGGAAATCTTCATCCCACTCACATTTAGGTCTTTATTATACCATTAAAATTATGAAATTTCAATTTAATACATACTTATTTATTGCTTTTTTTTAACATTTTACTTGCAAATCATTTGCATTTATAAATTGATATGTTACAATATACTTGCAAATCATTCGCATAAGGAGATATAATAATGAAGAGAGTTATTTTTATGCTTACAATATTGAGTTTAAGCATGACATTAATCGCTTGTTCAACAAGTGAAAAATATGATATAGTCGCTACTATGTATACGCACTATACAATATCAAAAGAAATCGTTGGTGATGAACTTAGTGTCACACAGTTAGTGCCTCTAGGTGAAGGTATTCATGGGTTTGAAGCGTCTAGTCAAGATATGATTGATATAGAAAATGCTAAATTGTTTTTATACACGAGTGCGTAAATTGACACATGGATTACAGATGCATCTCGCTCTTGGTGGCGATGATACAATCGTATTAGACATGTCAGAGGCTTTAGAGCAAGACCATGAAGAAGATACAAGTCTATCTTCAATACGCTTATTATCAGAAACTGATGAACATGATCATTCTCTCGATGTTCATTATTGGGTTGACCCACATAATGCTATTGAAATGACTGAACATATTTTAGAAGCTATTATAGAAATCGATCCATCAAATGAAGATTTATATACAGCAAATGCTAATCAACTTATGGAAAATATTGAAACAGCTGCAAGTGGTTTTGAAGCTTATTTAGAAACAATGAGTGACTTACCTACGATCTATGTTGCTGGGCATAATGCATTTTCTGGATTAGCAGAACATTTTGGTTTAACAATGACATCTATCTTTAATGAGTTTCAACCAGATGCAGATTTAACTAGTGAAGAACTTATTACATTTACAACTGCTGTTAAAGATGCTAATGCAAAATATTTATATGTTGATGCACTCGAAGAACCTAAAGCAGCTAATGCAATTAAAGATGAATTAGCAACTGAAGGCTATACATTATCAATTATCACTTTAACTGCTTATCAAAATGTACTTGAAGATGATTTTGATGTAAATGTTAGCTATAGTGAATTATTAGAAAGAAATATAGAAAATTTAAAAATTGCGCTAGGAGCATAACTTATGATTACATACTCAAATGTTAATGTTAATTTTGGAAATTACAAAGCTTTAATCGATGTATCCTTTAAAGTTAAAAAAGGAGATTTTCTACATGTCGTTGGACCTAATGGTTCAGGGAAATCTACACTTATCAAAACCTTAGTTGGTTTACTTAAACCTCAATCGGGTAAAATTTCAATCAATGCAGTTAAAATGGGTTATCTACCACAAAAACTCGAAACAAAAAAACAGTTTCCTATGACAGTTAAAGAAGTCATATATAGTGGTTTTAACAAACAAAAACTCAAAATTACTCAAGAAGATGAAACTAAAATCAAATATTGGTTAAATATAATGGAAATTCCAGAATTATTAAATGAGAGTATGTTATATCTATCAGGTGGTCAACAACAACGTGTTTATCTTATTAGAGCATTAATTAGTCAGCCAGACTTACTTATTTTAGATGAACCTACTTCTGCACTAGATCCATCATTTAGAGAAAAGTTTTATACATTGCTTTATGACTTACAACAAGAGCATGGCATCACACTTATTCATGTAACCCATGATTTAACAGATGCCGTAAAGGATAACTGTAAAGTCATGTATGTAGATCAACATATAAAATTCTTCGGATGTTATAAAGATTTCCATTCATTCGAACATAAGGAGCATCATCATGATTGAGCTATTACAATATGATTTTTTTCAAAATGCATTAATCATCGGTGTCGCTTTGGCAATATCTGCAGCTTTGCTTAGTCCATTTCTCGTATTAAACCATCAAGCTATGATTGCTGATGGATTAGCTCATGTTAGTTTTGCTGGTCTTACTTTAGGTATTTTACTCACAAATGAACCTTTATTAATATCTGTTCCATTTGTGATTATCGCTTCTTTATTGATTAAATATTTATCAAGTAAAATGAACGGTGATGCAGCTATCGGGTTAGTTAGTGCATTTGCATTTGCAATTGGACTTATTATTATAAAAAAAGGTGAGGGATTTAATTATTCAGTTGAATCTTTAATCTCAGGTAATATATTTACACCAGCATCAACATTAGTCACATTAGGTGTGATGACAACTGGTTTAATTCTTAGTTTTATACTTATCTTTTATAGAAAATTATTTTTAATGACCTATGATTATAATTATGCTAAGTTTTCTGGTATCAAAGTCCAAATATTAGGTTATGCATTATCTGTATTAACAGCATTTTTTATTGCGATTGGTGTAAGAACAATCGGTGTGTTACTTATTTCTGCATTTGTGATCTTTCCATCAATTATTTCATCACAATTTACGAAAAGTTTTATGATGACATTAATCTATGGTTTAGTCACATCGGTCATTATCACTATCAGTGGTATTTTCATTGCACATCCTCTAGGCATTCCAGTCGGTGCTACTATTGTGGTATTATATACCTTATTAATTGGTTTAATTTTAATGTATAAACGATTTATAAGAGGTGAAGTTGTATGAGAATGACTAAACAACGTATTCAAATATTAGATATATTTAAATCATATGCTAAACCATTATCTGCAGAAATGATTATGGAAAAATTGCCAGATGATGCACTTAATTTATCAACAATTTATCGTACATTAGAAACATTTTATGATGAAGAACTTATTTCTAAAAGCACCATTGAACATACAAATTATTATTACTTAAACGATCATAAACATCATCATTATATGATTTGTCTATCATGTCATAAAATGATTGAAATTGATTGTCATCTCCATGAATTTGAAGAACAAGTAGCAAAAGCGCATCAATTTAAAGTCACACATCACGATATGACACTTTATGGATATTGTCATGAATGTCAGCCTAAAGCATCATAAACAAAAAGGGTCAACTTTTATAAGTTGGCCCTTATTTTTATATAATGTTACTTAAATTGATTCTAATATTTTCATATCATCTGCTGAAATTCTAAAATCAACATGAGAATTTTCAATCATTCGTGATTCATGTGTTGATTTTGGTAATGGTAATGCATGTTTTTCTAAACAATATCTAATACAAAGCTGTGCTGGTGTAACTTGATATTTTTTAGCCATTTCAACAATCCGATTTTCTGATAAGATGCGTCCTGTACCAAGTGGTGAATAAGCTTCTATTAATATTTTATGCTTTTTACAAAATGCTTCTGTTTCTTTTTGATCTCTACCAATAAACATAGCGATTTGATTTACATGTGGTACTATTTTCGCATGATTCATCACATTTTCTAAATCACTAGGACTAAAATTTGATACACCAATCGCTTTTGCGCGACCAGATTGATAAATCACTTCTAATGCTTTCCATGCCTCAATATTACCTTGTTTACAATCTTTTCCAATATCGTTCCATGGCCATGGTGCATGAATCAAATAAAGATCAACATATGAAAGACCTAAGTCTTTTAATGTTTGATCAAATGCATCTAGTGCATCTTGATAAGTCTTAATATGTGATGCTAGCTTTGTCGTTACAAATATCTCTTCTCTTGCTATACCACTATCTTTAATCGCTTGTCCTACACTTTGTTCGTTTTGATAACTAGCTGCTGTGTCTATATGTCTATATTGATGTTTTAAAGCTAATCTCACAGCTTGATAAGCATCTTCACCATTTGGGATTTGCCAAGTACCAAAACCTATTTTTGGAATTTCAATACCATTCGATAATACGAAATTTTCTTTAAAAACTGACATCTGATTACTTCCTTTCTGTAAGTTCTTTTAAAATCTTTCTAAAATCCTTATCAGATTGAACGCGATGTTTAGCTGCAGTTTCACCAAAACCTATTTTAATTGAAAAGGCTTCAGGTAAAGCTTTAAACATATCTTCATCAGTAGTATCATCACCTGCAACTAGCATAAAGTCATAATCTTCATCATTAATAAATAATCTTGTTGCATTGCCTTTGTTCACTCTTTGATCTTTCACTTCTAAAACCATATTACCTTGTTGTATTTCAATGGGTGTACTGCCTTTAATTGAAAATAAAGCATCTTTGATTTCACTCATTTTAAGAGAAACCATTTCTGGTTCAGCTTGCCTGTAATGGAGTGCGATTGAATGTGATTTTTCTTCAATAAAAGATCCTGGCATACGGTCAACATACATTTCTAAAACATGTCTAATTGATCGTTTCCATTCACTTTGAATATTAATTGTCTTTTTCCATTGATGACCAATTTTTCTATACCATAAACCATGGTCTCCCACTAAATTAACATCCATATGACCAAACCACATATCTAATGTTTCATGATCTCTACCAGATATAATGACAACCTCGTGTTTAGGATTTGCAATTAATTTTGATAGTAATGCTTTTAATGAACGATTAGGTGCAGCTTGCATTGGTGTTTTTTAAACTCTGAGAGTGTGCCATCATAGTCTAGAAAAAATATTCTTTTTTGACTTGCATCAAATTGTTTAATTAATTCATCTTTATTAACAAGTGCTTCCACAGGAAGTTTAATTTGTGTTTCAAATTGAATTTTATCAAGTCTTTGAATAAATTCTTTAGCCCAAAAATTAACATTATATCGTTGTATACGTTCATGCATAATTTTATTTCTTTGCATTTTTTCTTTTTTAGACATTTCTAATGCATTTTTAATAGCATTCGCAATTTGAATTTCATCGTTAGGATTAATAATAATAGCTTCACTAAGTTCACTTGCAGCACCTGCTGTTTCACTTAATATTAATGTTGCTAAATAATCAGTTCTTGCTGCAACATATTCTTTTGCTATAAGATTCATACCATCTCTAAGTGGTGTTACTAACAATATATCCGCAGCTTTATAGTAAGCAATGAGTTCATCTTGACTAAATGATTTAAAATAATACCAAATAGGCATCCAATCTCTATTATTATAGGAACCATTAATTTGTGAAACTAATATTTCAATTTCACTTCTTAGCTGATCGTAAAATGGTAATGACTGTCTAGATGGTGCAACAATCAAGTTTAATCTTACTTTGCCTATGTACTTAGGGTATTTATCTAGAAATGCTTTAAAAGCTTTTATACGCTCAATAATGCCTTTTGTATAATCTAATCGATCAACAGATAATATCATTTTCTCTTGTGGGTTAATAATAATTGGGTTATCGACTTGATGTGTTGAGAAATATTGATAATCTATGCCCATTGGAAATGCATCAATTTCAATATGTCTATGATTATATAGTAATTTATAAAAATTGTGATTAACATTAAGAATACGTCTTACACTACTTAAAAAGTGTCTCACATAATCATAGGTGTGAAAACCAATGAGATCTGCACCTAAAATACCTTTTAATATCTCTTCTTTCCAAACTAACAATCTAAAAATTTCAGATGAAGGAAAAGGTATATGTAAAAAGAACCCAATCTTCACAGTTGGATGATTGTTTTTAATCAGTTCTGGCAGTAGCATTAATTGATAATCATGAATCCAAATGACACTATCTTCTTCAATAAATGGCTCAAGTTTATGATAAAATTCTAAATTAACTTTTTTATAACGTTGCCAATTCGTATTATCATATTCTGTCAAATTTGAAAAATAGTGAAAAAGTGGCCATATCGTACGATTTGAAAACCCTTCATAATAAAGCGTTACATCTTTTTCAGATAAATAAACTGGGAAACAATGATAATCATCTAATAATGATGATTCGATTTGATCTAATTGAGATCGTTTCATCCGATCACTTGCAAATCCAGGCCATCCTACCCATAGTGCATCTGCTTGTTCATGAAAACTTTTTAATCCGGTGGCTAATCCACCAATGCTTTTTTCATAAGTTACTTCTTTTTTATTAATTTTTACGGTCACTGGTAAGCGATTTGAAACAAAAATCATTCGACTCAAGTTTAATCATCTCCTTTTGTTTATTATATCATAAAAAAAAGGGCATCTTTTAACAAGATTACCCTTTGTTCAATAGTTTAGCGTGAATAATAAATCCATTTCCTGCAATAACAACAAGCACAAGTGCAGCAACAATACTTAAGATTTGTTGATTAATTGCAGCAATACCTGTCATTACGATATCTGCTACATAAACAAAGAAATATGCATACAATAATAAACGAATGTTTTTAAAATCTTTTTGACTAATTTCAATAATTTTTTGATCTTCAGATTTATAGATCAATATAATGATAACGATAAATATAATTGATACGCCTAGCATCACATATCGATACCAAGGTGCCACTTCACTTAATGCATATTGTAAAAAGACATTAATCCCTAAAATTAGAAAAGCGATAAATAAGACCATTTGCATTTTTACGTTTTTACGATATATTCCCATTTTTTTATTGCTCCTTTATATAATTTTCAATTTTATTTGATATAATAATGATGAAACGAGGTACTCATATGGACAAAGCTGTATATCCAGGGACATTCGACCCTTTAACAATTGGACATTTAGATATTATTAAACGTGCATCAAGACTAGTTGATGAACTACATATTGTAGTTGCTGATAACTATAAAAAACAACCTACTTTTACATCAGATGAACGCATTGAAATGATAAAAAAAGTTACACAAGATATTGATAATATTGTAATTAAATACTCAACAGAACTTATTGTCAAATATTGTCAAAGCAATCAAATCACAATGATGATTAGAGGATTAAGAAATATTCAAGATTATGAAAATGAATATGCTCTATATCAATTTAATAGAAATCTTAATCGTCAAGTAGAAACACTGATATTATTCCCATCTTCTAGAAATCATTTTGTTTCTTCATCTGCGATTAAAGAACTTATCGTACATCACGCTGATATTTCTCCCTATGTTCCAAAAGAAATTATCAAAGAAGTGCAATTAAAAATCAGAGGTTTAGCTAAAAAGATTTAAATCCTTAAAAAAGTCATATAATTTGTCTTCTTCAATCGAAGGTGCCAAATATGTGGCTTTTTCTTTTAGTTTATCAAATCTAGAATTTGACATTGCAATTGATATATCTGCAAGTTCTAGCATTTCAATATCATTTGCACCATCACCAACGCATATCAATCTATCATAAGATTCATTTTGTAATGCATGCTTAATCCCAAATGCTTTATTGATATGCGGATAAGTAAAATCCGCACCACCACGATGCCATGGAAACACTCTAAATTTCGTTGTTTCTTCTGCGATTTTTAAGATTTGACTTTCATAATCTGCAAATATCCACAACTGATAAGTTGGTATCTTTTTATAAAACATTGGATCAACTTTAGGAAATATACCACGCAAAGCTTTCATACCATAGCCTACACGGTCATCCCAATAGTTCACTGCTTCATCATTAATACCGACCATACCAATGTTAAAATCTCTACCTTCGGTTAATTTAAAAATATCTTCAATATCTTCAGTTTTAATAGGTTCATTATAAATCATTTGCTCATCTTTAAAAATAACTGATCCATTAATCAGTATTTTATACTTAAATAAATCTAATATATCTTTTATCACATGAAGTTTCGCAAGACCTCTTCCGGTTGCTAAACCTAAGATCACATCATCTCTTTGTGATAATTCTGTAAGAAGTTTGTATGTTTGTTTTGGAATGGTTTCCTTGTGATTATAATAAATTGTGTTGTCAACATCAAAAATGATTACCGTTTTCATTAAAATACCTCTTCATAATTATAACATATCAAGTAACATACTATCATTTTTAAAGTTTTTGTTATACAATATATATGAACTTTTTCGTTTTCGGAGGATTTAAATATATGAAAAACCCATTACTAAGATCCGGGGAGATCGGTATTTTTGCTCTAGGAGGTTTAGGTGAAGTAGGGAAAAACATGTACATCTATGAAATAGAAGATCAAATCTTTATTGTTGATTCTGGTATTTTATTTCCTGATGACCATTTACTTGGTATAGATTATGTTATTCAAGATTTCACTTATCTTGTAGAAAATCAAGACCGTATCGTAGGATTATTTATCACGCATGGACATGAAGACCATATTGGTAGCATTCCATATTTATTAAGACAAGTACAAATTCCAAAAATATACGCTGCAGGTATTGCAGTGGATTTAATCGAATATAAATTTGTTGAACATCATGGTATTAAAGTACCACAAATTGAAGTTTATAAGAGTCATTATAAATATAATTTCAAAAATGTTGAAATTAGCTTCATTCGCTTGACCCATTCAATTCCAGATATGTTTGGGATTGTATTTAAGACTGCAGAAGGTACTATTTTCCATACTGGAGACTTCAAAGTCGATTTAACACCTGTGGGACCACCTGCGAAATTTGACAAACTCGCTAAAATTGGTAGCGAAGGTGTTTTATGTATGTGTTCAGATTCAACTAACGCTGAAAGAGATGAACTTATTGTTTCCGATTCTAAGATTGGTAAATCAATCAATGAATTGTTTTCAAGAATTGAAGGAAGAATTATTATTGCGACATTCGCATCTAATTTATATAGAATCCAACAAATCATTGAAGCAGCTGTATTAAATAAACGTAAAATAGCAGTTTTTGGCCGTTCAATGGATCGTGCAATTGAAGCTGGTATGCAAACAGGTTATATTAAGATGCCTAAAAACACACTTGTTAAAGGTGACTCATTAAAACGTCTTAGACCTGAAGAAGTCACTTTATTAGTCACTGGTTCTCAAGGTGAACCGCTTGCTGCACTTAGTCGTATCGCAAATGGTTCTCATCGTCAAGTTCAAGCGATGCCAGGTGATACTGTTATTTTCTCTTCTTCTCCTATTCCTGGGAACCAAGAAGGTGTCAATCGTACAATTAATCAATTATTTAGACAAGATGTCAATGTAATTACACATGGACCTATTGCTGATACACATACATCAGGACATGGTGCACAAAATGATTTAAAACTTATCTTAAGTTTAGTTAAACCAAAGTTATTTATTCCAATCCATGGTGAACATAGAATGCTTAAACATCATAAACAATTAGCTATTGATTGTGGTGTAAACCCTAATAATATTTTAATTATGGATAATGGTATGGTCGCTGCAGTATCTAAAAATGGTATTAGATATGCAGGTAAAGTCACTTCTGGAGAAGTTTATATTGATGGTCGTGGTATTGGTGATATTGGTAGTTCAATTATTAAAGAAAGAAAAGTCTTAAGTGAAGAAGGATTATTCTCTGTCATATTCTCAATTAATTCCGATAAGAAAAAATTAATTAACTCACCAACAGTCATTTCTAGAGGTTTTATTTATATGAAAGGTAATGAAGCTCTTACTTCTAGCCTTGCAAATGAAGCTAAAAAAGTTGCTGAAGAAGAACTTAAAAAGAAAAACTATAGTGAAAAGCTACTTAAACAATCCGTTATACATGTTCTTAATAAAAAAATATATCAATTAACGCAACGTAAACCAATAGTTTTACCTATTGTCGTTGATTTAGCGAATGAAATGCATGTTCATAAAAAATAAAAGTAGGAAATTTTTCCTACTTTTTTATTTCATATAAGATAAAAATGCGTCAAACACAGCTTTTGTACAAATAGCATCATCTAGTGCATCATGCTTTTGAAGATCATTTGACTTATAATACGTTTTATAAGCTTTAAATAAACCCAAATCATCTTTTAAATTATAGTAATCTTTATGAAGTTTTAATAAATCAATAAAATCTGATGGTTCCGTTAAAGGTTCTTTTTTGTGAATATTATATGAATCACCTAATACAGATATATCATTTTTTCCCCAAACAACACACTTTGGATGATACTTAGAAATAATTTTAGACAATTTTTTATAAAACACTTTATAATTAACTGCTTTTTCATTAAACACTTGTTCATCAATTTTTAAAAACTTAATAGTTCTTTTAGATAATTTATCTGTTAAAACAGGTTTCATATACATATTATCTTTAACAAGTACTTTGGATTGTGCTCTAGATAGCACATAACCTGCTTGAATTAATTCAGGTGTATGAATTCTTTGATGATAACCTGGCATTGTCATTTCAAAATCAATAAATAGATAATACTCATTGTGCTCTAAAACATTTTTCATATCTTGACGTAATTGATCGGTAATTTCAAAATCAACTTTAGGGTTTAATGATTCAATTTTATTAAAATATGCAACTTGATAAAACCATTGATGATTAATTTTTTTTCTTCGATCGGTAATTTCAAAATCAACTAACACACCTTTACCTAAATAATCAAAGAATGTTTTAACTAGTTTTCTTGTTAAGTAAAATCCGATTTTTCTACCTTCAATGACAACATAAAATACATGATATTTTGAATTTTTACTATCAATTATCTTTCTCATGAATAGCCTCTTTTAATTGTTTTATCGCTTCTTCTGGTAAATTTAACTTTCTAAGTTCAGCAAAAGATGCTTTTTTTATTTCTTCAATACTCTTATAATTTTGTAATAATAATTGTTTTCTTTTAGGACCAATACCTTTAATATCATCTAAATATGATTTATTAGCTTGTTTTTGTCTGACTGAACGGTGAAATGTAATCGCAAATCGATGCACTTCTTCAGATAACTCAAGCAAAAACTTATACAGCTCACTATGTTTTAATAAAGGGATCACTTCTTGATTGAAAACAAGTGCTTCTAATTGATGTCTGCTGTTTTTCTTTAATCCTGCAACTAATACATTAATATTTAGTGCATCAATCATTTCGAGTGCTGCATTTACTTGACCTTTACCCCCATCGATTAAAATTAAATCAGGCATAGGTTGTTGATCAATTAGTAATTTTTGATATCTTCTATAGGTTACTTCTTTCATTGCTTGATAATCATCATTTGTCGTTGTTTTTAAATGATATTTACGATAACTTTTTTTATTAAAATCCATATTTTCAAATACAATCATCGCGGAAATTGGTGCAGTCCCAAATAATTGTGCATTATCAAATACTTCAATTTTTTTCACTTCTTTTTTAATAACATCTGATAATGCATCTAATGCTTCTCTTTTTTTCTCATCTTTATGACGATATAACATGTAATAGTGTTCTAAATCATATTTAGCGTTTTTCTCTGCTAAATCAACCATTTTTTTCTTATCTCCGATTTTAGGAATAATTGCTTTTGTTCCAAAATAGAAAGTTGCTTCTTCAATATTAAACTCTGGACTAAGAAGTATTTCATCAATTTGATGGCCTTCATAATACTGAATTAAATAATTATATATAGCTTCCATATACTCACCAACATAAGAAAATACAATTTGATGTTGATCAATCATTTTACCTTGTCTAATCATCAGTATTTGAATAGCTACATCTTCATTAGTTTTAGCAAAACCAACAATATCTCTATCTTTAAAATCATTTAGATTAATTAATTGTTTTTCTGTTGTTTGCTCAATATGCATCATCATATCACGATACTCAGCAGCTTTTTCAAATTGCATAAAATCTGATGCTTTTTGCATTTCATTTTTTAAATAATTTAAAACCTCTTTTGTATCACCTTTTAAAAACTTTATAACATTTTCAATATGTTGATCATAATTCACATCTTCATTAATACAAGGTGCTAAGCACTGCCCTATATGAAAATATAGACAAGCTTTCTTAGGTATATGATCACATTTCCTAAAAGGATAAATACGATTTAATAATCTTACTGTTTCTCTTGCTGCATATGCATTAGGATAAGGCCCAAATAATCTTCCTTTAGGTTTTTTTCTTCTTACAATTTGTAATTTAGGATATTGCTCAGTTGTTAATTCTATATAAGGATAAGTTTTATCATCCATCAGTCTAATATTATATTTTGGACTATATTGTTTAATTAAATTCATTTCTAAAACAAGTGATTCTTGCTCAGTTCTAGTCATCACATAAGAAAAATCCACGATTTCTGATACAAGTTTCGTGGTTTTTTGATTGTGAGCACCCGTAAAGTAACTTTTGACTCTATTTTTAAGATTTTTGGCTTTACCTACATAGATCACTTGGTCACTTTTATCTTTCATTAAGTAACAACCAGGTTCAAGGGGTAATAGCGCTAATTTGTCTTTTAATAACAATACATTTCACCCTCTATATTGTAACATATGCATAAAAAAAAAGCGATAACTCGCTTTTTTATGATTCGAATTCAATATCAACTTTACCATCAATAATTTCTTCAAGTGCAACACCAATGCTTGTTACACATTTAGCATCTTCAACTTCAAGTTTTTCATCTTCTAAAATTCTAGCTATTTTACTAGCTGCATAAACTAATTTATATTTTGAATTAATTTTCCCTAACAATTTATCAATTGAAGGATATCTCATACCATCTGTATTTTTAGTCATATACTATTACTCTCCTATCATCTTCATATAATTATGAATTGTTCGTTCTGTTTTCGCATGTTCTGCACGGATAATTGCCATAATTCTATCAGCAGCATTCGTAACTTCATCATTAACGACGATATAATCATATTTATGCGCTAACATAAATTCTGATTCAGCTTTCTTCATACGTTGATTCACTATTTCAATATCTTCTGTTCCACGCTTCTTAAGTCTATTATACAACGCTTCTTTGCCTGGTGGAACAATAAAAATAAAAACTGCATCTTTCATTTGTTCTCGTACTTGAAGTGCACCATCAACTTCAATCTCTAAAACTACTTCTTTTCCTCGATCAAGTTGTTCATCAACTTTATCACGTGGAGTTCCATAATAATTTCCAACGAATTCAGCCCACTCTAAAAACTTATTATCTTTTATACGTTTTTCAAATGTTTCTCTACTGACGAAGTAATAATCTTCTCCATCAACTTCTCCGGGTCGTTTTGGTCTTGTTGTCATTGATACGTAATATACAAGATCATGATTTTTCATTTGGAATAGTGCTCGGCGCACAGTTCCTTTCCCAACACCAGAAGGGCCTGAAATGACAACTAATAAACCACGTTCATTAAGTTTCATGAGTGCCTCCTCATTTTATATATTCCCTTTATTATATATGATTTCTATATAAGTGTAAATAGATAAGGTGAAAATATATATGATATAACGCTTACATTGATATATGAACGCTAATGCTTGTGTTACAATATTTATGAGGTGTCCTATGAATATTGATGGATTATTTATAAAACAATTAATCGTTGAACTAGAAAGTTCACTTGATCATGCAAGACTTGAAAAAATACAACAAATTAATCAAGGCTCTTTTTTGTTTAGATTTTATAGACGTGGAAAAAAGCATAAATTATTAATTCATTTATTTGCACATGATTATAGAATGTTCATTACACAAAATGACGTTGTTGCTAATGAAACTTCTCAGTTTTTAGTATCATTAAAAAAACATATTGAAGGTGCAATACTAACTTCTATCTCACAATATCTAAGTGATCGTGTTGTTATTTTTGAATTTATGGTCAATGATTTTATTTTTGGACAACAAACATTTAAATTGATTTTTGAGGCCATGGGAAAACATGCTAACCTTTTATTAGTAAAAGATAAAAAAATCATTGATACATATAAAAAAATGTTTTTCGATGAAGGTAGACAATTACTACCTCAAGCTGATTTTGAATTTTTCCCATCTGATAAAAAAAGTTTTGATGACATTGACTATCACTTAATTGAAACACCTAAACAACTACAATCGACTTATATGGGTATTTCATCCAAACTTGCTACTTATTTATTTCATTTTAAAAAACAAATTAATGAAATTGAAATGAACCCAACTTATGATCTAGATACCAATATGTTTTATATCTGTGATATTTTTGATGATAAACATGAAAAACAATATTTCAATGATTTATCTTCTATGATGGATGCATATCATACTAAAAAAGTTATTTCAAAAACTTCTTATGATCAATTTATTAATAAACAATTAAAAAAATATCGTATTAAAGATATACATTTAAAAACTCAGTTAAATGAAGCTAAAGAACAATTAAACATTAAAGACAGCGCTGATCTTATTTATATGTCAGGCATGAACTTAAACCAAAAGTCTCATGAAATTAGTGTTTTCAATCAAACAATTAAACTTGATGAACACCTTACTCTAAATGAAAATGCTCAAAAGCTTTATAAAAAATACCATAAAGCAAAAAGATCCATAGATCCTATCTTACAACAAATTGAGGAAAACGAGAACCTCATTCAATTATTTGAAGAATTTCAAACTTATTTAGATTTATCAAGTGCTATTGACTTAGCTGATTTTGAACAATCACTTATACCTTATGGCTACACTTCAAAAAAACAAACGCAAAAGCAACAAAAGCATAAACAAAAACCGCATGTATTAGAAATCATTGATGAGGATGCAACTTATTATATTGGTAAAAATAGTATGCAAAACAGTTATATCACGCATGATTTAGCACAACAAAATGATTATTGGTTTCATGTCAAAGGTGCTCCAGGTAGTCACCTGATTGTAAAATCATCTGCACTAACAGAAAAGATCATCAGAAAAGCTGCGATGCTTGCTGCTTATCATTCAAAATTAAGATTATCTTCTAGTATTCCTGTTGATTATACTCAAATTAAGCATATCAAAAAAATACCACACAAACCTGGTTATCAGGTATTTTATCATGTATATAAAACAATTTTTATTGATATAGATGAATTGTTAATTAAGTCATATTTAACATAATGAGTTAATTTATAATAAATTTAATTAATGCGTGCATACTATTTGAAAAATCATTACATTTGATGTAATATGATATTGTAAATAGATATTTAAAGGAGGATTTAAATTTATGAAATTCGAATTACCAAAATTAGGTTATGCATATGATGCATTAGAACCATTTATTGATGCTAGAACTATGGAAATACATTATACTAAACATCACCAAGGATATACAAACAAATTAAATGCTGCACTAGAGGCTCATCCAGAATTGGATAAACCACTAGAAACATTATTAGCAGATTTAACTTTAGTTCCTGAAGATATTCGTGGTGCTGTTAGAAACAATGGTGGCGGATTCTTTAACCACAGATTATTTTGGACAATCTTGAAAGTAAACAATGGTGCAACACCTACTGGTGCATTAGCAAAACAAATTGAAAAAGACTTTGGTTCTTTTGATGCTTTTAAAGAATTGTTTGCTACAGCAGCTAAAACACGTTTTGGTAGTGGTTGGGCTTGGTTAATTGTTACACCTAACGGTTTAAAAGTAACATCAACACCAAATCAAGATACACCACTTGCTGAAGGTAAACCTATCTTAGCATTAGATGTTTGGGAACATGCTTATTACCTAAACTATCAAAACCGTCGTCCTGATTATGTATCAGCATTCTTTAGTGTTGTAAATTGGGATCAAGTATCTGCAAATTTTGCAGAAGCTTCTAAATAATTTATATTAATTAATAAAAAAGTAGACTGTTAATAAAACTCAGTCTACTTTTTTTTATGTCTATTTTTCTTTGTTTAATTCTTCATTCATTTCTTTGAAGTGTGATTCTGCTTCCATCATGTCGCCATGTGTCACATCACCAAATTTAATGTGATCGTGTGATTCACCAATTTTTTCTATACGCCATTTAAATATAATTGGTCCAACAATTTCAAAGAATAATATACCAGTTAAGACAATTGTTCTAATGTATAATGCTACACTTGAACCATCTGCTAATGTTTGTCCTGCAAAAATTGATCCAACAGCAACTAACATCCCAATTTCTACCCCACCTTGAGGAAGAATACATAAACCAGTATTATCTCTTACAACTTTTTCTGATTTAGCAATGACTGCACCAGCATAAGCACCACCAACTTTACCAATTGATCTAAATACAATATATAAAATTGCAATAAATCCTGCACTAATTAAAACATCTAATCTAAGTTGTGCACCTGCTAAAGTAAAGAATACTATAATTAATGGTCCTGAGAAATTGCTAAGCGCTGCACCTTGAATTTCAAACGGTTCTTTTTTAACCATATTTGTAAACACCATACCAATCATCATTGGTGTTAAAATCATTGATAAGCTTTCAATTTCGATAAATCCAAAATGAAGACCATGATGTGCAATATATACTGATACTAATACAGCAGATAATGAAAATACTAAATATGAAATATATCGATCCATCTTATGGATTTTATCAACAAAGAGTTTAGAAAATAAACCTAATGCTAGACCAAAGATTGATCCAACTAATAGTGATAGAAATACTTCAAGTAGTGGTTCTAATAAAGCAGTTTCAACAGTTAAGCTACCACCACCGATGGTTGCTGCTGCAATACTTGTAAATAAACCGAATACAATAACACCAAATATATCATCAATACCAACAACTGGAATGACTGTATCTGTAACAGGTCCTTTTGCTTTCATACGTTTTACCATTACCATAATTGGTGCAGGTGCTGTTGCAGTTGCAATCGCTGCAAGTGTTAATGCTAACCATAAACGATGTTGTGGGTCAATAAAATAAATACCGGCAAATACTAATGCTGCAGTAAGAAAAGCTTGAACTGCTGTAATGATAATAATTGATTTACCACTTTTTTTAACTTTAGGTAACCATAATTCAGTCCCTATTTGATATGCTATAATCCCTAATACGAAATTTGTTATAACATCTAAATTTGTAATAATTGTTTCATCTAAAACATTTAAAACGCTTGGTCCAAGTAATACACCCGCTAAAATATAACCAGTGATTGCCGGTATTTTAATACGCTCCGCAAGTTTTCCTAAAATAAAACCGAAAAATAATGTGATCGCTAAGTAAAATAAAAATATGTATACATCCATTTGTAAAATCTCCTTCTATTCTGTCAATAACCTTTCTTATTATACTCCGTTTTATGAAAATTGCAAGTTTGTTTTCATTCTTGTTTCATAAATAAAAAAGGAAGCGTTTGCTTCCTTAAATATTCGTAGTTTCTATGATTGCGTAATCTCCGTCTTCACGTCTATACACAACATTTGTTTTTTGAGTTTTACTATCAATATAAACATAAAAGTCATGTCCTGACAATTCCATTTCAGCAATTGCTTCTTCTGAAGACAACGGCATCAGTGAAATTTTCTTGTTTTTAACAAGTTGTGCAGCTAATATATCTTTTTCTAGTTCTTCAGCATCAAATTCTTTACTATATACTTGTTTAATGCCTTCTTTTTCTAAGTGTCTCTTAAGTTTATCTTTATGTCTTCTCATTTGTGCGATAAGTTTATCATTTACCTTATCAATGGCTGCATACATATCAAAATCCATGACTTCAGCTCTTAAATGTGTTCGATTAGATAAAACATTCACTTCAACTTTATGGTGGTCTTTGTAGACTTTGCATACCACCCTCACTTCTTTAACAACATCTGGTCCAAAAAATGAAACAACTTTGCTTAATTTTTTCTCTGCATAATCCCTGATGGCTTGTGTAGGTACAAAACCATTTTTTCCTAGTACTTCAAATAACATAAGTATGCTCCTTTTCTTTTATTTCATCATAGAGCGTGACTAAATAAATTTTGCCAAACGCTAATGATTGTAATATGTTCAACAGTTTATCACTGATCACATCAAAATACAAATAAATTGAATGTCTTTGCTGTTCTAAAAAATTGAGATAAAAAGGTTTTAAAAATGACATATATGCTAAACCGTTTAGTACATCTTGTTCATGAATTAAACTAAACCAATCTATCGTGCTATATGAACACGGTATTACTTGATGTATCACATCTATTGGATATTTTTGTAAACATTTTTCACATATATGATGTTTTTCCGTTTTAAAGATATTATATATTGATATCTTAGTAATGATTTTTAAACCACAAATCTCACAAATCATAAAAGCCCACTCATTTCATAATAGTGGGCTTTATCATTCATTACTTTTTATACGCTTCTACTATTTTGTCAATTAAATATGATGGTACTTCATCATATCTTAAAAATGAACGTACAAATGATCCACTACCTTGAGTCATTGCTTTTAAATCAATCACGTAGTTAATGATTTCAGCTTCTGGTGCTTCTGCTTCAATCACTTGAAATCCTTCGTTTTGGTGCATGCCAATAACACGTCCACGTCTTTTATTCATATCACCCATAACATCACCAACAAATTGATCTTGTACTGTTACATCGATTTTAACAATTGGTTCTAATATTGTAGGTTCAGCTGTCTTAACTGCTTCTTTAAAAGCAAGTGATGCAGCCATTTTAAATGATATTTCATTTGAATCAACTGGATGATAAGATCCATCAAAAAGCGTTGCTTTTACATTGATTACAGGGAATCCTGCAAGAGGTCCGTGTTCAAATGTATCAATAAGTCCTTTTTCAACAGCAGGGAAGTAATTTCTAGGTACTGCACCACCAAAGACTTCTTGTGAAAATTCAAATTCTCCAACTTGTGGTTCAAATCTAATCCATACATGACCAAATTGTCCAGCACCACCAGATTGTTTTTTATGTTTCCCTTCAGCTTCAACTTTTCGTTTAATTGTTTCTCTATAAACAATTTTTTGATCTTGAATGTCCACATCAACTTTAAACATTGTCTTCATACGATCTAATACATAATGAAGATGTGTTAAACCTTGTCCACCGAGTAATAATTGTGCAGTTTCTTTATTTCTTACAATTTTGAACGTTGGATCTTCTACATTTATACGATGAAGTGCCATTGAGATCTTATCTTCATCATTTTTATTTTTTGGATGTACTGCAATATAAATAACAGGTGTAGGTGGATCAACTTTAGGATAAGAAATTGGATGTTTAACATCAGATAATGTTTGTCCTGTTTCTATACCATCAGTTTTAGCAATTGCTACAATGTCTCCCGCATGAAACAATTCCTCAGATATTTGTTCTTTCCCACGAAGAACAAATAAATTCATTAGTTTTCTAGTTTCTCCCAAACTATTAACGTAAACTTCTTGTGCTGCTTTTAATGTTCCTGAGTTAATTTTTAGAAAATTAACTGTCCCTAAAAATGGATCTACAATTGTTTTAAACACATATGCTGAAAATGGTTCATCATCATGTGTTTCTCTTTTGATTGGTGTATCATCAAGTAAGTTGATAGCATCTAATGGATTTAATTCATCAGGTGCAGGTAAATATTCAATCAACATATTTAATAATGTTTCAACACCTATATTCTTTATTGCACTACCAACGATCACAGGTGTTAGTTCGCCATCTAATATCCCATGTCTAAGTGATGCATGAATCGTTTCTTTTGGTATTTCTTCGCCTGATAAATATAAGTCTAGTAATGCTTCAGAAGTTTCGCTACACTTTCAACAATTAATGTATGCAATTCTTCTAATTTAGGTTTTTTCTCTTCCCAAATTTCATCATCTCTACATTTATTACCATCATATATACGTGCATTCATGTCGACAACATTGACAAAACCTTCAAATGCTTCTTCATGTCCAATTGGCCAACAAAATGGCACAGCTTTTTTCCCTAATTTTTGTCTTATTTCTTCTAATAATTTTTCAAATTTAACATTTTCTTTATCCATCTTATTAACAAATAAAACAGCTGGAATATGTCTTTTTCTAATTTCTTTCCAAACTCTTTGTGTACCAACTTCTACCCCTTTTGAAGCATCGATCATTAGAATAGCACCTTTAACAACATCGAGTGCTTGATTAAGATCTCCTACAAATTCATCACTTCCAGGTACATCTAGAAAGTTTAGTTTATAGTCATGCCACTCAACTGGTAATACACTTAATGATAAACTTGAGAGTTTATTTTGTTCTTCAATCATAAAATCTGAGACTGTGTTCTTCTTCTCTATTTCTCCTTTTGCTGAAATTGCCTGAGAAATAAAAAGCAATGATTCAGTCATACTCGTTTTGCCCGATCCCTGATGTCCTAGTATGGCAACATTGCGAATTGCTTTTGTTTCATATGCCTTCATCCATAACCTCCTGTAATCGTTTTCATTATTATACTTTTATTATAGCACTTTTTTTTATGCTTTGTTATTCTAAAAGAAAAAAATTGTGAATTTTAACATGTTCTTTTTCATATGGTATAATAATAGGTGGTGAGACTATGAATAAATTACCTATAAAAGCTATTAAATGGTATCAAAAAGAAATATCTCCACATAGCAATCATAAATGCAGACATAAACCTACATGTAGTCATTATGCTGTTACTGCTTATGAACGTTTTAATTTCGTTAAAGCGAGCTATTTAACAACAAAAAGGATTCTAACCTGCAATCCTTTATTTAAGCCTAAATATGATCCAGTACCAGAAAAGAAAATTAAACATAAGAAAAAGGACTCCGATTAAATCGAAGTCCTTTTTATATGCATATATTTTAATATATTATGATTCTTTTCTTTGTTTTATCACTTTTTGTCTCGTAAATGCTTCACGTTCTTTTTCTTCTAATGCATCAGTAATAAATTTAATATTTGCTTTAAATTGAGGAATAACTATATTTTCTAATGCGTTAGCTCTTTTTTGAGCTTTACGAATAGCATTTGCAAGTCGATAAGTTGCATTATCAATTTCTGCAAGTTTAACTGTTATTTCTCTAACGCGTTGAAATGAACGATAAGCATAGTCAAATTTAGTATTTGTTGCACTTAAACCATATCTAATTTTAACTGGTGAAGGGTGATGTGTTACTTTAGGGATTGTGACACCCATCACAGAACGATATCTTATTTCAATTTCATCATCAATAGGAATTGATTTCGCAATATCAGTCACAATACCTAATGTGATATTTGCTTCTTGAAGTGCGCGATAAGCTTGTTCATATGTTTTTGATAATTCATCTCTTAATAAATGAACATCATCAATAAGTCCCATCATTTCTCGGATTAATATATTTCTTTTTCGATCCATCAGTTCAAATCCTTTTTGAGCGAGTTCATTGGATTTTGTAATTGCCATCAAGTTACCTTTCGTTGGAAAGACCTGTTTAGACACTATACTTCATCCCCTTTAATCTCGCGTATGGTTGGTCTGTTAACAATATGAAATCTCTTAAGCGCTTCATCATGATTGTAATGTTGCTTAACAATTTTATCATCAACACGATTCAATTCTTCTTTTGGTAATACAGATAACAGTGACCAACCTAAATCAAGTGTATCAATAATTGAACGCTTTGTTTCACCTTGATTTAAAAAGTGTTCTTCAAATAATCGACCAAATGCAATATATTGTTTATCTACTGCAGATAATTCATCTTCACCAATAACTGATGCAAGACTTCTAGCATCTTGTACTTGTGCATAAGATGCAAATAATTGATTACTAATATCTTTATGATCATCTCTAGTATAGCCTTCACCAATACCATCTTTCATAAGTCTAGAAAGTGAAGGTAGAACACCAACTGGTGGATAGACACCTGCTTGTCTTAAATCTCTACTTAATACAATTTGACCTTCAGTAATATAACCAGTTAAATCTGGTACTGGATGTGTAATATCATCATTAGGCATTGTAAGAATAGGAATTTGTGTCACAGAGCCTTTGGCAGAATTAACAATACCTGCTCTTTCATATAAAGACGCTAAATCAGAATATAAGTAACCTGGGAAACCTTTACGTCCTGGAATTTCACCTTTACTACTACTAAATTCACGTAGTGCTTCACAATATGAAGTCATATCCGTTAAGATAGTTAAAACGTGCATATCGTGATTAAACGCTAAATATTCAGCAGCAGTTAAAGCAAATCTTGGTGTTAATATACGTTCGATAATCGGTTCGTTAGATAAATTTAAAAACATCACAACTTTATGCATTACGCCAGCTTCTTGAAATTGGCGTTTGAAATAATCAGCAACATCATTTTTAACACCCATCGCAGCAAATACAACACAGAAATTATCACCTTGTTTATCAGCAATCTCTGCTTGTTTTACGATTTGAGCTGCAAGCTCATTATGTGGCATACCAGAACCTGAGAATATAGGTAATTTTTGTCCACGAATCAATGTTGTTAATGCATCAATACTTGAAATACCTGTTAATATATAATCTCTTGGATAAACTCTTGATACTGGATTTAAAGGTGAGCCGTTAATGTTACGTAATTCATCAACAAATACTGAACCTAACCCATCAATTGGATTTCCAGAACCATTAAATGTACGTCCTAGTATTTCTTTAGATAAAGCCATTTCAACAGGATGTCCTGTGAAAATTGATTTCGTATTTTTAAGGGAAATGTTTTGTGTACCTTCAAATACTTGAACAGCAACTTTTTCACCTTCCATTTGTACGATACGACCGTAACGAGATGCACCATTATTAAGTTTTATTTCGACCATTTCTTCAAAACCAACATTTTTAACCCCATCTAAAAAGACGAGTGGTCCATTGATTTCTTCAAGGCCTATATATTGAAGTTTCATACGTTACTCCTTATCTTAAACGATGTGTAATTCTATCTATTTCTTCGATATATTTATCGATTTTTTCTAATTCGTTATTTTTTACATCATATTTAATTTTAATAACTTTTTCAAATATGCCTGTATTAAGTAGGGAATCAATATCTCTACCATTTTCAATAAGTTCTTTAGATTTTTGATATAGATATAACATCACATCCATCATTCTTAACTGTTTCTTCATTGGAACATATGTATCTTCGGGATGAAATGCATTTTGTTGCAAGAATCCTTCACGAATAGTTTTACCAATTTGTATAATTAATTTTTGATCATCAGGTAAAACATCACTACCAATAAGTTTTACAATTTCTAATAGTTTTGTTTCTTCTGCAAGTAATGCAATAAGTTCCTTACGATCAACTAAAAATCTCGGTCCTAAGTTTTGATCATACCATTTTGTTAAATCACCAACATAATCAGAATATGATTGATTCCAGTTTATTGCAGCATAGTGTCTTGCATATGCAAGTTCTTTATCTAGTGCCCAAAAACTTCTAACAAAACGTTTTGTGTTTTGTGTCACTGGTTCAGAAAAGTCTCGCACCTTGTGGTGAAACAGCACCGATAATTGAAACTGAGCCATCTTCATCATTAAGCGTTTTAACATATCCTGCACGTTCATAGAATTGTGAAATTCTACTTGGTAAGTAAGCTGGGAATCCTTCTTCAGCAGGCATTTCTTCTAAACGACCACTAATTTCTCTTAGTGCTTCTGCCCAACGTGATGTTGAATCAGCCATCACTGCAACATGATATCCCATATCTCGATAGTATTCAGCAATTGCTACACCTGTATAAATACTAGCTTCTCTTGCAGCAACTGGCATATTAGATGTGTTTGCAATTAACACTGTTCTTTCAAGTAAAGGTTTATTAGTTCTAGGATCAATTAGTTCACTAAATTCTTCTAGAACTTGAGTCATTTCATTACCACGTTCTCCACAACCAACATAAACAATAATATCTGCATCACACCATTTTGCAAATTGGTGTTGCATCATTGTTTTACCAGTACCAAAACCACCTGGTACAGCAGCTGTTCCACCTTTAGCAATTGGAAATAATGTGTCAATAACACGTTGTCCACTTACAAGTGGTATAGATATTGGAAGACGATATGAAATAGGTCTAGGTGTTTTAATTGGCCACTTTTGATAAAGTTTTAATTGATGTATTTCACCTTGATCATCTTTTATTTTTACAACAGTATCTTCTATTTTAAATAAACCGTTTTTTTCAACATGAACAACTTGTCCAGATATACCATTAGGAATTAATAAGCGATGTTCAATCATTGATGTTTCAGGAATAGTTGCATATATTTGTCCAGATTTCACATATTGATCCATCTTAACTTTTATCGTAACGTCCCATTTTTTAGTCGTATCAAGTGATTCAACGTCACTTCCGGCAGGAATAAAAATACCTTCTTTATCCGCAATATCTTTTAACGGTCTTTCAATACCATCAAAAATATTGGTTAATATGCCAGGTCCTAAAATAACAGAGATTTGTTCACCGGTTGGATATACAGGTTCGCCTATTTTTAAACCAGTTGTTGATTCATAAACTTGAATAGTTGTTTTTTTTCTTGAAATAGATATAACTTCACCTAGAAGTTTATCTTCTCCAACATAAACCATTTCGAGCATATGGAAATCAGTTGCTTCTTTCACAGTAACAACAGGTCCGTTAATACTGTATATGGTGTTTTTTTCCATACAAATCCTCCTACTCTCTTATAAACAGTTTTGAATGTTTATAAAACCAATTTTTTTGTTCTTCTAATCGTTGATCGATTGTCTCATTAATTTCTAAACTTTGATCAGGTAAAAATAAAATAAATCCACCATATATAATCGATGCATCTTCTTCAATTTTTGATTTAAGATTTAATGATTCAATGATTTCTTTTACTTTTTTATCTTGAGGTGAAACTTTAAAAATAAACGTTGTTTTATCAACAGATTTTAAAACATCTTCAATACGTTCTTTAACAAACTTATCATAGTTTTTTGTTTTAATGAATGCTTTAATCTTTTTAACGACATCACTAAAAATAGCTTGACTCATTTCAAGACGTTTTTTAATAAGCTGTTCATCATAACCTACACCAATTTGATTAATCTCATTTTGGTAAGTCGTGCGAATTTCTGCTAATCCTTTATTTAATTCTAAATTCTTTTCCAAGATTAAATCTTCTTTGACGCGCTTCATAACTTTTGAATATGCATAATCAATTTCTTTTCTTAGTGTTTTAAGCCTTTGTTCAGCTTGTTCACCAATTGATTTTTCAAAATATCTATAAAGTTCATCATCATTATAATATGCCATAAACTACCTCACAATTTGACACCGATGGCTTCACTGACATATCTATCAATAGCTTCACCGATGTTACTATCACCATGACGATCTGGTATTTCAACAATCAATTTCTTATGCGTTAACTTAAGTTCAGAAATAACTTTAGGTGCTAGTTCTACGCATTTTGTTGTTAATAATATAATCCCAATCGTGTCATCATGCAATTTTTCTTCTAGGACACGCAAAAACGGTTGTCGTTCATGAACGATAACACTATCTATGCCAACAAGTCGCATACCAACTTGCGTATCCACATTATCACTAATCAAGAAAAATTTCATTTGTCTACCTTCTTATAAAGCGTTAATAATAAGAATAGAAATTAAGATACCATAAATCGCAACACCTTCACCTAAGGCAACGAAGATCATTGATTTACCAAAGTTCTTTTCATCTTCTGAAAATGAACCAATTGCTGCTGGTGCAGCTGCTGCAACGGCAATCCCTGCGCCAAGAGCAGAAAGACCTGTAGATAATGCTGCTGCAATAAATCCTAACCCTTGTGCAATTGTACCTGTAATTGTATTATCACTTTCAAAACCGAATACTGTTGGTTTAAATACTAATTGTAATAATAATACAAAAGCAACGACACTAAAGAATCCAGATACATGTGTTACAAATCTTTTTTTAGCTTGTACAGCTGTCGCTTTCCCTTTGAACACTTTGATAAGTGGTAGAAAAACGATTGTTAATAAAATTAACGGTAAAATAAAATCATAAAATGTTAAAAACATAATTTTGTTCCTCCATACGTATATTTAAATTATTCATTAATCGCTTTAAAAGGCGTACCATTGCCTTCATAATAGCGAGAAAACATCTCATAAAACTCTAATCTTAGCACTTGAATACCTACAATAAGTCCTTCAAGTACCATTACGAAAATATTACCAAAAATTAATATAATAATACTGCCAACTTGCCCTGAATTTTCCATCAAAGTGTTAACAACTAACATCATCCCAGCATGTGACAAAATAAATCCACCAACTCTTAAGAATGATACTGTATTCGTTATATATGATAAAACAATTTCAAATAATTCAAAGAATCCTTCAACAAAAAATCCTCCAAATCCTGATTCAAACATTTTCTTTTTATGCATTAAACGATGTAATGGTTCTTTTAAGAATATGAGAATCAAAGGTATGGCAATAAATAATGCAATCGTAATCGGATTAAATACATTTTGTATACCAAGACCCATTTGTAAAACTACACCAAGTAAAATGAATCCATAAAGTAAGAATCCCGAAACCCCATTTGGTGAAAATAATAATTCGGCCAGATCTTTTTTCTTAAAGGAAACCACCATATTAAATATCATTGAAACTAAGATAAGTAGTGAACCAATACCAATAGCTGCAATCAACAAGGTCATGGTAAATTCTGAATCCATGACATGTAGTGGTAAGAAATGAATACCTAGATGATGATATAGCTCTTCTAAAATCTCTTCATTACCAAACACCGATCCATAGATAAGTCCAAAGAATGCTGATGAAAGTCCAATTCTTAGACCAACAGCACCTAATTTCATTTTCTTAAAGTGCCATAATAAACCACCGATGAGTGCAAGGACTAGCCCTTGTCCAACATCACCAAACATAATCCCAAATAGTAATGAGTATGTAATAGCAACAAATGGTGTTGGGTCAATATCTTTATATGATGGAACACCATACATATTGACAAACATACCAAACGGTTTACTAAACCAATCATTATTTAATTTTGTCGGTGGTTTAATGCGATGATCACTTTCTGCATCTTCAATTGAAATTTCAAGTCCCTCAAATTCTTCAAATAACACTTGAATTTGATCAACTCTACTTTCTTCAATAAATCCAGTGATTGTAAATTTATCACCAATACCGACAACATATTTTTTAGATTCATAAATACGATTTAAAAATAATAGTTCACCTTTAATCGTCGTTAATTCTTCTTGACATCCTTTAACGATTTCATCCATATCTTCTTTGTAGTGATGAATCATTTGATGATCTTGCTCAATTTCAAACTGTAATGCTTTAATTGCTTCTTTAGGAATACCATGAACAAAATCTGGAATATATATTCTTTCAAAGAAAAGTGATGAAAACACATTATCTACTTCTCTTTTAAATTCATTAGTCGTGTAATACATACACCAAGAGTTGTTTTGATCATGATTAAATGATTTAAATACAAATGGTTTTGATCTAAAGAATTTAAGTTTTTCAACACTATCATTAGGCAGTCGCCCAAATCTTAACTTAATAAACTCACATGCAAATAAATCTTCTAATGGAATATCAAGACTTTGTATATTTTGCACTTGAATCAGTGCATCAGAATACTTTTGAATATGATCTTCTATTTTTTTGATTCTTGCTTGTTCATTTCCAAGTCTAGTTTTAAATTCACTTAGTCTTGCATACATTTCTTTAAATGAATAGTTTTGATCATGTAGTTCTACATTTGGTAAAAATAATTCGTACTTAGACTCCATATCTCTTAAATCTTCTAAAAGTTTTGCAGATGGATTCTCAGCAACAAATGATGTAGACCCTTGTACTTTTTCAACAATTTCACTTGCAAGTACTGGATGGAAATCTGTAATATCCGCAAATCTAGTTAAGACATTATCTAGATCCGGAACATTTCCCGTGATATTAATTAATTTAATTTTAGCTATACTCATGAAGTTTCACCTCTAATAAATCAGCATTTGTTTCATCTCTTCTTCATCGACTTGATATCGAATACCTTCAATAATATTAATAAGGTTTTCAACTTCAAACTCTGATAGAAAAATGAATGCTGCGTAAATTTCTGGAACGTTTGTAGAGAAATACATAAGTCTTCTTGCAACTTCATGTCTTAATTTCCCTGTGTAATATTCTATATAAACATAATCATCTTCATCTGCAACATTGAAATGATGTTGTTTATCAATAAAATCTATAAGTTTATCTGGATCTTCAATAAGTGCTAATTCATCAAGTTTCTTTTCACTCATTTTAGAATATTCGTCAACTAATACATTACGAATTGTAATTGGATCTGCATGGTAAAATTTTTTCAAACGATAGATTTTAGTGATATTCATTAAATCTATTTTTAATTGTGCAAGTTTGGTCAAATTTTTTGCAACTTACCAGAATAATATTTATTAATTGTTTTAAAAACTAAGTCATAATAATATACTTCTAATGCATGTTCGATATCAATATATCTAATTTGTTCAACATCAGATGTATAAAATGGTTTTAATATTTTTTCATACGGTGTATTTTCTACAGCCTTCATTAGATCTTCTAAAGTTTTTACATTTAGCAATTTAGAAAAGTCAAGTGTTGTGGGAATACTGTAGAAAAACGGTACTGTCCCTCTTATGTCCGAGACATCTTGATTAATAATCATTCTAATAATAAATAATAATACTTGATTTTCTTGTTGAATTACATCAAGCATATAAAAATCCTTATCACTTGAATGAACCATTTTTACGAGTCTTACAATTTGTTCTACCCTGTTTTTTCTAATTAAAGATTCTAAATGTCCACGATGAATAGTATTAGGTTGTACATCTTTTAAGACAGTTTCGTATTGAGGCTGTCTTTGAAGATATTTAACTAGTTCTGGAATTGATTGGATTTTAACCATTTGCATATAATCTTCTGGTTTAAGAAATTTACCAAACATAGATTTTGCTTTGGTTACAATCGCATTATTCGCTTTTGACCCCATATAAAAACTCCTTTAAGATTCAATACATGCTTTAAAGATTTCTTCTATTCATTCTTCTTTATGATTTTTGTATTGTTCTTCCATATTTTTCAAATGTTTTTCAAAGTAATTGATTTCTTTTTCTTTTCGTTCTTTGATTTCATTTTCAAAATCTATTTTTGCTTGTGCTATTTTTTCTTCATTATCTTTTTTATACTTATCTTTTATACCTTTAGTTTCTTTTTTCACTAAACTATCAAGATCAAGTTTTTCTTTTTCTAATTCAGAAATCTTTTCACGGGCTTTTTTATCTAATAACACCGTTTCTTTAATAATAGAACCTGCCATAAAACCACCTCTTCTTTAATTAATAAGCTCTCGCAAACCAAATGGTTTGAGTTGCTTTTTTACCAGTCACTGGACAAATGTCAGTTAATAATGTTTGATCAAATGGCACAATACGTGCAGTTGCTCCAGTATCTTCTTTTATTTTTAATTCAGCTTCTTCTCCAGCAACACTCATTTGAATATAGCCGCCTTGTTTTAAATATGATTTAAACTCATCATATGTTTTAGCAACATATGTATGACTACTTACATAATCATTTGCTTTTTTAAGCATTTTTTCATGTATTTCTTTTAATAGATTTGGAATCATTTTTGAAACTTCTTCTATTTTGACTTGGATTTTTTCTCGATTGTATCTAGTCGCTATTGTGATAACACCATTTTCTAAATCTCTAGGTCCAACTTCAATTCTAAGTGGTACACCTTTCATTTCGTGTTCACTAAACTTCCAACCAGGAGATTTTTTTGAATCATCAATAAATACACGTAATCCTAGTGTTTTTAATGATTGATATACTTGTTGAGTCGCATCAATAACTTCTTGTTTTTTATCTTGTATAGGTACAATCACGATTTGTTTTGGAGCGACATATGGTGGTAAAACTAAACCTTCATCATCACCATGAACCATAATTATTGCGCCTATCAATCTTGTTGACACACCCCATGATGTTTGATAAACAAACTCTGGTTTATTTTCTTCATTTTGAAATTTAATGTCAAAAGCTTTTGCAAATTCTTGTCCAAAATAATGAGTTGTTCCTGATTGAAGTGCTTGTCCATCAGGCATCAAAGCTTCAATTGTATAAGTATCTAATGCGCCAGCAAATTTTTCTTTTTCAGTTTTCTTTCCTGTGATAAATGGTATTGCTAAGAGATTTTCTCCTAATTTACGATATATTTCTAGCATATTTAATGCTTCATTTTGAGCTTCTTTTTCATTTGCATGAACAGTGTGCCCTTCTTGCCATAAAAATTCTTTACCGCGTAAAAAAGGACGTGTTGTTTTTTCCCATCTTACAACACTGCACCATTGATTATATAATTTAGGTAAATCTCTATATGAATTGACTATTTTAGAAAAATGTGTGCAAAACAATGTTTCTGATGTTGGTCTTACAATAAGTCTTTCATTAAGTTCTTCAACACCTGTTGTTGTTATCATTGCTGTCTCTGGTGCAAATCCTTCAACATGATCTTTTTCTTTTTGAAATAAAGATTCTGGTATCACTAAAGGCATATACACATTTTCATGATTTGTTTCTTTAAATTTAAAATCTAGATATGACTGAATATTTTCCCATATCGCATAACCGTATGGACGATAGATAATAAAACCTTTTGCATCACTATAATCCATCAATTCAGCTTTTAAGCACAAATCAGTATACCATTGTGCATAGTTTTCTTCTCTTGAAGTAATACTTTGTACTAGTTTATTTTGTTTACCCACGTTTATCACCTTTCACTGCGCTAATGATTATACCAATAACTATAATAAATAAAAAAGATGGAATACCTAGAAAAGCAAATACATCAGTAAATATATTTAAAATAATTAGTACAAACATAATGCTTGATAATATTTTACCAATATCTTTTCTACTTATATTTTGTCTTTTTTGATATGTTTCTGACTGCTCATGAAAACGATAAACCTTCTCTTCTTTTTCTTTGACTTCGCTTTCAATTTGATCGAGATCATCCCAAAAGTTGTCATATTCTGAAAATGGATCTTTTTCGTTCAATTTGAGTCACCTACTTTTCACATCTAACTAATTATTTTTTAATCACTAATTTTGTTTTTCCTTCTTCAAATATAATACGTCGTTGTTTATATAATATACCAATTGATCTTTTAAATGCTTTTTTGCTCATATCAAAGACTTCTTTAATGTCTTCTGGTGAACTGCTTGCATCTAAATCAATTGATTCATGTTTAATTAAATATTGTAGAACAATATCTCATCATCAACCATTTTCGATTCTTTTTGTTTTATCATAGAACCGGAATAACCTTTTTCACTTTGATTAGTCACTACCACATCAACACGTTTCCCAATCCATACCGCTTCTTTAAACATTGAACGATGTACAAAAATCCATACATTATCATCAGTTAAAATATTTAGACCAGCATGTCCAATATTATGGATAATGCCTGATACTTCAGTTTTTAATGGAACTTCTTGATCAGAGTGAATATCTATTTTATTAACCACTTTAGCAGTTAATCTATTTTTATGAATCATTTTTACAAAGATGATATCACCGACATGCGGCCATTCAGCTTGATTCAACGGCAAATCATCTTTTGAAAATAATATGTCTTTTGATATCCCCATATCCATAAACACACCTAAGTTTGTGTTAATTGAAACAACCTTAAGTCTAGCAGGTAATCCAAGAACTAAATTTGGTGTTGAAAGTGTCGCCGCTATACGTCCTTGATTGTCATAATACAAAAACGCATCTACGGTATCATCGACGCAAATTGTTTTACTAAAACTTTCATTATTGTGAAGAAAAAATTCTTGTTCCTGATCGGTTAATATGTATCCAATATCTGTTTTTCTTAATACAGTTAATTGGTATACATTACCTGGGGTTTTTTCCATATTATCACCATGTATCATTATATCATTTTTTTGACCAAAAATAAAATAACAAAAATCAAAAAAAAAGAGTGTAAAAACACTCTTTATATGTCTAATGCGTTAAGTACAGCATCATATCTTTTAATAAGTAATGATTTGAAAAATTTTGTAAGCGGTTGTAAGTCTTTTTCTACTTTAAAAACCTCTAAATATTTTATGTATTCGTCCATTTGAACCAGTGGAATCGAAATAGGAAGATAGCCAAATTTAATGAGAAAATAATTTAAAACAAGTTTTGCTAATCTACCATTTGCATCGACAAAAGGATGGATTTTAGCAATACTCGCATGAGCATATGTAGCAAGTTCTACTTCTGAACCTTCAAATTGTTCTAAAGTATTAAAAAAACGGGCCATGCGTGCATAAACTTTCACATGATCGGGCGGTTGATGTGCTGCACCAAATATACTGATGTTTACATTTCTATACACGCCACCTGGGAATATATCAGCAACCAATTTTTCATGGATGTCCTTAACAAATTCCTCTGTAAAAGGTTTATTATCATGAACCTCTTGTTTTACATATTCAAATGCATTTAAATGATTAAGAATTTCTTTTTGTTCTCTTTCACTAAAATCTGGTAAAACTTTTGTTTTGTTAATACGTTTTACATCTTCGAGTGTGATTTTTTTATCACACATACCTACAGCATCACAAGTGTATGCTAAAGCAAATTCTTTTTCAAGTAATTCAAATCTATTTGGATCACTTTCTTTAAGCACATTATCTAAGTGCTTAACTTGAATCTCTAAAAGATCTTTCTCCATATATATCACTACTCCTATCTTTCTTAAATTATATCATAAAAACGCTATCATTCTCAATGGTAATTAACGATTATATTAAAAATACAAAGGGAACCCAAATTGAGTTCCCTTTGAGTCTTCAAATTTATAGTTTTACAACGTTAGTAGCTTGAGGGCCACGTTCACCGTCTTTAACTTCAAATTCTACTTTATCGCCTTCAGCTAGTGATTTATAACCTTCGCTCTGAATTGCACTAAAATGTACAAAAATATCTTTATTGTCTTCAGATGAAATAAATCCATAACCTTTATCAGCATCAAACCATTTAACTACGCCTTTCATTTCTTTGTTCTCCAATCTTTAATAATCGAGCATTTCTTGCTTAAATATATTATACACATAACCATTTTGAAAAACAATCGCATAACATTATTTAATAAAACCTCTAAGCGAATTGAGAACGATACAATTCATAGTAAACACCTTTTTGTTCTAATAATGAGTCGTGTGTGCCTTGCTCTACGATATTTCCTTCTTCAACAACTAATATAAGTTGTGCATTTTGTATAGTTGATAAGCGATGAGCAATAACGAATGATGTTTTATTTTGCATTAATTTTAACATTGCAGATTGAATTTGCACTTCTGTATGTGTATCAACATTTGAGGTTGCTTCATCCAATATAAGCATCTTCGTTTCAGATAACATAGCTCTTGCAATCACAAGTAATTGTTTTTGTCCTTTAGAAATATTTAATCCTTCATCTGTTAGTAATGTATCATAGCCTTGTGGTAGATGGATAATAAATTGATGAATATGCGCTTTTTTAGCCGCTTCTTCAACTTCTAATCGACTCACATCACCGTTACCGTAAGCAATATTTTCATGTATCGTACCATGGAAAACCCATGTGTCTTGTAAGACCATAGAGAATGCTTTTCTTAAATCAGCTCTAGGAATTTTATAAATATCCATACCATCAATAAAAATCGATGCTCTTTTTGATTCATAAAATCTCATCAATAAATTAACTAGTGTTGTTTTTCCTGCGCCAGTTTGACCAACAATCGCAATGACTTGTCCTTTAGGTGCATGGAAACTCACATCTTTTAAAATCGGTTGATTTTCTACATAACTAAAATCTAGATGTTTAACTTCTACATCACCTTTAATTTCAAGATTTTCTATAACATCAAGATCATCAACATCTTCTTCTTTTGCATCTAATACACCAAAAACTCTTTCAGCAGCTGCTAGGGCAGATTGAATATCTGCAAAGACAGATGATAATTGATTAATTGGTCCGTAAAATCTTCTTGAATAAAGCGTGAAGCTTGTAAGTTTACCAATTGTAATTAAATTTTTATAATACAAGATACCACCAAAAACACCCACGAGCGCTACTGATAAATTAGAAACAAAATTTATAGATGGTCCAACAATAGTACCAAAATAGCCTGCTTTGTAAGTGGCTTCTGCAGTTTCTTCGTTTAATTTGTCAAATTTTTCAAGCACTGTTTGTTCTTGAACATATGACTGAATGGTTCTTTGTCCAGTAATCATTTCTTCAGCAAAACCATTAATTTCACCAAGTTTTTGATTTCTTACACGATATCTTTTTTTAACAATTCTTGATAGAACTCTTGTAATTGTTACTGATAACGGAATAGTTAATGCAAATACTAATACAAGTATTGGAGACATAATAAGCATCATCACAAACGAAATAATTAATGTGATAAAACTTGTTAAAATACTAATTGCATCAGTCGCAAGCGATGTATTAATACTATCAATATCATAACTCATTCGGCTAATAATATCACCAGTTTGTTTTGTATCAAAGTATGAAACTTCTACTTTATTTAATTTCTCAAATAAGTCTTTTCTCATTTTATAAACAACACTTTGTGCAATACGTACCATAGACACACGTAATAAATAATTAAATATAGCGTAAAGTAAATAAAATACAACCATAAGTCCTGCATATAAATACACACGTTCAAAATCTACACTACCGTCCATTGCATCAATTGCTTCACCCGTTAAATAAGGTCCAACAAGTGATAAAACATTCGCGAGTACCGTTAAAAACAATGCTAAGATTAATTTAGATTTATAATAAGTTAAATATCGCCATAATCTAAGAATAACAAATTTTACATTTGTTGCTTTATCAGAACCATCGTTTCTCCCGCGTCCTTTTTTACCTGCATACATCATAATGTTTCACCTCCTAATTGATAAGAAGCGATTTTTTCATACATTTTAGATGTTTTAAGTAATTCTTCATGTGTTCCTTGTGCAAGTATCTTACCTTCATCAATAAGTAAAATAAGATCTGCATCTTTAATACTACTAATGCGTTGCGCAATAATAATCTTAGATGCTTCTTTATGTTTATCATTAAGTGATTTTCTAAGTTTCATATCAGTTCGATAATCAAGCGCACTTGATGCATCATCTAATATAATTAAATCCGGTTTCCCTGCAATTGCTCTCGCAATTAAAACACGTTGTTTTTGTCCACCAGATAAATTCATTCCTTTTTGTGACATTTGATACTGATTTTGATTTTCTTTGTCATAAATAAAATTTGCTTGTGCAACTTCGGTTGCTAAATCAATATCTTCATCTGTGATACGACTTCGATTAAATTGGATATTACCATAAATCGTATCTGCAAAAATAATATCATTTTGAAAAACAACACCTATCGTTTCTCTTAATTCATTTTGTTTAAGTTCTCTTAAATCAGTACCAAAAAGTTTAATTGAGCCTTGATCAACATCATAAAATCTCATCAATAAATTAATGAGTGTTGTTTTACCAGATCCTGTAGCACCAATGATACCTAGTGTTTGACCTTTATATAATTTAAAATTAATATCGCTTAAGTTCTTTTCTTTTTGTAAATATGAAAAAGAAACATGATCAAATTCTATATGTGGTTTCTTTTGATTAATCTTAATTGATTTCGGTCCATCCTGCATAGCAACCGGTAAATCAAGTACTTCATATATACGTTCACCTGATGCACTAGCTCTTGATGATAAAACGAAAACTCTTGTAATACTCATCATAGCATTAAGAATAATTGTAAAATATGTAACAAATGCTAGAATTTCTCCACGAGCAGTTAAACCAATGTCAACTCTAAATGCACCAAAAACTAAAACTATAACAAGTCCTATATTCATAACAACACGCATTAAAGGATTTATTCTAGCCATAGTAATAGAAGCTTTTAATTCTCTTTCAATTGTTTCATTATTGTTTTGATCAAATCTATCAATTTCATATGCATTCATAGACAATGCACGCACAACGCGCATACCTGTTACATATTCTCTTAATGTACGAATAAGTTTATCCATAGATTTTTGAGTCTTTTTATAAAGTGGCACACCTACTCTAGAAGTAAAATAAACAATTACTAAAATGAGTGGTAATAATGAGACCATAACAAGTGTCAATATAGGATCTATCAATAATGACATCGCAATCCCACCAAGCAATAAGACAGGTGCTCTAATACCTAATCGTTGCATCGCACCAGTTGCTTGATACATGTTATATGTATCAGTAGTCATTCTAGAAATCAAAGATGGTCTTGTTAATTGATCCACTTGATTCGCTGACAATGTATTTATTTTCTCAAATAAATCATGTCTTAATTCTTTGACTGCGTAAGCTGCTATCCATTCAGCATTTCTATTTGCAATCACATTAAACATCCAACCAGAAAAAGCAATCGTAATCATCAGTATGCCTAACAATATGAGTGGCCACAGTGATGTATTCGTACTCGCTTGAAGTTCTGGGATTTGTTCATCAAGCATATAAGCAATAATGTATGGCAATAATAAATCAGTGACTGCAGCAACTGATTTAAAAGACAAACTTATCGTTAGTCTTCTCCAAAATGGCTTGATGATTTTAAAAATGTACTTCATTAAACTACCTAATTTCTAATTTAGTTTTATATTTTTATTTTATTATAAACTTAGTTTATTTAAATATGATTTTATGGTTATTTACAATCATATCTGTATCTTTATCAAATGTTACTATTTTTGTAAATTTATCTTTGACATTTTCTTTAAATATTTTGTGGTTATTTAAATATTTCGAATGAATAACAACAATCGCTCCTGTATCAGTAGCAACACCATCTACGATGCTATCCTCATCAAAAGTTGGTGTTATATATATCTTAATTCTATTGATCTTTATGCATTGGAATGTTTGAGGATTTTGATAAAATTTTTTCCATAGCTTGGTGATAAATTTAGTACCTTCCCTATTTTTAAGAATAATAAACCCAGGGTCCGCTATCACATAGTCACCTTTGACTAATCGATAAGATATTTCTTTCATTATACGATGTATTTCTTTTCTATCATTGCAAATAATGATGTATCTTGAGTATTTGGATCAATATCTTCCGTTTCTTCAGTCTTTTCTAAATCTGAAATTGTTTTATTTTCCCAAATTAAATGAACATATTCAGGATGATCAATATATGGATTACGATTACCTTGTACATCAAATATGACATCATTTCTTTGTCTTTCAAAATCATCAACAGGATCTAATTTATGCCATTCAAGCAATAAATCAAGAACGCCCATACGTGCACCATCCATTGTATAATGATCTGATTCATCTAACAAATCATCTAAATCATTGGTAAGTCTTAAATAATCATACATAGTGACCATATAAAATAATATACGTGCAACATCACCTATATGTTGGTCACCTGGATAAAAGCCACCATCATCATTGACTTTATAGTCACCTGATCCATCTGTATAAAAGCGATCACTTCTTGCACTATTAACGCTTGGTGTTGCAGCTCTTAAGTTATGTAGGTCAGATGCTTGACTTTTTCACTACCACTCACTCGGTCAGTACCTAATCTTGAGTTTGGCCATACATGTTCTCTATTCCATGTTGCACCACCGTCCCAAACATTATCAACAAGACTGCTATCATAAATATTATATATTTTATTTTGGTCTTCTAATGATGCATCAGCATCAATTAAATAAACTCTCGCATCATTATATGATACTGCTTGAAAATTTGAATTAATAATATCGCTTAGTTTATTTTCTAATTGAACACCAATTAAATCATTTGCACTGTAATAATAATTAGACATTTCAGTTTCTTCGACATAATAATAATATCCGTCTTCATTTTGAGATGAACTATATGTTACATTATCAATTGAATCAGTATAAAAAAAGTATCCTATAGCTGCAAGTAATAGTACAATGATAAATGTTATTACTCTATATTCTTTAGTTTTTTTAAGTTTTCTTATTTTTTTCTCTACTTTAGTTGCCATAGAACCCTCCATAATTCATAATTTAGTCATATTATAACATAACATGAGCCGCATAAAATGAATTGACTTTTGATGTATAATCATTTATAATTTTTTATACGTAGTTGCCTCTATAGTTAAATGGTATAACGCAGCCATGGTAAGGCTGAATTGTAAGTTCGATTCTCACTAGAGGCACCATGATTATATATAAAGCACCTTTTCAGGTGCTTTTATTTATACATTATTTTTTTCTTTATTTAAATCAACAATACATGCATAATTTTGAATTTTTTGTTGCATGTGTTCACTATAATGGTCTTTTGATGCATCATATATATGCTTAAATATCCACATATGATCATTATAAACATGCTTTGGATCATTTAAAAATGCTTCATGATAAGCTAAGTGTGTAATATGCTCAAATCTATTTTTTTGATAAGTAAGTAATTTTTCATCAACATCTTTATATTTAATTTTTTGTATTTGTTGATAAATTTGATAACTCTTATCCACATGACCAATATGGTATTTATAAATTGCGAGTTCATATGCACAAAACAATCCATGTTCTGCACGTCCAAATGATCGTGCATTTAATTTTGAAATCATTTCATGTAATGTTTCATCACTTGCTTGATTATTATAATTTACACCTTCAAAGTAATAAGACAGTAACATGATTTTAAATAATTGACTAGAAAATCTATCCAATGTATTTAATAATTTCACTGCTCTATTAAATAAATATGTGTTAAAATCATGATTTTCTAAAGAAAATGATTGATATTGAATAAGTTGTGCAAGTTGAAACCAAGGATCTTCCTTAACTTTTTTATGTGCAGCAAAATCACCAAATATGTGTTGTGTAGCAATAGAAAACGATCTTATATATATCAAGCTTAATAGAGTTATAAATACAAAACTCACAAAGGAGATTGCAATAAATAAAGGTGATGTTGAAAATGCTAAAATAAAGAAAAATGAAATAAAGGTTATTAACGCAAATGAAATAGTTGCTATAGGTGCACCGATTAATGATTTAGAAAATGCATCAATAGTTTTATCATACTTCTCATCACTATCTATTTTATCTAAATCTGGAACAACTAAGCCACCAAATAATATCCATAAATGTGGATCAATGGTAAATCTCCAACCTTTTTTTGATTTATAAAATATAAAGATAGTTAAATAGAGTGCTCTAAGTTTCACATGCATAAAATAAAAAACCAAGAAATGTGTCATTTCATGTATAAATAAAGTCACATAAAATGAAGCTATACATATTAAAATGTAGAGCCACCAACTTAAACTTGATAGTCCTATTTTAAGTGGTTCCCACATACCTAAATATGCTAAAGCAGTAAATAAAAAGCCTGCCATAAAACAAAAAAATAAAAACAAGTATACTTTATAATTTTTCATAATATCACTCCATAAATATATTATAGCATATCTAAAAATTCAATATTTATAATAATCATATTTATCAATGAATTTACAGTAAAATCCCTTGACAACTTATAAATAATTTGCTATTATTAAAAAGCACTATGTTGTGGGCGTCGTATAATGGTTATTACACGTGCTTGCCAAGCATGAAATGGGGGTCCGATTCCCCTCGCCCGCTCCATTAAGTGATTAAAGTCTATTCTAACCAGATAGACTTTTTTTATTATAAAAAAATGCTAGTGATTTTCACTAGCATTTATTATTTATTTTGACTGAGTAGTTTTCTTCGTTTGTTGCTTTTGCTTAGGTTGAGATTTCTTTTTTGGGAAAAATCTTGGAATTGCTAATTTTACAGCAAACGCTAATAATAACGCTTCTAATACGATAATCACAATTGTACCCAGTGTAAATGCATCAAATATAGCATCAAAAGCACCATATAAAGCAGTAATTAAATAGCTTACAATAATTAGGATTGTTGCTTTATCATTACCAAATAAATAAGCTATGCCAACAATCGGAAATAAGACAAGTGCTGCATTAAATCCAATAAATAACCAATAAAACGCAAAGAATAACAATGTTAATGTAGCAACTTTACCTTTCATTGCTCTTGATTTAATACCACCATTAATGAGATATGAAACAATCATTAATGCTAAATAAACAAATATGACTAAGCTTACATATAACATAACATCTGATGAAATAGTAAATGTAAATGGATCAAATGTAATATTAATAAATGAGCTAAAGAATTCTGTAAATGCACTTGAGAAATACAAAATGAAAATAATGATGTATGAAGCTAGAAATGCTTTATTCAACACGAGATAAGCAACACCTAAATACATAATCACTAAAGCAAGCCATGCAATAACATTTTCAATTGAGAATGTAAAACTCAAATTTTGATATGCTACTAAAACCATAATAATTGTTAAAATAATTAATTGAACTGTCGAATTTAATGCAAATTTAAATTTTTTAAGAAATTTCATATAATACCCCTTTTTATTTTTTTGTTAATATTTTATACTTTTCATAATATAAATAAATATCTGATAAATCAAACGGTTTTTCTTTACGTTTGATTTTTGAAACTAGTAATTGTAATTCGTTTTCAACAATATCTTGAACATCTTTAGGATAATTCATTTTCTTTAGATGCATGCGATATTCTTTTTCATCAAGTATAACAATTTTACCATTTGGAAAAACTTTTACATCTAAGTCATAATCAATATACTTAATGGCTTCTCCATCATATAAATAAGGACTTGATAGATTGCAATAAAAATGAACACCATCTTTTTTTAACATGCCTATAATGTTATACCATGCTTCTGTGTAAAAATAACAAATAGCTGGTTCTTTTGTATACCAACATCGCCCATCATCTTCAATAACACGTGTTTTTTTATGACCGGTTACTAAAACATGCTGATCTTCATCTAATATAACAGTATTTTTCCATATACGATGCAATATTCTATTGTGTTTATAACTATGAATAGGAACATTCATACCTGTTGTTAGTTTCATAAAATCACCTCAAATGTTGACATCATTATATCATTTTTTTATGTATTTGTTAATCGACATCCATTAGAACTGATTTTTACGTAAAGTATAAATAAAATCGATATATGTTTTTTCATGAATCGGTAAAAATAACTGTTTATCGATTAAACTAAATATTTCTTCTTTTGTTGCCCACTTAGCTTCGCAAGCTTCTTGATCATTAAACTTAATATCTCGTATATCTACATTTTTATCAACAAGATAAATATCATCAAATCCTCTTTCAAAACCGCGTGTTAAATGAGGTTTGCTCAAAGAAAAATCATGAACGATACCCAATTCCTCAAAAGATTCTCGCTTTGCTGCCATTTGACTGGTTTCACCAGATTGAACAGCACCTCCAATGGATATATCCCATAGACCTCCCCATGTTTTATGAGATGATCTTTTTTGAATTAACATTTTATCTTCTTCATTAAAATAACATACATGAACTACTAAGTGATATGTATGTTACGCTATTTGATCTCCTCTAAACATAGTCTGATTTAGTTTAATTCTACTTTGGTTATAAAGATCCCATTTTTCTTTTTTCATGATACCCTCATTCATTTTTATATTATATTCATTATACATGATTTAATTCATAAAAAAACAGGGATTATCCCTGTTTAAGTATTGTCTTTTATATCTTTAATTATTCAACGATAAATTTAGATTTTGTTGCAATTGCAATTTTTACTAAAATTAACATGACTGGCACTTCAACTAATACACCAACAATAGTCACAAGTGCAACGCCTGGATTAAGCGGGAATAAAGCAATAGCTACTGCAACTGCAAGTTCAAAGAAATTACTTGCACCAATCATACCAGCTGGAGCTGCAACATCATGTGGTAGTTTAAGCAATTTCGCACCACCATATCCTAAAAAGAAAATAAGGAATGTTTGTAAAATAAGTGGCACACTAATTAATAAAATATGTAATGGATTCTCTATAATATAATCACTTTGAAGTGAAAATATTAAAATTAAAGTTAATAGTAATCCAGATGTAGTTATTTTAGAAAATTTAGGTACAAACTTTTCATTATAAAATGTAAGTCCTTTATTTTTAACTAAGAAATATCTCGTAAGTGAGGCTGCAACTAATGGTACAACAACAAATAAGATAACAGACAAGAATAAAGTTCCCCAAGGAATACTAATACCTCCAACACCTAATAATAGGCCAACAATAGGTACAAACAATACTAATATAATAAGATCATTTGTTGCAACTTGTACAAGTGTATATGCAGGATTACCTCTTGTTAAACTACTCCATACAAAAACCATTGCTGTACATGGTGCTGCACCTAATAAAACCGCACCTGCTAAATAATCATTTGCAAGATCATTTGGGATGATTGCTTTAAATATAACAAAGAAGAATAAACTTGCAATTAAAAACATTGTAAATGGCTTTATTAACCAATTAATAACCCATGTTAAATATAATCCTTTAGGATTTTTACCAACGTTTTTAACGGATGTGAAATCGATTTTTAGCATCATCGGATAAATCATAATCCAAATTAAAATACCAATTGGAATATTAACACTCGCAACTTCAAATAAATTTAAAAATTCAGGAATAGCAGGTATATAATTACCAATTAAAACACCAATAATCATACATAATAAAACGAATAGTGTTAAGTATCTTTCAAAAAAACTTATCGCTTGTTTTTCTTTCATTCAAACTCACCATTTTTAATACGTTCTATTAAATCTAAAACTTTAGTTTTTACAATATCTCTTGTTGCTTCAAAACCTGACTTAGGTCCACCACTTGGATCATCTAATCCCCAGTCTTCTCTGTAATCACATGGTACAAATGGGCATTCAACTCCACAACCCATGGTAATTAAAATATCTAACTCTTGAGGGATATCATCTAGTAATTTAGAACTAGCATGACTCATATTTACACCAGCATCTTGCATAACTTCCATAGCCATTGGTTTTGGTCCAGGATAATTTTACGTACCCGCTGAATATACATCCATAAGATCTGATCCTAAATGTTTCGCCCATCCTTCTGCCATAATGCTTCGACAACTGTTGTGCGTGCACACGAATGCTACTTTTTTCTTCATTTTTGTCTCTCCTTATATGTTTAATTATTTTAGGTTGATTAACCCAATAAGTGTTACTGAGGCAATAAAACTTTAATTCTCATGTTTATTTTAGTAATTTAGCTAATGCACTTGGTGTTTGTACTCTACCCGCAAATAATACTTTTCCATCAACAACCAATGCTGGTGTACTCATCACACCAAAACTAACAATTTCAACATAATCAGTTACCTTTTCAATACTAGCTTCTTTACCTAATATGTTTAAAGCTTCTTTTACATTTTTTTCTAATTGAATGCACTTTGGGCATCCCGATCCTAATACTTTAATTTCCATTTTTATATTTCTCCTTGTATTTTTATATAAATAAATAACTGTATAAATTAAATAAATAACCTGTTGCTATAATACCAACTGTAATAATTGAAACAAATATGATAAGTAATTTAGGTTTAACAACTTTTCTAAGCAATACAATAGAAGGTAAGCTAAGTGCTGTAACTGCCATCATAAATGCTAGTACTGTACCAATACCGACGCCTTTTAAGACAAGCGCTTACGCTATAGGAAGTGTACCAAAGATATCTGCATACATTGGTAGTCCTAAAATAGTTGCGATAATAACAGAAAATGGATTGTCATCTCCTAAAACTTTTTGAATAATATCTTGTGGAATATATCCATGAATAACTGCACCTATACCAACACCAATTAAAACATATAACCAAACTTTGTGCACAATTTCTTTTACTTGATCAAACGCATAATGATGACGTTCTTTTTTCGTTTGTTCTATTAAAGGTACATCTTCACCGTTAACTTCTCCTCTACCTTGCATAACAAATGATTCAACTTGATCTTCTAAATGAAGTTTATCAATCACCGTACCACCAATCACTGCAATAATTAAGCCTACGATTACATAAGCAATCGCTATTTTCCAATCAAATATACTTGCTAATAAAATCACTGATGCTATATCAACTAATGGTGATGATATAAGGAATGAAAAAGTAACACCAATGGGAAGTCCAGCTTTAGTAAATCCTATAAATATAGGAATAGATGAACATGAACAAAAAGGTGTGACTGTTCCAAGTAAAGCGCCAATAATATTACCAGATACTCCATTAAACTTTGAAAGTATCTTCTTTGTACGTTCTGGTGTGAAATATGATTGAATATATGATGATATATAAATTAACACTGATAATAATATAAATATTTTAACGACATCATACATAAAGAATGATAAAGTTTTAAATAGATATCCTGATTCATCAATTTTAATTACATCCACCAATAAACTATCCACTAGATTTTGAAGCCATGTCATTTTAAAGAAAGCATCATTAATCCAAACAAAAAAATCTTTTATAAACTGCATGTTGTACTCTCCATATCTCTAAGTTGTTCTAAATATTTAATCATATCATTTATTTTTGAGCGATCAATAGTATATTTTATCCAATTACCATCTCTTCTAGTCGTTGCTAATCCTGATGATGTAATATATTTTAAGTGATATGACAATGTCGGTTGAGATATGTCTAATTTATCAATTAAAGTACATCCACATGTTTCTCCTTTTAGTAAAAGTTCAACAATTTCCATCCTGTTTTCATCTGAAAACACTTTAAAATTTTTAACTAATTCTTTTTCCATTTTATAACCTGATTTCTATATTGATATTTATCTATATTGATATTTATCTATATTGTAAAATATTATATTTAATATGTCAATTGATATTGTCTTTTTTACTTAAAAATCTTTTTAATTTACGAAAACACATCTTTTATGACAATGTTGTCGCATTTGTATTGACATTCATTATTTTTCATGTTAATTTATATATATGACACGATTGTCATAAAGGAGTGTTGTTCATGCCAACAAAAACATTTTTTAATTTAGAACAAAAAAAACAAGATAGAATTATTCAAGCAGCAATCGATGAGTTTTCACAAAAAAATTACGATCATGCAAATATCGCGACTATGATTAAAAACGCATCTATACCAAGAGGTAGTTTTTATCAATATTTCGAAGATAAAAAAGATCTATACTTATACATTATAAAAATACTTGGTGAATCTAAAGTGAAATATATGTCACATATTATTGAAAACAAAGATCACATGCCATTTCTTAAATTAATTAAAGATTTATATATATCTGGATTAAAATTTGCAGTTGATCAACCTAAACTTGTAAAAATCATGACTTATTTAATCGCCACAAAAGGTGACATATATGACGAAGTGATGAAAGATGCACTTGATCAGTCACTTGCTTTATTTACTAATCTTATAGAGATAGATAAATCAAGAGGTTTAATTAAAGAATCTGTTGATTCAAAAACCTTTGCCCAATTAATGAGAGATATGACTGTTAATGTCACATTATCCGAATTAAATCTTAAAACGAATACTTTTAATGAAGAAATCATGATTCAAAAAATAACACAAATCATCCAAATATTTGAAACGGGTGTAAAAAAAGGAGATTATCATGTTTAAAGTATCACATCTAAAATATCACTATCCTAAAACCGATACTAATGTCATTAATGATATTAGTTTTGAAATTAAAGAAGGCGAAATTTTTGGTTTCTTAGGACCAAGTGGTGCTGGTAAATCAACAACACAAAAAATCTTAATTAAAATTCTAGAAGATTTTGAAGGTAGTATTACTTATAACGGAAAAGATATCACTACTTTTGGTGATGACTTTTATGAAGATATTGGTGTTAGTTTTGAGATGCCTATTCATTTTTCTAAAATGACAGCGATGGAAAATATCAATTTCTTTTTAAAACTTTATAAAAATAACGCTGATGTAGAACAATTAATGAAACGTGTTGGTCTATGGGAAGACCGCGATAAAATGGTCGGAGAATTTAGCAAAGGCATGAAAATACGTTTAAACATTGTAAGGGCATTACTTAATAATCCAAAAATGTTATTTTTAGATGAACCTACAAATGGACTGGATCCAACAAATGCTCAAATTTTAAAAGATTTAGTTGCTGAATTTAGAGCTGAAGGTGGAACAGTATTTATCACTTCTCATATTATGGCTGATATCGATCAACTATGTGACCGCGTTGCATTTATTGTTGATGGTAAAATTATTGAACTTGATTCCCCAAGAAATTTAAAAATTAAATATGGAAAACGAACCATGAAATTAGAATACAAAGAAAATGGAAAAACCGTAGAAAAAGAATTCCCTATGGATGGCATAGGAAAAAACGAAGAATTTTTAAACCTTTTACAAACCAAAGACATTGAAACGCTTCATAGTGGAGAAACAACATTGGAAGACATATTTATTAGAGTAACAGGAGTCTCTCTTAAAAATGAATCATAGATTATGGTCTTTAGTAAAAGGTGAATTAAACAGGTTAAATAAATACGGTGTATTTTCCATGAGTTTATTTATTGCAGTACTTTGGAGTGTTATTTTATTCTTAGTCAATGATGATATATTATCATCAATACTTCCAATGTTATTGCTGATTGATGCAACAATGATGAGCATGCTCTATATTGGTGCGTAAATGCATTTCGAAAAAACAGAATCAACTATTAGTTCATTACTTGTGACACCTGTCACAAATAAAGAACTAGTTGCAAGCAAAGCTCTTGCAAACGTTATTCATAATTTTGTTTCATCTGCGCTGATTATATTAGTTTTTTATCTCGCAAGTGAATTTGGATATGTTGCAGATATAGGCATTCATTTATTTTTATTATTACTAGGTGTCGTATTAACCACAGCTACATTTACTATATTAGGTTTAATACTTAGTTTTCATCAAAAAGATTTCACAAGTATGTTAGTCAATATATTTATAGGTGCTATTGTATTAATGTTACCTTCTATATTGCTCACTTTTGGTGTCATTCAAGGCTCTTTCTGGGAAAATGCGATGTTAATCAATCCTATTGAAGCAGCACAACAAATCATTAATGCCGGTCTAAATAATTATAGTTTTACATATAGATACTTTATTAGTTTAGGCTATATTTTATTTGGTGGTATTTCCTTATATGTCTTTATTGCAGTCCCAAAATTCCAAGATTACGCAATTAAAGAAAGTGGTGTCTAATATGTTTAAAATTATATTAAAAGCTGAACTAAAAAACATTTTAAGAGATAGACTATATTTATTCTTTGTACTATATCCTATTGTTTTCGGTACAGGTGGATACTTCTTGGTTGAATGGATTAATAATACTTATCCAACAAGTCCTTGGGGAGCAATTACCGCGATGATGTTAATCGTTATCACTGGTTTTATATTTGGTGCTCTCATTGCATTTACATTGCTTGATGATAAAGATGATAAAGTCTTAATGAGTTTAAAAATAACGCCTATATCAGTTAAACAATATGTTAATGTAAAAATATTTGTTGGTATGATATTTGGATTTATTGCATCTCTGATTTTAATTCTTGCGACTAATTTTTTACCTGATGCAAATATATTTATTATTTTAGGTGTTGCGATACTTGCTGCTGTGCAAGTGCCAAGTATTGCCTTAATCGTGAATTCTTTTAGTGACAATAAAGTTGAAGGATTCGTCTATATGAAGCTATCTGGCATGATTATAATGTTTCCGCTTATTGGATTCTTAGTGACTGGTTGGGCACAGTATTTATTAGGTGTAGCACCTGGTTATTGGGCAGGACGACTTATTGAAATTCAATTATTACCTACAGAAAATGGTTCTAATATTCTTATATTTTTAATTGGTATATTATATAATTTATTAGCAACATGGTTATTAATGAAGTTATTTACAAAAAAAGCAAGTCTTTAGGAGGATCATATGGATATATTAAAAATAATACTTATTGCATACGGTATTTTATGCATACTCATTGGTTTATTTAAATTACCACTTGTTTGGCAAATGAAAAAACTACAAGTAATGAAAAAAATGTTAAAAGGTGATCGTAATCTTCAAATATTTATCATTGTTTGGGGATCAATCATAGGCGCTATTGGTATACTTATAAAATAAGATTACAAAAAAATCCACCAATTGGTGGATTTTGTTTTATTTATTAGAACATCGTTTCTTTAGCAATATTTCTAAGTTCATTAATCTGTTCTTTTGACCCAACGACTAGCATTTTATCATTTTCAGATAATACTTCACTCGCTTTAGGATTAAATATAAATTGATCATTTGTTCTTCTAATTGCTAAGACGATAAGACCGGTTCTATCAGATATCTTCGTTTCTCTAAGTTGTTTTCCATTAAGTTCAGAAGATTCATTAATTGAAACTTCTTCCATATCAATTGAAACATTTTTAGTATCGATAATATTATCAACAAAATATTGGATATTTGGACTTATCATCATTGATGCCATTTTCTTTCCACCAATCTCATCGGGGCTCACAGTGGAATTAGCACCTGCTATTTTTAATTTCTTTGCTGATTTATTTTCATGTGATCTTGCAACAATTCTTAATTTCTTATTAAGTTGTCTTGCTGTTAATACTACAAAAACATTATCAGCATCTTTTGCAAGACATGTGACTAATCCTTTAGCTCGTTGAACCCCTGCAGCAAGTAACACTTCATCATTTGTGGCATCATCATCAATATAGTTTAAATCCATTTCTCTAAGTTTTTCAATGGCATTTTCATCATGCTCTATCACAACAAAATCAATATCTTTTAATAAGAATTGTTTGATCACATGCATACCAGTTTCTCCTGCACCACATACAATAATATGATTTGATAATTTTGATATTGCTTTTTTCATTCGATTTTTCCTCCAGGTTTCATTCATGCTACCTTCACTAAAAAATTTGAACAATTCTGATAATAAGTAACCAAGCATACTAATACTTATAATAATGACAAAAATAGAAAATATTTTACCAGCTTCATTCATGTCTACTACTTCTCCATACCCAACTGTCGAAACTGTAATAATTGTCATATACAATGCGTCAATAAATGAAATATTTAAAATAATCATGTAACCTATGGTTGCACTCACAATAAGTATTAAAATAATTAATAATCCTATTAATATTTTTTTTGGTTTCATAATTTTTCCTTTATTATCATATAATGATGTCTATATATTTTAATCATATCATATGTTATAAATAAGTGTATATGATTATGATGAAATTGGATCAATATCCAATACACAAAAAGCGATATCAACGCCACCCCACACGCGAAATCCAGTGACATTATCATTAACTTGTTCATTGAATATATCACTTGTGAATTCATAATTAAATAAAAATGTACCATCAAGCGATAAAGCTAGATTTTTTAGCATCGTTGTTTCATCTATAACTGTAATATCAAATGTTATTGTGTGCTTTTCTATCCACCATGTATTAGATTTATCTTTTTATCCTCCATCTATTGAAAATTCATCATTTTCATCAAAATATATGCCATATCTAAAATCGGGAACTAGTTCTTTACAATTTACTCTTTGTCTGATAATGATTTCTCCATTTGCAAATCCTCTATCAAATTGGATAATATAACCAGAATCAGATGATGTAGTTTCATCAGTTGTTGTTGTATCAAAGATAATACCGTAACCACCATTATTTGAAGTGTTTGTACTTAAAATTTCAGCTTCAATCGCTAAAGTATATGCTTCATTTGGATTTGGAACAAATAAATACCCACCATGTGACGTTAAGTAGTCATTTTCAGAAACATAGTTACCAGATATTGTCCATGCTCCAGCTTCAATTAAATCATCTAGTGTATCCTCATCAAAATTATATGTTGATAACTCTTCCCATTCTCCAATGAGCAATTCACAATTACATGTCTCACTGCTTGGTAAAATGATATCTGCCCAATAACCATATGTTAAATTAAGATTTGCTACTACAAGTATTAAAATGAAAGTAATTATTATTTTTTTCATATCTATTCACCTATTAAAAAAGCCAGTTGCTTATATGCAACTGGCTACCATTTAAGGTCCTATAGTTTTGTGTCACTAGATTTCTCTAGTTTTACCAAAGTTATTATATCATCATCATACTTTTCTATCATCATACTTTTCTATCAACAATTTTGTAAAAATTAACATAAATGATTTATATATATATCATTAATTAAGTACTCGATTTTAATTTTTTATCCCCATATACCAAAAAAGAATAATAAACTCAATAACATTAATATAACTCCAACGACAGCAAAAAACGAATGAACTTTATCTTTCCATAAAAGTTTTGCTCTTGCAACAAACATTTTATATACAATAAAATCACTTTTTCGTAATGCAGACAATAGTAAAAATAACCCAATGAATAACGTTATAATTCCCCAAATATAATGCATATGTATTCCTCCTTAAGTATGATACATTTATCTAAAAACCTTTTGTTTGCCCTTTGTAAGGCGGTTCTTTTTTATTGATATATTCATCAACACCCGGACCTTTTAATGTTCTTAAGCGCCATATACCATATACATAACTTACAGTTAATATAAATATAAGTAATGGTAAGCCTAATAGAGTATTAACCCATACAAATTGATTTACACTACCTGTGAGATAAATTGTTGTTTCAAGCACTGTTCTAAATAAGAAATATATCATCCATATCAGTGTAACTTCTTGATATGCAGGTCTAACATCATCTCTTAAAAACCAATCAATTGGCCATCCTCTTGTTATATGTGACACATACGCAGCCAAGGGTTTTCTCATTATAAATGAGACAATTGCGACTAATAGAGAAATACCACTTCCTAAAACATCCGGAATAAAATAAGTGATTGCACTTTGATTCAGATATGAGAATATTGCAGCTATCCCTACACCTAAAAATCCAAAAATTGCATATCTCTTTTTATCTTTTTTAATAAAGCGCACCATAAATAATATACTTGAAAAAAACAATCCTACGATAAGTGCTATATTTAAATCAAATAAACTCAATGTAATTGCAAATAGTATAGGTGGTATGAGCGTATCAAGCGTCTTACCTTTTAATACAAGTATAAGTTCACTATATATATCTTTAAGTATTTGTCGCATATATTTCTCCTTTGTATCATTGTGTTTATATTTTATCATATCAAGTAAAAATGGCCTTCATTTAAACGCTTTTAAAATTTGGTCATAAAATAAAAAAACCTTAAGTCATCTATCGACTTAAAGTTCTTCATTTCTGCTCTTTGCATAATCTTCATATGTTTTTATAAATTCTAATACTTTGTTCTTAATAACATCTCTTATTTGTCTGGTTTTTTCTAAAATTTCTTCTTTTGATCCTTTATATGCAGCAGGATCTTCTAGATTCCAGTATATATCTTTTAAAGCATGAGGGAAAACAGGACAACGTTGACCATTAATTTCATCACATACCTTAACGACATAAGTATATCTTCTACCTTCTTTATAATAATCAAATACACTATTTACACTATTATTTGAAATATCATATCCATCTTCAGCCATCACTTCAATGACATATGGATTTAATTAGCCTTTTTCTATACCAGCACTTTCAGCAATAAATAAAGATTTACCAAAATCATTCAAATACGTTTCTGCAATTTGACTTCTAGCACTGTTATGTACACACACAAATAATACTTTTTCCATTATTTCACCTCAACAAACATTATATTTATATTTTATCATTTATAAAATAAATTCATTGTAATTAATATGTAAAGTTTCATTGTTTACCTGACTATTTCCTATTAATTAAAATATCAATACAACTCATTAATAAATCAAAATAACATCATAAAAAAACTTGACACATTTAGTATCAAGTCTTTATCTTATGTCTCTAAAGTCTAATTTAAATTGTTAATAAATATCTATCATTTTTCAATATTTCTGTTAACGGTTGACCCATATAAGACAAACTCACACCTAGATTAGTCAATTGTTTTTCTACATCTAATGATTTCGCACAAGCTAAACATCCATCAATAATCACACCTTCAGCTAATGCTGTTTTAATTAAAGCTCTTATCGTTTCATTTTCAGCAGCAAGTTTAGCAGTATTCCCCAAAATAATCAATCGCACTTCATCAAACCAATTTCTTTTTTTTGCATTGATGATTTATAAGAACACCATATGTTCAGCAGTTATTGGATCTACATTTGTCCATAAAACGTTTAATTCATTTTTTTTCATATAAGCCTACCTTTCATCTTACGCTATTTTATCATAAATAGTAAAAAATGCTGTTAAATTAAACCTTATATTTTTAAATCAAACCAATTAATATGATGTATCAACTTCTTCTTTTATATCATCTATTGATTGTATTTTATCAAGTTTTATATATAAATTATTTAGATGAATTCTTCTCTCAATTAATTTAACTAAACGGGAATCAGTATTATTAAATTGCCACCAAAAAAAAATTATTACTCCGAATAAAATAACTACCAAGATAATAAGTAATGCTAATAAAAACTCAGTCATTTTTAAATCTCCTTTTCTTTAATAAGGATGGTATTTTTTATAGATCCATTCCATTTCACAATATAGTATTTTGATAATATATTAATAATTTTTCTTTTTCTAAATTCGTAGTTTTTCTTATCTAAATCATGATTAATGTATACTTCATGTAGATTCTTAATTGGAGGTTGCTCTTGATTTTTACCAAACCATCTGACATAAATACCACTAGCATTATTTCCATATATTTCTTCTAACATTTTAGATGTACATGTTGGGCTCATAAATCCTTTATTTAATGCATAATCTAAATTCAGATTGACTTTTATCTCATTAAGAACTTTATTTAGCAATCTACTATTCATAAGTTATCTCTCTTCTTTATTTAGTAGTTTTAATTGTTTTTGTGCTTCTTTACTTCCTTTATTTGCTGCCATTTCATACCAATACTGTGCTTTACTTTTATTCAATTGAATTTCAAAACCATTTTGATATAAACAGCCTACATACAGTTGTGCACTAATATCTCCTTCTAAAGCTTTTCTTTACGCCAGACTATTACCAACATTATACTTTAATTTCCGATAATTAATTTCTCTAATCAAATGTACATCATCTATTTCTATCAACCTATGAACTACATCTTGATATCTTTGATAAGACTCTAGATAATCAGTATTAACCAAAATCCCATGTGCATAGTGATATCCCATATCAAGTTGTGCATTGATTTCTTTTAAAGATGCTTTTTCATACCAATAAAGTGATTTTTCTATAGTATATGAGTTTTCATCAATTTCTTTATATATTGTTGCTAAAACATACTGTGCATAGGAATTTCCTGATTCAGCTAAAAGTGTCCATCCATCAATTGGATTTTCAATATTTATTAAATTAACAATATATTCAATATACCTTTTTTGAGCATAAGTATAATTTTCAATTACCTCAAATCTAGTCCATTTTTCAAATCCCCATGTATATCCTAATTGAGGTTCTACATATTGTTCAATAAATTCTCTTTGTGCACAATCATTACCCAATTTTGCTTTAACTAGTAAACTAAACTTTTTATTATACTTGTTAGTTACATCATATCCCATGTCATAAAATTGTTTTAGTTTGACTTCTGACTCTGTGTCAAATTGATTAGCACCTTTTGTATACCATTTAATCGCTTCTAAATCGTCTTTTTTTTCTACATATAACTTACCAATGCATGCGTAAACCCATGAATCAAAAAAATTATTATCTATTGCTTTCTTAAACCATTCAATTGCTTTATCAGGATTTTTTTCAACACCGTAGCCTTTACGATACAAATGTCCTAAGCGATATTGTGAAAACGATAAATGATGCTTACTTGCTCCTAATAAGTACCATTTAAATGCTTTATCATAATGATGTGTATCAAGATCTTTATTTTCATATAGCCTATTATTTCTTCTGTCGTACGATTGGGTTTTCCCCTTTATAGCCTTTACTCTACTATTACCTTTATTAATTTCTTCTTCAATCCATCTTTTCAATTGATATTCATTTTTTTCCGATATAGTGCCCTCAAGATAATATGTTAGACTTTCTTGTGCTTTGACATACCCTTTTTTTGCAGCTTCTAACATCCAAAAAAATGATTTATTTATATCGGGCTCAACACCTAATCTATTTTGGCAACCTATAGAAACATAGTTAGGCTCAAGATAAATTCTTTTATAATCTTCTTCTCCTGTATCAATTGAAAATTCAATATATGCTTTTGCTACTATATATTGAGACTCTAAGTATCCTTTTTCAGCTGATTTTAAATACCATTCAAACGCTTTTTTTTGATCTTTCTCAACTCCATATCCCATATGATACATCTCACCTAAATAATATTGTGCAATATCGCTCTCCTCTGATAGATTCATAAAAATATTCAATGCATTTTCAAATTCCTCACCATCAAAATATTTAATTGCTTTCGTTAAAGAATCATTTCTCATTATTCCTTTCTCCTCCAAGATTCATATTATACTTTGTTATACTATTCTATACTATTATAACATTTTAAAAGGATATTGTATACTTTTCTATACTTATAATTAAATAAATGATACAATACTATAGAGGTGATTCGAATGAATTTAGAATTTAAAGGATTAATTGATAAATCAAATCTTGAAAAAGACATAAATCAACTAGACCAAATTTTAAAAGATAATGAATACGCAATTATCATCGAAGATGGCGTTGGTAAATACTTGGTTTTTGATATTGAATATGCGAAAAAGCATTTAGAGTTAAAAAATTCCCGTACATCATCTAAAGTAAATGAAAAATCTCCATATACCTTAGTTGAATCAATGATACTAACCTTAGAAGAAATACGAGAAAAAAAGATGACAGCAATAACGCTATCATCATTAGTAGAAAAATATTATGGAAAAAAAGTTTCTCCAGTTATTATTAGAACAAGAGCCGAAGAAAACGCTAATGATCAAGGAGAAGTTAATTATTTTACTATCGAACCAGGAAATATGATAGGATTGTCAAAAAACAGTAGTTTCAAATTATATATATATAATAAAATGAAAAGAGCAATAGAATATGAACTAAACAAACTATTCCGAAAGAATGATCATATCGAGCTAAACACCGCATTATACCGTATTAATCGTATTACTAGTTCAGCCCTATATCAAAAATATACTAAAGATTTCACTAATAAAGATGCATTAAAATTAATTCTTAGTTTTAATAAATATAAGATAGATAACAACTATATCTCCCAAAGTAATTAATTATAATAAGAAAAGCAATAGTTAATACCTCATTTTATAAAAAAAGCATATTAATGCTTTTTTCTTTTATTTATCTCTATTATCAATATACTCTTTATAAGAATTAGATAACTTTTTATAAGGATGACCCATATTTTTTTTATGATGTTTCCAAACGCCTTCACTTCTTCTGATTACTATGATTTTCTTCCCATTTTTTCTTCCGATTTCAATAAGTTCCTTTACGAATTTAGTACTTGGTAATTTATTTATTATTTCCGTTTCTTTTACAGTAAAGTCGAATTGGTTATTTTTTGTAGGATATGCAAAATAATTGATAAAACAAAATTTATCACTAAATTTTTCCCAATCGAAAGTTATATTTTCATTATGTCTTTCTATATAGAATTTGTCCAGTTCTCCTAAATACCAATCAGTCCATTGTTTATTTGGTAATACAAGCTTAGCGTTTTCATCTAAATTAAAACATTTGAGTAATTCATTTAAATCATGAGGATTTGTAATTTGTTTTTTTTCCGTACCTGGATTAGAATAAAGCAATAAATATTCAGCTTTTAAAAAATTTCCATTAATAGGGACTGGGATTTGTTTCTTAAATGAATCCGCGTCTTCATTCTTCCAATAAACTTTTCTTTTCATCATCTCTACAATACTTTTATTCTCGCTTCTATTAAACTCTTCTAAGTCTTGTTTTAAAAAATAGTCACCATTAATATCTTCAAGTGAATATTCATTCCATGGGGATTCTAAAATTATTTTTTGATTTAATTCGCTTTTCGTCGTTTTAATCATATTATCTAAACTCATATAGATCAAACTCCCTAAAATTTATTATTTTATTACATTACTATTATATTTTAACATACATTTTGTTTATGAAAATATTTATTAAACTTAGATTTCAAGAAATTTCTAACCATTATAAAATGATTGATAGCATATTTGAATTCTAACATTCACTATATTTTAATTAATAGGAGTATGTTCAATTCCAACGATATTGCTTATAAAAGCAGCTAAATTTATGCCTTTTTCACATTAAAACAGTCATCCTTACTACCTAATTCTTGCAATAAAATATGTTCTGATTTTATCGAGAAACAAACATTTTTTCTCTAAGTATCTTTGTCATTTTTGAATATTTCATTGAATATATCCTCGTGATTAAATTATAATATATATAATTTAACTAATCTTTAATAGTTTAGTGTGGTTAAAATAAAAACGAGTTCATTTCAATTAAGAAACAAAACTCGTAAATGGCAAGTCTGGTGCGGACGATGAGACTTGAACTCACACGGGCCTAAGCCCACAAGCCCCTCAAGCTTGCGTGTCTACCATTCCACCACGTCCGCATGCCTTATGATTATAACATATATTTTTTATCTATCAAATAGATTAAATAAAAAAAGGTGCTCATGTGAGCACCTATCATTAATAAGTTTTATTCTACTGCAAATATATAAGCATATATATCTTGTTCACCTTCAATTAAATCAACATCAATGTCTGGATTTAATTGTTTAGCATAAACGACAATAGCTTCTAGATCATCTTGATTAGAATCTTTACCATAGAAAATTGTAATAATTTCACGGTTTTCATCAATCATATCATCTAATAATTGTTTAGCTGTTTCTAACTGACTTGGTGTAGAAACTTTGATTTTATTTTCAGTAATTCCAATAAAATCATCTTTTTTAATTTGAACGCCACCAATTTCAGTGTCTCTTACTGCAAATGTAATTTCACCTGATCTCATTTTAGAAACGATTGTAGTCATTTCTTCAAAGTTATCATCTAACTCTAATGTAGGATCAAATGCCATTAATGATGTATATCCTTGAGCAATACTCTTTGTATGCAATACTCTAATTGAGCGCTCAGCTAAGAGGTCAATTGTTTGTTCTGCAGACATAATAATATTTTTATTATTTGGTAATATAATAACATTTTCTGCATCAAGTGAATTAACTGCTTTAACAAAATCTTCAGTTGATGGATTCATTGTTTGTCCACCATCAATAATTAAGTCAACACCTAATTCTTTAAATGCTTCGTGTACACCTTGTCCAGATGCAACTGCTATAATGCCAAATTTAGAAACTTTTTTAGCTACTTTTGTAGGTTCTTGATGATTACCCATAATTGTTGAATGTTGTAATCTCATATTTTCTACTTTAATGGTTTGAATATCACCATATTTTTGAGAAAGTGTTAAAGCAACACCTGGCTGATTTGTATGAACATGAACTTTAAGTAAATCATCATCTGTTACAACAACTAATGAATCACCCATTTGAGATAATGGCTCTTTCATGAATTTTTCATCAAATTTATCAGGATGATGAAGTTTTACAATAAATTGTGTACAATATCCATATTTTATATCAATATTTCCTAGCATTTACGCACCATGGAAATGATCGTGTACTTCTTGAGTAGAAGGTTGTTGTAACTCATTTTCAGATAAAATATTACCTTCAAGTGCCATAATCATACCTTCAATAATCTTAATAAATCCAGCACCACCACTATCAACGACACCAGCTTCTTTTAACACAGGTAATAAATCCGGTGTTTTAATTAAAGTTTCTTTTGCTTGTTGTAAGTATATTTTTAATACTTCTTCAACACTACTTAATTTTGGTTGTTCTAATAATACTTTTTCTGCTGATTCTCTAACTACCGTAAGAATTGTTCCTTCTACAGGATCCATTACTGCACGATATGCCATTTGGTAACCACCAACTAGGGCTTTAATAAATTCTTCTATTGTCGCAGATCCATTTTCAATTTTAACAATTTCTGAATAAACTCCGCGGAAAAATTGCGAGAGGATAACACCTGAATTTCCTCTAGCACCCATTAAGAGTCCTCTTGATAAAATTTTTGAAATATCGATAATAGATTGTGAATCTAAATTATTAACTTCTTTAATACCTGCCATCATTGTCATTTGCATATTAGTACCAGTGTCTCCATCTGGGACTGGAAAGACATTAAGATGGTCGATTTCCTTATGATTATTTTTTAAGTTTACTGCTCCGTTGGTTACCATTTTTTTAAATAGAGATCCGCTGACTGTTTGATTCGCCATGGTTGATCCTCCTAAGTTTTTCGTTAAAATCATCTTTTTGTTTTATATATTCAATTTTGGTTTTTCATCTAAGGACATTAATAAATACTTTAACAGTATAGCATAAATACCAAATAGTATGCAATATTGTTTCATATTTTGGCATTTTTATTATATCATAATAGCAGTTAAATATTGCTTTTTTTATATCATTTTGTTATTTTTACAGTAATTGTCAATAAAATAGATATATATATTGCTTTTTATTATCATATATGATAAATTAGTTAATGCAGTTAGGAGTGAGAAGTATGGCTAAATGCTATGTAACAGGAAAATCAACAGTATTCGGAAACAAACGTAGTCATGCGTTAAATGCAACACGCAGAACTTGGAAGAGCAACTTACAAACTATTAGAATCAAAGATGAAAATGGTAATGTTAAAAAAGTTAAAATCTCAGCTAGAGCTCTTAAGAAACACAATTTAGAACGTGTTTAAAAATAAGTTAATTACGTTATTCCAGTAAAGACGTTATGCCTTGGTAATAGCGTTTTTTATTACAATGATTTAGGAGTACAAAGGTGGATATATATCCACCTTTTTCTTTTTTTATTAATTGATATCAATTCACTTTAATTAATATAATTCTTATTGGAAAGGATAGTGTTATTTATGAATTATAATTTCATCATTGTGATAGATTAAATGTGACAAGTAGAATCGTTTAGCTAAAAAAATAAAGCGTGCTAAAATATATATGTTGGAGGTATTATTATGAAGAAAACAAAAAATATTACAATTGTATATACATCAGATGTTCATGGAAAAATATCTTCTTTTGATTTTGTCTTTCAAAATAACAAAAGCCCTTCATTGTCGCGTTTATCGACATATTTAAAATATATAAATAAACCTGATGTGCTTATCGATAATGGCGATGTTTTGCAAGGTTCTCCTTTGATGGATTATACCAGAAAATTTAATTTGCCAAATCCTATTTCAAAATCATTGAATTTGCTTTTTTATGACTTCTTTATCCCTGGTAATCATGATTTCAACTATGGCCTCAATCATTTAAATAATTTTATTAGTCATCAATCTGCAACAACACTTTGCTCAAACATCTTAAATGGGCAAGGAAAACCTTATTTTAAACCCTACGAAATACGAGAAATTAAAGGAGTTAAGATAGGATTTATAGGTGCTATTACTGCATATATTCCAATTTTGGAAAAAAAAGAGCATATTGAAGGTTTAACTTTTACTTCAGCTTACGAATCTGTTAAAAAATATAGTGAACTGATCAAAGATAAAGTTGATGCTATAGTTGTCTCATATCATGGCGGTTATGAAAAAGATTTAAATACTGGAAAGCTTATGGGTAGACCTTCTATCGAAAATGAAGGATATCATATATTTGAAATACCAGAAGTTGATGTTCTTCTGTGTGGACATCAACATATGCCAACTGTTTTTCATAAAGGTCTCAAATCAACAATTCAAACATCTAATCAAGCGACTAATTTTGGATTGATTGAATTAACTTTTGATCAACACCATCTATTAATCAAAAATAAAGCTTCCTTAATAAAAAATGATTTTGAAATTGATCAAATATTTGAAGATTCATTTCAAACATTAGTAGATGCAACAAATCAATCACTTGATGAATCTATCGGTATAATTCAATCTGATATGAAAATTCATGATCAGTTTTTAGACCGTTTAAACAATCATATATTTTTCCAATTTATTAACATGATTCAATTGAAACTTACGCATGCAGATATTTCTTTAGCATCATTACCCAATAATGCATTAGGATTATCAAAATCTGTAACAAAAAGGGAACTTGCAGCTAATTTCGTTTATGTAAATGCATTAGTTAAGATGGAAATCACTGGTCAAATTTTAAAAAGAGCACTTGAACAAAATGCAAACTATTTAACAGTTGAAAATGATAAAATTGTTATCAATCAAGCTTATATTAATCCTAAATTAGAACATTACAATTTTGATATTTACGATGGCATCAATTACACATATAAAGTTTCAAATCCAGTTGGTGAAAGAATTGTAGAATTAACCTACAAAGATAAACCTATCAATGATACTGATACCTTAACTATTTGTTTAAATAGTTATCGTGCAAATGGTGGTGGTGACTTTTTTATGTTTACAGAAGGTAAAGTATTAGAAACCATTGAAATATCATATGTTGATATCATGGTTGATTACATAAAAAAACACCCTCAATTAATGATGGTGTCTAAAAATCAATTTAAAGCGATTGTCTAATCATTTAATGATTGAACCATTAACACAGAAACTTGGTGCACATTTATTTGTGCATCTTTTTTTGTTTCATTACTAATACAAATTGGATCATATGTTTTTAAATGATATTGATCTAATTCATATTTAAAATTTTTAAGTGAAATGGTTGCATCCGGAAATGCATAAAATGATGTATATCCATCAAATGTACAGGGATATGTTCCCTTATCTAATCTTGTTATAGTTGTATATTCATCTTTCATCACTAAATGTGGAAATGCATCAAATAATGTCAAATGACCTATAAAATGTTCAATTCTTTTTCCGCCAAAACCACCGATTAAAATGATTTGATCAACATTTCTATTTTTAGCTTCTACTAAAGCTTGAAATGTATCAGTGACATCTTTTTCAGGTTTTAATTCTACAGTTTCTAATGATCTTAAAATACCTTTATTTGTTAAAGAATCAAAATCACCAACTGCTAAATCTATTTTCATGCGTTGTTTATATGCTGAAATAACAGCTTGATCAACAGCAATCATAAAATCATCTGGTTCTAATTTAAAAAAACTTTTAATATCCTTCGGTAGAGGATGTGTCATCACTATTGCTCTCATTTAAGCACCTCAATCGCTTTTTTAGGGTTTTGATGGTTAAACACGAAACTTCCTGCCACTGCCATGTCAACGCCTGCTAATTTACATATATCTATCGTCTTATCACTCACACCGCCATCAACTTCTATCATGAAATTAAGAGCTTTTGCTTTTCTAAGTAAAACAAGTTCTTTCACTTTTCGCATCATCTCTGGCATAAATGATTGACCACCAAATCCAGGTTCAACAGTCATAACTAAAACTAAATCAACTTGATTTAAAATATTTTTAATACTATCAACTTGTGTACCTGGTTTAATTGATATACCAACTTTTTTACCAGCACTTTTAATTGAATCAATCGCTTTTTCATAATCAATAGATTCAACATGAACTGTGATAAATTCAACTTGTGAAAAATTAAATTTTTCTATCCAAAATAAGGGATGTGTCACCATAAGATGAACATCTAATTTTAATTTAGATATTTTATTTATTTGATTTGTTATGCTTGGGCCAAATGATATATTTGGAACAAAGTGTCCATCCATGATATCAATATGAACATAATCAGCAGTTTCAATTTTTTTTAGTTCTTGATCTAATGCTGTAAAATCAGCAGTTAGAATTGAGGGTGCAATAATCATTTTTACTCCTTAATATTTCACTTTTTGTTGTTCTATCTCTTGACAAAACTGTACATAATTATCATATCTTGATTGTAGTATCTCATGATTTTCTACTGCTTGTTTAACTGCACATTTCGGTTCATGTAAATGCATGCAATTATATCCGAATTTACATGCAGGTGCTAATTTCACAAAATCAGGATATAAAGATTTTAATTCGTCTTGATAAAATATACTAAATTCAATTTTAGAAAAGCCTGGTGTATCTGCAATATAGCCTTCATTAAATAAATATAATTCAGAATGTCTTGTTGTATGTTTTCCTCTTCCAAGTGCAAATGATATCTCTTGAGTTTTTAAACCTAGATGCGGCATTAAAGCATTAAGTAATGTTGTTTTACCAACACCAGTTTGACCAGCAAGAACAGTAATCTTATGTTTGAATATATCTTCTAATATATCAAATCCGATTTTTTGCTTACTATTAACATAATAAATTTCATAGCCTAATGATTCATAATATGAAAGTTGTTTTTTTAATACTTCTAATTTTTCATTTTCAATAAGGTCAATTTTAGAAATAACAATAATTGGTGTTAAATTTTCTTGTTGTAAAATAATAAGAAATTTATCGAGTAAATAAAAACTAAAATCTGGTCTAATGATACTAAATACTAATAAGACTTGATCAACATTTGCTACATCAGGTCTTACGAGTTCATTTTCACGAGGAAGTATTTCTTCGATAAACACTTGATCATGATCAATTGTATAATATACATTATCCCCAATTTTTGGACTAATTTGAATAATTTTAGTCTCTTTTTTTGTTTTTCTTGTTATTTGTTTATTAAATACATCATTTTTATTTAGTTTCATATATCTTAGTTTGCCACGTGCCTCTGCAATATAAGATACTCTGGTTTCTAAATCAATGATTGTATATTGATTCGATATAATTTTCGTTATAAACGCTTTTTTCAATATTTCCTCCTACAAGTGTTGACTACGCAATTGACCACAAGCTGCATTAATATCATGTCCTTGTTCTTTTCTCAGTGTAACTTGTATATTGTGTTTTTTTAATACATCATAAAATGCGAGTTGAGCTTCGTATTTAGATCTTTTATATGGCGCTTCAATCACTTCGTTATATGGAATTAAATTAACATACACATTAAGTCCTCTAAGTTTTTGAGCAAGTTCGCCTGCAACTTCAACCATATCATTAACACCATCAATTAATATATATTCTATCGTCACGCGACGCTTAGTCTTTTTAATATAGTATCTAATAGCATCTAATACTTCTTCAACTGGATAAGCTTGATTAATTTTCATTAATCCACTTCTAATTTTATTATTGGGTGCATGAAGACTTACTGCAAGATTAACCTGAATACCAAAATCTGCATACTCTTTAATTTTAGGTACAATACCTGAAGTTGAAACAGTAATATGTCTTGCTCCAATTTCTAAGCCTTTAGGATCATTAACCGTTAATAAAAAATGTTTTAAATTTTCATAATTATCAAATGGTTCACCTATACCCATCACAACAATATAATTAATACGTTCGCCTAAAAGTCGCTCAGTTTCAATCACTTGAGCAATGATTTCTCCTGATGTTAAATCTCTTTTTTTCGCTAATACACCAGATGCACAAAATGAACAACCAATGTTACATCCTACCTGTGTGGTTACACATATAGAATTACCATAATGTTGTTTCATTAATACAGATTCAATTAAATGTCCATCATGTAAACTAAATAAGCATTTTAGTGTGCCATCAACACTTGTATGTTGAACCACTAATTCCAATGCTTCTATTTTAAAATTTTCTTTAAGTATTTTAATTAAGTCATTAGGTAAATTTTCCATCTCATCAAAAGTTTTTGCTTTTTGTTTATAAAGCCAATGCCATATTTGATTTGCTCTATAATTTTTAAACTCATGTTCATTAAGAAATGAAACTAATTCGTCTAATGTTAAATCATAAATTAACATATCATCACCTATTTATATTATACACGATAATCTTTTATTACCGTGAAAAAAACCTGAAGATTCAGGTTTTAACTTCTCACTTTCGCTTTTAATTCTCTATCTAATCTAATTGTGATTGAACGCATGATTTTATCAACGTCTTCACTTTCTAATGTTTTATTTTTATCATTAAATACTAGATTCATGGCAACTGACTTCATACCTTTTTCAATATGAGATCCTTGATATACATCAAATACCGTTAGATCAACTAAATATTTCTTACCAGTTTGGGCAATAAGATCAAGCATTTTTTTGACTGCTAAATTTTCATCAACAACAACTGCTAAATCTCTTGATATACTAGGATATTTAGATATATGATTAAAGACTGTTTGATGTTCTACATCCATAATTTTAGATAAATCAATTTCTAAAACTATCGTTTTATCAATATCTAGACGTTTCATTTCTTTAGGGTGTATTTCACCAATAACGCCAATTGATTCGCTACCAAGCATCAATTGAGCTTGTCTATATGGATGAAGATACTCTTTATCATCTGATAACACATAATCAAATGTAATACCAAAACGATTAAACGTTTCATCTAATATACCTTTTAATAAATAAAAGTCTGCGACAGTTTCTTTATGATCCCAAGCTTGTTGTCCCCATATGCCTTGAAGTGCAATTGCTAGATGACTTTTTTCAACATCCTTTGCAAATACATGTCCTATTTCAAAAAGATGCATATGACTTACTTGTCTTGCTTTATTATATTTTACGGTTTCTAACAGACCATTAATCAAAGATTGTCTAAGTACCTTTTTATCTTCTGATAAAGGCATTAACACACTTATAGGTGTTCCAATTTTTTCATATCTTGTTGCATCTTCTTCAGTCTTAAGTGTATAAGAAATGATTTCATTTAAACCTAAATCTGCTAAATGATGTCTAATCATTCTTAAACGTTTTTGTTTTGATGTTAAATACCCTTGAGTAGGTACAACTTCTTGAATCATTGGAATTGAATTAAGACCATGAATTCTAGCAATTTCTTCTAAGATATCCGCATCGATACTTATATCATTTCTATAAGTTGGAACTTTAATTTCATATGACTTTTCAGATGTTTTCACTTGATAATGATATTGTTTAAAGTATTGCAATAAGTCTTTTCTGAAAGTTCAACACCTAAACGATGTTTAATAAATGATTTTTCAATGTTGATTACCGTTGGTTCTAATGCATAATTAACTGTAGAAACAACATTTTCATATACTCTAGCATCTGCTAATTCTACTAATAAATATGTCGCTAAATCAAGACCTAATTTTAATCTGTGATCATCAACTCCACGTTCAAAACGCAATGATGCATCACTTCTTAAATTTAATCTTTTACTTGTATGTTGAATGTGTTTTGGATCAAAATAAGCTGCTTCTAATAAAACATTTGTTGTTTGATCATCCACCATAGTATTTTCTAATCCCATGACACCTGCAATCGCTATAGGTTCAAGTCCATCAGTAATAACGACATCAGATGAAACAAGGATACGTTCTTCACCATCTAATGATATAACTTTTTGATTGTCAGTTGCATTTTTTACAACAATATTTTTTGTCTTAATTTTATTTGCGTCAAACATATGAAGTGGTGTACCAAGCATAATTAAAACGTAATTACTAATATCAACAACATTATTAATTGGACGCATACCTCTTGAGATTAAAGCACTTTTTAACCACCAAGGAGATTCCTTGATTGTTATTTGATCAATATATCTTGCATGATATGTGCCGCAGCCTTGTGTTTGAATATCAACTTTAAATGGATTTTGTTCTTTTGAAACATTGAATTTGTATGAGGGTTTTTTAACATCTAAATTCATTACAGAGGCAAGATCAAGTGCAAAACCATAAATTGATAATAGGTCTCCACGATTAGGTGTTAAACCTAATGTCATTTTCCAGCCTTCTAATGAAATAGCTTCGAGTGCTGGTGTACCTATTTTAACTTCTTCATCAAAATAATATATACCATCTTTATGTTTTTCAGGTACTATTTTTTCATCAAATCCTAATTCTTGTAAAGAACAAATCATACCATTTGATTCTTCACCTCTAATTTTAGATTTTTTAATTTCAAAATTACCTGGTAATTTTGAACCTACTTGTGCAACAATAACGTATTGATCTTTTGCAACATTTGGTGCTCCACAAACTATTTTTTCTATACGATCTCCTAAATCAACAGTTGTTAAATTTAAATGATCTGAGTTTGGATGTGGTTCACATGTTAACACTTTACCTACAACAAGATTTGTTGATTCGTTAAGTGATGTAAACTCTTCTACTTCAATAATTTTTTGATTTGTTATGTCTAATATATTTTCTGGAACGTCAATAAATTCTTTTAATAAATTTTTTGTAATAATCATTATTGAACTTCCCCCTTAAATTGATTAAGAAATCTTAAATCATTCATATAAAAATGTCTAATATCATCAATATTATATTTTAAAATCGCAATACGTTCAATCCCAACTCCAAATGCAAACCCTGCATATGTTTTAGGATCATATCCGCCCATTTTTAATACATTTGGATGAACCATGCCAGCTCCTAATATTTCAATATAACCTATTGTTCCATCTTTTTTGACATAAGATACATCAACTTCAACACTTGGTTCAGTAAATGGGAAAAATGATGGTCTAAGTCTTATTTCTCTATCAGGTCCGAAAAGATGTCTTGCCATTTTAAGTAATGCATCCTTTAAATTTGCCAGTGAAATATCTTTGTCAATAACGAGTCCTTCCATTTGCATAAATTGATGAGAATGTGTCGCATCATCATCATCACGACGATAAACTTTTCCTGGACAAACAATTTTTAATGGTTTTCCATTCATTTCTAACATCGTACGTGCTTGAACTGGTGATGTATGTGTTCTAAGTAATAGTTCAGGAGAAATATAGAATGTATCTTGCATATCCCTAGCCGGATGATCTTTTTCAAGATTCATCATTTCAAAATTATAATAATCTGTTTCAACTTCAGGTCCTTCAGCAACTTGATAGCCCATACCGACAAACAAATCTTCTAAATCTTCGATGACTTGGTTTAATGGATGAATATTTCCTTGATAAAGAGTATATCCAGGTAATGTGACATCGATTTTTTCATTTTGTAGTGATGCTAATAAGGCTTTATCTTCTAAGCCTTGTTTTTTATCATATAATGCTTTTTCAACTTTTTGTTTTACATCATTAACTTTTTGCCCGAAAGCAGGTTTTTCTTACGCAGGTAAATTTCTAATTTCACCCATCAGTTTTGTGATTTCACCTTTTTTACTTAAAAATTTTACGCGCAGTGCTTCTACATGTTCTAAAGCATCAACTGCTTTAATTTCCTGCAACGCTTTTTCTAATACTTCTTTTAAATTTAAACTCATTTTATCTCTCCTTTAATTCAATAAAAAAATCCTTAGATAATAAAATCTAAGGACGAATGTCATCGCGGTACCACCTTAGTTCTAGAGAGTTCTCTAGCCCTTAAAACTTTTAACGCAAGTTAAACGGATGTGATTAGCATCTCTCATAGGTGAATTCATCAGCCTTAACTTATATAGTTCCCACTATCCTATACTCTCTTTAAAGTTAAATATGCTAATTACTAATCCTAATCATCAATTTCTTCTAGATGTTGCTATAGCTAATATTCTTAATAATTCAATGTATATCCACACGAGTGTAACCATTAACCCAACAGCAACGACCCATTCAAATGTTTTATCAGCTTGACCTTCTACAATGCGTTCTGCATTATCAAAATCAAGTGTTAACATAACAGATGCGAATATAAGGAGTACAACTGATACACCTAACGCAATTGAAGTGTTATAAATGATATATACATTAAACAATGATAGTATACCAAAAATTACGAAAAATACAAGTAATGAAAACATAAGTGATGTCATAATTCTTCTAAATCTAGAAGTCACTCTAATGACGCGACTACTATATAAAAATAACATCACGGTAAATATACTTGCAGTCGCAATAATTGCAGTTAATGCAACACCTGGATAAGCATCATTAAAAATAACTGTAATTGTACCTAATAATACACCTTCAGATAAAGCATATATGATACCAAATGGCATCGCTAATCGAGGATTAAAAGTTGCAATCATCACAGAAATAAATCCAACAATCACAGAACCTATTAATACAGGATATAATAAATCTCCTAAATAATTTATTGCATAATAACCACTAAGTGCTGCAAGCAGCAATAATAATAAAGTTTTTAATGTGATACCTTGATAACTCGCTGTTTGATCAAGTGCATAGGTATCGTTTTTTTCTAAATTTCTAAATACAGGATTAGCTGTACGCATATTACCAACTCCTTTGACATACATATTATAACTTAGAGAAAATTAAAGCGCAAACAATCCTGATGTAATCACATTATTTTCCGATTTTAAAGCATCAAATGCACCATATTTTTCCATTTTTTCAAATACAGTTTTATTGATTCTAGTTCTTTGCTTAACATCGTCTCTATGTATAAATAATTTTTCATTTCTTTTTTCTACAATATCATAAGCAACTGCAGCACCTAAACCATCAATAGAACTAAATGGCATACGTAAACCATTTTCTTCCATTTTAAAAGTAGTTGCTTCTGATAAATTAATATCAACTTTTAAAAACTTAAATCCTCGTTTTGTCATTTCAAGTGCAACACCTAATGTGACTTGAAGTGATTGTTCAGTTGCTTTTAAACGGTATTCTTTATCAAATTCGATAAGTTTGTTTCTAATCGCATTTGATCCTTTAACCATTAATTCATAATCAAATTGAGATGCACGCTTTGAAAAGAACCCACTATAAAACAATAATGGTTGATATATCTTAAACCAAGCAATTCTCATAGCCATAATCACATATGCTGTAGCGTGTGCTTTTGGAAACATATATTTAATCGAGATCTGAGACCATATATACCAAGGTTCAACATTATTTGTTTTCATATCTTTTACATAGGTTAACCATTTTGCTGGATCTTTACTTGGTTTACCTTTTCTCACAAACTCCATAATTTCAAAAGCTCTAAGTGGTAATAATCCTTGTTGTGTTAACTGAACCATAATATCATCACGACAAGCAATAATATCATTAAATGATATTTTACCGTATTCCGTAGAACCATTAATCAGCGCTTGTGCATTAGATAACCAAACATCTGTTCCATGTGATAGACCTGAAATTTTAACTAATCCAGCAAATGTATTTGGTTTTGTATCCATTAACATTTGTCTTGTAAATGATGTACCAAATTCAGGTATAGCATAAGATGCTACTTCACCATAGACTCTATCTTCATCAATGCCTATAATTTTTGTTCCTGTAAATAATTGATATACCCTAGGATCATCAAGTGGAATATCTTGAGCTTTTTTAAATGGGAATTTATCAGGATGTTGTTCAACATAGTCCATTAAAAATTTAATTAACGTTGGATCATCATGTCCTAATATATCAAGTTTTAATAAATTAGCTTCAAATGAGTGATAATCAAAATGAGTTGTTTTCCATTCTGATGAAGTGTCATTTGCAGGATACTGTACCGGTGTTACATCAAATATAGTCTTCGATTTAGGTACAATCACAATACCGCCTGGATGTTGACCAGTGGAACGCTTAACACCTTCTATTTTTTTAGCTAGTCTTTCGATTTGTGCTGGTCTTTTAAATAAGTTTTTATCTTCTAAATAACCTTTAACGTAACCAAAAGCATTTCTTTACGCAACTGTTTGAATAGTCCCAGCTCTAAAGGTATGATCTTCTCCAATTAGTTCTCTTACATAATCATGTGCTTTTGATTGATAATCACCAGAAAAGTTCAAATCGATATCTGGCACTTTATCACCATTAAATCCTAAGAAAGTTTCGAAAGGAATGTCATGTCCATCCTTAACAAGTGGTTCGCCACATATAGGACATTTTTTTCTTGGTAAATCAAAGCCTGATTGTACACCTTCAAAAAATGGTTGGAATGCACTTTGTTCAGGTGTCATACCATATTCAATTGCTTCTTCATCTGATAGTTTAAAGACTGTGAAATCACCGTTTTTACATCGATAATGAGGTCTTAAAGGGTTAACTTCAGTAATATCTAATAATGTTGCAACTATTGATGAACCTACAGATCCTCTTGAACCAACAAGATAACCATCTTCAAGTGATTTCTTCACTAATAAGTGAGAAACATAATAGTTAGGTCCAAAGTTGTTTTCAATAATATTCTTAAGTTCTCGATCAACACGTTTTGTTACAATAGGATGTGGATGTTCACCATATAATTCATGCGTTTTTTGGTTAATCAAACGCTTGACTTCTTTACTAATGCTGGTAATGCCTAATTGCTCAATAAATGCATCATCTGGAAGTGAGTACAATTCATCAGAAAATGCTTTAATCGATTCAATTGAACGACTTAAAGTTCTTGTGTTTTCTACAACGATTTCATGTGCTAACTGCGCATCTAAGAAACTAAACGATTGAAGCATTTCATCAGTTGTTAAAAAATATTGTTCCGGCATTTGATCATATTTGTTTAATTGGTGAATACCTCCACCCACTAACGGTGTTCTTATATAGATTTCTCTATATAGAACATCTTTTTTCTCTAGATAATGTACATCACCGCTGGCAATGACTAATTTGTTTAATTGCTTAGCAGTCTTTATAATTTTAGAAATAATTGCTTCTATAATTTCATCAGCATATTGTCCTAAATCTCTTTTTAAATGTTTATAAGCTTGAGGTGGTTGTACTTCAATATAATCATAATATTGAATGGCTTCTATTAATTCTTCATCACCTTTATTTAAAGCAGCTTCAAAAACATCACCATTTGCACAACCACTACCAACAAGTAATCCTTGTCTATGTTTGTCTAATACTGATTTTAAGGTTCTTGGTCCTTTATAAAAATGATCTGTTAAAGCATCACTGACTACTTTAAATAAATTCTTATAACCTTCTTGTGTTTGAGCTAATACATTAAGATGATATGGCATGCCATGTTTCCATGCTTCTTTTAAATCAATTGCTTGATTGATTTCTAAGAATTGTTTAATACCTTGTTTCGCTAAATCATGAAGCATTGATTGCCAAATATCAGCTGTAACTCTTGCATCATCATCTGCTCTATGGTGACTTTCTTGCTTAATTTTGAAATATTTAGCAACAGCTTTTAAATTAAATCTCTTTAATTGATCACTATAAAAGTATCTTGCTAAACTAAGTGTATCAACAACTTTATCGTGATCAAAAGTTAAATTTAACCTTTTTGCATTTTCTTTAATATGACCTACATCAAATAATGCATTATGAGCAACCAAAATAGAATCTTTAGCAAACATTAAAAACTTAGGTAAACATTTGTCAATGGTTTCCGCTTGAGAAACCATTTCATCTGTAATTCCAGTTAAAGATGTTGTAAATGCTGACAGTGGCTCTTCAGGATTAACAAATATTTGAAATGTATCAATGACACCAGCTTGTGTCATTTTAACAGCACCAATTTCAATAATTTTATCTCTTGTTGATGATAATCCAGTTGTCTCAATATCAAAGACAACAAAAGTTGCATCTTTTAAAGCAATATCATCTGTAGTATCAGATGTTATTTTAAATTTAGTTTCGTTTACAAAATCTAATTCAACACCATATATCGGTTTAATTTTTTTACCTTTAGTATATTTATAGATATCTGGATATGCATAAAGTGCATTATGATCTGTAAAAGCAATCGCTTCATGCCCCCATTTTTCAGCTTGTTCAACATATTGAGAAACATCTCCAATACCATCCATATTTGACATTTTCGTATGTAAATGAAATTCAACACGCTTTTCTTTTGCTTTATCAACGCGTTCAAGTTTAGATTTTACTTTATCCATAAAATATATGGCTTCACAAAAAACAACTACATCTTTTTGGAATGTATCAAATTTAGCTCTACCTTGTACTTGGATATATTCATCATCTTTAATTTGTGAAGCTAAATCAAAATCTTTTGGTCTATTTAAAAACTTTTTAACTGTAATTGCATCATCTTCATCACCTAAGACAAATGTGAGTAATGATGTATTAGTAAACTTACGAACTTCTTTTTTTGATACTGTTCCTTCAATAAGAAAACTTGTATCTCCTTTTTCATTCATGTATTTGTCCATTTGATATTGATCTAATGGAATTTCTGATATCGCAACAGCTTTTGGTCTAGATTTCTTGCTGAAATATTTTTTCTCTGCTGTTTTCTTTTCTTTATGAATAATTTTTTCTTTTTGTTCTAAAACTTTAACTTGTTCATTTATTGACTGTTTAATTTTTGATTTAGTCGTGACAAGTTTTTCATCAATCTTATAATCAATTTCAATATTTAACCCTAATTTAGATAATGTTTTTTTCATCAATGAAAAATATGATTTTACATAAGCTGAATCTTTATCGATTAATACTGTGATTTGATTGTTTGCAAATTCAGTCTTAAAATTTTTCAATACTAAAAAACTTGCTTTTGTTTTTGCAATTTCATGATATGCATATTCATAATATTTAATCGCAAAAGCTTCAATTGATTTTATCGTCTTATATTTTATAATTACTTGTATGTCACTTACAACATGTGAAATATTAAAAAATGTTTTTAATTGTTCTATAAAAGGGAGTAATACATCTGGTGCAATAACATCTTCTAACAATATATTAAAAACTAGTAATCCTTTTTTTTGATAAACATCAACATGTTCAAGTACAGCTTTTTGTAATGCTGGATTAGAAAACTTAGATTGTTTTATGAATAAATCGAATTTATTTTACGCCATTTGGATTAACTCCTTTTGGAAGCACTTTAATTGAACGATATGCCCATAAATGATAAACATATACTAAAATCATACTTATAAAATTAAGTGCATAATATCCAAGTAATACCAATACGAAATTACTTAATATATAGATTGTAGACAAATAAACCGACATTTTAAATCGTAAAGCAAATGGAATATTAATTAAAGTAGCTGGTGCTAATAATCTTGATAAAACCGACATAATAAGTATGACAATTAGAAAATCTAAAACATAAACAAAATATTGTAGTATTAAATCACTCACAATAATAACAGTTTGTTGTTGATAAATATTTTTAATAAGTATAGATATCATGTGAAGATTACTGCTTTCAGTGGATGTGAAATCATATGTTTCCAAAGATAGCGATTCATAACTATAGTAATTTAGTTCTTGTCCTAAATAATAAACACTAATACCTTCAGTTTTAAATACATAGCTTGTAACTAATGGATCTTCATAAGCCCCAATACTCAAATCAAACACGCCGACATTGGCATTTTTAATTTCTGTATAATTTAATGTATAGTTTTCTAAAGTTACATCATCAAATCTAAAATCTGAAGACATGACTTCATAAAGTTCTTGATAAAGATCAGCTGACATTGCAGGTTGGTTAATCAATGAGACAATTGATGGTAACACCATAAAAATTGGTAGCATTAAAATATATAAAACAATACTAGACCATCGGTCTTTCATAAAAAAAATAACCATAGGTGGCTTTGATAAACTTGTTGTTATTTTTTTAAACATAAGGTCAACTCCTTTGTTAATATATTATATCATAATTTAGATTATATGATAAAATGAAGTTGGTGAAAATATGAATTTAATGAATCATGAAAAACATTACATAACGCTTAATAATTATTATAAAAATAAATACAACCAAAAAGTTTTTAAAATTGCTTTAAACGGTGGATTTACATGTCCAAACATTGATGGTACCGTTGCAACTGGTGGTTGTACTTTTTGTTCGTATATGGGTAGTGGTGATTTTGCTGGTAACAAACGATTACCTCTAAGAAAACAATTTGATGATATTCTTCAAATGATGCAAGTAAAATGGAAAAATGGTTTATATATAGTTTATTTCCAAGCAAATACAAATACACATGCACCACTCGATCATTTAAAAGAAGTTTATGAAGAAGCTATATCTTTAGATCCTAAAATTGTTATGTTATCAATTGCTACAAGACCTGATAGTTTACCCATTGATGTACTAGATTATTTAGAGGACTTAAATAAACGCATGCCAATTCAAGTCGAACTTGGACTTCGGACAATTCATCAAAAAACAAGTGATCTAATCAATAGAGCACATGACTTGAAATGCTTTGATGATGCGGTTAAATCCTTAAGGGAAAGAAATATTGAAGTTGTTGTTCACATTATTAATGGTTTGCCTTATGAAACAAAAGAAATGATGATTGAGACTGTTAAACATATCAATACACTTGATATCCAAGGTATTAAAATACATATGCTACATCTTATGCAAAAAACTAAAATGGGTCATGACTACTTGCAAAACCCTTGGCATATGTTAACACTTGAAGAATATGTAGATATTACTGTTAAACAAATACTATGGCTTAGAAAAGATATTGTCATTCATAGATTAACTGGTGATGCACCATCACATATGCTTATTGCGCCTACATGGACAAAAAAGAAATTTGTTGTAACAAATGAAATTGATAAAAAACTAAGAAAGCTAGATTTATATCAAGGTGATTATTTTGAAAAGTAATTCAATGACTTCTATTGCACATCTATATTTATCCCATCTTATTGATAAAGATGATATAGTCATCGATGCGACCATGGGAAATGGATATGATACTTTATTTTTAGCAAAACATGCTAAGAAAGTATATGCATTTGATATCCAAAAACAAGCACTCGAATCGACATCATTACGCTTATCTAAACATCAAATTGATAATGTAGATTTGATTTTAGATTCTCATGAAAATTTTTCAACTTATGTCGATACATTCCAAGGTGTTATATTTAATTTAGGCTATTTACCGCATGGCGATAAATCAATTACGACTAAAGCTCAATCAACTATTAAAACTATTGCTCAAATGCTTTTAAAACTTGATCAACATGGTTATATGATTATCGTGATTTACCCAGGTCATCCTGAAGGTGCATCTGAATCAAATGAAATTAATCATTTCCTTGAAACATTAGATACTAAAAAATATAAAATCATTAAAACTGATTTATCCTATCAAGATAATTTACCACCCTATATTATATGGATATCAAAAACATAAAAAGCCATCAATAATAATGATGGCTTTTTTTCATGCCCATAAAGGGACATTATGGGTTAATCATTTTTTCCTTTTTGATAATTTTTAATTGCTTCAAGTATTTGTGATTGTCTTGATTCTTTATTTTCTAACCAATTTTGTACTTTTTCAGCATATAATGATTGTCTTTGTTCTTTCATTTCTTGATAAGTTTCTCTAATAGCTTCAGTTTCTTCATAATATTTTGTTCTTAATGCTTGCATTTCAGTTTGATATGCACTAATTAATGCATCAAGTTCATTTTGTTTTAATAGTAATGCTGCTTCTAAGTCTTCTATATCTTCAGTTGCAGTTTCTAATTGTGCTTCAAGACTTGCAATATCTTCTTGCAATTGATCTCTTTGAGGAATATATAAATCTCTAATTGTTTGTCTTTCCGCAAGAAATGCTTCTTTATAAGTTGCAGCTATGTTTTTAGCTTCATCTTTTGCATCTTTTACTAAATCAACAAGTTCTTCTTGGGTAAGTAATAATGCATCTTCTAGTGTTAATGTATCATCAACATACGTTGCATTATATGCAAGAAATAGAAATGATGCTGTAACGCCATAACTTTCAGCTTCCTCTAAAAACTCTTCACTAAATGCTTTATCAATGGCTTTACCCATCATTGCTCTATTCATAAAAGCATTATTAATAGCATTTTTTACCATTTCTCTTACTTTAAGACCTAGTTCTGAATTTGAAGCTGTTGAAAGCAGAAACAATCGTTTCTTCTGAATCTACATCAATGTAACCTAAAGCTATAGATTTTTCTATAATTAAATCCATCGCTTCATCAACATCTAAACCAATAAGATCTAAATCCATTAATAAAACTTCTGCATCTTCATTTAATGCATTTACATAAATGACTTTTTCTCTTTGATTAATCACAAGCTCAACACTCGGATTAATATCAACTGTAACATATGTTTCACTTGCAGAAATACTTCCACTACAAGCTACCATCACAACAACTAAAGTGAATACTGTAAATAAACTAATAAATAATTTCGATTTTTTCATTTTTAATACCTCCTACACTATATATACAAACGAGTAGAGGATTTTATTGGAAAAATATTTTATTTATTATTATTTCTTCTTGTTTTAGTAAATGAGAAGGTTCTTCCTTCGCTTGTAATAACTTCAAAATAGTAATTTGCGTTGTCGGATGCGAGTACTCTAATATTCATAGTTCCAGCATATTGTCCTATTTGATATTGTACTTGCAAGTATTTTCTTCCTAATACACCAGTTTCTACTTGGAACTCATATGTTCCTCTAGATTGTCCATTCATAAAACTAAGTCTAATTGATTGTTTACTCTCAAATGATATTTCAATACTTTCTTGAATATCATTTTCTTCAATGTGTGAAACACTATAATTAAATGTTTCATCATTTTTATGATAAGAGACTAATACATATTCATTTTCATTTTGATACGTTTTAGTTTCTAAAGTTTTATTTTCCTTATCATATGTTATATCAATATAATATGTTAATTCATTTATAATTAATGTGCCATTAATCATATATTTATTATCTTCTTGTTCTTCTAATTCATAGGTAAGTAAATAATTTATTGATTCACCTTCTATATTTTCAATGACATATGCTAATTGATAAGATTTTGATAATGCTGATAGTTTTTGTTTTGTAAACTCATAATTATTTGTGTCATTTGAGAGTATTTCCATCATTTTTAAATATTTTGTTAAATAATTTGCTTCACTTTCAATTTCATCATCATTTTCAGATTGTCCATTAGCAAGTAATATGATTTCATCAGAAGTTTGTGTGTTTACGATATCGGTTGTATACGAAGATGAAGTTATAGTTGCATATAATAATGCTTCTACTATACTATCATCATCCATCGGATCTGCATTTCTAAATCTAAATAACACTAACGAGATAAGTAATACGATGACAAATGACACACTAACTTTATAAACTAATGAAAATCGTCTTTTAATTGTATTATTTAATGTATATACTTCTTGTCTTGGCAAATGATCTATCTTTTGTTTTATATCAAGATAAACAGAAGGTATTTTCACATGTTCAGACTCATATTTAATTTGCTTTTCAATTTGTTTTCTTTTCATTTGTCATTCACCTACTTTCCATTTAAGTATTTTAATCGCTTCATGATAATGCCATTGGACTGTTCCTAAAGGCATATTCATTTGAAATGCAATATCTTTAAATTTCATATCATTAATCACATGCATTGTAACAATATATTTTTTATTTTCGTCAAGCTGATCAAGTAAATCAAGCATATATTCATTTTCATCAACTTTGTATCGTGATGCAATATACTCAAATACATCCTCTTGATGTATATTTCGCTTTTCTTTGCGGTAATAATTAATCGCTAAATTTCTTGCTATCGTGAAAAGATATGTTGTTACTTTGTATTTAGCATTATATTGATCAATTTTCTCTAAAAATTTCATATATGTATCTTGCATCAAATCTTTTGTTACATCTTGATTTTTAACAATCATAAAAATAGAAAAATATACATGACGTTCTGTCATTTGATAAAATTCTTCAAAATGATCATACTGATGATTTCTAAATTCAGAAATAATTGTTTTAATTTTCATAATGTCCCCTTACACTATATATACAAACTTACCCATTATTTTATTGGTATTTTGTATAAAATGAAAAAGTTTATTTCAAAAATACATCATGAAATAAACTTTTTTGTGTTATTTAGCTACTATATTTACAATTTTATTAGGTATAACAATCACTTTAACAATTTTAAGATCTTCTAAATGCTTAATAACATTTTCTTCAGCTAATGCTTTTTCTTCAAGTTCTTTTTTAGATGTTTTATTAGCTGTCATAAATTTAGCTCTAACCTTACCATTGATTTGTACGACAATTTGAACTTCGTCAAGAACAAGATACTTAGGATTATACGTAGGCCAATCTGCATAAACTAATTCTTCATTTTGCTTAAGTACTTCTTTATTAAGTTCTTCAGTTATATGAGGACAAATAGGATTTAATAATTTAAGTAATCCTCTAGCTTGTGCCTTTCCAATTTTCCCTACTTTATAAACGTCATTAACAAATATCATCATTTGACTAATTGCAGTATTAAAAGCTAATTTTTCAAAATCTTCAGTTACTTTTTTAACAGTTTGATGATATGAAAATCTAAGTGCTTCAACTTCTTCTTGAACAATTTCAAAATCAAAGAGTCTCCAAACACGATCAAGGAATTTTTTTGCACCACTTAAACTTTCAGTTGACCATGGCTTTTCAGTTTCCAAAGGTCCCATAAACATTTCATATAGTCTCAATGAATCTGCACCATGAGAATCAAAAACGTCATCTGGATTAATAACATTCCCTTTAGATTTACTCATCTTAGAATGATCATCACCTAAAATCATACCTTGGTTGAATAATTTCTTAAATGGTTCTTTATGTGAAAGTAAACCAATATCAAATAAAAATTTAGTCCAAAATCTTGCATAAAGTAAATGTCCTACTGCATGTTCAGTACCACCGATATATAAATCAACTGGCAACCATTTATCAAGCATCTTTTTAGCTTCATCACTATTAAGTGGAATCATTGATAAATGACGTTTTAAAACATAACCCATGAAATACCAAGAACTACCTGCTAATTGAGGCATTGTATTTGTATCTCTTCGATATTGTTTTCCATTTTTTTTAACATTTAACCATTGAGTTGCATTTGCAAGTGGTGATTCACCAGTTCCAGAAGGTCTAATATTTTTTAAGTATGGTAACTCTAGTGGTAACTCATCATCGTCTAACATAGAAATCTCTTTATTTTCATCAAATAATACAGGGAATGGTTCTCCCCAATATCTTTGTCTAGAAAATACCCAATCTCTTAATTTATAAGTTGCATGAGGATAGCCTTGTTTAGATTTCTCTAAGAAATCAATTATCTTAGCTTTTGCATCTTCATTGTGTAATCCGTCAACAATACCACTGTTATAGTGAATACCGTCACCTACAAATACGCCTTCTCCACCATCGCCTTTAATCACTTCAATGATATCAAGACCATGCAATTGTGCAAATTCAAAATCTCTTTCATCATGTGCAGGTACAGCCATTACAGCACCAGTACCATAATGAGGCAATACATAATCAGCAATCCAAACAGGAATCTTTTTATGATTAAGTGGATTAATCGCATAAGCACCAGTAAACACACCAGTTTTTGTTTTATCTGCTTGACGATCAATATCAGTTTTTTGTTTAGTTAGTGTAATATATTTTTTTACAGAAGACATTTCGTCATCCGATGTAATAGATAAAACAAGTGGATGCTCTGGAGCTAATACGCAGTAAGTTGCACCATAGATTGTATCAGGTCTTGTTGTAAAGACTTCAAATGATTGATCCATTCCATCAAGCTCAAAAGTCATCATCGCACCAATAGATTTACCAATCCAGTTACGTTGCATCTCTTTTAAATGTTACGGCCAATCAAGTAACTTAAGATCATCTAATAATCTATCTGCATATGCTGTAATACGAAGCACCCATTGTTTCATTGCTTTTTTAATAACAGGATAACCTCCACGTTCAGATACCATCAAACCATCTTTTAATTCGATTTCATCATTTGCTAGCACTGTACCTAATCCTTCACACCAATTAACTTCAACATCTTTTAGCACAGCTAAATCATGTTTGTATAATTGTTTGAATATCCATTGTGTCCATTTGAAATATTCAGGATCACTTGTCGCAAACTCTCTGCTCCAATCAACACCTTTACCAGCTCTATTTATTTGTTCTTTAAAGTTTTCTATATTTTGATATGTAAAAGCTCTTGGATCTTGCCCTGTAGAAAGTGCATATTGTTCAGCAGGAAGACCAAATGCATCCCATCCCATTGGATGAAGAACATCATATCCTTGCATACGTTTAAAACGACTCATAATATCAGATGCAGTATATCCTTCAATATGCCCAACATGAAGACCTGCTGCACTTGGATATGGAAACATATCTAAAACATAATACTTTTCTTTATGTCCATCTTCTGCAGTTTTAAACATTTTATTGTCTTTCCAGTGTTTTTGCCATTTTTGTTCAATTTTTTTATATTGATAGTACATAAAATTACCTCTTTCACTTAATTTCTATTATATAGAAAAAAGTGCATTTTTCCAATACTTATGACATATTTGCAATAAAAAAACCAAATTACGTATAATTTGGTTTATTTTACTTATTTTGATAACTGTTCTACAAACTTAACAATATCGCCAACCGTTTTAATATTTTGTGCTTGTTCATCGCTTACTTCAACGAAAAACTCATCTTCAATGTTCATAATAAGTTCAACAGCATCAATTGAGTCAGCTCCTAAATCTTCGGCTAATCTTGCTTCCATAGTGATTTTTTCTTACGGAAGTCCTAATTCCTCTTTAATCATTTCTTTAACTCGTTTAAATACCATGATTTCATCCTCCTTATTTAAGCAATGTTATTATAAGTTATTTTATTATTTTTGTCAATCCCTTGAACTTCAAAACTTCATTTTTTATCACGACTATATAAACGCGTCATTTTCGCAATATGCTTTTCTAAGTTTTTATTTATTTGTTTTTCAGTCAATCGCCATTGCCAATTTCCACCTAATGTTGAAGGTATATTCATACGTGCATCATCTTTTAAATGTAAAAAGTCTTGGATTGGAATAATAACAGTATTTGCATGACTTTTCATAGTTTCTTTAATGAGGCATTCTACTTTATTTTGTGATGAGCAACAGTTCATATATGATAGAGCAAATGCTAAATCTTCTTGAGATAGTTGTTCAAACCATGATGCAGAAGTCATATTGTCATGTGTTCCAGTATATGCAATAACATTTTCATGATAGTGATGTGGTAAATAATCTGAATCTTCATTAGCACTAAAACCAAACTGTAATAGTTTCATGCCAGGATAACCAACATCTTCTAATAATTGTTTCACTTCAGGTGTAACAACACCAAGATCTTCGGCAATAATCTGAATGTCTCCTAATGCATTTTTAATCGCATCAAAAACTTTCTTTCCTGGTCCTTTAATCCATACACCTTTTCTTGCATTAATATCTCCATAAGGTATACTATAAAAATTAACAAAACCTATGAAATGATCTATTCTTACCATATCAAACATTTCAATAGCTGCCTTAACACGATCAATCCACCATTGATATTTAGTATCTTCCATATGTTTCCAATGATATAAAGGGTTTCCCCATAACTGTCCTTCTATAGCATAATTATCTGGTGGAACACCTGCTACATGAGTCGGTACATTTTTTTCATCTAATTGAAACATTTTCGGATTTGCCCACACGTCACTACTATCATAGGATACATAAATCGGCATATCACCTATGAGTTTAATCCCTTTTTTATTTGCATATTTTTTTAGTTTATACCATTGTGTATAAGACTTAAATTGAAGAAATTTTTGAAAATCAATTTCATCTTTTAATTGTTCTTTAAATCTTGCAAGTGCTTCTGGCTTTCTCAACCTAATATCTTCATCCCAATAAAGCCAAGATTGACCATCAAAACTCGACTTAATCGCCATAAATAATGCATAGTCTTCTAACCAATAAGATTCTTTTTTTAAAAATGATAAAAACTCATTTTGCTTTTTATCAAATCTAGTAAAAGCTTTTCTTAAAGCGATGTAACGTTGATTATACAAAGCATTATAATCAACATATTTTGGATTTTTCACATCATCTTTTATCTCTAAATTCAAAAGTAGTTTTTCTTCAATAAGCATTTCTAAATCAATAAAATATGGATTATTGGCAAATGCTGAAAAAGTCTGATATGGAGAATCACCATATGAGGTAGGACCCAATGGTAATAATTGCCAATAAGTTTGTTTAGCTTCAACTAAAAAATCTACAAATTCGTATGCTTTTTTTCCATAAGTACCAATACCATAAGGACTTGGTAAACTTGATATGTGACATAAAATTCCACTTGTTCTCATAAGTTCTCCTTAACTTCTAAAACGATTGATCCATAAGGTTTTAGACTCAACACATTTTCATTCATAACTTGGACCTCATTGTTTGATAATACCACAGTTTCAATTAAGTAACTTCTTAATTCGTAATTAAGTATTTCTTCTGTTAGATTATTGATAATTAATAATGAATAATTTTGATCATTTCTAAGATATGCAATGATTTTATCATTTTCAAAATCTATGAGTTCCCATGTCCCATAAATTATAGTTTCTCTATATTTTGAAGATTTTCTTAGCGCAAAAAGATTTTGATAATGCGTCCAAATTGAATCATTATCATTAATTTGAGATGCAACATTAATCTCTTTATAATTAGGATTAACATTTAACCAAGGATCAACTTCTGAAAATCCTGAGAATTTATGATCGTTCCACTGCATCGGTGTTCTCGCATTATCTCTTGATTTCATTGATGCTTTTATCAATGCTTTTGATTGATCTTCTTTTTTTTCATTTACTAAATACTGATAATAATGAATTGATGAAATATCATTAAAATCTTCTACTTTTGAAAAAGGATAATTAGTCATTCCAATTTCTTCACCTTGATAAACAAAAGGTGTTCCTCTCATCATATACATTAAAGTTGCTAACATCTTACCAGATGCTTTAAAATATTTAAGTTTCCCATAATGACTCATCAATCTAGGTTGATCATGGTTCAACCAATTAAGTGGTAACCAACCCTTATCAGAAAATCCAACTTGCCATTTTAAAAACACTTGTTTTAATTTAATCACATCTATTTTTAAATCTTTTGGGTCCTCTATTTCAAATATATTATTACACCAATTATGATCGAAAAAGAAAACCATTGATAATTCATTTGCATCAAATCCCGCATAAGAAAGCGCTGATTCAATTGTTGGTTCTCCCCCAACTTCACCAATTGCTAAACAATTATTAGGTGAAAATACTTTTTGATTCAGTTCTTTAACATAATCATGTACTTTTGGTAAATTTGAAAATTTATGCCAATCTAACGGATATTTTTCTTGACTATTTTCAATATCTTCAAATGATGCTCTTTCCAAATGTGAAACTGCATCAATTCTAAAGCCATCAATACCTAAATTGAGCCACCATTTTCCGACTTCAACCATGGATGCTCTAACATTTGGATTTTTCCAATTTAAATCCGGCATTTTATTTGAAAATATTTTCATGTAATAACTATGAGAAATATCATCATATTGCCAACAACTTCCACCAAAGAAAGATCCCCAATTTGTTGGCTCTACCATTTTATCGTTAATCAACTTTCCTTCTTGCCATATATAGTAGTCTCTATATTTGTTATTTTTTGATGATCTTGACTCAATAAACCAGGGATGTTCATCCGATGTATGATTTAAAACATAATCTAAAATGATTTTGATATCTAATACATGTGCTTTTTCAATTAATACTTTCATATCATTGATATCACCAAATGTTTTATCTATTTTATAAAAGTCCCTCACATCATATCCATTATCATCCATAGGAGAATCATAAACAGGTCCAATCCATATAAGATTGATCCCTAATTTTGATAAGTATGGAAGTTTTTTTATAATACCTTTTAAGTCTCCAATACCATCTCGATTGCTATCATAAAAGCTCTTAGGATATATTTGATATCCAACGCTTTCCATCCACCATTTTTTCATCATGTAAGCTCCTTAAATAACTACTTATATTCTACCATATAAGGAGCCTATAAAATATAATGTGAGCGGTTTCACATTTTATAAAAAATAAATAATGATATAATTATTATGGTGATAAAATGAAAAAAATTGGACTGCTCCATCGTGCTAAATCTGAATATGCTTATGTTTATGATAATAACACGTTACATATTCTTATTAGAACTGCAAAAAATGATCTAACCAAAGTTGATCTTATCTACGGTGATCCTTTTTCTTGGCAAAAAAAATCTGAGAAAAACTATGTTTGGTCACATCAAATAACATCTATGAAAAAACGATATCAAACAGATTTGTTTGACTTTTATTTTATAGAAATTAAACCTGAACAAAAACGTGTAAAGTATGCGTTTATTTTATACGATGATCATGATATTTATCTATATGGCACTAGACAACTTACTAAAATAGAAAACAAAGTTGATTTATATAGTCAATATGATCTGTCAAATTATTTTAATTTCCCATTTATGCATGACATAGACGGATTTCATACACCTCACTGGGTTAAAGATATGATATGGTATCAAATTTTTCCAGATCGTTTTAATGCACTTGATTCTGCATCAAGTCTTCCTTGGGAAAAACTACCAGTAAAAAACAATGAGCTCTATGGTGGTAATATTAAAGGTATCATAGATAAACTGCCTTATTTAGTAGATTTAGGATTTACAGGTATCTATTTCACACCTATCTTCAAATCACCATCAGCGCACAAATATGATACTACGAATTACTTTGAAATCGATCCTCAATTTGGAACATTAGAAGATTTTAAATTACTTGTGAAAAAAGCACATGAATCCAATATTAAAATTATGTTAGATGGTGTATTTAATCATGTTGGATATCAACATGAATTTTTCCAAGATGTTATTAAAAATAATGAAAAAAGTATATATAAAGATTGTTTTTACATTGATCGTTTCCCTGTTATAGATCCTTCAAAAAAAGCATTAAACTATAAAACTTTCGCTTTTGCTAAAATGATGCCTAAATGGCGTACTGAAGCGCCATTAGCTCAAAAACATTTATTAGATGTTATTAAGTTTTGGATTAAGGAATGCGATATTGATGGTTGGCGTTTAGATGTTTCAAATGAAATCAGTCATGATTTTTTAAGAAAAATTAAGATTACTGCAAGAGAAACAAAAAAAGATGTCTTTATTCTTGGAGAAAATATGGATGATTCAACACCATGGCTACAAGGCGATCAATTAGATGCAACCATGAACTATGATTTTAGTTACCCAACGTGGTCATACTTTGAAGGAAAAATTAGTTTAAATACATTTAAAAATACAGTAACAACATATTTAGCTAAAACACCTAAGCACACACTTTCTCATATGTTTAACCTTGTAGGTAGTCATGATACCATACGTATTAAAACAAGATTAAATGAAGATATAAGACGAAGTAAGCTTATTCACTTATGGATGTTCGCATCTGCTGGAAATCCAAATATCTACTACGGTGATGAAATCGGGATGAGCGGACAGCAAGATCCAGACAACAGACGTTGTATGCTATGGAATGAAAATGATCAAGATCTAAATTTTAAAAACTTTATAAAAATTTTGATTCAATTAAGAAAAACACATCCATCATTTTAAGCACCTGATTATCATTTTATTGATTTAGATTTTCTTGCTTTTACAAAAACTAATAAAAATGAAACAATTTTATTCTTATTAAATAAAGAAAATAAACAGTCTTTTACACTGCCTAAAATACATCAAGGAAGTTATATTAATCTCTTTACAAATGATAAATTAGACATTCGTGATAAAATAACATTAGAACCATATGAATATTTAGTACTACTAAAGGGAGAGAATCTATGAAACCCACAATAAGAGATGTAGCAAAAAAAGCTAACGTGTCAGTATCAACTGTATCAAGAGTAATCAATCAAAAAGGATATGTTCATGAAGACACAAAAGTTCTTGTCAACAATATCATAAAAGAACTTGGATTTATTCCAAATCAACTAGCAAGAAGTTTAACAAATCGAAGTTCAAAAATTATTGGTGTGATCGTTCCTCATATAGGTCCAAGTTTTTATGGTGAACTTTTAGAAGGTATTGAATCACAAGCCGCTGCATATGGATATAAAATTATGTTTTGCCATACACAAGATGACCCAGAACGTGAATTAGAATATTTAAAATTCTTTGAACAATATAATATCGAAGGATTAATTATTGCTTCTAATTTTTCAAATACTGACAAATTAGAACAATTAAAAATACCAGTCATCACAGTTGACCATATTTTAGATGAAAACATTCCATCTATTACTTCTAACAATATTAAGGGTGGAGAATTAGCAGCTCAAAAATTACTTGATATAGGTGCGAAAAATATTTTAGTTTTTAGAGGACCTTCATTTTTATTAACAACTATGGAAAGAACCATAGGATTCTTAAATGTTTTAAAGCCTTCAAAGAAATTTGCTGATATATATGATTTCGATTTAGTCAACCCCGATGTAAAATTACTTGAAGAGATTTTAAAAAATAATCCTCAAGTCGATGGTATATTTACATTTTCTGATACCATTGCACTTGCGACATTAAATATTCTTAAAAAACTCGGTCGTCGAGTTCCTGAAGATATATCATTAATTGGTTATGATGATACACAATTTAGTAAATGGGCAACCCCTTCAATTACAACCATTCATCAATCAGTTAAATTTATGGGCCAACAATCTTTTGTTAATCTAAGTCGATTAATACGAAATGTTGAGTTAGAAAGTCTACACGATATTATAGATGTTAAACTTATTGAACGAAGTTCAACAAAAAAAGAGCTATTGAAGTAATCTGTTAACTCAGGCTTCATTGCTCTTTTTTTTATTTTATAAATTTAAATATACAAGCTGAAAGTGGACCTAATTTAGGTTTAATTACATATTTAAATCCATTCATCATTTTTTTAGTCGTATAAAGTTGTATGCCATTATATTGATCACTACCATCATAAATATCTTTATCGCTATTTAATATTTCTTTATAACGACCAGCTCTTGGTACACTAATTTCATAAGTTTGATGAACATTAGGTGTCATATTTAACACTATAACTAATATTTCATGATCACTTTTTCTTATATACGCAAATACACTTTGATCTCTATCATCAACAATTGACCACATGAACCCTTTTGGATCATGATCGAATTGATATAATGCTGGGTGATATTTATAAACTTTGACTAAATCTTTGAAATATCTATTTTGTTTTTGATGTGCTTCTATCTCTAAAAGATGCCAATCAAGTTCACTATTAAAGTCCCATTCACTAAACTGAGCAAATTCTTGACCCATAAATAATAGTTTTTTACCTGGATGTGTCATCCATAGTGTCATGAGCAAACGCCAATTTGCTAATTTTTGAAAATAGTCGCCTGGCATTTTATTCACTAAGCTACCTTTCATGTGAACAACTTCATCATGTGAAAAAGGTAATATATATTGCTCATTAAATGCATAAACTAATCCAAATGTGATTTTATCATGATGATATTTACGATTTATAGGATCTTCTTTAAAATAACTTAAGACATCATTCATAAATCCCATATTCCATTTATAATTAAATCCCATACCACCATCACTGACTGGATGTGTTACTTTTGGATAAGATGTAGAATCTTCTGCCATAAAAAGTAATCTATCATCTTTAGAAAATAAATGCGTAGACAATTGTTTAATAAATGCGATTGCATCTTGGTTAACACCTTCATTTTCCTGCCCTAAGTAATATATAAGATTAGAAACTGCATCAATTCTAAAACCATCTACGTGGAAATAATCCATCCAAAATGTTAATGCTGAAAGCATAAAACTACGTGTAATACCTTTTGAAAAATCTAAATTATTAGTGCCCCATACGACATTTTCTCGATGATGCTTATCGTTATATTCATAAAGTGGTGTTCCATCAAAATAAGATAGTCCATGCGCATCTCTACATATATGTCCTAATACCCAATCTATAATCAAACCAATGTTTGCTTGATGAAGGCGTTCAATTAAATACATTAAATCTTTGGGAGACCCAAATCTAGAATTTGCAGCAAAATAACCAGTACCTTGATATCCCCATGATGCATCTAATGGATATTCATAGACTGGAAGAAATTCGACATGTGTAAATCCTTGATCTAAAACATAAGCAATAAGCTCATCAACGATTACATTATATGGTTTAAATTCATTAAAACTACGACGCCAAGATCCTAAATGAAGCTCATAAATTAATAATGGTTCTTCATATGGTTTTTTCTTATGATAATGCCATGCTTGATCTTTCCATTGATATTGATTGATATGATATACTTTAGAAGCATTTCCTGGTCTCACTTCTGCATTAAATGCAAATGGATCTGCTTTATATAATATTTCATTATCTTTTGTATGAATTTCATATTTGTATAACTTATACTCTGTATTTAAAGGGATAGTGATTTCGAAAAAACCAAAATCTGAAATTTTAGTGAGTACATGCTTCCATCCTTCAAAATTATTAAATTCAGCAACTAATCTCACTTCTTTGGCATGTGGTGCATAAACTCTAAAGGTAGTCGACACAATCTTATCTAATTCAAAATTTAGATGTGCCCCTAAATAGTCATGCAAATTTGCACATTCACCATTAAAAAATTGATTAATGATGGTTTCATTTAATTCTAACATGATGAAACCTCCCCTTTATTTTTTAATTTCGATAATATAAATCCCCGGCTGATCAATAAATAATTGGTTTTTCTCTGTGATTGCTTTTTGTGAAGGAAAGATGAGTTTACCTTCATTTAATGGTAATTTTTCTAATGTAAAATAATTTTTAATATAATGTATTAATTTGTAGTCTTTATCTTCAAGTGTATAAATGATAAGTTTATCTGCTTTTTCAATTTTAACTTGATTTTGATCGTATTGATTTAAGCGATACAACTTATATCTTTTTCTTATCTTTAATAATTTTCTTAATTGCTTAACGCTTTGTTCATATGGACGCCACAATATTTTATTAATATGATCTGATGATTCATAAGAATTTTCGTCACCTTTTTTACTTCTATAAAATTCTTGACCTGCATGATAAAAAGGTATACCCTGTGAGATTGCTATCATATGATTAACAAAATCTTGTACCACTTTAAAATCCGGTAATTCAAAACCATGATTTTTTATCATACGGTCATAAAATGTAAGATTGTCATGACATTCTACATAATTGATACTTTGATTTGGATTTGTAAACATATGTGGAGAACCAACAATTGATTTCATTGCTTTTTTATGTGTGTTCCCACCCATTGCAAATCCTAATTCATCAGTGTTTAAATCACCTTTCATTGTATTTCTATAAAAATCATTGAAATGAGCGTAATATTGAAATTTAGATTGATTGTTCATATTCGCTCTATGCTTTGATGGAATTTCAGTTTGCATATTCCAACCTTCACCATATAGCATGATATAAGGATTAACCTCTTTTAATTTTTCTTCAATCAGTGCCATAGTATCTAAATCTAGTAAACCCATTAAATCAAATCTAAATCCATCCATTTGAAATTGTTTAGCATAATGAACTAAACTATCTACAATTAGCCTTCTTACCATATAATGTCTAGTTTCTATTTCATTGCCACAAAATGAACCATTAGTCATTTGATTAAAGCCATCATGTCTATAAAAATAACCAGGTACGATATCATCATAAGGAAATGTTTCATGATTAAAAACATGGTTATAGACAACATCCATATTAATACCAAGTTTTAGTTTATGTGCTTTCTCGATCGTTTTTTTCAAGCTATTAATGCGATCATATGGATCATTTGGATTTTTACTAAACCAGCCTTCTAAAACAAAATATTGGCTAGGATTATAACCCCAATTGTATTTTTTATCTTTTTCGATTTCATCGACAAGTTCAAAATCATATATAGGCAATAATTGTAAATGCGTCATACCAAGTTTTTTAACATAAGATAATACGGATTGACCTAACTGACAACTTTCTTCAGCTAATCCATCAAATGTACCTGGATGCTCAACATCTAGAGTAACACTCATATCTCTAACATGTCCTTCATAAATTACTGCATCAACATTATTTTTCACTTTAATTGGTGTCTTTTTCATTTGATATGTTTTGTTAAAATCAATGATCATGTTTGCTTCTGGAGTTGCTGCATTTGCATAAGGGTCTCTAACTTTTTTAAATGTATCATAAAGTCTTATATCATATAAGTATGATTTACTATCTAAATCGCCTGATACGGTCGTTTTCCATACTGGCATATCATAAGTCATATCATAAGATATGCCATCTATAATCACTTTAACTTCTTTTGCTACTGGTGAAAAAAGTACAAAGTCAGTATGTGTTTTATGATATATATATCCAAGAGGTCCATCATATCTATATTTCTTATCAAAAGCATCTGTTAGTGTAACAATACCTAATTCAAGTTTATATGGTTTTTCATTGATATATATCATTTCATTTAAATGAAGATCAATATCTTTTTTTGTTGCAAAGTATTGAGATCCATTTTCATTTTTTTGCCATTCTAATTGATTATCATCAAGTGATATTTGATAAATATATTGATCACTTTCTATGCGAATCAACCTTAGTTCATCTATAAAAATCCTCATAAAGTTTTATCCTTTTTAGTGAGTATAATGATTGGTTGATCATTTAACTCAATTATTTTGTTTTTAACTTCTATGTGCGTGTGGTCCATCATGTTTTTATATTTATCATCTTTTAAGTTTGTCATAACTTGAAGATTATTTTCTAAGTTAAATATACCTATGATTATATCATTATCTCGTTCATATGTCGCATAGACGACACCTTTATTTTGTTCGATGTTAAAATATCCATCTCTAAATAATGGATTCTTTTTAATATGTGTTAATTTCTTAATAACATGCTCTACGGACATTTCTTTTTGCCAAACAACAAAATCATCATCAAATAATGATGGTTGTTTTTTATCTTGATGTTCCATGCCTGCATATATAAAAGGTGAACCTTTTAAGAAAAACATGAATGCAAGCATTTGAATAAAATGCGCAGTATCTCTAGTTCTACTACTTAATCTTGGTTGGTCGTGATTTTCAAAACTTCTAAGTTTAATATAATTTTTAGGATATATGACTTCTTGTTGTTTAATTGCATGAATCCATGCGTTTAATTTACGTGGTTGTTTTAAGTAGTTTTCCATATGTTCGAAAATATCATAATCGTAACATATATCAAATGCTTGATACATCTCACTATCAGAATGACAATCAAATCCCATATCTCTCAAATATTTTATAAATCCAGGATGTACTGATTCTGTTAACCAAATAAAGTCTGGTCTTAATTCATTAATATATTTTCTGGTTTCTAACCAAAAATCAAGAGGAATCATAGGTGCAACATCACATCTAAATCCATCAACTTTTTTTGCCCAAAACATAAGCATATTTTGCATATATGTCCAAACATCATGATGACGATAATCTAAATCTGTAATATCACTCCAATCACCAACACGATTTGCAAAATCACCCTTTTCATTTTTATAAAACCATTCTGGATGTTTTTTTGTTAACACAGAATCTTTTGACGTATGATTTATCACTATATCGATCATGACTTTCATACCAAGCTGATGTGCCTTTTGGATCAATCTTTCAAAATCTTGCATCGTGCCATATTCTGGATTTATTTCATAATAATCTTTAATAGCGTATGGACTTCCTTTACTTCCTTTTCTTGCAATCTCTCCAATGGGATGAATAGGTAATAAATATAAAATGTCCACACCTAAATTTTTAATTCGTTCTAAATCATCTACAACACCTGCAAAGTTTTGCTTTAAAGTGTGTTGACGCGGAAAAACTTGATAAAACGTCATAAGACGTAAATCAAGATTTGTTTGTTTCGCCATCCTTTTGACTCCTTATCTTTGTTTTATTTATATATTTTAGATAAATGCCAAATATCGTTATTATAATTTTCAATCGTACGATCAGAAGTGAAATAGCCTGAGTGAGCTATATTCATCATAGATTTTGTTAACCATGCACTTTGATTTTTAAATGCTTCATTAGCAGTTTCATGTGCTTTAACATATGCATCAAAATCTTTTAATACAAAGAAATAATCTTTATTTAGTAATCCATCTTTAATATCATTAAAATAATTTGGATCAGTATTTAATTGTGACATAAATTCAAATGCTTTTTGTAATCTTGGGTCATTTTCAAATACTTTACGTGGTTGATATGTATTATTTTTATATAATTCATTAACTTCTTTTGAACTCATACCAAATATAAATTCATTTTCTAAGCCTGCTTCTTCAACAATTTCAACATTAGCACCATCCATGGTTCCAATGGTTAAAGCACCATTCATCATGAATTTCATATTACCAGTACCGCTTGCTTCTTTTGAAGCTGTAGAAATTTGTTCTGATAAATCAGCAGCTGGCATAATATATTCCGCATATGTGACATTATAGTTTTCAACAAACACAACTTTTAATAAATGATTTGTATCTTCATCTTGATTGATAACTTCAGATACGGTTGAAATAAGTTCAATAATTTTTTTAGCCATATAATAACTTGGTGCTGATTTTGCACCAAAGATAAATGAGTGCGCACTATAATTATCTTTAAACGTTTTATCTGTTTTAAGTCTTTGGTATACATAAATAATATGCAATAAATTCATCAATTGACGTTTATATTCATGAAGTCTTTTCACTTGAATGTCAAATAACGAGTTTACATCTAATTTAATGCCTTGTAATTGATAAATACGATCAGCAAGTGCTTGTTTTTTCGCTAATTTCATTTGAAGTACTTGTTGTTTAGTAGCTTCATCATCTTTAAACTTATCAAAAGCTTCAAGTTTGGTTAAATCCTGTCTCCAACTTGTTCCAATTTTTTCATCAAGAATTTTAACAAGTTCATGATTTGTATGTATTAACCAGCGACGATGAGTAATGCCATTTGTTTTATTATTAAACTTTTGTGGATACATCTTATAAAAGTTTTTCATTTCAATATTTTTTAATATTTCTGTATGAAGCGCTGCAACACCATTGACACTAAAAGATCCGAAAATACACATATGTGCCATACGAATTTGGTGATCACCTATAATGCTCATTTGTTTTATTTCAACATCACTAAACATTTTTTTAGCACGAAGTGCTTTTGTAAATCTACGATTGATTTCTAAAACAATTTCATAGATTCTTGGTAATACTGTTTTAAAGAAATCTACATTCCATTTTTCCAATGCTTCAGCAAGAATTGTATGGTTAGTAAATGCACAAGTTTCAGTTGTGATTTTCCAAGCATCATCATATCTTAAACCTTCTTCATCCATTAATAAACGCATAAGTTCTGGAATGACTAAAGTTGGATGAGTATCATTGATTTGGAATGTATAATATTTAGCCAAGTCTTTAATATCACGACCTAATGATTTATGTTCACGCAGTGCATGCATGACACCTGTAGCACTAAAGAGATATTGTTGTTGTAAACGAAGTTCTTTACCCGCAAATGTAGAATCATCTGGATATAATTGATCATCAATCGTATCTACCATTTTAAGATATGCATCATCTTGGTTTTTTTGTCTTTCTGAAGGTTCAGTGCCCCAAAGTCTAAGAGTTGTAACAACACCATTTTGATCGCCAACGACTTTTACATCATATGGTACTGCTTTTACCCATGTAGGGTTTTTAAGTACTGTATCTTCTACAAAACCATAAAAAGGCACATGAAGTGCTTCATCTTCTTTTTTAGTTTCCCAAATAAAAGGTTTATCTAACCAATGATCTTCATGTTCCACTTGTTGATGATTTTTTATTTCTTGTGTGAAAAATCCTTTTTCGTATCTTAAACTATTCCCATATAAAGGTAGTGATAGTGATGCTGCGTAATCCAAGAAACAAGCTGATAATCTACCGAGTCCGCCATTACCTAAACCTGCATCACTTTCTGCATGTTCTACTTCATTAAGATCAACATTGAAATCTTTAAAGGCTGATTTAACCACATCGTAATATCCACTATTTTCTAGATTGTTTGTAATTAATCTTCCCATTAAAAACTCTGCCTAAAAATAGATAGTTTTCTTTAGATTTTGTTCCTTAATATATTGCGTTGTGTTTTCATAATTTTCTTTAAGTGATTGATCTAAAAGCGTTGCTAATGCACTATATCTTTCATATGCCGTTGTTTCTTTTAAAGTTTTATTATAAGTATTTAATATTTCTTTTTGATATGCCTTTTTAAAGGTCTCTTTATTTTCAAATATATTTGTTGTCATTTATTCATACTCCTTCAGTTTTATCACTTACATTTTATCATGAATGCTCTATTTTAAACGTATGCTACCGTTTTCATTTTATATTTATAAAATAAGAGCACATCATGTTGATGTACTCTTATTCATATACATTTTATATGGAATTAAAAATTATTTTTCGATTAATGCCATACCTTTATAACCATCAAATACCACGAATACAAAATCATAAGTACCAGCTTTTAATGCAACTGGATTATCATTCCATGTACCAGAACCATCCTCTGAAGTTTCAACAAATGATGGAACATATAATGTATCAGGTGTTAAGTTTTTAACTTCTAAACTTTCTGGACTTTGTGCCCAATAATTAGGAACTTCTGAATCAACATCAGTTTGAATAACTTTTACTGTTAAATTACCATCGAATACTGTTTCAGTACCATCGATAGTATAAGTTACATCCCATCCAGCTGCTTCAGATGGTAAAGTTATTTCAAGAATATAAATAGCTTCTGCATCTTTAGTTTCTTTAACGATTGAATCAATTCTTTCGTCATTACGTGCAATAGCTTCCATTTTATAATCATCACTTGAAGTTACTGCATCCCATCCAGCAAAATTCCCTGTTGCAAAATAATCATGACTAGTATCTTCTAATACTTCTCCACTAACACAACTTGCTAAAGTAAATGTTAATGCTAAAACAACTAATAAACCAAAAAATTTTTTCATTCTTTTTTCTCCTTTTATATATTAATTATCTCTTATAAGCGCTTTCATTTTACCACTAAAGATACCCTCTTACAATTGATTTCAAGTATTTTTAGTGTGGTACCGTTTTTATTTTATTATCACACTTGTCAAACCATCAATGGTTAATAAATTCCCATCTAGATTTGCGGTTCCCATACCAACATATGCTCTAATGATGCTAAAATCTAAATCAGTATAATCACTTAAATTGATCGTTACTGCTTTACCACTTGTATTGTGCAGAACTATAACTGATGAATTTTCATAGGTTGAAACGAATCCTCCAATAGAGAAAAACTCACTAAAATCTAAATCAGTATATGTTCCTCTTGCAATTTCTGGATTAGCATGTCTAATCATAATCAATTTCTTATAATGATTATATAAACTATTTTCATCATCAATTTGATCTTTAACTGTACCGTTTGTCTGTTTATCTATGCTATATGTTGATCCTATAGGGTCTTCAACACTATCTTTATCTCCCCATAACATCGCAAGTCTTCGATTTGCATCAGTATTTTCTGTTGAACGACTTCCTTTCATGCCTATCTCTTCACCATAATATATAAATGGTGTACCATAGGTTAACATGTAAAGGTTTGCTGCCATATGCATACGATAGTCATCAACACTTAAATAACCTGCAGCTCGATTCATATCATGATTTGAAATAAACGGTTGTAAAATAACATTTTCGTCAACCAATGTTGCGCGATTTCTATAGCTTATGAGGTAATCGACATAACTATCTACTGAATATGTAGCATTTGCTGTCAACGCTACTTCACCAGATGATTCTGCCATACCAAAATCAAAATTACTAAAACTTTCATAATACTCTAATATTTCATTATCAGAAGACCAAGTTTCTCCAACAATATAAGCATCCTCATTGAGTTTTTTTGCTTCACTTGAAAACCAATTCCAAAACTCTATATTTTTGCTGTCATCTCCATAATATACATATTTTGTCGCATCTAGTCTAAATCCATCAACACCTAAATCAAACCAAAAAGACATGATATTAACAATTTCATCAAGCACATCTTGATTATCCATGTTTAATTCAGGCATCGTACTTGAAAAATTACCTTCATAAAACAAATCGCCAGCAAATTCATAATAAGTGTGTCCACTTAGTTTTTCATCTTCTGTAACTAAAGTATAATAATCAATATACTTATTATCAAGATCACCATCAATCACTGCTTGTTTTGCTTCAGTAAACCAAGCATTATATTTAGAAGTATGATTTAAGACAAAATCTATAATGACATTAATTCCTCGATCATGAGCTTGATCTGTTAATGATTGGAAATCATCTAACGTACCATAATCACTATCAATTGAATAATAATCTATCACATCATATTTATGATAGCTTGGTGAGTCCATAATTGGCATTAACCAAATACCAGTAATACCTAAACTCTCACCAGAATCAGGATCACCATCATTTAAATAATCTAATCGATTGATGACACCTTGCAAATCACCTATACCATCTTTATTACTATCCTAAAATGCACCTACAAATATTTCATAGTATTCTCTATAATTATCATCAATATTTTGAGATACAAGTAACTCATCATCTATCTTATATTCTTTCGAACATCCTGATAAACTTATACTTATACCCAATATGAGGACAAGAAATGTTATTTTCTTCATCATTATCCTTTTACAGCTCCAGCTGTTACACCTTCAACATAATGTTTTTGCATTGACATAAATAAAATAACAATAGGTACAGCAATCAATAGAGATCCCGCTGCAAACTGTGTAAACACATTTGAATCAACATGTTCACCATATAACATCAAATACAATCCAGCAGCAACGGTTAATTTTTCTGTGTTAGCTTCACCAATAATCACCCTGGCAAAAATGAAATCCATCCAAGGACCAGTAAATGCTAATAAAGCAGTATAAATGATAATAGGTTTACTTAAAGGCATAATGATTTTATTAAAGATTTGAGCATTCGTTGCGCCATCTAATCTCGCAGATTCTACTAAGGAATTTGGAATGATATCAAAAAATCCTTTTGCTACATAAAAACCTAAACCTGCACCAGATGAATAAACCAAAATTAAAGCAAATAATGTTTGTGTTAAATTAAAAGCTTTTAAAATATAATAAATTGCAATCATAGACATAAATCCTGGAAATAATCCTAAAATGATAGCAAGATTTAAAAATGGTTTTCTCATTTTAAACTTCAATTTACTCATGACATATGCAACTGATAAAACTAACAGTGTTGATAAAACCAATGTTGAAAGCGACACAAGTAACGTGTTAGAAAACCAACGAATAAAATATGTTTCTGAAAATAAATTCGAGAAGTTTTCAAACCCAACTTCTTTAGGTATATAGTTTGAAACTACTGTTCCAATAAGCGCGCCTTGGTTATTTCTTTCAGTTCTAAAAGCACTAAGTACAATCCACACAATTGGATACAACCAAATAACGGATAATACAGTAAGCAATATATGCGAGAATGTCGTAGAAACTTTACTTTTTGTTTTTTGACTCATAAAAGATTTCTTATTTTTTTCTATCATTGGAAAGTTTCCTCCTCTTTATAAGCTTTACTTCTTCTATATGTTAATAACGTTCCAGTTGCGATGATTATAAAAGTGAATATGGCAATAACTGACCCCATATTATATTCATTTTCATCAATGGTTAACTTATACAACCACGTAACTAATAAATCAGTAGATCCCGCACTATATCCAGTGACAGAAGGTCCTCCACCTGTTAATAAATATATAATATTAAAACTTGTAATATTACCCACAAAAGGCGTTGTATAAATATGTGATAGTGATTTTGAAAAATAATTGTCTTTTATTTGCATACATCAACAATTGCTGGTTCATATAAATCAGCAGGAATAATAAATATGTCACGCATCGTATAAGGAATACCTACCCATAAATTAATAAATAATACAGTTACTCTAGCCGTAAATGGGCTTGCATCTTCACTTAAAAATGCAAAAGAATCACTAAGTATACCCAACTGTTGAAGCATATTGTTTACCGGACCATATTCAGATAATAAGTTTCTCATCGCTAGCAATGAAATAAATTGAGGAATAGCAATTGTCATAATGAAAACAGTTCGCCATACTTTTTTAAATCTTACAGTTTTTTTATTAATCAATGTCCCTAATAATATACCTAAAAAATAATTTGAAAAAGTTGCAATAACCGCCCAAATTAAAGTCCAAGTTAATACCGGAATAAATCTAGTCCCAACTTCTCCTTGACCCTTTAATACCGTAATAAAATTATCGAAGCCTACCCATTCAAATAATGCTGCACCAGCAGTAATCGTTGAATCATAATTCGTAAATGCAATTAAAATCATAAATATTGTTGGTAATACGGTAAATATAATAATACCTATGATTGCTGGTGTTAACATCAAAATATGAAATTTACTATCTGTGAGTTCAAAAATATCTTCTTTGATACTTCTTGGTTTCAACCCTTTCGCAATACGTTCATCATTAAAAACTGAACTTTTAATGTTAGAAAGATATGTTGCAATAAACATTGAGATCAAGCCAATCGTTAAAACACCAAATAATAACATTAACATGGAATTATCTGCAGGTGTGAAAATATCTCCTTCTTCAGTTCCCAAAGTAATTAAATTCCCTAAGGCTTTGAAACCAATTGGTGTATCATTTACTTTAGGTGATGCAATAAACACAAATACAAATGCACATTGCAAAAGCAAGAAAATTAATCCTTTATATATTTGTTTTCTTGCTAAGTTGCCATACCCCATAACAAAATGAGAGATTTTTGTAGGTGTTGATCCATTTTTAAATCTCAATCCAAAATTTTTGAATTTATGATAAATATCAACACCTATTTTTATAAAAAAATGTTTGATGGCATGCAAAATTTGCATGCCAATATTTTGTTTAACTTCCATATGTAATTCCTCCTAGACTAGGTGGTCTTGAATTTTATTCTGCACTACCAGTTTTCCATATATTTTGAATAACCGTTAATTGATCGATGATTGCTTGATCTGTACCATATAAATCATCTTCATTAACTAAGATTGCATAAATATAATCAGGTGCTCCTTTTGAATAAAAATAGAAATTGAAAGTTGTAGAATATCCAAATGGTTGAGGAATTCCATATTCAAACATTTCTAATTGTGAACTTGCTAAAGTTGCTTCTAAAGTATCTGCTTGCATTTCATTAAATTCATCTAAAGCATTTTTATATGCTGGTAAGTTTTGAACTTCATTAAATGATGCTTCTTGCATTTCACTAGTAGATAAATATTTTAAGATATCTTGTAAATAATCTGCTTTATCACTTGCTTTTTTCATCACAAACACTTTAGTGTCAGTAAATGATCCAGATTGAAATACTGTACCGGCAGGATAATCACCATATGCATCTCGCTTCTGTTAATGTAAATGTTGGTAATTTAACTATACCTAAGTTATCACCTAATGCTGATTTTGCTGCATCATAATCCCATGCACCAGAAATAACTGATAAGGTAATTTCATCTTTTAATTCAACTTCCCATCCACTATCACTTGCACGTTTACCACCGTTATCATCTCAGAAGAATCTTTGTCCCCATTTCATTGTAGCGATTCTATCATCACCAAGAACATAATTATTTTCAAGTGATCCATCTTCATATAATTTAAGTGATGAATACCCAGTTTCTGCTACAGTTGATAATAATAAGAATGAATTATTATATCCATCAGTGTCAGTCACTGTCATGGCATATTTATCAGCAGTTTTAGCTGCATCCCAAATACCTTCCCAAGATTGTGCTTGAGTTTCAGTAATATATTGTGTGTTGTAATATAAAATAAGTGATTGTGCAATATAAGGTACACCAAATGTATATTCAGTACCATCAACTTCATTTTTAATTACATCTAAGAAAGTTTCAGGATTATCTGCACTAATTTGTGCAAGTAAGTCTCTATCTCGTAATTGGAGCAATACTGCTTGATCCAGAAGTTAATTTACCTAAATTATCATGAGCTACAGTAAATATATCCGCCCCAGCGTCTGTATCTTCTAAAAATGTTGCTGCAGCTGATCCAGTATCTACACCAACAACTTTAACTTCATATGGAAAGTCTTCTCCATTTTCTGTTGCATAATCAGAAACATATGTATCCATCATTTCTTGATAGAAATCTACTGATTCAGATCCAACCCAAATTGTCAGTGGATCTTCTTTTCCACATCCAACTAATAGTGTAAGAACACTTAAAAATATCAATGACATAACAAGTTTTTTTCTCATTTTTTTCTCCTTTTATTTAATCATCTTTATCACCGTCATTTTAACAAAATAGCGTTATTTTTGCAAGCGTTTACTTACTTTCAAAAATGTTTACTTTTAATTGATTTCATGTATACTAAAAGCGAATTCCACAAGTTTTCATTCCATATGTTTTCAAAAAAATGACTTGGCGGAATACACAAATAATACTAACTTTATAAAGGGAGAAAAAGAATGAAGAAAATACTAGTTATTATCTTAGTAATGCCATTGTTAATGCTGATGAGCATCACTGTTTATGCTGCTTCAGAACCAACAAATTTATATATTCATTACTATCGTTATGACAATGATTATACCGATTGGAATGTATGGTTGTGGGCAAGCGAACCGGAGAGTTTAGAGGGTGTAAGTTATGATTTTGAACAAGATGATACCGATACCATTTTTAACTACGGTGGCAGAGTTGCTAAAATCTCACTTGAAGGTGATTTAAATGGGACAACAAAAATCGGTATTATTATTAGAAAAGGCGATTGGTTAGAAAAAGATGTTGCAACAGATCGTTTCATTATAATACCTGATGAAACAGACAACGGAGAATTGCATACATATTTCGTAGAATCCGATCCAAATATAGGATATAGTTTAGATGATGAAAATGGACCTGACAAAAGTCCAAAATTCACTTCTGCTTATTTCACTTCATTAAATACTATCTTTTATCAAGCAACTGAAACACTTGCTGCTGAAGACTTAGTCATTTATGAAAATGATATGAGTATTGATACAGCTGATATACAAATTACTGAACAATCAGGAATAATTACGCTTGATCAAGATATGTCATTTGAAAATGCTTATACGATTGAAGCTAAATTTCAAGATGACACAACAAATACTCTATCTATTACATATGATGGTATATATGATACTGAAGCATTTGAAACAGCATATAATTATGAAGGTGACGATTTAGGGGCAATTGTTAACAACAATAAAACTAGTTTCATGTTATGGGCACCAATATCTGAAAATGTAACATTAAATTTATATGATACAGGTACTCCAGCGATATATGGTGGTACTGATACACCTACTCAAACATATCCAATGCAAAAAGATGTGAATGGTACTTATTATTTAGAAATTAACCAATCTCTTCACGGTTATTATTACACTTATAGTGTGACTAACACTGGAACGACAAATGAAGTTGTCGATCCATATGCGAAAAGTACTGGTATTAATGGCCTTAGAGGATTAGTTGTAGATTTTAGCCAAACAAATCCACAAGGTTTTTCATATGCGTCAAGAGCTAATAATATGACAAATTATAATGATGCTATTATATATGAACTCCATGTAAGAGATTTAACATCACATTCAAGTTGGACTGGAACAGAAGAAAATCGTTCAAAATACCTTGGATTAATCGAAAGTGGCACAACTTATAATGGTGTAACCACTGGATTTGACCATATAGTTGAACTCGGTGTAACTCATGTTCAATTACTTCCATTTTTTGATTATGGAGTTGTTGATGAAACTAAATTAGATGATTTAACATATAATGCTTTTAATTGGGGATATATGCCTTTAAACTTTAACAGTTTAGAAGGAACATATTCATCTGATCCTTATGATGGTTTGGTTAGAATTAATGAAATGAAACAAGTTACAACAGCTTTTACTGAAGCAAATATACGTGTCAATATGGATGTTGTATATAATCACACTGGTTTATCAGCTGATTCTAATTTCGACCTTATTGTGCCAGGATATTATTATAGAATGACAGAAAACGGATCTTTTAGTAACGGCTCTGGGACAGGTAATGAAACAGCATCAGAAAGATCAATGATGAGTAAATTTATGGTCGATTCAGTTCTATTTTGGGCAAATGAGTATAATATTTCAGGATTTAGATTTGACTTAATGGCTCTTCATGATATTGAAACCATGGAAACTCTCACAGAAAAATTACATGAAATAGATCCAACAATCATGGTCTATGGTGAACCATGGATGGGTGGAACAACAACCCTCGCTTCTGATTTTCAAGCAAATAAAACAAATCTTTCTGAAATTGAAGGTGTTGCTGCATTTAATGATGATATAAGAGATGGAATTAAAGGTTCAGTATTCATTGGTGAAATGGGTGGTTACATACAAGGTGATTTTTCAAGTCAAAATGAATCTAAAGTTAAATATGGTGTCGTCGGAGGTATTACTTTCGATAGTATTTCAGAATCACTGCTATCAGCAAATAAAGCATGGCATACCTCACCACAAAAAACACTCAACTATGTGACTGCGCACGATAACAACACTTTATATGATAAACTCTATCAAACCGTTGAAGATCCTGAAAATAATCAAGAACTCATTGCTTCTCTTGCCAAACAGGCAAATGCGATAGTCTTAACTTCTCAAGGTATTCCTTTCTTACATACAGGTGATGAAATACTAAGATCTAAACCTAGTGCAGATGGTTCTGGTTTTGATCATAACAGTTATGAATCTCCTGATTCAGTGAATCAAATACGTTGGGATTTAAAAACGAACGATTTAGAAATGTCTGTCTTTGAATATTATAAAGATATCATCGCATTTAGAAAAAATCATGGTTCATTATCTATGGACACATCACAAGAAATTACAGATAACTTATCTTTTGTGTTTGATGAAAAAGGTGTAATTGCCTATACGATAAAAAATACAAGTTCAAATGACACTTATGAAAATATGCTAGTTATTCATAATGCAAATAGTAAAACTGTCAAACTAAAATTACCTAAAAATGGTGGATGGGTACTTGTAGGAAATGAAAATACTGTTGGTGATGAATCTATAGAAACTTATTTAGGTGGATCAAAAATAAAGGTTTCTGCTAATAGTTCTTATATTTTATATCAAGATACATCTATTGAAGATATCAATCGTACACCATTAATCATTGGGTTATCTATTGGAGCACTACTTATATTAGCAGGTGGTACTTACCTATTTATACATAAAAAAACTAAAAAATAACATGACTAAAAGCCTTAATGATTAAGGCTTTTTTCATGCTTTAAGTAGATCATCATCTTTTATCTTTATGCACACCTATATTTTATAATTTATGTATGCTATAATATCAAAGAATGAGGTGTATCATGAAAAAGGAACACATATTATGGGAAATTTTTAAAACTTTCTTTAAAATAGGCGCACTGACTTTTGGTGGTGGATATGCCATGATGCCAATCATGCATAGAGAAGTTGTTGACAATAAACATTGGGTTGAAGATGATGATGTTTTAAAAATGCTTGTCATTTCAGAATCAACACCAGGTGTTTTTGCGATTAATTCTGCAACATTTATAGGATATAAAATTGCAAAATTCAAAGGTGCATTAGTCGCAACCTTAGCAGTCATTATTCCATCAATTATAACCATTTCAATTATTTCTTTTGTTCTTGTATGGTTTCAATCATATCTACCTGTTCAATATGCACTCATTGGTATTCAAGTAGGTGTTTCCGTACTCATCTTTAGAGCTGCTTTAAAATTATCTAAAAAGATTCATTTCAATATACTCACAACTCTAGTTTTAATCGCTGCTTTTTCAATTTCACTATTCACTTCATTTAGTGTCATCTATATTATTTTAGTTGCTGCAATTTTAGGTATCATTATTGGTGAAATTAATATATTCCAAAAAGCAGGTGATCAACAATGATTATCGAATATCTTAAACTGTTTTGGATTTTCTTTAAAATAGGTTTATTTACATTCGGTGGAGGATATGCGATGATTCCTCTTATCGAACAAAACTTATTAGGTGCAGGTTACATTGGTAGTGAAGAAACACTATATCAATTAATTGGTTTAGCTGAATCAACACCTGGACCAATTGCTGTTAATATGGCAACTTTTATTGGTATTTATGAATTCGGTATCGGTGCAGCTATATTTGCAACCTTAGGTGTCGTACTTCCATCATTTATTATTATCTTGCTTATTGCAAGTTTTGGTAGTAAAGTGATTGAATCTAAATGGGCACAACATGCATTTGTATTTTTAAAACCTGCAGTCATTGGTTTAATTATTAAAGTGTCAATTACTTTAATGACTAGACTCTTATTTCCAGGTATTGATTTCTCGCATTTAATATTTGATTTTAATATATTCACATATCAAAATATCATTATTTATGGCATATTAATAGGCGTGATCTTTGCATATAAGAAAATTTCACCAGTACAAATTATTCTTACCTCTGCAATATTAGGAATCATCGTTTATTACATTTTCTAAGGGGCATAAAATGAAAGATTTATCTTGGTTAAAAGAATTTAACATTGCACATCGTGGATTACACACAAAAGATTTAAAAGTTGCAGAAAATTCACTCGAAGCTTTTCGACTTGCTATTGCAAAAGGATATGCGCTTGAGCTTGATCTTAATATGTTAAAAGATGATACAATTGTCGTTTTTCATGATAACAACTTAAAAAGAGTTGTTGGTCTTGATGCTCATATAAGTACATTAACTTATAACGATATAAAAGATCTTACACTACACCATACACAAGCACATATACCAACACTAAAAGAATTATTAGACTTAACTGCTGGAAAAGTTCCACTACTCATTGAATTAAAACCTTATGGTGAAATTAAGAAGTTTTGTGCATTAGTTTATGAACAACTAAAAAATTATCAAGGAACCTTTGCTATATTTTCATTTCACCCAGGCGTTGTAAAATGGTTTAAAATAAATGCCCCTGACATCGCTAGAGGACAAATATCTAGTTTTTTCACAGAAAGAAAAGCATTTAATCCAATGCTTAAGTTTATGCTTAAAAGGCTTATGTTTAATCCTTTTACAAAGCCAGATTTTATAAGTTATAACATAATACATTTACCAAATAAATATGTCGATAGAGCACAAAAAAATGGAAAAGTTATTATTAGTTATACAGCTACCTCTCAAAAAGATCTAGATTTTGTTAAATCTACATATACCAATGTTGTCTTCCAACATTTCATTCCCAAATAAAAAAAGGTGAAACACTTAAGTTTCACCTTTTATATTTTATATTTAGTTTAGTCTAAATCTACATCAAAACTTTCAAGTAAACTCTTATTTTCTAAATGAATAGGATCACCATGCTTTGTAAAGAACATTGTGAAAAAGCTTGCTGCAACAAAGATTGCTGCATATGGGAACAATACTAATCTTGTTTTAAATACATAATCCATGAATACACCTGATAATATTGGAGTTAAAATTTGTGCTGCCATTGAAAATGCATAATAATATCCAGTATATTTACCAACATTTGATCCTTTAGCAAGTTCAACAACCATTGGGTATGAATTTACATTGATCGTAGCCCAACCTATCCCTGTCAATCCAAAGATAATATACATAATCCAACCTGAACTTTCATTAACAAATGAAGCAGATCCGAAACATAATGTTAATAATACAATACCAATTAAAATAGATTTTTTACGACCGATTTTTGTAGATAATATACCAATCGGTATAAACGCAATAATAGCTGTTACATTTGCTACTAATAATGGTAATGTAAATGATGGTAATTGAAGAATGTGTGGTACATAATCTGAGACTTTAGAAATCACAGCATTATAACCCATAAACCACAAAAACACAGATGCTAGTATAAGAATTAGCGAGATTCTCTTATCTTTTGGTAATTGGTGCATATCTTCTGTTTCTTCTTCATCAATTTCAAGATTTAATTTATGCTCTAAATCAATCTTTTCTTTAACCAATTTTGGTTCATTAACTTTCCATAAAAACAATCCTAAAACAATTAGCATCACAATACCTACAATCACAAAAGCTAGGGTATAGTGAACATATGATTTTCCAGATAATCCTAAGACCGTTAATAATATAAGTGATGTAGTACCAGCAGCTGCACCCATTAGATTAATAATAGCATTTGCTTTACTTCTAAGTGGTTTAATCGTAACATCTGGCATTAAGCTTACTGCAGGAGATCTAAATACTGACATAGCTACTAAAGCAATAAGTAATACACTCACAAAAACAACGAAATTAACTGGATCTGATGCTGTTTCTTCCCATGCAAGTGTTGATAAATATGTTTGATAATAATCACTTAAGTATGCGAGATCACCAACAGTTAATTCACTAGATTGATTTTCAACTAAAATATCATTAATTTGCTCATAAGTATTTTCATACCATTTATCATAGTTTGCTTGACTAATTAATTCAGCATCTAGTTTATCGCTTCTTTCAGCTTCCATATCAACTAATAACGCTGCCCAATATGATTCTAAAATTCTATCTTCATTGTCATCATTAGCATCATATAAATCTATAATCTCAGTTTGTTCAATACGCACTGTTTGGATATTATCCATAAATGCTAATCCCATAAACGCAAATGCTGCAATCACGGTACCAACAATAATAAAAGGTGTTCTTCTACCTTTTTTAGCATTTGAGCGATCGGATAATGCACCAAATATTGGTAACATAAATAGTGCTAAAACATTATCAAGTGCCATTACGATACCTGAAGTTGTTTGATTTAATCCAAACTTATCAATCATTATTTTAGCAATAATATTATCATATGTTTGCCAAAATATCGTAATAATGAAAAACGCTAAACCTATATAAAAGGTTTTTTTATAATCCAGTTTCATAAGTTCTCCCTAAGTAATCTTCATTTTAAAAATAGTATATCATGAAAATGACTGTTTAACGTGGAATTTTTACAATTAGATTACAAAAAAAAGAAAGCATTTGCTTTCTTTTCAGACTGTTGAAAAAAGCCCCATTTAAAAACTCAAGGTTAATTTGAGATTAAAAAAGGGCTTTTTCTTTTGCCATTTTGATAAGAGTTTGACGATCAGAGTTGATAAATTAATGGATACGTGTTCTTTTAATGCTCTTTCAGCTAATCTTAATGCCATTTTTTTGACATTCATGCATGAGAAAGTAAGCGATATATGATCGCTTGCTTTTTTTAAGCCCCGATAATAGGTGAATCGCCCCTGGTGTCTTTCCTTGAAATCTCCAAAACACCTTTCTATGGTCTGTTTCCTTAAGGCGTATTTCTCTTTTCCATATGCTGATTTTCTAATCTCATCAGAAAATCTAAAGTAGTCTTGGTACACGGAAATTCTAAGTGTTTTTTTCTTTTCTTTTGGACTCATACATTTGCTTTTAAATGGACATGCCTGACATATCGTCTGATCGCAGCTATACGCTTTATAGCCTTGACGGTTTGTGGTTTTATAGATGAGTGTTTCATAGTTTGGGCACGTATAACTATCTGTTTGCTCATCATATAAAAACTTATGATTGCCAAAGTCACCTTTATGAGCATTTGTACGCTTATAAGGCATTAAAGGGAGTATCTCGCTTGTCAGAGATTGCTTTGATGATCGGACCTGTTTTATAACCTGCATCTAATCCAGCAGCTTCAATAAGTCCTTCATACCTATCATTGATGCGTTCAAATACCTCTTTAAATATTTGTGAGTCATGGATGTTTGATGGTTTTAATACTTGTCCTAGAATAAATCCATGTCTATCACACACTGCGTGTGAGTTATAGGAGAAATTATGTTCTTTTTCACCTTTATTAAGCCATCCTGAATCAGGATCTGTTTTACTTTCTTTTTTTCGTTTCTTTTCATCTTTTTGCTTTTGAGGTGGCAGCGGCTTTTTATCGTTTTCTTTGCGATCTTCATTAATCACTTCTAAAACTTCTTTTTCAAACACACTTTTTTCTTTTTGAATCATTTTATCGACATATTTCTTTTTGTTTGCACTTGCTTTAATATGTGTGCTATCGATAAATATATAGGTTGGATCAATTAAGTTTGATGCTTCTATTTGTTTTAAAAATCCTTCAAAGACTTTCTCATAAATGTCGGTGTCATAAAATCGGTTCGTATAAGCTTTAGAATAGGTTGAATGATCAGGTACATTTTCGTAAATGGTATACCCAAAAAATATCGATATGCGATATTGACTTTAATTTCTTCACAGGTCCTTCTCGATACTTGATATCCCAAAAGTTGATTTTAAAATTGCGATTTTAAAGAGAACGACTGGGTCATATCCTGGTCGTCCAATATCACTATAATAAGGTTTTGCTAACTCTCTGATAAATGTATAATCCACATGTTTGATGAGTTTTCTTACTAAATGATCTTTTGGTACGATATCTTCCATCGTTGACATAATAAACTCATCTTTTGCTTGTGTCTTTTGATGACTCATAATTCCACCGCCCTTATAATTGTATTTTATTATTTGACGATTCACTTTTATAGAGTTGTGTGATATTTTTCACAACTTTGTGGATAACTTTTTGTTCTATATTAAAAAAAGCACCTTTCACAAAGAAAAGTACTTTTTCAACAGTCTGAAAAGAAAGCATTTGCTTTCTTTTATTATGGTTTGAAAATATCTAAATATTTTTCATATCCTTCTTTTTTTAAATCTTTTTTAGCAATAAATCTTAGTGCTGCTGAATTTATACAAAAACGATTCCCACCTAGTTCTCTAGGTCCATCATTAAATAAATGTCCTAAGTGACTGTCAGCATCTTTACTTCTAACTTCAGTCCTTGTCATAAAATGGCTTTTATCAACAAGTGTTTCAACTGGTTCTAATGCTTTTGCAAAACTTGGCCATCCACAACTACTGTCAAATTTATCTTTACTTGAAAACAAAGGTTCTCCTGATACAATATCAACATAAATACCATCTTCATGATGATCCCAAAATTCATTTTGAAAAGGTCTTTCAGTACCATTTTCTTGTGTTACATGAAACTGTATTGGGTTTAACTTCTTTTTTAAATCTTTTTTATCCATCACATTCACCTCAATTATAACTTAACATAAAATGAATTGTTATGCTTTTATTATGCAAAACGATGAGCAAGTGAACTTGCAGCTGCTGCAGATATCGCACCAATGATGTCATCAATAAATGTATAGCATTTACCTGTCTTTTTGCCTTCTTCATCAAGTTTCTTAATAATACCGTATTTCATTTTATCAACATACCCAAAATTAGTAAATCCAATAGATCCATAAACATTAACAATAGATAGTGCCATAATTTCATCTATGCCATATAAACTATAGTCATTTAATAACATTGATTGTAGTGGTTCACTTAATAGATTTTCTTCAGCTAAACGATCAAGTTCTAAACCAGTTAGTGCAGCATGTTGTACTTCTCTTTTCATTAATACTTTTTTTACGTGTTCCAAACATAGTTCTAATGTTAACTGAGAAATATATTTTTTTTGTAAATCATAAGTAATTTCTGCAATATCCTCTAATTTAACACCACGTTCTAAAAATCTATCAACGATGATTTGATAATGCTCACTTTTATCTATAATTTTTGCCATTTTTAATCATCTCCTAAAAATAGTGTATGATTATTATACATCTTTTTATTAATTTTACAATATATGATGTATTTTTATGCATAATCTTATGTGTTATAATATGTTTGTTGGAGGATAATTTATGACAAATATTAAAGTAACTTCTGAAATTGGAAAATTAAAAACTGTATTAGTTCACAAACCTGGAGATGAACTTTTACATTTAACACCAGAATGGTTAATAGATTTGTTATTTGATGATATCCCTTGGCTTAAAAAAGCTAGAGAAGAACATCAAATATTTCAAGATATTTTAAAAGAACAAGGTGTTTTAGTCCTTGAGCTTGTCGATCTCGTCGTTGAAAGTTTATCAACTAAAAAAATTCAAAAAGCATTCTTTGAAGAATTTCTTGATGAATCTGATGTTATTGATATAGAAACAAGAAGAAAAATATTAACATTTCTTTCTAAATTCACATTACATCAAGCAATCTCTAAAACAATGGCCGGTATTTTAAAAACTGATCTAATGGCATATAAAAAAACTCATTTAAAAGATTATATTGATGACTACCCTTTTTATACAGATCCAATGCCAAATCTATATTTCACGAGAGACCCTTTTACTATCATTGACAATTCAATGAGTATCCATGCAATGTTTAAAGGTGCAAGAAAACGAGAAACGCTTTATGCAAAATATATTTATACTTATCATCCAAGTTTTAAGCATTTAAATCAAGTTTATGAAAGAACCGCTTCTTTCTCTTTAGAAGGTGGCGACATTCTCAATCTAAATCATAAAGTTGTTTTAGTGGGCATGAGTGAAAGAACTGAACCAGATGCAGTTGAAATACTAGCAAAAAATATTTTTGATCAAACATCTTACAAAAAAGTACTTGCTGTGTTATTGCCTAAAAAAAGAACCTACATGCATTTGGATACTATATTTACACAAGTAGATTTTGATAAATTTGTCATTCATCCCGATTTCTTAAGTAAACTCAAAATATATGAAATTATAAGTGATGAAACAAAAAAAAGTCGTATAAGTATCAAAGAGACTTACACAACTTTAAAATTAAGTTTAAAAAAACATTTACAACAAGATATTCATATGATCGCATGTGGTGGAAAAAACGCCATGTCTGCTGATCGTGAACAATGGAATGATGGTGCCAATGTATTTGCTATCTCACCAGGTGTCGTCATTGCTTATGAAAGAAATGATTTAACAAATAAAAAACTTGAGCAAAATGGTATTAAAGTCATTCGAATACCATCAAGTGAATTATCAAGAGGTCGCGGTGGACCTAGATGTATGACGATGCCCCTTTTAAGAGATATATAAATATAAAAAGAGCTCCCGCGCCTTGGGGGGGAATGAGGCGCGGGAGCGAAGGAAAGTTGCTGTTCAAAAAAGTTAACTAGCAACATAATGTATTATACAACAGCGAAACCCTATAGTCAATTTATTTCACCGTCCTTTAAGGTTATTTTTAGGAAAAAAACTTTTTTATATAATTAATTAGTCTATATTTAATATAAACGTTTAAAAATGAAATTTTTACTAGGTTTTTACTTAAAAATTTAACTTAAAAATACCACAATTACACATAAAATTATAAAACATTTGGAGGAATTATGGCAAAACAACACACACATCAACAATCAGTTGAAGCATTATCAAAAGCATTAGATTCACATATTGAAAACGGATTAAACGCTGAGAAAGTCAGCACACTTCAAGCCTCTCAAGGCTATAACGAATTATCAGAATCAAAACAAAGACCCTGGATATTGAAATTTTTCGATCAAATTAATGATTTTATGATTTATGTTTTATTTGCTGCATCTATTATTTCATTTTTAACAGATGAAACTGCAGAAGGTTTTCTTATATTAGCAATCATATTAATTAACGCTTTTCTTGGATTATTTCAAGAAGCAAGAGCAGAAAAAGCTTTATCATCAATAAAAGCAATGTCTTCTCCTCACACAAAAGTTATAAGAGATGGTGTTGAACAAGTCATTGATGTTAAAGAAGTATGCGTTGGTGATATTGTAATATTAGATGCTGGCGATTATATGCCAGCTGATGTTAGAATTATTGAAAGTTTTAATTTAAAAGTTGATGAATCAGCATTAACAGGTGAAGCAGTTCCAGTAGATAAACATGCAAAAGTGATAGAAAAAAGCGATGTTGCACTTGGTGATAGATTAAATTTAGGATACATGGGTACGGTTGTTACTTATGGTAGAGGAAAAGCTATAGTTACTGCAATTGGTATGCATACTGAATTAGGTAAAATAGCAACTATGCTTGATGAAACACAAAATGAATCAACACCACTTCAAAAGAACATGGCACAATTAGGAAAAACACTAGCTTTTATTGCATTAGGTATTACATTCCTTATATTTTTAATTTCCATTGTAGAAGCTTATATTATTGATGGTTCAATTTCTGTTGAGGTTCTAACAGAATCTCTACTTACCTCTATTGCATTAGCGGTTGCTGCAATTCCAGAAGGGTTACCAGCAATTATTACCATTGTCTTAGCTTTAGGTATGCAAAACTTAGTTAAACAAAAAGCAATTATTAGAACATTACCTGCTGTTGAAACATTAGGCTCAACTAAAATCATTTGTTCTGATAAAACAGGAACGTTGACACAAAACTTAATGACAGTCACTCATGTATATACATCAGCTAAAATGTTTAATGTCAATGATTACAAAAATATACCTGAAGAAGTTTCAACTTTAATGACTTATGGTGTTTTATGTAATGATACGAAAATTAATAAAAAAGATGGTCAATATGTTAAGATTGGTGATCCAACGGAAATAGCTTTTGTTGATTTAGCGATTGCAATAAATCAAGACCCCAAGGCTATATTTGAATCACATAAAAGAATATATGAATTACCTTTTGATTCAAATCGTAAACTTATGACAACTGTCCACGATTTTAAAGATGGTCGATATGCTGTGATAAAAGGTGCTCCTGATGTTGTATTTAAAAAATTGAAACATATTTATCATGATGAAATTAAAAATTTATCAATATTTGAAAAAGCTAATCAAGATATGGCTAATCAAGCGCTTCGTGTATTAGCAGTTGCTTTTAAAAAGATTGAAACTAATAAACCCTTAGAAAATCTCACAAACGATGACCTTGAAACCGACTTAACATTAGTAGGACTCGTCGGTATGATAGATCCTGCTAGAGATGAAGTTAAAGACTCAATTGCACTTTGTAAATCTGCTGGTATTAAAACTATTATGATTACTGGTGACCACATTAACACAGCAGTTGCTATTGCAAAAACACTTCATATACTTTCAGATGATGAATTAGCCATCACAGGTCATGACCTTGATCAAATGGATGATCAAGCATTTATCGAAAAAATAGAGAAAATACGCGTGTATGCACGTGTTTCACCAGAACATAAGGTTAGAATCGTTGAAGCTTGGAAAAATCAAAATATGGTTGTTGCAATGACTGGTGATGGTGTTAATGATGCACCTTCAATCAAAAAGGCGGATATTGGCATTGCAATGGGTATTACAGGTACTGAAGTTGCTAAAGGTGCTGCCGATATGATCCTTACAGATGATAACTTTTCAACAATTGTTAATGCCGTTAGTGAAGGGCGTAGAATATTTTCAAATATTAAGAAATCAATTCATTTCTTATTAAGTTGTAATATTGGTGAAATCATTACCATTTTCTTAGGTACAACATTAGGTATCCTCTTATTTGGTGGTAGAGTTACAACATTAACTGCTGTTCAAATTCTATGGGTTAACCTCGTGACAGATTCATTAATAGCGATTGCATTAGGTTTGGAACCTAAAGAAGATGATATTATGAGTCAAAGTCCAAGAGATGCAAGTCAATCTATATTTGCAAATGGATTTGGACGTTTAATTGCGATGCAAGGTATTATGATAGGTCTTATATCGTTTGCAGCATATTTTATTGGATGGCATAGTGCACCTGTTGGTGTAGATCCTGAAATATCAGCTGAAACATTGACATTTATTGTATTAGCATTTTCACAATTAGTTCATGGATTTAATGTTAGAAGTCAAAATCAATCAACATTTAAACTTAAGATGAATAAATATATGTTTTATGCTTTCTTTGCAAGTGCTGTCTTACAGTTACTTGTTGTATTCTTACCATTCGCAAGAAATATATTTGGTATATCACTTCCAAATATAACTCAATGGATTTATATTATCATTTTGACAAGTTTACCTCTTCTCATCGTTGAAAGTATTAAGTACTTTAAAAATAAAAAACATAACATCTAAACAAAACAAAAAGGACATTTCTAGGAAATGTCCTTTATTTTTATGTACTTAAATATGACAAAATAAAAAAATAGATTTTTCGCTTTATTTGTAATTATATGATTTTTAAAGCTTTCGCCATCTTTATATAGTAGTCTAATCCAGTTTCTAGTATTTTTTCATCAAAATTAAATAAATTACTATGTAGTGGATGTACAAAACCCTTGTTTTCATTTTTAGAGCCAACGAATGCAAACATGCCAGGTATTTCTTTTAAATAAAATGCAAAGTCTTCAGCAATCATTAATGGTTCAACCACCTCATATTCATCTGGTTGATATTGATGAATTGCAGTTTCAAATAATGAACTATCATTAATCACGGCGGGATAATAATCGACTATCTTACATGTTATATCTACATTAAACATAAGTTCAATACCTTTATTGATTTCTTCAATACGTCTAATAATTAAATCATACACATTTTGATCATATACTCTAATTGTTCCTGATAAAGATATTTCACCTGCTATAATATTTCTTGCTTCTCCGCCATTTATTGTTCCAATTGTAATGACACTTGGTTTTAAAGGGTTAATATTTCTACTTACAATTGATTGATATGCTTGGACTAAATGACTTTGAGCAATAATTGCATCTTGACCTAAATGAGGCATTGCGCCATGCGCTGATTTAGCATGAATAGTAACATCAAACTCTCCATTTTGTGCAGTCATAGGCCCATTTGCAAATCCCATTTTACCTTCTTCAATTCCCGGGTATAAATGAAGTCCTAAAATTTGATTAACGTGATATTTTTCTAGAACTTTTTCATCAATAATAACTCTTGCTCCACCAGGACCTTCTTCTGCAGGTTGAAAGATAAACACAATCGTTTTATTAATAGTTTCTAATGTAGAGATATATTTTGCAAACCCTAAAAGCATTGCCATATGTCCATCATGTCCACAAGCATGCATTTTACCTTCATGTTTAGATTTAAAGTCAATATCACATTTTTCAGTAACTGGCAATGCATCCATATCAGTTCTAAAAGCGATAGCTTCTTCAACTGTTCCTTTTTTAAACGCAACCAGTCCTGTTTTAGCAACTGTTTCTGTAATATAACCAAATGATTCTAATTGTTCTTTAACATATGCTTGTGTTAAATACAAATCAAATTCAAGTTCTCGTATTTGATGTAAATCTCTTCTATATTTTAAAAGTTGTTCATTCATAAACGTCACCTTAAATCTTCTAATATTTGCGTCTTACTTATTGTTTTATCATCTTTTTGTTTTATAACTCTTGCTGGTGATCCAGCAACGACACTATTTGCAGCTACATCTTGTGTCACAATTGAACCTGCAGCAACTACCGCACCAGTTCCAATACGCACACCTTCAAGAATAACTGCATTGGCACCTACTAAAACATCGTCTTCAATGATTACTGGATCTTTTGATGGTGGTTCTAAAACGCCAGCAACAACTGCGCCAGCACCGATATGACAATTTTTACCAATCGTCGCTCTAGCACCTAAAACAGCATTCATATCTATCATTGTTTTTTCACCAACGACCGCACCAATATTAATCACAGCACCCATCATAATAACCGCTTGACTTCCTATAGTGACATGTGTACGAATAATAGCACCTGGTTCTATTCTTGCATCTATCTTAGATATATCTAATAATGGTAAAGCGGAATTTCTTCGATCTATTTCTAAATGTGTTGATGTTAAAACATCTTTATGATCTTCAATAAATTTATTTAAAATAGTGACTTCACCAATAAGTATTCTAAAACCATCTTCCCCAAATACATCTACCTCATCAGGTATTGTAATTGATTCAAAATTTCCTTGTGCATATAATTTACCTGGTGTTTTTTTAACCGCATCTTTAATGTATTTCGCAATAGCATATGCGTCTTGTAATTGTTCCATAATATCTCCTTAAACTAAATCTTTCATATGATATAATCCAGATGTTTTATTTTCTAAGAATTTCGCTGCACGCAGTGCACCTTGCGAAAAAATTTGTTTTGATAATGCTTCATGTTTAATCGTAATCATTTCATCTTCTGATGCAAGTAATATTTCATGTTCTCCAACAATAGTACCTGCACGTACTGCATGAACGCCAATTTCATTTTTTTGTCTCTTTGTTTGATATGCATCTATGAATTTAACTTCTTCTCTATGTTGTTTAATCTCGGCCATAATTGTTTTTGCTGTTCCACTTGGAGCATCAGCTTTATAACGATGATGTTTTTCAGTGATTTCAATATCAAAATCATCTGTCATAGGTAATATTGCGTTTAATGCTTTAATTAGTACTTGAATACCATAAGCATAATTATGACTATGAAATATTGCTATTTCACTTGATTTTTTTTGAATGTATTCAAAATCATCATCTGTCAAACCTGTTGTTGCAATCACCAATGGTGTATTATTGTCTACTGCAAAATCAATCACTTTTTTAGTTTGACTCATATGAGAAAAATCTATAATTGCATCAAATTTCATTGTTCCTTTGTAATCTTCAATAACATCAAAACCACCAGCAAATTCAAAGGTGTTTGATAATAAAACATCTGATTTAACCAATTGACCCATTTTACCAGATATGCCACTAATGAGAATTTTCATATAAGTTCTCCTTTAAATCGTAGTTTTCTAATACACTTAATAATAATGATTTGTGATCATGAGATAGTTCAACTAAAGGTAATCTTGTCTTTCCTACATTAAAGCCTAAGAAGCATAATGCTTCTTTTACAGGTACGGGATTACTTTCAATGAACATGATATCATGTAAGTCTTTTAAATATGCGCCTTTACGCTTAAAGGTTGCTATTTCATGGACTTCTTTTGGTAGTATATTAGCTGTAACTGATATAACACCTCGACCACCCATTTTTAATATAGCTTCTGTTTGATCATCATTTCCTGAATATACATCAAATGCTAAAGGTATTTTTTTTATCATGTTAGAAATTTGATCTAAATCACCACTTGCTTCTTTAATCGCAACTATATGCTTTACTTGTGATAAACGTAGAACAGAATCTATTTCTATATTCACACCAGTCCTACTTGGCACATTATATAATATGATCGGCATTTCAACTGAACTTGCAATAGCTTCATAATGTGCTATTAACCCTCTTTGTGTTGGTTTATTATAATATGGTGCAACGATGAGTAATCCATCAACACCAACAGATTTAGCATATAAGGATAATTCAATAGATGCTTTTGTATCATTTGAACCTGTACCTGCTATGACTGGAATTTTATGATTAGCAACTTCTACACTAAATTTTATGACCGCTTTTTTTTCTTCAGTGGATAACGTTGCTGATTCTGCTGTTGTTCCACAAATAATAAGTGCATCTGTTCCCATGTCAATATGCCATAAAATAAGTTTTTTAAGCATATCATAATTAACTTCTAGTTTTTCATTAAATGGTGTAATTAATGCAACACCTGATCCTATAAACAAACTCATTTTAAGCCCTCCTTTATCATATATTCAGCAATTTGTATCGTATTTGTTGCAGCACCTTTTCTGATGTTATCAGCAACAACCCATAAATTCAATCCATTTTCAACAGAATCATCAAGTCTTAAACGCCCTAGATGAATATCATCTTGGTGTCTATATGCTTGAACTGTTGGATAATCTTTATCATGATAAATCAATCCATCAACTTCGTTAAAAGCCTTAATCAATAGATTTAAATCTATTTTACGATACGTTTCAACATTCATAGAAACACTATGACCATATGTAATAGGAACTCTAACACATGTCGCTGTTACTTTTATATCTTTATTTAATAGTTTTTTAGTTTCAAATATCATTTTTTGTTCTTCTTTTGTATAACCATCTTCTAAAAATATATCAATATGTGGTAAACAATTATCATATATTGGTTTTTCAAAATGAACTGGTTCTAAACCATTTTGTCCTCTTTTTAAATCTTCAAGTCCAGCATAACCAGCACCTGATGTTGCTTGATATGTTGAATATACAACACGTTTAATACCAAATAGATCATCGATAACTTTAATTGGTACAACACTTTGTATCGTAGAACAATTAGGATTAGCTATAAGGTAATCATCTTTATCTAAAACATATCCGTTTACTTCCGGGACTACCAAAGGTATTTCAGCATCCATACGAAATGCACTTGAATTATCAATAACAACAATTTTTTTATCTTTCGCGATTGGACCATAAGTCAAACTAGTTTTAGCACCCGCTGAAAATAAAGCAAAATCAAAATGTTCATTAAAACTTTCTGTTGTTAATTCTCTAACCTGATAAGTTTCATTTTTAAACAGCACTGTCTTTCCTGCTGATCTCTTTGATGCAAAAAACACAATTTTATTAATGGGGAAATTTCTTTCTTCTAATACTTTTATAAATGTTTGTCCAACTAATCCAGTTGCACCAACAATCGCTAAATCATAAGTTTTCATCAATACCACTCATTTCTATTTTTGCAATATATGTTGCAGGACCTTTCATATAGACTTCACCATTAAATACTTTAATCCAAAGTTTCCCACCTGGAACATCTATACAAACTTCTTCTTTTGTCTTATTTAACACATATGATAAATACTGAGATGCAGAGCTACCTGTACCACAAGATAAAGACCAACCAACACCTCTTTCATATGTTTTAACTTCTAAATGTTTTTGATCAACTACTTTAACAAAATTTATATTACTTCTATTTGGGAAAAACGGATGATGACATAATGCATTTGCAAGATGATCATATTGATTTACATCATCTACAAATACGATTGTATGTAGAGTACCTAAATTAAATACGTAACTTGGTATAACTTGATTATTAACATTTAAATAATACTCAATAAGTTCTTTTTGAGTGCCATCTATATCGGGTTGCTGCAAATCTACTACAGGTTTTCCCATATTCACTTCATATAATTCATCTATTTTTTCAACAATCATAATGCCAGCTAATGTTTCTACTTTAACTATATTTTCATGAATCATATTTTGATCATTTAAGAATTTAATAAAAGCACGTATACCATTACCACACATTGGTGCAATCGTTCCATCAGCATTATAATAATTCATTTTAATATCTGCAATTTCAGATACCGAAGGATAAATAAGACCATCAGCACCAATACCAAAATGTCTATCACATACTTTTAGTGCGAATGCGTTAGGATTTACTGGTATTGTCTTAGTAAGAATGAAATCATTACCTGTTGCATGATATTTATATATACTAGACATTTGTCTCACCCAAATCAAAAGCATTTGCGATAGCTTGAATTGCTTGTTCTTTTAATTTTTTCGAAATAGTATATGAAATACTAATTTCTGATGTTGTGACTAATTTAAATTCTATTTGGTTTTCTGATAACACTTTAAATAGTTTAGCTGCAACACCAGATTGATGTCTCATCGCTTGTCCTACAACTGATACCTTAACTACTTGATTATCCATAATGATTTCTATGTCTGGGTTATTTTGTAATAGTTTTTCTAATACTTCATTAATTTGAGTAAGATCGTTTGCGCCTGCAGTAAAAGAAACATTAACAAAATCTTTGGAAGACGGTGATTGAGAAATCATATCAACGTTAACTTCATTTTCAGCAAGATTCATAAATAAATCTGCAACTATATTTAATTGATTTGCAACATGTTTAAGTGTCACCATGACTACTTTATCACTTACTGATAATCCAGTAATTGTTTGTTTTTCAATCATTTCTTTTCCCTCCGTAATATATGTACCTTTTTCCATCGTCATTGATGATGCAACATATATTCTAATTTGATGTTGATGTGCAATTTCTATTGATCTAGGTTCCATCACTTTAGCACCTAAAAATGCCATTTCCTTCATTTCTTCATAACTAATATAAGATAGCTTCTTTGCAGTTTTGAAAATACGAGGATCAGCAGCATAAATACCATCAACATCCGTATATATTTCACAATCACATTGCAGTTTAGCTGCAATAGCAACTGCCGACGTATCTGATCCACCACGTCCTAAGGTTGTAATATCACCTTGTTCATTCATCCCTTGAAAACCAGCAACAACAACAATTTGATGATCATTAAGATGCTTTGTTATATTTGAGGTATCAATATCATTAATTTTATTATTTAAGTGACTACCAAATGTTTTAATACCTGCTTGAGAACCTGTCAGAGAGACTGCTTCAATATCTCTAGCTTTTAATATCATTGTAAATAATGATATAGACACTTGCTCTCCAGTAGAAATTAACATATCTGTTTCTCTTTTTGAAGGATATTTAGTAACTTGTTTTGCTAAATCTAATAATTGATTAGTTGTTGATCCCATGGCTGAGAGTACAACGACAACACCATAGCCTTCTTTTTGTTTTTGGATGACTCGTTCAGCAACACGTTGCATATGTAGAATTGTTTGTATTGAACTTCCACCAAATTTCATTACAATATAGTTCATAATTTTTCCTTATAGATCATTTCTAATTAAATCTTTTAATGTTTCTCTTTTGACGACAATTCTTGCTTTATCTTGATTGACAAATATAACCGCTGGTTTTAATAGACGATTATAATTTGATGCCATACTGTAATGATATGCACCTGTTGTGAAAACTGCAATAATATCATTTTTCTTAACTTCTGGTAATTTAATATCATGAATAATCATATCTCCTGATTCGCATGCTTTACCAGCAATCGTATATATCGTATTTTTTTCACCATTGACGCGATTTGCTATCACTGCTTCATATTTCGCTTGATATAATGCAGTTCGCATATGATCTGCCATTGAACCATCTACAAAAATATAATTCTTTTGTCCATAAGTCGTTTTTAAGCTACCAACACTATATAATGTAACACCTGCATCAGCGACTATAGATCTTCCGGGTTCTATCATTAATTTTTTTATATTTAAGTTTAATTTTTTTATATGTTCATCTGCAGTATTTAATACTTCTTTAAGCATTTCCTTGATATTTGGTACACGGTCTTCATCTGTATACTTAATACCAAATCCTCCACCTAAATTAATATAATTAATATCTACATTTAATTTTTGTTTAACTTTATATGAAAATTCAATCATTTCTATTGTATGTTGTTGAAAACTAGAAATTTCAAATATTTGAGAACCTATGTGTGCATGTATACCCATAAAATCAAAAGGCGATTGGTTAATCATATTGATAAGATCAAGTGTTTTATCATCATATGCTGAAACACCAAACTTAGAATTGTGATGCGTCGTTTTAATATATTCATGTGTATGAGCTTCAACACCTGTATTAATACGTAATAATAAATGAGGATAATAGTTTGTTGCAAGAGAACTTAATAATTCAAATTCATCTTTATGATCTATAATGATTGTTCCTACTTCAACATTTAAAGCATAGACTATTTCTTCTTCAGTTTTATTATTACCATGAAAATAAATATTTTTCGGATCAAAACCCGCAGAAATTGCCGTATATAACTCACCAATAGATACTACATCTAAAGATAAATTATTTTCTTTAATCAGTTTTACCATGGCTTTTGTTAAAAATGCTTTTCCCGCAAATATAACCTCAGTTTTTAACGATTGCTGTGAAAAAGATTGTTTCATATTTTTCATATTCTCAACAATTCTATGTTCATCCATCACATAAAGCGGTGTTTGATAAGTTTCTACTAAATTTTTTGCTGAAAAATTCCCAATCATTAGTTCATTTGATTCATTAATATTATAATTATGTACTTTTTCCATTTTATTCATCCTTTACATAAATAAAAACCACGGCAAAAGCCGTGGTTATGTCTACGCTTTTACCCTTCCGTAAATACGCTCGCTCATAGATCATTGGGTAATGATTTATAAACAGTCATATGTCTCTTAAACATATGCCCAGCGTGACTTTCACACTTCGGCAAACACCCCTTTCCTTTAAAAAGTACTCTTGGTGCATGCAACCTCAATATTTACAGTGATTTAATTTCATGTTATTTTAACACAGTTATGCTTAGTTGTCTACCTATTTATGCTCTAATATATATTTTTCTAACGCTTTTGGTGTTTCTGCTAAAAAATCTGGGTTTTCTTTTTCTAATACTGTTTTATCATCAAAGCCCCAGCTAACACTTGCAATTGGTATGTCGACATTTTTACATGACACAATATCTCTTGTTTCATCACCAATATATAAAACTTCACTTTTATCTAAATGATATTTATTTAATAGTTTATTTAACACTTTTTCCTTTTTAAGATATTTTGCTCTTCCATAAATATCTTCAAATAGATCTAGTTTATATTGATTGATAAATATATTAATATTTTTCACACTATTAGATGATAGTATAAAAAGTTTAAAGCCATTTTTTTTTAATTTTATTAATAAATCAATAAGTCCATCAAAAGGTTTCACTTCATGCATTACAGTATGAATCTCTCTTCTTGCTCTTCTTGCTAATTTAGGTAATTTAAAAACTGACATATCATGGGCTCTAAATTTATCCACTAATGATAATGTTTTTAAATGATCGAATGCAGCTTCATCAAGTTTATTAATACCATATTTATCACACATGTTTGAATAAAGTTGATATGCAAAGGCTTTAGTATTTGCGATAGTACCATCAAAGTCGAATATTATTGTGTTGATCATAATTAACCTTCTTTCAATTCACTATATTTTATCACGAACTAAGCAACTTATAAATTTAAATGATTTATTTTGCATGTTTCATACATTTATTAATAAAAAAAACAGATAGTATCATGCAACTATCTGTTATAAAAGTAAATATGGAGGCCACAAACGGATTTGAACCGATGATCAGGCAGTTGCAGTGCCTTGCCTTACCACTTGGCTATGTGGCCTAATTGCGCTATATCATTATACCCTTATTTATAGGTGATTGTCAATCAATATTTAAGTCTAGTTTAAACTTTTCAATCCATGTATCTATGACACTCATAATATCTTCATAAGTTTGATTAAAATCGTGTGTATAATATGGATCTGCAGCAGATTTACTCACTTGATTTTTATCAATATCCAAATATAAATGAACTTTATGTCCTAACGAAGGTTGCATGCGTAGTAGATGGTCTACATTTTGCTCATCCATGCCTATTAAATAATCAAATTCAATAAAATCTTTTTCTCTTATTTGAGTTGAAATCATATGTGATACATCAATATTATTATTGATTAAAATTTCTTCGGTTCCATGGTGAACTAGATTCCCTTCTTCCCAACTGGAAGTTGCTCTTGATTCAATATGAATATAATCTTTTAAACCTAATTCTTCAATTCTTTTTTTAAATAAACCCTCCGCCATCGGTGAACGACAAATGTTACCTAAACACACAAATAAGACACGAATCATATGCATCACTCCTTATCATATTATATCATAATTAAACTATATATATTTTATTGGCACTTAACTATTGACAGTGCTAAAAGATTGACATATAATATAGTTGGCAATTGAATTGTCAAACTGCCAAAGGAGGTTAATTATGAATTTTACACAAATGGATGATTTTAAAAATGATCCTAAAATATTAGAAAAATTTGGTAGAGATATTGTTGAAGAAGTAAAAAATGGGAAGATAGACCCTGTGATTGGCCGAGAAGATGAAATCCGAAGAATCATAAAAATTCTATCTAGAAAAACCAAAAACAATCCAGTACTTATTGGAGAACCTGGCGTTGGTAAGACAGCTATAGTCGAAGGATTAGCACGCCGTATTGTTGATAAAGATGTGCCTTTAGGCTTACAAAATAAAACTATTTATGAACTTGATCTCGCATCACTAGTTGCAGGTGCAAAGTACCGCGGTGAATTTGAAGAACGCCTTAAAGCAGTGTTAAATAAAATCAAATCATCAGATGGTGAAATCATCTTATTTATTGATGAAATACATGCTATTGTTGGTGCAGGTAGAGTAGACGGTGCGATGGACGCATCAAATATGTTAAAACCTATGCTAGCAAGAGGTGAACTTCACTGTGTTGGTGCAACCACACTAAATGAATATAGAAAATATATTGAAAAAGATAGTGCATTGGAACGTAGATTTCAAAAAGTATTAATTGAAGAACCTACTGTTGAAGATACAATCAGTATATTAAGAGGACTAAAATCACGTTTTGAAGCACATCACGGTGTTCACATTAGTGATCCAGCTATTATTGCAGCTACTACTTTATCTAATCGATACATTACAGATAGATTTTTACCTGATAAAGCTATTGACTTAATTGATGAAGCTTGCGCTTCTATTCGTATGGAAATAGATTCCATGCCAGTCGAACTAGATGATGTTACAAGAAGAATGCTTCAATTAGAAATTGAAAAAACTGCTTTGGATAAAGAAACAGATCCAATTTCAAAAAATCGTCTTATTAAGATTAAAGAAGACATTAAAACACTAAAAGAACGAGATAAATTACTAAGACAGCAATGGGAAAAAGAAAAATCTCACCTTAATAAAATTAAAACAAAGAAAAATGAGTTGGAACTCCTAAGAACAGATTTACAAAATGCTCTAAATGATAATAACTATTCAAAAGCAGCTGAGCTACAATATGCTAAAATTCCTCAATTAGAAAAAGATATTAATCAAATGTCATTAGAAACACAAGGTGAAGGAAAACTTCTAACAGAAATTGTAAGTGAAGAAAGTATAGCTGAAATAGTATCTAAATGGACTCACATTCCTATTTCAAAACTTATGTCTGGAGATAAAGAAAAATTAATTCATTTAGAATCTTCGCTTCAAAAACGTGTTATTGGTCAAGATCATGCACTTAAACTTATTAGTGATGCTATTATTAGACAACGTGCAGGGATCAAAGATGAAAACAGACCTATTGGATCATTTTTATTTCTTGGTCCAACCGGTGTTGGTAAAACTGAAGTTGCTCGTGCTCTAGCAGAAAACCTTTTTGATGATGAACGTCAAATTATTCGTATAGATATGAGTGAATATATGGAATCTCATAGTGTTGCAAAACTGATTGGTTCTCCTCCTGGATATGTAGGATATGATGAAGGTGGTCAACTCACAGAAGCCGTTAGAAGAAAACCATATGCAATCGTGTTATTTGATGAAATAGAAAAAGCACACCATGATATATTTAATCTATTATTACAAATATTAGATGATGGTAGACTTACTGATAATCAAGGTAGAAATATTGATTTTAAAAACACCATTATTATTATGACATCTAATATCGGTAGTGAACTACTTTTATCAAATGAAGAGGATGCAAAACAAAAAGTTAATCAACTTGTGAAATCCGCATTTAAACCTGAATTCCTTAATCGAATTGACGAACAAATTATTTTCAATCCATTAGGATTAAAAGTACAAATTAAAATAGCAGAAAAATTACTAAGTGATTTATGCTTAAGATTAAAAGAAAAAAACATCAAACTTGTGTTTGATGAAACAGTTGAAAAATACGTCATTAAGCATGGATTTAATAGTGAATATGGCGCTAGACCTTTAAAACGTTTTATACAAAAACAAATAGAAACTTATATTGCAACACATATTATTGAAGGTGATTTCATCCCAAATAATGAATATCAAATAAGCGTTGAAAATGATTTATTGCAATTTAAGAAATTATCATAAAAAAAAAGCAGATACTATATCTGCTTTTTATAATACATTTAAACTTCTAAGCACAACAATAATCATAAATATAGTCAGCACAGAGCCTATACATGTCCAAACAACAAGCTGCCCAGCTAATTGTTCATCATTATCCATTTCTGATGCCATAATCACTGAAGACACAGCAACTGGTGAAGCAAATAATGCAACTAACGCTGGAAACATATTATCAAATTGATTATATCTAAGTGACATAAAATAAGCTATAGATAATAATAAACCGGGCGCTATCACAATACGCCATAGAGTCCCTGAAATAATTTGATTTTTAAGTTTTTTAATTACAGATATTTCAAATTGTCCACCTAAAGCAATAAGTGCTAGTGGTGAAGCTGTTTGACTAATCCATTGAATTGATTTATATAAAAAGGGTAATTGATTTTCAATTGTAAATACTCTAATATCTTCAGTATTTAATGGAATAAATGAGCGTATAGCAACGACAAATATACCAATAAACACTGCAATAATTAATGGGTTTTTTAATACACTTATAAAAATAGCTTTAGGACTAACTTTACCAAATTCATTTTTTTGAAACAATGATAAACTTACAACAGCCATTATATTATTTAATGGAATTGCAATAGCAAATAAAATTGACATCATTTCTATAGCTTGTTCACTTCCTAAAGCCTGTGCTAAAGGAAGACCAATTAATGCAAAGTTTGATCTAAATGAAGCCTGTAGAATGACCCCTTTTTGTTTTGAATCTTTGACAAATAATATAACCCAAAGCAATGCAAGAAAAAAAATGACAAACAATCCAGCAACAGCATAAATTATAATCATCCAATTAAGATTTGATAAATCATTAATTGCATATATATTAAAAAACAATAGCACCGGTAGTGCTATTCTAAAAACATATTTATTCAACTGACTAAAGAATATATCATTAAACACCTTAAAGTGTTTTAATAAATAGCCAAAGACAAACAAAATAATAATTGGTAATACAGCATTTAAAGCGAAAAGAAACGCATCCATAAATTTACCTTCAATCTAATTTTAACTACCTTACTATTTTAACATAACCCTTAGGTAAAAAAAAGAAGCTAACGCTTCTTATTTTTCAGAATAATCTTGTTTTCTAATTGAACCATCAACTTTATGAATAACAATTGACGCATCTTGATTATCAGCTAATCCTTTTGCAAAATCAATAGCTTCTGCTTGTGTTTGAAAATACTTAATTGTTTTTTGAGATCCTTCTTTTCTAACACGCCACTCTTTGAATCTAGCAGATTTTTTATCTTTATTTTGAGAAACATGATACTTAGCTGCTTTTGGTTCTTCTTTTTTAGCAGGTGCTTTTTTTGCAGGTGCTGATTTTGGTTCTTCTTTTTTTGCAGGTGCTGGTTTTGGTTCTTCCTTTTTCACTGGAGCTGCTTTTGGTTCTTCTTTTTTAGCAGGTGCTTTTTTTGCAGGTGCTGATTTTGGTTCTTCTTTTTTTGCAGGTGCTGGTTTCGGTTTTTCTTCTTTTGAAGTTTCAACTGCTTCTCGCTTCTGCTACTTCTACTTGTTTAGCTGCTTCTTTACGAGCTTTTCTTTTTCTAAAAAAATTAAACATAAGTAAAATCCCCTTTTCTATTATTTAACTTAATTATAATGTCATAGAAATCAAAATACAAGTTAACAACATTGAAAACTTACAAAAACATTAAAAAACACCCCGTTAAGGGTGTTTTAATTATTTGATTTTATTAATTACTCTTTAATTTCTTCATCTTCTACAACATTTGGAATTTCTTTTGTTTCTACATCTGCTTTTTTCTCACCTAAAAATTTTGGTAAATCCATACCAGCCATGTTAAATAACTCATTCATTGGAGGAATAGATTTCATTAAATTTTGTGCGAAATTAGCTGTTGATGAAGAACCGTCTTTAGAACCTGAATCCCAAACAGTAATTTTATCAAATTTAAGATTTTGAATAGCTTTAACTTGAATTTCAACAAGATTTTCAAGTTTATCAGCAATAAGTAATTTAATAGCTTTATCAGCATCTTCATTTGCGGCTTTCACTAATAATTCAAAACCTTGAGCTTGTTTAGACAAGATTTCCAAACTACCACGTGCTTCAGCATCAAGTTTTGCGAATATTGCGTCTGCTTGACCTTTAGCTTCACGTCTTAATACTTCTGCAGCAGCTTCAGCAGCAATTTCTTGTTGCTTTTTATCGATTTCAGCTTTAACAATAACATCAGCTTCAAGTGTTGCTTTTTCACGAGCTGCACGAGCTAACTCAGCATTTTGTTCTGCAACATATGCTTGTTCTCTAGATTTAGCTTCTGCAGTTTTTTCTGCAACAGTTGCTCTTCTTAATGATTCAGCTTCAATTTCACGACGATCCGCATCAGTTTTAGAAATTTCTGCTAAAGATTTATTTTCACCTTCAACTGCGGTTGCATTTGCTGATGCTACTTGAACTCTTTGATCTCTATGTGCATTTGCTTCACCAATAGAACCATCTCTATTTTTTTCAGCTACAGATTTTTTCGCATCATTAATTGCTTTTGCAGCAGCTTCTTTACCAAGTGCTTCAATATATCCAGATTCATCATTTATATCGGTAACATTAACATTAATTAATCTTAATCCAATTTTCTTTAATTCTGATTCAACATTACCACTAACAGCTTCTAAAAATTTATCTCTGTCGGTATTAATTTCTTCAATATCCATTGTTGCAACAACTAATCTTAATTGACCAAAAATTATATCTTTTGCTAATTCTTGAATTTCAGTTAATTGAAGACCAAGTAAACGTTCTGCAGCATTTTGCATAACACCTTGTTCTGTTGAAATTGCTACTGTAAATCTTGAAGGTACATCTATACGAATATTTTGTCTTGATAACGCATTTGCCAAATCAACTTGAATTGACATTGGTGTTAAATCAAGAAATTGATATGCTTGAATAAATGGCCATATAAATTTTACCCCACCATGAATACAGTTTGCTGATTGTGATACACCATCAACAGCTTTAACACTACCATAAATCACTAAAATTTTGTCTGAAGGACATTTTCTAACCCTAGATACAATAAATATTAGTACCATTGCAATAATCACAATCACTGTGACAATAATACCAATTACTGAACCTGGATCGACTGCTAAAATATACATTATTTTTCTCCTTTATTATTTTTAACCATTAAAATGGTTTGATCATAAACACCTACAACTAAAACATCTTGATTAACTAATATATCATCTTTATCTTCAGTCATCGCGTCAATTTCTGCATAACGACCACCAAGCAATAAATTAACTTTACCTTTACCAGTTTTATCTTTTGGAATACGTAAGTATACTGTTGCATGTTTACCTACAGCTTCTTGATAAATAATATTACCAGAAGATTCTAATTTCATTGCTTGTCTTAAAGCATATGCAAGTAGTAAAGCTGCAATTAATCCTGCGATGGCACCAATAACACCAGCAAGCCATACTTGATCAACAATATCTATAAATAATATCGTTACCCAAGAACCCATACTAATAAAAGCGAGTGTTCCTCTAATCGTAAATATTTTTAATCCAGCGATATCACTGAAAGGCTCATCATTAATGCTATCAATGTCAAAATCGACATCTAAATCATCAATACCATCAAAATCGCTATTATCAAAACCAATAAGCATGAGTAAAATCAAAACGATCATAATAACCGTTGATGTTACTGCAACTATAAACAATACTTGTTGTAAATCTGTATAATTATCCCACCACATTTTAAAGCCCCCTTTAAGTCTGTCATTTGATTATATTTTATCATAAAGATTAATATTTTAATGCGTTTCAAACCATTTTGTAATCTCTTTTAATCTTTTCATTCTGGCTTGTGGTTTACCCCCACGTGATAGCTCATGCGTTTCACCTTTAAACCATACAAGTTTCGTGTCAATTTCTTTATATTGTAAAACACTATAAAACTGCATTGCTTGTTCAATAGGACATCGATAATCTTGATCTGAATGAATAAACAATGTTGGTGTTTTTACTTGATCTACATATTTTAAAGGAGATTGTTCCCACATAAGGTCTAAATCTTTAATTGGTGTTGCTGCTGTTTGATCTTTAGCAAAATAGAAACCAATATCAGATGTTCCAAAAAATGAAACCCAATTAGAAATACTTCTTTGTGATGCAGCAGCTCTAAAACGGTCAGTATGACCTACAATCCAATTTGTCATAAATCCACCATAAGATCCACCAGTCACATAAAGTTGTTTTTTATCTATTTGTGGATTTCTCTTTAGAACGTAATCAACAAAACCCATAATATCATCGTAATCTATTGTGCCATATTTCCCTCTAATGTCTGCAAAATCATTACCTTTACCATCAGAACCTCTTGGATTACAAAAAGCAACGACATATCCTTGGTTAGCCCAATATTGCATCTCATGATAATAATTTGTACTATAAATTGTTTTTGGCCCACCATGAATATCTAAGATCATTGGATATTTCTTGTCTTTACTATAATCTTCTGGAACAAGTGTAAATCCTGTAACTTCATGGTTTTCTTTTTTAAGTACATATTTTTTAGGTCTTGAAATATAATAATCTTTTAATGCTCTATAATTCAAACGTGTAAGTTGTTGTTCTCTTCCGTGATTAAATGCATATATTTCTTGAAGTCTTTGTTTTAGTGAAGCAACAAAATATACTTTATCTTCAACCATGGTTAATCCTTCAAGTGCCCCATAAGCTTCATACATGATTTCTAATGACCCATCTTTGTTTAATGATTCTAATACAGTATGATCATCTACTGTGGAAATAAATATAATACGGTCTTTATCAGCAATAACTTGTGGTTGACCACCAAGTCTAGCATCTGAACCTGTTGTATTTCCAATAGTTTTTCCAAATGAAGCAAACAATACTAAGTCACCATCTATAATCTTATAAAAATCATCATTTTGATTAAGTCCATATGCCTCATGATTATTTGCTGCACAAACTAATTCATCATTAAGTAATTGTATCCAAGAGATACCATATTCAGATTTATGATAAAGAAAAGTTGTTTGTTTTGTTTCTATATCATATTGATAAACATAATCATATAGTAATCTTAATTTACTTTGTGGTTGCCCTAAATAATAAATCGATTTTTCATCTTTAGATAATATCATTTGCCCAACATTAACTTTTTCATCATTAATGAGTGTAAATGTTTTTTCATTAATATCATATAGATATATTAATGATCTCGCATCATTAACAAATCCTCTACCATTAAAATAGAATGGTACTTTATCTATATCTTCATATAGATATTTTTCTTTTCTAGTTTTTAAATAATTCTTTCTTCCTTTTTCATCAGCGAAAAATAATATTTCATCCTCTTTAGTAATTTGTGTACGTAAAATAAGCTTACTACCTAATACTTTTTCAATCTTAACTGGAATCGGGAATTCATAGGCTTTTTCAAATCCCTTGTTTTCAATATGATATCTATAATAAATAGCATGCATATCTTTTTTCTGTTTTTCTTCAGTCTTATTTTTTGTATAAGGGAATAAAACTGTATCGTCATCTTCCCAAATAAATTGCCCATTTGTTTTTAAATGAACGATTTTTGACATCTTATAATTTTCAATTTTATATAAATCATATCCATAGTTGTTTTTTTCCAAATCAGCTTTCGCACTTAAAAATGCGAGCTTTGATTGGGAAGGATTCGCCTTCATTTCTGAAATATATTTAAATTTTTCGAACAAATCTATTGTTATTTTTTCCATAAGTTCACCCCTTCACATTGTCTACATTATAATATAATGTAAGCATATAGTAAACAAGAAAAGGGATGTTCTACCGAAAAACATCCCTTTTTGCTTTATATAACGAAATTTCCTTTTTCAAACACTTTAACTTCTTGATTGTCTTGAGTTACACCTGTAATTGTCATATCTTCGCTACCAAACATGAAATCTACATGGTTAAATGAGTTATTATAACCTCGTTTTTCTAGTTCAGCAATTGGTGCACCAATACCATCTTTAATATTCATTGGATATGCTCTACCTAAAGCCATATGGCATGAAGCATTTTCATCAAATAATGTATTTAAAAATAGTATGTTTGTATTTGAAATTGGTGAATCATGAGAGATTAAAGCAATTTCACCAATATATCTACTTCCTTCGTCTGTATCTAATAAACTTTGAAGTGTTGCTTGTTCTTTTTCAGCAGCAAAATCAACCACTTTACCATCTTTAAATTCTAACCAAAATTTATCGATTAATTTACCTTGATAATTTAAAGGTTTTGTAGAATAAACTCTACCTTGCGTACCAAACTTATAAGGCATTGTAAAAGATTCTTCAGTTGGAATATTTGGGTTAAAATATGTACCATTAGCAGCTACTTCTCCGCCACCAGCCCAAATATGATCTTTAACTAATTCTACTTTTAAATCTGTACCTAATTTATTTTTAAATGTTAAATATTTAAAATTATAATTATTTAAAACTTTATTGTGTTTCAATAATACATCGTTATGTTTTGCCCAAGCTGCAATTGGATCATTATCAACAGTCACACGACTTGCATCAAAAATAGCATCCCATAGTTTTTGCATAGCTTCTTCTTCATTTAGTTCTGGAAAAACTTGTTTAGCCCAAATAACATTTGGTTGAGATACGATTGTCCATTGTGATTTATTTCCCATCATATGCTCACGCCAAAAGTGAACAGCTTTACTTGATGCGATCATTGCTTTTTGTGAGCGTTTTGGGTCAACATCTTTTTGTAAACCAGGAATAGGTGAAGATATTGAAATAAAACATGCATTACTATCAACAAAATATTGATATTGATTAATTAAATATGCCGGTATTTCTTCAAGTGTTTCCTCAGATGCATAGGTTAAAAAGTCTTTTGACATGTATTCATCTGACCATACAGTAAAAACTCTTTTTGCACCTGCAAGATATGCTTGTTTAGAAATTTCTCTTGCAAGTTCTTTTGTTTCTGTCGATGTTCTAATTACGACATTTTGTCCTTTGTTCACATTAACACCAACTTTTACTGCTAATTGTGCTAATTTAACGATTCTTTCTTGATTTGACATTTTTTATACACTTCTTTCTATCATTGATTTATATATATCATAACATTTTTTAACTTTATAAAAAAGTAGACTATATAATATAGTCTACTTCACATAATTTATTAATACTTAAATCGAGTTATTCAGGAATAGTTACAATTCTAAGTGAGTTAGTTGCACCATGTTGTTGTGCATAACCTGAAGTTATTATAATTTGTTGACCTGCTTTATATCCTTCTTGCTTAGCAACTTCACAAGCTGCGCTATCATATTTAGTATAATCTGTAACATCTTCTCTAAATACTGCAGTTACACCCCAGTAATATGCAAGTTGATGACAAGTATCTAAATGGTCAGAAATTGCGATTATAGGTACTGAAGGTCTAAATTTACAAATTCTTCTTGCTGTCCCACCAGTTTCAGTAAATGCAATAACTGCAACAACATTATCTAATGATAATGCAGTTTGAGAAACTGCGATACCGATAGCATCATTTACTGTACCTTGTGATGTTTTAATTGAACGATTTAAAATATCATCATAAGGGATACTATTTTCAATCGCTTTAGCAATTGTATCCATTGTTTGAACTGCTTCAATAGGATAATCACCTGCAGCTGATTCACCTGATAACATAATGCCATCTGAACCATCTAAAATTGCATTTGCAACATCTCGATGCTTCTGCACGTGTAGGTCTTGGTGAATGTGTCATTGATTCTAACATGTGAGTTGCAGTAATAACTGGTTTACCTTTTTCATTTGCTAATTTAATAATTTTCTTTTGATATAGTGGCACTAATTGTGTTGATACTTCAACACCTAAGTCACCACGTGCAACCATAACGCCATCAGATACTTCTAAAATACCTTCTAGGTTATCTACACCTTCTTGATTTTCAATTTTAGCAATTAATTCAATATATGGTTTTCCAGCTTTTTTCAATATTTCTCTAACTTCTAAAACATCTTCTTTACGTCTTACAAATGATAATGCAATCATATCAACATTTTGTTCTGCAACAAAGACAATATCATCATGATCTTTTTGAGAAATAAATGGCATTGATAATTTAGCATTTGGTACATTAACACCTTTACGTGTTTTAATAACACCCGGGTTATTAATTTCACAAACTAATACACCATCTTTTACTTCTTTAATGTTTAATTTCATCTTACCATCATCAATAAGTAAATAATCACCTACTGAAACATCGTTGTATAATTCATCACAGTCAACATGAAATCTTTTGTTATCTCCCAATATGTTTTCTTTATGAACTTCAACAATATCGCCTTTTTTAAATGTAGCTTGATCGTTTTTGAATTGTCCACATCTGATTTCAGGACCCTTAGTATCTGCTAAGACTCCAATAAATTTACCCTTTTCTTTAGCAACCTTACGAATCATAGCAATTCTTTGGCCATGTTCATCATGATTTGCATGAGAAAAATTCAATCTTGTAACGTTCATACCAGCATCCATCATCTTGCCAATCATCACTTCACTATCGATTGCAGGACCAACTGTACAAACAATTTTTGTTTTTCTAGTCATATTTATTAAAACTCCTATCTTCTTTTTCAAGTCTATTATACCATTTACATTTTATTTTCATAGAAAAAGCCTATTCTTGAAAACATTTACATTTAAGAAAAGGCTTGTAATTTATATTTTTATCGTGGTTCACCTAAGAAAAACACTGCAATTGTACCCGGACCAGAGTGTGCACCAATAACGGGACCTATCATTCCAAAAATAATTGTTTTAACACCAATTTCTTTTTGAATTAATTCAGCAGTAAATTTCGCATCTTTTTCATCATCACCATGAGAGATAAATATTGTTTGATTTTTTGGATCAACAATACGCTCTTTCATTAATTCTACAAGTGTTTCAAGTGATGTGCGTCTACCCCTTGCTTTTTTAATAGGTACTAATTTACCATCATTAGTGACATGTAATACTGGTTTTACTTTTAGTAATGTACCAAGTAATGCTTGTGTCCCTGACAATCTTCCACCTCTTTTTAATGTGCCTAAATCATCAACAGTGAACAAGTGACATAATTGTAATTTATGTGCTTCAACCCAACTTGCTACTTCATCAATTGATTTGCCTTCACTTGCTTGTAAATAAGCATAATGAATAAGTAATCCAAGTCCCATTGAAGCGTAAAGTGAATCAACAATAACTATTTTGTTATCTTTATATTCTTCCGCAAGTGTTTCAGCAGCTATTTTAGCTGATTGCACTGTACCTGATAATGCCGAAGAAAAACCAATATATAAAATATCTTTTCCTTGTTTTAAATAAGGTTCAAAAAAATCTAAAAACTCGCCAACGTTTACTAAAGAAGTATTTGCAACTTCTTTGTCTCGAAGTGCTTGATAAAAAGATTTAATATTTAAGTTTCTTCCATCAGGATAATGATAAAAGACTTTTCCTTTTAATTCAACAGATAATGGAATTATTTTTAAATCCATATCCTTAACTTGTTTTTCAGTTAAATCACTACAAGAATCATGCGACGAAAACAAAAGATGGTTTCATGGGTAATCCTCCAATTATATTTAGGTATATTGCTATTTTATCATGTTAAAAACATTTTTGTAAACTAAATGGATTTTAACGTGTATCATTAATGATATAAATATTAGTAAATACGTTTTCATAAATTTTTATGATTGCATAAAAATAATAATCATGTTACTATTTGAATACACAAAGCAAAACCGCTTTGATTTCCAAGATAGGCTATTAAGTCCTTGAGTATATCAAGATGAATTAATCTTCGATACTTAACGTTTATAGTCCTTGAGTATAGAAGATATTTTTTTTATTTTCTTTTTTCAAGGATGCTGACGTTCCTTGTTATATCAAAGTCTCGCTTGTGAGACTTTTTTTTTAAAAAGGAGAGAAGAAAATGAAAAAAATATTGTTAAGTTTATTAGTCTTAACTGCAACACTTTCTTTAGTTGCATGTGATTCACAGTCATCAAATGTATTTAAATTTATATTAGATGATAGTTTTGATGAGTTTTTAGTGATGGAAACATCTGCTGATTATCCACCGTTCGAAAACATTGAAGAGGTTGATGGAAAAAATACTGTTGTTGGTATTGATATAGAAATTGCAAAAGCTATTGCACTTGCAGCTGGTAAAAACTTACAAGTTGTACATAAAGGTTTTGATTTCTTAATTACTGATATTCAAAATGGTAAAGCTGATTTTGCTATTGCAGCAATTACACCGACACCAGAACGTTTAGAACAAGTTGATTTTTCTGATGTCTATTTAGATAATGAAGATGAACAAGTTGCAGTGATTAAATCAAGTGATGCAACTAATTATGTAACAATTGATGATATCAATTTAGAAACTGTTAGAGTTGGTGCACAAACAGGAAGTTTACAATCTTATATACTTCAAGATCAAGCTCCAGAATCGTATGCAACATATATTCAAGACTTAAATACTTTATTTGAAAACTTAAATAATGGTCAAATCGAAGTTTTATTATCAGAAAAAACAGTTGCTGAAACTTATATTGCTGATGAATATAGTGATCTTCAAATTGCTTTTAGCGTGTACTCACAATATAACGGTAACGCAATTGCTGTTCAAAAAGATAATGCTGCTTTATTAGCAATTATTAATGAAACGATTGCGACGCTAAAAGAATCTGGCCAAATTGATACTTGGGTTGAATATTACTCAGCACAAAGTTAATGATGATTACTGCATTAGATTTTGATTTTTTACTTAATCAAAATAATCTTTCAATGCTAGCTCATGGCCTTTTTATGACCTTGATTTTAGCATTTCTTGCTGTACTACTAGGTGCCATTATCGCATTAATTCCAGCGTTTATGCGTATGTCAAAAAATAAATTACTAAAAACCATAGCAACTACTTACGTTGAAGTTATCCGTGGAACACCGATGTTAGTTCAAGTTTTAATTATTTATCAACTGATGAAATTACCTTTAATTTTATTTTTAGGTATTGATATGGGTTCATTTATTCCAGGACTTGTTGCATTAGTCATTAATTCTTCTGCTTATATCAGTGAGGTTATAAGAGCTGGTATATTAGCAGTTGATCAAGGTCAAAGTGAAGCTGCAAGATCTCTTGGTATGTCACAAAAACAAACCATGATTAAAATTGTTTTACCTCAAGCAATTAATAATATTATTCCTGCACTTGGTAATGAATTCGTAACCATCATTAAAGAAACTTCTATCTTTATGTATTTAGGAGTTGCTGAATTAATGTTTCAAATCAATATTATTAAATCAAATACATTTAGAGTCACAGAAGTCTATATCGTCGCTGGTATATTATATATGATACTAACAATTCCACTTTCAAAGGTGATGAATATGCTTGAAAGGAGATTACGCTATGCCTATGCCAAGTAAAATGATAGAAATTAATCATTTAACTAAAACTTTTAATCAAAGTATACACGCTGTAGATGATGTTAATCTATTTATTAATAAAGGTGAAGTCGTTTCCATTATTGGTCCAAGTGGTAGTGGTAAATCAACCTTACTTAGATGCATAAATTTTATGGAAGTGCCAACTGCTGGACAAGTTATTTTTGAAGGAACAACATTATCAATCGATAAAAATATAAATGAGCTTAGACAAAAAATTGGTATGGTTTTTCAATCTTTTAATCTTTTTCCTCATCTTAATGTCTTAAACAATATTATTGTATCTCTTACAACAGTAAAAAAAATAGACAAAGATGAAGCAGTTATCATTGCTAAAAATTTATTAAAACGTGTTGGTCTAAGTGATAAAATCGATACTTTTCCATCTCAATTATCCGGTGGACAAAAACAAAGAATCGCCATCGCAAGAGCACTCGCTATGAATCCGGATGTCATGCTATTTGATGAACCTACTTCTGCTTTAGATCCCGAGATGGTCGGTGAAGTTTTAGCGGTCATGAAAGAACTTGCAAAAGCTGGCATGACGATGGTCATTGTGACTCATGAAATGGGATTTGCAAAAGAGGTATCTGATAGAGTGATTTTTATGGCTGATGGAAAGATCGTTGAACAAGGAAATCCCAAACAAATTTTTAATCAACCTCAAAAAGATAGAACAATAGATTTTTTAAAAAGAGTAAATCATATATAAAAAAAGCGGATTATCTAAATCAAGATAATTCGCTTATATTTTTTATAATAACAAACTTATAACGACTGCAATTGCTGTAGCTATAGCACCAAGCTGCCATGCTATCTTTAATCTTTTTACCGCTAAATCTTCATCATAAGGCAATATATCCCAATCTAAATTTTCAGGCTGTTTACGTATATTTTTTGCGTAAATAAAATACTCTACATAAATATAAGCAAATAATGTAACCATCATCGCCATAATGAAAATAAAACCAATAAACTCATTTTCATTCACAATTGTTAGAATAAGAGCTAGTATCATTTGAGAAACTAAGATAATAAAAAATTTAGGCATAAAATATGATGATCTTTGCCAAGACTGATCTGCATAATATGCTGTTTTAAAAAACTTATTTAACTTACTTTCTTGATACACATGTGATTGATCAATAGCATCTATTTCTAATTTAATGCGTTTTATCATTAATCCAACATCTTTAATGGTCACCATTAATCTAAGTGGCTTTTTAGATTGACCATAAATCAGCATCCATCCACCAGTATATTTTATACTTTTCGAATTTATTCTAGTGATATCACTATACTTGATTTCATGTTTTACAACATCTTTCACTTTTAACACTATTTTTTCATCGTCTAAAATAAATTCTGCTTTTTGTAAAACGATCATAGCTTTTATACATTAGTAAATCATAAATCATCAAAAACACTGCGAATCCAATTAAAAAATATGCTTCTATAAAAAAACCTAAAACAACGAGTAAAACATTTACTGGTATACCAATGATCAGCATCCATTTTTGTATTTTTTTTAAATGACTACGATAAATATATCTTTCTTCCATATTAACCCTCCCAATATTTCATACTTAAACATATCATATCATAAAATACATAAATAAATCTAGGTTAAATATTCTTTTAGTCTTTTAGTAAGAGAACCTCTAAGGGGACTTATAGTAGTTAGCGCGGATGGATGTAGAAATACAATGTCATCAACCTCCATATTTTCAACAAATGACCCACTTATAATCTGAGCTTCAAAAACTACCCATACTAAGCGAATACTATCGAGTGTATCAACACGCAGCAACTTTAAATCATCAATGATAAATCCCGTTTCTTCAAAACATTCTCTTTTTGCAGCATCTTCTAAAGTTTCTCCTAAGTCTCGAAACCCACCTGGAAATGTATATGTTTGAGATTTTCTCATTTTAACCATAAGAATCTCACCTTTATCATTTCTAGCAATTACGACCGCTGAAATATTAACCCAATTATCCCAGTCGATGTAACCACAACTACATTGATGATATATTTTATTTTCTATTTCGACATCTTGTTCTAATTTCTTTCCACAGTTTGGACAATATTTCATATTATGCCTTCTTTATTTAATGTTTTCTTTTTTTAATCTTAAAAATGTATCAACATCATCTGAGTGATGTATAACTGCACCATTTTTGATTTGTGCTTTAATCGATGCTTTATTATATTTAAAACAACAAAAATATATTTCATCTTCTTTAATAATATGTTTTGCTTCTTTTAAAACTAAAGCAAGTCCTTTTGTTGCATATCCTTGTCTTCTATGTTTTGCATGAATCGCATAGCCAATATGCCCATTACCTTCACGCAACTCATCATTTAAGTAATGTCTTACCTTAAATAATCCGACGATGGTTTTATGATGCCACAAGAAAAATATGTTTCTGGTACATAACCTTCTTTAAGTTCAATACCTTTTGAATAATTTTCTAATTTTTTATAAATTTCATTTTTAAATGTATCAAAATCTATACCATTTAAATGATTTTCAAAACCATCTTGAGATTCAAGTTCAGACAAAAACTTATACTCTTTTTCTATATCTTCTTTATTCAGTCTTTTAATATGTAACATAAAACACCCCTTTCAATTTTAAATTAATTAATAATAATTGTCGTAAAGTAAACCATATATATCCATTATAACAAATATATGAGTAAAGATTGCAAACTTGAAAATCATCGATAAAAACGTATCATCTAGCTTATAAGTAAAAATCCATTTCACAATAACATGAAATAGATTCTTTTAATTTAATAACACTTTAATTATACACGCTTAATAATTGTTTATTAAATCATCAATAAATTTCTTTTTTGTTTAACAATATCAATTAATGGAACACTTATAAATAATAGTTTAACATCCATTTTTCATTAATACTCCTTCTTTTCCAAGTTGTTTTGCACAATGAATGCATCCAATAACATTAACTCATACTTGCACCCCATATAATTAGATCGAATTCTTTTGAACTATTTAAAACAGTATTCATTGTTTTTAATTTTTACCATTGCATCAACTCGTTTGTTTCAAACTACACAATTTAAAATACTTTATAATTAACTCAATAACTAATAAAAAAGATACACATAAAGTGCATCTTTATTATTAAGATGTTTAAAATATCGTATGGTCAATCATAGGCTTTAAAATATTGTATGGTATACCATACGATTTTTGAAAGGCCTATTTTTTTATATAAAAAAGGAAGTCCTCATTTATAATAGAGTTATTAGCCATAACTATAGAATAGGAGGACTTCATGTCTTATGATACCATAAATATTTTACACTTAGAACAATTTAAAAGCAAGATTGAATTATTAGAAACAAGGCTTGAAAGAAATGTATTGATTATCGAATTAAAGTTTTATAAACAACAAATATTATGCCCTATCTCGTGGATCAGCTCATATAAGATTTTTAGAATATAAATATAAAAAAATCATACATTCAATATCTACACATGAAAAAAGCGTGATTAGATGGCATATGAGAAGATATCAATGTAAGCTTTGTAAGAAAACCTTTAGCGAGTCCAATCCACTATCGACTCAAATGAAAATGTAAGTTTGTATACAAAGATGTCTATTTTAAACTATTTAAAAGATTATAATCATACATTTACATCTGCTGCGCATCACTATTATGTTAGTATCCAAACAGTGATCAATATATTTGATCGTTATGTAGAAGCGAAGCGTCGAAAGCTACCCAAAGTGATCAATATCGATGAAGTATTTATATCAAGAGCACACAAGTACAAATATGCATGTATCTTATATGATTTCATGCATAGAAAAATCATTGATGTATTACCAACAAGACATAAACGTTATTTAATTGATTACTTCGCTAGAATCCCTAAAACTGAGTTATCAAGCGTAGAAGTCGTCGTGATGGACATGTGGCAAACTTATAGAGATGTCATCAAATTATGTATACCTCAAGCGAAAATAGCTGTTGATTCATTTCATTTAATTAGGACATTAAATGAAATCATCAAACGTATAAGAATTGATACAATGAATAAATACAAGCAACACAAAAGTGCACCAGTTCATGATGATATGTATTATTACATGTTAAAGAAATTTCATTACTTCTTTCTCAAGAACTATGAAGATATCTATGATGGGAAAATACGTATACAAAAACTACATGCATATTGGCATAAATCGATATTCTTCATTATTTGTTATCTACTAATGATGATTTAAAAGATGCATATCTTTTAAAAGAAAGGTATAGATCATTTAATCTAACAGCCTCTTATGATACGTGTGATGATGAGCTTAACCAACTCATAGATCTATTTAGAAATCATAAGTTAGCAGGGATGAGATCATTTGGAAGAACGTTAAATAACTGGAGAGATGAGATTAAAAATTCTTTTTTAGTTTATGATAAAAGACGAATATCCAATGGTCCTATTGAATCTGTCAATAATAAAATAAAGACTGTGATCAAAACATCTAATGGTATTAAATCTTATAATCGATTGAGAAACAAGATTATGTATGCAATTAATAAAGATATACCTATAAAAAACAAATAAAATAAGAGTTATGGCAAAAAAAGGCACTCCCGCGAGTGCCTTTAACTTACCATACAATTTTTTATAGGTCACATTGACCATACAATTTTGGAAAGGTCTATTTAGTCTTTACCATACAATTTTTTAAAGACCCTATTATTATAACTTATTGTTAAGTCTAGGATACTTTAGATTGATTTCGACCATTATGCTTAACATCATACATATTACTATCTCATTTTAGATATGATAGATTTAATGGTATCTTCAGGTTGTGCTAACGTGCCACCTATTGAGATTGTAACTTTTATGTGTTTGTTGTTTTCCATCTTATAACTTGATGCACTAACAACCGTTCTTAATTTCTCAGCAACAATTTTTAATTCCTTTAAATTAGCAACATTGACAAGTACAACAAATTCTTCGCCACCCCATCTAGAGACTAAGTCAGTTCTTTTAATGTTTGAAGCTAATGTTTTTGCAACGACTTTCAATACCTCATCACCAATTAAATGTCCATATGTATCATTAACATTTTTAAAGAGATCGATATCTATTAATAGTAATCCAAATGTATTAGAAAATGCTTTTGATTCTTCTAACCGTTTTTCTAATTGAAAATCACAATAATTTCTATTTGCAATTTGTGTTAATGTATCTATTTTAAGTCTATTTTTTAGTTCGATATTTTCACGATAAACCTGCTTTTGAAATCTTTCATCCGTAAATACTTCAATTGCAGCAACGATGTTTTGTTTTTCATCGTAGATAGGTAATGTTTTAACCATCACTGGAATACGATAACCATCCTTATGCTTCAAATACACTTTTGATTCATTTATAATGCCATCATCTAGTGTTTTTTGAAGTGGACAACCGCCTAAACATAATTGTTTTCCTGTTTCATCAATATGTTGTAAAATATTTTGATAACAAAAACTATGAACTACTTCCTTAGCACTATAACCAGTAATACGTTCGCTTCCATCATTCCAAAATATGATCTTTCTTTTTTGATTAACAACATAAACACCTTCGTACAAATATGGCATAATGTTTTGATTATTGTTGATGTTCATGGCTAATCCTCCGAAAAATATGAATTGTTTTATCACTATATTATAGCATACAAAAAGGTCTGATACTAAAACAAATCAAAATCGTTTCTTATATCAAACCTAAGTTTTTAATTTTAATTGAATGAAACATTTAAACTTAATTCACAAAATTTAAAATATACTATGTATTTTGTAGTTTTTTCTTTTTAACACTTGTGTTTTTTTACCTGAAACTTTGACTAATCCTAATGTAGTAATGAGTGTAATAAAAGGTATAGATGTAAAAAATAATATCTTTCTTAATTTTGAAGGGATTAGAATGCTTGAAACTTGTTGAGAAAAATGTTCTATATGATATATTGTACCCTCATTAATTCCAATTAAGAAATTTCCATCTTCACTATCAATTAATAATGCTAACTCTTTCCCCGCCCATTTCTTATTATAATAAGTTTTATCATTTAATATTTCCATATCTCGATTTCTAATTGTTCCTCCATCTAGATATGTACTATAACCAATTAATGTAATTCTTTTTGGATCATAGCTCATATAACCAGTTGGCCTTGCTTCTGTATCAAAGATTCGGATTATTTCACCATCAATTGAAGTTAATATCGTATGTTCATCTTGTTTTAATTCAATATCATCATAAATATTCTCATCAAAAATTCTCCCAATACTTTCATAATCTTTATTAAAAGCATAAATATTACTCAAGTGTTGAACACTTGGAATTTCCACAGAATATACATAATTGAGTTGGCTAAATTTAACATCTTTTATGACAAATGTATAATGTTTTTCTAAAATAAGTTCTCTATTTAATAAAGTATAAACCGAACTTGAGTCTTGATAATTTTGTGTTCTAATATTAAATAAACTTAATGTTTCACCATCGGTAAATATGCTATATGGTTTAGTATCAGTATAAATATTTTCAATAACGTAGTCATCTAATGAGAATTCATATATATCAAATGAACCTGTAAAAACAAAATCATAGGGTTCATATGAAGTAAAATAGATTGTATTCTCAATGATTTCAACTTCATTAACAATTTTATCATTTGAAGAAAAATACTGTTCCATTTCCTCAAATGGTTTTGAAAAATCATAAATATAGAAATCCGGATAATTAGGTAAATAAACAATTGCTAAATTATAATCATCGTTGTTAACTCTTATGAATTCCGGTCTTGCATTTTGATATTCAAATACACTTTCAATATGTTGTACTTCTTTAAATTCTGGAACTTCATCAATACTAAAAAAATGATTAAATGTGCTATAAATAATTATTGTAATTAAATGTAAAGCACCTGTGAAATATAAATAAAATCTACCTTTGTGCTTAACTTTTACAAAAATCATAATTAGCAATAATATAACAGTCATGAAAATGGACATACTCATCATAGCACTGATTGGATATAAAAAGAAAAAAGCTTGTACAAATAAAAATGTGAACGGAATTAACAAAATAGGGAATAAAAAATATCTTATATACCATGGTAATGATTTATACGTTACTTCAAAAGGTTTTTCTTGTAATAAAACCTCATCTACAGTGACATTAAAAATATCCTTAATTTTCAACAATATTTGTAGATCAGGTGTGTTCTTACCATTTTCCCAGCGAGAAACTGCCTGATATGTAACTCCTAATTTTTTAGCAAGTTCGGCTTGGGTAAAACCTAATGATTTTCTTAATCTTTTTATTTTGTTACCTATTTCTTTAGCGTCCATATGATTACACCTCAATAAAATTATAGCAAAAAACACAAGACATAAACAATTTAATCTTTATTTTGTATACTCAATTAAAAATTGAGTTGCTATTTTCGATAAATTATCACATATAATGCTCTTAACATTATCCGAATCAACTGTGTTTTTATAATAAGAATGTTAAAGAGATTAACGCTAATATACTAGATAAAACTAAACTTATATGAGTGATTGATAAGAATTCATTATCTTTGTATCGCTTTTTCTTTATAAATATTAATGGGTTAATTATATAAAAAGATCTAATACAAATTGTATTAGATCACAGACTGTTGAAAAAAGCCCCATTTAAAAACTCAAGGTTAATTTGAGATTAAAAAAGGGCTTTTTCTTTTGCCATTTTGATAAGAGTTTGACGATCAGAGTTGATAAATTAATGGATACGTGTTCTTTTAATGCTCTTTCAGCTAATCTTAATGCCATTTTTTTGACATTCATGCATGAGAAAGTAAGCGATATATGATCGCTTGCTTTTTTTAAGCCCCGATAATAGGTGAATCGCCCCTGGTGTCTTTCCTTGAAATCTCCAAAACACCTTTCTATGGTCTGTTTCCTTAAGGCGTATTTCTCTTTTCCATATTCGATTTTCTAATCTCATCGAGAAAATCTAAAGTAGTCTTGGTACACGGAAATTCTAAGTGTTTTTTTCTTTTCTTTTGGACTCATACATTTGCTTTTAAATGGACATGCCTGACATATCGTCTGATCGCAGCGATACTCTTTATAGCCTTGACGGTTTGTGGTTTTATAGATGAGTGTTTCATAGTTTGGGCACGTATAACTATCTGTTTGCTCATCATATAAAAACTTATGATTGCCAAAGTCACCTTTATGAGCATTTGTACGCTTATAAGGCATTAAAGGGAGTATCTCGCTTGTCGAGATTGCTTTGATGATCGGACCTGTTTTATAACCTGCATCTAATCCAGCAGCTTCAATAAGTCCTTCATACCTATCATTGATGCGTTCAAATACCTCTTTAAATATTTGTGAGTCATGGATGTTTGATGGTTTTAATACTTGTCCTAGAATAAATCCATGTCTATCACACACTGCGTGTGAGTTATAGGAGAAATTATGTTCTTTTTCACCTTTATTAAGCCATCCTGAATCAGGATCTGTTTTACTTTCTTTTTTCGTTTCTTTTCATCTTTTTGCTTTTGAGGTGGCAGCGGCTTTTTATCGTTTTCTTTGCGATCTTCATTAATCACTTCTAAAACTTCTTTTTCAAACACACTTTTTTCTTTTTGAATCATTTTATCGACATATTTCTTTTTGTTTGCACTTGCTTTAATATGTGTGCTATCGATAAATATATAGGTTGGATCAATTAAGTTTGATGCTTCTATTTGTTTTAAAAATCCTTCAAAGACTTTCTCATAAATGTCGGTGTCATAAAATCGGTTCGTATAAGCTTTAGAATAGGTTGAATGATCAGGTACATTTTCTCGTAAATGGTATACCCAAAAAATATCGATATGCGATATTGACTTTAATTTCTTCACAGGTCCTTCGATACTTGATATCCCAAAAGTTGATTTTAAAATTGCGATTTTAAAGAGAACGACTGGGTCATATCCTGGTCGTCCAATATCACTATAATAAGGTTTTGCTAACTCTCCGATAAATGTATAATCCACATGTTTGATGAGTTTTCTTACTAAATGATCTTTTGGTACGATATCTTCCATCGTTGACATAATAAACTCATCTTTTGCTTGTGTCTTTTGATGACTCATAATTCCACCGCCCTTATAATTGTATTTTATTATTTGACGATTCACTTTTATAGAGTTGTGTGATATTTTTCACAACTTTGTGGATAACTTTTTGTTCTATATTAAAAAAAGCACCTTTCACAAAGAAAAGTACTTTTTCAACAGTCTGAGATCTAATACAAATTGTATTAGATCAATTATATTGCTCATGATTCTTCGATATAATATTTTTTTATAATAGAAATACTAATTAAATTATTTTATAGATTATTGTTTACTATTGTTCTTAATTTTATATGCTTCGTCAATCTTTTTTCTATAATGATAATTAAATGTACCAAATGTATTTTCAAATCGATTAGCATAATAAATTAAGAACACTTGACTTAAAATACTAAATGATAATGAAATAGAGATAGTAACTAGTGCTGCATTTAGACTATCTTGTATTGTATCAAGTTGGTTTCCAAATTCACCAAGATTAAACAACTCAAAACCCAAGATCATCACAAAAAGTGACCCAATGACAATAGTCAAAACTAAAATAACAACTAGATAAGTTTTTATCTTATGTACACTAGGTACTGAATCATATTGTCTATTAAAAGTTGTATGCAATTCTATAAAGAATTCCTTGAAGATAGCTAAAATATATAAAAATAAAACATAAAACACAGCTAGAATTATTATAAGAATTAAAATTAAAGGAACTGTAAACTCTTTTATCAAAGCTGATATACCTATGAAAACTACGTAAATAGTTACAATTACTTTCACTATCTTGAAATACATAATTAACCAATTAATACCTGAATTCACTTGTTTAAAATTTTTCTTATTAGAACCCATATATAGTTTATAAAATCCTATAGGAATAATTGCTCCTAATACAATATTTAATAACAATGATATTACTTCTAAAAAAATTCCATATTCAGCTCCAAAAGCACTAATTGAACCATATAAACTATAAATAAAACCAACCCATAATCCAATAACAACAATACTTGTTAAGTTTGAGGAAAAAAATTTATAAATTTCTTTCCGTTTCTCTTCTAGTAACTTTTCATTTCCAATATCGAATCCTTTTTCTGCACCTTTTTTTCTTCATAAATATTGTCATATATATCCATAATACCCATTAATATTTTAGTTTTTATTATCTTACACATTTATATATGAAACTTTCTAATTTAATTATTATTTTAACATAATATATTTTGTTTTAAAAGACGACATCATTTACGTTAATAACTATTCTTACTAAATACAGTATGGATAGGAGAAAAAATTATGACAATCGAAAAACAATTGATATTAGCATTTTCAACCAATAAATACATAGAACAACAAAACTAATACTTTAATATATTAGACTAAAGTTTTCAATATGTCTTGAATAACCTGTTTTGATACAATCACTTCACTCTTCTATTTCTTGCATATGTTTAAAAAACACCTTTATACAAAAGAATATAGTTGATTAACTGTAATTATCAAATAAAGAAAAGATTCCAATAATTACTCTAATTTGGTAGAGTATTATCAAAAGAAAGGTGGTATTTTAATGTAATCAAAAAGACTCTATAAAAATTTTGTATTAATCTTTTACAGAACACAAATTATTTAATGAGAAAGCAAATACCTTTCCTGTATAAAAAGGTCTGATACATTTGTATCAGACCTATATTTACAATATGCGTTGTATGACCTATTTTGCTACAATTTTACACCCCTAGTGAGAATTTTTACACCCTCACCCTAAAAAAATACACCCCTAAATTATGGCTTAGTTTAGAGGTTTTATTTTACGACTTTTTCTAGCGCTAAATTCTTTGTGTCAAAATAGGGTATTTAACTATCTGCTAAATGTTGGGTATCAAACCCTAAATTAGTTATATTTTTCAATTCTTCTTTTTATTAGTTAAAATTCCGAAAACGATAACTATTAAAGCAGCGATTATCGACATGATTATTTCTAAAACTATACTAGAGATACTTGGATAAATATTTTCAAGCAATATCCCACCACTTAACATAACGACAAATACAATTAATGCTAGTAAAAAAACTTTCTTCATTTCATCCTCCTAAAACAATAGACATTCTAAGTTAATCAATATTCAATATTTCTTTTTCTTGTTCTGTCAGCATCCCTTTTGCAAGCACTCTATTTAAATAGATTAAAGGGTAATTCATTAAGATAGGTAATAGCATCAATAAAGTGATTGTATTTGGTCCTTCTATTGCTTTGATACCTATAGTTGCTAAGAACGAAAGATGTAAAAGTATCTATTCGAAAATATATATTCTTTTTAATCTTTGCTCAGTCATGAGTTGATGTTTAAGGATTCGTACAAATGTCTTCTTGTTAGATAGTTGAAATCTTCTATATAAATATATAGATAGTAAAGCAACTGATGCATTAATTAAAATATCGAAAAACTCAAATTTTGGAATCTCTAAATAATGTATACTTCCAATTAAAAAACCTAGAGTAACGAAAGATAGACCAGTTTCGTTTCTATATTTAGTAGTTTCTTTTGCTTCTTCAGGATCCCTCATCACCTGTTTCATGCTATTTAAATATAAATCTTTATATCGTATTACTTGATTCTTTCCCCGTAACAAGAAATATTCTACAATGCTTATTAAAATCACAGTACCTATAAATGCAATAAAAAACAGTGGTAAAGTGATTGTTTGTAATAAACCTAATGTAATATAAGTCAAAGCAAATTTCATTATAAATAATATGTAGTGAAGAACCTTGATGGCTGTTTGGTCTTTCCTCGTATGATTAAGTTGCGTTGTCAGGAAGATGTAATAGAGCATTGGTAAAAACCAGAATGCCAATACTGATATGTTATTTTCATTGTTTACAGCCCAAAATGATAAGAAAAATATCAGTAAATAATATAATGTATTTTGCATATACACTCTTTTTAAAACCATTGATTAAACCTCCCTAAATGATATCCTTGATACAATCCGGAATCACAGTTTTTACATTGAAATGTTCTAACATCATCTTATGCGCAAATGCTATTGCATCAATCTCAATCTCCTGCTTTAGATACTCTACTTCTGAAATGTCTTTTTTTGTAGGAGAATTGTAATGATTCATCTCATCTTTCCATTTTTGAATTATGAATAAATCAACAATTTCTGATCCATTGTATTCGCTATTTATCACTTTCCATTGAAAAGCATGTCTACTCTCATGGAAACAAGTGACTTGAACTTCCATTGGATTTGCTTGTTCTATCCACTCTTCATTAAATGCTATGATATATTCATCCTTTAGGAATATGGAATTGATTCCTTTTTTCGTTAAATTTTGGTTATAAAAAAAACTGCACGTCAGGAGTTTCTATACCTAGAATCTGTGCAGCTAACTTTGTTCCGTTGATCGCAAATTGGTAATTATCCATGATGTGGTCCCCCTAGATATCCTCTTAAATAAAATTATAACATATTTTCTTAATTATAAAACTACAAAAAAATCGTGTAAATCCATTTTAAATCGTGTATTTCAAAATGTAATCGTGTAGAAATTTGATGAGAACGACCGAAAATCAGTAAAATCAATGGACTTTTAAGAGTCCAAAAATATTAGAGAATAGAGAAACGGCCCTATATAGCGCAAAAAAAGGCCTGATACAATTGTATCAAACCTATGCTTTCAATATGGGTTGTATGAACTATTTTGCTACAATTTTACACCCCTAGTGAGAATTTTTACACCCCTACCCGAAAAAATTACACCCCTAATTTATAGCTTTGTTTAGTCTTTAAATTTTATTGAATTTTTCAAGTGGTAATTTCTTTGTGTCAAAATAGGGTATTCCACTATCTATTTAATGTTGGGTATCGAACCCTATATTTTACTATAAAAGTTCTAACTTACTAATTTCTATAATTTCAATCGTATTTAACTATTCTTTCAGAATACTTATATGATCCAAAAACGGCGAACAGACTTATTACTAACACACCAATTGAAACCATAAGACCTCCTGATGAATTCTCCATAAAGACAGGGATACTCCATGACAATTCAAAAGATCCAGAAACTATAAGAACTACTAAATAGTTAAATACTGTTAAAAACAATAGTCCAGCCGCTCCTACTATATATCTTTTCTTCTTATCTAGCATAAAAGAAGTAGGCATATAAATTGAATATATAATCATTAGATACCCAAGTGAATAAATTGTACCCTCTAGATAAAATGGATCAGTGACAGTATCACCTTCAGTGTTTCCAATAATCGAAAACAAGCCTACCATTATAAAACCAAATAATACTAATCCTAAACTGACAACAACAAACATAAATATAGGACTAATATAGTGATTTCGAACGCGTTCTTTTGCAGTTAATGGGAATTGGTAGATTGCATGCGTTGGATTAGTATGAGTTAAATATGTATAATATATTGAAACGAATAATGTCCAAATAAAGATAACAGCAAACCCAACAGTAAACATATCTGTCATAGTTATAAACTTATTATAAACTACTATATTCAAAATTGTGAAAGCTAGCATATATACAACACCTTCTCTTGTTGGTGTAGTTAATCGTAATAAATTATAAAATTTTAAATATTGTTTCATATTACATTCTCCTATCTACACAAATGGACAAATATCTGTTCCAATGAAGCAGATTGTATTGTTCCTTTTATTTTTGAAGCATTTTCAGTATTGATTAATCCATATGTGCCAATTGAATCTGAAACTGGTTTTATGAGTAGTTCATTATTTTGATCAGCGTCACTAACTCTAATAATTTTGTAAGACTCTAACAACTTCTCTTTATCCTCAAATAATACAATTTCCCCATCATTTATAAAAACAACATAATCCGCAATTTTCTGTATATCTTCTACTTGATGACTAGAAAGTATAATTGTGTTATTTTCATCTTCCATATATTGCTGAATTAGTTTTATTAAGTCTTGCTTGTCAATCGGATCAATTCCAATTAATGGTTCATCTAGCAACAAAGTAGTTGGGTGTACTGATAATGCTAAAATAAGCATCAGTTTCTTCTGCATACCTAAAGACAATCTTATCAGCTTTTTTTTGAATCAATATTGAACCTGTCTATTAATTGATCAAAATAATCAGCATCGAATTTCGGATGACTTTGCTTGTATATTTTCTTAAGCAGTTTAACCTTTGCGTAAGGATTGTAATTAACTACATCATAAACTACTGCCATATTTAATCTAATGTCTTTTTCAGAATTAGAATACTGTAGACCGTTAACTTGCATATTTCCTGATGTTTTCAAATATGTTCCATTCAAGGTTTTAAATAACGTTGTTTTACCTGCTCCATTTTTACCTATTAGACCCACTATAGATCCTTTTGGAATGGATAAGTTAATATCACGTAATTCAAAATCTCCCACTCTAGCACACATTCCTTTAATTTCTATACTGTTCATATTATTCCCCTTTCTCGTTCCATAATTTATCAATTGATGAAATAGATAACTTAGCTTCATCTGCTAAGCGCAAAATTTCAATGATATGGTTTCTTATTTTTTCCTTATATTCATTATGAACACTAGTCATGTCTACATCTAGTACATAGTAACCTCTTGCTGCTTGACTAATAATGTAACCTTCTTGAACTAAATCATCATAAGTACGCTTAACTGTGACAATACCAACTTGTAAGTCTTTTGATAAAGTACGAACACTTGGTAGTTGAAATCCTGCGTTTATCTCTTTTTGTATGATGGATTTCTTAATCTGTTCCTTTAATTGTTCATAAATAGGTTTATCTGAATACATTGATACACTTAAATTCATAAAACCACCTCGTTCTACTGTTATCATACAATAGATACAGTTTCTTGTCAATACTGAAAAATGGATTTACATAGTAATCGTGTAAAATCATTTTAAATCGTGTATTTCAAAATGTAATCGTGTAAATGATTCTTATTCTCTAGTAAAATTGTATCAAAATAGGTCATTCTCTATCTACTACCTATACTATTTTAGTACAATGTGAAAATCAATAAATGGCTAAATAAAGACAAAAAAAAGGTTTGATACCGAATGTATCAGACCTATTCTACTCTTATGGGTTGTATGACCTATTTTGCTACAATTTTACACCCCTAGTCAAAATTTTTACACCCCCACCCAAAAAAAAACACCCCTAAATTATGGCTTAGTTTAGCCTTTTTATTTTGGACTAATCTTCAATTGGTAATTTCTTTGTATCAAAATAGGTTATTCAACTATCTGCTTATTGTTGGGTATCGAACCCTAAATTAGTTATATTTTTTAATTCTTCTTTTTATTAGTTAAAATTCCGAAAACAATAACTATTAAAGCAGCGATTATCGACATGATTATTTCTAAAACTAAACTAGAGATACTTGGATAAATATTTTCAAGCAATATCCCACCACTTAACATAACGACAAATACAATCAATGCTAATAATACAATTTTCATCATTTTTTTCATCCTCCAAAAAAATGTGATATGTTTATGTTGTTTCAACTAACTAAATATAGATGTACAGTTTTCTAAAATAAATGTGCTGGAAGGGATTTTCTAGCCTTACAGCACACTCTAAATTGCCTAGTGTACCCAAATTCGGCACACTAATTGTATTTAAATATGGATATGCCATAGAATACAGTTGATTTTGTAAACTCATAACGGGTTTCCTTTTATAAGAAGAGTGTGTAACTTTTTTGAAAATTCATCACATTAAATTATTTTTTATTTTTATTTGAATCCATTATTGAGCCTATTACTATACCAATAAGCAATCCAAACCCAGGTCCAAAACCCCAAATTAATGGAAATTTAAAAAATATTCCAAAGATCGATGAAAATGCAGCGCCTCCAATCAATCCGAAGGCAATTCCAAAACCTACATATGAGTTCCTATCATTATTATCTTGTTTTTTATTAATATTATTTTTGTCATTCATATTTAGCTATCTCCTTCCCTAACATTTACTTCACATTTTTCTCCAATTGCGAACCAATGTTATAAGAATTATATCATTGTTAACAACTTTCGTAAACAGAACAACAAATTTTAGCACTCCTTTTTCTGCTACTCTTCATATTTACATAACCCCATCCAAGGCATCACTGATGGCGCTTGCCACTTTCTCGGCTGTTGAGTTATAAACATGGGCGTATATATCTTCGGTGGTCTTGGTGTTGGAATGTCCTAGATGCTCCGAGTCCACTGCTATGATTTTCTAGGACACATAGGTACCTACATAGATATATAGTTTTTTAGCAAAAAAGACAATTTAGATATCCTAAATGGACCCAAATCGTCTTATTTTTGATTTTATTATTTTTGAAGTGCCGTATAAGCTTTAGCAAGTAACGCACCAACTTTTGCGTTGTTATACACAAGTGCCAAGTTAGCTTCTAAGCTCTTACCTTGAGTTTCTTCTACAATCTTCTTAAGCAAGTATGGTGTGACATCTTTACCTTCGACATGATCTTTGACAGAATCTTCTACTGCTCTATTGATGATGTCATTCATGTAGTCGCCATCAAGTGAGTCTTTTTCAGGAATCGGGTTAGCAACAAGTAAGCCACCTTTTAGTTTTAGTTGATCTTTAGCGAAAACAATCTTCGCCAAATCTTCAACACTATCGACATGTAAGTGCAGTTTAATATCTGATGTTCTTGTATAAAATGCAGGCAGTACCTCTGTTTGATAACCGACGACTGAAACACCTTTAGTTTCTAGGTATTCCATCGTTCTTGGTAAGTCAAGAATCGCTTTAGCACCTGCACAGATGACAGTGACATCGGTTTGCCCTAATTCTTCAAGGTCTGCTGAAACGTCTAATGTTTGCTCATAACCTTTATGAACCCCACCGATACCACCAGTAACGAAGAATTTAATGCCTGCCATTTCTGCACAAATCATTGTGGATGCTACTGTAGTTGCCCCTAATTGTTTTAATGCGATAACAGATGCTAAGTCACGTCTTGAAACTTTAATTGCGTGTTTTGATTTTGCTAAAATTTCTAAATCTTGGTCTGATAATCCAATTTTGATCTTACCATCCATGATTGCGATTGTTGCAGGAATCGCGCCTTCTTCTCTAATAATTTGTTCTACTTTTTTAGCCATAACGACATTATCAGGGTATGGCATACCGTGAGAGATAATGGTAGATTCAAGCGCAACCACTGGTTTGTTGTTTTTAAGTGCCTCTTGTACTTCAGGTGTAATTTCTAGAAATTGATTAAATGTTTTCATGTTTTTTGATCTCCTTTTTAATTAGATTAATTGATAGTTTTGGATTAACTGAAAATTTACTTTGAATGGTGAGGCTAGAACTTGCTGCCCCGTATTTAATGCTTTGTTCTAATGATTCATTTGAAACTAATCCATGAATCACAGCGCTACTAAATGAATCACCTGCGCCTGTGACATCAACGATTTTGTCATCAGTGACAATAAATGCTTCTTGATGCTTGATTGACTTACCATCAAAGTAGTAAGAACCTTTTTTACCATAGGTCACAACCGCTTGTTTCAAACCTTGTTTGATCCACAATTCAATGATGACTTTAGGATCTGTTTCTTCTGTTTTAAAGTAACTTTGTGATTCATCTAGATTGCATATTATTATTTCAATACCTTCTAGATCATCTGGTAAGTTCTTCATCTTAGGTCCGGAAACACCAATGATTGCTAGTCTTTTATTTTCATTTTTAGCATATTCAACAAGTGCTTCTAACCCATCTTTTGACACATTCATATCAGCAACCAACCATGAACTTGTGTTTAGATGTCTCTTATGCTCTAAGACCCAGTTCCTGTTCATATGATGATTAATTGACATATCGGCAAAACCAACGTTCATATTGCCATCTAATCCGATGACTGCATAATAACCGCCTGTATTTTCGTGTTTGATTTTATCAATCGCGAATACTTCCATTAATTTTTTTGAAGCTTGAATAAGTTCTTGACCCGCTCTATCATCACCAACAACAGTCATTAAAGAGACTTTATGGTTTAGTCTTGATAGATTATCAGCGACATTCCTAATCACACCACCGTGTGATGTTAAAGAGTTGACCGGGTTTGATGTCTCTAAGACCATCCCTTCTTCTAATCTAAACGTATAGTCCATATTACATCCACCGATACAAGTGATGTAGTCCTCTGTTTTTAGGACATAAGGCTTACCAAGGATGTAGCCTTTTTCTTGTAGACCTGAAATGAGGTTTGCAATCGCAGGTCTTGATAAGTTTAATTGATCCGCAATGAACTGTTGACTCACGTAAGGATCTTCTTTCAAGATTGATAGTACTTTCTTTTCATTCTCATTTAACTTCACAGTTCACCAACTTACATTTGTTTTATTCTAAACTTTTGTTTACACTTTCATAATACACTCAATAGTATTTTTTGTAAAGTCTTTTCTATAAAAAATAACTAACGATAAAATTCGCTAGTTATTTTGATGTTTTAAATTCGATTTTGCTTGTTTTATAGTGAGCGTTTAAAATAGCACGTCCCACATAAAATGAAAACCTCTAGGGCCAAAATTGGTTATCTAGAGGTTTCTTTCATTTTTAATTGTGTCTTGATGTTGTTATCCCACGGTAATAAATGCGCCATCAACTTAAACTGCTCGTTTAATTTGATTGGGTCTTGATAGTCGCTTTCAAATATTTGAATCTTATATAGGTTTTTAAATAGGTACTCTAAGTACTTATTTGTGTCTAGTCCGTTTGTTTTTGCTGTTTGAATGATATCAGTCCGTCAAGTAACCAAAAAAGCTGTCTTTGATCAATTAATTGACTATCCATTTTCCTGGCCATAAGAACTTATCCCCATAAGTCCTTTTATAATAAACCCATACCCCGATGTCATCAATCTCTAGTACTTTGATGACTACTCGAGAGCGTCCACAAAAGAGATATAAATCATGGGTGGTTAAGCTAATCTCTAGATGGTTAACCGATAGCACGGATAGGAGCCCATCTACTTGCTTTCTCATGTCTGTGTATAAAGGGACTAAATTGATGTTTTTAATATGTGCTAGATCAATCATGATTTAAGTGCTTGTAGTAAATCTCTTAAGTCATCCATGTCCACACCACACTAACTAAGTGGCCATTGAGTTTAAATGATATCTCTTGAGGTTTAATCATAGCAGTGCACACTTTTTTTGTCTTCATAAATTTGAGTAAATGCAGAAACGGCCCTATATAGCGCAAAAAAAGCCTGATACAATTGTATCAAACCTATGCTTTCAATATGGGTTGTATGACCTATTTTGATACAATTTTACACCCCTAACGGAAATTTTTACACCCCCACCCGAAAAAATTACACCCCTGAATTATGGCTTAGTTTAGAGGTTTTATTTTTCGACTTTTTCTAGCAGCAATTTCATTGTGTCAAAATGGGGTCTTCCACTATCTACTTATTGTTGGGTATCAAACCCTTGTATGTCAAATTGTCTTGTCTTTATGGACTTTATCACTGTTTTCGATAACCTCTAGACTAACTTTACTACAACCTCTAGACTAAGTTTACTATAAATAATGCTAAAAGTTCATATTTTGATAAGTCATAAAGAGATAACTGATTATTACAATTATACTATAAAAACAATATAATTGTTTGTCCAATTAGGTTTGTCCATTTTCCGTCACTTTTAATAATATGTTGTCTCATTCAATCTGCGTTGAAAAAACCGTATTGCTTGCAAAATCGACCTTGTATGTATTAAAGAAACATCAAAATTGCATGAAATATGTTTACCTTTACATGGTTAAAATCTGTCTAAAATACCTTAATAACATATTTATTGGTTTTTACTTCTAATTATGTTGTTAATCTCTTTATTGCAACAGTGCTTTATAGGGTTTAGGCCCCATTTACTCTACTGTGTGATGCTTTCTATCCTTTTACAAATTGACACTCTACTTATTTTTTAGCACCCTCATTGCATTTAGGATTGCTATCAACGAGACGCCTACATCAGCAATAACGGCTTCCCACATTGTTGCTATTCCAAATGCACCAAGAACTAAGAAGAAGGCTTTAACACCTAATGCTAATATGATGTTTTGCCATACAATTTTTTCTTGTTCGTCTAGCAATTTTTACCGCAGTTACAATTTTTGATGGCTCATCTGTCATAATAACAATGTCTGCTACATCAATTGCGGCATCTGCACCAAGTCCACCCATTGCAATCCCGATATCAGCTCTTGCAAGTACTGGTGTATCATTTATACCATCTCCAACAAAGAAGAGCTTACCTCGTTTTGACTTACTGTTTAAAAGTTCTTCGACTTTATTTAATTTATCTTCAGGAAGTAATTCAGCGTGAATCTCATCTAACCCTAATGCTTTGCCAACACTAGTTGCAACAGATTTTTTATCTCCTGTTAGCATTATGGTTTTCTTAACTCCTAATGCTTTCAATAGCTTTATTGCTTCTTTTGAATCTTTTTTAATTTGGTCAGATACAACAATATTACCAACATATTTTTTATTAATAGCGATATACAAGATAGACCCTAATGCAGATGATTCTTCAAATGAAATATTTTCTCTTTCCATTAAACGAGCATTTCCTACCAATACTTCATCGCTATTAACCTTAGCTTTTATACCATGACCCGAAACTTCTTTTATATCTGATACAATTTCTTTTTATCCTTCATATGATGCCTCCTGCATATATTCTAGTTTACACTAAGTACAGGTTTTTGGTATCAGTTCAGTATCATTTAGACTTCCTGATGATAGATACATATCATATTTACGTGCTGCTTGACTGTATGAGAGTTCATTTTCAATGATATCTAGGACCACTTTAAGTTTAAAATCTCCGCTCCATAGTCTATTCTTTTTCTTTTTATCCTTCATATGATGCCTCCTGCATATATATTAGTTTACACTAAGTACAGGTTTTTGGTATCAGTTCAATTTCATCAATCTTTGCTTGGGACAAATACAATGCAATTTTCTTTTTCACTGAATTCTTTTTTCTCCTTCTATTTCTTACTGTGTATTAGCACTATTAAAACCATACTGACGATTACATCGGGCTTTTTCGATTTTGATTGAGTCTCTCCAAATCCTGATGTTCCTCAACAAGCAAAAGAAAAATGGAAACCATACCTCACTTTGCGTATAATTTCCATTGTTGGCTTACATTTAATACTAGAATTGAACTGGCATGTCATTTTTGGAATTAGGCTTGTTTCTTACTTCAAAAAAGAGAATAATTGCACACCCAACAATAATATATACATCGGATATGTTGAAAATTGTGGATCCAACAACCGGCAATATTGGCATCTGCAAATAATCAATAACATAGCCAACACTTAACCGATCAAACAGATTTCCAGTTGCACCGGCAAGTACTAATCCCAACGCAACCCTTATATAAACCTGCTTTGATTTTACAAGAACAGTACTAATCAAGATGCTCATAACTAATCCAATCAAAACAATCGTCCATTTCATTCCACTAAACATTCCAAATGCTACACCGTAGTTTCTGATATAACCAATATTTAGAAATCCAGCAAAAACTGTCTCAGTTTCATTAAGTCCGTAGTTTGTCGAGAAATATATCTTTAGTATCTGATCTACTGCAAAGAGAATCGCAACAAATACAATCGTTGCAAATATCGCTTTCGTTCTTTTCGTAATGATTGCTTTTTGTGTTGTTTTGATAAATCCAACTCTCCTTTATCATAATGTTTTTTCACAATATATCATTTTACATTTTCTCGTCAATTGACTTGTTTGAGTAACCGAAGTCCATTAAGTATAACTACTAATGTACTTCCTTCATGAATCAACACTGCATATGACATGTTCATTAACCCAAGAATATTAACAGTAACTAGGAAGAGTACAACAATCATCGAAAAGATAATATTTTGAATAACGATGCTTCTCAATTTCTTTGCAACTTTATGTGTATATGCGAATTTGTTCAGATCATTTTTCATCAAGACAGCATCAGCTGCATCAATGGCAATGTCAGTTCCTTCGCCCATAGCAACCCCGATATCGGCAGCAACAAGTGCAGGAGCATCATTTACACCATCTCCTAACATCGCTACAATAGAGTAATTTTTCTTAAGATCTGTAATAATCTTAGATTTATCTTCTGGAAGAACATTGGCACGAACTTCGTCAATTTGAAGTTGGCGGCCGATCGCTTCACCAGTTCGTTGAGCATCTCCAGTGATCATCAATGTGTGGATATTATTATCTTTGAAGTATTGTATTGCTTCCTTTGAACTCTTTTTAGGAACATCCTGAATGGCTATAAGCCCAAGTACTTCATCATTGGAACCAAAGTAAACTACTGTTTTACCTTCAAATTCATATTTTTCAGTATGCTTTGTGATTTCGTCTGATATGGTTTTGTATGATGAAGGTTTCCCTATACTAAAGTTTGCATCACCATAAGTTGCTTTTAGTCCAACTCCAACAAGATTTTCAACATCAAATTCAAGTGTATCGACATCATGATAATAATTGATAATTGCATCCGCTAGTGGGTGATTTGACTTTTTCTCCATCGATACTATGATTGAGTTATATTCGCGTTTCTTGTATTCTTTCACTTTTGATACAAAGTAAGTATCAGTAACCACTGGCTTCCCTTGTGTGAGTGTTCCTGTTTTATCAAAGGCAACAGCGCCGAGATCAGATAGATTCGACAAATATGAACCACCTTTGAATAATACTCCACGCTTCGCAAGATTACTAATTGCAGAAAGTGTAGCTGGAATATCTGTTGCCGCTAATGCACATGGTGATGCGCCAATCAGAAAGACCATTGTTCTGTAAAAACTCGTTTCCGCTGTCCATTTGAACAAGAAGAGTCCTAAGAGATAGAATACTGGAGCCAACAAAATAACAATTGTCACATATACAGGCTCGATTCGCTTAATCATCGCTGCTGTTTTAGAAATGCTCTTCTGAGTCTGGCTAACTAATTGAACAATTTTTGCAAACACAGTATCTGAACTTTCTTTTGTTACTTCCATAACTAAAGTTCCTGTTCCATTGATTGTACTTCCAAATAATGGATCACCTGCTACTTTATCAACAGGAATACTTTCACCTGTAATAGAAGCTTGGTCAACTGCAGACTTCCCTGAAATTACCATACCATCAGTCGGAATCTGATCCCCAGTTAAAATGCTCAAACGATCACCAACTTTTAATACACTAACATCAACAATCTCGATTTCACCGTTTTCATTAATTAATCGAGCAGTGGTTGGATTCATTTTGAGAAGATTTGTGATATCCTTCTTGCTCTTTCCTTCTGCATATTCTTCAAGGAAATGTGCTCCAGCGAAAATCAATATCAGAAGTGCTGCTTCTCGGTATTCACCAATAATCAATGCACCTGCAGCAGCAATCGTCATTAATAAGTGGATATTTGGGGTGAACCGTTTCCTTTTAATCGTTAAAGTAACTGTATCCTTAATTCCTTCTATGATAATATGATAACCTGAAAGGAAGAGGGCCAATAGATACATGATGTTTTTAAACAAATCATTGTTTACAAACATTGCTAGTAAATAAACTGCTAGTCCTATAAAGAATAAAATAAGTGAATTTCCACCTCCGTGGCTGTGTTCGTGTCCTTCATGGTCGTGATCGGTATGTTCATTTACCTTATGATTATGCTCTTTTCCTTCTTCATGTTTATGATCATGAGAATGGTTATGCTCGTTTTTCATGTAGTTTTACCTCCCTTACATGCTGTAATGCTTGTTCAAAAATTGTGTAAATGTGTGAATCTGCAAGACGATAAATTCACTCTTTTCCTCGTGTTGTTGAAGCAACAATATTAGCGTCTTTAAGTAATCTTAGTTGATGTGATACCGCACTCTGTTCAAGTGACAGCTGTTTGCTCACATCAGTTACTGTCATATCATTTTCATTCAGTAAGGCAATAATTCGAATCCGGTTTAAATTTGACATAATTTTAAACAATCGACTGGCTTGGTTTACAGAATCAAAATCGAAAGAATTGATGCTGCCGTCAGAGCACATCTTGTTCACCTCCTAAGAACATTACATTTCAGTTGAATATATCTTCATCTATTCATATTTTATTCTAATGAATTATTTCTGTCAAGTATAATACTAGATTCTGAACTGATACCATTTTCTTGTACTTTATGTTCTTTGTAGTTATTATATCATTCGTTGTTTCATTAACCTATATTGTATAGGTAAATACCCCTTGGATAGGGTACACTTCACTTTGGAAGTCCTGATATTAGAAGTAGATCTTTTAATGCATATTTTCGCCTTAGTTCCTTGACTACTCGGTATCTTTGTTTGTTCGTTCCTGTTTTTGACTAAGGCGATAAGTTTTTTTGTATATCCAAGTTCCATTTCAAGATGTTTGACTTTGAGTTCTAAATTTTGTTCTACCTCTTTTGATGGTGTATGGAACTTTCTAATTGGATTCTTACGATAATCTTTTGGTGTTTGAAAGAAACGCTCTTTACCATAAAGTCTATACTGATAAACCCATCTAGCAGGCAATGTATCATTTAGACTCCCTGATGTTAAATACATATCGTATTTTCGCGCTGCTTGGCTGTATGAAAGTTCATTTTCAATGATGTCTAAAACGACCTTTAACTTAAATTCTTTGCTCTATAACCTATTCTTCTTCTTTTTATCTTTCATGAGATACCTCCTGCAGATATCTTAGTTTACATTAAGTACAGGTTTTTGGTGTCAGTTCACTCCTGTATTTCTCTTACTTTCGATTTTATCTGCACAATTTGCGCAACTTATGTTTTTTAAATGATTTCTATATTCTTTCATATCTCGCACTCTTTTCTATTTATGTAAAAGGTGATCTAGTCCTTGGCTTATAAATAACTTAATATGATCATCATCCAATGAATAATAAACTGTTTTACCATCTTTTCTGTACTTTACTAACCTAGATTGTCTTAATACTCTTAATTGATGTGATACTGCAGATTGAGATGTATTAATTACATTTGCTAAATCATAAACGCATAACTCGGTTTCCATTAATGCACATATAATTTTAATACGTGTTGAATCACCGAAGGTCTTGAAAAAATCTGCTAAATTAAATATAAGATCATCACTTGGTAAACTCTCTTTTGCTTTGTTTACCGCTTCAGGATGTATAATATTTGAAGCACATACATCCATTTCTAAATTTTTCATATTATTACCTCACACTCTCATATAAACATATGTTCATACATTCATTATACTTCTCTTTAAAATTACTGTCAACTGTTTTTTTCATTTTAAGTTAGTAAAAATAGCTATGTACCACAAAAATTCATGAATGGTCTCAGTAGGGTGACACTATTTTTGTAAAGTAAAGAAAGTGTTCCTTTCTACAATAAAAAAACATCTATTCAGTTTATCTCTTGAATAGATGTTACCTTTTATTTAATAGATTTTTTTGTTACTGAGAAACTTGGTTACATATAAAAATTCTTTTAGTTTCGGGAAGATATACTAAATAGAAGTATTTATGTCTATTACCACCTCCACCGACGCTATTTAATAGTATAAATTTATAATTTTCATTAAGATCCGGATAAAATTCAGAAGGAATATTAATTTTCCCAGATGAAATGCCAAGACCTTCCATTGCACTAATAAATGAAGTTTCAAAATCATCTTTGCTAATATCATCCCCTATTGTAAACATTGTTTACGTAAGTTCACTAGTTGTTGTAAAAACATAATAGTGAATGCTGCCATCAATATGAACTTTTTTTGAATCATATTCCAGTTTAATACCATTAGGTAAATTAATATTCCACTCATTTTCTAATTGTGATACTTTATATGAAGCGGAATTAAAATATAGTAATCCTGCAATTATTAAACCACCTATGACTAAAAAACTACCAAGAATAATGACAATTTTTTTGGTTACACTCATATACATCATCTTAAACTTTCTTATATATATGTTATGAAATAGCTGTTATATTGTTGGTAGAGATTTTAGTGGACAATAACACTTCTATTGACTCAATTTAAATATTATTCATCCAAACATTTAATCTCTTAATTTAAATCATTATACCATGAATAAATGTCTCCATTCAGTCTACAATACATCCATTAAGTTATATTTCCATCCTAATATAAATTAAATCTATCCTGCATGATAATACATTACATAATTTTCACTTGAAGTTCAACTCCGTGTTACCTTAAATTTTAATTTCAATTTTGCGCAAAGAAAAAGTCTATCTCAAAAACTGCTAAGCTCCCTTGATAGACTCATATTATTAAAAAATGCCCTTAATAGTGAAATGATAAGATGTTTGTAGACATATAAAAAAGTCTATGAACATCTTTTTTGTATATAATAGGGTAAAAGGAGGTTGAAGAATGGGAAGGCCAAAAGGAAAGAGCAACAAATCCAATAGACACTGGAGTAAAGAAGACAAACACGAATATATCAAACTCATTTCAGAAGGTCATTTTTCTATGACACAAATAGCAACAGATAATGATATATCAGTGGGGATGTTATCAACATGGGTAAAAAAATATAACGAAGGCGGATTAGAAGCGCTAGAAAACAATCGAAAACAGCGGAATCCCCTTATTAAATATCAAAGAAGAAAAACTTTAACGCCGTATGAACATCTTGAATATGAGAATGCAAAACTACGCATTGAGAATGAGCGCTTAAAAAAGGTTACAGAAAAGGAGGTGAAAGCCATAAGACAAAAGCAATCAAACAAAAAGAATTCGAAATCATAGAAAAATTATCAAAGAATTTTAATATTGTTAGTTTATGCAAAATAATGAAACTATCAAGATCAGGATATTATAAGTGGCTTAGTAGAAAAGGTACATTAAATCAATATGACCAAAATAGAAAAACACTTAAGAAAATGATTATAGATATCCATCGAAGCATACAATATGGGGTTATAGAAACATCGCTGACTACATTAGAAAAGAGACAGGATGGCAAATTTCAAACCTATTATGTCATCAATGCTGCAAAGCACTAGGGATTAAATCAAAAGCAAGAAAACATTATAATCCACCAGGTACAGAGCATGAAATATACCCTAATATTTTAAATAAACAATTTAGTGCATCAAGACCTTTTGAAAAAGTGTGCACAGACACAACAAGTTTTAAACATCAAAATCACACTTATGATTGGAACATTTATGTGGATTTATTTAACCATGAAATTGTCGCTTACGATCTTAGATTATCTAAATCTGGTCACGGTGTAGCTAATCATTATCAAGCATTACGAAACTTTCAAAAAGCTAAAGAAAAAAGAGGATATAAAGACCTAGAAACGATTCTGCATTCCGATCAAGGTGCCATATATACCTCACAAGCATTTAATGCTCAACTAGATTCTACCATAAAAAGATCAATGTCACGCAAAGGGACACCAACAGACAATCCTGTTTTAGAATCCTTAAATGGATGGATTAAAGATGAACTAAGATTAGATTTTAATTTAAAACAAACAAACGATGTCTATCGATGTATTCATGACTATGTTAAGTATTATAACCATATCAGAAGAGCTTGGTCTCTTCATTATAAAAGCCCAGTTCAATATCGAACTGAGCTATCATTTAATTAAATATTTTTTAAAGTGTCTACTAAGTCTTTACTATTACACCTTAATAGGGCATTTTTATGTGATATTTGGTAGTTTTTACTTACCGATTCATGATTTTTATGTGTGACACTACCTATTTTAATACAAATTAGCACCCTATCAAAAATTTTAGCACCCTTAACTGATTTTTAGCACCCCTATAAAAACGGCTTAACAAAGGGAACTGCCAAATATGAATGTGTATTTACCCTATACAGTTCAATACAATTGCGCACCCCAAGTACGAATTTGCGCACCCTTGACCTATATTTACGCACCCCTAAATTATGGCTTATTCTAGCCTTTTTATTTTGTGATGATTTTCAGGTAGTAATTTCTTTGTGTCAAAATAGGTTATTCCACTATCTGCTTATTGTGGGGTGTTGAACCCTTGAAATATAAACAACTACACTAAAGGTTAACTGCAATCTCAATCATTATTCTATTTATCTTCTCTTTAATTGATGCTCTAGTATCAAGAAAGTCTGACCATCCTTCTTGTTTAACAATATCAGAAAAATATAAAACTTGTGAGAATGGAACTTTTCTATACTTGCATACAGCTGCTATAGAAGCGCATTCCATTTCAACTGCAATTGCACCTTGTTCTTTACGTAAGTTCATTCTTGATTTGGTTTCTCTGTAAAATGCATCTGTCGTCCAAGTAATCCCTTCTTCATACTCAAGATTATGTTTCTTTAATTCAGTTTCTACCTTTTTGTTTTGATCCTCATCTGTATCAACATAGACACTTGGTTCTAGATAGTAATAACTTAACCCTTCATCTCGAATTGCTTTTGAAACCATTAAAAACTTATCTGCTGGAAAGTTTCCAATCAATCCACTACTACCACAAGCAACTATATTCTTTATTCCAAATGCAATTAATTCCTCCACTAAACCACCAGCAGCTGGCCCCCCAAGCGGAGAGTATGCTACCACTATTTTTTCATCATAAACATATTGTGGTAAAACACTTGAAGCTGCTACAAACTTAAATAATTCTCTTGATTTACTAAGTATTTCTTGTGATGGGTTATTATCAAATAAAATTAATGCTGTGACTATATGTTCAGGTAACTTTGGTAATTTTCTTGACTCAAACATTTTTTTAGCAGATATAATTCCTTCTTCATTTAAACCAATTGTATCTATTATAGGGATATCTTTCTTCAAAAAAATCCTCTCCTTATTAAAAATTATTATACCATTTATCTTGTCTCTTTTAAATGTAATTTAATCAAGTTACACCACTTAAATGAATATATTATTGTAATCGTGTAAATTTATTTTAAATCGTGTTTTTTGAAATGTAATCGTGTAGAAATTCCATGCAAAATGTGAAAATCGACTAAAATCAGGACACTTTTTTGACTTTCTAGTTTTACTAAATTATAGAAATGGCACTATATAGCGCAAAAAAAGGTTTGACAACTTGTATCAAACCAATGCTTTCAATATGGAGCGGGTGATGGGAATCGAACCCACGTTAACAGCTTGGAAGGCTGAAGTTCTACCATTAAACTACACCCGCATATTAAGTTTTTTTAAAATGGTCGGGAAGACAGGATTTGAACCTGCGACCTCCTGGTCCCAAACCAGGCGCTCTACCAAGCTAAGCTACTTCCCGATGGCGTACCCAAGAGGACTTGAACCCCCAGCCTTTTGATCCGTAGTCAAACGCTCTATCCAATTGAGCTATGGGTACATCACTTGAGTCTTTAAACTCATATATTAAAACGTACGCACTTTTATTTTTTATATTGGTGACCCGTACGGGATTCGAACCCGTGAGTGCATGCGTGAAAGGCATGTGAGTTAACCGTTTCTCCAACGGGCCAATTGGTGTGCGCACATATAATTATACCAATATTCATTAGAATGTCAAGGCAAAAAAGCTAGTTTTTTTATTTTTTATATAAAATATTTTTTAGAAGCTTTTGTGCTGCTTCTTTACCAGAAAAATATCTCACGATTTCATAAACAAAATCATATACAACACCTGCACCTCTAGCCGTAATAAATAGACCGTCAGTCACAACCTTTTTATGAGGATAATAGATGCCTTTAGGCATATCAGTTTCACTACCTGTATATGCTGTATATTTAACACCATTTAAAAGTTTTGCTTGTCCTAAGAACCTAGGACCCGCACATATCGCACATATGAGCTTATTATTCGCGTTAAATGCTTTAGCTAGGCTTTTTACCTGATTATCATCATCGACCGTTAAATCGACATATTTACCGCCTGGAATGATCAAAAAATCATAAGTGTTAACATCAATATCATCTTTTAAATAATCAGCTAATATATCTAAACCAAAAGCAGTTTTTACATTTTTTGTTTTATTAAATGTTAAACTGTCTATTTGATAGCCAGATCTAATTAATAATGCACGTGTAGCAAGTGCTTCGACATCTTCCATATCATTAGAAAATATGATTAATCCACGCATTTTTTTACTCCTTAAATAGCTTTTGATATATCTCGTTTATAAGGTTTGCCCCAACAGATGATTCAAATTTTTTATATTGTTTATAATGATCATCCATCCCAACAATATCTGAAACAATTTTAATACTAACCATAGGTATTTTAAATGCATAAGCGACTTGATATAATGCTGCACCTTCCATATCTACAATATATGGTAAATCAACACTTTTTGTCATAAAATAATCGCCAGTATACAATGAACCAGTTTTAATTTTTTCTATTTTTCTTTTAATTTGATTCATTATAGTTTTATTAGATATAAACTTTTGAGGATAGTGAGGTACTTGTCCTTTTTCATAACCAAAGAAAGTTAAGTCAAAATCATGATACATCGCATCACTGATGAGAATAACATCTCCTATTTCATAATGTTTGCTTGCTCCAGCAAACCCTACATTATAAATAGCATCAACTTGATGTTCCATTAAAACTTGAGTTAATTTCATTGAAGCATTGACTTTTCCAACGCCTGTTTGTATGATTAGTGTATCTTTATGTTTATTTATTTTTTCTAATTCTTCTTTCATAGCTCCAATAACAATAATCATAAAGCACTACCAGATATTTGTTTGATTTTAGCAACAATAAGATCAACTGCAATATCATGCTTACGATCATTTGGAATAATCACATCAGCAAATCGTTTTGTTGGTCTAATATATTTATGAAACATTGGTTTAACAGTACGTTGATATTGTGAAATAATAGAATCTAAAGATCTACCACGTTCATTCATATCTCGTAACATTCTTCTAATGAAACGTGTATCTTCATCAGCTTCTACAAAAAGATTAATATCAGATAGTCCTCTAATCTTCTTATTTTCTAAAATAAGAATACCTTCAACAATAATAATTGGTTTAGGATCAATATGTTCAATCTTTTTACTTCTTGTATGATTAACAAAGTCATAAACTGGTTTATCAATAGTTTTATTACTAAGCAGTTTTTCGAGGTCCTTAAAAAGCAGCTCATTATCTAATGAATCTGGATGGTCATAGTTTGTTTCATATCTTTTTTCAATAGGTAAATGGCTTTGATCTAAATAATAATCATCATGTTTTAAAATGACAACATCATCTAATCCTGCTTTATCGAGTATCTCTTGAACAACAGTGCTCTTTCCTGAAGCGAGACCTCCAGATACCAAAATCAATAATGGCTTATTCATAAGTTTTAGTCCTCTATTTTATCTTATTATATTTGACATTCAGGTGATAATTTAGTTTGTTCTTCTAAATCTAAAATATCATCATATGCATGATGCCTTTTGAGCCAAACAACAGCATAGGGACAAGTTGCAACCATATGAAGTCCTTGTTCTTTAATATATGCACATGTTTTATCCATTAATTCAGATGCAACACCTTGACCTCTAAGTGATGGATCTACATACGTGTGATTAATAACAACCGTATGTTCATTATACTTAGGAAATGTTGATTCAATGATCATATTTCCTTGTTCATTATTTACATAAATACGATTTTTTTGATAAATATAATCCATGATTTCAACTCCTCTTTAAGAGTATATCATAAAAATATAAACAATTCACTATGTTTTAACTTGATTTTATATTTTCATATATTTTTCAATTGTTTTACGTTTTGTAATTTATTTTTATTATAATTAATCATCTTTTTTATAATAAAAAGTGCGTTTATTTATAATAAATGATTTTTTTATGTTATAATATAATCAAAAGATCTGGAGAATTTATATGAAAAATAAACAACTATATTTTGAAACAATCAATGTTATATTATCTGTAATTTTTATGATTGTTGCTTGGATTCTTAGTTTAACTTTAAATGAAAATGGATGGTATGTCATATTATTTTATGGACTTGCTTTTGCGATAGGTGGATTTTTTAAAGCAAAAGAAGGTATTGAAGAAACTATTGAAAATAAATCTTTAAATGTAGAAATACTTATGATATTAGCAGCAATCGGTGCTTTTGTTGTTAGTAATTACGCAGAAGGTGCTATCCTTATATTTATATTTGCTCTAAGTGGTGTATTAGAATCATATGCAACATCAAAAAGTGAGAAAGCTCTCACAAGTCTTTTAACTCTTGCGCCTCAAACAGCATTGCTTATCAAAGATGGTAAAGAACAAACTATTGCAGTCAAAGACTTGAATATAGGCGATCAAGTAATTGTTAAAGTCGGTCAACAAATCCCTGTGGATGGAAAGATCGTTGAAGGTTCAACTTCACTAGATCAAGCTGCTATTACGGGTGAATTTGTACCAGTATCTAAAGCTTTAGGTGATCTCGTATATGCTGGTTCAATGAATATAGAATCATCAATTATTGTAGAAACAACCGTAGATTCTAGTCAAACTGTTGTTCAAAAAATTATTGATTTAGTTAAAAATGCACAAGATAATAAAACCGAATCACAAACCTTAATCAATAAAATCGAAAAATACTATGTATATATTGTTATACTTCTATCCATCATTATGATGCTTATTCCTCCAATGTTTGGTTGGCTAAGCAATGCTGAAGCATTTAGAAGAGGTATCGTTGTCTTAGTTGTTGGTTCTCCTTGTGCGTTAGTCGCATCAATTACTCCAGCTATGTTATCAAGTTTATCAAATGCTGCTCATAAGAGAATTCTTATTAAGGGTGGTAAAACCTTAGAAGATTTAGTTAACATTGATACAATTATATTAGACAAAACTGGTACTATTACAACTGGTGTTCCTCACGTTGTAACAATAGAAACAATTGATGCAGTTGATAGAGAGAATACGATTAATATATTATATACTTTAGAAAAACATTCAAACCATCCACTAGCTCAAGCTATTGTAGAACACTTAAAAGATTCTGCGAAATCACTTGATTTAAAATCAAATGAAATATCTGGACGTGGTATGGAAACGACTATTGGTCAAGACCATTGGAAGATAGGACGTTTTGAATCTGTTGAAAATATTGGAATTCATGATAAATATGTTAAATGTACATCTCTTGGACATTCCACAGTAAATATTATTAAGAACAATGAGATTGTAGGGTTTGTAGCATTAATGGATTCTATTAGACCTTCTGTCATTGAAGTGGTAGATGAATTAAATAGTTATGGCATTGATACTCATTTGGTAACAGGCGATAACGAATTTACAGCAAAATCTATTGCGCATGAAGCACATATCAAAAACTATATTGCAAATTGTTTTCCTGAAGATAAAGTAACTCAAGTTAAAAAATTCCAAGATCAAGGCAAACATGTCATTATGGTTGGCGATGGTATTAATGATGCTCCAGCACTTGCTACTGCAAATGTTGGTATTGCTATGGGTGCTGGTACAGATGTTACATTGGAAACAGCGGATATTATTTTCATGAATGATAATATAGAAAACTTGCCAAAACTTATTAAATTAGCAAAACGTATGAGACATATAACACTTCAAAATGTTATATTTGCAGTATCAGTTATCCTCTTACTTATGGTAAGTAACGTCTTTGGATTAATACAGTTACCGGTAGGTGTTATATTTCATGAAGGTTCAACAATACTTGTTATCTTAAACAGTTTACGTTTGTTGCGAAAATAACGAAATCATATTTTAATTAAAAAACACGAATACGTTCGTGTTTTTTTTATGTTACAATGATAACAAAGGGTTTTCATAACCAACAATCTAATATACGCATGATATAACCATGAGGAGGTGTTTTTATGAATGAACATAAAATCCTTGTAATCTCGATTGGCATCGCGGCTTTTTCTGCAATGATTGCAATTTTATATGCATTTATTTTAAAGCGTAAATTAACAAAGATTGAAGTTGCCCATCAAAAAATTAATGAAATTTCTTCTTACATTAGAGATGGTGCAATCGCATTTATGAAACGACAATATTTAATTATTTTAATGTTTTCAATAGCTATCGCAATAATTCTAACAATTTTGGGATTCTTACCATCATTAGAAGGTGCTGAAGGTATTGGTTGGCGATCAGCAATTGCATTTATTGTAGGTGCTTCACTGTCTGCAACTGCTGGTATCATTGGTATGCTTGCTGCAACTAAAGCAAATGCAAGAACTACAGATCAAGCAAGACAGCATGGTATGCCTGAAGCTTTAAGAGTTGCATTTTCTGGCGGATCTGTCTTAGGACTTATTGTTGTCGGTTTTGGTTTATTTGGATTAGTTTCATTATTCTTCTTATTTTTTGCTCTATTTAATGGATTTTCTGGTAATTATCATGAACAATATAGAGCACTATTAGAAGCTATCCAAGTTGTTACTGGATATGGACTAGGAGCTTCACTCATAGCTTTATTTGGCCGAGTTGGCGGGGGGATATATACAAAAGCTGCTGATGTTGGTGCTGATTTAGTTGGTAAAGTTGAATCTGGTATTCCTGAAGATGATCCAAGAAATCCTGCAACAATCGCTGATAACGTTGGTGATAATGTAGGAGATATCGCAGGTATGGGTTCTGATTTATGAAAAGTTATGTAGGTTCTCTTATATCAGCACTCACTTTAGGATTATATGCTTTTATAAGTTTTGCAGGTGATCCTTTACTCTTATCTACTACCATCGATGCTTTATCTATAAAATCTATCTATGCAACCATAGGTTTTCCACTAGCTATATCTGGTGTTGGTATTATATCAGCAATCTTATCTATATTTTTTATTCGTATAAGAAATTGGCAACATCCACAAACTGCTTTAAACATCGCGACATATGCTGCAGTTCTCTTTATGATAATTGCTTCATTTGTCTTAAGTCTTCTATTTTTTGATCAAGCACATCAATTTGGTGTTTTTGGTGCAATTACAACCGGACTAATTGTTGGAATTGCTATAGGTTTTATTGCAGAATATTATACATCATCAAAATATAAACATGTAAAAGAAATTGTAAAAGAATCTAAAACAGGTCCTGCAACTAATATCATATCAGGATTTAGTATTGGTATGCAATCAACATTTTTAACCATTATTATTTTAGTCACAGGTATTATTATATCTTATCTACTTACGAATGATATGTATGGTATAGCTTTAGCTTCTGTAGGTATGCTATCAACAGCAGGTATTACCATTGCAGTTGATGCTTATGGTCCCATCGCTGATAATGCCGGTGGTATTGCTGAAATGTCTGAACTTAATGAAAATGTTAGAAAAATAACTGATCGATTAGATTCCGTTGGTAATACAACAGCTGCTATAGGTAAAGGATTTTGTATTGCCTCAGCAGCATTAACAAGTATAGGATTATTTTTTGCATTTGAAAAATCAGCTGGTATTTCTACAACAACTGGTATAGATTTATTACAACCTGGTGTATTAGTCGGTATTTTCATAGGTGCAATGCTACCATATCTATTCACATCACTTGTGATAAAATCTATTGGTAAAGCAGCTAATAAAATGATTGAAGAAGTCAGAAGACAATATAGAGAAAATCCCAATATATTAAAAGGCATTGACTTACCTGACTATACAACTTGTATCGATATTTCTACTAAAGCCGCACTTAACCAAATGGTTTTACCAGCTACGATTGCAGTAGGTTCACCTATTATTGTTGGATTATTTTTAGGCGTACAAGGTCTAGGTGGTTTATTAGTCGGTGGTTTAGTATCTGCAATGATGCTTGCTATATTTATGGCAAATGCTGGTGGTGCTTGGGATAATGCTAAGAAACATATTGAAGAAGGTTTTAATGGTGGAAAAGGCTCAGATATTCATAAAGCTAGTGTTGTTGGTGACACTGTTGGTGATCCATTAAAAGATACTGCAGGTCCTTCAATGGACATACTCATTAAACTCATGAGTATTGTATCTTTAGTCTTAGTGCCAGTACTTATTGAAATTGAACCAATATTACACCAATTATTTCATTAAAAGTTATTAGGGGGAATTATGTTTGAAAAAGTATTTTGTTGGTCTATTTTACTATTATTTTCTTTATTTATTCTGCTAAAGAAAAATAATACAAAAGGACTAAAATGGGAACTTCGTTCACATCAAGATATTAAAATGTTAAAAACAAGAACTAAATTAATAAAAATGATGGCGATTATAGGTATTATATTTTCAATTTATATGATTATTGTATCTATATAAAAAAAGAAGATGGTATTCGAAAGAATATCATCTTTTTTATAAAAAAATGGCGCCCACACAAGGACTCGAACCTTGGACCCCCTGATTAACAGTCAGGTGCTCTAACCAACTGAGCTATGTAGGCGGATATGCGGACACGCATTTTTAACGATTCAATTATCGTTATATTTTATTATTAATTAAAATAAGATATGCCTGGCAACTTCCTATCTTCGCTCCTTAGAACTATTTTCGGCGTAGAAGTGCTTAACTGCTGTGTTCGGGATGGGAACAGGTGTGACCACTTCGCTATCGTCACCAGACGTCTCTCAAAACTAGATAAAAGTTATGTCAAAAGTTATGAATCAAAATTGTATATATTAGGTAAAGTCCTCGACCTATTAGTACTAGTCAGCTTCACACATCACTGTGCTTCCACACCTAGCCTATCAACCTCATCGTCTATAAGGGGTCTTACTAAATTGGGAGATCTCATCTTAAGGGGGCTTCACGCTTAGATGCTTTCAGCGTTTATCCCGTCCATACTTAGCTACCCAGCTGTGGCCCTGGCAGGCCAACTGGTACACCAGTGGTATGTCCACCCCGGTCTTCTCATACTAGGGGCAGCTCCCTTCAAATCTCCAACGCCCACGACGGATAGAGACCGAACTGTCTCACGACGTTCAACCCAGCTCGCGTGCCGCTTTAATGGGCGAACAGCCCAACCCTTGGAACCTTCTCCAGCTCCAGGATGCGACGAGCCGACATCGAGGTGCCAAACCGCTTCGTCGCTGTGAACGCTTGGAAGCGATAAGCCTGTTATCCCCAGGGTAGCTTTTATCCGTTGAGTCTCGGCCATTCCATACTGCACCGAGAGATCACTAAATCCGACTTTCGTCCCTGCTCGACTTGTAGGTCTCGCAGTCAAGCACCCTTATGCTTTTGCACTCTACGAATGATTTCCAACCATTCGAGGGTACCTTCGAGCGCCTCCGTTACTCTTTAGGAGGCGACCGCCCCAGTCAAACTGCCCACGAGACACTGTCCCCCGTAATCCACTTACGCGGGTTAGACATCAAATGCACGAAGGGTGGTATCCCAAGGTCGACTCCTCCGAAACTAGCGTCCCGATTCTACGTCTCCCACCTATCCTGTACATCTTACACCCAATGTCAATATCAAGTTACAGTAAAGCTCCATGGGGTCTTTTCGTCCTGTCGCGGGTAGCCGGCGTTTTCACCGGCAGCTTGATTTCACCGAGTCTCTTGTTGAGACAGTGCCCAAATCGTTACGCCTTTCGTGCGGGTCGGAACTTACCCGACAAGGAATTTCGCTACCTTAGGACCGTTATAGTTACGGCCGCCGTTTACTGGGACTTCAATTCAATGCTTCGTTACCTAACATCTCCTCTTAATCTTCCAGCACCGGGCAGGCGTCAGCCCCTATACTTCACCTTACGGTTTTGCAGAGACCTGTGTTTTTGATAAACAGTCGCTTGGGCCTATTCTGCGACTTCTTTTTTTCATTAAAAGTCCTCCTTATCCCGAAGTTACGGAGTCATTTTGCCGAGTTCCTTAACAAGAGTTTTCTCGCGCGTCTTAGTATACTCTACCCACCCACCTGTGTCGGTTTACGGTACGGGCAGTCTATAAATTATCCCTAGAAGCTTTTCTAGAAAGTTTGACATCATCATCCTTTACCTACCGGATCTCACTCTTTATAGCGTGCGGATTTGCCTACACGCTAAGCTCGATCCCTTGTCCCTCATCCACTGAGAGGGCGGACGTTAGCCTCCTTTGTCACTCCATCAGTTCATAAACTGGTGCAGGAATCTCTACCTGCTATCCATCGGCTACGCTTTTCAGCCTCACCTTAGGACCCGACTAACCCAGGGCGGACGAACCTTCCCCTGGAAACCTTGGGTTTTCGACGGATAGGATTCTCACCTATCTTTTCGTTACTTACACCGGCATTCTCACTTCTAAGCGCTCCACATGTCCTTACGATCATGCTTCTCCGCCCTTAGAACGCTCTCCTACCACTGACAATCTAATTGTCAATCCGTAGATTCGGTATTATGCTTAGCCCCGGTACATTTTCGGCGCAGAGTCACTCGACTAGTGAGCTTTTACGCACTCTTTAAAGGATGGCTGCTTCTAAGCCAACCTCCTAGTTGTTTGTGCATCTTCACTTCCTTTTCCACTTAGCATAAATTTTGGGACCTTATCGACGGTGCGGGCTCTTTCCCTTTTGACCACGAACCTTATCACCCGTAGTCGACTGCTAACTATATTTTATGACATTCGTAGTTTGATTGAGTTCAGTACCCCGAGGTGGGGCCATTACACATTCAGTGCTCTACCTTCATAAAACTTCACGTTAACGCTAGCCCTAAAGCTATTTCGGAGAGAACCAGCTATCTCTCGAGTTCGATTGGAATTTCACCCCTAGCCACAAGTCATCCAAACACTTTTTAACGTGTCCTGGTTCGGTCCTCCATTTGGTCTTACCCAAACTTCAACCTGCTCATGGCTAGCTCACTCAGTTTCGGGTCTACAGCATCTAACTTATTCGCCCTATTGAGACTCGCTTTCGCTTCGGCTCCACGCCCTCACGCTTAACCTTGCTAGATACCGTAACTCGCCGGTTCATTCTACAAAAGGCATGCCATCACTCCTTAACGAGCTCGACTAATTGTAAGCACACAGTTTCAGGTTCTCTTTCACTCCCCTCCCGGGGTTCTTTTCACCTTTCCCTCACGGTACTGGTTCACTATCGGTCACTAAGTAGTATTTAGCCTTATGAGATGGTCCTCACATCTTCAAACAGGATTTCTCGTGTCCCGCCCTACTTCTTGATACTCTAGTCCTCTAAATTTTAAATACAGGGCTCTCACCTTCGCGGCCGGCTTTCCCACACCGTTCTTCTATTTAGTGGTTTTGTAACTATTATAGTATCTGGCTACTCCGCGTTCGCTCGTCGCTACTAGCGGAATCGTTTTTACTTTCTTTTCCTGCAGGTACTTAGATATTTCAGTTCCCTGCGTGTCGCCTCGTATAAATACGATACCATGTCTTCTACATGGTGGGTTTCCCCATTCGGATACCCACGGTTCGTCGCGTACTTACTGCTCGCCGTGGTATTTCGCTGTTAGTCGCGTCCTTCGTCGCCTCTTAGTGCCTAGGCATTCACTGTGTGCCCTTGTTTCCTTTACCTTACAATTTGTTTCTTTTTGCTTTTGACAGCTTTTATCTACTTTTCAAAGATCTTAATTTAATACAGAGACAAAAATCCCTGAAAACTGAATATGATGAGTGATTTGTGAGAATAATATATATACTGTTTATAAGTATATGCCTTTCTCCTTAGAAAGGAGGTGATCCATCCCCACGTTCCCGTAGGGATACCTTGTTACGACTTAACCCCAATCATCAACCCTACCTTAAACGGCTCCCTCCTTACGGTTAGGCCACCGGCTTTGGGTATTGTCGACTTTCGTGGTTTGACGGGCGGTGTGTACAAACCCCGAGAACGTATTCACCGTGACATTCGATTCACGATTACTAGCGATTCCAACTTCATGAAGTCGAGTTGCGGACTTCAATCCGAACTGAGACTGTTTTTTTGGGTTTCGCTTCACATCACTGCTTCGCTGCCCTTTGTTCCAGCCATTGTATCACGTTTGTAGCCCAGGTCATAAGGGGCATGATGATTTGACGTCATCCCCACCTTCCTCCAGTTTGTCACTGGCAGTCTCGCTAGAGTCCCCAACTTAATGATGGTAACTAGCAATAAGGGTTGCGCTCGTTGCGGGACTTAACCCAACATCTCACGACACGAGCTGACGACAACCATGCACCACCTGTATCCATGATAACCTCCACTATATCTCTATAGCTTTGCATGGTATGTCAAGACCTGGTAAGGTTTTTCGCGTATCATCGAATTAAACAACATGATCCACCGCTTGTGCGGGGTCCCGTCAATTCCTTTGAGTTTCATGCTTGCGCACGTACTACTCAGGCGGAGTACTTATTGCGTTAACTACAGCACTGAATTTCTCCAACACTTAGTACTCATCGTTTACGGCGTGGACTACCAGGGTATCTAATCCTGTTTGCTCCCCACGCTTTCGTGCCTCAGTGTCAGTTGTGGCCCAGTAAGCCGCCTTCGCCACTGGTATTCCTCCATATATTTACGCATTTTACCGCTACACATGGAATTCTACTTACCTCTACCACACTCAAGCCTGCCAGTTTCTAAAGCATCACAGCGTTAAGCACTGCACTTACACCTCGGACTTAACAGGCCACCTACGCACCCTTTACGCCCAATAATTCCGGATAACGCTTGCCCCCTATGTATTACCGCGGCTGCTGGCACATAGTTAGCCGGGGCTTATTCATCAAGTACCGTCACACTTATTTTTCCATAAGTCATTCTTCCTTGATAAAAGAACTTTACATACCGAAGTACTTCGTCATTCACGCGGCGTTGCTCGGTCAGGGTTTCCCCCATTGCCGAAAATTCCCTACTGCTGCCTCCCGTAGGAGTTTGGGCCGTGTCTCAGTCCCAATGTGGCCGTTCAACCTCTCAGTCCGGCTACGCATCATCGTCTTGGTAGTCCATTACACTACCAACTAACTAATGCGCCGCAGGTTCCTCCTTAAGCATACCTATTACTAGGTCTTTTAAAACATCAAAGATGCCTTTAATGTTCCTATCCAGTCTTAGCCATCGTTTCCAACGGTTATCCTCGTCTTAAGGGCAGATTACCTACGTGTTACTCACCCGTTCGCCACTCACTAGTAAACTAGTGCGTTCGACTTGCATGTATTAGGCACGCCGCCAGCGTTCATCCTGAGCCAGGATCAAACTCTCCATAAAATTTATTTTATCGTTTGTTTGTTAATAGCTCTTTTTTAAATCTTTTTAATTCTTTTATACACTCATCATCATTCAGTTTTCAAAGACTCTTACTCACACGTAATTTCACGTGCTTTATAATAATACCATCACAATGCCATAAAGTCAACAGTAAAACCTAACTTTTTTTTCATGTTTTATCCAGTTACTTTTGGATTGGTGGCAACCTTTAATATAATAACTTAATATCAAGGTAAAGTCAATCTTTTTGTTAAAAAAAACTACTTTTTTTTACACCGATATATCGGCAAAAAGTAGTTTCTTATTTTTAGTCTATAATTTCATTAATTTTAGCTATTAATTAACCTAAATATGTCATTAAATGACACAAATATGATAAGTGCAATTAATGCAAAGAACATGACAAGATTCGCATAATTCTCAATTTTTCTATTTAATGGTTTTCTTGTGATTGCTTCAATACCTAAAAATACAAGTCTACCACCATCTAATGCCGGAATTGGTAATAAGTTTAAGATACCAATATTAATACTTAAAAATCCCATAAATATAATAAGTGATAGAAATCCGTTTTCTCTCACTGTGCTTACTAGTTGGAAAATACCAACCGGTCCTGATAAATCTGATATACCAATAGAGTCATTACCGCCACCAAATAATAGACCGATTGTTGTAAATACTTCCGAAACGTCTGATCCAAATTGCCTTGGCGCATAAAGTAATGAATAACCTAAATCAAAACTTCCAGATGCAGTCACACCAATTTGAAAGATAATTGATTGTGTTTCTAAAGCAGTTAATGATTCTTCTGAAATAAGATTATAACTTGTTGAATCACTGTCTCCATCTCTATCATAACTAACAATAATCTCGCCACCACTTGTTATATTTGAAAAATATGAAACAAGCTCATCCCAGTTATTAATAGGATTCCCATCAATTGCTGTAATAACATCTCCAGATTTTAATCCTGCTGATGATGCGCGGCCTGAACTTGATCCAACAATTGCTTGATCTGTATAAAACTCACCATCACCCACATTAGAAATACCTGCACTTTGAATATAAGTTGCTATTTCTACATCTTCATGAAGTGTTGTTGTGCCATCATTTTCTATTTCTATATCTATAAATACTGAATCATTATCACTCATCACTTCTGATAAGTCATACCAACTACTGACTGCAACACCATTTATTGATACAATTTTATCCCCTGATTCTAAATTTAGAAAAGCTGCGGCACTGTCATCAGATACTTCACCAATCTCATTTGAATCATAATTTGGTTGTAATACAAAGAACCCTGCCATAAAAAATAATACAAAAGCAAGAATGAAATTCATTAAAGGACCACCAAATATTGTTAAAAATCTTTGCCATAAAGTCTTTGATTCAAAACTTTTTTCTTCAGGTGTTACCCACATCGTACTCTTTTTGCCAAGTTGATACATAGCATCTCTTTCTACTTCATACTTCGAAATGCCGTCTTCATTTTCTATTTCTATATATAGAGGTGCTTTATCTTTGCCATATAAGTCAAAATCTTTAACAACACCCGATATATCATATTTTCCATCTTTATATAAGATAATTTCTTTTACTTTTTGATGTTCATTTAATACAAGACCTATTGTTTGATCTTTTTTAAACATAGCATCGCTAACACCTTCACCAGCCATTGATACAAATCCACCAATCGGAATTGCTCTAATTGAATAAACGACATCACCAGTATTTTTTTGCCATAATGCTGGTCCCATACCAATTGAAAACTCGTGACATAGTATACCTGCTTTTCTTGCAAAATAAAAATGTCCACCTTCGTGTATTAAGACAATAATCCCTAATACAAATATAAATACAACTAAATTAAGTAATAACGTCATGTGTTACCTCTTTCCATATGCTTCGATAATTGATGATTGTACATCTTTATCTGTTTGAATAATAAGTTCAAGTGATGGGTTCATTATATTTTGAAATGATTTCACTTGATCTATAACAATATTTTCTATATCTAAAAATTTAATTTTACCTTCAATAAACAATTTTACAGCAGCTTCATTTGCAGCATTCATCACTGTTGGTAATAAGCCGCCAGTTTCACCAACTTCATATGCAAGTTTCAATAATGGAAATCTTTTAAAATCCATGGGTTTAAAATGCATATCAACAAGTGGCATCTGTTGATTGTTTCTTGATCTTTTTGGATAATTTAGAGCATAAGCTATAGGGATACGCATATCATTTTGCCCTAAACTTGCTTTAATTGTTCCATCTTTAAAATAAGTAAGTCCATGAACTAAACTTTCTTGATGGAGTATAGTTTCTATCTGTCTATATGGTAACTTAAATAAATGATGTGCTTCTATCACTTCTAAGCCTTTATTCATCATGGTTGCACTATCTATTGTGACTTTAGGTCCCATAGACCAATTAGGATGACTTAATGCTTGTTCTAGTGTAATGTCTTCTAATGCTTCTCTAGAAAGATCTCTAAATGATCCACCAGATGCAGTAATAACAATTTTTTCTATGTCATCAATATCTTCATGATCAATGGTTTGCCTAATCGCAGCATGTTCGCTATCAACTGGTAATAATCTCACATGATAATCATTAATATACTGATTAACTAAATCTCCAGCCATTACAAGTGTTTCTTTATTTGCTAATGCAATATCTTTATGATGTTTTATCGCTTCTATAGTTGGATATAATCCCGCTGAACCAGATAATGCATTGACACAAATGCCTGGCTTTGGATATTTTGCAATCTCGATAAGACCAGCATCTCCTACAACAAATAACGTTTTAGGATATTTCTTTTCATATAAATGTTTTTTTTGATCAGATCTTAAACACGCAATTTCTAAATTAAACTGACTCAAAATATGATCGTTTTTTTTATCATCTCTACCAAGTGAAGCCCCAACAAGTTTAAACATCTTTGGTTGTTTTAATATAATATCAAGTGTTTGTGATCCAATAGAACCTGTCGCACCTAAAAGATAAATATTTTTCATCATAGCCCCCTTTAAATAACTGGTGCTAATTCAAATATGATAAGGAATACTGATGTTAAGAAAATAGCAACAAAAAGTGTTGAATCAAATCGATCTAATACACCACCATGACCAGGTAATAAATTACCAAAGTCTTTGATGCCATATGTTCTTTTTAATCTTGAAGCTACTAAATCACCAATTTGAGCAAATATACTACCAAAGAAAGTCATTGGTACAATAATAAACGCTTGAACCCAAATAGGTGCATCCCCTATTGATGAGAAATTTTCTAGTAAAGTAATATATCCTTCACTATTAAAGAAATCTCCAAACGGCGTTCCTGCAATAAATACTTTCCCATAAAAAAGAGCATATAAAGATCCAATGATTGTCGCAATAATAGTTCCAGCAATGGCACCTTCCCATGATTTTTTAGGACTAATATGTGGAATCATTTTATGTTTACCAAATTTAGAGCCAAATAAATAAGCAAAAATATCAGTTAACATTGTAATAATAAATAAATAAAATATAAATCTTATTCCTAGTAATCGAAGTATAACAATTGCAGATGCGCCTAAACCAACATAATTAATCACAGTTAAAGCTTTACCCACATCAATACCATTAAAATCTCTAAATAACACTAGGAAACTAAACAATATAAGTGTAATCAAAGGAATAGTAATTCTTAAGACATCATTGACTGCAAGTGGTGCTTGAATAATCGAAGTACTTATACCACTCATTGAAAAGAATGTCGCAAGTGTTAATGCAACAATACCTAATTTTGGCCATTTACCAAACTGCTTATTTGTTTCATACATTCTAATGAGTTCATAAGCTGCAGCAACTACAAATAAAATCATAAAGATTGTAAAAATAAAATAAAATGCAGAACTTAAGTTAAAGGGTATAAAAAACACTGGTGCTAATATTGCGACCAAAAAAATACTCGTAATAAATCTTTTTTTCATTTTAACCCTCCGAATCTTCTTGTTCTTTTTTGATAGTTATTTAATGCTTTTTCAAATTGTTTCTTATTAAACGATGGCCAATATACTTTTGTAAAATATAGTTCGGCATATGAAATTTGCCATAACAAAAAATTAGAAATTCTTTGTTCGCCACTAGTTCTTATCAATAGATCAACTGGTTCGCTCACCATAAGATGAGCTTCTAAATCTTTTCTTGTGACTGGTTGATCACATGCATTAACTGCTTGGATTATTTCATCATATGAACCATAGTCTAAACAAATATTTAATTCTAAACCTTTATTGTTTTTTGTTTTCTCTACAACATCATCAATAACTTTTAATAATGCTTTTGGTAATCTGTCTTTTCTTCCAGAAACAGTCACTTTAAACAATATTTCATCAATTCTATGTTTATTCTTTTCATAATATTCAACTGGAAATGTCATCAAATAATCTACTTCCTCTTGAGGTCTTTTCCAATTTTCAGTACTAAAAGCATAAACACTGAGTTTCTCAATGCCTAATTCGTTTGCTTGAGTAGCAACTCTAAATAAGTTTCTACCACCCATATAATGACCAAATGATCTTGGTTTTTTCTTTTTTTTTGCCCAACGTCCATTGCCATCTAATATTATAGCAACATGCTTTGGCATATTTTTATTTTTCACTATCTATCACCTTATTTTATTATAACCTATAATAAGTTAGATTTCATTTATTTTATTTTTTTCACTTAATTTAAAAAAAGGCAAATATGCCTTTTTCTACATTTTCATTAATTCTTGTTCTTTTTCTTTTAATTCTGCTTCAACTTTTTTAACGAATTGATCTGTAAGTGATTGGACATCTTCTAAATATCCTTTTTCATCATCTTCAGATAATTCAAGTTTTTTAACATGCACATTACCATCACGTCTAATATTTCTGATTGCAATTTTAGCATGTTCACCTAATTTATCAACATCTTTTACTAGTTGACGACGTCTTTCTTCTGTTGGTTGAGGTAATATTAAACGAATACCGTAACCATCATTTAAAGGATTTAATCCTAAATCAGACGCATAAATAGCAGTTTCAATACTTTTTAAAATAGATTTATCAAAAGGCTTAATATATAATTGATTACCTTCAACAATTGTTACTGATGAGATTTGTCTAATAGGACTTTCTGCACCATAATAATCAACTTTTACATGGTCTAATAAAGAAGGATTAGCTCTACCCGTTCTAACAGCTGCTAAATCTCTCATTAACGACTCGATAGACTTTTGCATATTTTCTTCAATTTCTAATAATAACATATCAGCTTGTTCATTCATTTTTTGATTCCTCCCATGTGACGAAAGTACCAATTGGTTCTTCTAATATGGCTTTTCTAATATTGCCATGTTCATTCATATTAAATACAATCATATCAATCTTATTTTCAGCACACATTGATGCTGCAGTTTGATCCATGACTTGTAAATTTCTTTTTAATAGTTCTTGATGTGAAATATGTTTAAATAAATTAGCATCTTTGTGTTTCTTAGGATCTTTATCATAAACACCCTCAACACCATTTTTTGCCATTAATATAATATCACTGTTAAGTTCTGCTGCACGAAGTGCTGAACCAGTATCAGTTGAAAAATAAGGAGATCCAGTACCGCCAGAAAATATAAGTACACGACCTTTTTCAAAATGTCTAATTGCACGTCTTCTTATATAAGGTTCGGCAACTGCACTAACAGGTAATGCTGTCATCACTCTAGTTGGTACATCAATAGACTCAAGTGCATCTTGTAAAGCTAGACCGTTCATAATGGTACCTAACATACCCATATAATCAGCTTGTGCTCTATCCATACCGAGTTCTTCGCCAATTTTACCTCGCCATAAATTACCAGCACCAATAACAATACCTACTTCAACACCTAATTGATAAATATCTTTTATTTCAGTAGCAATCTTTTTAACAGTCTTAGGATGTATTCCATAAGTTCCATCGCCCTTTAAGGCTTCACCACTTAGTTTTAATATCACTCTTTTGTACATATTGCCACTCCCTTTGTATATATTATATTATTTATTTAATTGTGCTGCAACTTCTGCTGCAAAATCTTCTTCTTTCTTTTCAATACCTTCACCAACTGCAAGGCGAACAAATGATACGATTGATACATTGTTTGCTTTTAAATATTTACCAACAGTTTGATCAGGATCTTTAACGAAAGGTTGATCAACTAAGCATACTTCTTTTAAGAATTTATTTAAACGACCGATAACCATTTTTTCAACGATATTCGCTGGTTTTCCTTCTTGAAGTGCTTGTTGTGTTAATACGTGTTTTTCATGATCTAAAGTTTCTTGATTTACTTGTGTTCTATCTAAATATTTAGGGTTTTGTGCTGCAACATGCATTGCGATATCTTTTGCAACATCAGCATTTTCAGCAGAGATTACATCTAAAACTGCAATACGTCCACCCATATGTAGATATGAACCAAAGCCTTGAGCATCATCTTTTACAACTCTTGAAACACGACGTAATGAAATCTTTTCGCCAATTGTTGCAGTTGCATCAATAAGCATTTTTTCTACTGTTACACCATTCTCTTCAACTGCTAATGCTTCTTCAGTATTTGAAGCTTTTGATGAAACAATAACTTCTCCAACTTTATTAATTAAATTGAGGAATTTGTCATTTTTAGCAACGAAATCTGTTTCTGAATTTAATTCATAAATAACAGCTTCATTTCCTTTAATTGTTATATTACATAAACCTTCAGCTGCAATTCTATCAGCTTTCTTAGCTGCTTTCATAATACCATTTTCTCTTAGGTAATCGATTGCACCTTGAATATCTCCATCAGTTTCAGTTAATGCTTTTTTACAATCAAGCATACCTGCACCAGTTTTTTCTCTTAATTCTTTAATTTTTTGTACGGTAACCATTTTAAGTAGTCCTCCTATAATATATATCGTTTTTATTTATAAAAATAAGGGGATATTATCCCCTTATTGCATTATTTTAGTAAATCAATAAGTTCTGCTTTTTTAAGGGTTGAGTATCCTGATAGGCCTCGTTCTTTAGCGAGTGATTTTAACTCTGCTACAGTCTTACTAGAAAAATCTTCTACTTTTGTTTCTTTAACTGCTTCTTTAGCTTTAGGTGCTTCTTTCACCTTAGGTGCTGCTTCTACTTTAGGAGCAACTTTAACTTCAGGAGCTGGTGTAACTTTAACTTCTGGTGCTTTTTCAACAGGTTTTCTATATTCTCTAGGTCTTCTGTCTTCTCTTGGTCTTCTATCTTCTCTAGGTCTTCTGTCTTCTCTTGGTTTTCTAGGAGTTACTTGAGCTGCGATTTCATCATCGATTTTCTCAACAACGCCACCTTGACCTTCAGTTACTGCATTAGCCATAACATTTGTAATTAATTTCACAGCACGAATTGCATCATCGTTTGCTGGAATAATATAATCAACGTCATCAGGATCACAGTTAGTATCTACAATACCAAATACTTTGATACCTAATTTACGTGCTTCTAAAATTGCATTCTTTTCTTTTCTTGGATCAACGATGAAAATAGCTTCTGGAACTTTTTTTCATATCTTTGATTCCGCCTAAGAATTTTTCAAGACGTTCTCTTTCTTTTTTAAGTTGTTGAACTTCTTTTTTAGGTAATTTTTCAAAAATACCGTCTGCTTCTAATTTGTATAATTCATGTAATCTTGCAATACGACGACGGATTGTTTTAAAGTTAGTTAATGTTCCACCTAACCATCTTTGATCAACATAAAATTGACCTGTACGAATTGCTTCTTCTTTAACTGCTTCTTGAGCTTGTTTCTTTGTACCGATGAATAAAACTTTTCCTCCATCTTTTACAATATTAACGAGTGCTGCATAAGCTTTTTCGATTTCTACAGATGTTTTCTTTAAATCGATAATGTATATGCCATTTCTAGATGTGAAAATGTAGGGTGCCATTTTTGGATTCCAACGACGTGTTGCATGACCAAAATGTACGCCTGATTCTAATAATTGTTTCATTGAAACGACTGCCATAATAATATTCTCCTTTTTTGTTTTTTCCTCTCGCCATCAGATACATGTTCACCCAAAGGGCACAAGAACATTTAACTGATTGACATGTGTTATATAATAGCCTTAATAAATATATCATATTTAGTATACTTTTGCAAGTATATAAAGCTGTTTTAAACTATTTTGTACCACTGCTTCCAAAGCCACCAAGTCTAACGATATGATCGCTTTGATCATCTTCAGTTTTTTTATAATTCATAAATATGCCTTGAGCAATTCTTTCACCTTTTTCAATGGTAACTATTTCTTTTCCGAAATTATATAAAGGCACCATAATATGGCCTTCATTTTTTGGGTTATTATAGTAATCTGCATCGATGACGCCAACATTATTACTCATGGTTAAATGTTTTTTTATACCTAGTGATGAACGCGGATATACAAAAAGTGCTTCATCTCCTGGAAGTTTTACTTTAAGTCCAGTAGGAACCATCTTAATATCACCTGGATTAAATGTGATGTCCTCAATACTTGCAAGATCATAACCAGCACTATGTGCTGTCGCACGTGAAGGAATTGTTACACCTTGTGCTTCAAATTTTTTTATGATTTCAAATTTTCTCATGCTTTTCCCCTTTTTTTATCATTCTTGGATGTGTTTTATTATAACTCTCTTTTATTTTTTCTTTTGATACATGTGTATATATTTGTGTAGACTTTAAGTGTTCGTGGCCTAAGAGTTCTTGTACAACTCTTAAATCTGCACCATGGTCTAATAATGTCGTCGCAAACGCATGTCTAATCATATGTGGATGAATATTATATACATCTCCAGAATTTTCAATCATCTTCTTTAAAATAACTTGTAGCCCTCTAGTTGTTAAAATACCACCTTTATAATTAATAAATATATAAGTCGTATGAACATCATGTCCTTTAGATAATAAAACTGGTCGTATATAAGTTAAATAGTGTTTTATTTCATCAACAAGTGCTGTGTGTAATGGGACAAATCTATCTTTTGAACCTTTACCGTGAATTAAAATTTGAGATTGTTCCAACTGTAAATCTTTAATATCCATACTAACAAGTTCACTTGCTCTTAATCCACAACTAAATAATAAATCTAATAACAAATAATTTCTATAACCTAATGGTGTTGTTTGATCAATTGAGTCAAATAATCTTTTTAATTCCTCATCATGAATAATGACTGGTAATTTTTTAGGAATCTTAGGAATTTCAATTTGAGTAAAAACATTTATATCTATATAATTTTCTTGCATCAAAAAATCATAAAATGTCCGAAGTGCTGAAATCTTTCTTGCTATGCTTTTTCTACTCAAACCTATATGATCCATATGGGATAAAAAATGTCTTGCAAGTCTTTCTCTTCTAACATCTAATAGATCTCTTGCAAGTTCTTCAGTTTGAATGAAATCTTGGAAATCTTTTATATCTTTTATATAATTTATGACTGTATGTTCGGCATAATGTTTTTGTTCTTCCAAATATGCTTGATAAGTAGAAATTATATCCATGGATTTTCATCCTTCACTTGTGATATAAGTTCAATAGCTCTTTGAGCATATAATGTTTTTCTCATTTTCTTTTGATGTTTTTCTTTTAATGCAGGTAATAATCCAAAATTAGCATTCATAGGCACAAATGATGCATTAGGTGTTGCAATATAATGACTCATCGCACCAATCATTGTTTCTTCTGGGAAATTCACTTGTTTTTGTTTATCAAGAAATGCACAAACTTGAATAGCTGCATTTAATCCTGAAGCTGCGCTTTCCACATATCCTTCAACACCACTTATTTGTCCTGCAACAAATAATTTTGGATGTTCAATAGATTGATAACCTTTATTTAACACATGTGGACTCTCAATATATGTATTACGATGCATGACACCATATCTTAAAATACGTGCATTTTCTAATCCTGGAATCAATTGGATCACCTTTTTTTGTTCAGGCCATGTCATATGTGTTTGAAATCCAACGATATTATACATCGATTGTTTTGCATCATCTTGTCTTAATTGAACCACAGCAAAAGGTCTTTTCTTACCTTCTTGTTCTAATCCAACAGGTTTCATTGGACCATATAATAATGTTTGTTTACCACGAGAAGCCATAACTTCTACTGGCATACATCCTTCAAATACATTATTTTCAAAATCTTTTGGTACAACTTTCTCAGCTGAAGTTAATGCATCATAAAATTTATTATATTCCTCTTCATTCATAGGACAATTAATATATGCTGCTTCACCTTTATCATAACGACTCTTTAAATATGCAATATTCATATCTATTGAATCTTTTTCAATAATCGGTGCCACTGCATCAAAAAAATGAAAATGCATTTGATGAAAAATCTCTGATAATCTTTTAGATAAGGCATCGCTCGCAAGTGGACCTGCAGCAACTAACGTCATTTCATCTAAATCAATATCCGTTATTTCTTCTTTAAACACTTCAATATTTGGATGATGATATAATTTATTTTCTATATATTTTGAAAATATTTCTCTATCCACAGCTAAACTTGACCCTGCTGGTACTGAAGCATGTTCTGCTGCTTCAATAACAAGAGAACCTAACATGCGCATTTCTTGTTTTAATAAACCCACTGCGACATGTAAATCATTTGATCTAAGCGAATTAGAACAAACCAGTTCTGCAAAGTTTCCAGTTTGATGAGCACCCGTCATTTTAACCGGTCTCATTTCATACAATTTTACTTTAATGTTGTGTTGTGCAAGGAAATATGCAGCTTCTACGCCTGCAAGTCCTGCACCAATTATTTTTACCATATTATCACCATTTCTATTATACATGATAAGAAGACATATCTAAAAAAATAATACGCAAATTAATGCGTATTATCAAGTTGACCAATCGCTAAATATGTCGGAAATATGGCATACAACCTTTGATATAAAAAATGGACCATCAATATAATAACAACCGAATTAGGTATAATTAATGCCAATCTAATAAAAAGTGTAGCATATGCAGTCACTTCACCAAAATAATAAAAATTTGCAAATGTATTTGATAAACTTGCACAAATATATGCGATAAAAACACCTACTGCAAGTTTTATAAAATGATATTTATTTCTCACAATCAAACTAGGAATAACTCCCCAACTCACTGCAGCTAGACTATATAAAAATAAATAACCATAACCGCTCATCATCACACCTAGGGAATCACCAATGAGTGCCATCATCACACCATAAATTGGACCTAGTACAATACTACCTATGACAATCGGAATTGCATAAAAAGGTAGTCCAAAAGTTTCAATAGGAATCACATATTTAATTAATACATCAATCACTACAGAAATTGAAGTTAGCGAAACCGCTAATAATAACTTTTGTAACTCATTCATTTTTTTCATCAAAAAAAGACCTCCTATATTCGAGGTCCACCATAAAAATCTACAGCGGACGCATTAGAAAACCGCCACATATGTGTTCGTTCTAATCCGACATCCCATGATTAGACACTTTACGCTTTCTAATTACTCTGTAGTTATATTATACGTCAAAAATAAAAAAAAGAAAGTGTATTGGTTTATAATCGCCAATCAATTTCTTTTATATTTTTTGATTTTAAATATGCATTTGTTTTAGAGAAAGGTTTTGATCCAAAGAATCCTCGATATGCTGATAATGGTGAAGGATGCGCAGATGTAATAATTTTATGTTTATGTTGATCAATATATTTAGAAAATGCTTTAGCTTTTGATCCCCATAAAATAAATACAACATGTGGTTGCTCTCTATTTACGGTCTTTATCGCTTCTAAAGTAAATTGTTCCCAACCCTTTTTTTGATGACTAAGTGGTTCATGTAATTCAACTGTTAATACAGTATTAATTAATAATACACCTTGTTTAGCCCAATTGCTAAGGTTACCAGTTTCAGGATAACTTACATTTAAATCACTAACCAATTCTTTATATATGTTTTTTAAAGATGGTGGGAATTTAGTAGTTTCTACACTAAATGCTAAACCATGTGCTTGATGATAGTTATGATAAGGATCTTGTCCAATAATCACAACTTTTACATTTTCTAATGGTGTTAAATCAAAACATGTCAATCGTTTATCTTTTGGAGGCAGTATAACTTTATTAGCATCTTCTAATGTCATAAACTTTTCTAAATCTTTATAATATTGTTTTTGACTTTCATCTAGTATAAAATCATGCCACGTCATTTTTTTCATCTGTTTCTTCTTCTGGTTTTTTCTTTAGATATTTAACTAATGCAATAACGATAATAACATTAACAATAATCAATCCTAAGAAAACAGGATCCAAATATTGTGTAAAGAAAATAGTAAGCCATCCAACAAAAGGAATTCTAAAAGCATACTTACCAACTACATCTTCATAAGTAAGTGTGACAATATTTCCTTCTGAGTCTCTAATGGTATCAACACTATCATTATTATCACCTTGAGTAATATAATCTCCATCAACACCAGTATCAATGTATCTATGAATGACTTCTGCTTGTGCATACCCACCATTTGTTGTTGGTAGATAGTTGTTAAATACAATAATATCTTGCTCATCAATATCATTTTCACTTGTGTTAATAACTACAATTAAATCACCTTTATTAATTGTTGGTTCCATACTCTCTGATATTACTGTAGATATTTTAAAATTAAAAACATCTAACATTTTTTCAGGAGCAACCGCACTTATGACTATATAAAACACTAAAAAAATAGTGACCATATAAAATAATATATTCATTAAAATGTGTCTTAATGTTTTTTTATCATTCATATGAATCACTATCCTCATCTTCATTTTTTTGGTCATGTTGTATAAATATAATATAGTAAGAAACACCTGCGATAATGATATAAACAATAATTGTTCCAATAAATCCTCTTAATGTACTCATACCATATGAAAATAATTGAAAAAATGTTGCATCCTCTTTATAAATACCTATAAGATCATCGCTTGTATACAATTCAATTGTTTGATTAGCATACGTCGCTTCAAACGTATTGTTAGTAAAATCAATTGCGACAACTCTTTTTTCCATATTAATATCATCTTCAGGATTATGAACTACAACGTAATCCCCTAATGCTAAATCATCATAATCAAAATCTTCAATCACAACAATCGTTATTTCTAAAATAGGTGGTGATTGATCTTTTTTAACAACTGCTATTGCATCTGTACCTTTAATAGTTGTTATTGTTTGAGCATCTAAATAAAAAGGTAATGACAAATATAATAAGTGAAGAATAAGAAACGCAATAACTATCCAATAGATAGTTTTAACTATTTTAATAACTTTAGCTTCTTCATCTAAAATTTTTATAGAATTTATATTGATAGAATCTCTTGATTCTTCTATTAACAACAATAGCTCATTTGTTGAAAGTAAATTTTCCAACGATATACACATCCTTTAAGAAGAATCACTAATCTTTTGTTATTTCTTCCTTTTTTGGTTCTTCTTTTTTACTGCTCTTAACAAGTATGACAATTGCTGTTATAATACCAACATTTAATAATACAGCTGCAATCCCAAATCCACTTGATAAAAAATCAACAACATAACCAAATCGTGGCAATTTGAAAGCATATCCACCTAAGATGTCATCTTCTAATAAATTGGGTGTTGCAGGAACACTAGATCCTTCTGCATTAACTTTGAAAACTGAAATGTCATTAGTGGTTGTAATACTGTAAACATAATAAGTAACTAAATCTGCATCACCATCATAATCTATATCAGCATAAAAAGTGATTAAATCACCAACTTCTAGCTCATCTGGATCAACACGATTTATAAATACTAAATCATATGGGTTAATGCGAGATTCCATCGTATCATATTTAGCAATATATGCTTTAACACCAACGGTATTTAAAGTTAAATCCGGAAATGCACTTAGCATGATAATAAACACTATAAGTAATCCTAAAACCACATAAAGTGCATAAAATCCTATATTTTTTAAACTCTTAGTTGCGTTTTTCATTAATGACACCCCTTAAATATAAAGTTTCAATCTAATGCCATTATATCACAATTCTTTTTTGTTTGATATTTTTATTGACCTACAATAATCCAATCGCTTGAAACACCTGGTTCAGCGGTAGTTGAAGCCACATTAGCAGTATATACTGCACCACTATGATAGACTGTTTCACCATTATAATATACGTTCGTATCATACCATTCATAACCACTTAATAAATTCCAAGAATTAGCAATCACTCCTGGTGCATATTGATTAGCATTAGTCGCATTAACGACTACATATACTAGATCATTATAAATAGCATAATCTCCATTTGCATATGTAGATGTAACTTCATAATCTAGGGAACCTGAATCATTCCAACTATTTGCAGCTGTTCCTGGTTCTACTGATGAATTACTTGCATTTGCTAAAATCCAAACTTCACTATCCCACATCACTAAATCATCTGTTACATATGTGTTATATTGTTGCCATTGATCCGTATTTATAGCTTGCCAATATCCATAAGATGCAGCTGTTCCTGGTTCATTTTTTAATCTGTTTTTTTGAGCTACTAAAGCCTCATATATAAGTCCGTTATATAAAACATATTTTGTATCTTTAGTTACTGATGTACTAGTCCATGTAGAAATAGTCACTTGAATCCACGCACCATTCGTGCCTGGCGTTGAACTTGATGCCCATCCACCATTGGTTGTATAATAGTAATTTCCATTATATAAAACAAGTGAATTATCAGAATATACATAATTAGAATTATATGTTAAATCCCCGACAATACCCCATTCTACTTCTGAACCCGGAACTGATGTAGTGTAATAATCATGATATTGCCATAATTGTCCATTATAATATACAATTTCATCTAACGTGGTTGCTTGTCCTGTTGTCCAAGAAATTGAGTCTTCAATTAAACTATCCCATTGATTATTTGCAGCAGTACCTGGTTCATCGCCACTACCTTCATGTTGTGCTTCATAAATTACACCGTTATGATAAACAATTTCTCCATCAAAATATGTGACTGTTGCATGCCAATCTAAATCTCTAAGATAACGCCAATTATTGGCATTAGATGGTTCTTCTCCTGCAGTTGAATTATAATGTCTATACATATAGATATCACCTTCATACCAAACAAGATCATCTAAGCTATAGTTTTCTGTTTCATCCCAAAGGGTAATACCGTCTGGTACATTATTTGCACTAGACCACTGCCCAATAGCAACCATACCATCAGCATTATCATTTGCTCCTGATACGCCATTAGCATCAATCCAATAAGCCAATGTTTGAGGAGTAAAAAATACAACAATAAAAAATATACTTAAACTAAATATTATCATTTTTCTATATATGTTCTTCATTATATTTATTCCTCCTTTATAAAACTTAAAAGCGGCTATCAGCCGCTTTTATTATTCTGTTTACTTAATAATTAAGCAACTGTAACTGTAAATGTAAGCCCAATAGTTAAAGTACCATTTGCGATTGCATCGTATGCTGCTTGATTAGCAGGTTCGTTTGTGAATTCTACGTTAATAACAACATCTAATGAAGTGCCTGCAGTAATTGTTTGGTCAGCAGGTATTGTTACTGTCATTAAACCTGAAACATCAGTACTACCTATCATAACAGTTCCTAGTGTAACTGCTAAAGTCCCTATATCTCCATCAACATCTTCTACTGTACCTTCCCATAAAATTGAGAATGTTAAATCTACATCATCAACATCGCCAGCAGCTGCGTCATTACCAACTGGAACTAATTTACCTGCACTTGATTCATCATTAACTGTTACTTCTGTAGCTACTGAAACATCATCACCAGCACCAATTGTTATAGTACCTGATGCAGTATCTGCGTTACCTGTAGCTACTGAATTTTGCCAATATGCGAATGTCAATGTTGACATAACTACCGCTAACATAACTAATAAACTTACGACTAATTTTTTTGATTTCATAATTTTTAAATCTCCTTTTTGTTTTCAATTTTTTTAATTTTTATTTTTTTTAAAATGTATTTTCTTTCGGTTCTACACTAAATCTTAAATCAAACGAAATTGTTTGACCATGTAAAGCTTCATATGCAGCAACCGAATCATCTACATTTATTAAGCTTTCATCTAAACCTTCTCTGCTAGCTTCTTCAGCATCAATAGGTTACGTAATTGTTACAACGACTGTTATAAATACTTTTGAATTGTACAAGTCGTTCTCGCTGATATCTTCTGTACCATTTATCGTAACATTTATCAAATCACTATATGCGCTTGATCCACCAACCATAACATTTATTGATTCAACAATTAAATTAACTTGCGTTACTAATGTTTTATCAATATTAACTTCATAAGTGAAAACCACTTCATCAACTTCTCCAGCAAACCATACATAATTTTGAGGAACTAGCATACCTTCAAAATCTTCATTTGTCTGATTTACTATAAGACTTGCATCTTCTTCAGTAAACTCTATTGTTACATTTGATTGCACCGAAGTATTTGTCCAGTATGCAAATGCAGCAGTTGAAGTGAATCCAAGAGTTACTGCTAGAAGTAAAACAATGATGAGTTGTATCCCTTTCCTTTTAGACACTGCATCGCCTCCCAACAAAAGAAAAGTCAACATACACTGTACGTTGACTTAAATTACAAATTATTTGCAGTCACCGTACATCCCAAAAAATCTTTGGAATAAAATATGGCAACTGGCTACCTTGACTAGGCCCTATAGTTTTGCGTCGCTAAATCCCTTTAGCTTTGCTTTTAGCATATATAAAACTTCTTAAATTTTTGCAACAATTTCCTTATTGCCCTTTTATTATATATATAACACAATGCATTGTCAAGGATAAAACTTTAAAAATGTCTTTTTATTAACTTTCATCACATATTTCAGCTAAAATCAGCTTTCTATATGTAATATAGAGAATTATTTAATTAAACTTGCTAATTTTTTAACAGTTCTTACTAATTGGCTAGTATAACTCATTTCGTTATCATACCAAGAAAGTACTTTAACTAATGTTTTACCATCCACATTCATTACTGATGTAGAGTTAGCATCAAATAATGAACCATAAGTTGTACCAATAACATCACTAGATACGATTGGATCTGTAACATATGCAAATGATTCGTTAGCAGCAGCTTTAAATGCAGCATTTACTTCTTCTACTGTTGTTTCTTTTTTAACTTCAACAACTAAATCAACAATTGATCCAGTAATTGTAGGAACACGAAGTGCAATACCATCTAATTTACCTTTTAATTGAGGTAATACTAAACCGATTGCTTTTGCAGCACCAGTTGATGTAGGAACGATGTTTTGAGCAGCAGCACGTCCACGTCTTGACATAATACCTTTTTTATGAGGTGAGTCTTGAAGTACTTGATCAGCTGTATAACCATGAACAGTTGTCATGTAACCACCAATAATACCAAAACTATCATCTAATACTTTAGCTACTGGAGCTAAACAGTTAGTTGTACATGAAGCACCACTTAAGATATCTTCATTACCTTCTAATACATCATCATTTACATTATATACGATTGTTTTAACGCTACCTTTAGCAGGAGCAGAAATAACAACTTTTTTTGCACCAGCTTCTAAATGCCAACCAGCTTTAACTTCATCAGCAAAGAAACCTGTACATTCTAATACAACATCAACATCAAATTCTTTCCAAGGTAATAATTTTGGATCTCTTTGACTTAAAATTGGAATTCTTTTTTCTCCAACAATTAAATCTGAACCTTCAAAAGAAACAGAACCTGATTTAAAGTTACCTTGTGCAGTATCATATTTTAATAAATATGCTAATGTTTCTGCATCAGTTAAATCGTTAACTGCAACTACATCGAAATTTGAATCCTCTGATAATAAACGATAAGCAAGACGTCCAATACGTCCAAACCCATTAATTGCTACTTTAATAGCCATAATTTTAATTCCTCCTTGAATTGTATAATTATTCCGTTTATATTTTAACATTTTTAATTGTAAATACAAATATTATGAAACATTGTGTGTAAATGTAAACGTTTTTCCTTTAATTTCAAATTAAGTTTTGTTATAATTATGTAGTAAAGCCTTATAATCTTTTTTCAAAAGGAGTCAAAGATGACTAAAAACATTGAAATAGAATTTAAAACTGTAATCTCTGAAGAAAAATATGTTGAGTTATTACATCGCTTCAATTTGGAAAATAACGTGTTTAAACAAGTGAATCATTACTTTGATACTGACAATTATGATTTAAATGCAGAATCAATTGTTTTACGTATTAGACAAAAAGGTGAAGATCGTTATAAAGTAACTTTAAAATCTCAAGGTGAAAAAGAAGCCTATGAAAATCATGTCATTTTGTCTAAAGCTAAAGCTGAAGCAATGATAGAAAATGGATTTAATACTAATGAGTTCTTTAATAATATAGAAAACAAATTTGTATCATTTAAAATTAGTTTAGATAATTTTAGAGCGAGCACACCATTTGAAGGTGGAACATTATTTTTAGATCGTTGTGATTATTGTGGTACAACCGATTATGAAATCGAGTTTGAATTTAATCATTATGATGATGGTAAAATTATTTTCGAAAATTTCATAAAAACACAAAATATTGACTTTTTACCAACAAAACGTAAGAGCGAACGCGCATTTACATGTACAAGATGACCAAATGGTCATCTTTTTTTATATAAAATTGACATTTCTCCATATTGTTATTATAATAATATTAGAAATAATACGGAGGAAAAAATGAAAGATCGCAATTTATTAGTATTCATCGCTGCCTTGGTCACAAGCATTTTGCTACTATTATCTGTACTCATTAGACTATTTGATTGGTTTGATGTTAACAATTATGGACATTATGCAGCTATCTCTACTCATTTTTATATCTTACCAGTCATCATTTTATGGCTCGGTTGGTTCTTTGATGATATAAAATCAGTATTAGTCGCTACAACTTTAATGGCAGTCAACTTGTATTTCCATCTTGAAAGCATAAGTGTATTAAGTGGGGATCCTATTTTAGTTTCATCATATGCTCCAGCAATTAAAACTACTTATGTACTGAATTTAGTACTAATAGTTGCTGTGATTTGTTTTGGTTTTGTGTCTTATTATTTACCAAAATTTAAGAAACTTTCTGTTTGAAATACATCATTATGAATACAAAAAAAGCCAACTAGTGGCTTTTTTATTTTTATCTTATTGATGAGATTGTTGTTTTTCTTTAATCTCTGCGAAATATTGACTAAGTATTGATTGGTAATCACAATGATCTCCGTTTGGACAATTATCACACATGATCAATTCTCTAAGTCTCTTAGGAATAAATACACGTATTTCTTCATCGTTATAACCAACTTGTAATTTTTCCCCATCAATCATGATAGGTCTTTTTAATACACTAGGGTTTTCAAGAATGAAAGCCTTAAGTTCACTTATTCTCATATCATCGATGTCTAAATCTTGTTCTTTGAACACTTTTGATCTTGTTGATATAATATCTTCAAAACCATTTTCGGAATGTTCTAACATGCGATCAATATCTTGTTCAGTGATGCGTTGATTAAACAGATTCTTTTCCTCATATTGGATCTTATGATCATCAAGCCACTTCTTCGCTTTTCGACAAGACGAACAACTAGGTGTTGTATAAATAGTAATCATTGTCTTCCTCCTTCTGGAGCATAGGTATTAGCCTATAGCACTTTAAGTTCTTGCATGCTTAATTATATAATTATTTAGAATTTAATGCAAGGTATGAAAACGTTTTACACTTAATTTCATACATTTGCACAATGAATTAAAAAACTTTATATTTTATATATTTTAAGATATAATGTCTATAATATACTTTGATATCAAACGAAAGAAGGAAATTAATATGTCAAAATGGGATTTATCGCCTTTTTATCCTAACTTAGAAGCTTGGGAAAAGGATTTAGAAAAATTATCGCCAATGATTGATGAACTTGCATCATTCAAAGGAAAGCTATCAGATTTTGAATCATTTAAATTATTTCATGAAAAAGATGAAATTTTAACTAAATTTATCTATCGTTTATATGGCTATATTCATTTAAATAGTGATTTAAACTTAAAAGATCAATTAAAATCTTCAAAGAATCAACAAATGATGATTATGTTTTCAGAAATTAGTCAAAAAACATCTTTTGTTTCACCAGAATTCATTTCAATTGGAAAAGAAAAAATTATGTCTTTTTTAGAAAAAGATGCATCACTCAAACCTTATAAATTCGGATTTGAAAAATTATTTTTACAACAGTCTCATGTTTTAAGTGATGATAAAGAAAAACTATTATCAAATTTCGGTGGTATGCGTTCAATTCCATCTAGTTTATATCAAGGATTAGCAATTATTGATGCTAAAGATGAAGAAATCACTTTATCTGACGGTACTAAAAAAACTGTTACCTTATCAAATTATCGTTCTTTAATTCCTGAAGTGCCAACTGCAGATGATAGAAAAAAAGTTTTTGAAGCTGCTTTTAAACGCTACAAAGAAAATAAAACTGCATTTGCTGCAACTTATAATTTAGTTTTACAAAGCATGAAAGCTAATTATAAAGCAAGAGGTTATCAATCAGCTGTTGAAGCTGCTTTATTTAGAAATAACATTCCAGTTGATGTTTATAAAAACTTAATGGATGCTTCTTTTGAAAGTAATGCATCTATCCAAAGATATATCAAACTACGTAAAAAACATTTAAAATTAGATACATATCATACATATGATCGTTTCTTAACACTCGTCAAAGATGATACTAAATATGATTTTGAACAATCACTTTCATTATGGTTTAATGCTTTAGAAGGCATGGACCCTGAATTTGTTAACCAACAACATGTTGCCTTAGAAACAGGTTATGTTGATGTATTCCCAGGTGATGGTAAAAGAACTGGTGCTTATTCTTCTGGTTTATATGGTTTCCATCCTTATATCTTATTAAATCATGATGATACACTTGATTCAGTATTTACATTAGCACATGAATGTGGACACAGTGCACATACATTGTTTTCTCAAGCTGCTCAACCAATGGCAACATCTGATTATACAATTTTCGTTGCAGAAGTTGCATCTACATTTAATGAACATATCTTATTAGACTATCTTGTTAAAAATGCGACTACTAAAGAACAAAAAATTGCCTTATTAGAAAAAGCTTTAGATGGTTTTATGTCAACATTCTTTAGACAAACATTATTTGCTACATATGAATATAAAGCAAATGAATTAGTTGAAAAAGGTATGCCTGTCACTGACCAAGCATTATCACAAATCATGATTGATTTATACAAACACTATTATGATATTGATATTACTGCTGAAGAAGGTAAACAATATGTTTGGGCATATATCCCTCACTTATTCCATACACCATTTTATGTTTATCAATACGCGACATCTTATAGTGCATCACTTAAGATTTATGAAGATGTTTCTTCTCGTGTTGAAGGTGCAATGAATCGTTTCAAATCAATGTTAAAATCAGGTGGTAGTGACTATCCAGTAAATCAAGTTGCTGCTGCAGGTGCAGATCTGACTGATAAAGAAACATTTAAAGCGGTCACTAAACGCTTTAATTCTCTACTTGATCAATTAGAAAAAGCACTTGAAGAATAATATCGATTAAAGTATAATAAAGTTGCGATGATAAGAAAATAGTAATTTATATATAAACATCTTTAGAGAGTCGGGATGCTGAAAGCCGATGGTGTGTCTATAAATGAATGGGATCTTTGAGCACAAAAGTATGTCGGCTATAACGACTAGAGGGCTAGAAGCAATTCTAGAACTAAGGTGGTACCGCGATGATTCGTCCTTAGATAAATATATCTAAGGACTTTTTTATTAAAAAGGAGAAATTAACATGAAAAGACTTGTATCAGGTATTAAGCCAACTGGACAATTAACATTAGGAAATTACATTGGTGCTATTAAACAATTTGTTGCACTTCAAGATGAATTAGAAGACACAGAATTCTTTATTTTTATTGCTGACTTACACGCGATAACAACTCCACAAAATAGACAAGCATTAAAAAAGAATATTAAAAGTATTGCAGCACTTTATATGGCATGTGGACTAGATCCAAATAAAGTAAATCTATTTATTCAATCGAGGTACCAGAACATGCGCAACTCGGCTATGTGATGGAATCAACTGCTTATATTGGTGAAATGGAACGCATGACACAATTTAAAGATAAAAAAGTAAAACAAACTGAAGGTATCCGTACTTCTCTTTTAACTTATCCTGCATTAATGGCAGCTGATATTATCATATATGACGCTGATATCGTACCTATTGGAGACGATCAAAAACAACATCTTGAACTAACAAGAAACCTAGCACAACGCTTTAATCATTTATATGGTGATACTTTTGTTGTTCCAGAGGGATTTTTCCCAAAAACAGGTGCACGTATTAAATCATTAACTGACCCTGAAAGAAAAATGGATAAATCTGCGGAAAATCCTAAATCGTATATTTTATTACTTGATGATCTTAATCAAGTAAAAAATAAAATTAAAAGTGCAGTCACTGATTCAGACGGATTAATTAAATATGATGTTAAAAATAAACCTGGTGTATCAAACTTATTAACCATTTATGCATCACTAACAAATCGTAAAATTGAAGATATTGAAAAACAATATGAAAATTCTAACTATCAAACTTTTAAACTTGATTTAGCAGATATTGTCGTAAATACTTTAAAACCTATCCAAGAAAAATATGCTGAACTTATTAAAAGTCCTCAATTAGATGAAGCACTGAATAAAGGACGCGATGCTGCATCATATGTAACAAGAAGAAAATTATCAAAAGTATATAAAAGATTAGGACTTGGTAGAAAATGATTAAAGCAATCATTTTTGACTTAGATGGCGTCATTGTTTCTACCGATGACCTACATTACAAATCATGGAAGCATATGGCTGATCGCGAACATATTTTTTTCAATGAAAAAATCAATGATCGCTTACGTGGTGTTTCACGCATGGCTTCATTAGAAATTATATTAGAACAATCGACTAAAACATATAGTGACGAAGAAAAAATAGAACTTGCAGCATATAAAAACGATTATTATAAAGAACTTTTAAATTCACTAACAAAAGATCATATACTTCCTGGCGTGATGGACGTATTAAAAACACTCAAAGAAAAACAATTTAAAGTTGCTATTGGTTCTTCATCAAGAAATGCAAAATTCATTTTAAAACAAATAGGATTATTCGATTATTTCGATGCAATTAGTGATGGTACAAATATTAAGCATAGCAAACCTGCACCCGATGTATTTTTAATTGCAGCAGAAAAGCTAAATATAGAACCTACTTTTTGTTTAGTTGTTGAAGATGCTATATCTGGTATAGAAGCAGCTTCACGTGCACAAATGTCTAGTTTTGGTGTCGGTGATGCTAAAACTTCTAAGCTTGCAACCTATACATCTAGTGATATTCGTGATTTACTCAAATATATATAATAAAAATCAGACGCATAAATAAAAGCGTCTGTTTTTTTATATTAAATATTATTATTTTGCAGAATATATTTTAATATCCTTTATATCTGCTTTAGATTCTCCATCAATTTGTAAATATGTCTCTCTATCAAAATGAACTTCAAATTCATTCCCTTCATAAATATGTACATATTTTTTAAACATGGTATGTTTTCCAAAATATATTGTTGGGAAAATCAAGAAAAGCATAAACTTAGATAATTTTGTAATCACAAGTAAATGAAGATTGTTTTCTTCTCTTTTTGCTAAAGGTGCCATTTTCATACCACCACCTTGAAAAGGAGCGTTCATCGCACTAATAAACCATATCTTTTTTTCTTGATATTTTTTACCGTCAACAGTAAATGTACCTGAGACGGGTTTAAATTTTCTAAAACCTTCTAGTGCATGTCTAAAATAATTAAATTTATTTTTTTTGTATTTTGAATGAGAAACAAAATGTATGACTAAACCATCTAATCCTAATCCAACACCATTTAAGAAATATCTGGATTGTTCATTAAAAGTGACATATGGTAATTGTTTTAAATAAGGCTTTATAAAAACAACTTTTTCTTTTGTTTTTAAACTTCTAATAAAATCATTTCCTGTACCCGCTTGATACATAAAAAGATCTTGAGGATAAGCAATACCATATATACGATTTGCTATATGATTTAATGTGCCATCACCACCAACCAAAATAATGCGGTCATCTTTGTGTCTTGATTTAACAAAAGTTTCAACATCATCAACATTTAAAATGTTGACATGTTCAACATCATGACCTAATTTTTTTAGTTGTTTTGTTATTTTATCAATAAATTGACGGTTATTCCCATTTCTTGATAATGGATTAAACAGTATTATATCCATTTTGTACCTCTTAGTTAAATGCTAAAATAGCATATTTTTTCTTACCTCTACGCAACACGATATATTTATCATGAATCGCTAATGTTTTACTAACCATTAATTCTATATCATTTATTTTAACATCATTTAAAGATACTGCGTTATTTTTAACAAATTCTCTCGCTTCTCTTTTTGATTGTGCAAGATTCACATCGATTAAACAATCTAATATAGATTTCTCTTCATTTAATGTTACTGTATCTAATGTTTTAATTAACATAAGAAATTCATTTTTAGTTAATTCACTAAGTGTTCCTTTAAATAATGCTTGAGTGACTCTCATCGCTTCTACTAATGCTTTTTCACCATGAACTAGTTTAACAATTTCTCAAGCCACTTTCTTTTGTCCAAGTCTTAAATGAGGATTATCTATCGTTTCTTTTTCTAATGCTTCGATTTCATCTTTAGATAGTAAAGTTAATGTTCTTAAATAATTAGATACATCTTTATCAGATGCGTTAACAAAATATTGATATAACTCATATGGTGATGTTAAATTTTCATCAATCCATAAAGCTCCTGATTCACTTTTACCAAATTTTGTGCCATCAGCTTTTAATAACAATGGTGAACTTAAACCAACTGCATCATTTTTATCGCCAGCTACTTTTCTAATTAATTCTAAACCAGTTGTAATATTTCCCCATTGATCAGATCCACCAAACTGTATTTTACAATCTTGTGTTTTATATAATTCCAAGAAATCAATAGCTTGAATAATCATATACGAAAATTCAGTATAAGAAATACCAACATCTAATCTTCTTTGAACTGTATCTTTATTTAACATGTAATTGATAGAAAAGTTTTTCCCATAATCTCTTAAGAATCCAATGGTATCAATATTTTTTATCCAATCATAATTATTAACATAAACCACTTTTTCATGTCCTAAAAACTTTTCGATTTGTTTTTTAATTTTTTCTGCATTAGCTAATGACTCATCTAAAGTTAATAGTTTTCTTTCACTTGTTTGTCTAGGATCCCCTATAAGTCCAGTCGCTCCACCAATTAACACAATTGGTGTATGACCATATTTTTGTAGTAATAACATACGTACAATTTGAACTAAGTGCCCAACAGTTAAAGATTGTCCTGTTGGATCAAATCCACAGTAAAATTTAACTTGGTTATCATTTAAATGTTTTTTTGCTTGTTCTTCGTTACTGACGTCCTTAATAAGTCCACGCCAAATTAAATCATCATATAATTTCATTTTCTTTCTTTTCCTTTCAAATAAAAATCGTCCTTAAAAAATCTAAGGACGAATATATCGCGGTACCACCTTAGTTCTAGAATGAATTCTAGCCCTCATGTATATTTAATCTTAGTAATTGTAATTCAAAATAAATTTTCTTTTCATGTTACACCCTCATGAAATCTCTATATTAGGTCTATTTATTTCTACTTCGTTTACATCATCGATTGATTAAATTTTTGTTGATTCTCTTTTTACAATATAATGTGGCAATATAATTCTTATATTATCAACATCATTTGAGCTCATTAACTTAGTTAATAGTCTCATAGAAACAGCACCTATATCATACACTGGCACATCAATAGATGTCAAGGTAGGTCTTGATAATAATGCATATTTTGTATTTTGGAATCCTGCAATTTCTAATTTACCTGGCACATCAACTTTACGATCTCTTGCTATATTCATAAATGATACTGCAATTGAATCTCTAACACCAATAGCACCATCTACTTTTTTATCACTAAAGAATGCATTAAAATGTTGACGGTTAATATTTGTATCGCCACTTGTTCTAAAGATACGTGGTTGCAAACCAGCTTCTAACATAGCACGTGTATAACCCGCTTCTTTTTTATCATTGACTGAATAACGTCTAGCAGTACTTAATAAATAAATATCTTTTCGATCATCATCAATCATTAATTTGGTAATTTCATAACCTGCTTTTTCATAATCAATAGATACCATTGGTACCTTTTCGTCATCGTAAACAACATTTGCAAATACAAATGGAATTTGGTTATCAATAAATATTTTTTCAACTTCTTCAACACGGTTTGTACTTAGTTCATCATTAAGATATAATATACCATCAACTTGTTCAGCAATAATGTCTTTTAAAATATCTATAACGTCCATATCTTCTCTAATTGTAAAAAGCTTAATTGAATATTTATAATTATGAGCGATATCACTAATACCACCAAGCATTTCTGCGACCGATGCTCTAGTAACATCTGAAATGACAATGCCGACTGTTGTTGTTTTACGACTTGCTAAACCTCTAGCAATAACATTAGGACGATACCCTAATTCTTTTATAACTTTTAAGACACGTTGTCTTGTTTCTTCTTTTACTTTTTCAGGGTTGTTAAGTACACGCGAAACTGTCGCTAAAGACACTCCTGCTGCACCGGCAACATCATATATAGTTGCATTACTCATGAAAAATCACCTCTACTTCATATTATTTTCAAAGATATTATATCACGATATGTAAAGGCTTTCAAGTATTTTATGAAAATTCTTTCATTTTTGTTTCAAAAAAATAAAGAGACCTAAGTCTCTTTATCAATTTATCGTTTTTCTTTAATTCTTGATGCTTTAGCTGACAATGTACGGATGTAATGAAGTTTAGCTCTTCTTACTTTACCTCTACGTGCAACATCGATGTGATCGATTGCTGGTGAATGCATAGGGAAAGTTCTTTCTACACCAATACCATAAGAAATTTTACGAACAGTAAATGTTTCAGATACACCGCCACCTTGTTTTTTAATAACAAGACCTTCAAATAATTGAAGACGTTCACGGTTACCTTCTTTAATTTTAACATATACTTTTACAGTGTCTCCTGCATTAAATGTAGGGACTTCTTTTAGATAACCTTTTGTTATCTCAGCGATTAACGCTTGGCCTTTTAGCTTTGACATTTTAGACTCACTCTCTTTCCTTCCAATGTTCTTGTTTTAGACAGCGGACCATTGTGTAATTAATTAGGCTTAATTATTATAACAAAGTTATAAATAACTTGCAACTATTTATTTTTTTCAGCTTTTATTTCAGCTAAAATAGTTTCTTCTTTTTTTGATAATTTTAAATCTTTAATAAGATCAGGACGTTTTTCATAAGTTGCTTTGATACTTTCTTTTTGTCGCCAATCTTCAATATTTTTGTGATGTCCTGATTTTAATATTTCAGGCACTTGACGTCCTTCATAACTGTCTGGTTTAGTATACTGAGGATATTTTAACCATCCATTTTGTAGACTATCTGTTTCTCTTGATAATTCATCAATTACACCAGGGACTAATCTTACAATGGCATCACTTAAGATCATTGCAGGAATTTCACCACCTGTTAAAACATAATTACCAATTGAAATTTCTTCATCTACAAATTCTAATACGCGTGCATCAATACCTTCATAATGTCCACACAATAATATTAAATGTTTTATTTTGGAAAAGTTTATTGCTTTTTCTTGATTAAACATTTGACCTTGTGGTGACAACAATATAACTTTTGTATCAGGCGTTCTTAATTGATTAATCACTTTATAAAATGGTGGAAATTGCATGAGCATGCCAGATCCTCCGCCATAAGGCGTATCATCAATATAGTTATTTTTACGTACACTGTAATCTCTTAATTGATGACAATTAATCTTAACTAATCCTTGTGCTTGTGCACGTTTCATAATTGATGTGTTTATAAACGCATCAAAAAACTCAGGAAATATCGTCACAATATCAATGATCATAATAATCCCTCGATACTTTTAATCACAATGGTATTTGTAACACTAACTACAAATTCCTTTCTAAAAGGAATCAGTGTTTTTTTAGTGTTTGTTTCGATTTCTAATAAATGCCCTTGAGGAACCTCAATCACACTTAATACTAAACCGATTTTCTCACCATTTTCTAAATACACTTCTTTGTCGATAAGTTCATCATAATAGAATTCATCATCTTCAATTTCTTCGTTCTTTTCTTCAGAATAAACAAATAACCCTTTGTACTTTAAAACATCGTTTATATTATCAATGTTTTTAAATTTAACAATAAGCACATTTTTATGTGGTCTTACTCTTTCAATTTCCAAAGGTTTATAAGCATGATCCTTTAATTCAACATAGATTGTTTCATTCATACGAAAGCGATTGAAATCACTTAGATTAAATATATGAACTTCGCCTTTTATACCGTGCGTATTGACTATTTTTCCTATTTGATACATGTGCTTAATTAAAATGAATCAATATCAATATGAACACGCATGTGTTCTTTTGATGCACCTGCATAAACAATGGTTCTCATTGCGCTTGCAATTTTCCCACCTTTGCCAATGACACGACCTAAATCAGCTTCATTAACGAGAAGTTGAATGTTAATTGTATCTTCATCAGAAGATAAAATTTTAACTAATACATCATCCGGGTTAACGACTAATGGCACAATCATATTTTTGATTAATTTTTCAAAATCTATCGCCATAATAAGTACCCCCTACAATTATTTGTTTAATACGTTGTATTTCTTAAATAAACTCTTCACGGTTTCAGTTGGTTGTGCACCATTGTCTAACCATTTTTGAGCTTTATCAGAACTAATTTTTACTTCACCTAAAATTGGTTCATATGTTCCAATAATTTCTAAGAATTTACCATCTCTTGCTCTTCTTGAATCACTTGCTACAACTCTATAGAATGGTCTTTTATTTGAACCATAACGTTGTAATCTAATTTTAACTGCCATATGTTTAACACTCACTTTCTTATCTTATATTACATGACTATTATACATGTTTTTTTGAACCTGTCAAGTATTTTTACTTAACACTTAAAAATTTCTTGTTTCATCATATAAATATGAAGGTGCAAATCCTTTATAACCTTTAATTTTTTTCAATTGTTTTCTTAAATTTTCTTCTTCTTTTTTATCTGCATAAATAACAACATAATTTGATTTATCTGATTGATAAGCAACATCAACAGGTAATTCATTGATTTTATTCATCATGTGTTTACCTCTAAAAAACACAACAAAAGATGCTCTTTCAGCCAACATGACAACTACCTCCTTTTTTAACAATACCAAATGCGTTTGGACTTGGAATATGATCTGATATTAACGATGATAATTCAAACAAGTAATCATTGATTTCTTTTTCGAACTCACGTTCTAGTTTTAAATATGTATCAACTTCTTTTTGTTGATATAAGTTCATTTTTGTGACACTTAAAAGTTTTGTGACTTCTTTAAAATCTGGATGGTATGACCCACCATATTGCATCACGTCATTATATTTTATTTTAGCTTCGTCAAAAGCTTTAATTTCATTTGGATATAACTGATCGATTAATTTATTCAATCTTGCAATTTCTTTGAATTTAGCATTAGCTGTAAATTCGTCTGCAACTTCATATGCTTTCATAATGATTTCAGTCATAAATTTCTTCCCTTCTTATTTCTTTATATTCACCTTTTTGAAGTGTATTTAATGTTAAATTGCCAATTTTAATTCTCTTTAATTGTAACACGTTACAACCTACTGCTTTAAACATCCGCTTCACTTGGTGGTATTTACCTTGATCGATGGTGATTGTTACGTCTTGTTTTTCAACATTTAAATATAATGCTTTCGCTTTATATATGTTTTGCTTATCATCTTTTATCATCACACCATCTAAAAGTTTTTCTATATCTTTTGTCACTTGATCTAATGTCGCAACATATGTTTTATGCACATGCTTATTTGGATGTGTTAGTTCATGAATAAACTGTCCATTTGTTGATAATATAAGCAACCCTGTTGTATCAACATCTAATCGACCAGCTATTTTAAAATCAAACCGATGATATGGTTGCTTTAACAACGTTAAAATACTTGGATAAACATTATCTATTGTTGCACAAACATACCCTTTTGGTTTATATATCATTAAATTAATTTCATCCTTATAAAATACTTTTTGATCATCAATATAAATATGATAAGGATTAATTTTAGATTTGGGATCAGTTATTTTTGCGTTTTCATCTCTAACGAGATGCATTTTTAGAAAACTTTTTACCTGTGATCTTGTCGTATATTTGAGTTGTGTTAAATATTTATCTATACGCATGAAAGCTCCTTATATTTGTGATATAATAATAGATGAGGTGTACGCTTATGATTTTAATGAAAGATATCATTAGAGAAGGACATAAAACTTTAACGACAGTCGCTAAAGAAGTAAGACTCCCTCTCAGCAAGTCAGATAAAAAACTTTTAAAAGACTTATTACAATATGTAAAAAACTCTCAAGATGAAGCATTTGTTGAAAAATATCATATTAGACCAGCTGTTGGTATTGCAGCACCACAAGTCAATGTATCTAAACGTATGTATGCTGTACATGTAGAGGATTTTGATGGTGTTTTATACTCTTATGCACTCATTAACCCGGTAATCACAAAGAAGACCAATTCACTCATCTATCTACCTGGTGGTGAAGGTTGCTTAAGTGTTGATCGTGAAACTGAAGGCATTACGCCAAGATATGAAAGCATCACGCTTGAAGCCATGTCTTATGATGTTGCATCAGACCAAGTTATCCCTGTTAAATTAGAGTTAAATGGTTATATAGGCATCGTCTTTCAACATGAACTTGATCATCTTAATGGTATTTTATATGTGTCTAAATTATTCCCATCAATTCCAAATGCTAAACCAGCATTTGAATTTGCAAATGATTTAGAAAATGAAGCATAATTATTTAAATAGCATATGTAGTAATTTAATCTGATTATCTAAAATGTCATCGTAGGTGGCATTTTTTGTTTCTTCATTTGGAAATATAATCTTTGAAACCTCTGTTCTTGTCGTTTCTTTACGTTTGTTTCGTCGATTAAATAACTTTTTCAACCCTTTTTTCTCTGGTTCTTCTTCGAATATTTCTTTATAAAATTGATTATCAATAAGTAAAAAACCTTTATAATTATCTCTCATAAGTTTTTTAAATAAAGCGACAACATCAGCTTTACCATATCCAATAAGTTTTGGAACATTTTCACGATTTGCATCATGACATGCAAATGAAGAAATATGTTTTTTAAGTAAACGATAAGTCGTTGTTGCTGATTGACCTTGATTCATAATATGAACAGGATCAAAGAAGATTGATAAAAGATTCGATTTATATTTTTTAAAGATATAAGTATATGTATTCATCTTATGATCTGATGTTGGATATATGATGATTTTTTTATTTGATCGATTTGCTAAATCAATGTAATCATTTAATCGTTTTTCAACATTTGGATATTCATCAATGACAGAATTAAATTTAAATAATCTTAAATATATATGTGTAGCTTTTAATTTTGTTGCAATTTTAAGCGCATATTTAAAATGATCTAAAGCTTCTTCGTGTTGATGGTTATTATCCATTCTATATGGTTTTATTTCAGGATCTATAATACTTACTTTGATTTTATGGTCTTTAAATAAAACTTGCATTTTTTTAACAAGTTTATCATCAACTTCAAAAATATTTTTTTGTTGAACAAATCTTAAACAAATGGTATCTAATTTATGTCTATTTGCTAATTCAACTTGTTCTTCTACTGATAAGTTTTTATCATGATCTATAAAACCAGTAATTTTAGCTTTCATATGTGTTTCCTCCAAACATACATTATAATTGCACCTGCGACACTCACATTTAAACTTTCAACATTTTGTGTTTCTATGGTAACAAAACTATCTACATATGTTGCAACATCGTTACTAATACCATGACCTTCATTGCCTAAAATCAATGCAACTTTTTCATTACTTTGATTAATATCATCCGTCTCATGAGCATCCGCTGCAATCACTTTGTAATCTTGTGATTTAAGTGTTTCAAGGGCTTCTTTTAGCGGTTTCCTTTCAACATAGCAATCAAAAATTGCGCCTTTTGATGCTCTAATTGTCTTCTCGTTATAAACATCAGCACTACGCGGACTTAATATAACGTGTGTGAATCCAAATGCAGATGCACTTCTTAATAAAGCACCTACATTATCCGGATCTTGAACATCATCTAAAATAAGTACTCTTTTAGATTTTTTCATTGGATTAGTCTTTTTACATAATCCAATTTCATCAATCATTGAAGGTGTTTGTTGAAGTTCTTTCATTAATGATAATGAAATAAGTATACCTTCTTTATCAGGATTTGATGTAATTGTATCAATTAATGCATTTTGTTCTCTCGCTTTATCGATAAGATGTTTACCATAAACTAAAAACATATCATGTTGGTCACGATATTTTTTTAGTTTTAGTTTCATCCATAATTTAAATTGTTTATTTTGTGTAGATTCAATCAAGTGTTTCGCTTCCTTCTTTTAAGTATGCTTCATATGCATCTTTTACAGCAAATCCATATGCATTTATCTCAAAATTAGTTTGTGGTGTGATTTCAATTGTTATCATGTGCTCAATAGCTTTATCTACTAATGAAAAATCTAATTTTTGTTCATATCTTTCTGCCATATAACCTCTAGGTTTAGTCACAGGATTTCTTGGTACATAAACACTACAACAATCATTAAATGGTTTAATTGAAGTCTTATATGTATTAATATTTTTAGCTATTTCTATAATATCTATTTTATCATAAGTAATAAGTGGTCGTAAAATAGGCATCACTGTCACTTCTTCGATTGCTCTCATACTTTCTAAAGTTTGACTTGCAACTTGTCCAACTGATTCACCATTTAACAAGCACATCATTTTATTAGATTTAGCAACATTTTCCGCAATTCTATACATCATTCTTCTCATCACTGTAATAATATAAGGATCATAAATATCTTTTAACAATGCTGTATGAATATCAATAAAAGGAACCATATGACATACGATTTTTCCTTTTTTAGTATATTGAGATAATATCTTAGCTAAATCGATAACTTTTTGAACAGATTCTAGTGGCGTTAAAGGGGTCGATTCAAAATGTATAAGTTCAACTTCAATACCTTGCTTCATTGCCAAATACGCGGCAATTGGGCTATCTAGTCCACCACTCATCATCATCAGGCCTTTACCAGCAACACCATATGGGAAACCACCCATCATTTTTATTTGATTTAAGTATATAAATGTTTGGTCTCTTCTTATTTCAATGTGCAATGTTTGATCTGGATGATGCACATCGACTAAAACATCACGATCCATTTGTCTTAAAATTTCAGGTGCTACTTTTTGCGTAAACTCTAAGCTCTTTAATGGAAAACTCTTATCAGCTCTTTTAGTATCAATTTTAATTGATCTATCTTTATCAGTTAGATGTTTATCAAGTACTTCAATCGAAACTTTAATAATATCTTCGATATTAGGTTTAGCATTATAAATTACACTAATAGAGTAAATACCTGGAATCATCGCTAACTTCGCGATTACTGCTTCTTCATCTTGCTCTTGATAATGAATATATATACGATCATGCGTAAATTCATATTTCACATCATATAATTCTAAATTGTTTTTAACATGTCCTCTGATTGTTTTTAAGAAAAAGTTAATATTTTTTCCTTTTAACATCAAATCTCCGAAACGGATTAGTATTTTTTTTGTCATTTTATCACCGTATATTATTTTACCACATATGTTATAATAAATTAGGTGATAGAAATGAAATATGAAGAATTATTACAAACAGCAGAATCTTTATTAAATGATCAACCAACTGAAATCTCATTACTTGCGAATGCTTCAGCATTTTTAAATGAAGTATTATCAGAGATGAATTGGATTGGTTTTTATATTTATGATGGAATAGTATTAAATGTAGGTCCATTTCAAGGCAGAGCAGCATGTGCTACAATACCGCTAGGCAAAGGCGTTTGTGGAGAATCTGCTCTCCAAAATAAAACAATGTATGTTGATGACGTCCTAAACTATAACAACCATATTGCATGTGATGCAAACAGTCGAAGTGAAGTTGTTGTTCCTATGTATGTAAATAACACATTATATGGTGTTTTAGACATTGATAGTCCTATCTTCAAACGCTTTGATCAAGCACTCATAGCTTTTTTAGAAGACTTCACGCAAATACTCATAAAACAATTGACTTTTATGACTGTATAAGGTAGAATATACTACGTCGGTAAAAAGCAGACAAACATTCTTATAAGATCATATCCCTACTCTTCAGGAGCCCTAAGTAACCTTTACTGCTTTAAGGTGAAAAGAACATCGGGATTAACTTGTACAAAATGGCTTGTATTTTTTACCACCAAAACTAAAAGGAGGTAAAAATTATGTCACGTTACACAGGATCAACTTGGAAAATCTCACGTCGTTTAGGTTATTCAATTTCTGAAACAGGAAAAGAATTGAAAAAACGTCCATTCCCACCAGGGCAACATGGTAAACGTCGTACAAAATTAAGTGATTATGGTCTTCAGTTACAAGAAAAACAAAAAGTTAGATTTACTTATGGTATTTCTGAAAAACAATTTAGAAAAATCTTTAACGAAGCAGGTCGTCTTAAAGGTGTTCATGGTGAAAACTTTATTAAGTTTTTAGAAGCTAGATTAGATAATGTTGTTTATCGTTTAGGTTTAGCTAAAACAAGAGGGCAAGCAAGACAAATCGTAAATCATGGTCACATCTTAGTAGATGGTAAAAAAGTGGATATTCCATCATACCGTTTAACACCAGGACAAAAAATTGAACTTAGAGAAAAATCAAAAGGATTAAAAATTGTTGCAGAATCATTAGAAGCACAATTTGCATCTGTTGAATTCGTTGAGTTTAACAAAGATAGTGGTGTTGGAACATTCGTTAGATTCCGAGAAAGAAACGAAGTTCTACAAGAAGTTAACGAACAATTAATCGTTGAGTTCTACAATAGATAATTTAACAAACTAGTAAAAAGACTTATAGATAAAACTATAAGTCTTTTTTTTATGGTATAAAAAAATCCTTCATAGAAGGATTATTTTTTAAGTGCTGCGTTTGCTAATGTTAAAAATGAATCTGCTTGAAGTGATGCTCCACCAATAAGTGCACCATCAATATCAGATGTTGCAAGCAATTCATCAACATTTGCTGGTTTAACTGAACCACCATATAAAATACGTACTTGATCTGCAGTTTCTTGATCATAAATTGATGCAAGTACACCACGAATAGCTTTTATTGTATCATTAGCTTGTTCAGGTGTTGCAGTTTTCCCAGTACCAATTGCCCAAATAGGTTCATAAGCTAAAATTGTTTTTAAAGCTTCTTCTTTTGAAACATCTTGATAAGCTGCTTCTACTTGAACTTTAACAAAATCATTAGTTGTACCGGCTTCTCTAATATCTAAAGACTCTCCACAACATACGATTGGTGTTATTTCTTCAGCAATTGCTTTCTTTAATTTTAAATTAACAGTTTCATCAGTTTCATTATAATATGCACGTCTTTCACTATGACCAATAACAACATATTTAACACCATATGATTTAAGCATTAATGCTGATAACTCACCTGTGTATGCGCCTTGATCTAAGTAATGCATGTTTTGTGCGCCAATGCCTAGTTCTTCACCTTGACGTTTTACTAAATCTCTTAAAAAGATTGATGGTGCACAAATAACTGTTTCTACTTTTTCTTTCGCTGGTAAATCTTGGTTGACTGCATAGATAAAAGCAAGTGCTTCATCTTTTGTTTTATACATTTTCCAATTTCCAGCAATAACTGGTATTCTCTTCATAATTATCCTAAGATTGAAGAAACGTCTTTAATTGCTTCTTCTGATCTTGCTCCTTTTGCTATAATTTTTACATTTTCGCCATATGGCACTGCAAGAGACATTAAAGCCAAGATTGACTTAAGGTCAACTACTTTGTCTGCATAATGTAATTCAATGTTTACAGCATATTTAGATGCTGTTTGTACAACTTTAGCTGCTAATGCTGCATGTAATCCAGCTGTACTTTTGATTGTAATTTCTTTTTCCATTTTGTTTCGCTCCTTTTTTAAAACATTGGTGGAGTACTAATCCACAATATTTTTGTGTGTTGATGTGATTGATTGATTAGATAATGTTCTTTATTCGCCAAGTAGTAAAATGTTTCTCCCTTTCGAATCACATATCTTTTTTTATTTAAGACAAGTACAACTTGCCCTTCTAATACATAACCAAATTCTTCACCTGGGTGAGGATCATCAATTTCTGATTGTCCTCCAGGTTCTATATTAATCATAATTGGTTCCATTTCATATTTTAACGCATTAGGTACTATCCAACTAATCATATGCTTTAGCTGTTCATTTTCTTTTTCATAGAAATCTTCTTTTTTAAATACTACAGTTTGTTCTTGTTCTAAACTAAAGAATTGATGAACATCTGTACCTAAGACTTCTAAGATTGAAAATAGTGTTTGCATCGACGGTGATGTTAGATTATTTTCTAATTGAGAAATATACCCTTTTGTTAATTCAAGCCGATTCGCAAGTTCTTCTTGTGTTAAATTATTACCTAATCTAAGTGCTCTAATTTTTTTTCCTATGTCGATCATTTATCATCTACACAAGCAACACCAGGAAGAATTTTACCTTCTAGGTATTCTAGTGATGCGCCACCACCAGTTGAAATGTGTGTAAATCCATCTGCAAGTCCAAATTGAATAACTGCAGCAGCTGAATCACCACCACCGATGATTGTTGTTGCTTGATCTTTAATTTCTACTAATGCTTCAGCTACACTGCGTGTACCTTCTGCAAATCTAGGGAATTCAAAGACACCAAGTGGACCATTCCATACAACTGTTTTAGCAGCTTTAATTTCTTTTTCAAATCTTGCGATTGTTCTAGGTCCAATATCCATACCCATTTCATCTGATGGGATATCTTCAACACTTCTAACATTTTTTTCACTTTCAGGATCAAAAGTTTTTGCTGTAATAACATCATCGCCTAAAATTATTTTACCATCAGCTAAAGCTAATAATTCTTTCGCTAAATCAATTTTATCTTCTTCTAATAAACTCTTACCAATTTCATAGCCTTGAGCTTTAAAGAAAGTATATGCCATACCGCCACCAATAAGCACGCGATCAGCAATTTTTAATAAGTTTTTAATCACTTCAATTTTATCAGATACTTTAGCACCACCTAATATAGCAACAAATGGTCTTTGTGGATTTTCTAAAGTCCCACCAATAAAATTAATTTCTTTTTCTAATAAGAATCCAGCAACAGTTGTACCGATATTATTTGATATCCCTACATTAGATGCATGTGAGCGATGAGCCGTACCAAAAGCATCAATGACTAACACATCACCAAGTGATGCCCAGTATTTACCTAATTCAGGATCATTTTTGCTTTCTTTTTTACCTTCAAGATCTTCAAATCTAGTATTTTCAAACATTAAGATCTCGCCATTTTTAAGTGTATCGATTGCATCTTCTAATGCTTTCCCTCTAGTTTCTGGAACAAAAACTACATCTTGTTCTAATAATTCACTTAAGCGATTTGCAACTACACTTAAACTTTTCGATTTTAAATCAGCTGCTTCTTTAATTCTTCCTAAATGAGAGAATATAATTGCTTTACCACCTTGAGCTAAAATATATTTAATCGTTGGTAATGCTTGGATAATTCTGTTTTCGTCACTAATTTTACCATCCTTTAAAGGGACATTGAAATCAACGCGAACTAAAACTTTTTTTCCTTTAATATCTATATCCTTGACAGTTTTCTTTGCCATATAGATTCCTCCTATTATTTGTTATCGTTATTTTTAACCGTGTATATTATATCATTATTGTGAGGCATTTTCTATAATATTAAGCATGAAAATGTTTACTTAGATATATTCTAATTTGTTCTAATCTTATAATTTGTTTTTTCATGGTTTTCATACTAACTTTAATTCTTAATTTATGACCACTATAAAATTGAATTTCTAAATCACTATCATGAGGTATTATTTTTTCAATCGCTTGAAAATTCACCCAAATATTCTCATAATTTTTTATACGTTCTGTTGGTATTAATTGTATCTGAGTATTTATATATAAAGGAATCTTATATTTATAACCAAATACTCTTTTTATTGCATTTTTATAACCATGGTAATCAAATAAATACTGATAACACATTTTTTTTATATAAGATATGACTGGTTTATGGATTATATTTGTTTCATAAGTTTTATACACATATGTTGATAAATTGTTATGTTTAATATATTCAATCATTTTTTGAGCAAAGAAAAAAGGCTAAATAGCCTTTTTAATTAATCTTCTTTAGGAAGTAACACTGCTTCTGATACTGGATCAAAGAAGTGTACCTTGTTCATATCAAATGCTAATTTTAGTTTATCACCAATTCTAACATCTGCTCTTGCACTAATGACAGCACAAATATTATCTTCATTAACATGTGTATAAATGTTTGTTTCTGAACCTAATAATTCAGCAACGTCAACATCAAAGTTTAATACTGCTTCTGGATAAGTAGACATTACAATTTTATCATCATGAATATCTTCTGGACGAATACCTAGAACAATTTCTTTACCAACAAATTTATGTTCTTTAACAATTGATAATTTATCTTCAGGAATTTTTATTTTATAATCCCCTGCAATAAAATATCCATTTTTCTCAATTTTACCATGAATAAAGTTCATTGGAGGTGTACCAATAAATCCAGCAACAAACATATTATTTGGATGATCATAAATTTCTTTAGGAGATCCAACTTGCATAATATAACCATCACGCATAACAACAATTCTTGTTGCCATTGTCATCGCTTCAATTTGATCATGTGTTACATAAATCATTGTTGTTGCTAATGTATTATGTAATTTAATTAATTCACCACGCATTTGAACACGTAGTTTAGCATCTAAGTTTGAAAGTGGTTCATCAAGTAAGAACACTTTTGCATCACGTACAATCGCACGTCCTAATGCAACACGTTGTCTTTGTCCACCTGATAAAGCTTTAGGTTTACGATCTAAATAAGGTACTAAACCTAAAATTTCAGCTGCATGTTGTACTTTTTCTTTAATAACATCTTTTGGCATTTTACGTAATTTCAATCCAAAAGCCATATTATCAAATACTGTCATATGAGGATATAATGCGTATGATTGGAAAACCATCGCAATATTTCTATCTTTAGGTGCTTTATCATTGACCATTTCATCATCAATGAATAATTCTCCTGCTGTAATTTCTTCTAATCCAGCGATCATTCTTAGTGTTGTTGATTTACCACACCCTGAAGGTCCAACGAATACAATAAATTCTTTATCTTTAATTTCTAAATTGAAATCAAATACTGCTTGTACACCATTTGGGTATACTTTGTTAATATCTTTTAATTTTAAGGTTGCCATAATATTTTCCTTTCAGTTTTTATTCAACTATATTGTAACAATTTTTAAGTATAAAAAAAATGTGCACATTGCACACTTTTTTAATGCGTTAATAAATAATATATAACATATCCAGGAACAAACATTTTAATATCAATACCAGTGACTGTAATAAATTTATCAATTCTTTGAATTAATGTATTTCGATGAATATATAATTTTTTAGCTGCTTCGCTCATGTTTTGATTTGATTCTAAATAAACTTTGATATTATTTAACATTTGCGTATCATCAATATATCTTTTAAAAATATGCACATAATCTGAATGCGTGATATGTGTAAGTGAAAGTTTTAAAATATCAATATCTTTTAAATACATAAATTGATTAAAAGAAATATTTTCTAATAACTTTTCAATGAACAACATATGTGCTTCCATTTTTATTTTATCTTTAAACATATATGATTCATATAATCTAAAATCCATTAAGAGGTCTGAAGATATATTGATCCCTATATCTTCAAATGCTACATCAGAAGGACCTTCATAAATAACGAACATTTGATAATCTTTTGATTTAACATCTTTAATATCAATCACTTCAGTTAAAACATCGAGAATCATATCCTTTGTTTGACTTATTCGCATTTTGGATTCAATTAACAAATAACTTAACACACACATCTTCCTCTCATCTTATCCTGCAAGTTCTAAAAAGTCACTGATATGATCTGATGTCAACATCATCATCTCATCGTCTAAAAGCACTCTAATACCAATTAAATTTAAATTTATATCATAAACCGAGGAACCTACACTAGTTGCAGTAAATGCCATATCTAATTGATAATAATCGTCATCAACAGCTGTTGAAAAGGTGCCTAGTTCTAAATGATTTAATATACCATCATCAAAAGAAATACTTGATATCACTTCTCCTTCAAGTGGTATCGTATTTGAAAATTCTACAGTATCATAAGTTGATGCATTGTCAGATGTGAATTTTAAGAGCGCTATCGGATAATCTTCACTTATATCAATGAGTTGCCCATTATAACTTTCACTTTTGAAATCTTCAACAAAAATACGTTGATGACTTTCAGTATTAAATCCATCACTTTGAGTGATCACATACACATCGTATCCTTTAATGTCTACAATAATACCAGAAAACTCCTCTTCTTCTAGCAAAGAAACAAGACTTATTTTTACATTTTCATTCGTATGTTCAAGACTCAAATCATTGACATATTCAATAAAATTTAAATTTTCATTAAAATCTTTAGATAAATAATAATTAAATTGCTCTTCTAAAGCTAAATAGTCTTCAGTCGGTGGTGTATACGTTGAGACTCCAAAAAAGATTACCGCAAAAAATGCAAATACTAAAAATACAATCAAAGGTTTATTCATGATACAATACCCCCTTGATAATTGTTTTCAGTCAAAAATGATACAATTTCAAGACTAGGAATCGCGTAAGAATATGTAGAAATCTCGTCATCGTTAGCAAATCTACCGGCATAAATAAGTCCAACTAATTTTAAGTCTTCATTAAATATTGCACTTCCACTACTTCCACTTTTTACAGGTACACTAGAAATCAAGACATCAAATTTAACTTTATTTACCAGTGATGTTTCATCATCAACAACCACTGGAGCATATTCTGAGAAATATCCCATCGTAATCGCGTGATTTTGACTATTTGGATAACCCATAATAATGAGTTCATCTCCATTCGATATATCTTCAAGATCCATAGTAAATACGTTTAAATCATTAACCTTAGAAATGCTAAGTAATGCTAAGTCATAGTCTTCTGAAGCAAATAACAAATTAGCAGTTAGTTCTTCATTTAAATAATTATATACAACATATTGATTTGCATACTTATCTTCATAAGTCACCACATGATTGTTTGTAAGAATATAATAATAGTTTTCATCTTGATCAATGACTGCACCAGATCCTAGATTTTGTACACCTTCTAAAATAAAATTAGATTCAATTGAAACGACTGCTTTTATCGTTACTTCTGGAAGAGTATCAATAAAATCAATCTTCGTTTGATATAACGATTGTTGTTCTACCAAATGACCATCATAATCTTCATATAAATCATCATATGATTTACTTTGACATCCCATCAAAGTTAATACTAATATTAAAGTTATAAAATACATAAATACTTTTTTCATTTCATTCACCTATACATATTTTACTATGTTTATTTAAAATAAAAAAGGGCTTGCACCCTTTTAAATTATTTATCCAATTGAACCTTCCATTTCAAGTTTAATTAATTGATTTAATTCAATTGCATATTCCATTGGAAGTTCTTTGGCAAACGGTTCAATAAAGCCCATAACAATCATTTCAGTCGCTTCAGCTTCTGAAATACCACGGCTCATTAAGTAATATAGTTGTTCTTCACTTATTTTTGATACAGTTGCTTCATGTTCTAAGAACACATCACTGTTTTTCACAACATTTGTTGGAATAGTATCACTAAATGAATAATCATCTAAAATAATAGTGTCACATTCAACATGGGCTTTTGCACCCTTAGCTTTTTTACCAAAATCAACTTTACCACGATAGTTAACAGATCCACCACCACGAGAAATTGATTTAGATATAATTGTTGATGTTGTATTCGGTGCAACATGTATCATTTTTGCACCAGCATCTTGAATTTGATTTTTACCTGCAAAGGCAATAGAAATTGTTGTACCTTTTGCATGTTCCCCTAGCAAGACACATGATGGGTATTTCATATTCACACTAGAACCAATATTACCATCAATCCATTCCATATGTCCGTTTTCATAAACATAAGCACGTTTTGTCACTAAGTTAATAACATTATCTGACCAGTTTTGAATAGTTGTATAGCGACATGTCGCATCTTTTTTAACAACAATTTCAACAATCGCTGCATGTAATGAATCTCTTGAATAAGTTGGTGCTGTACATCCTTCAACATAGTTAACTGATGCCCCTTCATCAACAATAATAAGTGTTCTTTCAAATTGTCCCATTTGATCTGAGTTAATTCTAAAATATGATTGTAATGGTTTAGGTACTTTAACACCTTTAGGAACATAGATAAATGATCCACCACTCCAAACAGCACTATTTAATGCTGCATATTTATTATCTGCATATGAGATAATACTTGCAAAGTATTCTTTGACAAGTTCAAGGTGTTCACGAAGTGCTGTATCAGTATCAACATAAATCACACCTAAATCTTCTAATTCTTTCATTGTATTATGATATACAACTTCACTTTCAAACTGAGTTGATACACCAGCTAAGAAGTTTCTTTACGCTTACGGAATACCTAGTTTTTCAAAAGTATCTCTAATTGAATCAGGTACTTCATCCCAACTTGTTTACGCACGTTCTGATGCTCTTAAGAAATATGTAAATTCATCAAAATTAATAAATGATAAATCTGGACCCCATGAAGGGTTTTCTAATTCTAAAAACTTCTTATAAGCTTTTAAACGAAAGTCTAACATCCATTCTGGTTCATTTTTATATTTACTAATAGCACGCACAATATCTTCATTGATACCTTTACCAGTGTTAATTACATCTTTTGATTCAGTTTTAAATCCAAATTTATAATCACCGACAATGGCATCTATTTTCTTTTTATTGTCATCCATCATTTCTTTTTGTCCTCCTTTATTTTAAATATACCTTGTTCCGCAGCTTTCCATGCAAGTGTTGCACATTTAACACGCGCAGGAAATTGTGAAACTCCTTGATAAACAATAGCATCACCCGTTAATATATCTTTACGATATGGATAACCTTTAATGAGTTCATAAAACTCATGAATGATTATATTTGCATCGTCCATCGATTTATTTTTTAATGTTTGAGTCATAACTGATGCACTCGAGCAACATATAGAACAACCGTTGCCTTCTTGTTTTACATCAGTAATGATGTTGTTTTCATCTACTTTAAGTTGAATCGTTAGTTCATCACCACAACTTGGATTATTTAAATGGATTGTTGTATAGCTTGCATCATTAATTAATCCTTTATTTTTTGGATGTTTGTAGTGATCCATGATGACTTGTCTATAGAGTGTTTCTATATTCATTATTTCACTTCCTAAAATTGGTTGAAGAAATCTCTTGTTTCTTTTATGCTTTTAATCAATGCATCGCAATCATCAAAATCATTATAAATTTGAAATGATGCTCTTAGCGTTGCACCCATATTTAATCGGTCTGCAATTAGATGTGCACAATGTTTACCTGCACGTACTGCAACATGGTTTTCTGATAAGAAAGTTGCTGCATCATGAGGATGTACACCATTAATATTTAATGTAATTATGCCGATGTCAGCTGTTTTATTATAAATGGTTAATCCATCTAGTGCTTCTAATTTCTTTAATGTATAATCTCTTAATTTAATCGTATGTTGATGTATATTTTCATAACCAATACTATCAATATATTCAATTGCTTTTTGTAAACCTATCGCAGCACCAATCACTGGTGTACCTGCTTCAAATTTGGTTGGAACTTCTTGCCATTTAAGTGAATCTTTTGTAATGGTATCAATCATTTCTCCACCAAACTCATAAGGCTCCATTTTGTCAAGTATTGATTTTTTTCCATAAAGTACGCCAACACCTGTTGGACCAAACATTTTATGACCAGAAAATGCAATAAAGTCACAATCTAAGTCTTTTACATCCATTCTTAAATGTGGTGCAGCTTGTGCACCATCAACAACAACAATCGCATTTTTTTCATGTGCGAGTCGAATAATTTCTTTAAGTGGCGTAATATATCCCATCACATTAGACACATAAGTAATTGCAACTACTTTCGTTTTACTAGTTAATACCTTTTTAAAGTTTTCGACTGTAATTCTACCTTCATCAGTTAAAGGTATATACTTTAATGTTGCACCACTTCTTTTGGTTGCCATCATCCATGGAATAATTGATGAATGATGTTCCAATTCAGTCGTAATCACTTCATCACCAGGTTTTAATTGTTCTCTAAATGAACCTGCAATTGTATTTAATGCAGTCGTTGTTCCTCTTGTAAAAATAACTTCATCAATACCTGCATTAATAAATCCTGCTACTTTTTCTCTTGATTTTTCATAAAGTGCAGTAGTCTGTTGCGATAAATCATATGCACCACGGTGCACATTTGTCCCTAAATGATCATAATAGTAATTTATTAAGTTAACAACTTCTTTAGTTTTTAAACTTGAAGCTGCTGAATCTAAATAAATTTCTTGTGGATGGTTTATTAAAATGGAAAAATCTTGTCTTACTTTTTTTACATCAATCATATTCTTGAATTAACGAGATTTACAAATCTTTCTCTAAGTGGTTCATCATCAATTTCATCGATAATTGGTTTAAGGAATCCATTGACTATAAGTTTTTCTGCTTCAGCCTTTGTTAATCCTCTACTTTGTAAATAATATAGTTGGTCTGCTTCAATTTTACCAATAGTTGCACCATGTCCAGCTTGAACATCAAATTCATCAATTAATAAAATAGGATTTACTTCCACTTTAGCACTATCAGATGTAATAATACCTTTTAAAGTTTGGAAAGCATTTGCTCGTTTCATACCTTTCTCAATTTTTTCAACACCGTTTAATAAGATTTTACCACGTTTATTGGCAATTCCTATATTTGTCATATCACCAAATGTATCTGGTGCTTTATGAACAATTAAAACATCGATGTTTTGTTCATTGTCGTCAGATGAAACTGCAACTGCACGCATTTTTACTACTGCGCCAGGCCCTACTAAATCTACATGCATTTTAGCATTTAATACATCACTTAAAAATCCACCTACTAAATCTAATTTAGCGTCTCTTTCAGCAGTGAAATAATGTTCTAATAATGCATTTTTACTTTTTAATTCTGATACTAATAAATATTTCACTTGTGCATTTGGTTTTGCAGTCAAGTTTAATTTATAATTGTTTTGTTCTACATCGTTACTTGCTATTTCTAAAATAATTTTAACACTTGAACTTTCTTCAACAATAATGTTTAAAGTTTCATTATTATCATCTTCAAGTGTAATTTTAATTGGGTCTTGAAAAACTTGATTTCGGGAAATGATTAGTGACTGATCTTCGTATTTAAAACCTTGAGGAAGCTCAGATTTTACTTGATGATCTTTAATGACGATGTCGTTCATTATGAAGCATCACTTTCAGCGAAATCTATTCCAAGTTCTTCACGAATCCATTCATACCCATTTTGATCAATTTTTTCAATTAATTCTTGTCCACCACTTAATACGATTTTACCATCAATCATAATGTGAACATTTGTTGGTTTAATATGATCTAATATTCTTTGATAATGTGTAATTAAAATACAACCAAATGAATCACTAACCATATCGTTAACATTTTGACCAACAATTTTTAATGCATCAACATCTAATCGAGAATCAATTTCATCTAGAATAGCAAATTTTGGATGAAGAACTTTTAATTGAAGAATTTCATTTCTTTTTCTTTCTCCACCACTAAAGCCCTCATTTAAATATCTATGTGCTAAATCAGGTCTCATTTTTAATTCTTCAACCTTTTTTTCATAATCCATAGCAAACTCAATCAAACCTGTTTCTTTACCAGATGTAGCATCTAATGCTTGTCTCATAAAATCACTATTTGTAACACCAGGCACTTCTGCTGGATATTGCATTGCTAAAAATAAACCTTCTCTTGCTCTTTCGTCAACTTCTAATTCTAAAAGATCAGTTCCATCTAAAAATGCTTGACCTTTTGTAACTTCATATTTAGGGTGCCCCATAAGTGCACTCGCAAGTGTTGATTTCCCTGTCCCATTTGGACCCATGATTGCGTGAACTTCACCAGAATTTACTGTTAAGTCAACACCTTTTAATATTTCTTTTCCTTCAATTTCGACATGAAGGTTCTTTATTTCTAATTTCGCCATATAGACCTCCTTAAATTTCCATGTATATTATATAATAATATATATAGTATTGCTACTGAAATACAAAAAGGAATACACTATCAATTGTATATTCCTTTTTTTCACAAAAAAATTGATTTTTTATCGTTTTTTAATCATGAAATATAATTATGTGAAACTGTGAAAATCGTAAACGTTTTCAATGAAAAAATGATGTAAATTTACAATGTGTTTCATTTTTTATTGTATAATATGCGTATAGAAGGAAATCCTTTTATGATTTTCCATCTACATAAATGTATTTTTCTCCCAAAAAAACATTTCGCGTAAACCTCGCATTAAGATACTTATCTCGCCATCCTTAAGTATCTTATAAAAAGGTTACTCCCTTAAAGTGGACCTCTAGAGTAGAGGTCTTTTTTTTCCGACGTTTGGTGCATTTAGTTGATATCTTTATTGAAATAATAATTCTTATCGACTGATTCAAGAATATCAGTAATACCTAGATCACTTTGGAACTTTCTATAAGTGATCTTTTTGTTTATCTTTTTAATTCTATTAAATAAATCATCCATCATATCATTTCTACTTTGAATAAGTTTCCGATGATTATTAACTTTTGATTTTGGTGTATGATTATATCTATATACAAAAAAATTCATATAGTGTTGTAGGTTCTTTAGTCGATAACCTGCATGTTTAAATAGATATCTTTTAATGTTACTGTGTAATGAATCTACTAAAAGCGTATCATATACTCCATCACCTTCACGACGTGCATCAATATTTGGTACATTAAATTGACGCATAAATTGCTTTTGTATCACTGATCCATCATGAATGAATTTAGTGACTTTTCTTATATGATGTGTACATAAATCTATGAACTTTTGTGGCGATGGATTTCCCCTCGAAGATACTTTTGCTATCGTTTTTCCCTCTAAATTTATCAATGTAATCACACATAGATGATTAAAGGATATGCCTCTTATTCCTTTGTTGTCAGCTCTATACAGCTTGTATTTTTTATCACTAATTCTGACAAATGTTTCATCCACTAGTATTGTGCCATCTAAAAATACCTCATCTTGATATGCTCTTAAAGATTCAAAAATAAGGTATCTATAATATAGTGCTGTTTTGATATTGATATTTAAGTTTCTAGCTATAACTTCTAGCGTGACATCATCTATCATAAATCCAATAAATCGTTTGTACAAATAATCACTATGATGAAGATAACTAGTTGTTGATTCATCTAAAATGAATGTCTTTAGACAGGATTTACATTTATACCTTTGCTTCTTGTTTATATCCCTCCCATTTTTGATTAAACTATTCACAGTTCCACATTTTGTACATATTTTGTGTTTTGGCATAATACTTCCTAAGACCACAAAAGCGAGTACTTCCCCCAATCAAGGAATGTCGCCAAACAAACCAGGGTAAAATACTCGCTTTTATGATTCCTTGATTAGTTTTGTTTGGCATTTATATTATACCTTTAATTTGAAAAAAATTATGTTCAAAATAAAAAAGCTGATATCTGGCTCAATTGTCCTGTTGATAGATTTCTATATCAACTAAATGCACCAAACGTCAGCTTTTTTTTAGGTTCAAATTAATTTCTAAACAATTTAATCATTGTAAATAATATCTAATAATCTTTCACTATCATATAAATATGCCGTAATTAAGTCATAATCCGGATCAATCCCAAACTCATTATGATGAAATACGTATGGATCATCTTCTAAACCAGTACCTGTTATATAACCATTTTGATTATTAGAACTCATGCTTATCGCACTGCCACTCGGTAACATAATTGGCGTAATAGATGAAGTCCCTCCACCTGATGTTGAACCAATGATATATCCAAGATCATTTGCTCTAAATATCGTTGAAAGTTCATTTGCTGCACTAAATGTTAGTGGTGACGTTAATAAAGACCAGTTTAAATACGCATAAGATGGTACACCATCTATATCTACATATATACGAGACATCGTATCATCAGTTCTTGAATAGCTACTTATACTGAAAGCTTCATCAGTGATAAATCCTAATACACGAAATAATGCGCCAATGTTACCTCCTGTATTCCAAGTCACATCCAGTATAACATTTTCAACACCTGGTTGCTCTTCCACTATCTCTTCTAACATCATTTCCATATAGACTGCACTATCTGATAAAACAGAGCCCATAACATCAGGAATTAATAACCATTGATCCGAAAACACATCTGGTGTTTCATTAATAACCCCAATATAAAATAAGTCTAAAGTATCATCATAAGTAACAAGGACCATATAGTTAACATTATTAATTTCTTTTGTATAATAACCTTCTAATTTATATGAAACATCCGTATCTTCATTAATATGTTCATATCCTGAATCTATTAAAGCATCCACATATGTTTGAGCATATGAGGCATTTTTTCCTTTTACTAAAAGTTCAAGCATTCTTTGATCATTATTTGAATAATTATAATAAAAATATTTAGTTCCGCCTTCAATTTGAGGTAATATTGAAACAGTTTCACTCACATCTAAAATTTCCGAAATAGTGCTTATATCATATGTTGAACTTTCAATAATATCAGCTGTATTAAAACTATCAAAGGTAAGCATTGCTGTTTTATTATCTAAAAACCAATAATATGGTCTTTCTCCTGATCCACTACCATAAAAGGGGCTATAATCCCATTTTACACTTATTGCAGCATCAACTGCCCATACACCATCAAAATAAAATGCTTGAAATCTATCACCATAATCCTCAATATAAGAACTTCGAGATACTTCAAAATCAACATCATTATAATATGATGAGAATCCATAACTTGTATGTAATTCGTCTAAATCATCAACAATCATATCATAGATTTTTTGATCAATCACTTCTGAATTTGTTGTGATAAGACTATCTTTATATGTATATAATAAATCATAATAAGAATCTATATCCATAATATCTTTTAATCCATAAAAATAGTCCAAATCAAATGCTAAAACATTAAAGTTATGTAAAGCTAAATCAATAGGTAATTCACCATCATTTACTGAAGATTGTTTTAAATTTTCATACTCTGATGCGCCTTCACTTGGCAAACTATAAATACCATATAAATTATCTTGATTGTAATATATATTAAAATAACTATCTCCTGTAAACAATTGATTAACAATATAATAAGGAACAACTACTTCTCCATCATAAATTGATATATCCATATGATAATCAGATAAATCATAAATGACTTCATCACCCTCTTCAAAATAATTAAGTTCATTGTCTAAATCATAAAATATATGTCTACTATAATTAGTTTCAGTAGTTTCTAAATAAGCACTAAAAAAGCTTGAATTATTAACACGAATAGTGTTTTCAGATGGATCAATCCAGCAAGACAACTCATAAGTTTCGTTAAAATCAACATCTTCATAAGAATATGTCATTTTAAGAATATCATTTTCTGTTGACAATGACATATCTATATCATTGTCAATAAAACCAGTGTCTAGTAATGCATAAAAATCAGAAACTTTAACATATGGAACATGACCATCTTCTTCAAAATATAATGTTAAATTTTGATCAGGTAATTCAAATTCTGTAGTTAAACTTTCATACTCTACATTTTTAATTTCAGATATATTTATAGGTTCATCTTCTGGCAAATCTATAGTATAAGTTTTTTCTATTGTAGCATCTCTTAATGTAAATATGGCAGTTATACTGTTTTCCAATGTATCATCTTTTTCATCGATAGGTAATATCATGCCGTTTGAAAGAATATAATTAGAATCTATAGTCCAATTAATGTGACTACCATTAATCGATCCAGTACTAAGTAAATTTAATTGATTTTCATTAATATACATATTTTCTTCAAAAGATTCGACATCCTCAAGTATAGCTGCTTGTGCATCAACTACCCAAGTAGCTCTTAATATATAATCTTTTTCAATCTTAGTATTAAAATCAAAAATAATCTCACTATCATCTATTGTCCACCCAGCAAAATCAAAATCATCTTTTATTGGTTCTGTTGGTTCTGAAATAGTATCTCCTTCTTCAATAGTTTGATAACTATCAAATATAGTATCATCCACATAAAAAGTTACAGTGTAAAAACTACTTTTTACACAACTCATAAGTGTTGTTAAAATAATTATCATAGCGAAACTAAAACTCACTTTTTTAAACATCATCATATCCTCTTTTCTATGAATTTACTATATTTATAATAGATGAATTCCCTTCTGGATTTATTTCTAAATTCTCCAAATCACCTAAATATGTGATACTTGTTAAATGTGTATCTAAAAATGCATTTGAATCAATATATGTCACTGATTCTTGAATTAAAATTGTTTCTATGCCGCTTTCTTGAAACGCATAAGATGGTATAACTTCTATACCGCTTGGTATTATAAATTCTTTTAAACTAGATGTTTGATAAAAACTTCTTTCTCCTATGCTTAACAAACTTTCAGGTAAAATAATTTCTTCTAAAGTATTAGCATGGTAAAAAGTAACATTGTGAATCATTGTAATATCATATATTTCAATTGAAACTAATGAAGTTGGAATGTATTGATAATGACTATAAACACTACTTCCAAATAGATAAGGCAAGACATCGGAACTATCTCTTAAAGAACTAGAATTTTCCCTTTCTTCACCTAAAAACGGAATAATCATTCGCTCTAAAGCATTCGCTTCTTTAAAAACACCAATGCCTAAATGTTCTAAGGATATTGGGAGTTCAACAAATGTAAGCGAAGTGTTATTATAAAATGCTCCTTCTTCAATTGATATTAAATGACTGTTTTCTTCAAATGTAATTGATTCTAAATTAACATCATTAGCAAATGCATAACGATTAATATATTTTACTGATGATGCAAAAGTCACAGATTCTAAATTATATAAATCTCTAAAAACACTTGATGCTACAGTTTCAGAAGAAATATATAATGATGTCGTTGACATAGGAACAAGTATTATTTGATTAGTATCGTCATATAAAATATTTTCTTTTACTTCCAAATGCTGATTTGATTCATTTATATGAATTAAATCTAAATTTGGTAGAATCTTCGAGGAATTAATATAGACGTTTTCTAAATTTTTCCCAATATATAATTCATTTATAACATATTCATCTTCTATAGAAAATTTTGCAAATTTGACTTTGCTGCCCAAAAGTTGATCAGGTATATCATATATCTCTTCATCCGTATGAACAGTTAAATATAAGCCATCATTTAAAATATCTATGTCTAACTTACTATAAATTGAATACTGCACTGAAATTGCTATAAAAAATACAATTAAAACACCAAATTTTATAAAATTAATTAAACGATAGTTATATTTATTTTTATAATCATTATATATTCTCAATAAGATGCCTATATCTAGTGATAAAACAAATAATATATTATATGAAGTTTGAATAAATCTAAAAATTAGAATACTATTTAAAAGTACAATTAGAATATATAAAATTATATTAAAAATACGATATAATTTTTCCATATAATAATTTTTAAATATAAAGAGTAATATAAAATCTAATATAACTGCAATTGGCATAAACAATCTAAATACCAAATGAATAAAATCATTTTTAGCGAAATTATCAAAAATAAAATCACCAAAAAATCCTTGATAAAACATACCTGCAAAAAAAGTCAACATTATAAATGCTGTTAATTTTAATAAAACACTTTTAATATTAGCTGTTTTTTCTCTATATTCATCAATCACAGGTGTATAACTAAATAATTGTTCTTTAGAATTTCCACATGTAGAACATGTTTGTGAATTACTTAAATTAAATTGTCCGCACGTACAAAACCAAAAATTTTCGTTTTTGGTCGCCATATATTGAATTGATTTTTTCTTAATATTTAATATTTTTGATATTTCACGTTTATACAAATATTGTTCCTGTTTTAGTGTCTTAATAGATAAAGGTGGATTAATATGCTGCTCTTGAAAATCTTTCGTATATAGCACTGTTGAATCAATTTCAACAGATTCTAATGATATCTTATGATCAATTGAAATTACATATGGCAAATCAATATATAATATATCATTTGAAGCATTAACATCAAATTCATATTTTTCATTAGATATTTTAAAACTTATTTTTTTAATATTTTTCTTATCATTGTTATATACGATAAATGTAGTTGTATTTTCTTTAACCTCAATAGCATAAAAATGAATAGGAAAATCTATATAATAAATTGATTGTTTAAAACCTGTCATTTATATTTACCTCAACTAAAAATCATAAAAACAAGTACTGATAATACAAAATTAGTTAATGCCGAAGCAATAAGTACTCTTTGGATATGCATGTATTCTTGATCTTGAACATTGTTCTTATCTCTTTTAAAAGTACCTTTTCTTTTCATATTTTTTCTATCATGTCTAGAAAAACGTATATTTAAAGCAAGCAACTCAAAAAGCGCAAATATAACTAAAAATATTTCTAAATATCTTGATTCGCCTGCAATATAAGCTAAAATTGCACCAGGTATAAATGGAACCAAACTTAAAATTAATATTGTTGCTATTTTTTTTATCATTTTACTTCATTCCTTTAATAGGTAAAAAAGTGCTGCATATCAGCACTTATTTAGACCATTTTTTAAGAAGTTCTTCTGTTGCTAAAACTTGTCTGCCAGGAGAAACTTCAATAAATTCACATTTTTCATAATCGATATCACCTTTATCATAAACAATTTTTAATCTATCGTTTTTAGATTTAGGATCTGGTTGAGGAATAGCTGTTAATAGAGCTTTTGTATATGGATGAATAGGATTTTTATAAATATCTTCTGCTAATCCCAATTCTACAATATATCCTTGATGCATCACTACAATTCGATCAGAAATATACTTAATAATAGATAAATCATGAGCAATAAATAAATAAGTGAGATCACGTTCTCTTTGTAATTTTTTCAATAAATTTAAAATTTGTGCTCTAATAGAAACATCCAATGCAGAAATAGGTTCATCTGCTAATACTAGTTCGGGCTCAATAACCAATGCTCGAGCAATCCCGATTCTTTGTCTTTGACCACCAGAGAATTCATGTGGATATCTAGACAAATGTTCAGGTAAAAGACTTACATCATTTAAAATATTTTCAAGTTTTTTTAGTCTTTCCTCTTTAGTTTTAAACAGTTTGAAATTATAAAGGCCTTCTGAAATAATATAGTCGACATTTGCACGATCATTTAATGATGCTGCAGGATCTTGGAAAATCATTTGAATTTTTCTTTTCACATTCATTCGTTCATGTTTACTTAATTTACCAGATATTTTATTGCCATTATAATAAATAGCACCGTTTTTTAATTTATTAATATTTAAAATAGCACGACTAATTGTAGTTTTACCCGAACCGGATTCACCTACTAGTCCTAAAGTTTCACCTTTATATATTTTAAAATTTAATCCATTACATGCTTTTACAATTCTTTTTCCAACTTTAAAATGGATATCAGCATCGATAACTTCTAATAAAATCTTTCTACCATTAACTTTATCAATTGTATCAATCGTATCTGGATAAATTTTCGTATTATCTTCTTTTTTTAATTTTAAGAATTTCATACTTCGTCTCCTCCAGAATATATATTGGCTACACGTTTTGAGATTTCACCAACGATTGCAGGTCTTTCTACTTTTGGTGCTCTAGGGTCTAACAACCAAGTTTTCGCATAGTGTGTATCACTTATCTTAAACATTGGTGGTTCTTGTATATAATCAATCTTTAAAGCATATTCATTTCTTGCAGCAAACGCATCACCAACAACCTTTTGAATTAAACTTGGTGGTGTACCAAAAATTGAATATAAATCTTCATTTTTTTGACCTAATTGAGGTAATGATGATAATAATGCCCAAGTATAAGGATGACGAGGGTCATAAAAAATATCATTTGCTAATCCAATTTCAACAATTTGTCCTGCATACATAACAGCAACACGACTAGCAACTTCAGCAACTACACCTAAATCATGTGTAATAAATATAACAGTAAAGCCAAACTCTTCTTTAAGATCATTAATTAAATCTAATATTTGAGCCTGTATAGTTACATCTAACGCTGTTGTTGGTTCATCACAAATAAGAATATCTGGACGACATGCCAATGCAATAGCTATAACAACTCTTTGACGCATCCCTCCAGAATACTGAAACGGATAGTCATTATAACGTTTTTCAGCATCAGTAATACCAACACGTTGCAATAGTCTAATAGATTCCGCTTTAGCTTCATGTTTATCATAACCTCTATGTAGACGAATAACTTCACTAATTTGTGAACCTATTTTTCTTAAAGGATTTAAAGAAGTCATAGGATCTTGAAAGATCATAGACACTCTTTTTCCTCTTATTTTTAACCAATCTTTATTTTTTGTAAATTTAGCGAGATCTACACCGGAATAATTAATTTCGCCATTAGAAACTCTACCGTTTTCTTCAAGCATCCCAACGATTGTTTTTGTTAAAACAGATTTTCCTGATCCAGATTCGCCAACAATAGCTAGAGTTTCACCTTTATAAACATCAAGTGAAATATTTCTAATCGCTGTTAATACTTTTTTTCTTACTGAAAATTGAATTTCAAGATTTTTCATTTCAATTATTTTTTCACCTGGCTTAATACTATCAACTGGGTTTAAAACAAATGATTGTTCTATTTCATCGTTTTGCTTAAATTTATTTTGAATATATGATTGAATTTTTCCCATAATATACCTCCTATCGGTGCTTCTTAGGATCCAACGCATCAGATAGCGATAATCCAAGTAAGAAGAATGTGAAAATGATATAAGCTAGTAGTAGAGCAGGTGCCAATAATTGGAATGGATATAATACAAAGTTTTGACGTCCTAAATCTAATATAGCTCCAATAGATATAGCCTGTTGTGGGAGTCCAACGCCAAAGAAACTCATTGCAACTTCACTAGAAATCATCATTGGTATAGTTAATGAGGCTTCTGTAATAATAACTGCAAGCAAATATGGTAAAAGGTTTCTTATCATAATACGTAATGGTGGCGTACCTAATGTTTTAGATGCAACATTATATTCTCTATTATTAATAATGATTGTTTGGTTTCTAACAAATCTAGCAATACCTATCCAACCCGTTAATGTTAAAGCAATAATCAATCTAAATTCAGCTGGCATATAAGGAAAAGATTGAATTACTATATAAGAGAGTAACATATATATTAATAAACTTGGAATATTTGAAATTAAATTATATAATTCAACAAAGAATGGATCTAGTTTTCTAAAAAATCCCCAAGCTAAGCCAAATAAAGTACCAATAAAAATAACAATTGCTGATGATGCTAACGCTAATAATAAAGATTTTCTAGCACCTGTCCATGTCATAAAGAACAAATCTCTACCTACTAAATCGGTTCCCCATAAATGTTCTGAACTTGGAAATAAATCTTCACCACCAAGATTAAAGTCAATATATCCTTCCGGTGTTAATAAAGGAATAATAATAATTCCGGCCAAAAGTAACACTAATGAAACAAGAGCAATAATTGCTGATGGTTTTTTAATAAAAGTTCTCCAAACAGATTTCCAATAAGAATATGGTTCATCTGTTAAAACTTCAGATTTCATTTCATCAAATTTTGCGGGTTTAAATAACTCTTCTTCTGATAAATTTAAAAGGTTTAATTCTTGATTAATTTCTATTTTTCCACCTGGAAAATCGTAGTTATTTTCTAAATTATCTTTCATTATACGTCTCCTCCTTCAGTAAGTTTAATTCGAGGATCAAAGAATACAGTCACTAAATCTCCCAATAAGAAAGCTGTCATTGACATAGCGGCATATATAACAGTTAAACCTTGAATAACTGGAACATCTGGATAAGAATTTTGTAATGCGGAAATTAACAAACTACCTGTACCAGGAATTCCCCAAATAACTTCGACATAATACGAACCTATAATAGCAAAAATAAAAACTGCTGGAATATTTCTTACAAGTGGTACAAATGCATTTTTAAATACATGCGTGTACATAATTCTATTTTCTGATAATCCTTTAGATCTTGCAAACTTAACATATTCATGAGTTAACTCGTCAACCATGAATCTTCTTACCCAGATAATAATACCTGGAATGGATAAAAACACTATAGAAAATATTGGAGCGATAAGTGAACTAGGTATATCTTCATCATAAAAATAACCTAAATTTAATGGTCCAAACACACCATTTGGATCACCTAATACTTGATTAATAATTAAATAAAATACAAGTGCAGGAATTGCATAATTTAAAACTACAAATACATTTCCTAATTTATCAGCTATACCACCAGGTTTTTTAGCCATTAAAATACCAAATGGATATCCAATCATGTAAGAAAAAATCACTGATAAAATTGATATCTTAAATGAAACGCCAATACGTTCAGATAACATTTCAGAAACAGGATCATTTGTAGTCATTGAAATACCAAAAAAACTAAATCCTTCAAAATATTTTAAAACTTCAGTATATCTTGTATTCCAAGTAATAGGAACTTGTTTTGGAATAGGTAAGATCCAATATATATATTGAAGAATATTTCTTATAACTGAAATTTTATTACCGTCTAAGTCCATACGTCCATACTTAAACATCTGAGCTATATAATAATTTTCAGCTGCAGATTCACTAACGGCATTCAGTTTTTTCCACAACGTTATATCATAAAGTCTAGTCTCTGGAATAAAAGAAATTAAGGCTGTTACAACAGCAATAATTAATAATAATGTAAACGATGCTGATAATACGCGGCGTATAACGTATAAAAATTTAGGATTTGTTAATCCTTTTTTTATAATATGTCCACTTTTTTTTAAGATATCAAAAAATTGATTATCTTTCTCTAATGCTTTCAATTCATCACTCTCCTATTTATTTAAACAAACTAATAGTATCGAAAGAAGTTACCTCACATTCCGATACAATTAGTTTATTTGTTAGAACGGAAAAGGAACAAAAGCTGTTCCTTTTCTATCTAACTCTATATTTATAAATTATAATTCAATTATTCGCCTTCGTACCACGCAACTACAGCAGCACGTTGATCTTTTGTAATCGCACTATCAGTAACGATAACATTCTTTAACTTATCTTCTGTTAATCCATAAGAAGCTCTACCAGCTTGGAATGGAACTGTGTTAGAAACAACAGCACTATAACCAGATTGAGTTAACCATGGAATAACAATACCATATTCATAAATTAACGCATATTCAGCTTCAGCAAATGCTTGATAACGTTCATCAGTGCGAGCTACGTCAGTAATTGCAGCAGCAGCATCATATAAAGCAGTGTAACCTCCAAGAACTTCTTCTTCTAAAGCAGCAGTAGCTTCAGTTCCGTCAAAGCCTAATTGTTCAACCATATCTCCACCAACTATCATTGTGTGAAGGAATGTTTGTGGATCTGCATAATCTGACCCCAACCTGACCATAATGAGAAGTCATAGTTATTAACTACGTAACCCCATTCAGAATCTTGTTGATCACTTTGAGGAATGTTATAAGCAATTTCAATTACGCCATTACTTGCGTCTTCTAATGCATCATACATTCTAGTTTCATAAGCTTGTACAGTTGCACTCATAGAACCAATAACATCAACTTGGATAGGGAAATCAGCTTCAGTTAAACCATTAGCTAATAATTCAGCTTTTGCATCTGCAAAATAATCTGCTGATTTATCAGCATCATAAATTGGATCTGATCCTTGTTCAATACCAGTTAATGTAACACCAGTAGTTCCTTGTTCTTCATTAAATACATCATCAACATAGTCAGCATAGTCTTTACCATCCCATGCAGTTAATTCACGGATAGTATATCCTCTCATTAACCATTGTTCTGGTTGTTCTGGATTATAATATTCAAGTCTTTCAAGAATATTTAAGCCATATAAGAATCCTAATCTAAAATCTACATTTAATAATGCTTCAGAAGTTGCTTCTTTAGCTGCAGCATCTTTATTATCAGCAGCTACAGAATATTCATAATTTTCACGTACAAAATTGAAATATCCAATATAAGTAGCGCCACCTACAGATAATACACCATTAGTATTAGAATCTGCTGGATTTTGAATTGTTCCTGTTTCATCTTCACCTAAAACATATGTAGCATAACCTTCTTCATCATTTGAATTTACAGAAAAAGCATCAATATAACCAGCTTCATACCATTCGCGCAATGTTGAATCAGTTCTAGTACCTGGGACAAATCTCTTACCTACTGTATTAACATATACATGTTCAGCATCCCAATATGTTTCATTTTTAGTGTATCCAATATAATTTTCTGTAATGTGTTCAGTAATTCTAAACGCACCATTTACTAAAATATTATTTTCAGAAGCACCAAAGTCAGTTCCTTGTTCATCTAAGTAAGCTTGACTAACTGGTAAAAATGGTGAATAAGTTAAATTAGATAAGAAATAAGGTGTAGGTGCATTCAAAGTATATTCAACTACATATTTTGAAGCAGCTGAAACACCAACTGTATCAAATGATAAATCATTTGTATCATCATCATCACTTAAAGCATCATAATAATCAGAAGCTCCAACTAATAAACCTGTTACAATCCCTGCAGTTCACCATAATTGGATCTAGTACATATTGGATACTGCAACGAAGTCAGCTGCACAACTTCTCCCTAAACTGCACCTGTTTCATTTTCAACCCAAGGAACATTTTCCTTAATTTGGATTCCGTCAGCATTTTCTTCAACTTTATAACCAGCTGCTAAAGCACCAACAACATTAGAATAATTATCATTTTCAACTAATCCATCAACCATATTTGTATATTGTTCTGAATTATATGTCCATGTATTAATTAAATAATTAAATAATGAGTCGGTTGGTTCAGTTGCATAAGTCGTATCATAGTGATCAACTGTTGAAAATGAGACACCGCCTACTGTATAATTACCATTTGCATCGATTGCAGGATTAGGGCTTTCATTATATAGTGATGTGTAACCGTCCATAAGAACTGTTTCATCAACATAAGCTCCGCCTAAATCTACATCGTCATTATCATCTTCTTTAGGTCCACATGCTACAAGAGCAAAGACCAAAGTGAAGATAAGTAAAAAACTAAATATTTTCTTCATTTTTTCCTCCTATTATTCGTCACTTTATTCTTGCAAAGTGATTTATTAACCATTATACCTTCACTTATACACTACGTCAACAAAATTTATGAAAAAATTGTGATTTTAATAGGTTTTTTTTAATGAATACGTTTTCATATATAGGTTTTTGTAAATCGTCGGAGGAAAATTATGATTTTTTCAGTTTTTTTAAATTTTTAACCTTGTTTTTTTTATATAAAAATTACTTAAAATCTTCTTTAAAAATAGTTTTAATAGAGATTGTTATTAAAAAATATCCTATAATCTCTTTCTATACTATATAAAATTATAGCCTCTATGCCAAAAATTGGATAGAGGCTATATAACTTATATTAAATATTTATACAATGTTTCTTATTTTTCTTCTAATGAATAATCCATTGCTGCATATCTCTTATACATGTTCCAACGTTTTTTCGCATTTTCCATGTTTTGATCTAAGAGTTCTGCTGCATGATCAGGATTGATTTTTGCAAGTTGTGAGAATCTGTTTTCATTAAGTAAGAAATCATGATATTTATCCCATACTGGAGGTCTTGAATCAATCTTAAATGGATTCTTACCTTGTTCTTCTAGTCTTGGGTCAAATCTAAATGTTGGCCAGTAACCACATTGTGTTGCAAGTTTAGCTTGTGCAAATGAATTTGTTAATCCACCTTTTATACCATGTTCAATACATGGTGCATAAGCGATAATGATTGATGGACCTTCATAACTTTCTGCTTCTCTCATTGCTTTAACAACTTGAGCAGGTGATGCACCATGAGAAATTTGTGCAACATATACATGTCCATAGCTCATTGCAAGAGCAGCTAAATCTTTACGTTTAGTTGGTTTACCAGCAGCAGCAAACTTCGCAATTGCACCTGTAGGTGCAGCTTTAGAAGATTGACCACCTGTATTAGAATAAACTTCTGTATCTAGTACTAAGATGTTTACATCTTCGTTATTTGCGATAACATGATCTAATCCACCGTAACCGATGTCATAAGCCCAACCATCGCCACCCATGATCCATTGAGAAACTTTTCCGAAATATCCTTTAAGTTCTAATAATTCACGTGCATAAGGTGCGTCTGTTTTTTCTAGTAGAGGTAAGATTTCTTTCTTAATTCTTCTAGTTTCTAGAGCATTCTTTCTATTTTCAATCCAAGCTTCAGCTAGCGCACGCATTTCTTCTGACATATCATCTAAATGTGCTGCTAATATAGTTTGAACACGGTCTCTCATTGTTTCATAAGCAATTTTCATACCGAAACCAAATTCAGCATTATCTTCGAATAATGAGTTAGCCCATGCAGGACCAAAACCATCTTTGTTTGTTGTATAAGGTGTTGATGGGAATGAACCACCATAAATCGATGTACAACCAGTTGCATTTGCTAAGACTAAGTGATCACCAAACATTTGAGTTAATGCTTTAATATAAGGTGTTTCACCACAACCTGCACATGCGCCTGAGAATTCAAATAATGGTTGTTGGAAACTTAAGTTCTTAGGTGTTGCAGTTCCCATATCTTTATATGTTACTTCATGGAAGAAATAATCAGCAGTTTCTTGAGCTCCAAGTGCTAATTGATCACCAATTGGTACCATTGCTAATGATTTTTCAGGTGTTGGACATACTTGAACACATAATCCACATTCAGTACAATCAAGAGTTGATACTTGAATAGAGAATTTCATGCCTTCAGTGCCTTTACCTTTAGCATCTAACATTTTAGCACCTTCTGGCGCATTTGCTGCTTCAGCATCAGTTGCTAAGAAGCCTCTAATAACACCATGTGGACATGCGAATACACATTGATTACATTGAATACAGTTTTCGCTTCTCCATTCTGGAACATAGTTTGCAATACCACGTTTTTCATATCGTGTTGAACCATTTTCCATATGTGCATCTTCATAACCCATAAATGCAGAAACTGGTAATGAATCACCTTCAATTGCGTTAACAATATCAGCAATTTTTCTAACGAAATCTGGACGAGATTCATCTTCTTTAATAACATCATCTTCTAAAGTAGCCCAATTAGCATCTACTTTAACTTCAACTAAGTTTTCATATCCTGCATCAATTGCTTGAGCGTTTAGTTGAACAATTGTGTCGCCTTTACGTCCATAAGTCTTTTTCGCATATTCTTTCATATATTTATTAGCTTGATCAGATGGCATAAGGTGTTCGTTTAATTTGAAGAATGCTGATTGCATAATTGTATTAATACGACGTCCTAATCCGATTTCATATGCCAAGTCAACCGCGTTAATAATATAGAATCTTGCTTTCTTTTGAGCAAGTTGTCTTTTAACTTTATTAGGTAATAGATTTTCTATTTCATCAACAGGTGTTTGTGTGTTTAATAAGAATGTTCCACCTTTTTTAAGTCCTTTTAACATATCATATTTTGTAAGATATCCATCTGTAGAACATGATACAAAGTCAGGATAGTTAACTAGGAATGTTGAACGAATTGGTTGGTCAGAAAAACGTAAATGCATACGCGTTACACCACCAGCTTTTTTAGAATCATATGATGCATAAGCTTGTGAATATAAATCTGTATGATCACCAATAATCTTAGTAATATTTTTAGATGCTCCAACAGTACCATCAGAACCTAAACCAAAGAATAATAATTCTGTTGTTTTATTTTCTGTGAAATCAATTGTAGGATCATAAGATAATGATGAATGAGTAACGTCATCTTCAATACCAATAGTGAAACTATTTTTTTGTTCGCCTGCTAAGTTTTCATAAATAGCAACGATCATTGCAGGTGTTGTGTCTTTTGATGAAAGACCATAACGTCCACCAATGATTTTAGGTGCATTTTCTTTACCATAGAATACTGATTGTACATCAAGGAACAATGGTTCACCAATAGAACCTGGTTCAATTGTACGATCTAATACAGCAATATTTTTAACTGTTTCTGGTAATGCATCTAAGAAATATTTAGTACTAAATGGTCTATATAAATGTACAGTTAATAAACCGACTTTTTTACCTTTAGCATTTAAATAATCAACTGTTTGTTTTGCAGATTCATTAATTGAACCCATCGCAATAATAACATCAGTAGCATCTTTAGCACCATAGAATACAAATGGTGCATATTCTCTACCAGTGACTTTAGAAATTTCTTTCATATACTCATTAACAACATCAGGAACTTGTTCATAATGTGTTGATTGAAGTACACGTGTTTGGAAATAAACATCGTCAGATTGTGCTGTACCACGAGTCACAGGACTTTCTGGGTTTAATTTTTCCAGTGCTTTCGATCTAATAAACGGTCAAACACTCATAATCATTACTTCAATTGTGTACTTCATGTGAAGTTCTAAATCCATCAAAGAAATGCATAAATGGAATGCTTGTCTTAATTGCAGCTAAATGTGCAACCCCAGCTAAATCCATTGAAGATTGAACTGATGTTGATGCAAGCATTGCAAAACCTGTTTGACGTGCAGCCATCACATCTTGATGGTCACCAAATATAGATAACGCTTGTGCGGCAAGTGATCTTGCAGCTACATGGAAAACACCTGGTAATAATTGTCCAGCTATTTTATACATGTTAGGAATCTTTAAAAGTAAACCTTGAGATGCAGTAAACGTTGTCGTTAACACACCCATTTGTAATGAACCGTGCACTGTACCTGCAGCACCTGCTTCACTTTGCATTTCAATTACTTTTACTGGCATTCCAAATAAATTCTTTTTACCCACTGAAGCCCAAAGGTCAATGTTTTGTGCCATTGGTGAAGATGGTGTAATTGGGTAAATCCCTGCAACTTCTGTGAATGCGTATGCACAGTATGCAGCAGCTTCGTTTCCGTCCATGGATTTAATTACTTTTTTTGCAACCATAAACTCATACCTCCATATCTTTTATAAAACTCTTAATATATCTGATGCATTCTCTTTTGGAGAAGCCTTTTTAAAAACATGTGTAATGATGCCTTGTTCATCAAGAATAAAAGTTGAGCGATTAACACCCATATACTTTTTGCCGTACATGCTTTTCTCTACATAAACACCAAAGTATTGGCATACTTCAATATTTTCATCGCTAAGAAGTAAAAATGGTAAATCATAATCATTAATAAATTTTTGATGGCTTTTTGGACTATCTTTACTAATGCCTATAACAACTATGTCTTTTTCCTTAAACGCATCATATTGATCTCTAAATGCACAAGCTTGTGTAGTACATCCAGACGTGTTATCTTTCGGATAAAAATAAATCACTATACGTTTACCTAAAAAATCATTCAATTGATGAATGTTTCCTTTAGCATCAGGCAACTGAAAATTTTTTACTTTTACGCCTACTTCTAACATTTATATGCCTCTTTTTAAGAATTCGTGTTTAACCAATTATCATTATAACCTATTTTAGTATTTTTTTTAAGACTTTTTTCATTTTTTTTCATAGTTTTTCATAGTTTAAAACAATTATAAATACTATATGTTTATTTAGTGGTTTTAATTTTAATTATTAAAAATAATTCGTTATTTTTTGTGTTTTTATCTAAAAAATACCATAATTAGGTTTTTTATATCTAAAAATCCTTAAAGTGATTATTCAAAATCTTTTTTTATACTTGTTACTTTATGTTTGTTTTTTTGATTGTTAAATGCAATACTTATAACTTTATATCTTTTTAATTTCATCAAATAAATATAAATAAAAAAATCGTGAATATTCACGATTTTATATGTTTGATGAGTTGTGCAACCTATTTTAATACAATTACGCACCCCTGCATGAATTTGCGCACCCCAAAACTATAGCTTAGTTAAAACATTTATTTTTTTGGACAGTTTTTATTATAAAACTACTGATAAAAAATCATGCAAACATAAGAAAAACCCTAGAAAGATTAAAAGCTAAACCTATTATTGATAAAAGCAATATTCTAAGAAATATATTAGCAATAATTTAATTGGATTTTCTTTCCATATAAAAGTTAATCATTTAATCCTAATATCACAATTTGACTGATTTACAAAAATAAGATATTTCACCTGATGCATCACAAGTTAATTCATAGTTCAATTCCCAATTTGTGTAAACTATCGAAATGTTTAAACATTCTAATACACAACCATCATGAAAAACTAGAATAAGATCCGAATTTTTATTTATAGTTATTTTGCTAACTTTTTTAGAATTAATCAAGTCTATTAATTGGATATTTTCAATATATTTCCTATCTAATGAACATAAAATTAGAGTTTCATCGCAAAAAGTCTAAATTCATAATATAAAAGGTATCTTTTTCATTGTTATTCAATTTTAATTCAACCACATTATTGTATCATGTCCCTTGATATTATTTGGTAGTGTCAAGAATTTTGTGTAAATGAAATGAATTAAAGTATTAAGAACTCTCTTTAGTGGTTTTAGATTTTTGAGCGCGACGTTTAATTGAACATTTCATTCTCCATCTCTAACTCACGGATTCTTTTACGCATCGCGTCCATTTCTTTTTTATTGACCGGTGTGCCGTCTTCTGTATGTGCTATTGGTTTCAACTCTGAAAACCATTTATAAATTGTTCCTGTTGGAATGCCATATTCGCTTGCAAGTGTAGGAACGGATTTACCGTTTAAATTCAACTCATACAACTGATTTTTAAAATCTTCTGAATAACGATTACCTTTTTTGCTGTTAGACATTAGTATTGCCTCCTTCCTTATATCTTATCATAAGAAGGATTATTACTCTTTGTGTCTACTAAACTATACTAACATCAATAATCTTTCAGTAAACAAAAAAGACACACATTAATGCATGTCAAGTTTGATGTTATATTATGAAATGAGAATGTCAATTTATATGATAATCATGTTATATTATGAAATGAGAATGTCAATTTATATGATAATCATAATGGCACATTCTTTCATCTTAATCATTGATAATTAACCTGTTTTTATATTGATTCTTTTTTAGTATAAACTAATTCCGCAAATTGGCCATACTTATTCACTTCTTTCAAATGATATCTTCTTAAGGATTCATTTTGCGTAAAAAGTGGAATACCTTCTCCTAGTAACACTGGAGCTATCTCAGTACAATCAGTACATCAACTATGTCATGATCGATTAATGGAGCTAAGATAGTGTTTCCACCAACAATCCATACATTTGTACTTTTATCTATGTTCTTAACAAATGAAACAACATCACCTTCGATCATCTTAAATCCATCTACACTGATGTTTTTATCATGTGTAAAAACATAATTTTCAGTCGTGGGATAAAACTGACTAGGATTACCCAATTTATATATTTCATTAAATGTTTTTCTACCCATCACTGTGATATTCATCGATTGATAAAATGATTCAAAACTCGTTTCTTCTATTGAACCCGATTCATGAAGCCATTCAAGATTATGTTTTTTATCAGCTAAATAGCCATCTAGTGTCATACATCCATAGAAATAGATACCCATGACAATCCTCCTCATAACTAAATTAAATCTGGATTAATAATCAATTCAAGTTTATTTTTAGATAATATCTTAATCGTTTTATTATCAATAACTTTAATATATCCTAATTCTTCAAATTTCTTAAGTCTTCGACTGAATGTTTCTCGTGTAATCCCTAGTTGTGAGGACAGATTTATCTTTGTTGTTTTAAAATAAACTAAATCATGCATTTGAAGATCTAAAAGCAATCTTGCAACCTTTGCATCTGCAGAATAAAGATTGCTTTGTTCAATCATCGATTCAGCACGATCGAGTCTACTTAATAACTCATTCATCATCTTAATACTTAATGCAGGACTTTGACCCATTAATTCTTTTAAACTGCTATTTTCTACCAAACAAACTACCGTGGGTTCAATCGCTTCTGCATATGTTGAAACTGAATTTTCTTTAAATAATGCAAGTTCACCTAAAAAATCACCATGAGATAATATCCTAATCACTTGTTCTTTACCATCATCTGAATATCTAGTGACTTTAACTTTACCTTGATGGATCACATATAAACTATTCAGCACATCCCCTGATTGATAGATGAAATCCCCTTTTTCTAATCTTTTGTGTTTTGAAATCATAATGATTTTATCGAGTTCATCTACTGATAAATTTTTGAAAATAGGGACTGCCTTAATGCAGTTGCTAGGCTCTAAATCTTTTCTCATGGTAACCTCACTTCTTAGATTTATGTTTTAATAATCGTATTGCATTAAGAATCACAACAAGCACTGATAATTCATGAACTAACATCCCCATTGACATGGTGACTTTTTTAAATAAAACACCAATCATTAAAAAGGAAACAATAACTAAAGCAAAGATGATATTTTGAAACATATTGATTTTAACCTTTTTACTGATTTTAATCGCATTTGATAATTTAGATAAATCTTCACTCATCAACACTACATCTGCAGTTTCCATCGCCAAGTCTTTTCCCACACCACCAATAGCTACAGATGCAGTAGCATATGAAAGAGCTAACGCATCATTGATGCCATCGCCAACGAAAATGGTTTGATGATGTTCTTGATAACTTTTTACGATATTTGCTTTATCTTCGGGTAACAGTTTTGCATGGTATGTCTTAATGCCGACTTCATCTGAAACTTGCTTAGCAACACGATCTTGATCGCCTGTTAGCATGATAATATCTTTAATACCTAATGATCTTACTTCTGAGATAACCTTCTTGGCATGATTTCTTAATCCATCAGCAATCGCAAACAAACCTAAAACTCTTTGTGGATCTGCCATGATTAATGTAGTATAGCCCATATCTTCAAATGCATCAATTGTTGATGCGACTTCATTCTTTAATGGAAATTCAAGTATTTTATTGTTACCGATCATGTACCTAATGTTATTATACTTGAATTTGACTCCTTTTCCAATGATGAGTTCCGATTCCTTTGGTAGATCATGTGTTGTTAAAGATCTTCTTCTTGCTTCATCAATGATAGCTGATGCTAAGGGATGTTCACTATATGATTCACCAATCGATGCTATTCTAAGCAGTTCATTTTCATCATAATCAAAGGTGTAAATCTTTTTCAGTTCAGGTTTTCCTTGAGTTAACGTTCCCGTTTTGTCAAAAAACAATAGATTACCCTTCGCTAATCTTTCAATCGAATCGCCACCTTTAAACAAGATACCTTTCTTTGCAGCGTGACCAATACCTGCAACAAATGACACAGGAGTAGCGATTACTAATGCACCAGGGCATGCAATAACAAGCGCTGTTATGGCTAAGCGGATATCTTTTGTTAAAAAATAGATCACAATCGATAATATGACAATCAGTGGTGTGTAATATCTTGAGAATACTTCCATAAATTTTTGAGTTTTAGCTTTTTTATCTTGAGCTTCTTCTACCATATGAATCATTCTTGCTAAGGTTGTATCCTCTCCAACATGAGAAACTTTCATTTTCATGTATCCTGTTTGAAGCAATGTGGACCCTAAGATAGCATCCCCTATCCCTTTTTCAACAGGTACAGACTCACCTGTGAGTATTTGCTCATCAATCAAGACAGATCCTTCAATGATAATGCCATCTGTAGGTATTTTTTCACCAGGTTTAACTAGCAAGATATCATCAATATTTAGAGAATCTAATGAAACGATTTCTTCTTGATGATCAAGAAGTCTTCTTGCTTCACTCGGTTTTAAATCTAATAATTTCTTTAATGAACTTCTCGTTTTCTCTAGTGCTGATTTTTCCAAGATGTGTCCTAATGTAAACAGGTAAGTGACTGCTGCTGCTTCAAAGTAATCACCAATTATAAAAGCAGCAACAACCGCAATGGTTACGAGTAAGTCAATACCAATCATTTTATACCATAGATCCATAAAAGCTTTCTTAAATATGTGATAACCTGCAAGTATCGTCAGTACACTCATTAAGGCAATCGCTATCAATGATTGCTCGAATTTGTTGAAGACGATTGAAATCAGGAACAAGATGGATAAACTCAAGATATATACATGTTTTTTAGTCCACGTTAGATATTTCATTTGAGCTCGAGTATTTTATATCCAAGATTAGAAATTGTATGACCTAAATCATCTGATGATGTGATGGATGGATCATAGAGAATTTCTACTTTTGATGCGTTAAATTTCACTTCAACACTACTAACACCTTTTTGTTTACCCATAGTTCCCTCAATTCTTCTAATGCATGATGGACATGTTAATGTTTCTAATTGTATCATCGTTTTTTTCATTTTTTATTCACCCTTTCTACCTATAGTATATCGATATTAAAAAATAAAAACCTTGACCTAAATCAAGATTTTGTTGAGTAGTTAAGGTTAAAAACAATAAAAATTAAAAAAGACTAGTTTAGTTTGCTTTATATACAAAAAAGACTCCTTTGTTCAAGATTAGGTATTATGACTATACCTTCTCTCTAACTTTTTGGAGTCAGTTCATTGTTATATGGTGCGGGTGACAGGAGTTGAACCTGCACGCCCGAAGGCGCTAGATCCTAAGTCTAGTGCGTCTGCCAATTTCGCCACACCCGCGCAAAAAGAATTATAACCTATTTTTAAATATTAGTCAATTCTTTTTGTCGCGATTATTATTTTTTTATTTTTTTGAACGCTATGAAGATTGTTCCTGCTACACCTATTGAAGCAACTATATAATACCAATAATCAAAGATGTTATTTTCTTCACTAACATTTATTAATATTCTTGATTCATATATTTTATCATCTAATTCATAATCATAATATACATAGTATGAACCAGGTTGCTCTTGATGATTATCATATTCATTATATATGATATTAACATTTTTAATTTTACTATTTAATTGTGTTAATTCATTTTTTAAATATTTATCGATATCTGATGCACTCAATTGTTCATCTGTTGTTGTTTCTATAATCGGATTATTAATCTCAATCGTAGGACCTGCATTTTCAATAACATGAATTTTAATCTCCACTTTTGTTTCATTTCCAGATTGATCAACTGCTATTAATGTCATCATATAAATACCTTCAGTTTTGTTTTGTAAATAGTTATCTTCTTCAATTGTAATTTCTAAATCTGTATCGTAATCATCTGATACTTTAAATTGATCAATAATATAGGAACTCGTATATGGATCATCTGTTGTATATATTGTTAAATTCGATGGCCCAAGAATGACAGGAGCAGCTTGATCTTCAATATTTATAGCAATTGTTTTATTCGTTTTATTTCCTGATGAATCTTCTACTGATAATACAATTTCGTAAGTCCCAATATCTGCATTTTCAGCATAACCACCATCATCTATAATTTGAATATCTTGGCTTGTTAATTGATCAACATTATCAGTCACTTCATATAAGGATATCATTTCTTCTATTGAAGGTTTATTATCATATCTTACATAAACTATATTTTCACCTAAAATTTGAGGTGGTGTAAAATCGATGATTTTAATATCTAAATGCAGCGTTTTAGATAAACTATTAGACACCGTGTATAAAGTCATCTGATATATTCCAGGAGATTTATCACTTATCGAAAATGTGTCTTCTAAAGTTACTAATGAAATTTCTTCACCTTGAGCATTTGTAACATCTATGTAGGATAATATTTCTTCCGTTGTTATAAGCGCATCATAATCAAGTTCTAATTCAGCATACATGTCTCTTACAAATGTATAACCAACATATGGTGCAAAACCTTCAAAATCCTCATAATTACCTTTATAAATCATGATTTCATAATTTGCTATATCCTTATTCATTAAATAAGGTATATAAAAAATATAAAAGTCCTCAAGAGCAACAAATTCAGTATAGACTAGCATTTGATCACTGTCATCAACATAGCTATAAGCAAAAGGTTCATTATTTGTTTGCAATTCAAATTCAAATTCACTATCTAAAACGGCCTCCATATAATCACCTATGTAATCATAAGACATAACCAATGTATATGTTTCATTAGGTGTTATCGAAACCAAATTTTCCGTATAACCAAAATTCGAATTATTGTTATACTGAATAACATCTTTTAAATTTAGGCAATTTTCTTTCGACAAACTCTCATTATTTGTAGATTCCGCATAAATAAAGTTTGATGTTAATGCCATCATACTCATTATCAATAAAACCACTATTATTTTTTTCATTTATCTATCCTCCTTATCAAATAATAGAAAAGGAAAATATTTATTTCTTTTTTAAAAAAAAATAGCGATTGCTCGCTTTATGAGTAAAATGGCAGGCCCAGCAGGATTTGAACCTACGGTGAGGGAGTCAAAGTCCCTTGCCTTACCCCTTGGCTATGGGCCTGTATCAATCAAATGCTGTGAAATTAATCAGCAGTTTTGATTTTAGCATATACTATCATTATTTGCAACATCTATCCTTTAATGTTTTTATTAAAACAGTTAAAATAAATGGGGCGGCTGAAGGGAATCGAACCCTCGAATGCCTGGACCACAACCAGGTGCGTTAACCACTTCGCCACAGCCGCCATATGATAGCGCATGTATTATTATACAATATTTTTTATTTTTGTAAAGTAAAATTATGTAAAAACATTGTTTTTCTTGTTTATCTATATTTTTTTTAGTATCATTATTTAGAAGGACGTGATTATAATGAAATGGATAGGAAGAATTATATATATCTTCGTTGTATTATTTGCTGCACTCTATGTTGCTCAAATTGGATACATCGCAAGAAATAATAAATATTATGTGGAAGAAATCCAAGATCATTGGAATGATACAGAAATATTTTTAAATGGTGTCTCAACACTACAATTTTTAGAATACTATCAAGAAACACCTTTATACACATATGCAGTTGATACAGATGATTTATCATTTGATTTAAATATTTATGCAGTTGGTACAACTTATAGTGATGTGTTTTATGATGGTATTATGGTTTTCGTTAATAATATCGAAATATATGAAGATGATGTTTTAGTTGAAAACCCAATTATTAAATTAACAGTCAATACAAGTGAAGATACAATTTTGATAGATGAAGAATATCAAAATCAAGGAAGCGTTGTTTATGATCCATCAACTGAATCATTTTACAGTAACGCACCTATCTTAATGTTATTTGATGTTGATGGAAACTTAATTAATAGCAATGGTACTGAAGATGACTCATCAGATGATCTTGTGTCAACCATTGAAAGAATCACATTAGATTACTCAAATCGATCAACAAATGAAGACAATGCTTATCAGTTTAATACTGATTTAAATGGTGAAGCACTATTTATTGCACAAACTTCTACTGTTACTGACAATGCAATGTATACAGATGATACTCTCTTAATCGAAGCAAGTGATTATCAATTATCGGAACAATTCTCAGATGAAACATTTACAGATAGTGATGTAACTACACTTGGATTAATTACTGATCATGGTGATTTAACAATTTATCAATGGGAATTAATTAAATATATCGTAGTTTATGCAGTTGCAGTATTCATTTTAACTTATTTTATTTTCTTCCATAAGTTAGTAAAAGCTAAACGTCAAAGAGATAGACAAGGTAATAATGAAGATGGCACACCTAAAATGTCAGAACCTATATTTAAAGACTATGTACCAAAAGAAAATGAAGATGGAAAATAATTTCCATCTTTTTTTATGCAATGATTGCAATTACATCTATAATTTGCTATACTTATAATTGCCGTTTAGGGATATGGTGTCAATGGTAGCACAGCGGTCTCCAAAACCGTTAGTACGGGTTCAAATCCTGTTATCCCTGCCAATATTAATTAATAAAATCCTAGTGTAAATGATTGAATAGTACACTAGGATTTTTTTATTTAGATAAATTCATAAGATTTTTGTAATGAATTTTTTCTTTATTTCTAAAATAATCATAATTAAATGTCATAAAATATATAGTTATCCTTAACCAGATAACTTTGAATAATTGATAACACTTCTTTTCGAGATGTCAAAATAATTTGCAATTTCTTGATTCGTGTAACCTTCATTCTTTAATGCTTGAATCATTTTCACTTTGTCATTTAATATAGGTTTTCTTTCTATCCGTTTTCCGTGAGCTTTAGCGTTCTCTATACCTTCTCTAATCTTTTCGTTTTGTATCTCAACTTGCATTTGATTAAATGATGCAATAATGCTTACCATTGCTCTGCCGATTGGTGTAGTGATGTCCATATTCTCCTTTAAAGATACAAAACCTATATTCTTTTGTGAAAGTGTTCAATAAGCTTCATCACTTGATGCACTGTGCGACTTAACCGTGATAGATCATAAATAACAAGTGTATCGTTAGGTCTTAGATACTCTATGACTTCATTTAATATAGGTCGATTGGTATTTCTTCCTGATGCTTTCTCCTGGTATAGTTTATCGATGCCATACTTGCTAAGTACATCTTACTGCACTTCAAGATTTTGTTTTTGAGTGGATACTCTTATATATCCTATTATCATGTTGAATCACATCCTTTATGAGTGCATTTATATTAAGATTTATGCACTTTTATTTTTTCACTAGTTTTTTTAACGAATTTATAGAATTTTTAACGAATAGGACATATGTGCCCTGTTTTTATAAAGGTTTCAATGATATCATTATATTAATAAAAAACTATGAGGGGAATAATGAAGAAAAAAATTAGTTTTATTTTAATGTTAGTATTGTTGTTTTTGTCAACGAGTAATTCATTTATCTTAGCTACGGATAATAAATTAGTGAATAATCAATCCGTATCAATTTCTTATTTGAATTACAATAAATTGGAAAAGTTTGGATTTAGCGAAGATGAAATATTGGATATGAATTTGTCAACATTCAATAAATTTAAATCCAGAGATATTATTTCATCAGAAATATTATCATATAATGTGGAAACAACATATATAATTGAAGATGATTTAGTAGTTTCACAGAAAGATAAAATATTAAATGACACGGAGTTTCAAAGAAGAGTTGAGGTTTCAAAATCTTTAGATAAAGAAGAAAAACAAACAAGTATTGTGACATCTAAAAATGCAAATTTTGAAATTGTAGGCACTGGCGGTACATCAGATGATGTAATTAAAACTAAATATGAGTATACAGAATATAAAATTTTTGATATGTATAGTGTATATTATGCTGATGAAGGTAATTATGGAGAGTTTTACTTGCGTATTAAACTAACTTGGAAGAAAGAACCCAAGAAGAGAATGACCGATATATTAACGGTTGGTTTTATGGATAATGTCCAATTAAAATCGGAAATAGTTAATGGCCAATTTTATCCATCTATCCACTCAGAATTCAGCTATGATTATTTTCATATTACATCAACAATAAGTGGTACGTATGGTCCTCATATTGGGCATGAAACTATTTCAATTGATGGCAGTGATTCTAATTTATACAACTATAATGTTAATGAACAATATATAGGAGTTGAGTATGAACTTCCAAACGACATAAATATAAATGATAGTACATATTCTATGTATTCCAGGTATACTAATTTTGAAATGGAATTAACTTTGGAGTTTACACCAACAGTCACCACATTAAATGGTACAACATTTTCAGGTTTTTATGTTCATCAAACTGGTGCAGGATCTATAGATTGGGGAGATATTAGTGTTACTTACATGCCACCATTTTTTAGTTATTCTACCAGATTTTGGCAAGATGACCCAACTTTTGATAATGGTATTGGTGGAAATGTTATTTTTGAAGACTTAGGTTAGGAGGGTCGAAAAATGAAAAAAAAACTATATTATGGATGTCTATCCTTGTCAATTTTATCTTTTATAGGATTATTGCTGATGTCAATTAATGCAATGAATGATCCATTAGCAATTGATATTGTTTCAGCAGTAATTGTTCAAATCGCAATTGCTGCAATATTCATAGCTTCATTTATTGGATTTGTATTGACAGTAGAAGATTAAATAGTACCCATTTAATAAACATTTAATACATAATAACAGGGAACTTCAAGTGAAGTTCCCTGTTATATTTATTTTTTACCAATATATTTTTCTAAAAATTGTGTTGTTTGTGATGGACCTACATTAATTAATACATCATCTTCATGAATTAATACAGGTAGTGTCAACACATTATATTTTTTAACCATCTTTAAAAACTCTTCACCGTTTGCAACTTTATCAACCATTTGAATATCATTTTCATATTTATTGTTTAATGCAAACTTTAAAAACATTTTTAATTTTTGGCAATTTGGACAATCTGGCTTTGTTAACATATATACTTGACTCATTTTTTTCCTCCAACTTTTGGTACTTCGAAATAGAAATCTTGGTCTTTTACACTTTCAGATTTCATTTTTTGATAACCGTTACCTTTCATTGAGAAGTTATCCATCGTCTTTGTTTCTGTATTTAATCCATTTAATACAACTGGATTCACATCTTCATATGGATAAACGGCATCAAATCCTAAATTCATTAACGCTTTATTTGCGTTATATCTTACAAACACTTTAACATCATGTGTTAATTCAACTGGATCATAAACAGTTTCTACAAGTTCAGCTTGTTCTTTATATAACTTATGTAATAAATTAAACATCCAGCCTTTTAGTTCTTCTTGTTTTTGATCATCAAACTTTTCAAATATTTCTTGAGCTAATCTTCCTATATATAAGCCATGAATACTTTCATCTCTTAAAATTAAGTTAATAATTTCACCAGCTTGCATAAGTTTTCCTTGACCATAAAAATATAATGGATAATAGAAACCACTATAAAATAACCATGTTTCTAAAAATACGCTCGCTGTCATTGCTTTCCATTGTGCTTCTAAAAAGTCATCATCTGTAAAGTTCACATGTTCTTGATCATATTTTCTTAAATAGTTATAACGATCTAATACTTCATATGTACCTACGATTAAACTCATTATATTTTGTAAGTTTTCATTTTTTTCGCCCCAATTGAACAATTCTTCAATTTCAGCAGTAGACATATATGTCATAAAGATATTTGAGTAACTTTTTGCATGCACTGCATTTTCCATGGCTGCCATGAAGTTAATCACCGCTTTTCTCTGATGGAATCTTTCGTCCAATGAGCGTGAGACAACCGGCATACCAATATCTCCTTGATAAGTATCTAAAAACGTTAATACGAGCAAGTTACGGGCATATGCGAGCTTAACATCTTCTGGTAAGATCTGCCAAACATTTAAGTCTGGTTGTAAACTAATATCTTCAGGTCTCCAAAATTGACTTAAGTTTTGTTCATAAAAGAATTGTGTATAAGGATCTTCGTTTTCATTCCAGTTTGCACCACTAAATTCAAGAGGAGGTTCAAAGTATGGTTTTTTAGGTTGTTGTTTCTTTTTCGTTTCTTTTTTAGTTGCCATCATGTCCTCCTAGACTGCACATGCTTCGCACTCATCAATTTTTAATTTTGAAGTACGTGTATAATATAGTGTTTTAATACCTTGATAATGTGCATATAAATAATATTTTTGAAGATCTCTTGTTGTTTCTTCAGAAGTAATTGCAAGTTCGAATGATATACCTTGATCTACATGCTTTTGAGCTGTAGCGATAACATCGATAACTTTATATGTATCCATCTTATATGCAGTTTCATACATAAATTCTGCTGTTTCTAAAGCTGGCATTGGAAAATATGTTTTAGAGTTACCATATGTACGTTCTTCAACCAATTGTTTAATTGGTGTTAAACTTGGTGTTGCACTCATCACATAGCCAATACTTCCATTAGGAGCAACCGCTAATCGATGTGAATTATATAAACCATGTTTCATAACGTCTGCTTTAATTTGTTTCCAATCTTCATCAGTTGGCATATAAATATCTTTAAATAACTCTTTTACTTTATCAGTTTTAGGTAAAATTTGTCCTCTGTCTTCAAAATAAGAACCATCAGCATATTTAGTATTTTCAAAATCAAAGAATTTTTCACCAGTTTCTTTTGCTTTATTCATTGAATGAACTAAAGAATAATAATTTACAATATTAAAAAATACATCAATTAAATCTAAGTTTTCTTCACTACCATATGATATATAGTTTTCAGCAATATATCCATGATGTCCCATAATACCAAAACCAACACTTCGATTAAGTCTATTAGCTTTCGCTACTGCAGGTACATAAGTAATATTTGTTTGTCTAGAAACAGAATTCATAATATCCATCGCTGCATTTACAGTTTCTTGAATTGAATTATGTTTAATCATATTGCCCATATGTCCAGATGCTAAGTTACATGAAACATCCATACCAATTTGATCTTCATCACGTTTATCATAATCACCATAATGAGATGTAATTGTTGGTTGTAATATTTCAGTACATAGATTAGAAAACTTAACTGGGTTAGGCATTGGGTTTGCTCTATTTACATTGTCAGCAAACATAATATAAGGATATCCACTTTCGCCTTGAAGCGATGCAATCGCATCTAAAAGATTACGTGGATTAATTTTTCTTTTTCTAACATTCGGGTTTTCAACTAATATGTCGTACCATTTATCCATATCTATAGAGATATCAGCAAAATTTATACCATATTCTTTAAATACTGTATGTGGATAAAATACATACATATCTTTATTCTCACGTGCAAGTTCAATCATCTTATCAGGCATAACTACACCCATTGATAAAGTTTTTACACGAATATCATCATCAGCATTTAATTTCTTAATATTTAAGAAATCTTCGATGTCTGCATGAAATACATTTAAATAAACAGCACCTGCACCAGTACGCTGTCCCATTTGATCTGCATATCTAAAATTATTATCTAAGAGTTTAGCAACACCAACAACACCTTTACTTACATTAGGTATTTCTTTAATAGTTTCGCCTTTAGCTCTTAAATTTGATAAGTTAATCGCAACCCCACCACCAATTTTAGATAGTTGCATTGAAAACTCTGAAATTCTTGAAATATCATTTAATGAATCTCCACCTTCAAGCAAGAAACAAGATACAAATTCTCCTCGTTTTTTCTTCCCAGTATTTAATAACGTTGGTGTAGCAGGTGTAAAATCTTGAGCCATTAAACTTTTAATTAAGCGCATTGCCATCTCAAAATCGCCGTCTGCGTGATATAACGCATTAACGACAAGTCTATCTTCATATCTTTCTAAAAAGACTGTTTTATCTCTTGATTTAAGTGCATAATCATTATAAAACTTAAATGCTCCCATATATGTTGGGAATCTAAATTTTTGTGCATATGCAAAATCATATATTTCTTTGATTTCCTCTTTTTTATATTTATCTAAAAATGCTGTTTCATAATATCCATTTTTAACTAAATAATGCAATTTTTCATCTAAAGAATGAAAAAATTGTGTCTTCTTATTAATTTCATTTAAAAAATAAGAATGAACTGCTTCTTTATCTTTTCCTAAATCTTTAATCAAACCATTTTCATCAACAATTTGATTATTGAGTAGTATCCACTCTGGTATGCTATTCTTGTTCATAAATCATCCCTCTTCCTTATCCCCTTCTGGATAAATAAACGTATGCGCTTCATAAGTTATGTTTTTATTATACAAATCATTAAGGCTATTAATAAATGATTTGCACTCCATAAATGCACTTTCATCTAAGAAGGGGTATTTCACACTTCTAATTTGACTTAATCCTTGGTCATTTTTTACAACAAATTTAATTGAATCTATCAATTGATTAATAAGCGTTAAATCTTTGACCTTTATGCCCATTGTCATTTCAATGAGGTCTTTATCATCTGATGATAAAAGGTGATATGGTAATTTCATATCAATATGATATCCATCTACTAGGTTTAAATCAGTTAAAGTCTTCATCTTATCAAGTGCTATTCCAGTCGTATAAATAATAATTTTTTTATCGACATCTGCTTTTATTTTTGTTAAGTCTTCTATTAAATCTTCTATGGGTGCAAGCATAAATTCTCCACCACTAAATAAAATGTATTCAAAAAGGTCTTGTTGTTTCACAATATAATTTAAAAGATCTTTAATGGTGTAATACGATTCGTGTTTTTTTTCAATAAGTTCTTCGTAATTAAAACATTTAAAACAATGAAACATACATCCAGTTAACCCATGAATTAATAATGATGGATGCCCTTCAATTTCTGATAAAGATAATATCAGTTTATTATAATATCTAATCATTTTTTTCACACTTTCTTGTTATGCTATAAAATAAAGTCCTTTAAAGTTTTAACTTTAAAGGATTTTATCATTTAATTTCTATTACAGAATCGTATTTATATTATTCTTCTTTTGATAATGCATCATTATTTTGGAAACGACGTCTTTGAGCCCAATCAAGTCTTCTCGCTTTACTCCAGAAATTATAAGTACCCTTATAATAACCATCTTTATCAACACTAATATTTTGTCTTGCTATCATACGGACATAACCAATAACTCTTGAGAATGTTGCAATATCATGAGAGCCACATACTGGACATTCTTCAATAGTT